>NZ_JAOVAM010000003.1 GCF_029850875.1 Rothia similimucilaginosa | reverse complement strand
ATACCCCGCCCCCCCCCCACAGTCGTTTTCTGTCTTCTCAAGGAGAAGCTCCACTCAGATGATTCCTAGAGCGAGATGAGCACTGTATCGCCCTGGGCGACCTCGCGTGCCAGAGAGTCCGCTAGCAGCCCCGCGTAGCAGCGCTGCAGCTGTTCGGCGGCGGGGGAGAGCGCATACAACGCCTTGAGTGGGTGGTGCACCGCGGCGGGTGCATCCGAGGGGAACGCCAAGTCAGGCGAAGAAGCTGCAGCGGGTGAAGAGGCCGTGCCGCCAGCCGAGGCTACACCCGCACCCAGGATGAGCTCGCGGTCCACCGGCTCATGCGCCGCACGCAACACCGCCATAACCGCCCCGCGTACCTGACGGTCCGTGCCGTGCCAGCTCTGGCCCTTGGGGGCGTAGTCCGCCTCCGGCTTGCCCGCCGCAACCCAGGCACACAGATCCTCCACGGGGCAGAGCTCGCAGGTTGGGGACTTCGCCGTACAGACCAGCGCACCAAGCTCCATGGTTGCCGCATTCCACAGGCAGGAGGTGGGGGTGTCGGCGGGCATGAGCGCCTCCGCCAGGCGAGTCTCAGCCGCCGTCAACGAACGGGAGGGCAGCGCCTTGCCGGACACGGCGCGCGCATGCACGCGACGGATATTTGTATCAATGACCGTGGCGCGCAGACCAAACGCGAACACGCTAATCGCCGCCGCCGTGTAAGAACCTACGCCCGGCAGAGCCAGTAGCGCCTCATAGTCGGCGGGAACTTCACCGCTGTGCTGCTCCACAATCGCGACAGCGGTACCGTGCAGACGCTGCGCACGGCGCGGGTAACCCAGGCGGCCCCAGGCGCGCACCGCCTCCGATGCGGGCTCGGCGGCAAGGTCGGCGGGGGTGGGCCAGCGGCGCATCCACTCCTCCCACACGGGTAGCACGCGCTTGACGGGGGTCTGCTGCAGCATGAATTCGCTGACCATCACTCCCCAGGGGGTGCACTCGTCACGACGCCACGGCAAATCGCGTGCCTGGTTGAGGAACCACTGGTTGATTCGGTGGTGGAGTGCTTTGATGTTCGTGTCTTCAGCCAGGGTAGGTTCGGGGCGCGTGCGTGTGGTGCGTTTGGGCTCTGAGGTCATCCGAAAAGCCTACGCCACAGAATATATATTCCCAAAATTGCATGAACAGAGTTCACTGTGAATCTCAAGGTTAAACCCGGTATCCTAGAGGTATGTCTGAAAATGGTCCCGTTCTGCCTCCCGAAGTGTACCGTCGTCGTCGTATCGTGGCGGTTATTGCTCTGCTCGCTATTATTTTGCTGCTGGTTGCTGGCGTGACCTCCATGATCGGCATGATTAACGGCAAGAAGGACGCCACTGTAGCCTCTACTGCGACGCCTTCCGGTGCGCCCTTCCAGAGCTTCAGTGCTCGCCCTACAGAAACTGCTTCGGCTACCCCGTCCACTAGTGCGACTGCCTCTGCAACCGCGTCTGCTTCGGCTACTGCTTCGGTAACCCCCTCGGTGACCGCTTCTGCGGCACCCACTGCAAGCGTGACCACCCCCGCACCGGTCCCTTCGGTGACCACTGCGGCTGCTGTTGCGGCCTGCACCGCGAACGACCTGAAGGTGACCGTCACCCCCGCGAAGCATACCTTCGCAACCGGTGAGCAGGTGTCCTTCCACGTGACCTACACGAACTCCTCGAAGACCCCCTGCGCTGTGGGTGGCGAGGGTGCGAACACCGGCGTGGACCTGAACATCACCTCCGGTGCGGCTCGGGTGTACACCCGTAGCCTGTGCGCGGCGACCACCCTGCCTAAGGCGGACGTGGCTGCAGGCTCTGAGGGTGCGACCGACCTGGCGTGGGACCGTAAGATCAACGTTCTGGGCTGCTCCTCCGCTTCGAATGCTCAGAAGGGTTCTTACTGGGCGACTGCTACGGTGAATGGTGTGACTTCGACTCAAGTGAACTTCGTGATTCAGTAGTTCACGTCTATAGTTTTCACCCCTGTGTGAGTGTACAAAGCCCCTTCGCTGGATATTTTCCGGCGCGGGGGCTTTAGCTTTTATATGGTTATTACTTGGAGGTGCGAGGTTTGGCGAAGCGGCGCTCGCCCAGGTACCCGAGCAGACTACCGAAAGCGGTCCACTGCAGTGCCGCCAAGAGCAGGGTGGACAGGTCGGTCACCTCAAAGGAGTTGGGGATGACCTTGAACCATAGTAGTGGCAGGTAAATCAGGAACAGGATGGGGGATGCCCATACAAAGAACGGGACGGGACGCTTGGTGCGTGAGTATGACATTGTGACCTCCTTGGGGTGCCAAGGTACGGAGAGAACTCCACTGTCACTGCATCATATCGTAAAACTATTTTTGAGGGATGGATAATCTGTTCTCTTAGAGGTACTTCTCCAAGCTGCTCTCCGCCATGCGGGACAGCTGCTCGCGCACCGTGCGGGCACGAGCCTCACCCACACCGTCCACGGCGCGCAGATCCTCAAGGGACGCCGCCATCAGAGCCTGCAGGCTGCCGAAGCGCTCCACCAGACGCTCAGAAATAGCGTTCGGGATGCTCGGAATGCCGGCGAGCAGGCGGAAACCGCGAGGCTGCAAAGGGAGCTCCAGGTCGGGGTTCTCGCCAAAGCCGACAGTGCGGGCAATCGTGCGCAGATCCACGATGTCCATATCGTTCAGGTTCTGAAGCGCCTCAACGCCAGCAGTCATCAGCTCGTCGTTTACCTCGGGCAGATAGTCGCGCAGAATTAGGTCGCTAGCGGTCATCTCGGGGGCGCGTAGCTCCTCCAACTGCAGGGCAATCAGGCGGCCGTGCACGCCGAGCTCCAGCACGTAGTGGCTGACCTCGCGGATAATGCGGTTCACCATCTCCATGCGCTGCAGGGTCATCGCCACATCGCCCAGGGAAACGTTCGATTCAATCTCCAGGGCAGACAGGCTGGAGAGCACAGAACGCAGGCGCTTCTTATAGCTTTCAAGGGTCTGAATCGCCTGGTTTGCGCGAGCCATCATGTACTGGCTGTCTTCAACCATGTAGCGGGTGCCGTCAACGTACACCGAAATCACGGACATCGACGCGCTTACTGAAATCACCGGGAAACCGGTCTGAATCGCCGTGCGTTCGGCGGTGCGGTGGCGGGTGCCGGACTCGTTCGTGTCAATGGAGGCGTCCGGCATGAGCTGCACGCCGGCGTGCAACAGGCGGGTGGCGTCGCGGTCGCAGATAATAGCGCCATCCATCTTCGCCAGCTCGCGCAGACGGGTTGCCGAGAACTCGGTGTCGATATTGAAACCGCCCGAGGACATGGAAGATACGGTGCGGTCGGATCCGAGGACGATGAGTGCGCCCGTACGGCCACGCATGATGCGTTCCAGACCCTCACGGAGCTCGGTGCCGGGGGCGATTCGGGCGATAGTTTTAATCAATAGGTCACTATAATTCATCTGCACAAAAAACATTGTACCCGTAAGGGTGGTTATTGAGCCAGGTCAGCGGCGGAACGGCGGGCTAAAGTGCCTTAAAAACGAACGGATATTCTCAATATTTATGTGGGAGTGTACAGGTCTAAACTATCTGCATTTAAGAGTAAAAATGTATTCTGTGGTGCCCTATTTCGCCGTGACCAAACACCGCGCACCATATCGTCCCAGACCCTAAAATAGACCCATGACCGCGCGCACGAAAAACACCAAAAACGCACCCGCCTACCGCTGCACCGAATGCGGCTGGACCACCGCCAAATGGGTAGGCCGCTGCGGCCAATGCCAAACCTGGGGCACCGTCGAAGAGGCCGCCGGGGGCACCCGCGCGCGCACTCGCGCCGCATCCAGTGTACAGAAACCCGCCCAGCCCATCGCAGAAGTCGACTCGCGCGTAGCCGCCTACATGAGCACCGGAAACCCCGAATTTGATCGCGTGCTTGGCGGCGGACTTGTACCCGGCGCGGTCATCCTCATGGCGGGCGAACCCGGCGTGGGCAAATCCACCCTGCTGCTGGACGTCGCCGCCACCTTCGCGCGCGGCACCACCCGGAATGCGGGGCAGAATAACCCGGCACACAACACCCAGCCTCCGCGCCCAGTCCTGTACATTACCGGCGAGGAATCCGCCGCGCAGGTCAAGCTCCGCGCCGACCGCATCCGCGCCATCGCGGACACCCTCTACCTGACCAGCGAAACCGACCTCGGCACCGCCCTGGCGCATATTGAGCAGGTCACCCCCTCCCTACTGGTCATCGACTCCGTGCAGACCCTCGCCTCCGCTGAAGTTGAGGGTAGCGCCGGTGGCGTGACCCAGGTGCGTGAGGTTGCCGCCTCCGTCATTGCTGCCGCAAAGGAACGCAATATGTGCACTCTGCTCGTGGGTCACGTGACCAAGGAAGGTACCATTGCGGGTCCGCGCCTACTCGAACACCTAGTGGACGTGGTCTGCCAGTTCGAGGGCGATAAGCACTCGAATATCCGTATGCTACGCGCTATCAAGAACCGCTTCGGACCCACCGACGAGGTCGGTTGCTTCGATATGGACGAAGACGGTATCGCGCCGGTGCTGGACCCCTCCGGCATGTTCGTCTCCAGCACTCCGCACCCCGTACCCGGTACCTGCGTGACCGTCACAATGGAGGGCCGCCGACCCCTGCTCGCGGAGGTGCAGGCCCTGCTGGATCAGGCGGTGGCACCCGCCCCTCGCCGTACCGTTTCGGGTCTGGATTCGGCGCGTATTCAAATGCTATTGGCGGTGCTACAGCGCCGCGCCGGTCTGAATGTGGGCAAGCTCGACTGCTACGTTTCTACCGTGGGTGGCGCAAAGATTACCGAACCCGCCGCTGACCTGGCCTGCGTGATGGCGTTGGCTTCAGCGGCCCAGAATAAGCCGCTCCCGCGTAAGCTCGCGGTCTTTGGCGAAGTCGGTCTGGCCGGTGAGGTGCGCGCCGTGCCGGGCATCCGCCAGCGTATTGCGGAAGTGGGCCGACTGGGCTTCACACACGTGCTGGTGCCAGCCTCCCCGGCAGGCGTAGGGGATGTACCCGAAGGTGTCACCGTACGTGAGGTAACCACCCTGGGTGAGGCGTTGGCTCTGCTCTTCCCGCAGAAATAAAACACTCTAAAAATAGCAAGAAAGGGGGCTCCCGGCTGGCGTCATGCCCTCGGGAGCCCCTCTGTGGGAAATACCGCTAAGAGCGGCTCTCCTCCTCGTTCTCATGCAGCATAATGTTGATCGAACGGGTATTCAGATTATTCGTGTGGTGGGCGTTGACCGCGCTATCGGCTGTGTCGTTAACCACCATCAGGTCGTCCACGTCAGTATCAACAATTGGGATGGCCGAGGTGCGCGGCGCATGCTGTGTGACCGCCTCGCCCAGGGGTACCAGAACATCGACAGCGTCCTTGTGTGACATGCCAGTGGCCTCCATAAAGTCGACCACAATCAGACGAAGCATCAGCACTAGCGACTCACCCTCAAAGGTTTCCACACCCATCGCACGCGGCTCAAGGGTGCCTGCGAGCTTCACCATGCGTTTGCGGGCTTCCATCATGTAGTGTTCGCGTTCGCCTTCGGTCGGGGCAGACATACCCAAGCCGAGACTCTGCGCCGCGAGCGATAGCTCAGTCAGTGCGTCACTGAGCGAAATCTGCGCGGCGGTGCGCAGTTGCACGTGGCGAATCGTGGACGCCATACGGCGGTTGAGGACGCGGTCGTTACGAATTGCCAAATCCACCGCGGCTAGGGTCTTCGACAAGCGCGCCAGCTCGCCTTTGCTTTTACGGCTATTCCAGGACAGCTCGCTCATACCCTGCGCAGTAATTAGATCGCCACGGCAGCTATCGTAGAGCGGCTGCAGAGCGCGCGCGTCGAGTAGGCTCTGGTACGCCTTGTCGTAGTTGTAGTAGCGGATTGCCTCAGAGGAAAGAGCGAAAACCTTTGCGAAAGCATCCATCAGAGTCATAGCGCGGGCACGCGGGTTCTTACGCGGATCACGCGGCATCAGATACATGGCAAGGAACGCGAAGGCACCACCGACAATGCCGTCAAAACTGCGGGTGAACGCGTCATCAGGCACCGGTAGCAGTAATACAAAACACGCCTGGAAGCTGAGCTGAATCGTAAAAATAATGCCCTTATCAATAAATCGGGCAATAATCACGGATAAGAACAGCACGACCGCCGCCTGCCAGGTGCCGTGACCAAGCAGAATCAGCAGAAGGTCACCGATAAGAATACCGAGGGTTACGCCGAAGGAAACCTCAAGGATTCGGCGGGAATGCTTAGCGCCGCTCACATAGCCTAGGGACACGAGGGCAGAAACCGCCGCGAAAATAGGCTCTTGATGGCCCAGGACGCGTTCAGAGAAAAGCCAAGCACCCATAGACGCCGCAACAATCTGCACAGACTGAAAGAAGTCTGCTTGGACTCGATGAATACCCTCACGAATGAACTGACGGGTATTCTGTTCAGTAGTGCGTAGAATCTCTGCGAAGCGTGCCATGAGCACCATCATACCGGCGTGTGTGCGGTGCACAAGGGGCTAGGACAGTGGCGGGCTCAACTATGAGAGAGTCCGCGCACTGTACCCGCTCTGGAGCCGTATTTTTTCGAGGAAACCTAGCCCCGAACCGCTACTTGAGCCTCCCGTTACACAACCTAGCTGCGGAGGCGGCGAGCCACCCTCGCTAGCAGGCCCGGCTGGGCGGGGTGTGGCTGTGCGGGTGCTTCGGAAGATGACTCAGGCTCAACGGTGACGGGGTGTGTTTCTTCGGCGCCGTGTGCACCGTGAATACCCTGCGTGCTGTGCCCGCCACCGATTGCGCGGGCATGTTCGAGCTGTCGGCGGTGCTCAGCGTCCCAGGAGTGCGCTCGGTCAGACATCGCCCACTCAAACCCCGCGGTGAGGGAGGTTTCGGTGAAGAGATCGCGGGCGGCATGGACGGTCGCCGTCAAACCGGCGTTGGATGCCGCCTCCATGTTGCCGCCGGCGGTCAGCAGCTGTACGTGACCGGAATCCAGCGGGGATTCCTCAATGACGGCGCGGGCTGCCTGCTCGTCGCCTCCATCGTTAATCACGCAGACCGTGTAGTCGGTGAAGGTCTGCTGCGCAATGTTCTCCAATGTGCGGCTCAAGAAGCGGGGACGGTCCTTCGTGCGGACCAGAATAGCTACGGTAGGGGAAGACATAACCACAATCAGTCGAGGGTGAATGGGCCCATGCTAGCCCAGGAACTCAACCCATTATGAAGGTGTGCACTGTTCAGACTCAACCCGCCGCCCGTCCACGCTGCAACAGCATGCATGCAGAGGCATGCGCCGCCCCTAAAAATTAGCTGATGGACTGTAGTGCCACCATTGCCAGCACCCCAAGCACAAAGCATGCCGGAATGGTTACTAGCCACACCAGAAGAATCTGCAGAACAATCCTGGACTTCAACGCGTTAAAACGCTGGTTCACGCCCGCACCGAGCGCCGATGCAGTCGCCAGGTGCGAGGAGGAAAACGGCACCTGCAGCAGGAAGTAGCCGAGCACCTGCACCACCGCGGTCGTGCCCTGAGCGACCGCGCCACGGAACGGGTCCAGGCGCACCATCTTGTAGGCGAAGGTGTAGCCGATGCGGCGACCACCGGTCAGCGTACCCGCACCCAGGCTGAGGGCAATAATGAGGGTGCCCAGCAGCATCCCGCCCCCGGTGAGGGCTTGAATCAGCGCCGGATTAGTGATGCGTTCGCTCAGTAGCGCCCACAGCAGCAGGTACAGGTAGCCAGTCTGCAGGCCGTGCAGCAGCGAAATCGCGGAGGCAGACACCGCCAGTACCTCGCGGGCTCGCTGATTCACGAGGCGCGGGTTGTGGCCGACCACGAGCCGGTAGAACGGCACCACCATCAGCCAGGACAGCAGAAAAATGAGCGGCGGAAGGTAGAAGAGCGGTAGCAGAGTCGCCCCAAAGATATGCGGCAGGAATGCGAGGGAACCGAACCCTTCGGCGGCGCTGTCGATCTTCGTCTGGGTCCACCAGCTCACACCGGCGAGGGCACCGATCAGCGCGTGGGTCGAGGAGGACGGAAAACGCAAAAACCAGGTGAGCACACCCCAAATAGCGCAGACCAGCAGCGCAGCAACGATGCCGTTCAGGCCTGTGATGCCCTCCGGGGCGCTTACCCACGAGGCGGAATACTCGCCGAGTAGCAGGAACGCACCGAGCACGCCGAGCACGTTGAAGAGCGCGGCAAGGTACGTGGCGGAGTGCTCGCCAAGGGCGCGGGTACGCACCGGAACAGCGACGGAGTTGGAGGCATCGTGCACACCGGTAACGTAGACCGCGGCAATGAAAGCGCAGCAGGCTAGAAGACCCAGGAGCATTAGGATTCCTGAACGATAATGCGGCCGATCTCGGCGGACACATCGCGCATAGAGTTGGAGGCGGCGGTCAGCTGCGCCAGGAAGGTGGCGTAGCGGCGGTACCGTTCGGGGGTGTAGCGTTCGGCAATGTACGCATCGTATTCTTCGGCGGTTCGTAGCGCCTGGCGGGAGATGCGCAGCATGTCCATCCAGTAGTTATCGAGGCCGCGAATATCGGCAAGTTTGGGGATGACGGCGGCTGTCAGCACCGCCTGACGCTGAATGATGTCCAGGATTGAGGTGATGTGCGTGGCGAAGCCGTCAATGCTGTGCAGAGACAGCACGTGCGCGGCGCTGGTGAGCTTCTCAACGGCGTTAGTGAGCTTGCGTGCCAGCGTATACAGGTCTTCACGCGGAATCGGCGGGGAGAAGGAGCTACGCACCTCGGTGAGGGTGCGGAATAGCAGGTTCGTGGAGTCTGCCTCGTGGGTGAGCATGCGTTCGAAGAGTTCGGGGTACTCCGCGACGGGGGAGCCGACCATTTCAGAGAGCAATGCCGCAGCCTCACCGACCTGCGCTGAAATTTCAGCGAGGGAGGCGAGGGATTCGTTGGCGTGGGGGAAAAGTCGGTGCAGCATAGTTCCCAGTCTAACCAGTATTGGACGCTGCGGGTGCGCATAGCCCGTGCGTACATCACTAGAGCCCGACCTGCAAATGTTATAGCGCCGAGCTGTTTGCGGTTGCCCGTGAGGATTTTAAGCAAAAAACGGTGGGAATCGATTTCTCGACCCCCACCGGAACGTTGAGGGATGTCGGGTTGGGAGCGCCTCTCGGCGGAAGGCCGCTCGAAGCGGCTAAAGATTTGGAGCCCGGGGCTACCTATTAGCAACCCGACATCTTGTAATTATTATCCACCCGCACCCGGTACAGAGTCAATTAGAAACAGGCTTTTAACGCCTTTGCAACCCAATGTGGAACCTGTGCCAATTTACGGCACGAACCCGCATTTTTAGGCGCCCAAACGCTGAAGAAGACTAGAATATTTTGAGGTTGGTCTGCGATTTTTCCTGCGCAGAATCAGCCTCCGAAGCCCCGTCAGCCTGCTCACCAGCCTCAACGGCGCGCAGCTGGGCGGCGACCGCCTCCAAATCGTGCGCGATCTGCTCCATCTGATGAGCCTGATACGGCAGACGAGCACGACGCTCCACCGCCTCACGCTTCACCTCGTGGCTGCCCAGAACCGCACCATCCTGCCTGGCAGAGCGCGCATAATCGGTGCGAATACCCAACGCCACCACGTGCGCAAAAGCCGCGCAACGTTCCATCGCAATGTCCATATCGCCGGTGTACAGGCCCGCCAGAATCTCATCAATAGTGCGGACCACCTCGTCGGCACTCGGCGGGTCGGGAACACCCGCCACCACGTGTGAACGGTAATCCTCCGCCATGCCCAGCTCAAAAGCACGGCTCACCCCGCGCGGCGAACGATGCACCACATCCCGCAGCCAGTACATACGCCACAGCGCACCAGGCAGGGAGTGGGCGCTCGCGTGCGACCAGAGTTCGGCGAGCATCTCAATACCGTAGTCGTCGGTGAAGCTGACAAGCCGCTCGGTCATCTGTTCGTCGGTGCCGCGTCCACGCATCAGTAGGATGCGTGCGGAGGCGTGCGCCGCCTCTTCGCGTGCGGCGGGGTCCATGCCGCCTTCGTGGCGTTCAAATTTCTTGGCGGAGTAGAGGACAGGGCGGTGGTGGGTGCGGTGTCGGGTGTGCCCGGAGGCGCTGCTTGATGCTGCGGGTGTAGACATAGGATTTTCCAGTGTACCGTTTATTAGCTGGGAGTCGGTAGTGTATAGTATTTCTATCTGCACACTTTCAGTTTTGTGTGGATAGGAGCGCCTTTAGCTCAGTCGGTAGAGCTACGGACTTTTAATCCGCAGGTCGTGGGTTCGAGCCCCACAGGGCGCACTAGCCGATCCGTCGCCTCCCGCTTCGCGGGGGTCGGCGGGTTTTTGCGTCTTCACCCTCATGTTCGGGGTTTTACCCCGTGTTGATTCCGTGTGGATGGGGCGCGTCCTGCCGGATTGGCCTGGCAGTTGTTGATTTGTGTACGTTGACCCGAAAAGATGAGGAAACCCGTGAGCGTCACCATTAAGAACTCCGAAGAAATCACGATTCTTGCCACTGGCGGCACGATCGATAAGTTCTATTCGGTGGCGGGCACCATGGATATTGGAGAGCCTGCCGCTAAGGACCTGCTGGACCGCGTTATCACCGATGTGCGTTTTCACATTCGCCCGCTGATTGGTAAGGACAGCTTGGACATGACCGATGCGGATCGTGCCGAGCTGACCGAGGTGCTGAATGCTGTCACTAACGACCAGGTGCTCATCACTCACGGTACCGACACCATGCCGGAGACCGCACGTTACTTGGTGGAGCACGCCGACCTGGGCGATAAGGTTGTGGTGCTAACCGGTGCGATGCAGCCCGCCGTGATGGCTCGTTCGGATGCCAGCTTCAACCTGGGCGCCGCTATCGCTGCCCTAAACCTGCTGGAGCCTGGCGTGTACATCAGCATGAGCGGCCGTATTTTCCCTGCGGAGAGCGTGCGTAAGGACCGTTCCCGCGGCATTTTCGAGGGCTAAATGGCTGATTCCGCTCGTACGCAGCGGGGCAAACCAGTTTCTGCCGCTGAGCTTGCGCAGGTGGTGGGTTCCTCGGATCTTGTGCCGCAGGAATATATGACTCAGACACAGCTGATGCAGTTGCAGGCCTTGGAGGAGCTGGAACAGCAAGCTGACGAGTTCTGGAATGTCGCCAGTGATTACCCGTTGCCGGCTAAGAACCTGTACCTGGTGCGTGTGCTGCTACTGGTTGTACCCTCGCTGATTATTGTTTATTACTTCATCCGTGTCACGCTTTTCCCGATTGGTGCGGTACCGCTGGTCTACCTGGTGATGCACATGTGGCTTGCCATGATTTACCGGGTGAACCGTTCAGTGAAGCTGGTGCTGCTGGCGAATGTTGCTTCCGCGGTTGCTGCTGCGGTGATGACGGCGTTTTTCATCTATGTGTTGGTGGCTCTGCACGGTCCACAGACGTTGCTGGACCGTGTGGACGTGTTCTATGCGGTGAGCCTGCTGACGGTTATGGCGTCCTTTGCTGTGGAGGTTTTATTTTCGCTGTTATATAGCGTGGTGATTCGTAGGAGTCTGCGCCGGAGCAAGCTGGAGAAGCAAGCAGGCGCTGAACAATAAAAGTTATGGTCTTGAGGAGTGGCGTTCAATCACCCCAGCGGGTGGGGTGCTCCTTTCTGCATTCACGCCTCTGAGAGGGTGATGACGAGGTAGCGAAAGACAGCGGGCAATGCTTTCCGCGACGCTCAGCTACTACTCAGAAACCCCTCAAGAACGCGTGGTGATACGGTAAGACAGAAACACGACTTGCACCTGCCAGGAGACCACTCATGGGCGCTACACACCTGAACACAGATGCTGCTTCATCCGCAGAACACCCGGATGAAGATATCAGTGTACAGACTCGCTATCAGGCGCCTATCCGCCACGCGACTCCTGCCACGCCGGAGGGGTCCGTTCCGCTGAACGTGCCGCCGGTGGTGACCGGTTCGCATCCGGTTATTTCGGCGACTTCTACCGTCATTATTCAGGAAGGTGCGAACCAGCCGATTGTGGTGCGTACGCATCCGACAGGTCCTCTACCGCCGTTCCCGGGGCAGGGGCAGGTGCCCACTTTTCTACGCACCTACACCGCTAATGAGGTGAATGATCGCAAACAGAAGCTCAAGAAGAACCTGCTGGTCCGCGCCGTTATTTTGTGCATTTTGACCCTGGTTGAGGGTCTCATTATCTCCCAGTACACGCAGCCGTTGGCGATTTGCTTTGGCTTTGTTGCGGCGCTTTACCTGGTGGTTCAGATGTGGCCGCTGATGCACCCTCCGCGTGATTCAGCGGACGCCTCCGTGTATAGCGTTTGGGCTATATGCTCCCTGACTGGGTATGTTGCGGTGGGCTTGGTACTTTCACCGATTACGTTCCTGCTGCTGATGCTTGACTGGGCTGGGGTTTCGATGGGGTTGGATCCTTTGCTGGTTCTCGTCCTTTTGGGTATGGTCTGGTTGAGTGAGATCGGTTTATCCTTGCTGACTATTTACCGCTTCAGTAACTTGCGAATTGCGATGGCGAACCGGACAGATTCTCCGTCGTTATCTAAAAGCATTTCTGCGACGGTGGATCCGTCCACTTCTTCCTAATTTTTTTGAGGCGGTGAGCCCATCGAATACCGCGCCGCCACCCACATTCACACCACGTGCTTGCTCATACATCCTCCGCACACTATCAGCCGACATTCGAAAGATTCCGCCATGTCCGCCGTTGAGCCTTCGCCGCCATTCACTCCGAACACCACGTATCTTACGAAGCCTGCTACCCCGACTCTCGTGTCTGTGGCAGGTTGGGTTTTGCTCGCTATTGCTGTGGGCTGGCTGGTGCTGATTGGGTACACGGGTTTTGTGTATGCGACGACGCAACTGTCGCACCTGTCCACCTGGCGTGCCCAGTCACTGGTGGATGCGCAGGCATACTATCCGGTGCTTTTTCTGATGGTGAGTGCGGTCAGCAACGTAGCCCTGCACGGCTTCTGCACGGTGGCGTATCTGCGTGGTTACCGTTGGGCGGCGTTGGTGCTGTCAGTAGCGTTGGCGTTGGGCGTGCTGGCTTCTTTGCTGATTATGCTGGCGGTCGCAGCTCTTTTAGGTACTCTGAATGGTGCTCCGAGCCAGGATGTTGAGCTGCTGCTCAGTAGCGCTTCGCCGCTGTACACGCTGGTATATATTGCTGTGCCGTATATGCTGGTGTGTGTTGTGGCGTTGGCGTTGGTGTGGTCGCGCCAGTCGCGTACCTATATGGAGATGCGCCGTGATTGGCGTGTGCGCCGAAGCGAGGATTACCTGATTTAGCGTTATGCTGCCGATGGTGGTGGCATACGTGAGGAAGGAAGCGCATAACAGAACGTACCCCGAAGCAGTCCTTGAATAAGAATAATCCGGAGTACACGCTTTCCGAATACAGCGTGCTGCAACCCTCCGACCAGGCTGAAAACAGCACGGTAGAGAGTAACGCCGCCTCCATAACGTTGCCCCCAGTAGTACGGTAGACAATAATGCAGCAGTGGACAACGCACCCGGCGACAGCACCCCGAGTAAGCCACGACCACCAAAAGGTTCAGAGCATGAAAGGGCGGGGATACCAGACGGTATCCCCACCTTTTCTCATCCCCGACTCAGCAGCCGAGAAGGACTCACGTATTACTCAGCAGATTCCTGCTTCGCCTTTGAACGGCCACGCAGGTACTCGATAATAACCGGCACCACAGAAACCGCCACAATAATCACAGCAATGTACTCAATGTTGTTGTGTACGAACGGGATACCGCCTAGCAGCACACCCGCCAGACCAATCAAACCAATCCACGCAACCGCGCCAACAACATTCCACAGGTGGAACTTCTTACGGTCGTACGAAGAAATACCAGCCGCAAGAGACACAAAAGTACGAACAATCGGCACGAAACGACCTAGAACCAAAGCCAAACTACCGCGCTTCTGGAAGAACTCCTCAGTAGTGTGCAGGTTCTTGGTGCTCAGAATCTTCGCGTCATCCTTGAAGATCTTACGGCCGTAACGGGCACCAATCTGGTAGCCAACCTCAGCGCCAGCAATAGCAACCAGCACCAGGACCGGGAACGCCACCCACAGGGACAGGCCCATCTGCTCATGCAGCATACCCAGAGCAAAAATCAGGGAGTCACCCGGAAGAATCGGGAAAAGAACACCGGACTCAATAAATACGATAATTGCCGAAACTACCAGAACCCATGGGCCGGTATCGAGCAGGAACTGCTCAAGGTCGAGGCCCAAGAGCGCAACCGGAAGATGCGCCAAAGCGGTGGCAAGAAAAGTCATGAAAAATCCTGAACTGTGAGTGGACCGCACGCACGGATCGGCGGCGGAGTAACACCAGCATAGAAAGCGTACCTATGGCGAACATTGTGCAAAACTATGCGGAGGCTGTGTATTACTGGCACAATTCTACCGGCATTTACGCCGGATGTATGGGTGAGTGAGGTGTAAAATCTCCGGGCCGGCGGAACCGAAACCACAGGAGGTGATGCGGTGCTCGCACGCCTCCCTAGGTAGTGACCGTCCGCCAGGCTAGGGGATGCGGGGTGTGACATGATGGGAAGAGAGCACGGCGCGTCGCGGCGTAGCGATTGACCCAACCACCCACCGTTGGAGAGAACATGAATCCCCAGCAGCCAGCTTCCAGCCCCACCGATTCCCTACACGCTGAAGCCCGCGAAGTGTTGCGCCGCCTCACCGGTGTCGCCGATGCTGAGTTCCACGAGGGACAGTACGAGGCGATTCGAGCCCTCGTAGCCGATCGGGCCCGCACCCTCGTCGTGCAGCGTACTGGCTGGGGTAAGTCTGCGGTCTACTTCATTTCTTCCCTGCTCTTGCGTGCCCGCGGTATGGGTCCGGCGCTTATTGTCTCCCCGCTGCTATCCCTCATGCGTGATCAGGTTGGGGCGGCATCCCGTGCGGGGGTGCGCGCCGCTATGGTGAACTCCGCGAACGTCACCGAATGGGATGAGATTCGTACCCGCCTCGAAGCTAACGAGCTCGACGTGCTCCTGGTGGGCCCCGAGCGCCTTAACAATCTGGCGTTCCGTGAGCAGTGGCTACCGTACCTGTTGCCGCGCCTGGGTCTGCTCGTTATTGATGAGGCGCACTGTATTTCTGACTGGGGCCATGACTTCCGCCCCGATTACCGCCGTATAGGTTCGCTCATTAGATCTCTGCCGGCGGGTGTGCCAGCGCTGGCGACTACCGCAACCGCGAATGACCGTGTTAGCCGCGATATTGCCGAACAGCTCAGCACTGATACCACCGTACCCGTGCATGTGCTGCGGGGTCCGCTGTCCCGCGAGTCCCTGCGCCTGGGCGTCCTGACCCTGCCCGATGAGGCGCAACGCATCGGCTGGCTGCTCACGCACCTGAGCAGCCTGCCCGGTTCGGGCATTATTTACACGCTGACTGTCTCTGCGGCAGAAGATACCGCAAACGCCCTGCGTGCCAGTGGCCACGAGGTGCTCGCCTATACCGGTAAGACTGACCCGGATGAGCGGCTGGTTGCAGAGCAGGCACTCAAGGAGAACCGGGTGAAGGCTCTTGTGGCGACAAGTGCCCTCGGTATGGGTTTTGATAAGCCTGATTTGGGTTTTGTTGTGCACCTGGGTGCGCCGTCGTCTGCGGTGAGCTACTACCAGCACATTGGCCGCGCCGGACGAGGTGCCGTTAACGCTGATGTTCTGCTTCTGCCCGGTCGTGAAGACCGCGCCATTTGGGAGTACTTTGCGAGCGCCTCTATGCCTGATGAGGAGCAAGCATTGGCTGTTTTGGATGCCCTTGCCCAATCCCCGAAGGGGTTGAGCATTACCGCGTTGGAGGCGCGCGTTCAGTTGCGTCGCTCCACCCTGGAGCTTCTGCTGAAGGTGCTGGACGTTGAGGGTGCCGCCGTGAAGGAAGGCAACTATTGGCGTCGAACCTCTTCGCCGTGGCAGTACGATAGTGCCCGTTATGCGGCGGTGGTGCAGGCGCGTGTGGTGGAGCAGAACGCCATGCTCGACTATGAACGCACTAGTCAGTGCCGTATGGTTTTCCTGGCCCGGCAGCTTGATGATGCTTCCGCTGTTGCTTGCGGTCGTTGCGATGTGTGTGCAGGCCCCTGGTACCCGGTTGAAGTCCCCACTGAGGCGCAGCAGGTGGCACAGAGCAGCTTTAATACGGTGGGTGTGCCCCTGCAACCGCGCCGTATGTGGCCGAGCGGGCTGGATCAGCTGATGGGTGCGGATGCGCCGCGCGGTCGTTTGTCTAAGGACGAGCAGGCTGAATCCGGTTACGCTTTGGCGCGCCTGAGCGATATGGGGTACGGTACTCGTCTACGTGAGCTTCTGGCGACGAATGAGCTGGGTGAGCCGGTTGATTCTGAGGTCCCTGCCGAGCTGGGTCACGCCTGCGTGAAGGTGCTTGCCGCTTGGGAGTGGCCTGAGGCGGGTCGTCCGGTGGCGGTGTTGACTCTGCCTTCGCCGGTGCGTCCTCGTTTGGCTCAGTCTCTGGGTAGGGGCCTTGCGTCGGTGGGTCGCCTGGTGGATTTGGGCCAGGTATCTTTGGTGGGGGAGCCGCGTTTCTTTGGCGGTAATAGTGCGTTCCGTTGTGCGGATGTGCTGCGCTCGTACCGGGTGCCTGTAGAGGTTCTGGACTATGTGCGTGAGCATCGGTGCCCTGTTCTACTGGTTTCTGATGTGGTGGATTCGCGGTGGGTGTTTACGGTTGTAGCGCGTGAGCTGCGGCTGGTGGGTGCTTCTGCTGTTTATCCTTTCTCTTTGGCTGCTACCCATTAGTTGCGCCCATTATCGTTTATTTATTCCCCGACGAGGTTGTATGTCATATTCGGAATATTCAAAATTGACGGTTACAGACGGTTCTTCCGCCGTGCTCAGCGATATTCCCGCTCGCGCCGAACATAGCGAGTGGATGCTCCGCGCCCTCGCCGAGGGTGTCGCCGCAGGTGAGCGTGGTGAGATCCCTATCGGTGCTGTGGTGGTGGATGAGCAGGGTGTCATTATTGGTTCGGCAGGCAATACCCGCGAGCGGGAGCATGACCCCAGTGCCCATGCGGAGGTGAACGCGATTCGTCAGGCGGCGGCACATCGTGGTCAGTGGCGCCTGGACGGGTGTACGCTCGTCGTGACAGTTGAGCCGTGCCTGATGTGTGCCGGCACGATCCTCGCGTCGCGCGTTTCGACGGTGGTTTTTGGAGCCTGGGAGGAGAAGACGGGGGCTGCTGGCAGTCGTTACGATGTACTGCGTGACGGCAAGGTTGCGCCGGTTCCCGAGGTGTATGCGGGGGTGCGTGCTGATGAGTGTGCGCAGCTGATGGTGGACTTCTTTAAGGAACGCCGCCCCTGACGTTCCCTAAGCTTTACCCCTAAAAGATGGTTTGTATAACGCGAAAAGTCGCGTAGAGATTGCGTGGCTTTTCGCGTTATTTGTACGAAAAGCCCCATTTATTTGAAAAATACTTCAAAAATTTCAAAAATAACCCCTGTTTTTCAAGAAAAGCCCACCACATCACACATAACCGGGTCTACCATATATAGGATATAGGCATTGGAGCCTCCGCGCTGTCCGCGCCTAACGTCCAACACCCCGCGCGGTGCCCGCGGATGACTTCCAGAAACTCACCTAAACCATCCATTCTCTGAGGGGATCTAACCGTGTTAAGCGTTGACAATATTTGGGCGAAAGGGCGCCACACTCCGCTTTTTGACCGCACCACCTTCTCAGTGGGCGAGGGTGAAGTCATTATTGTTCAGGCGGATAGCCAGTTGGAGCGTACCTCTCTCTCGTTGGCGCTGACTGGTCGCCTTCCCCTGTCCGGCGGAACGATTAGCTGGAGCGAAGGCGATGATGACCCTCGCCGTATTTCGATGAAGCGTCTGCGTGCTCTCAGCAGCGTGGTGGACTCTCCTGATGTGACCGCTCCTGAGCAACATATGCGCGTACACGATTATGTGTCGGAGATGCTCTCCTATAACCTGCCGATTTTTGGTCGTTCCCGTGCGAGCCGCTGGTTGGCCGAGCGCGGTCTTGAGGACCTGGACGGCCTGTGGATGGATGAGATCAGCGGCGAGATGAATGTTGAGCTGATGGCTGCTTTGGCGCAGCATAGCCCCTCTGATTTGCTGGTTTTTGATACTCCTTCCCGTCACCTGAACCACACGTACATGTGGCTTCCGTACCTGGAGGAGCTTGCCGCCGATGAGGGTCACCCTCGCACTGTGGTGGCTGTTGTTCCGCATATTTCTGAGTCCTGGCATGGTGCGCGTGCGGTGGTCGGTCGTGCCCCTGAGGAAAACGTGTCGGCTCTTGTTGAGGGCGAGATTGAACCCTCCAATGAATCCCCCGAACATGGCGAAAACGCTGAGAAGGAGTAAGAATGACTGTTCTGCGTGTTGCACTCGTTGAGCTGAAGCGCCTGACCAGCGGTGTTTTGCCGGTTCTGGTGCTCATCGCGATGTCCTGTATTCCGCTGCTGTACGGCGCCCTGTACCTGTACGGCAACTGGGATGCTTACGGCCATGTGAATGGCATTGTGGGTGCCTTGGTGGTTGAGGATGAAGGCGCGACGGATTCTGAGGGTCAGCAGGTGAATACCGGTGCGGACGTGAAGAAGAACCTTCTAGACGCTGGCACGTTTGATTGGCGTCAGGTGCAGACTCGCACTGAGGCTGTTGAGGGCGTGGAGAACGGCACCTATGACTTTGCGATGGTGATTCCGAAGGACTTCTCCCGTAATTTGCAGAGTGCCGGTTCGTTCAAGCCTGATGCTGACGGCAAGACGGGCACTATTGATGCGCGTTCGGCGGGTATTGAGGTCATTACGAATGACGCGAACAACTATGTGCTGACGAATATTGTCACGAAGGCGGGCACTGCGGTGCGTGATTCGGTGGCTGAGAAGGTCGGTAATTCTACGGCGAATTCGCTGTTGGCTAGCTTCACGACTATTCATTCGAAGATGGGTGAGGCTGCTGATGGTGCGTCGAAGGTGAATAGCGGCACGGTGAAGCTGGCGGATGCTATCACTCAGCTGAAGGACGGCACTGCCACGGTGAATGATGGTGCCGTGAAGCTGAAGGACGGTACTTCCTCCTTGGCTGATGGTCAGTCCCAGTTGTTGGATGGTCAGAAGCAGTTGGCGGAGGGTGCTGCGAAGCTTGCTGATGGTGTTTCGACTTTGGATTCGGGTGCCGAGAAGCTGGATTCTGGTGCTGCGAAGCTTGCTGATGGTGCTTCGAGTTTGAAGGATGGTTCGTCAACTTTGGCTTCGGCTGCGGCGTCTGCTTCTGATGGTGCGGAGAAGTTGAAGGATGGTTCGGCTACCCTTGTTGAGGGTACTGCGAGCTTGAAGAGTGGTTCGGCTTCGGTGGCGAAGGGCGCGAATGATTTGGCGTCTGGTATTCATCAGTTGCGTGCCGGCATAGATCAGGCGGGTATTCGTGAGTTGCCGGCCGAGTTGAACACGATGTGCATGCACCTGCATGAGACGGATACTTCTGCCGGTAGCGGCGATTTTGGTCGTGATTTGTCGAATACTGTGGTGTCTGCGAGTGCGCAGAAGGTACGTACTCAGGTGACTCCGCTGGTTGAGGCGGGTACGTTGACTCAGGAGCAGGCTGATCAGCTGGTGTCTGCTGTTGATTCTGAGGAGACGAAGAATGAGGTTGCTGAGCTAAATCAGAAGGCTCTGCAGTCGCACCTGGCTACTCGTGATGCTGCCGCTGCTGATGCCCTGTCAAAGTTGGGCGCATTGAAGTCGAGCCATTGTATTTCTGATGGTTCGTCGTCGACTGCGGTGAAGATTCAAACTTTGGTGACTGGCGTGGATTCGCTGGATTCTGGTGCTTCGTCGCTGGCGAAGGGCGCTTCGTCGCTGGCTGAGGGTGCTGCTCGTGTGGATGCTGGCGCGTCCTCGTTGGCGTCGGGTTCGGCGAGCCTGGCTGATGGTAATTCCAAGATTGCTTCGGGTGCTTCGAGCCTTGCGAGTGGTTCTGCGACTTTGTCTGGTGGTGCTTCTGAGCTGAAGGAGGGTACTGATTCTTTGAAGAGCGGTACTGCCGAGCTGAAGGATGGTAGCGGTACTTTGGCGCAGAAGGAGCAGTCTGCGGTTGAGGGTCAGCAGAAGTTGGCTGATGGTGCGAATGAGCTGAAGGATGGTGCGTCGCAGCTTTCTAACGGTACGGCGAAGCTGTCTGATGGTTCTACTCAGCTGAATGATGGTGCTTCCGAGTTGAAGGATGGTACTTCGTCGCTGGAGAGCGGCCTGGCTTCTGGTGCTAAGCAGGTTCCGAGCCTTGCGCCGACTGATCAGGCGAAGGTTGCGGATACGATGTCGAACCCTGTGACTTTGTCGCAGGAGTCGCTGGCGTCGGGCCGTAACTATGGTGAGGGCATGGGCCCGTTCTTCATGTGCTTGGCGTTGTGGATTGGCGGCTTGATGCTGGTTCAGACGTTGCGTGTGATGAATAACCGTGCGCTGGCTTCGCATGCTCCGTCGATTCGTGTGATGCTCGGTAGCTGGATGCCGTTTGGCTTGGTGGGTATTGCGCAGGCGACTTTGATGTTTGCGGTGATTAAGTTTGGTTTGGGCTTTGAGATGGCTCATCCGTGGCTGGTATGGCTGTTCCTCTGCTATGTGGCTTTGGTCTTTACTGGCTTCATTCATGGTCTGACGGTGATTTTGGGTGCGCCGGGTAAGTTGGTGGCCTTGGTCATTCTGATTCTGCAGTTGATTACTGCGGGCGGAACGATGCCGTATGAGACTCTGCCTGATTCGATTCGTTGGATGCATGATTTCTTCCCGATGGGTTATGCGGTGACGGGTACGCGTCGTCTGGCGTATGGCATTAATGAGTCGAGCCTGTGGGGCATTATGCTGGTTTTGACGCTGTGGGGTTTGGCTGGTCTGGTGTTGGGTTACCTTGGTACCCGCCGTGATCGTACGTGGTCGTTGAAGAAGCTCGCCCCGGAGATTGAGGTATAAGGCGCCTTGTTAGCTCGCGCAGCGGAATACTGTCTAATAAAATAGAGGTATATCTGCAAAAAGGGAGGGAGGACTTCTGATGTTGCAGCGCCCAGTCGCTGAAGCTGCAAGTCGTCGTCCCGGCCGTACTGCTAGAACTCAGTTGAAGTTGTTCAATGCTGCTATGGAGATTATGACCCAGAAGGGGCTTGAGTACGCCACTGTTGAAGAGGTGGCGGCCCGGGCGGGTGTTTCTAAGGGGACCGTGTATTACAATTTCGGTTCTAAGAAGACCATGGTGGATCAGCTTGTTCAGTACGGCACGCAGTTGCTGCTGAGCGATGCGCGTCGTGCGGCGTCGGTTCATTCTGATCCGCGTGAGGCGTTGCGGAGTGCTATTCGTGCCGCTTTCCAGTATCTTGAGGACCGTCCGGGTTTTACTCGGATGTGGCTTGCGGAGGCGTGGAAGGGCGCGGATGGTTGGACTGAGGCAATGAGCGATAACCGTTTGGATCTTCTGAATTATTTGGAGGAGATGACGGAGGCTGTGGCTCGCCGCTATACGGTTGATACCGCTCAGAATCCTCGTGCGATTGCGATCTCTATGTTCGGCGCGATTTATATGCTTGCTATGGATCGTGAAGTGCATCAGGCGGAGCGCAATGCTGAGGATGCAACGCGTGCTGTCATGCTAGTTGTAGATGGGTATATCCGTCATTAGGCAGACCTGTTGGGTCTGCAGATGTAGCCGGGACTTCGGTGTCGGGTGTCGAAAAGGGCACGGTGAAAGGGACCGTGAAGAGGGCGACACCCGGCTGCCGTACGCGGTTTTTCTTGCCCTCCTGTTGGGGGGTGTGCTATAGTTTTCCACTGTTGGTGGTGTGTCCGAGCGGCCGAAGGTGCATCACTCGAAATGATGTTTGGTGTAAAAGCCAACGGGGGTTCAAATCCCTCCACCACCGCACCAACGAAAACCCGTCGAGATTTGTCTCGGCGGGTTTTTTTGCATGTCTGGCTTGTTCTGGGGTGGCGTTGGTGAGTGTCTATATGGCGGTATTTTGCTCTGGTTTATGGGGTGTGTGCCACTTCGGGGGCTTTACCGATGATTGCTGATTTGGGGGTGGGTAGAATCGTATTATGCGTATTAAGATTCTTGACCACCCGCTGGTCTCTCACAAGATTAGTGTTCTGCGTGATAAGAACACTCCGTCCCCGATTTTCCGTCAGCTGGTTGATGAGCTGGTGACCCTTCTCGCCTATGAGGCGACTCGCGAGATCCGCGTGGAAGAGATTGAGGTTGTGACTCCGGTGGCGACCACTACCGGTGTTCGTATTGCTGATCCTAGGCCGCTGGTTGTTCCGATTCTGCGTGCTGGTTTGGGTATGCTGGAGGGTATGACTCGCATGGTTCCGACCGCTGAGGTGGGTTTCCTGGGTATGGCTCGTAATGAGGAGACCCTAGACATTGTGACGTATGCGGAGCGTCTGCCTGAGGATTTGACTGGCCGTCAGGTGTACCTGTTGGATCCGATGTTGGCTACCGGTGGCACTTTGATTGAGGCTATTAAGTTCCTGCGCAAGCGTGGTGCTGAGTCTGTGACCTGTGTATGCTTGATTGCCGCTCCTGAGGGCATTGCTGCTCTGGAGAAGGGCGTTGCTGGTATGGAGAATGTTGATCTGTTCTTGGCTGCTCGTGATGAGCGTCTGAACGAGAAAGCGTACATTATTCCGGGTCTGGGCGATGCTGGTGATCGCCTGTACGGTCTGGCTGAGTAGTCTTTCAGTATAATTCACGTGATGTGAATAGGGCGCCTCTGCATATGTATGTGTGGAGGCGCTTCGCTATGTCTTATGGGTGTTTGGGTGGTTGAGTGCCGCAGGGTGGCGGTGCGTGTCTAATGCGTCCGGGGCTTGGGCGGCGATGGCACTGCTAGGGGGTCGGCGTGGGGTTTTGAGACACCCCTGCTATTATATGACGAGGAACACAATGGAGCACTAGAGGGGTGTATTAAAACTTCAAGTATATTCACAGCCTCACATGAAAATACAGAGTGATACCAGTAGATAAAAGAAGCTGTGAATATTTATAAGGGAAAAATACTGAAAGCTTCAGGCGGTTCCTGAAACCTCCCAAAATGGGGGAAAGATATTGTACTCTTCTCACCCATAAAGATGAATCCACTATGTTGAATCCGCTTGATTTATCCGTCAAATAGGAGAAATATTAAGTAAGAGGATTGAGACTCGAACAGGTATTGGGGACTGTTTGACTCTGCGTCGCTTCCGGCGCACCCCACACCACGTACGACTGGGATCCCGTACACAGACTTTGAGAGAAGGTTGAACCATGTCAGGTGCTGTACCTGGATATGTCCACATCTCCCAGCGCGGTCGTGCCGCTAAGCGTCAGGTCGTGCAGCCCCAGCGCCCCGCTGTGCAGGCCGCAACGTTGCGTCCGATGACCTTTTCAGCCAGTGATTCTGCCCATAGGCAGGCTCAGGAAAATGAGGCACGCGGCTTCGTGCTCTACGTGGGTTTGAACGAAGAACTTGCTGCCGCGAACGGCACCTCCCTGGTGCGTATCGTTCAGGATTTGCGTACTTATGCACACCATCTGGCTCCCGAGTCGGAGTCGTATGCCGCCGTGGCGTTGGCTCCGGTGAACGCTGAGGGTAGCGACCTTGAGGTGGTGCGTAACGCGTTGGGCGATCCGACCGCAATGTATATGCATCCGGAGGCAAATGCCGCCCGCGAGGCAGAGGCTACGAATAGCCACTCCTCGGGTGTATTGATTGATTTGGCGCGCCGCGAGGTGTTCCTGGACGGTGAGCCGCTCATGCTGACCTTCAAGGAATTCGAGTTGCTGGCACACCTGGTGGAGAACTCATCCCGCACCGTGGGTCGTGAGGAGCTGCTGAAGGCCCTATGGAGTTCGGGCGATGAGCATCCGCATGAGCGTACGATTGACGTGCATATCCGTCGTCTGCGTTCGAAGCTGGGTCGCCTGTCGGGTACCGTGCGTACGGTGCGCGGCCAGGGTTACCGTTTCTTTGAGCACCCCGAGGTTGTCGTCTGGGCTGCTCCGGAATACTCGATTTAGTTTTTAGCGTGCACCCCGGTGTGCTGGCGTGATGCCGGCGCGCCGGGGTTTACTTGTGCCCACCTTGTGGGTGTTAGTGCGCGTGCTGTAGCGGCGTACGGGACGTTCCGGTGCCCTCTAGCTAGAATGGGTGTATGGCTGAAAATTCTTCCAACACTGCATCTGGCTCGCACCGCCGCGAGGTTAAGCGTCTGATTATTATGCGCCATGCGGAGGCTGATTGGGGTCTGAATGATTTTGATCGTCCGCTGACGAAGCGCGGTCATGAGCAGGCTGCCGCCGCTGGTGCTTGGTTGGCTTCTCGCGGTTATATTCCGGAGCAGATTGTGTCGTCATCGGCATTGCGTACTCGACAGACGACGACTTGGGTTTCGGATGGTTTGGGGGCGAAGGCGCCTACCGCTCATTTGGATGAGGGGCTGTATGAGGTGTCTGCGTCCCGTATTATTGCGCGCATTAACAGCGTTTCGGAGAATGTTCATTCTCTGATGATGGTGTCGCATCTGCCCGGTGTGCAGGATGCAGCGCAGCGTTTGATGAGCCCGGATTCTGACCTGAATGCGTCCATGGATGTGTACTACGGTTTCCCGCCCTCTTCCATCGCGGTGTTTGAGGTGCTGGGGGAGTGGGCTCTACTTGATGGCGCGGATGCGCGCCTCGTGGACTTCAAGAGCTTCTAGGTTTCGTGCCTGAAAGGGTAAAGTAAAAGCCCCGTACCGGTTGGTACGGGGCTTTTGCGGCGGAGACGGGGGGATTTGAACCCCCGGTCGAGTTTAACCCCGACCCTTCATTAGCAGTGAAGTCCATTCGGCCGCTCTGGCACGTCTCCACGGTGCGCTCGTGAGCGCATCCCTATAAGAATATAGGCTGTTTTGCGCTTGGTCAATTTGACCCATGCTTTGGGGGATATTTCTGAGTGTGTGTTGCTCTATAGGGCGGACTATGGATTGTAGGCTTTGAGGCTTATATGCATCTTCGATAGACTGCTGCTGTCCGACCGATAAATGGAGGACGTCTCTGGCGTGTGATTTTTCCATACAGCGTTGCCAGAGTTGTCTTATGTACTCAACGAAATGAGAAATCATGTCTGAAAACCCCAACAACCCCCAGCCCCAGTTCAACCAGAACCCCCAGTTTAGCCAGCAGGCACCCCAGTTCAATCAGCAGGCACCTTACGGTGTGCCCGTTCAGAGCCCTGAGCAGCAGGCTCAGGCGAAGAAGGCAAAGACTCTGTCGATTGTTTCTTTGGTGAGCGGTATTGTGAGCTTGTTCCTCTTTGGTTACATCCTTGGTGCTGTGGCTATTGTGACCGGCCGCCTGGCTATGAACAACCCTGAGTTGAAGAATCGCGGTATGGCTATTGCCGGTACTATTCTGGGTGCCGTCGGCATTGTGTTGCTGATTGCTCTGAGGATTCTTGTAAAGTCCTAGGGTTGAAGCTACCCACTGTAACCTTATGATTTGAGGGAGCCTGCGTGTACTCCATGTGTACGTGGGCTTTTGTGTGCCTCGTCAGTTTTCTAGTTTGTGCATTATGGTACATATATCTCTAGAATGACGAATTTGTTTGTACCTACCTCATCGATAGGTTAGGGTGAATTAGGTTTAATGCATACCATTCACGCGAAAGAAGGACCATATGTCCCAGAATCCGCAGGACTCTAACTTCTACGACTACAACCCGGAATACGGCAACCTGAACCAGCAGAACGCTCAGAACGGCCAGTATGGCCAGCAGCAGTACCAGCAGCCTGGCCAGTACGGCCAGCCCCTGATGGTCCCCGTCGGCATTGTTCAGAAGACCCCTGAACAGCTCGCGGGTGAGAAGGCTGCTCAGACCTCCATGGTGCTGGGCATTATCGGCCTGGTTTGCAACTTCATCGTCAGCTGGTGGTCGTTCGGTCTGCCCTCCTTGATCCTGGGTGTTATTGGTATCTTCAAGGCGAACGAGGCAGAGCGCTACGGCGCGGCTGCTTCGGCTGGTCGCATCATGAGCTGGATTAACGCAGTTATTGGTGGTCTGTACTTGCTTTTCCTTGGAGGTTTTGTACTGCTGGGGCTTATCGGTATTGCAGGTGCTGCTTCTTCCTCGTCCAGCCACTTTGTTGAGCTGGCTAGCACCCTGGCATTCTTCTAAAAACTTCCGCCCTCACTGGAAGGTATGTAAAGAGCCCCGTTCCTCAATGTGAGGAGCGGGGCTCTTGATGTCCACACTGGAGCAGAAGCTAAAACGCGGATGGTAAGGGATTTGAACCCTTGAGACGGGGTTACCGCCTACTGGTTTTCAAGACCAGCTCCTTCGGCCGCTCGGACAACCATCCATATGCGCCAGAGACCGGCATCTTATGGCAATACCGTGCCGCAGGGCACTACGAGATTATCTCATGAGATAAGCTTTCTGTAAATCGCGCACCAATGATGGTGCTTCCGGCAATGAGGAGGACCCATGAGAGCAATTATTGAGAACAGTCACGGTGGACCTGAGGTTCTGGCAATCAGCGAAGTCCCCACCCCCGTACCCCAATCCCACGAAGTTCTCATCCGCATTCACGCTGCTGGAATCAACCGCGCCGACGCCCTGCAACGCCGTGGATTCTACCCGCCGCCCGCCGGTGCGAGTGCGATCTACGGCCTCGAAGTGGCAGGTGTGATTGAAGCTGTTGGTGATGGCGTCTCAGTTGAGAATCGCGGAACGTCAGTCATGGCGCTACTCACTGGAGGCGGCTACGCCGACTACGTGACCGTACCAATCGACCACGTGTTGCCCGTACCCGAACAGCTGAGCTTCGCCGAAGCCGCCGGTATTCCCGAAGTCGCGGCAACTGTCTACTCGAACCTGGTGCTCACCTGCGGTATGAGCATGAACCCCGCCGAAAACCTTAAGGAAGACGGCGAACCCGCGGTGGTGCTCATTCACGGCGGCACCGGCGGTATCGGTGTGCACGCTATTCAGCTGGCGCTCGCCGCGGGTACCCGTGTGTTTGCGACCGTAAGTACCGAGGAAAAAGCAGAATATGTGCGCTCACTAGGTGCTGAACCGATCATTTATACCGAATATTCGTTCTGTGAAGTTCTGTTGGCTGAAACCGGCGGACGCGGCGCCGATTATATCCTCGATGTGGTGGGTGGGAAGTACCTGGATGATAACCTGCACACCCTAGCCGACGGTGGGTACCTGTGCATTATCGGTCTCATGGGTGGCGCTAAAGCAGAAGTTAATCTGGGTTACATGCTCACCCGCCGCCTGTCGGTGCACGCCACGAGCCTGCGCACTCGTTCGGATCAGCAGAAGGCTGAGATTCTGCGCGGTGTACGCGAACACGTGCTGCCGTTGATTGAATCCGGCAGGGTTGGCGTGGGCCTGGATCGTATTTTCGATGTGGAGGAGGCGGCTGCCGCCCACGAATACTTCGACTCGGGTCAGCATTGCGGCAAGATTGTACTGCGCATGGTCTAGAAGCCGCTGTGCTCCCCCCGGTGCCGTTTCAGGTCGGTGCCGCGGGGAGTGTCGCGTGAGGGGAGAGATGAAAATCTGGGTTCGAAATAATCAGCTGACTGCTGACAGCTCGTCACTAAAAGAGATTTAGGGTAACCTAAGTATAAGGAGGTTTGCGGATCGCTGCAGGGCCCATCGTTAGCAGCCTCCACTGACCAACAAACACGGCACACACACCACGCAGAGGAGGACATATGGGACTTAAAAGCTACCTGCAATCGCGCCGCGACGACGCCGAACTCGGCAAAGGCATCTGGCGCCGATCCCACGACCGGTTCATTCGCGGCATTGACCGCTTCCACCAGGTCCTCGAACGCCTAGCGGCAACCGATTCGTCCACCTCCATGATTGAACTCATTGTGCCGGACGCAAACGCTCTCGCCGACCTCATCCCGCGCGTGCGTGCCGTCGTTATGGAAGCGCACCGCCTCGCCCCCAGCGACGGCGATATTCCCGCCTCCCCATTCGGCACCTACTCCGACCTAAATCGCGCCCTATCCAAAGCTGGTAATGCCGTGGCCCTCTGCGCCGAAGCGCTCGCCATGGCACGCTGCTTCGGCAATTGTGCGAGTGCATGCGACCGCCAGGTGAGCGTGCACCGCCGCGTAGAAACCGTCATCCAGCACATTGAGGATGCGGAACGCCTGATTCAGCGTGCCCAGAAGGAAGCTGCTGGCGAGCTGACCTTTGATGACGGAATCCCCGTCGGCCGCACCCAACTGGTTGAGGCATAACACAGGGCCTAAATTGCGATCAACAGGTGAGTTAGTTTGATGTGCACCTCAGCAGACGATAGGCTTAAAGAAGAGGTGTAGGACACTTCTTATGCGGTTCCGTCATAATGGAGGTGGCGACACAATGCGATGGTACGCGCGGAAGAACCGCAGACTTTTTCCTGTCCCTCTACGGCACAATCCAATGTATATACAATTCACGGAAGAAGTCACACACCATGTTTGAATTCCATCGCAATGAGCGTGCGCGTCAGCTGCGCCCCAGCCTCTCACGCTCCTGGCTCCTAGTGCGCGCCAACTCAACCGAAGAAGTTTTTGAAGAGGCCTTCAAATCCGAGGCTGACTCCATCATTATCGACCTGGAAGACGGTTGCCCCGCCGAAGAGAAGGACGCAGCCCGAGAACAGGTCGTTCGTATGCTCAACTCCGGTGTGGTCGCATGGGTGCGAATCAACGCCATCACCACCGAACACTGGTGGAAGGACGTCAAGGCTCTCAAGAACGTGAAAGGTCTGCGAGGCGTCATGCTCGCCACCGCAGAGCACGCCACCGACATCGACCGCACTGCTGCCGAACTGCCCGCCGGTACCCCTATTATTGCGCTGATTGAGTCCGCACTCGGCGTGCACCATTCGGTGGATATTGCCCGCGCTATCGGTACCTTCCGCCTCGCATTCGGTGCGGGTGACTACCGCCGCGATACCGGTTCTTCCGCAACCCCCATGGCACTGGCCTACGTGCGTTCGCAGCTGGTGATTGCCTCCACTCTGGGTGGTCTTCCCGGCCCCATTGACGGCCCGACCCTCGGCGCGTACGGTGGCGACCTCTCCAAGGCATGCGGCTACGCGAACGACCACGGCATGACCGGTAAGATCACCTTGGATATCCGCCAGGCGGAGACCATCAACGCGGCGTTCTCCCCCAGCGAGATCGAGATCGAAGAAGCACACCAGATGCTAGACGTGCCCCTCGACGGCCCCCGCGATGGATCCTACCTGCCGCGTTACCTGCGTGCAAAGAAGGTCAAGGAACTCGCCAAGGTGTACGGCCTGTGGGGCAAGACCGACAGCGACTTCCAGCGTGCCTCCAAGTAAGGTGCTGGCGTAAAGTATACGCATAAAAAGCCGCGCATCCGAGCTCTGAAAGGGGAATCGGAAGCGCGGCTTTTGTCTGCCTAAAACCTCACGAGGCTACAGTCTGGCGGGCTGCCGGTCAGTAGCCTAGTTGCGGGGTGATTTGCCGCCCGTCAGCGCATGAGCGCACACGTACGAAGTCACCAAAGAAATCACAATCGGTACCATGAACGTGGTGTCATTCTCATACACGGAGCGGTAGAAGAACCACACTGCCAGAGAAACGACCAGCGCCAACACATACACCAGAGTAAAACGTGTAGTCGGGCTCATTGGGCGTGCAGAGCCAGCGGAGGTGCGACCTGCCTGCGGGCGGCCCCTCTGGCGCTTAGTGGATGTGGATCGAGAAGACATGAGAATCTCCTAAAGTTCGACGGTGACATCTTCGAGAAAACAACATCTCTCAGATGCTAAAAACCGCCGCAACATACCGGAAACCGGCATGCGTTACGGCGGATGTGGAGCCTCCAGTGGGATTTGAACCCACGACCTTTTCTTTACGAGGGAAATGCTCTACCCCTGAGCTATAGAGGCGCATATGCTTCCGTTCTCAACTGCCCGAAAGCAACCGGCGAACAGTGCATACCCCGCAATAGTACCAAAAAAGGCGGGGGAGAGGCTAATTACTTTCAGCACCGGGCCCGCAGCTGAGAGCAGGCGGCAGAGCGGCTATGGTGTGCACTGCATTCACTCCGCAAACCCGCCCGAAGATAGGGAAAGTTCAGGGCAGGGGCATACAATAAAGCCTATACCCACGGCGGCCGACAGCACTTCACAGTGCACATCAACCACAGATTGATTACCCATAGGCCAGCCCGCCACCCGTAGAGAGAGGAACCCCCATGACTTCACCCCTCAACCGTCGTACCCTGCTGCTGGGCGTAGTGCCCGCCGCCGCACTGGGACTGAGCGCATGCGGTTCCAGCTCCTCCCAATCCTCCGCATCGGCGTCTGCGAGTGGTTCGGCGAGCGCATCTGCAAGCACCGCCGCTACCTCGGCGAGCGCATCCGCGAGTGCTTTGGCATCTGCTGACCCCTCGGCTACTGCTTCGGCAACCGCCGATGACGGCTACGTCGGCTACCGCCTCAATCGCGAAGTACCCGGCGCAGGCACCGCAACCCTGTACACCGACTACCAGTGCCCCTACTGCGCTAAGGCAGAACCTAAGTTTGAAGAAGCCGCCAAGAAGCTTGACGGTGTGCTGAACGTGACCGTGCGTCACATGCCGCTGAACATGCACGCCAACGCCGTACCCGCAGCGCTCGTCGTGGAGGCCGCCGAGGCGCAGGGTAAGCACGTTGAAATGGCGAACAAGCTCTTCGCCGCCCAGAACGACTGGAAGAACATCAAAGAACGCGATAAGCTGCGCACCCTCTTCAATGACTACGCCAAGGAACTGGGCCTGAATACCGAAGAATTCGACAAGGCTCTGCTCGACTCCAACACCGTCAAGCCCGTTCAGCGCGACTACGAGCACGCAGTGAAGATTGGTGTGAAGGGCACCCCCACCTTCGCCGTGAACGATAAGGTCGTTGAAGGACTGGACTCCTCCTCCTCGGTGGATGACCTGGTCAGCACCTTCAAACGTGAAGCTGGCGTGAAGTAGTGGCACATATTCAGCTCTCTGGTGGTCAGCGCGCCGAAATCCACCCCGACGGGTTCAGCGACCACGGATACGTCCTCGAAATCGGTGGCGCCGAGCAGTCCCACGTGGATGTGCAGAACCCCGACTACGTGTTCTACGAGTACCTGCGCCGCATCGCAAACACTGTGGATGTGCTTGCACCTGCCGGTGAACCCATCACTGCCGCCCACCTGGGCGCCGGTGCGCTCACCCTTGTGCGTTATATTCAGGCGACCCGCCCCGGCTCCCGCCAGATTGCCGTGGATATTGAGCCCGAGCTCATGGGCTTCGTGACGGATCGCCTGCCGCTACCCGCAGGTACCGACTGCCAGCTGGTGGTCGGTGACGCCCGCGAGCAGCTGGCAAACCTGCTCGAACTGCTGGGCGTGCCCGGCTTCGATGCGATTATCCTCGATATCTTCACCGGCATGGACGCGCCCGCCCACCTGACGAACCGCGACTTCTACCGCGAACTCAAGGACGCCCTGAGTGAGCGCGGTATGGTTGCCATCAACGTGGGTGACGATGCGGGTCTGCCCTTCTTCCAGCTGCAGGCAATCGCCATGCTGGAAGTCTTCGATCACGTGTGGTGTCTGTGCGAAAGCTCCATGATCAGCGGGCAGAACGAGGGCAACCTTGTGCTGGTTGGTACCTCCCGTAAGCTGGACGAGGACACCCAAGACCGGCTGTACGCCCTGGGCCCGCATCCGGCGGAGGTGCTCACCACCGATGAGCTGCGCGACCTGCTGGAACAACTGGATAAGAGCTAAACCGAACATACAAAACCGTTGAGGCGGGTACCTAGCTAGGTACCCGCCTCAACGGTTTTCTCTATGAGTTTTCTATAGGGGTTTTTCTATACGCCGCGCGCCGGCGGAATTTTGGTTTTTACTCAGGTAGCGGCATGGGAACGGGGTCCTTGCCGTCACCCTTCTGTGGAGGAGAACTACCCTTCGTGGTGGTGAGCGTAATGCCTATGCTCGCGGTCATCAGCAGGAAAATCGGCACCCAACGAATCGGGCCGGTCTTCTGATTCAGCAGCGCCCAACCGGCAATCGCCGCAATAGAAGAAGCCATTCATCAGACCGAAAATGATGACGGCACGCCACTGCTCCTTCGACCAGGACAGCGTACCCGGCGGCGTTTCGCCGCCGCGGCGGGTATGTCAATGCGCCGCCAACCACACGGCGCTACCCACCACAATGGAAGCAATCGTCAGGCGGCTGACGGTAATAGCCAGCGCGCCAAACAGCGGAAAGAGCGTCATCGCGAACGTGGCACCGAATTGCAGTGACAAGCAGGATATCAACACAAATATGACGCCCAGAGCGGGGCGTTGAGATGAAGTATGCGGCATGATTCTCCTTCCTGCGTCTTCGAAGGAGGCGGTGTATCTCTTAAGGTGTACAGGTGAGGTATCGATTTGGGCGGGGGCACGAACCTGACCAGCCCAGTTAAGCAGATAAAGAGTGCACCCCCGGGCAGCACGAGATACTATTCCACTCGTTACCCGGGGGTGCTAGAAACCGTTGATACGCTCAAAATCTCAGCAGGTTAGAGGCCCTTTGTCTCACGGTCAGCCTTAATCTGGCTGGCTGATGGGAGTGTAATGGAACTGGTTGCCATCTGTGCAATATCCACTGCGTGTGCATCCACCGCACCGGGCAGGTATCGATCGGAATCCTCGAAAGTACCCTCCTCCTGCGCCTTCTTTTGCGCACGAGCGTGAGAAATTGAAATGCCGATACTCGCAGCCACCAGCAGAGCAATAGCAGCCCAACGAACCAGACCGGTCGCCTCACCAAGCATCACAATACCCACAGCTGCCGCAATTGCAGGCTCCAGGGACAGTACAACACTGTAAATGTGTGCAGGGAGCAGACGCAGGGAAGAAACCTCACCCAGCGCCGGCAGAGCAGAAGCCAGCAGACCCATCACGCAGCCAATAGCTAGCAGGTTCACATCCTGGGTAACCTTCAGCAGGTTATTGCCGCTAATCAAGAATGGGAAGGGCATAACCAGTAGGGTAGAGACAACGTTACCCATGACCATGCCACCCATGCCCGGGATGAGCGCGCCCACCTTCTCCGTCGCCAGAATATAGGCGGCACGAGAAACAGCGGTCAGGACCGAGAAAAACACGCCCATCAGGGCGAAATCTTCAGGCTTAGCCTGGGACTCGGCCGTCAGAATCGCCATGCCCGTAAAGGACAACGCAATCCACACCAGGTCCAGCTTGCGGCGCGACATAACCGTCGCCAGAACCAGCGGGCCCATGAACTCAATTGCCACCGCAATCGCCAGCGGAACCTGCTCAATCGCCACATAGAAGAACGCATTTGCACCGGTCAGGGCGATACCAAGGACAATGACCGTCATCCACTGTTGGCGGGTCCACGAACGAATCTGTGGACGGAAGAACGCCCACAGGAGGACAGAAGAAGTCAGCAGGCGCAGAGCCACCACGCCCCAGGGACCCAAATCGCCCATCAGCTGCTTGGCGAGAGCCGCACCGAACTGCGCGGAAATAATCGCGCCGGTCGCGTACGCAACACCCAGCCCCTGAGTCGCCAGGGGAGAACGCGCAGCATTGGGCGTATGGGTGGAAGAAGTCATAGCAATCCTTATTAGTTCAGAAGAGGTGTCAGTCGCTATCTGTTATCAGGCGCGACCCAAATCTCCGTGAAACAGGTCACGCACTATGCAAACAATGAATAGTGTGTAATCTACGACAATTTTACGCGCTTTAAAATCCGACGCAAATAGAGACCAAAACACCTTAACAAGCGGTCAAAAAAACACACGCCCTCGGTGAAATTTCATCCCTACACCCCACCACAGGCCCCATATTCAGGAAATATTCACCAAGCCATGATTTACTGAGAGCATGCTTGACCCGAAGAAGTCTCTATTTGATAAAGACGGTAACCCCCGTCCCGCGCTAACCACCACCCTCGACAACGTACTGCGTATGCAACGACCGCTCGCGCTGTCCATCGTCAAAAAACTGCGTGAAGCGCACCCCGACGAAACCCCCGAACAAATCCACAAGCGACTCGACCGCACCTACCTGCGTGACATCACCGCCATCGGTGGCGTCACCGGCGCATCCGCATTCGTGCCCGGCGTCGGTACCGTCACCTCCATGAGCCTGTCCGCGCTAGCAGTCGGCGGTTATCTCGAACGCACTGCACTCTACGCCCAGGCCGTCGCAGAACTGCACGGCGTGCACGTACGCGACGCCGAAACCGCCCGCTCCATGGTCATGGCAATCATGCTCGGTGAAGAAGGCTCCCAGCTCATGAATACTGTGCTGCTGCAAACTGGTAAAGCAAGCGGCGTCTCCAACAAATGGGGCATGCTGCTTGGCAACTCCTCCAGCGGCAAGATGTTCAGCGTCGAACGCACCATCCGCAACCTGTTCATCCGCCGATTCCTCATCCGCCAGACCGGCGCACTGCTCGGCCGTGCCCTACCCTTCGGCGTGGGCGCAGTCGTTGGCGGCGGCGCAAACCTGGCGCTTGGCAAGGACGTTGTACGCAACACCCGCCGTGCTTTCGGCAATGCACCCGCGTACTTCCCCTCAGAGCTCATGATTACCCCACGTGCACCCCGTGTGCAGGATAGCTCCGAAGACACCTCAACCGGCGTGGCTGGCTACCTGCTCAAAGGCGTCAAGGACGCAGGTAAGGTAGCTGGCAAGGTCTTCACCCGCGGCAAGGATCACGATACCGAAACCGGCCGCCGCCGCATGCTCGGCCGCTAAACCCGCTGGCCAGCAGAACAAAGCAAAGACCCAGTACACTGAAGACCCCGGATCCCTAAGGGAACCGGGGTCTTCAGTTTTTAATCCTTCGCTACGGACTAAGCGTTCTTCGCGTGATCCAGCAGCTGAGCCGCAATACCGTTATAAGTGTGCGGAGTCAGAGCCGACAGACGTGCCTCAGCTTCGGGAGAGAGGCCCAACGTAGCCACGAACTCCGTCAGGCGAGCGGCATCCACGCGGTGGCCGCGAGTCAGCTCCTTCAGGCGCTCATACGGGTTCTCCATGCCGGGAACACCCGCGATAGCCTCAGCACGCATCACCATCTGGATCGCCTCAGCCAGGACTTCCCAATTCGCATCCAGATCAGCCGAAATAACCTCGGTTGCAATATCCAGACGCTCAAGACCCTTCACCACATTGGAGATAGCCAGCACCGAGTGACCAAATGCCACACCAATATTGCGCTGTGCTGAGGAGTCCGTCAGGTCACGCTGCCAACGAGAAGTCACCAGGGTCGAACCCAGCGAATCCAGCAGAGCGTTGGAGAGCTCCAGGTTAGCCTCCGCATTCTCAAAGCGAATCGGGTTCACCTTGTGCGGCATGGTCGACGAACCGGTTGCACCAGCCACCGGAATCTGGCGGAAGAAACCAATCGAAATGTAGCTCCACACATCGGTGCAGAGGTTGTGCAGCACGCGGTTGAAATGAGCGATATCCGAGTATAGCTCAGCCTGCCAGTCGTGTGACTCGATCTGGGTGGTCAGCGGGTTCCAGGTCAGGCCCAGGTGCTCCACAAAACCACGAGAAACATCCTGCCAATCAGCGTCAGGAACCGACGCATAGTGAGCAGCGTAGGTGCCGGTCGCACCATTAATCTTGCCCAGGAACTCGGTTGCAGCAACGTGCTTCACCTGGCGCTTCAGACGGTACGCGAGCACGCCCAGCTCCTTACCCAGGGTGGAGGGAGTTGCAGGCTGACCGTGAGTACGGCACAGCATCGGCACGTTGCGGCCTTCCTCAGCCAGCTTAAGCAGCACCTCAATCAGGTTCTCAGCGGCAGGAACCCACACGTTCTCAACAGCATCCTTGATGCCCAGCGCGTAGGCGAGGTTGTTAATGTCCTCGGAGGTGCAACCGAAGTGAACCAGCGGCACCAGGTGCCCCAGACCCAGACCCTCCAGACGGCGGCCAATGTAGTACTCGACAGCTTTCACATCGTGAACGGTGACTGCCTCAATCTCTGCCAGCTCAGCGACAGAATCAGCATCAAAATCAGTGACAATCGCGCGCAGACCATTCTTCTGCTTACCGGTGAGCGGGGACAGGCCCGGAAGAATCGAATGCTCGCACAGGTAGATGAACCACTCAACCTCAACGTGAATGCGATCGCGGTTCAGAGCGGCCTCAGAAAGGTAGTTGGTCAGGGGTGCGGTGGCGGATGCGTAGCGTCCATCCAGAGGGCCCAGCGCAAGGTCGCCGGTGCCCAGGTCGATACGGCCAGAAGGCAAAAAGGTGTTATTGATGTGAGACATAACTCTATTTTTGCACGAATCCGCCGAAAAAAAGAGGTGGGCAGAGTACATAGACGTGATGGGCGGTTCGGTTAGTTGCAGAAATATGACAAATCGAGGTGCGGCGGAAGGGGCATTTTTCGGGTTTTGAAGGCGCAAAATGTGCGAATTTTTGAAACATGCCTGAGTTATCCACAGGTTAGCGTACTCAGCCTGCACGGTCACCGCGGCAGATTTAGCCTAAAACAAACCCGCCGCGAAAGGACACACCATGAACGCCATCGTCGACACCGCACCACCTCCCGTACTCCAACTGCCCCGGATCGAACCAACCGATATCCTCCGCGCAGCAGGACACATGGGCATCGGCACCGCAGCCGGCCACACCCTCGCCACTCAGCTCATGGCTGCCGCCGCGCTCGCCCGAGCCAAAGGCGCAGAACTCTCCCACAGGATGCGCACCGAAGCCCAAGAAATCCGCATCGCACACCAACACGCCAACGAACTCAACGGCAACCACTGGGTATCCGAAGCCGGACGCGCCTACCGGCGACAACTCCAAGAACACCGCGAAAAAGTCCGCAACCAAGCTGAACAAGCCGAAGGTGCCGCTGCCATGATTGCCGCCGCTGGTGAAGAACTCGCCAACGACCTCACTGCCAAAGCGCAGGAAATCCAAGCCGCCGCCTCCGTAGTAGATAACCTACTCGGAAAACTCGCTGATAGCGCCGCCGACCTCCTCGAAAAGCTCGACCCCGGCGAAATCATAGCCCGCTCAGGCGTACAAAAAGCCCAGTCAACGCTGAATTTGCTCATGCACGTGAACCTGCCCGACGGGCTGAGCTCGCTTATCTGAACCCACTCACCTCACCCTAGGAGATACCATGATTACCGGACCCACCGTTGCACCCATCGGTGACCTCACCGACTCCGCAGGGCCCACCGCAGGCACCATCAGCGTTGAGCTTGAAGAAATGCCCGCCATTGCCGACGGCCTCGACGCCGTCAGCCGCACCTGCGTCGACCGCACCATGCCCATTCTCGGCATCGCCGCTGAAACTCGTCTCTTTCTCGGCATCAACGGACGTGCCCAGCAGGCTGCCGCTGTATGCTCCGTCCTTGCCACAGACCTCGGTCTGAGCGCCACAAAGTTCGGCGCCACTGCAGCCGCCGTCCGTGCAGCCCACAGTTCTTACCTGCAGGTTGAAAAGACCGTCGCTGGTTGGTTCGATTCGATGGGCATTGCAAAGGGCGGTAAGCTCACCGACGGACGTAGTACCCGAGACCACCTGCGCGGACTCATTGCTGGAGAACCCGGCGAAGCTACCTACCTCTTGAAGCTCACCATTCCCGAGCTCGGGTACTTCTCGGCCTATTGGCTGTTGCCGTATTCGCCTGTCGTAGCGGGTATTATCTTCGGTGTTACTGCCTACTTTGATACCAAGTGGAATCCCGAAATTGCCCGTCAGCGTATTGCTGGCCGACTCTCTGCCGTGACAAAAATACCCCAGGGATTTATTGAAAAAGTCTTAGCAATAGGCGGAGTTGGAATCGTCGGTCCCCTCCGTGATCCGGATTCTGATAAGAAAGCACATAATGTGCGCACCACCTCAGCCGATGAGTATGGGGTTAGTGCGCATTCCGGCGAGAAAGACCGTCTCACAGTGGACGCCAGTGCTGAGCGTCTTCAGGCGGCCGCCAAGGCGCAGGACCAGGAGTTTGAACGCTCCCAACAGGACCCGACTAAGGGTGAACGTGGTGCCGTGCTCGTCACCGTTATGTACAAAGCAGGACACGAAGGGGATCCCGCATATGCCCTGTACGTCGTGAGCATTCCGGGCACTAACTTTTCTTCCTTTGGTGGATCTCCTATGGATATTCCTGGGACTCTTCGTGAAGCACTGGGTAACGATACTCTGGAGAACCCCGCCTATCAGATGGTTTTGCAAGCCCTCCGTGATGCCGGAGCACCTCAGGGTGCCCGAGTGTATATGGAAGGCTTCAGTCAGGGAGGAATGATTGCCTACAATATGGCGAATAGTACTGAAGTCGCTAAAGAGATCAACATTGTGGGTGTCTATACTCAAGCCTCCCCGCTACGAGGTCTACCGGCTAAACGCCGTGATTTTGGAGTGGACTACGTGGAAGGAGATGGAGACCCGGTTCCTGACTCTGCTCTGAGGGCGTTTGGAGGTTGGCGTCCCGATGAACGCGATACCGCAATTACGGTTTCAAATTTCAAACATGACGGAGGGGCATATAGAGAAACCTTGCAACGCGAAGGATACGGAAACCAAACTCTGGGTGCTCTCAGAGCAGAAGATTATGTGCAAGGGGAACAAAGGGTTACCTCGGGCTCCGCTATGCCAGATGGTTACACGTTTGAAGAACGTCTGAATGAGTATGGATTACGTGGGGCTAGGTACACTCAACATGCTCTTGATGCCGGGGTACAACTTAACCCTCAATTTTATTACGAGGCCGCAGACCAATATACAGATGGAGAACTGCACCGAGTAGATAGTGTAGCGCGTGGCAACGTCGAAAATACTTGGCAGAAAATTGAAGATACCGTTGCAGATGTCCAGCTGGGCATGGAGATGGCCAAGCAGAGGGCCGAGGGTCTCCAACGAGAAGCTGGAGAAACCGTACAGGCGGTTACTGGGCACATTCCCGCCGTCATTGAGGGTGTCCAAAAGACCATCCCTCATCCCGAGCCGACTCCGCAGGAAAAGCCTCAGAACCCGAAGCCTACCTGGCCCGAAACCCCTGTACTGCAGATGCCGAATTCAGGTTCCTTGCCCGCACCGAACCTTACACCTGCACAACCCGCGCTATTAGCCGCAAAGCTACTGGCCTCCACTACCGAGGCACCTGCCAACCGCGGATTTATCGTCAACGCACCGCAGGACACTCAGCCCGTCAGCCGCATGCCCATGGCACCGGCAGAGGACATCGACCCCGGATTCATCGTGCGCCCGGAAGCACAACCCGCCCTTGGGAACTTCGCACCCCGCCTCATTCAGGGCCCCCCAGATGTGGTTGAATCGCTACCTCGGATTGGTGACCTAACGGCTATGCTGCATGTGGTCGGTGGCGATAGTCAAGGCGGAGACTACGACGGTGGTGAGTCGCTCATCCCGACGCTGCCAGACCTGAAGCCTGCGCCTATGTTCCCGTCTAAGAGCATTGACCCCGGGTTCCTCGCACCAACTCCGCCCGAGAACATCGACCCCGGGTTCCGCGCCCCGGGCCCTCCTGAGGACCTGACTCCCATCGAGGAGCGTGAACCACTGATGATCTAAAAGTACCAGTCTAAAAACCCAGTCTTAAGAGCCAATCTTGACGGCTCGGTCGAGGGTGGAGGGCGAGTAGAGCAGAAAAAGAGAAAGGGAGGCGTCTGCGGGAACGACCCCGGCGGCGCCCCCCATCTTTGCGTACAGCCTTTACATGTAGCCTTTGCGTACAGCGCTAGCGGCCACTATCTGCTACCTGCATAGCTACAGCTTGATCGCGACCTGCTCTCCAGGTGAGAAGCGTTAGCCTCCGAACCGCCCGCAGGCACATACTGGAACCATGAGCCAGTCAGCTGAACACGCCAATATCCCGGTCCGCCCCGTCTTTAGCACCCTGCCTAGCTACGCGGCAGGTAAACCGCCCACACCCGTTGAAGGCCTCACCCAGTACAAGCTCTCCTCGAACGAGAACCCGCTGGGCCCCGTGCCCGAGGTCGCGCGCGTCCTCGCAGAATTTGCGACCGCGCACCGCTACCCCGATCCGCTCTCTACCGCCCTGCGCCAGAAGCTCTCCGCACGGCTCGGTGTGGACGCTGACGACATTGTTACCGGTGCCGGAAGCCTCGGCGCGCTCAACCAAATCCTCAAAACCTTCGCCGGCGTAAATATCGACGGCGTGCAAGACGAAGTCATCTACGCCTGGCGTTCCTTTGAGGCATACCCGATCCTCGTCGGTATTATGGGTGCTCGCAGTGTGCAGGTGCCGAACCTGCCCGACGGTTCACACGACCTGGACGCCATGGTGGCAGCCATCACCGAACGCACCCGCCTGATCCTGGTCTGCACCCCCAACAACCCGACCGGCCCCGCCGTCACTGAAAGCCAGATCCGTGCGTTCCTGGCGAAGGTGCCCGCTCACATTCCCGTGGTGATTGACGAGGCGTACTTCGAGTTCTGCGCCGCCTCCACCGTGCCGGACAGTGAAGAAGCTCCGCTGAACGGCATGGACATTTACCACGACTACGAGAACGTCATCATTCTGCGCACCTTCTCCAAAGCGCAGGGCCTGGCGGGTCTGCGGGTGGGCTACTCGATATCTCACTCGCAGATTACGCAGCACCTGCGCGTGGCGGCAACCCCGTTCGCCGTGACGGCGCTGGCTGAGGCGGCGGCTATCGCCTCCATCAAGCATGAGGATGCGGTGATGGAGCGTGTTAGCCACCTGGTCTCTGAGCGTGAGCGCGTGACCACTCGACTGTGGGAGTTGGGCTATGATTTCCCGAGCACTTACGCGAACTTCGTGTGGCTATCCCTGGGGGAGTGCACGGGTGAGTTTGTGCAGCTGATGGCTGAACATGCGCTGTCGGTGCGTGCGTTCGGTACCGAGGGTGTTCGTGTGAGCATCGGTGAGGTGGAGGCGAATGACCGTTTTCTCTCGCTCTGTGAGGTCTTCATGAAGGAACTCTAGGGCATCTTGTGAAGGGATGGGGGTGCCCATTCGACCCTAATTGAACAATGTACTATTTTCTCTTGTCGGGGATTGTTTAGAGTTCAATATTTGTGCTTCGGAGAGAAAAATCTGGTCTCTAAAGTGGCTTTAAAAGTTAAATTAAACCTCCCATATATTCCATGAAAAGAATGTATGGGAGGTTTAATTTGATGATAATCAAATACTGAACGATAGGGCATAATACGCTGTGTTATCAGCGTAACTGCCGCGAGATAGAGCCGGAAAGAGTAGACTGGTAACTGTATATGCCCAGACCCTCACAGGCTTGCCGGAACACCTCAAATCCTGCACCATTAGGTGAAAGTTGAGACTAAAACCTAAGCCGCTGAGGGCCAAGCCCTCGTCACGTGTGGAGGTTAGATGCACGAGAACGACAAGTATCCCGGAGTGCCCGAACGTATCCAGCTCATGGATGAAAATGGCACCGTACACGAACACCCCACCTACAGCCGGTACATCGAAGACGTCAACGCAGACACTCTGCGCGAAGCATACCGTCTCATGTACACCACCCGCCGATTCGACGATGAGGCAACCGCCCTACAGCGCCAGGGACTGCTCGCCCTCTGGGTACCCAGCCGAGGCCAAGAAGCCGCGCAGATCGGCTCTGCATTTGCCTACGCACCCAACGACTACATCTTCCCGTCCTACCGTGAGCACGCCGTCGCACTGGCGCGTGGCGTGGACTTCCGCGACCTGATTACCATCTTCTGCGGAGCCACCACCCACGGCTGGGACATGAAGGCGCACAACTTCCATACCTACACCAAGGTGCTTGCCGCCCAGACCCTGCACGCCGTCGGCTACGCCATGGGCCTGAACTTTGATGCCGATATCGAGGCTGAAACCGGCACTCGCCGCACCGGCCAGGGTCAGGCAACCGACCCCGCCGAGGATACCCAGAAGCCCGCCGTGGCGGTCTACTTCGGTGACGGTTCCTCCACCGAGGGTGACGCGCACGAAGCCATGGTTTTCGCCGCCTCCTATAACGCGCCGGTGCTCTTCTTCGTGCAGAATAACCGCTGGGCTATCTCCGTGCCCTTCGAGGTGCAGTCCCGCGTGCCGGTGTCGACCCGCGCCGCAGGCTACGGCTTTGAAGGTATCCGCGTGGATGGTAACGACGTTCTCGCGGTGCTCGCCGCAACCCGCTATGCCATGGAGAAGATTCGTGCCGGTGAAGGCCCCGTGCTGATTGAAGCTGAGACCTACCGCCTCGGCCCGCACACCACTGCGGACGATCCCACCAAGTACCGCACCGATGCCGACCTGGAAGGTCCTCTGCGCCGCGACCCCATGTTGCGCCTTGAGAAGCACCTGCGCGATAACGGCTACGCCGATGATGCATTCTTTGCTGAGGTCGCAGAATCCGCACAGCAGGTTGCATCCGGCGTGCGCGAGGCACTGCTGAACATCGAAGTTGCAGACTTTGAGCATTTCTTCGACCGCGTCTACGCGCAGGAACACCAGCAGGTGGAAGATGACCGCGAGTTCTACCGTAACTACGTTGCAGGCTTTGAAGAGGAGTAAGCATGAGCGAGAAAATTGAACGTTTGACCCTCGCCAAGGCGATTACCCGCGGCCTAGAAGACGCCATGGAAGCCGACCGCACCGTCGTCATGCTCGGTGAGGATATCGGTAAGCTCGGCGGCGTGTACCGTGTGACCGAGGGTCTGCAGACACGTTTCGGTAACCGCCGCGTTATGGATGCGCCCCTGGGCGAGTCTGGCATTATCGGTACCTCCATCGGTATGGCGCTGCGTGGCTACCGTCCCGTGCCGGAGATTCAGTTCGACGGCTTCGTGTTCCCCGCCTACAACCAGATCACGAGCCAGCTGGCGAAGATTCATAACCGCACCGACAAGCAGTACACGGTGCCGGTGACTATCCGTATTCCGTATGGTGGTGTGATTGGTTCTGTGGAGCACCACTCCGAGTCCCCGGAGGCGCTGTTCGCCCACACTGCGGGTCTGCGTATTGTGACCCCCTCGACCCCGCACGAGGCGTACTGGATGACCCGTAAGGCGATTGAGTGCCCCGACCCGGTCATTATTTTTGAGCCGAAACGCCGCTACTGGCTCAAGGGCGAAGTGGATTTTAGCGACACTTCCTTTGATCCCTTTAGCGCCCAGGTGGTGCGTGAAGGTACGGATGCGACTATCGTTGCGTACGGTCCGCTGGTGCCGGTTGCTCTGGCTGCCGCTGAGGCTGCCGTGGAGGATGGCCGCTCGATCGAGGTCATTGACCTGCGCTCGATTTCGCCGCTGGATGTGCCGACCGTTGCTGCTTCGGTAGCGAAGACTGGTCGCCTGATTATTGCCCACGAGGCGCCAACCTTCGGCGGTATGGGTGGTGAGCTGGCTGCGGCGATTACGGAGCGTTGCTTCTACAGCCTGCAGGCGCCGGTGATTCGCGTGGGTGGCTACTACATGCCGTACCCGGTTTCCCGTGTTGAGGAAGAGTATGTACCCGATATTGACCGTATTCTTGAGGCGGTCGACCGTGCTTTTGACTACTAGTCACTCCCTCAGTATTAGCGTGTTGCGCTACGGCGGGTTGCAAGCCCGCACATAATATTCCGTATAGGGTATATACCCTAGTGAGAGGTAAAAATGTCCCAGATTTTCCCGCTCCCTGACGTGGGTGAAGGCCTGACCGAAGCAGAAATCCTCAGCTGGAAGGTAGCAGTCGGCGCCGAGGTCGCCATCAACGACGTCCTCGTTGAAATTGAAACCGCTAAGAGCATCGTGGAACTTCCCTCGCCCTTCGCCGGTACCGTCGAGGCGCTGCTTGTTACTGAAGGTGAAACCGTTGAGGTGGGCACCCCGATTATCAGCATCTCCGGCGGCGACAAGGCACCCGCAACCCCGATAGCTCCCACCGCCGCAGAGGCTGAGTCCGGCACCGCGCTGGTCGGCTCCGGTCCCAAGGCGGATGTGGTGAAGCGTCGCGCCCGCAAGCGCAGCGCCTCCGCAACCCAACCCGCACAGGCTACTGTGGCATCGGTTGCACCGGCTGTTCAGACACCCGTAGCGCACGCCCCCGCCGATCCGGTGAATCGCAACCAGGGCCTGTTGGGTGAGCTGGCTGAGCGCGCCTCCCGCTTTGTGGAGAACACTCCGCTGAACTCGGTGGTGCAGCGTCTAGCACCCGAGCCCGTAGCGGCTCCTGCGCCGACTCTGGCTCCCGAGCAGGTTCCGCACCGCCCAACCCTCGCGCCGCCTCCGGTGCGTCTTGCCGCAAAGGAGCTGGGTGTTGACCTGGCGAACGTGACCGCTACCGGTACGCGCGGCCAGGTGACTAAGCAAGACCTCATGAACTATGTGGCGCACCTGAACGATGTGCAGCATAGCGGTGCCCGCCAGCCCTTCTGGCAGTCTGCAACCACCCCCGGTGACCGCATCGAGCGTATCCCGGTGCGTGGCGTGCGTAAGGCTACCGCGAAGGCAATGGTTTCCTCGGCGTTTAGCGCTCCGCACGTGTCCATCTTCGTGGACGTTGATGCCTCGCGCACCATGGAGTTCGTGAAGCGTCTGAAGAAGTCTCGCCACTTTGAGGGCGTGAAGGTCACCCCGCTGCTGGTGCTTGCCGCCGCGGTTATTTGGGCTGCTGAGCGTAACCCACAGGTCAACGCAACATGGACCGATAGCGAAATTCAGATTAAGCACTTTATGAACCTGGGTATTGCTGCGGCAACCCCGCGCGGCCTGATGGTTCCGAACATTAAGGACGCGCAGGAGCTGTCCCTGCGTGAGCTGGCTATTGCACTGAACAACCTAACCTCTCGTGCTCGTGAGGGTAAGACTCAGCCTGCTGAGATGGCGAATGGCACTCTGACCATTACGAACATTGGTTCGCTGGGTATTGATACGGGTACCCCGATTATCAATCCCGGTGAGGTCGCGATTATTGCCTTTGGTACGATCAAGCAGAAGCCGTGGGTTGTTGATGGTGAAGTTATTCCTCGCTGGGTGACGACCCTGGGTGGCTCCTTCGATCACCGTGTGGTGGATGGGGACCTGTCGGCTCGTTTCATGGCTGATGTGGCTGCAATTCTAGAGGAGCCTGCACTGCTGCTGGACCACTAGGCGGTATGTTTTAGATAGCCAGCGTCGTATCGCTGGGTAGCTGAGGTTGTTGAGGATACAGATATTTAGATACAGAAAACCTCCGGTACCTTACGTAAGGTACCGGAGGTTTTCTGTACGGTTTATTCTTATCGCAACTAGGTGCAGGTGCTTAGAAGTCTAGGCGTCCTTGCGTGCCACCTGGTCGCTCGGATACTTGTCCACGCGGCGGTGGTACAGGCGTCCGCATAGACCGCCGAGGATAGCGCCGAGGAAGCTCAACGCCAGAACCAGCAGAACCGCCAGCAGACCGTTCGCAAAATCGCCCGCAATCAGCTTCTGCAGGGACAGGGACGCGACACCGTTCTGGAACAGCTGAGGCGCGAGGAAGGTCGCCAGGGACCCGATGATGAGTGCCATAATCTGCCAGAGCCATACGGCAATGCCCTGCTTCACGCCAGCGAATCGTGCCATGCGTCCGGCTGCGTAACCGCCCACCAGGTAGGCGAAGAAGATGAGCACACCCAACGCCACCGCGACCGGCACAGCGTGCGATGCGCCGCTGAACAGACTGGAGACCACCGAGGCATACTCGACGGACTCGGTCTGACCGGTCAGGGTCAGCCACGATTTGATAGCCCACAAGCCACCGTCCATGAGGGAGATGGTAATCAGCCAGCCGAGCAGACCGGGCAGCAGGTGCATGCGGGAGTAGCGGCTCTTCTGCATGGACAGCGCGGTTGCGGCGGTGAGGATGGGTTCCGAACCAGCGGCATCACCTGTGGGGGTGGAGATGATGAAGTGGTCATCTGCCGCGGGGGCAGCCTGCGGGGTGCTCGATGCAGCGGGGGCGTTGCTGGGTGTGGGCACCTCGTAGCTTGTAGCGGTAGCGGGGGCGGCAGTTGCGCCGTTGCGTACGTTGTCCGGGCTGGGGAGCGTAGGCTTGTCGAGCCAGCTGAGGTTGTCATCTCCGGGCTCGCCGAAGTTAGCGCCGGACTCTGCACCTTGATAAGTGGCATCGGGGGAGAGGGTCGGCTGGGTTGCGGTAGCCGCCCCGGTGAGGGGACGGGTTGCATCCTGTGAGGACTGCGCCGAAGAGCTCGACTTGCGCGCTTTTTCGTGGGCGTGGCGTGCCGCGTTCAGCTCCTCATCGGTCAGGACCACGGTGGGGTCGTCGGAGGAGAATGCTGCCTCCCACAGGTCACTTTCAGTGGGGGAGGACGCCGCAGCAGCCGGATGCTGCTGCGGGGTGTTGTTCTGTGCGTTCATTAAGTCCTTTATATCTCTAATCCTGGGGTCGTGGTAAGCGGGTTGCCTTAGAGTGCGCGGTTAGCGTAGAAGGCGCGTGCTTCTTCCATAGCTTCTGCGGAGAAGGTGTGCGGGTGTGCGGGGCGCTCGTTCTCATCCAGGGTGCGGATGACGCGGCCGGGGTTGCCCACCACGAGGGAGCTAGCGGGGACGTCCTTGGTGACGACAGTTCCTGCACCGATCACGGAGTTCTTGCCGATGGTCACGCCGCCCAGGATGATAGCTCCGCTACCGATCCATACGTTGTCTTCAACGGTGATGGGCGCGCCTGCTTCCCAGTAGTCGGCGCGGTCGCCGGGGTGGAGCGGATGGGTGGGGGTCATAAACTGTACGTTGCTACCAACCAGTACGGTAGAGCCGATGCGGATCGGGCAGACGTCCAGGAAGACGGTGCCGAAGTTGAAGAAGGAACCGTCACCGATGTAGGTGTTCACGCCGTAGTCAAAGCGTACGCCGGGTCGGATGTGGGCGTGTTTGCCCAGGTGGCCGAGGTGTTTACGGTAGACGTGCATTGCCTGCGCCTGCTCGCCGCGTGCGTAGTGTTCTTCGGCGAGGATGGTGGCGGCATAAATGCGTTTGAACTGTGTGGCGCATTCGGCGTCGGGCATGTAGACGGAACCGTTGGTCATACGGTTGAAGTTTTCACCGGTGGGGCGCTGCGGGGTGTGCATTAGTGGGCTCCTCCCAGAAGGTAGACTAGCGCGATGATAGCCATTCCGAACAGGATAACGACTCCTCCGGCGATAGTGAATCGTTTGGAAATTTCGCGGAGGAGCTTCTTGAACTGTTCGTCAGTGATCTCTTGCTGTCGTTTACTCATGCTTTAAGTATCCCAGAGTTGCTTGGGTTTACCTTAGTGTTTCGGCGTTTATTGCGGTATCTGGGGTGGGTGTACGGCGTGATTTTCAGCGTGGAAAGAGGCGCCACTGAGTTGAAGCGTGAGGGCGTGGGAAGGCACAATCAATGCATGACTGAGGCTCAGAAGAATACGAACCTGCAGGATGCGGTGGCACCTGCATCCCCCGCTGGCGCGCATCCGTTGGCGCATCGCCCCTGGTTGAAGAACTATACTCCGTGGACTGCACGCGATATTGAGCTCCCGGAGACGTCATTGAGTCATCTCATTGATGAGGCGGTTCGTACCGCACCGCATAAGGTGGCGCTGGAGTTTTTTGGTGCGACGACCACCTACGCTGAGTTGGGGGATCAGATTGAGCGTGCGGCGGAGGGTCTGCGTGTGGCGGGTGTGCAGCCGGGTGACCGTGTGGCGCTGATTTTGCCGAACTGTCCTCAGCATATTGCAGCGTTTTACGCGATTCTGCGTCTAGGGGCGATTGTGGTGGAGCATAACCCGCTGTATACGGGCGCGGAGTTGCGTCACATGTTTGAGGATCACGGTGCGAAGATCGCGATTGTGTGGGATAAGATTGCTTCGCATATTACGGGTCTGCCGTCGGATATCCGCCCATCTCATATTTATTCGGTGAACATGATTTCGGCGATGCCCGCGCTGATGCGTACCGCGCTGAAGTTGCCGTTGAAAAATGCACGTGCTTCGCGTGAGAAGCTGACTGGTTCCGCTCCGGGGACTATATCGTGGGCTCATTTGGTGAAGAGTGAGCGTATTGACCCGTCTCATCGCCGTCCGACCGCGTACGATATTGCGCTGTTGCAGTACACCTCGGGTACGACCGGTCGGCCGAAGGGTGTGATGCTCACCCACCGTAACCTGGAGTCTAACGGCCGTATGGGTGAGGCATGGATTAACCCGGGCGATGACGAGGTGATTTACTCGGTTCTGCCGTTGTTCCACGCGTACGGTATGACCCTGGGCGTGACGATTGCGTCGCTGTGCCGTGCCCGCCTGGTGCTGTTCCCGACCGTGGACATGGACCTGATTTTGAAGGCGATGAAGAAGACCCGCCCGACCATTCTTCCTGCGGTTCCTCCGGTGTACCGCCGGCTCATGGACGAGGCGAAGAAGCGCGGCGTGTCCCTGGAGGGTATCCGTTACGCGGTGTCTGGTGCGATGAACCTGCCGCCTGAGCTGGTTGCCGAGTGGGAGGAAGCCTCCGGTGGTTTCATGGTGGAGGGCTACGGCCTGACTGAGTGTGCCCCGCTGGTGTCCTGCAACCCGCTCAATGATACTCGCCGCGCCGGTTTCATTGGTGTTCCGTTCCCCTCCACCGATATTCGTGTGGTAGACCCGGAGACCGGTGAGGATATGCCCGATGGCGAAGAGGGGGAGCTGTGGGTGAAGGGCCCTCAGCGTTTTGCTGGCTATTGGAAGCGTGAGGACGAGACGGCAAAGACCATCACCCCTGATGGTTGGTTGCGTACCGGTGATATTGTGCGCCTGGACGAGGACTACTTCATCCAGATTGTGGACCGCATTAAGGAAGTTATTATTACCGGCGGTTTCAATGTCTCCCCGACGGAGGTTGAGGTCGCCCTCAAGCAGCATGATACGGTTGCTGATGCGGCGGTGGTGGGCATTCCGTTGCCTGCAGGTGGTGAGATGGTCGTTGCTGCTGTGATTGCCGCCCCGGGTCGAGTGGTGCAGGAGCATACTCTACGTGAGCACTGCTACTCGAAGGTGACCCGCTATAAGGTTCCGCGCCGCATCGTGGTCGTGGATGATCTGCCGCGTTCGATGCTGGGTAAGGTTCTGCGCCGTAAGGTGCGTGAGCAATTGATTGCTTCGGGCGAGTTCGATTAGTAGTACTGGTTGATTCCCCCCCCCGGTCCGTAACAGGTGGGTAGGATGAACGCCGGCTTGGGTTTGTTTTGCCCGGGCCGGCGTTTTTGTGTACGGAGGATCGAGGAGCGGGTTTTAATGACGTTGCAATAATCAATCTGTGAAGAATTATGACAAAATATGACGACCTTGACGTTCTGTGTCTCATGAATAGAGCTCAACTTCCACACCCGCCCCTGTGCGTGCTGTAATTGTCCCATCATCATTCCCATCGGACGTGCTAGTACCAACGTGAGCACCCGGTGGAACGCATCATCATTCAACAGAAAGATTCATAGCCGTGAAGAAGTTTGCTGCTGCTCTCGCAGTCGTCCCCATGGTCTTTGGCCTGGCAGCCTGCGGTTCCACCAACTCCTCCTCTTCCTCCAGCTCCAAGAAGGTCACAATCGGTGTGGTTGGTTCTGAGAAGTTCAACAAGACCCTGAAGGAAGAAGCTAAGAAGCAGGGCATCGACATTGAGTACAAGGAGTTCAGCGCGTACACTGAGCCGAACCCCGCACTGGACGCCGGTGACATCGACATGAACCGCTTCCAGCACATCGCATACCTGTCGAACTACAACGTCAGCGCCAACAAGGACCTGCAGGTTGTCGGCCCGACCGTGATTTACCCGATGGCTCTGTTCTCCAAGAAGCACTCCAAGCTGGCTGACATCCCCCAGGGTGGCGAAATCGTTATCCCGAACGACACCGTGAACGAAGCACGTGCGCTGAAGCTGCTGAAGACCAACGGTCTGGTCACCTTCAAGAGCGCTGACGTTGACTCACCTACCATCGATGACGTTGACACCTCCGCCTCTAAGGTGAAGGTTACCCCCGTTGACGCAACCCAGACCGTGGTCGGCATGGAATCTGCAGACGGTGCTGTTGTGAACAACGACTTCCTCAAGGACGCCGGCCTGAAGCCCGCAGACGCTCTAGCTCAGGACGACCCCAAGAGCGACCCCTCCGCTATCAAGTACGTGAACCTGTTCGTTGCACAGAAGGACAAGGCTGACGACGAGACCTATAAGAAGATCGTCGAAATCTTCCACACGAAGGCCGTCATGGACGTCGTCCAGGAAGAGACCCGCGGCACCGCTGTTGAGGTCAACGTAAGCACCGACGAACTCCGTCAGTCCCTGGCTAACGAAGAAGCCAAGCTGCGCGCTAAGAAGTAATCTTCTGAATACACGCCTCATCTAGGCATACGCAAAGGCGGTAAGTCTATGCACCCGATGCGGGGCACGAAAGGCTTACCGTCCTTTGCGTACCGGCGTTAAGGCCCTTGACGCCCCAACCACGACATATAACGGATACAAATTTATGAGTGAACTGACACAGAGCCTCGGCGACAGCATCGCGCCCATGGTGGTTCTGGACGGAGTCTCCAAAGTCTTCGGCACCGGCCCCAAGGCAGTAACTGCCGTCGACAGCGTCTCCCTCACCATTAACCGCGGTGAAATCTTTGCAATTATCGGCTACTCTGGTGCCGGTAAGTCCACCCTGGTCCGTCTCATCAACGGTCTGGAAACCACCACCAGCGGCACCCTGACCGTTGGCGGCTTTGAGATTTCAGGTAAGCGTGACTCCGAACTGCGTGAAGCACGCACCAATATCGGCATGATCTTTCAGCAGTTCAACCTCATGAACTCCCGCACTGTGCTCGGTAACGTTGAGTTCCCGCTAAAGATTGCTGGCTGGTCTAAGAAGGACCGCCGTGCTCGCGCCCTGGAGATGCTTGACTTCGTGGGTCTGGCAGACCGTGCAGGTCACTACCCCAACCAGCTCTCTGGCGGTCAGAAGCAGCGTGTGGGCATTGCGCGTGCGCTCGCCACTAACCCGGCTCTGCTACTGGCCGATGAGTCGACCAGTGCGCTGGATCCTGAAACCACCCATGAAGTGCTTGCACTATTGAAGAAGGTCAACCGTGAACTGGGTGTGACCGTTGTGGTCATTACCCACGAGATGGATGTGGTGTCCACTATTGCTGACCGTGTGGCAGTGATGGAGTCCGGTCGTGTGGTGGAGCAGGGCAACGTGTACGATGTCTTCTCCAACCCGCAGACTGAGGTGGCAAAACTCTTCGTGGCAACCACCGTGAAGCTTGCCCCCACTGGCAAGGAAGCGGCTGAGTTGCGTGCAAACCACAAGGGGTACCTCGTCAACGTTGAGATTGTGGAAGGTAACCAGGAGCTCGGTAAGGTGCTGTCCTACCTGGGTTCCCGTAACGTCCGCTTCAACATTGTGGGCGGTGGTATCGAGACCCTGCAGGGTAAAGCCTACGGCACCCTCACCCTGGAACTCCTCGGCGAAATCACCAGTATTGATGCTGCTGTTGCCGAACTGAAGACCGTTGCCCGCGTGCAGGAGGTGCGCTAAATGTTTGCTACTACTCTTCCGCTGGCTACCTCGAAGACGGACTGGTCTGAGTTCCTACCCGAGAAGCTACTCCCGGCTATCGGCGATACCTTCTACATGGTGTCTATTACGATGCTGTGTGCAGGTCTGGTCGGCCTGATTGTGGGCGCTCTGCTGTACACCACCCGTGCAGGTAATATCTTCCAGAACCGTTTTGTGTACACTGTCCTGAACATTCTGGTGAACGTGATTCGCCCGATTCCGTTCATTATTTTGATTGCGGCTCTGGGCCCGCTGACTAGTGCTGTGGTGGGTACCCGCCTGGGCGTGAACGCGGCGGTCTTTGCGATGAGCTTCGGTGCAGCATTCGCTATTGCTCGTATTGTGGAGCAGAATATGGTCTCCATTGATCCGGGTGTGATTGAGGCGGCTCGCGCGATGGGTGCTTCGAAGATGACCATCCTGTTTACCGTGATGATTCCGGAGGCGCTTGGCCCGCTGATCCTGGGTTACACCTTCCTCATTATCGGCGTGGTGGATATGTCCGCTATGGCCGGTTACGTGGGTGCTGGTGGTCTGGGTAAGATTGCGATTGTGGATGGCTACCAGCGCTTTAATGACGAGATTACCTGGGCTGTTGTGGCGATTATTATCGTCCTGGTTCAGCTGGTTCAGTTCATCGGTAACTCCCTGGCGAAGAAGGTTATGCGTCGATAAGTTTGTGCTCCTGTAGGTACGGCTGATAAGACAGAGAAGACCCCCGGTCTGCTCCATAAGGAGCGGGCCGGGGGTCTTTCTTCATACCGGGGGAGGGGGTGCTAATTACTTAGCCCTGCGTTGCTTGAGACTGCTGCGTCGCTTCAAGCTTGGTGATTCAGGTGCGCACCAGCGGAAAAGCATACGCACGTAGGAAAGAAGAAGAGAGGTGGGTGAAAGCAACAGGGGAAGTGAAGACTGTTTACCGCTGTATCTGCGATAAGAACCTAGAAATGTGTAAGGCAGAGGAGCATCTGAAGCGCATTAAGACGACTTAGGATGCAAGTTTGCTGAGGAGAGAGAACGGGCTGGGAGCTTTAGCCGCTAAACACTATAGTTTGTAGTGGTGCAAATTATTATTGAATTATTACTAAAATAATCTTGACTCCCATTTTGCTGATTGATATCATAAAAGTGTTCCGGTTCATATCAAACTAGAGATATCATCAACAGCGAGAGAAGGACAGGCAATGAAAAATTTTAGTAAGTCAATCGTAAGTTGTATTTCTGCGACTGTGGCGATAGGTATATCTGGGGTGGTGAGCTATCCTGCTCACGCAGAATCCACTGCTCCACAGAGCGTCTCATCTGTTTCACCTACTTTAGGTAGCTTTTCTGCAAACTCAAATGAAACGGGCGAAGCATATGCGAATCTCGTGGATACCTTAAAATATGAATTCACATTTGATCGCGATGGAAATCTAGCCCTGAAGTCCTCTATGCGGGATCTTGCTAAAAAATACTCACTGACTGATGTAGAAGTTTCTCAGCTCGATACCCTACTGAATACAGCAAATACATCTACGGGCAGCGTGGCTCAAAGCATTTCCACTGCTCCTAGAGCTGTAGTGGCGGGAGACCGTGGAGATGGCGCGCGAATTTTGTACATCGACAATGCCACCCTAACTACGGGTACAGCGTCCATGTTGTTCGCAGCTGCTCAGGTTAGCCCTGCTGCCCTCATGGCCGCTTGGACAGCCTTTACTGCCACTTTTAGTGGCCCCATCGCGATAGGTTCCTCAGTTCTGGGGGCGCTGTTCTTCGGCGACCTAGCCGCAAAAATTGTCGGAGCCGGTATAGAAGGACGTGGAATCGCGTTCTACGCAGATTGGGGTATACCACCGCTGAAAGCAAAAATTGAATAAATATCTGAGGTGATTAAGTTGGTCGACACTAGATACATACCGGTACCTGAATTATGTTTCGCAGGTTATTCTTTCTATTATTTTACATCTTCGCATGATTCAATGTTTTATAATGTTGCCGGTATTTTAATTCTTTGTGGATTTGTTGGATACTCTGCATATCGTGCAAATAAGAACTACGTACAACCTGCGGCATCCTTCATAAAATCCGTATTTTTTATGTTGGCTGTGGTAATTTTACAAGTGTATTGGCTTGACCCTTTGGCTCAGGTTGTAGTTCTACTTATGAGTATCCTGTACGCTTTTGTTTTCTATAAGCAACAGCCGAAATAAGCATCCTTGGAGTTCTAAAACACCTAGCATCACGAGAACCTGCCAATGTTCAGGTTCTCGTGATGTTTTGTATTGGTACCGTTTAGTGACACTTTGGAAAAGTAGCGCTCCGCGAGAGTGCTGATGAAGTCAAAGGGCTACAAGAGCGGGTGCTAGAGAGGCAGCTGATAAGCATAAAAGACCCCCGGTCTGCTCCATAAGGAGCAGACCGGGGGTCTTTCTTTATGCTGCTACGAGGTGGGGCGGGTGCCACTTAGCCCTGCGCCGCCTCAGACTGCTGTGCCGCCTCAAGCTTGGCGATCCAGGTGCGTGCCGCCTCCCAGAGCTGCGGGTCATTGAACGAATCGAAGCGCCCAAAACCGGCCGGTGTCTTTGCCGGGTCGGTGCCTTCCGGCACGTAAATCATGACCTTCGTACCGGCGTCACGTGCCGCCTGCGCGCCCGCGGGGGAGTCCTCGAACGCCAGCGCCTCGTGACCTTCAAAGCCGAGGCGACGTGCCGCCTCCAGGTACATGTCCGGGGCGGGCTTACCGGCCGGAACGTCGTTGCTGCTGACCCAGGTGCGCACCAGCGGGGCGTAACCGTAGCTTTCCATCTTCAGGGTCAGAATGTTCGCGGTGGAGTTCGACGCCACCGCAACCGGCATGTGCTCGCTCAGGAAGCCCAGGAACTTCTGTGCACCCTCAATCAGGTCCACGCCGGAGCTGATGACCTCGTGCTCGGTGGTGAGCAGGTCCTTCATCACGCGTTCATGGTGTTCGGCGTACTCTGCGGAGGCGGTGTCCGGCTTCTGGCCGTTCTGCGCCTCGTAGGAGAGCAGTGCAAGCTCCTCGGCGACATCGGCTGCTGCCAGGCCGGTGAGGCGATGCTCCACCTCTTCGGTGAAGGGAACAGACCAGCGTGCGAAAAGCTCACGCTGCACATCGTTCCAGACGGTCTCGGAGTCGAGGAGGATGCCGTCGCAGTCGAAGATTGCGCAGCGGGGGAACCAATCGGAGGGTACTGTGTGTTCAAACATAATGTCAGTCTCTCACAGGGGTTTAGGCTATGGAAGCGGTGGCCCGGTGCGTGAGAAAACATGCGGGGTTGCGCCTCGCCCGCAGAACGGAAAACCAGATGAAGAAACCCTCCCGCCGCATCCAGAACGGATGCAACGGGAGGCAGAAGCTAAAACAGTTTAGAGAGCGGACACCGGCTTATGAGTCACCTGACGCATAAACGGAATGGTCGCCAGCAGGCCCGCATAGACCAGCACCAGACCCAGCGCAATAGCGCCGAAGGTCAGACCGAACATCTTCGCCAGAATCTCACCGGGAAGACCCTGAGCCGCAATCAAAGCCGTCAGCGGCAGACCCAGCAGTGCAGAAATCACGCTGATGAGCACCAGCGGACCGAAGACCACGGTCAGGCGCGAAGCCTGCAGCAGCCTCGTGGGGGTACCCATCATATTCAGCGAAGAATACAGCGAAACACGCTCGTAAATGGCGGCGCTCTGGTTCAGCACTGCGGAGAGAGTGACCAGCAGGTACGAGAAGAACAGCATCATCAGCATGCCCTGAAAGATATCCTGCATGATGGTCATGAAAGGGCCGGCAGCAGGACCGGCTTCCTTTGCGTCTTTGCTCATCTCACCTGCCAGAATCAGGATGGGGCCGAAGAAGGTCACCAAGAAGGTCGACAGCGCCACACCCGAAACCTGACGCCACGCCCCGCGCGGGGATTCCAGCACCGCACGGTAACCCAGCAGAACCGACGCCTTCTGGGTCATGCGCACACGAATCTTCGCGTACGCCCACACGAGGAAAGTACCAATCAGGTCGATAGCAATCATCATCAGCACACCCGGCAACGCAATGAAAATCGCCAGGTTCTTCATTGCGCTATCGGCACCGCCGTTCTGGAAGGGCGAGAACATGCTGAAGCCTGTGGAGGTCGATGCCAGAATCATCACGGCAATAACCAAAACAACACCGATACCCAGGGCAATGTAGCCGGCGGATCCAGCCTTCGCACGGGTACGCACACCCAGCGGGCTGATACTAACCTTCGCCAGGCCGAAGAGGGAGCTGAGAGCCGCCAGGACCATACAGCCCAGGAAGCAGTAGAAAATCACGATCACCGGCAGGAGCATATTCTCAGCACCCAGCGGAACGTTCATGAAGTGCAAAGCGCCAAAGGGGAAAATCAGCACCAGGTAAAGCAACAGACCGATGATGAAACCCACAAGAGAGTACACCAGCGCGTCCGCAACAGACAGCCCCACAATCAGGGTCGTGGAGGCACCAATCAGACGCAGGGACGCCAGACGCTCATCACGGCGGCGGGCACTCAAACGAGCAGCCGAAGCGCCCAAGGTAAAGAGCGGAACAATCAGCACCAGAGCGGCAACCCACGCCAAACCCATGTAGAGCTTCTGAATGCCCATCAGGTTGATCATTTCGTGGTCAACGTTGGCGTGCTCAAGCCACGTACTCAGCGCTTGAACACCACCGGCAACCGTCAAAAACAGTGCCGAGGAGGCGGCAAAAGCCAGCACGGGAAGAATCGCCTGCGAACTCCATAGGGTTCGCTTGGCGAGTAGAGCATAGATTTGCATTATGCACCTGCCTGAGACTGAGCGCCGAAGCTCTGAGCGTGGTTCTGGGAAGCGGGAACACCGCCCTGGTTATTGCGCTGATCGCTCACAATCTGACCATCCTGCAGATACACCACCCGGGAGCACGCCGCCGCCACGTTCGGGTCGTGAGTAACCACCAGCAGAGTCTTACCCTGCTGCGGAATCATGGTCAGCAGCAGAGCCATCACCTCACGCGCGGTCTTCGAATCCAGCGCGCCGGTCGGCTCATCCGCGAAAGTCACGGGAGCACCGTTCACCTGGGAGCGAGCAATCGCCACACGCTGAGCCTGACCACCGGACATCTCACCCATACGGCGATCCAGCATCTGCCCCAGACCCAGACGGTTCAACAGATCAGCCGAAATGGAACGCGCCTGCTGGCGGGGAACACCGGCAATCATCGCGGCGAGGGAGACGTTCTCCTCCGCAGTTAGCTCGGGAACCAGCAGACCCTGCTGGAACACGAAACCAAACGAGTTAGCGCGCAGGGAGGTGCGCCCACGCTCGCTGAGGGACTCCACCGCCACCTGACCGGCTGGGCCATTAAACAGCACAGAACCGGCATCGAGCTTGATAATGCCCGAAAGCGCATGCAACAGGGTGGTCTTACCGGAACCGGAAGGACCCATAATCGCCACGGACTCGCCGGGGAAAATATCCAGGCTCACGTTACGCAGCACCGGGTTATTGCCGTACGACTTGTGCAGGTTACGTGCAGAAATAATCGCACCGCGCGCGAAGGGCGCCTGCTGCATCTGCTGAGGTGCCTGAGCCGGGTAGCCCTGCTGCCACTGATAGTAGCCTGCCTGACTCTGCTGGGTAGGCTGACCGGGCTGACCCTGCCGGGGATGACCTTGCTGAGCGGAATACTGACCGGCAGGCTGCGCCGCCTGCGGAGGGGTCATTGAGTACGGGTTCTGAGCCTGGAACTGCGGGTTCTGAGATTGAGGATTCTGCGTCATGACAACCTTCATTGGGTATGAACTAACGGAAGTACTCTTCTATCATCTCAGCTTCTCGGCAGCTCACCCCTCCGTCTGGGGGCTGAAAAATATGGGAAAACCCTGAAAAAATTCGCCCGACCGGGCGCTCAACCACCCCGCAGTTCATACCGCGGTATGAGTGCGCCTCAGCAGAAGGGATAAGTAAGCCGCACACCCCTTGAACTGCACTGAGGCTTTGAACTGCGCGGCGGCCTTGAACTGCATGGAGGCAGTGCCATACTAGAAGGATGACCGACGCACAGAACACCCCCATCATCACTCCGGTGCCCAACCTCGAAGCAGGAACCCGCATCATCTTCCTGCGTCACGGCCAGACCGACTGGAACATTGACCACCGCTTCCAGGGCGGCACCGACATCCCCCTCAACGACACCGGCAGGGAGCAGGTCCGAACCGCTATCGGCGCCCTGCAGCAGGTAGCAGCTGAGGGCATCACCGTGGACGCTATCGTCTCCTCGCCCCTTTCTCGCGCCGTAGAAAGCGCCGAAATCGTAGCCGAAGGCCTGGGCGTACCCTACCGCGGTGCCGTTGACGGCTTCCAGGAACGTTCCTTTGGTGACCTGGAAGGCCAGATCGCTACCCGCGAGCTGATTCTCGCCTCCCGCCAGTCCAACAACGCTTTCAATGTGGAACCGAAGAAGGACTTCCTCGCCCGCTCCCTCGCGGCGCTGAACCGAGTCCGCAGCGAATACGAGGGTCAGACCGTTGTGGTCGCCGCTCACGGCATGCTGATTGCCATGACCATGACCGCCCTGGTCGCTGAACGCCACCCCGAACTGCTCAATGAGGACGGCATCTACCCGATCCCCGTGAACGCCTCCCTGACCGAGGTGCCCCTGCAGTACCTGGACGACGCAATCGACCGCCTGCTCGTGCAGCACCAGGAACCCGAGCTGAGCCCTGAAGAAGTTCCGGCGGGCGCCGAAAACACGACCCTTACCCTGATTCGCCACGGCCAAACCGACTGGAACAAGGCGAACCTGATGCAGGGCATCACCGATATTCCGCTCAACGACACTGGCCGTGAGCAGGCACGCACCACAGGCCAGAAGCTGGCCGATATGGGTCTGAAATTCACCGTGCTGGTGTCCTCTCCGCTGTCCCGCGCCCACGAGACGGCGCAGCTGGTCGGTGAGCACTTCGACCTGCAGGTGCACAAGACCTACCCCGAGCTGGTGGAACGCGCCTACGGTGCCGGTGAGGGCCTGGACATTCCCATCCCCGAACGCCGCGCCCCGGAACGCTACTACCCGAACGTGGAATCCGAGCGTGACGTGTACATTCGTGCCGTGCGTACCCTGCGCGGCATCGTGCGTGAACTCTCTGAAGCCTCGGGAGACCAGAAGATTATTGCCGTCAGCCACGGCAGCTTTATCCGCCGCGCTCTCTCCGCAGCCGCCGGTGAAGAGTGGACTGTGACCGTGCCGAATGCCGAACCGCTCACCATTGACGTGCCGGGCCTGTTTGCGTGGGACTCGACCAAGCAGTTCGATGAGGCGGGTCGCCTTGTTTGGTAACGGACAACCCGGTAGCGGTTGCTCCGGAGCTCGCGTGTGGCAGCTGATTCTCTGGCCCGTCACGGCGCTGTACTGCGCGGTGGTGGCGAGTATTGTGTTCGCGCCCGTGCACGTGGACGATAACGAGATGGGCGGCCGCATGGTGCAGTTTTTGGACACCGGCCACGCCGAAGGCTGGCTGCCCGCGTTCATCACCTATTCGAGCATCGAGCAGCTCTCGAACGTCATAATGTTCATTCCGGGCGGTTTTCTCTTTGCCCTGCTGCTCAAACCGAAGGCACGCCCCCATGTGCTGTACTTGGGGTTCCTGGTCAGCGCCTGCATTGAGACGATTCAGAGTTTCATGCCGGATCGTACAGGTGACGCGGTGGATGTGCTGATGAATGGTTTGGGTGCCCTGCTGGGCGCGGCGGGTGCTTTGGGTGTGCATCGTTGGCGTCGTGTGTGTCGCGAACGTCAAGGTAAGTAAGGTGCTGCACTCGGTGGAGGCGCTGGTTTTGAGGGTTCTTGGGGCCTGCGCCTCCACTTTTTGCCTTGTTAGGGCGCTGTGTAGGGTTTAACACTGTGCGGATGGTGGGGGAGTGAGAAAACCCAACAATTTATTAGGTCAAACAGACATAAACAGGCGGTGACCTCCGATATAGTGTGGTTTCGGTAGGGAACATTCGGGTAATATTCTGGTAAATACAGCGTTTTGTATTGACTCACCCACAAAAACCCACATAAAATCAAGTATTACCCTCACGTGTTTTGCTGGCTCACTGAAACCATGTCTCTCATGGCCATATAAGCCGAGCAGAATGCAGAAAAGAACGCACAGATTTCCTCCCACTAGCCCAAAGGAACACCAGAGTTATGTTCGCAGAAGAACGCCGTGCCGAAATTGCAAAGCTTGTTGCCTCCGCACGTCGTGTCAACGGCGCTGACCTTGCGCGTCGTTACGATGTGACCATGGAGACCGTGCGTCGTGACCTCGCCGCACTGGAAGAGGCAGGTAAGCTCCGCCGCGTCCACGGTGGTGCGGTCACCATTGAGCAGTCCACCTCCCTGGAGTCCTCCATCTCCTCCCGACAGGGCATGAACACCCCCGAGAAGCGCCGCATCGCCACCAAGGCATACCAGATGTTGCGCGACTCCGAGGCAGGCTCCATCGTCCTAGATGCAGGCTCCACCATCGAAATTCTTGCCGACCACATCGGAGCCGAGAACTTCAGCCTCAAGACTGGCAACGACCGCATCATCATCACCCACGCACTGCATATTGCAGTCAAGCTCGCCGAAGCCGAGGGCGTTACCCTTGAACTGGTTGGCGGCCAGCTGCGCAAGATGACCTGGGCTGCTGTTGGTGCACGCGCCGCAGAGCACTTCGGTACCATGCGCCCCGATATTGCTTTCATCGGTGCCAACGGCATTGAAGCCCACTTCGGCATCTCCACCCCCGGCATGAACGAAGCCATCGTCAAGACCGCAATTTGTAAGGCAGCCCGCCGTGTGGTTTTGCTTTGTGACTCCGCGAAGTTCGGTCAGGAATCCCTGGTCCGCTTCGCTGGATTTGAGGATATTGACACCCTCATTACTGATCGCGAGCCCGAAGGTGCCCTTCGCCAGGCACTCGAGGCCGCAAATGTTGAGATAGTGATTGCCTAATGATTATTACTCTGACCGCCAACCCCAGCCTGGACCGCACCATTGAACTTGGTACACCCCTGGCTCACGGTGCCGTGCAGCGTGCTGTCGGTGCCGTACAGGATCCCGGTGGTAAGGGCGTGAATATTTCCCGCGCTCTGCAGGTTTCCGGTGTGTCGACCCTCGCCATTGTGCCCGGTGAAGCCAGCGACCCGGTGCTGACCGCACTGCAGGCTGTGGACGTCGAGTTCACTAACCTGCCCACCGGTGAGCCGATTCGCTCAAACATCACCGTGGTTGATCCGGATGGTACCACCACCAAACTGAATGCCCCCGGCACTGTTTTTGATGCCGAACTGCGTCAGAAGCTGGACGAGCTGGTAGTTGAGCGTTCCAAGGGTGCCGACTGGGTGGTTCTGGCTGGTTCGTTACCTCCGGGTCTGGAGCCGACCTACTACTCCGAGCTGGTGGCGGCACTGCGCGCCTCCGGCTACGAGGGCAAGATTGCTATTGATACCTCTGAAGCGCCGCTGATTGCGACCGTTGCCGGTGAGCATAAGCCGACCCTGATTAAGCCCAACTCGGAGGAGCTGGCTCAGTTGACCGGTAGCGATAACTGGGAGGAGCTGGAGGCCAGCCCCGAGCTGACCGCCCGCACCGCCCAGAAGCTACTCGGCGACGGCATCGAATATGTGCTTGCCACCCTCGGTGGCGGCGGTGCCGTGCTGGTCACTGAGCAGGGTATCTGGCACGCTGTGCACGAGCCGATTCAGGTTCGTAGCACTGTGGGTGCCGGTGACTCGTCGCTGTCCGGTTTCTTGATTGCTCACACTCGTGGTGAGGATGCCCCCGGTTGCCTGGTTCAGGCGGTAGCTCACGGTTCGGCTGCTGCTGCCCTGCCCGGTACCCGTATGCCTTCGCTAGAGCAGACCGCTCCTGAGAAGGTTAGTGTTCGTCAGTTGCAGCTCTAATTCGGCTGTTTTCACACCTCCAGCTTTTATTCTCAGAAGGGAATATAAGCTGCGGTGCTACCTAAACAGCCACACACATACGAACACAACACACTGCACACACTTTGAACCCATATAGGGGAGAAGCACCGCACCACTGAGCGAATCCCCGCCCCAACACATACCCGAGGAGGGAATATGTCTGATCTGATTACCGCAGATCTCGTCCTGTTGGACGAGAATCTCGGTGAGACCCGATTCGACGTAATTGCCAAGCTTGCCCAGGCAGTCGTAAACGCTGGACGCGCTACCGACTTCGAGCAGCTCTACGCGGCTGCCGAGGCACGCGAATCCAAGACCGACACCGGCATCCCCGGTGGTATTGCGATTCCGCACTGCCGTAGCGCTGCCGTCACCGAGCCGACCCTGGCGATGGCACGCCCCAACCCGGCAGTTTCCTTCGGCGCAAAGGACGGCCCCGCCGACCTGATTTTCTTCATCGCTGCACCCGACGGCGCTGACCAGGCTCACCTGAAACTGCTCTCCACCCTGGCACGTTCCCTGATGAAGAAGAGCTTCACCGCGTCCTTGCGTGAAGCCTCCTCGGCTGAAGAGATTGTTGAGCTGGTCAACGGTGCGCTCGGCGTAGGCGAGAAGAAGGCAGAAGCTAAGCCCCCCGAAGCTGTCCCCGCCGCCTCCGCTCAGGAAACCCCCGCTGCTTCGGCTCCGGTGAAGAAGATTGTTGCTGTGACTGCATGCCCCACCGGTATCGCCCACACCTACATGGCTGCGGACGCCCTCAAGTACGCTGCTGAAGAGCTCGGCTACGATCTGAAGGTTGAGACCCAGGGCTCCTCGGGTAATGAGAAGCTGACCCAGGCTGATATTGACGCCGCAGACGCCGTGATTTTTGCGGTGTCTGTGAACGTGCGTGAGCGTAACCGCTTCGCGGGTAAGCCCTTTGTCGAGTCTGCCGTCAAGCGCGGTATTGACGAGCCTAAGGAAATGATTGCGGAGGCTCTAGCTGAGGCTGAGAACCCCAACGGTGCACGCGTTGCTGCTGCCGCATCCAGCGGTGAGGACAGCCCAGGCGCTACCGAAGGCGCTTGGGGCTCGCGCATCTACAAGGCTGTAATGACCGGTATCTCCTACATGATTCCGTTCGTTGCTGCCGGTGGTATTCTGGTCGCCCTGGGCTTCGTTTTCGAGGCAATTACTATGCCGAATCTCGGCGATGTGAACACCAAGGCAATTCTCGATTCGGCAACCCTGTTCAACCTCGGTGATGTGCACTGGACCCTGTACCTGGGTGCTGTTCTGCAGACCATCGGTGGTTTCGGTCTGAGCCTGATGGTTCCGGCTCTTGCCGCGTACATTGCGTACGGTTTGGCTCAGCGTCCCGGTATCGCTCCGGGTTTCATTGCCGGTTCGGTGGCTCTTGCGGTGAACGCGGGCTTCCTTGGCGGTATTGTTGGCGGTATTCTCGCCGGTCTGATTGCGTACGCTCTGGGCACCCTGAAGCTGCCTCGCTGGCTTGGCTCGATGATGCCCGTGGTCATCACCCCGCTGGTAACTTCTCTGGTTGCCGGCCTGGCGATGTACCTGCTGCTCGGTGCGCCTCTGGCTTGGGTTATGACCACCCTGCAGGATTGGCTGACCTCCATGTCTGGCGGTTCTGCTCTGCTGCTGGGTCTGATTCTGGGCGCCATGATGGCTTCTGACCTGGGCGGCCCCATCAACAAGGCTGCTTACCTATTCGCAACCGCTGGCCTGTCCTCGGGGGCGACTGTGAACCAGGAAATCATGGCTGCTGTCATTATCTCCGGTATGGTTCCGCCGCTGGCTATGGCTCTGGCAACCACTCTGCGCCCCAAGCTGTTCAACGAGAACGAGCGTGAGAACGGTAAGGCTGCGTGGCTGCTGGGTGCATCCTTCATCTCTGAGGGTGCTATTCCCTTCGCTTCGGCTGACCCGGCTCGCGTGATTCCTTCGACCATTGTTGGTGGCGCTATCGCCGGTGCAATCTCCATGGGTGCGCACGTGGCTTCTCCGGCTCCGCACGGTGGTATTTGGATTATTGGTCTGGCGCAGAACCCGCTGATGTTCCTGGTGGCTGTTGCTGCCGGTACCATTGTTTCGGCGTTGCTGTACGTGGTATTGAAGTCCCTGGGTGCCCGCTCTAAGGCATCCGTGTAAAGGCCGTATAACCTCACCTTGCATTTGATCGTCTGTTTGCGGGCGTGAGTGTGAAAAAAACACGTTACACTGTAGACAAACCACAGATAGGACATGAACTCTATGACTACCTACAAGGGCGTCGGCGTATATGCCGGCCGCGTTATTGGCCCCGTTCTTCAGATGCCTAAGCCCATCGAGGAACCCAAGGATGGTCTGCGTCTGAGCGGTGAGACCGCTGAGGCTGCGGCACAGCGCATCAAGGACGCATCGGTCCGCGTCAAGGAAGACCTGCTGGCTCGCGCAGAGAATGCAGGCCGTGACGGTAAGGCTGTTCTGAAGTCCACCTCTCAGATGGCTACCGACCGTGCACTCATCAAGAGCGCTATCAAGCTAGTTGAGGCTCAGGAGATGGCTCCCGAGCGCGCAATCTGGGAGGCCGCAACCTCCTTCGCAGACCAGATGGCTGCCCTGGGCGGCTACATGGCTGAGCGCGTCACCGACATCCACGACGTGCGTGCCCGCATCGTTGCTGAGCTGACCGGCCAGCAGGCTCCCGGCATCCCCGTTTCTGACGAGCCGTTCATCCTGGCTGCTATTGACCTGGCACCGGCTGATACCGCGACTCTGGACCCCGAGAAGGTTATTGCACTGATTACCTCTGACGGTGGACCGCAGGCACACACCGCTATTCTGGCTCGCGGCTTGGGCCTGCCCGCTATTGTGGCTGCTAAGGGCGTGACCGACATTGCTGACGGCACCATCGTCTACGTGGACTCCAACGAAGGCATCGTTGACACCGAGCCCACCGACGCTGACCGCGAAGCAGCAATCAAGTACGCAAACCGCAAGCCCGTCGCTGACTTCGACGGTCAGGGTGTGCTGGCTGACGGCACCCGCGTTGAGCTCTACGCAAACGTTGGTGACGGCAAGTCCGCTGAGAAGGCTGCAAGCCTGAAGGCTGAGGGAGTTGGCCTGCTCCGCACCGAGTTTGGCTTCCTGGGCCACGACGCTGAGCCTTCCATCGAGACTCAGGCTAAGACCTACAAGTCCGTGTTTGACGCATTCCCCGGCAAGCACATTGTGGTTCGTACCCTGGACGCTGGCGCTGACAAGCCCCTACCGTTCCTGAACGTGAACCCCGAAGAGAACCCCGCACTGGGTGTTCGTGGTTTCCGTACCGACTGGACCGTTCCGGGCGTTCTGACCCGCCAGCTGGAGGCTATTAAGGCTGCTTCGGAGAACTCCGACGCTGATATCTGGGTTATGGCTCCGATGATTTCGACCACTTCGGAGGCGCGAAACTTCGCGAACATGCTCAAGGAGATTGGCCTGCCCGTTCACGGTGTGATGGTTGAGACCCCCGCAGCTGTGATGAACGCTGAGGCTATCCTGGGCGAGGTCGACTTCGTGTCCATCGGTACCAACGACCTGACCCAGTACACCATGGCGGCTGACCGTCTGCTGGGCGACCTGGCGCACCTGAACAACCCCTGGCAGCCTGCAGTGCTGAAGATGATTAAGATGACCGTTGAGGGTGCTCAGCGTGCATCGGTCACCGCGGGTAAGAAGAAGTACGTGAGCGTCTGTGGTGAGGCTGCGGCTGACCCGGCTCTGGCTGTTGTTCTGATTGGTTTGGGTGTTGACACTCTGTCCATGAATGCTGGCGCTATCCCCGCTGTGGCTGCGGTTCTGAAGTCTGTGACCAAGGAGAAGGCACAGCAGATTGCGGCTATCGCTCTGCAGCAGATTTCTTCTGCTGAGGCGAAGGAGAGCGCACGTAAGGCTCTGCCGATTCTGGACGAGCTGGGCCTCTAAGCCTTAAAACGATTCCGTGTTCTGCCTACCGCCCCTCGACGGGGTGTGGAGGTAGTGTCCGGATCCGTAAAAATGCCGGGTGCAGGGTCTTATTTTTGCATCCGGCATTTTTGTACTTGTTAGCGTATGGCTGAACGGTACAATTTATAGAGTAAGGGCGGGTCCTGAAGCGCCCCGTTCATTTAGAATAGGTACTGATATATTTTCAGTTCCTTAATCAAAGGAGAAACATAATGGCAGAGCGCGAAGCCACTATTGCAAGCCGTGTTGGCCTGCACGCACGTCCGGCAGCTATCTTCGCTGAGGCAGCTGGCGACCTCCCCGTTGAGGTGACCATTGCTGCTAAGGGTGAGCCCGCAGATGAGGCTATGGACGCTGCATCGATTCTGTCCCTGATGTCCCTGGGCGCAAAGCACGGCGACGTTGTTGTCCTGCGCGCTGAGGGCGAAGGTGCTGAAGAGGCTCTGGACTCGCTGGTTAAGATCCTCGAGACCGACCACGACGCTGAGTAATTGACTCTCGCCTCTGAGGTCAACCCTAAGCGGTGCACTTCGGAGGCTGTGAAGGCTACAGCCTTAAAGCGTGAATATCCCGTCACTTCGGTGGCGGGATATTTCTTTATTTTATTATGAATAATTCGTATTTTATTGAGTTATGAGTGAAGGTAGATGGAAGATATTTCTTTGTATAAATCTTAATGTACATATAATATTTATTTTTCCTTGAAAATATCTCCCAAAATATTTTCTGTATACTAGAAACCTATATTTCTCTCCAGTGCAACGAAGCTATCTATTGTAGATATCGTAGAGCGCTTTTTTGCTCATATAACCGCTGGATAGAAAAGCGATATTTCTGTTTGCCAGTGCTACCACAGAATCCTGCCCTTGTTAGACTAAATAGGCACTGTCTATCTGGGAGGGACATTGGCAGAATCGAGGAACACCCCCGCGAACTCCACATCGCGGGAAGCTTCGCATGCAGGCGAAGCAAACACTGCCGCGACGGAAGGAAGCGAGCAGAATACTACCGAAGGCTACATTGCCGGTAAGCGCGGTTTTCCCCTGGTTTCACTAGACCAGGTCACCGACGAGAAATTACGCCGTGTATTGGCTCGGCAGACCCCCTCTGCGAAAACTCAGGAGGGTACCGTCGCAGCAGAAGCTGTCAGCGAAGTACTCCAAGAAGTAGCTGCGGACATGGGCATCCCCGCGCAGGAGGTAGAGCCCGCCAGCGACCCCGAGCCGAGCTCTAACAGTCACGGTGCACGCACCGTTATTGATCCCTCCCTCATACCTGTGGACGACCTGGACGCATACCGTGAGGACCCGCACCCCACCACTTCAAGCAATATGGTGACTGAGGCGGCGCTGACTCGGCCCTCCCAACCGGTACCTATGACTGGCATGATTCCGCAGGTGCCGAACTCTCACGCAGCCCGACGCTACGGTGCGGAACCTACCGCCGTGCCGAAAACTGGACCTGTCTCAATGTCCACCACCTCCGTACCGCTGGTCAACGGTGGCTCTCGCGGCCTGTTTGGGCGCGGTAGTGGTGGCCGTTGGGGTTCGCGTCGCCTCCGCTCCTTCGTGCGCGCTGAGGAGGCTGCACCGGCTGCCCCGCGCGGTGCCCAGCGGATTGCTCAGCGTCAGTTTGTGCCGACTATTCGTACCGAAGACCATGAGCGTCGTGAGGCATTCCGCCGCGAGAAGGAATACGCTCGTGACACGCTGAACTTCACCTTGCGCCTGGCAGAGGCGATGTTCCACTATGGCGCGGATGCTATGGATGTTGACTCGGCGATTATTGCGGTTTCTTCGGCGTATGGTTTGGACTCGGTTGAAGTGGATATTACAAACCAGTCGGTGACCATCAACTATACGTCGGACCCCGATATTTACATGGAGTCCCGCATCGCTAAGCGCAATGTGAACGCTGAGGAGCGCTTCACCCACACTTTGGTGCGTGTGGTGCGTTCCTCTACGGAGAACTATGAGGCACTTTCTGAGGTGTACGGACTGATTTACAAGATCACTCGCGGCGGTATGACCCTGGAAATGGCTGATTTGAAGCTGAACCAGATTACGCACCGCCCTAAGCCGTTCCCGCCTCTGGTGGTGTGGCTAGCGAATCTAGCGTGTGCTGGAACCCTGACAGCGGCGCTGGGGGCGAGTTTTGCGACGGCGTTGAGCGCTGCGATTATCTTTATTCCCGTGTATCTGCTGATTCAGTGGTTGAGTTCGATTGGTATTCCGGCGTTCTTCCGCATGGCTGCTAGTGCGGGTCTGATGACTTTCTTGGCGATTTGGCTGGGCGGTGAAGGGTCCATTCTTTCGGTGCTTCAGCGTCAAGGAGAGGCGATTTCGGCACCTCTGGTGGTGGCTGCGGGCATGATTATGTTCTTGCCGACTCCTCGTCTGGTGGGCGCCGTGCAGGATGCGATCAATGGCTTCCCGGTGACGGCTGCGGGCCGTTTTGTATCGACGGGTATGAGCTTCTTGGGCCTGGTGGTTGGTATTGCCACCGCGGTGAGTGCGATTAATATTTTCAACGGACCGACCCTGGATATTGAGCAGCTGCGTTTCGAGCCGACGACCCCGCTGGCGGCGTCTTTCTTCTTCCTGGTAGCGATTGCAACTTTTGCAATTACCTTGCAGACGAAACTGGTGAAGGTCGGTTGGCTGATGGTCATTACGGGTTGCGGTTTGGCGGCGTATTACGGCTACGAGATGTTTGCCGGGCCGAGTACTGGTCGTGGTCCGACGGCGTGTGCGGCGGTTGTGATTGGTGCGTTGAGCACGTATTTTGCCTACCGTCTGCATGTGCCTCAGGCAATTTTCTCGATTCCGGCGATTACGTTCTTGCTGCCGGGTCTGTCGTTCTTCCGTGGTATGTATTTATTGACGGTTGAGACGGATGTGATTCTGGGTCTACAGAATATGATTACGGCGGTTTCAATTGTTGTGGCGATGGCTTCGGGTGTTGCCTTGGGCAATTACACGATGCAGTACGCGCTACAGCATTTTATGACTCCGCGGAATGTGGAGCCGGCAAATTCTTAACCTTATTTTCAAGGGTATATAGTCAATATTGCATATATTGGATGTAGCGAAGGGGCGGTAGCATACGAGTTCAACTCACATGCTACCGCCCCTTCGCTACATCCATTGCGTCAGTTCTTACGCTGGATCTTTTACTGTGCCTAGCGAGCCGTCCTAGTGGACTGTCCAATCCACCGGCTCCGCACCCTGCTGCACCAGCAAAGAATTTACGGTTGAAAACGGGCGCGAACCAAAGAAACCACGATGAGCAGACAGCGGCGAAGGATGCGTCGACTCCACGCTCGGGTACGGCTGCAGCATGGGTGCGCACTTGCGCGCATCCGCGCCCCACAGTAGACCCACCAGTGGCTGGTTACGCGCCACCAACGCGCTGATAGCGCACTCGGTGATCTCCTCCCAACCCTTGCCGCGGTGCGAACCCGCATCAGACTCGCGCACCGTCAAAACCCTGTTGAGCAGCATGACACCCTCATTAGCCCAACAGGACAGGTCACCGTGATCAGCCGGGGCGATACCCAAATCATCCTGCAGCTCCTTGTAAATATTATTCAGCGAACGAGGCAGAGGCATACCACGGTGCACAGAGAACGACAGACCCATCGCATTACCCGGAGTGGGGTAGGGGTCCTGACCAATAATAAGGACCTTCACCTGGCTCATTGGGCGGCGGAACGCATTGAAAATATCGGTAGCAGGTGGGAAAGTACGGTACCCCGCCGCGTGCTCCTCACGCAGGAAAGCGCCCATGGCGTGAATCTGCTCTTGGACGGGGGCGAGTGCTGCCGCCCAATCCTCGCTCATAATGCTGCTGAGGGGCTGGTTCATGAATCTCCTGAGGCTGATGCGACCCTGACGGTAACGGGAGGGGTGCGGGATGAATGCTTCTCCTCTAGACTGAGGCTTTCTCTAGACTGAGGCTTTCTCTAGGCTAGGGTTCTCTTCTAGACTAGGGGATGACGAATACATACGCTAGAGACGCCCGCCGTGGCAGGTGAGCTACAGACAGGAGGGAATGTGTCAGAACAGGAACGTACTGAAACCGTGCAGAGCCAGGCGGAAGTAGAAAACCAGTCGGAACTGCAGAGCCAACCCGGCGGCCTGAGCCCGGTGGAGCGCCGCATCATTGATGTGGAGCGCCGCCGCTTCAAGCACCAGGGCTCAAAAGAGAAGGCGATTATCGCCGCTGGATTTACCCCGATTGCATACTATCAGCGCCTGAACGTGATGCTCGATGATGAGCGGGTATGCACCGCAGCGCCGCAGATTATCGATGTTCTGCGTGCCCGCCGAGACGCTGACTAGGGGTTTGAATTGGGGGAGCTGTGAGAGCTTTCCACCTCCTGCTTTCAGATACCGTACACCTTAAGTTCAACCAGAGATTAAACACTGTGCGGTGTCTGCCTCTTTCACAGCCGGTTGCGAGGCGTTCACGTTGGTTCTCGCTAGTTGAGCCGGTACTCTAGGTACTAGAACACCAAGACCGTACCTTCTGCAGCTGCGACTGCGCGCGCGGTAGGGCGGTACGGTACCAGCCGGTAAACAGAGACCCGTGAAATGAGGATAAATGAGCTACCCCCGCGACGAATTTGATGAGGTAGACGAAAATACCGCCCGCCGCGGAACCTACCGCGCGGTCAATGCTGACCCGGCAAAGAGCCTCAAGGGCGCTATCCCCCTGGTAGCTGCAGGTGCAGTTGGTCTGCTCATCGGCGGCGCGATGTACGTGTACGCGCCGCGCACCGCCTCCCCGCAGTACTCGGCATCCGCCGCGAAGAGTAGCTCCGCCTCCGCAAGAGCATCGGCGTCCTCCGCGCCGGCTAACGCTTCCGCATCGGCAAGCGCTACGAAGACCGGTCTGGCTGAGTCCATCTCTGTGGCAGTCTACAATGCGGCGGCTCCGGCGGGTAGCGCATCTGGTGCGGCGGCTCTGCTGACCGGTTACACCATCAGCGAGACGGCAAACTACACGGGTGTGGCACCGGCAACCAGCGTGGTCTACTACGCTGAGGGATATCAGTCGCAGGCGCAGAGTATCGCCTCGAAGCTGGGCATTACTCAGGTGCGTCAGGCAACCTCCGATGTCCAGATGGGCAACCACGAGGTCATCGTAATTCTGTCGTCGGACTACACCGGCTCTGCTACTGCATCGGAATAGGTTCAGGCGGTTGCCCGGGTGAGTCTAAGCCCGCGCCCCACTGTTTCTGCTATAACGACTTCTGCTCAACCCCATCCGCGCAATTCCACTGATGCGCCGGGTGGGGTTGATGCTTTTAACGCCCCTCATGTACTCCCGGCGGGCGCACCATTAATGCCCCTGTAGGCGGGCTTGATGAGCGCAGATTAAGCACTGGGCGATTAACCCTTCAACCTTGGGCTTAAACGTTTGCTCCATGCCGGCGCGGGTGCCACAATTGATGTAGCATTCGGGTGCTTTATGCCCTACTTTGCCCGCGCTTCCGTAACGCGGGCGTTGTGGAGGGGAAACCACCCGATTTAGATGTACCGCACCCGCAGGGGTGAAGGAAAAATCCGATCGTCCAGGAGGACACTTATGGCAAAGCTCATTGCTTTTGACGAAGAGGCACGCCGCGGCCTTGAGCGCGGTTTGAACACCCTCGCCGATGCAGTGAAGGTGACCCTTGGCCCCCGCGGCCGCAACGTTGTGCTGGAGAAGGCGTGGGGCGCCCCCACCATCACCAACGACGGTGTCTCGATCGCGAAGGAAATCGAGCTGGAGGATCCGTACGAGAAGATTGGTGCGGAGCTCGTTAAGGAAGTTGCTAAGAAGACTGACGACATCGCAGGTGACGGTACCACCACCGCTACCGTTCTGGCTCAGGCACTGGTTCGCGAGGGCCTGCGCAACGTGGCTGCTGGCGCTGACCCGCTGAGCCTCAAGCGCGGCATTGAGAAGGCTGTTGAGGCTGTGACCGAGGCTCTGCTCTCCTCCGCGAAGGAAGTTGAGACTGAGGAAGAGATCGCTGCAACCGCATCTATTTCCGCTGGCGACGCTGAGATTGGCAAGCTCATTGCTGAGGCAATGGAGAAGGTAGGCAAGGAAGGCGTCATCACCGTTGAGGACTCCAACACTTTCGGTCTGCACCTTGAACTGACTGAGGGTATGCGCTTCGACAAGGGCTTCCTATCCGGTTACTTTGTGACCGACCCGGAGCGTCAGGAAGCAGTCCTGGAGGACCCCTACATCCTGGTTGTGAACCAGAAGATTTCGAATGTTAAGGACCTTGTCCCCGTCCTGGAGAAGGTCATGCAGTCCGGCAAGCCGCTGCTGATCGTTGCTGAGGACGTTGAGGGTGAGGCTCTGGCTCTGCTGGTGCTGAACAAGATGCGGGGCTCCATCAAGTCTGTTGCTGTGAAGGCTCCGGGCTTCGGCGACCGCCGTAAGGCTCAGATGGCTGATATCGCTATCCTGACCGGCGGCCAGGTCATTACCGAAGAGGTTGGTCTGTCCCTGGACGCAGCAACCCTGGATATGCTCGGTTCCGCTCGCAAGGTCGTTGTGACCAAGGACGAGACCACCATCATCGAGGGTGCAGGCGACGCAGCAGCTATCGAGGGTCGCGTTGCTCAGATTCGCGCAGAGATCGCTAACTCCGACTCCGACTACGACCGTGAGAAGCTGCAGGAGCGCCTGGCTAAGCTCGCCGGTGGCGTTGCTGTGCTGAAGGCTGGTGCCGCAACTGAGGTTGAGCTGAAGGAGCGCAAGCACCGCATTGAGGATGCTGTGCGTAACGCTAAGGCTGCTGTTGAGGAGGGTATCGTCCCCGGTGGTGGCGTTGCTCTGATTCAGGCTGGCGTGAAGGTCTTCGACAAGCTGGAGCTGACCGGTGACGAGGCTACCGGCGCAAACATTGTGCGCGTAGCTATTGATGCACCGCTGAAGCAGATCGCTGCTAACGCTGGCCTGGAGCCGGGCGTTGTGGTTGACCGCGTTCGTTCCCTGCCTGCTGGTACCGGCCTGAACGCTGCGACCGGCGAGTACGAGGACCTGATGGCTGCTGGTATTGCTGACCCGGTGAAGGTGACCCGTTCGGCTCTGCAGAACGCTGCGTCGATTGCTGGTCTGTTCCTGACCACTGAGGCTGTTGTTGCGAACAAGCCGGAGCCCGCTGGTGCTGCTGCTCCCGGTGCGGACGCAATGGGCGGCATGATGTAATAACTTTTTGTCCCTGATGGGGCAAAAAGTTATGGAATCCGAAGGGCCCGAAGTGGCCTTCGGCGGTGACCTAACGCTGGTACTTTAGCCGGCACAGGTCCACGCATCCGTACGAGGCGGGGGTGGCTACCCATGAGGGGTGACCGCCCCCGCTTTTGTGTGCCCATGCGTCCTGTCCCGGCGACGGAGGCGGTAGAATGGCTCCTTATGGAATGCGTCTATTACCGTGAGAGTCTTTGCCGCTCCTGCACCAACATCGAAACCCTGTACCCCGCGCAGGTGCAGGTGAAGCAGGAGCACGCCCGCGCCCTGCTCGCTAACTACCCGCAGTTGCAGTGGCTGGACCCGGTGACCAGCGCGGAGGCGGGCTTCCGCAACAAGGCGAAGCTCGTGGTGGGTGGTTCGGCGAAGAACCCGACCCTGGGCATCGTGGATTACCGTACGGGCACCTCCACTGATCTTGGAGAATGCCCGCTCTATATGGAGCCGATTCAGGCGGCTATTCCGGTGCTGCGTGAGCTGATTCAGCGTGCGGACCTGACCCCCTATGACATTCCGAACCGTCGTGGTGAGCTGAAGAATATTCTGGTGACTGCTTCGGCTGTGGGTGAGCTGATGGTGCGTTTCGTGCTGCGTTCAAAGAAGCTGATGGTGCCGATTCGCCGCCAGATGGACTGGCTGCAGGAGCAGCTGCCGAACTTGGCGGTGCTGTCGGTGAACCTGCTGCGTGAACCGGTGGCGCGTGTTGAGGGTGATGAGGAGATTATTCTTTCGGAGCGTCAGACTCTGCCAATGCAGGTGAATGACCTGACTCTGCATCTGCGCCCGCAGAGCTTCTTCCAGACAAACACGAAGGTTGCTGAGGCGATGTATGCGCAGGGCCGCGAGTGGGTGCGTGAGGTTGCTCCGCGCTCGCTGTGGGACCTGTACTGTGGTGTGGGCGGTTTTGCCCTACATGCCGCTTCGGTGATGGATGGCGGCTCGGTGACGGGTATTGAGATTAGTGCGGAGGCGGTTGCTTCGGCGCAGCGCACGGTGGCTGAGTACGGTCTGGAGGGCGTGAGTTTTTCGGCTCAGGATGCGCCGGAGTTCGCGGTGTCTTCGGGCACGGTGCCGCAGATGCTGGTGGTGAACCCGCCGCGTCGCGGTATTGGTGAGAGCTTGTGCGCTTGGGTTGAGGGTTCGGGTATTGACCGTGTGGTGTATTCGAGCTGTAACGCGGTGACTTTGGCGAAGGATCTGGAGTGTATGCCCTCGTATGCGCCGGTGCAGGGCCGTGTGTTGGATATGTTCCCGCATACGGACCACTATGAGGTAATGGTGCTGCTACAGAAGCAGTAGCGGCTTATAGACGTGTAGGCGGTGGCGTCTCGGATGGTTGTGTCCGAGGCACCACCGCCTTTTCGTGCCTGCTGTTGGGGCGAGGTTTAGCTCTCCGCTCTTAATTCTGCGCGGCAAGAATACCCGCCGCGTAGGCTGCCTGGCCTACGTGCTGGGCCGCGTCGTCAATCAGGCTGACCAGGCGCACACCGCGAGTTACCGGCGGAGTCCACGAAAGGTCAATAATCTCGCTCAAATCAGCCTCGCTCAGCCTATGTGCGTAGTCGGCGAGCGCTTCGCCGGTTGCCACAAGGTATTCCACCATCAGCGTAGAATTTTCAACCACGATGGAGCGTGCCTGCTCGGCGGTGTGGCCGTAGCCCATGGTGTCGCCGAGCTCGCCCAGGTTGAAACGCTCCCTGAAACCCTGAGTCTTCCAGACCTGCGGCTGACCATTCAGAGCAGAAAGCTGCATATCCATTTGTCGTCCGGCGTGCCAGAGGAGCCAGGCGATAGAGTTCGGGTGCCCGCCCGGGTGGGCGTTGAGCGCCTCGGGGGATAGCCCCTTGACGGCTACGGCGGCTTCGATACCGGGGCGGCTGGCGGCGTCGCGCAGAATCTCGTGGGTTTTCATGGAATCCTCCTGAAGATGACGGCTTCTCATAAGGAACCGGGTAGTTTCAGTCTACGCCCGCGCGGGCTCTGAGGGGTGGCTGTGGAAGGAGAGAGCCGTCTTTGTGTTTATGGCGCACGTCGTAGATATAAAACTTGACGATGTAAGCTTTTACTGCCATAGTTGTACTTGTATCCGATACGGATACAACTAAGGTATGTGGCACACAACCCAGGAGGGGACATGGACACCAAATTCTCGGTAGCACTACACGTCCTAACGATGATCAGCGAAAGCGAAAAAACGCTCAGCTCTGAAGACCTCGCGCGTAGCGTCGGCACCAACGCCAGTTACATTCGCAAAATCATCACCCTTCTCAAAAAGGCAGACATCCTCAGCTCCCAGCGCGGCAAACCCGGCTACCAGCTCACCCGCTCGGCAGAGAACATTAGCCTCCTCGACATCTACCTCGCCGTCCAGGAAAGCAGCAGCATCAACCTCTTCCACACGCACCACAACGCGAACGAAGAATGCCCGGTCGGCGCCCACATCCTCCAGGCGGTCAACCCCATCTTCGAGGAAACCCAAACTAAGCTGGCTCAAGACCTCGCGCAGCGAAGCCTGCGCAACGTCATCACAAACCTCTACACCGCGGCAGGAAAAACCCCTCCCGCATAACCGGCTCAAACACGGCTAAACCCGGCACTAGAACTTACCGAATAACACCACACCCGAAAGGACACCCCATGAAGGCAGCACAGATCGTTTCTTACAACAAGAACAACATCGCCCTCACCGTCACCGATGTACCCGCACCCCGCCCCGGCGCACAGCAGGTACTCGTCAAGATCAGCACCGCAGGCGTCAACCCCCTCGACAACATGATTTCCCGCGGTGAAGTCAAGCTCATCACCCCCTACACACTGCCTCAGATTGCAGGCAACGAAATCGTCGGCCGCGTAGAAGCCCTCGGTGAAGGCGTCACCTCCTTCAAGGTCGGCGAGCGCGTCTTCGCCCGCCTGCCGCTGAACAGCATCGGCGCTTTCGCAGAATACGTAGCCGTGGATGCGGCCGCCCTGGCACGCGTACCCGAATACCTCAGCGACGAAGAAGCGGCAGGCGTTCCCCTGACCGCCCTGACCGTCATGCAGGCATTCGACCTGATGGGTGCCCAGCCCGGCAAGACCATCTTCATCTCCGGCGGTACCGGCGGCGTGGGTGCCATGGCAATTCCCCTGGCAAAGGCAAAGGGCCTGACCGTCATCACTAACGGTAGCGCCTCCGGTAAGGAACGCGTGCTGGGTCTTGGCGCTGACCGCTTCATCGACTACAAGACCGAAAACTACGCTGAAACCCTCAGCGGTATCGACTACGTGCTCGACACCCTCGGCGGCGACGAGACTGAAAAGCAGATGAGCATCATGGCGCCCGGCGGTCAGCTCGTCTCCCTGCGCGGCATGCCCAACAAGGCATTCGCACAGCGCATGGGCATGCCCTTCTGGAAGCAGCTGCTCTTCGGTGCGGCAGGTCGCACCATGGACCGCAAGGCGCAGAAGTACGGCGTGACCTACCACTTCATCTTCGTCGAATCTAACGGCGCGCAGCTGCAGCAGGTTGCTGACATCTTCGCTGAGCGTCAGATTAAGCCCTCCATCGATACTGTCTTCCCCTTCGAAGACGTCAATGCGGCCCTGGACAAGGTCGCTAACGGCCGCTCCAACGGCAAGACCGTTATCTCCTTCGCCTCCTAAGCGCCCCACTCAACGAAAAGAAGAATCATGTCTTACCTCGAAACTCCCACCCGCTACACCACCGTTAATAACCAGGAGATTGCCTACCGAGAACTCGGAGAAGGCAACTCAGACATTCCGTTGGTTATGCTCGTGCACCTCGCCGCCACTATGGACGACTGGGACCCCAAACTACTTGACCTGCTCGCTGAGCGCCAGCACGTAATCGTGATGGATCTGCCCGGCGTGGGTTCTAGCGAAGGTTCTGTTGCGACCACTATCCCCGGTATGGCTCATCAGGCAGCAGAAATTATTCAGGCCCTCGGCTACCAGAAGGTCAACCTGCTGGGCCTGTCCATGGGCGGCATGATCGTTCAGGAAGTTGTACGCGCCTACCCCGCCCTCGTCAACCGCCTGGTGCTGGTTGGCACCGGCCCGCGCGGTGGCGCTGGAATTGATGCCGTCACCGGAACTACCTTCGGCTACATGGCGCGTGCAGCCCGCGAGAAGATCAACCCGAAGCGCTACATTTTCTACACCCACGACGCACATGGCGGTATTGAGGCGCAGCGAGTACTGGACCGTATGGGTGCCCGCACCGAGGCGCACCGCGGTACCCCGATGAAGGTTATCGGATTCCTGCGTCAGCTGGTGGCTATCCGCCGCTGGGGCAAGCAGCAGCAGGACGATATGGCATACATTGCCCAGCCCACCCTCATCGTCAACGGTGAAACCGACATGATGGTGCCCAGCGTCAACTCCTACGATATGCACCGCAAGGTTGCGCAGAGCGAGCTGAAGATTTACCGCCGTTCCGGTCGCGGCGCACTCTTCCAGTACGCAGATGAGTTCGCTGAGGACCTGCTGAAGTTCCTGAGCTAGCCACCTCCTGTGAAGCCCCTACCGTCCTGTGCGGTGCGTCCTGTGCAGTGCGATGGGGGCTTTATTTATGTCCTAGCGGTGGTTGAGGGGGGAGAAAAATATGGAGCGCGGGAATAATACTCATTTCTTCCCGTTGAACTTTGTGAAGACATCATCATCTAAATTTCACAGGAGAATATTATGACCACCCCCGCTCAGTTGCACTTTGACATGGTCGTCATCGGCTTCGGTAAGGGCGGCAAGACCCTCGCCGGAGCATACGCCAAGACTGGCAAGAACGTTGCCGTCATTGAACAGTCCACCGGCATGTACGGTGGCACCTGCATCAACATCGGTTGCGTACCCACCAAGGCGCTCGTACACCGTGCCGACGAGTTCCGTGCCAGCGGTGAGCGTACCCCTGAAGAGGTAAACGCCGCCTACGAATCCGCCGTGGTCTTCCGCGACAAGCTGACCGGCATGATGCGCGCCAAGAACCGCGAGATCCTGCTCTCCAACGAGACTGCCAAGCTCATTGATGGTCACGCACGTTTCATTTCCGACACCGAGGTTGAGGTTACCGCGGGCGAGGACACCCTGCACGTTACCGCCGATTACTTCATTGTCAACACCGGTGCCGTGTCGGTTATCCCGCCGATTGAGGGTATCCACGAATCCGAGCGTGTGCTCACCTCCACCGAGCTGCAGAAGCTCACCCCGCGCCCCAAACGCCTGGGCATTATCGGTGGCGGCCCCATCGGTGTTGAATTCGCCGGTATTTTCTCCTCCTACGGCACTGAGGTGACCATTCTTGACGGCGTACCCGCCCTCTTCGGCCGCTACGATGAGGACGTTGCCCAGGTTGCCCGCGAGATTATTGCAGATCAGGATATTACCGCTCACACCGGCGTACGTGTGCAGTCCTTCAAAGACGGCGCTGACTCGGTGACCGTGACCTACCTCGACTCCGAGGGTGCTACTCAGGAGCTGGAGGTGGACTACGTGATGGTCGCGACCGGCCGCAAACCCGCCACCGAGGGTCTGGGGCTGGAGAACACCAGCATCGAAACCAACGACCGCGGCGCAATCGTCGTGGATGAGCACCTGCGAACCACCGTGCCGAACATTTTCGCGCTCGGTGACGTGAACGGCGGCCCGCAGTTCACCTACATCTCCATGGATGACTACCGCGTGGTGCTTTCCCAGCTGGTTGGTGACGGTTCCCGCTCCACTAAGGACCGTAAGGCAGTGGCTGCAACCATCTACATGAACCCGCCGCTGTCCTCCGTGGGTCTGACTGAGCGTGAGGCAATCGAGGCTGGCCACAAGGTGAAGGTCGCTTCGAAGCCGGTTGCTGCAATTGCTGCGATGCCGCGTGCGAAGACCCAGGAGAACCCGCGCGGCATCATGAAGCTTGTGATTGACGCGCAGAGCGACCAGATTCTGGGTGCCCAGCTGTTGGTCATTGAGTCCATGGAGGTTATTAACCTGGTGGCTCTGGCGATGCGCCACGGCATTACTGCTTCGCAGCTGCGCGATGAGATTTACACTCATCCCTCAATCACTGAGGGCCTGAATGAGGTTCTTGCCGTCGCGGTGCCCGTGAACTAGTTGAACTAGAATCGCGTCTGGAGTCGCGGTTCGTATAGTGTTTCTGCTTGTCTGAGTGCTTCCCTGCCCGTTCCACCCGTTGTGCTGTCAACGGGGGTGCGGGTGGGGAAGCATTTTTGTTAAGGCTCAGATATACCTTGTAGCTAAGCATGCCCTAAGATGGTTATGAGATAAGCGCAAGCTCACTGATTTGGGGGATGTGAGAGGGATCGGAGGAGACTCCCACTCGCTACTACGCCCGCCACAGTGCACCGCCTGCGCCGCGCATACAACCGAAAACCATAGGCACGAACCGGGAGAATCATGGCACTGCCCAAAATCAAGCCCTACACCTACGTTGACCGTGAACACAGCAACCGCGTGAGCTGGACTGTAGACCCCAGCCGCGCTGTACTGCTTGTGCACGACATGCAGGTACACTTCGTGCAAGCCTTCGAAGGAGCTGATCTGGGTGAGGGCAACGCTAACCCGGACGCCCAAATCAACGTTGCTATTCGGAATCTGCGCAGTCTCATTGACGCCGCCCACGCTACTGGAATCCCCGTCTACTACACCGCGCAGCCGCCGCGCCAAAACCCCGAAGACCGCCGCCTGCTCATCGACTTCTGGGGCGACGGCCTGCAGAATGACGAGTCCGCCCGCGTGCTCGACGCACTTGCACCTACCGGCCGCGACACCATGCTGACCAAGTGGCGCTACTCCGCATTCGTGCGCAGCCCCTTCGAGGACCTGCTCAAGGAGTCCGGTCGCGACCAGCTCATTATCGGCGGCGTGTATGCACACATTGGCTGCCTGACCACCGCGCTGGAAGCGTTCATGCGTGATATTCAGCCGTTTATGGTTGCCGATGCGCTCGCTGACTTCTCGGAAGGTGAGCACCGCATGGCGTGTGAGTACGCTTCGGGCCGTTGCGCCCGGGTGCTGAATACCGCCGATGTACTCGCCGACCTACAGACCGCTGAGGAGGCGCACGCATGAGCTGGGTTATTGTGACCGGTGCAAACGGCGGTATTGGTGAGGCAACTGTCCACCAGCTCATTACGAACGGTTATTCGGTATTTGCGGCGGACCTTGCACAGCAACCCATTGCCTCTTTCGCTACCTACGGGGATGCTATCTTCCGCTACCGTGCCGTAGACGTTACCAGCGAAGAGTCCGTTACCACCCTCGCAGAAGCCGTGGCGGCACTCGACGAACCCATCACCGGTGCGGTGCTCGCCGCGGGTATCGCCCACAGCCAGCCGCTGCTGGAAACCAGTTTTGACACCTGGAAGCGCCTGCACGCGGTCAACTCCGACGGCGTGTTCCTGTGCCTGCGCGAATTCGCACGCATCATGATTGACCAGCAGGAGAGCGACCCGGCGAATAGCCGCTCCCTGGTGACGGTCGCCTCCAATGCGGCGCGTGTACCCCGTGCGGAGTTTGGCGCCTACGGTGCGTCCAAGGCGTCGGCGGCACGCGTGAGTTCCAGCTTCGGTCTGCAACTTGCCGCGCACGGTATTCGTGTGAACTCGGTCTGCCCCGGCACCACCCGAACCCCCATGGTGACTGACGCCTGGGAGGGGGAGGACCGTTCCGTTCTACCGGTTGCCGGCAACCCGGAGACCTTCCGCCTGGGCATTCCGCTGCGCCGTATTGCTGATCCAACGGATATTGCCTCGGTGAATGCTTTCCTCATTTCTGAGGCATCACGCCACATCACCATGCAGGAGATTGTCGCCGACGGCGGTGCGACCCTCTAGCGGCACTGATGTGACCGCAATATACCCGCGCCTGCACTGTACTCTATGTGCTTCCGGCGCGAACTCACACACCACTGATAGAAGTACGATGACGAACCTTCCCGACTTTATCTTTGCTACCGGCACTCGCATCCTGCGCGCATCCGGTGCGATGACCCCTGTCACCTTCGATAATGCCCTGGACGAGGCGAAACGCGCCGGTAGTGCCGTCGTGGGCCTGATTCCTTTTGACCCGGATATGCCCGCTTACCTCTTCGTGCCCGAACGCTTGGAGGAGCAGCAGGTACCGGTCCCCGAGCAGACTGTGGCGCTTGCCGAGCCGGTATCTGTCACCGGCCGGCAGAACGACCGGTTCCGTGCCGCCGTGGCGACCGCCGTGGAGCGCATGAAGACGGGTGAGCTGAGCAAGATTGTGCTTTCTCGTATTCTGCGTGCCCGCTACGCACCCGGTGCCCTCAACCTGGAGGCGCTGTATAACAACCTGCGCGCCCAGCAGCGTTCCGCATTCAACTTTGCGGTGCGCCTGCCCGAGGGCGAGCGTGGCATGAGCGGAAGCTACCTGATGGGCGCCTCCCCGGAGCTGGTGTTCCGCACCGAGGGTCGCGCCTTCAAGACCCACCCGCTTGCCGGTAGCGCCCCGCGCATTGCCGAGCCCGGTAGCACCGAGGATGAGGCGATTCGTGACCGCCTGTTTGCCTCGCCGAAGGACCGCGACGAGCATGCCTACGTCATCAACGATATTGCCGAGCGCCTGGCACCCATCGCCGAGGAGCTGAACGTGCCGCAGGTGCCCTCGCTGCTGCAGACCCCTCAGCTTTGGCACCTGGCAACCCCCATTGACGGCGTGCTGAAGGAGGGGTTGACCTGCCTGGACGGTGCCCGCGCGATTCACCCGACTCCCGCGATTTGTGGCGCACCCACTCAGAAGGCTCTGCAGATGATTCGTGAGCTGGAGTCTTTTGATCGCCGCTACTTTGGCGGTCTGGTCGGCTACATGGATGCTGAGGGCAATGGCGAGTGGGCGTTGGTGTTGCGCTGCGCCCAGGTCAGCCCAGATGAGGTGGTGCTGTACGCCGGCGCGGGTATTGTGGCTGAGTCCGATCCGGAGCTGGAACATACGGAGACCGGCACGAAGCTCGGTAGCTTCGGCCGCGCCCTGGGCGTGGATACCCTGGGTGAAGATACCCCGTAGGGTCTGCCTCGAACGCCTTGACGAGGCAGAATACAACGGCCGAATAAAAACAGCAGAATACAACGACTGAACGCGCCCGCTGGCATGGCGGGCGCGTTCAGTCGTTGTATAAATTGTTAGGGGAATGAGCGTGGCTAATCGGTGAGCAGGCGCTTGAGTTCCAGGGGAGTAGCCACCGGCAGAAGCTGAGCCTCAACCTGCGCGGGCTCACCCTCGGTCGGGCTCTCCACCGCCAGGGCGATGAGCATCTTCTGCGTGTGCTCGGGGTTCTCTGCGTCGGGCAGTGCCACGGGAACCCACTGCAGGCTAAAGTTTCGCTCGATAGCTTTGCCGCCCTGATTGCCGCCCTGGGGGGCGCTAAAGGTCGCTTGGGTGGCAACCCTGTCCTGGGTCAGCACACGCAGGGCAGCCGGCTCGGGAACGTCACTGTCCAGAAGGTCCCCCGGAACCTCCTCGTTCATGGCAAGCTCGAGCGCATCTAGCAGCTCATCGGTGAGCTGCAATCGAACCAGGGAGGGCACCACGCTCAGGCCGTGACCGGTCGCCTTGAGCACCGCCTCCTTAGCGGTCCACAGCGCCACAGAAAGCAGATGCAGTACGGGTGCTGGGCGTTCCTGCGCCACCCGCTCATAGAACGCACGTTCTTCATTTGAGAGCGCCAGACGCGCAAAACCGGAGAACAGGCGCGCATCCAGGGTCTCAACATCCACGCCAAGTACTGCCGAGGTGTTACGGCTAAACGCACCAACCACCAGCGGATTCACCTGCGACATATTGAAATTCACGCCCGCAATACGCGGCTTACCGTGCTTCTTGCCGCTGGTGCACAGGGCACAGGAACGATCCACCTCGATCTCAGAAGCGGCACTCGAAGGCACATCCAGACGAGCCGCCGCCATAGCGCGCATGAGCGCCTGAGTGCTCAGATAGCTAACTGCCGCCGTGGAGGTCGGCAACTGCGCCGCATGCTGTTGCTCAGCAAGACCCAGGTAGCTCAACCAGCTAAAACGCAGGGAACCGTACATCGTGCGGGTGAGAAGAGCGAAAATCTGCACACGCTCGCTCGGACGGGCGGTAGGGAGCTCCGGGTGCTGTGCGCTGGGTGTTTTGGGGGCAGAATAGCTCATAGGTTTAGTGTACCCGCCCGGCATTACGGCAAATGGCGCTACGAGGTAGCATGAGGTTGTCCACAGCTGTAACTGCGCGCTACGCACCCTCGCCGCCGGTGCGGTAAAGTCATCTCAGACATCATTACGGACAGCCGCCCGCACGATAGAGCAGCGGCGCAGAAAGAAGGTACCGTGAACAGCATGCAAGAGATTATTGCCGCCGCAGACGGCTCGGCGCTGGGCAACCCCGGACCGGCGGGCTGGGCATGGTATATCGATAACGACCACTGGGCGAGCGGCGGCTGTACGCACGGCACCAACAACATGGGTGAGCTCAAGGCTGTTCTGGACCTGTTCGAGGCAACCGCATCCCGCCCGGAGGCGAAGCTGCGCGTGTACTGCGATAGCCAGTACGTCATTAACTCGCTGACCAAGTGGATGCCCGGCTGGAAGAAGAAGGGCTGGAAGAAGTCTGACGGCAAGCCCGTACTCAACCGCGAGCTTCTGGAGGCGTTAGATCAGGCGCTGACCGGCCGCGATTACGAGTTTATTTGGGTGAAGGGCCATGCGGGTCACGAGCTCAACGAGAAGGCGGACTCCCTGGCAAATGGTGCTGCCCGCGCCTACCAGGAGGGCCGCGAGCCCGCGCACGGTCCCGGCTTTGGAGCCTCTGCTGAACCCGCTACTGCGGCTAAGCCTGTAGAGGCTCCGGCTGTTGATGTTCCGGCTGTTGAAGCCCCGATTGTGAATGCTCCGACTGCGGAACCTGCACTTTCTGACATTGCTCTCTCTGATTCGGCACCCTCTGAGTCTTCTGCGAATGCCCACCTGCCTGTACAGGAATTCACCGCAGCCGAGATTGAGAACGCCCAGCGCGGTATGGAGAGCCTGCGCCTGTCCGGTCTGCTGCGCCCTGCATCCGCGATGAATGCCCCCGATCTGGAAGCGGTCCGCGCCCGTAAGGAACAGTTGGCGCTCGCGGCAGAGCGTGCCGCTGAGCGTGATGCAAAGGCACTGGCGCACCAACAGGAGACCGCTCAGCAGGCATCCAATGGCGCGCAGATGGAAGAAGAGGATGACCTGACCGGCCTGGAAGAGTTCGCGGGCTTGGACCCGAATGATGTTGACCCGGCGGAACTTCTAGGTGAGACGGAAGAACACGCAGAAAATCAGGCGGCAGAGCCTGCCATAGAGCCAGCCGCGATACCCGCACAGACCGTAGAGTCCGCTCAGCCTGTTGCGCATACCCATCCATCTGCACCCGCGCCCGCTGATCCTGCTCCCGCCGCGCTTGCGTTGAACCCTGAGGAGGCCGCCACCACAGAACAGCTACTCGAAAGCCGCGGCTCCGTTATGGAGGCGGCGCAGCTGGAGTCTATGCTGCACGAGCGTCTGGTATGGGTTACCGCCACCGGCAAGTCGGTGTCCCGCTCCTCGGTGCTGCAGTACCGCGAACGCGCCTTCACCCAGCAGGGTGCCCCGCTCAAGCAAGGTGTGCAGGTGTTGGATACTTCTAGTGTGCTGGTCATGGCGGCGGTTGCCACCGCACGCGGCCGCGTGAGCCGTTCGAGCATCTGGCATTACGACGCTGAGCGCGGCCTGTGGCGTCTGCGTTTCCGCCAGGAGACCCCCGCCTCCTAAAGCTGAACTCCTAACGCTCGGCTCCTAAGGATTGGGCTCTTGGATCCAAAGATTTTCGTGCAATAAAGCCCCACCGCATCCTCACTTGCGAGGATGCGGTGGGGCTTTTCTCAATGTTCGCCGACTTCTAGTGAGTCTGGCGGGCGGTGTGCCATGCGGTCGGGACCTTTTAGCCGCCCGATCTACCCGCCTGCCTGCGGGTGGGCTTCTGGGCTTATTGCCCTGACCTCTTAGCCGACGAACATGGAGGCGTTAGCCTGCTCGGTGTCTGCGTAGTTCACACCTGCGCGGGTAAGTGCCTCGTTGATCTGGGTGATGGACGCTTCGACCTGGCGCTGGGTTGCGTGCCACTGGTCCAGAACACCCTGGAAGTTAGCGGATGCAGAGCCGGTCCAGGAGCTCTGCAGGTCGTGTAGGGATGAGGTCATACCGTTGACGTCTGCGGTGATGGATGCGACGTAGGATCGTGCCTGTGCGCTCTTGGCTGCGATGACTTCGGAATCGACATTGAACTGTGCCATGGTTTTTCTCCTTTGAGATATGTGAGATGGGTGGGGCGGTTGCCCCGTGATGGTGCTTGGGCTTTGGATCTCTGGAAGAGTTGAGTTCCTGACCGGAAGCTTGTTATCAATATATCCTTCAAAATGTATCAAATGAGATGAAAAATGATGTTTCGATAAATCTGTGGATAAACCCGCCAGATTCACTCCAGTATCTCGAAAAAATCGAAAACCCTCCTGAAAATGACGCCGCCATGACGTACGCTAGATTGCCCTGCTGTTCTTGAGCCTCGTATCTTCTCCTCACTCACACCGCCGAGAGTTATCGCCTCGCCGCGATATAGTCCCACCTGCAGGGCACACCAAAACCCCCCGAACCGTAGAACACTCAAGTTCTACAATCCGGGGGTTTATGCGTCAGTGTTACTTCATCAGCTGATCGTCCGAGACAGGCGGCGGATAGAACGGCAAAGAAATCACGAAGGTAGCACCGCCACCATCGGTCTCTTCAATATGAATCCTGCCCTCATGCTGCTCAATAATCGCAGCCACAATGGACAGGCCCAGACCCGTACCACCGGTCTCACGCGAACGTGAAGTATCGGTGCGGTAGAAACGCTCGAAGACGCGCTCACGGTCCTCGCCGTGAATACCGGGGCCGTGGTCGCGCACCTCCAGCACGGACAGTGGGAAACCGGGAACCTCTTCGCGCACGCCCACCGCAATCTCCAGGGGAGAACCGTTGGGGGTGTAGCGCATGGCATTGGTCAGTAGGTTCGCCACCACCTGACGCAGACGTGATTCGTCACCGAGCACGATTGCGGAGGTCGGCGCAACCTCTTCGTTCAGGCCCACCAGGGACACTACACGATCGGGTGCCGTAGCGTAGGCGTCGTTACTAGCGTCCACCGCAAGATTGAACAGGTCGAAGGGCGCCAGTTTGGATTCGCGGCGCTCATCAATACGTGCCAGGGTCAGTAGGTCTTCTACGAGCTGGCCCATACGCTTGGACTCCGATTCGATGCGGCTCATCGCGGTAGCGACAGCTTCATCGGTCGGTAGCGCGCCCTGACGGTACAGCTCTGAGTAGCCTCGAATACTGACCAGCGGGGTGCGTAGCTCATGCGAAGCGTCACCCACGAACCGGCGCATTTTGGCTTCGCTCTTCTCGCGGGCTTTGAAGAGCATTTCAATCTGGGTGAGCATCGTGTTCAGTGAAACCGCGAGGTTACCAATCTCATTGCTGGGGTTGTAGTCCTCAATACGCTGAGAGAGGTCACCGGCAGCAATCTTGGCGGCGGTCTGCTCCACGCGAGCCAGCGGCTCGAAGGTGCGGGTCACAATTACCCAGGTCATCGCAATTGCGGAGGCGAGAGTTGCCAAACCAAATGCAAAGGTCAGCACACCCACGAGGGCGACCACCTGGTTCGTTTGCTTCAGCGGCATGGCAATGATGAGGGAGGCCTCCTCCGACAGACCTGACGTGTCGTTGGCTACAATGGGCACGGCGAGCACACGCCAATCGGAGGAGCTGCCCATCGAGTTGACGGTGACCGCCTCCTCGTTTTGCTTGCGAACCTTCTCTTCGGTCCAGCCCTGCAGCACCGGCTCGCTGAACTGTTCGCTGTCCTCAGACTTGAGCGAGTACAGTACGTTGCCATCCTTATCGAGCAGGTACAGGCGGTAGGTGCTCAGGGATTGTTCCTGATTGCCGGAGGGGCGTACGGTCGCCAGCTGCACGAGTGAAGGGGCGCTGCTTTTCATCTCTTCGTCCAACTGATGCACCATCTGGGCGCGCAGAGCGGAAATCGCAACCAGGCTCGTCACCGCAATGGAGAGGGCGATGAGCATGGAAGTGATGAGCACCAGCTGGGTGCGAAGGGAGAGAGACTGGGGAATCCGGTCGAGGGGTTTGAGCGCCACGTTAGCCTCGAGAACCGCGAATCATATAGCCCACACCGCGCTTGGTGTGGATGAGCGGCTCGTGGTTTTCACGGTTGTTGTCAATCTTGCGGCGTAGGTAGGAAATATAGGACTCAACGATGGAGGAGTCGCCATTGAAGTCGTACTCCCACACGTGGTCGAGAATCTGCGCCTTGGACAGTACGCGGTTGGCGTTGAGCATCAGGTAGTGTAGCAGGTTGAACTCGGTGGGGGAGAGGTCAATCTCTTCGTCATCGAGGAACACTTCGTGGGTGTCCACGTTCAGGCTGAGGGCATCAACGCGCAGTACGGCATCATCCTCATCCTGGATACTGCGGCTACGGCGTAGAATGGCGTGGATGCGGGCAATCACCTCGTCGAGAGAGAAGGGCTTGGTGACGTAGTCGTCGCCGCCGACACCCAGACCGGTTACCTTGTCTTCGGTGGCGTCCTTCGCCGTCAAGAAGAGTACGGGGGTGGTGGTGCCGTTTTCGCGTAGGCGGCGCGTCACCTCGAAACCGTCCATGCCGGGCATCATGACGTCCAGGACAATGAGGTCGGGGTTTTCGGCGTGTGCCTTTTCGAGGGCTTCGCGGCCGTTACCGGCGGTAACTACTTCAAAACCGGCAAAACGCAGGGAGGTGGCGAGCAATTCAAGAATGTTGAACTCGTCATCGACGACTAGGAGTTTTGCTTCAGCAGACATACTCTATCTTTCTCTCTGAATGGCAGGCTGTACTTGATAAGTGAATGATGCGTGTGAGCTTGAGGCTCGAATCTCTATGCCTTGTTGCGGCGCATGACCGACAAGAACAGTGCAGCCATGAGTGCAATAAAAGCGACGGGTAGGAGGACCAGCGGAATCTGGCTCATGAGGGCGGGCGGCGTTGCCCCAACCCACTTCATCGCGAGCATGGCAACTCCGGTGAGCAGACAAAGCAGGGCGAGAATCGCGCCGCCTGCACCGAGCCAGCGGATGGCTCCGGCATAGGGCAGGGATATAGGGGTCTGCTCTGCAGTGTTGTGCTTGTCCTGTGCGGGTTCATTACTCATGGATTTAACGGTATCAGCTCACACATAGCTGTTCGTGGGCGAATCCCCAGATTTAGCGGTTTGAGACCCAAATTCACCCAAATTCACAGTGTATGTGAAGCTTGGGGGAGCGGCCACACTGTTTGTGCACCCGAGATGCTTTAATAGGGGTATGTCTGAACAGGTTATTGAACTGCTCCCCGAAACTACACCCGCTACTAACGCGCCCGCAGAGTCCGCTGTGCCTTCTGCCGCGTCTGAGAGTGCTGACGAGGGTAGCGCTGTACCTGCTGAGACTCAGCCCTCCGTGAACGCTGAGGAGCCTGAGGTGGCTGGGACGCCTGCGAAAGAATCTACTTCCGAGGAATCCGCTGCCGAAGAAACTGAACAGGACGAAGATTCCACCCCCGACCCCTTCACCCCGCTGGATGAAGAGGTAGGGGCCCCCTCCCTGGGTGTTCCGCACAAGCTGCGCCGCACCTCTAAGGTGGATGAGATTCTTGCCGCCGCTAAGGATGTAGCACTGCAGGGTGTGCGAGAAATCGCCCCTGCACACGCTATCGGTCTGGTTCACCATGTGCGCGCCGAGGAAGAGCGCTTGAGCACTCACCTGTTTGAGTGCACCCTGCCCGGTTACCGTGGCTGGTTCTGGTTTGCGACCCTCTCGCGTGCGCCTCGCTCCCGCGTGGCAACGATCTGTGAGGTAGGCCTGCTGCCCGGTGATGATGCGCTCATCGCGCCAGATTGGGTTCCGTGGGCTGACCGCGTTCGCCCGGAAGACCTGGAGGAGAACGCCGCGCAGGAGAACGCAGAATCTGATGCAACTACTGAGGAATCTGCTGAGTCCGGTGAGCCCGTAGAGAACAACTCGGCGGAGAAGGAAACCACGCAGAACGCTTCTGCTGCGGAGGAAATTGCCGAGGCTGAGTCCGCAGAGTAGAGCCTACTGTCCACTCCTCTTAATAAAGGGTGGGATAACAAAATGTATATATAAGGTGTTGTATTGAGTCGTCCAATGGTTATTGTTGGGCGACTCAATGACTTAAGCCGTGGCAAAAGCCGCTGAAAAAGTACATAATAGATTATTGAATAAGTAACGACTTAGGCAGTGCTATCTAAGCACTGTTGTGGTGATAGCTGGGAGAGATATATGACAGACCTCATCGATACTACAGAGATGTATTTGCGCACCATCCTCGAACTGGAGGAAGAGGGCATTGTCCCCATGCGTGCGCGCATCGCTGAACGACTCGAGCACTCCGGCCCGACCGTTTCCCAGACTGTGGCGCGTATGGAGAAGCACGGCCTGCTCACAGTTGAGCCGGATCGCCACCTCGAACTGACTGAGGAAGGTCGCCACAAGGCTGTTGAGGTGATGCGTAAGCACCGCCTAGCTGAGCGCCTGCTCTCCGATATTATTGGTCTGGAACTTGAGTACGTGCACGAAGAGGCATGCCGCTGGGAGCATGTCATGAGTGACAAGGTGGAGAAGCGCATCCTGGAGATGCTCAAGGACCCCAAGTTCTCGCCGTACGGTAACGCTATCCCCGGCCTGGAGTATTTGGGTCATACTAGCGAGAAGAATGACGAGCGCACCGTACCCATGTCCCTGGCTGCACGTGACTCCGGTCCCGAGGATCGTTTCACCGTTTCTCGCTTCCCCGAGTCCATTCAGACTGACGTTGAGCTGCTGAAACTGCTGGCTGACGCAGGTATTGTCTACGGCGCTTCGGTGTCCGTGGTTGCTGGCCAGAACAATGATGTGATTGTTCACGCCGATGGTGAAGAGGACACCCTCTCCCTGGATATGGACGTGGCAAACGCAATTGTGGTCAAGCGCGGTGGCAGCCTCTAAGCTCCAGTTTTGAGAGTCTACTAACCCGCTTCACGCTTTAAACGGTGGTATCGCCTTCTTACTTGAGGAGGCGGTACCACCGTTTTTTGTGCCGTTGCTTCCCGAGAACTGACTTTGTCTAGATAGTGACGATTTAGCTCAATAATTGGCGCAAAACGCCGTATATACGGGAAGAAATGGGCAAAAGCGGAGGAATGCGGCGTATTCGGGCTACAAAAGGTGAATTAAACGGCGTGTATCAGTGGTGCAGACCACTCTCGCGTGAGCGAGCATATACTCCTCTCATAACTCTTTGGCAGCTGTGCTTGAGTGCATTTTTCGTGGTTTTCGCTTAAATCTGAAGTTGAAACTGAGGGACAAGCCGGTTTCTGGGTGGGTAATGGGGGGGTAAAACCTTAAGAGACGAGGTTCATTTTTATGAGTTTTGAACCACGTCCTTAAGGTGCGGTGTGCGTTAAAAGCGAATGTGTATCCTTGTGAAATACCTAGTCAAATGCCTTAAATTAATTAATTGCCCGCAAATAAGCGGGGTTCTGACCGCCCAAACTCGCTCCGTTCCACCGGGGGAGAAAGCTCAAAATTTAAGTCCAAATGAGGTGACAACTGGGAGTTTTCTGTGTATTCTCGATTTGTGCCAAAATCCTCATCGTAAGAGGGCACCGTCGGAGCGGTTCCGCTGAGTTCTGCCAACGCTTCGATGTAACGTCTACCCAATATGGCAGAAGCGGGGGACCCAATCCCCAAGCTGGGATACGGCTTCTCAATCGAGAAGCCTCGGGGCTAAGTCACTTCGGTGGCCGAGCGAATCCATGCTCGAGTCCGACAGCTCACCTCGTCAGGCAATGGAGGAATTACCAATGGCTAAGAAGATCGTACGTACCGCAGGTGCAACCATTGCTGCAGGCGCACTCCTGCTCGGCGCAACCGTTCCCGCGAACGCATTCGCACAGATTCCGGCTGCTGCTGATCTGTCCTACGACTACACCAACTACGAGTTCGATTACACCAGCTACAACACCCCCGCAACCACCTATGTTGCACCCCAGGCTGAGAACCAGCAGGCTTACGTTGCACCCGCTGCAGCTCCGGCACCCGCAGCTTCCTCCGCTTCCACCGGTAACGCATCTCGCGATGCAATCGTTGCAACCGCAATGAGCGGACTGGGTGGCGCATACGTTTGGGGCGGCAAGACCTTCGGTGCATGGGACTGCTCCGGCTTCACCTCCTGGGTTTTTGCTCAGCACGGCATCAAGCTGACCGCTTTCACCTACGCAATGAAGAACGAGCTGCGCCCGACCGCTAACCCCCAGCCCGGCGACATCGTCTTCCAGAACGGCTACAGCCACGTTGGTATCTACCTGGGCAACGGCAAGATGATTTCCGCTCTGAACCCCACCAACGGTACCCTGGTACACCCCACCTCCTGGATGTCCGTTGACGGCTACTACACCGCTCTCTAAGCCTTAGCGCATAAGAGCTGGGTCTAGCCCAACATACTTCAAAATGGCGCCCACCCCATATGGGGTGGGCGCCATTTGCATACCCGAGAGATTCCGTGACAATACCGTCGAGAGTGCATCTTAACGTGGGTGCATTCTCAGCTGTATGCGGCTAGGATATCAGAGCTTGCAGAAGCCTCTGCGGCTCCTGCTCCCACTCGCTGAGCTCAGCACGCAGATTAGCCTGCGCGGGCTCCTCCCAGAGCTGTAGAGCCTGTTCGGAGAGGAAGATGCGCTCGCGGCCCAGGATGGAACGCAGGAAGGTCGTACGACCGGTACGGAACGCCTCATCGTCAAAATGGGAGTACTCGCTACGCACTCCGCGCAGGTAACGGCGGTAGCGTGCCGAATCAGCTGCCAGGATAGCCATATCGGCATCGAGGAAGAGCTCAATATCGGCCGGTTCATAGCCCGCCGGTAGATCGGCAGACTTGGGAAGCTTGTGGGTTGCCGTGGCACGCACCAGAAGGCTCACCATCTGCAGCTCGTGCTCGGTGAGTAGACCCGCGGTAACTAGCGGCTTCAGGGAGGCGCTCGCTAGCTGCTCGCTGCGGCGCTCATCATCACCCGGTGTGCCCTCATAGACCGCGTCGTGGAACCACGCCGCCAGAATCAATGCCAGGGGGGTAGAACCTGCCTGGGCGCGATGTGCGTGGAGGCGGTCCAGATCGGTGAGCATCTGTGAAAGGTGCCCGCTGTGGTGGTAGGCTCGGTGCGGCTGTTCCCACGCATGAAGCATGCTCTCACCCAGTTCCACCACCTGCGCCGTGAGTTGAGCCCGTAGCTCGGTAGGAGCCTCCACACGCTTGAGACGGGGAGTAAACGCCGCCTCCCAGGCGCGAAGCAGACGCGGGCGAATCTTCTCGGGGCGCTCCTTCAGGGGAATCCACAGACCGCTCGCAATGAGCGTGCGAGTCAGCTGCGCGCCACTGAGTTCCTTCGCACCTGCCCGTACTAGATCCTTGTAGAGGTGTGCTGGAACATCATAGTGGTCGCGGTCGAAGGCGCGCTCACTGATGTCACCAGCTGCGGCGAATTTGTGCAGTTCCGTCAGTGAGACATCGGAGATGAGGTGTGAGAAGACGGTGCCGTGTGCGGGCCAGGTGGGCGGGTCAATGTAGATGCTCATTTGTACATTGTAGGAGTGGTTCTGCCGCCGGAAGCGGGTGTCTTCGGGTGGCGAACACGGGTTGGGACAGGGGAATAGCGCGGCGTGACAACCGGTGGATGCTGGCGGCTTGGGCGGGCTATGCGGACTCGCGGTGCGGGGTGCTTTATACTGGATAGGTACGCCCTCGTAGCTCAGGGGATAGAGCACTTCTCTCCTAAAGAAGGTGTCGGACGTTCGAATCGTCTCGGGGGCACACAGAACCGGTAGTCACACCGGTACGAGAAAACCGCCCGTCGCTTGCATTAGCAGGCGCGGGCGGTTTCTCTGTTTCTGCTCGAATGATGGAGTGGCGGGTGACTGAACGGGTGGGAGCTGCGGAGTAAATGCGGTAGCATGGAATATCGAACGTGTATTCTAGGCAGCGAGGTAGATGATGAGCGACAAGCCCGAACAGCAGAAGCAGCCCTTCACCGAACAGGATGGCCTGTTCGCCGCCGAACTTGTCACCCCCGCAGCACCGGTAGTGGATGATGAGCCGCCCTTCGACCCCTACTACGATGTACCTCCTGCCGAGGATGACTACCACGCCCCTGCCATGGATGCTCCGATGATGGAGGCACACGCCCAGGACGTACCCGTCGCACCCGCAGCCTTCACCGCCGCAGATCCGCTCGGTGACTTCATGCCGCCCGCCTACCGTGTCGGCGGCTACGGCGAGGACTTCGACCCCGCTGACCCCTATAACGAACGCACCCACAGCCTCAACGCTGTGGATCCCGCCTCCCTCACCGCCGGGCTCAATGAACGGCAGGAAGAAGCCGTGTTGCACTCTGGGTCGCCCCTGCTCATCGTCGCGGGCGCCGGCTCCGGCAAGACCCGCGTGCTCACCCACCGCATCGCTTACCTGCTCGCAACCCACCGCGCGACCCCCGGCCAGATCCTCGCTATCACATTCACCAACAAGGCTGCCGCCGAAATGCGTGAACGTATTGAGGCGCTGGTCGGCCCGCGCGCCAAGCACATGTGGATTTCTACTTTCCACAGCTTCTGCGTGCGCGTGCTGCGCCGTGAGGCCGCCGCCCTGGGTCTGAAGTCCACCTTCACCATCTACGATTCGACCGACTCGCAGCGCCTGCTGAGCCTGATCATTAAAGAGCTCAACCTGGACACCAAGAAGTTCACCGCCAAGGCCGTGGGCAACCGCATCTCCGCGCTGAAGAACGAGCTGGTCAGCGCCGAAGTGTATGCCTCCCGCGTGGCTAGCGATAACCCATACGAGAAGACTATCTCGCAGATTTATACCGTCTACACGCAACGTCTGCGTGCCGCCAATTCCCTCGACTTTGACGACCTGATTGGCCGCACCGTCTTTTTGCTCAAGAAGTTCCCCGAAATCGCGAACTACTATCGCCGCAAGTTCCGCCACGTCCTCGTAGATGAGTACCAGGACACCAACCACGCCCAGTACCAGCTGGTGCGTGAACTGGTTGGCGCCCATGCGAAGGCACCGGCTGACCGCGGCCCCTACCCGGACGCCGTGCCCCCTGCCGAGCTGACCGTGGTGGGTGACTCCGACCAGTCCATCTACGCCTTCCGTGGTGCGGATATCCGCAATATCACGGACTTTGAGAAGGACTACCCGAACGCCCACACGATTCTGCTGGAACAGAACTACCGTTCCACGCAGAACATCCTCTCCGCGGCGAACGCGGTCATTGAACGCAACCCCGACCGTCGCCCCAAGAAGCTGTGGACCGCCTCCGGTGCGGGCACGAAAATCATCGGTTACGTCGCTGAATCCGAGCACGCCGAGGCACGCTACATCACCCGCGAAATTGATCGCCTTGCCGATGAGCACGGCGTGCAGCCAGGTGACGTCGCTATCTTTTACCGCACCAATGCGCAGTCCCGAACCCTTGAGGACATGCTCATGCGCGCCGGCCTGCCCTACCGGGTAGTCGGTGGCACCCGATTCTACGAGCGTAAGGAAATCAAGGACGCCCTGGCGTACCTGCGCGCCCTGAGCAACCCCGACGATGACGTGAACGTGCGCCGCATCCTGAACGAGCCCAAGCGCGGTATCGGTGCCAAGTCTGAGTCCGTGGTGGCGGAGTACGCGAGTGCAAACCGCATCTCCTTCTACACCGCCGCACGCCAGGCGGCCGACATCCCCGGCCTGGGCGCCGCTGCCGTGAAGAAGTACGCCGAATTCGTGCGTCTCATGGACGATTTGGCGCAGATTGCCCGTACCGAGCCCGCCGCAACCTGCCTGGAAGCGGTTCTGGAGCAGACCGGGTACCTTGCAGCTTTGCGTGCCTCCAAGGACATTCAGGACGAATCGCGCGTGGAGAACCTCTCTGAGCTGCTCGACGCCATGGTCGAGTTCGAGACCGAGAACCCCGGCGCTGACCTGGAGCAGTTCCTTGAACACGTGGCTCTGGTCGCCGATGCCGACTCGATCCCGAACCGCCCCGCCAGTGCGGAGGGTGAGAACGCTTCCGCCGCGCAGATTGCTGCCGAGGCAGCTGAGGCGAAGGCACAGGGTATGGTCACCCTCATGACCCTGCACACCGCCAAGGGTCTGGAGTTCCCGGTGGTGTTCCTGACCGGAATGGAGCACGGCCTGTTCCCGCATCAGCGTGCCCTGACCGACGAGAAGGAAATGAGCGAGGAGCGCCGCCTGGCATACGTGGGTCTGACCCGCGCCATGGAGCGCCTGTACCTGACCCGCTCTGAGACCCGCACCATGTGGGGTAAGAGCCAGTTCAACCCGCCTTCACCCTTCCTGGAGGAAATTCCGGAGGAGCTCATCGAATGGAAGCGTACCGCCGGTTTCTCGGGCTTTGGTGCCTCCGGTATGGGCGCGTATGGCGCTCGCGGTGGCGGTTCCTACGGCGGCAGCTCCTACGGTAGCTCGTATGGTGGCGGCTATTCGGGTGGTTCTCGTTCCGGCTACGGTTCCGGTGGTTACAGCTCCGGTAGTTCGCGTGGCTCCTACGACCCCTACGATTCTCGCCCCGCAGGCCGTTCTGAGCCGTCCACCGCGGATATTAACGGCTCGGCAAGCTACGGGCTGGCGGCGGCTGCCTCCTCGAAGGTGACGAACCGTTCCCGCGTGCACCAGAGCAAGGAAATCCCGACTCTGGCGGTCGGCGATACCGTGCGACACACCAAGTTCGGTGAGGGCCGCGTGCTCGCCGTTGAGGGTAGCGGCGATAAGACTGTGGCGAAAGTTCGCTTCGGTTCGGAAGAGAAGCGCTTGCTACTGCGTTACGCGCCGCTGGAGAAGGTGAGCTAACGCGTCAGGCGTGCGAACCTAACAATGCCGATGGAGGGGAGGGCACCTGAGGGTGCCCGCCCCTCTTTTGTGTGCTGTGCCGGGCGTGTTGTTCGCCTGCTGAGAAGGTGGCCGGGGCTTTGCAGAGTAGGGCGGTAAACGCCGCATTTTCGCTGGCATTTCGCGGCAGATGGGGGAGCGTTAGTTTGGGTTAGTTACCCGGTACGCAGCCTTTGGGTGAAATGTACCCAAAATATTTGTGAGCTGAGTCGCTAAAATCTCAGATTTGGGGCTCTGTGAGTGCGAGCTCACGCCGAATCCGATAGAGTAGAGACGAGAGAAATTCCCCGCGTCAATGATGTGTGTGCGCCGGGTGCGAGAGACGCCCATCGCACGTACCGGACACACAGGGGAAGGCTCCTCTAATGACCAAGCCGAGTGCACCAGTACTCGGCACCACTTCGAAGAAGAAGGACACCTGTGGACCTTTTCGAATACCAGGCGCGCGAGCTCTTCGCAAAGCACGGTGTACCCGTGCTCAAGGGCATTGTTGCGACCACCCCTGAAGAAGCAAAGGCAGCAGCTGAGGAAATTGGCGGCCTGACCGTTATTAAGGCTCAGGTTAAGACCGGTGGCCGTGGTAAGGCTGGCGGCGTTAAGCTCGCAAAGTCCCCCGAAGAAGCTTACGAGCACGCTAAGGCAATTCTCGGCATGGACATCAAGGGCCACACCGTTCACCGCGTGCTGGTCGCTGACGGCGCAGACATCGCCGAAGAATACTACTTCTCCCTCCTGCTGGACCGTGCAAACCGCTCCTACCTGGCAATGTGCTCGGTAGAAGGCGGTATGGAAATTGAGCAGCTCGCTGCTGAGCGCCCCGAGGCGCTGGCAAAGATCGAGGTTGACCCGCTGGTTGGCCTGGACCAGGCTAAGGCTGAGGAAATTGCTAAGGCAGCAGGTTTCTCCGCAGAACTGCAGGAGAAGGTTGTTCCCGTTCTCGTCAAGCTGGGCGAGGTCTACACCAAGGAAGACGCAACCCTGGTTGAGGTTAACCCCCTCGTTCTGACCCCTGAGGGTACCATCCTCGCCCTGGACGGCAAGGTCTCCCTCGACGACAACGCAGAATTCCGCCAGCCCGAGCACGAGGCTCTCGTGGACAAGTCCGCTGAGAACCCGCTGGAAGCTAAGGCAAAGCAGTTCGACCTGAACTACGTGAAGCTGGACGGCGAGGTCGGCATCGTTGGTAACGGTGCAGGTCTGGTTATGTCCACCCTGGACGTCGTTGCCTACGCTGGCGAGAACCACGGCAATGTCAAGCCCGCGAACTTCCTTGATATTGGTGGCGGCGCGTCCGCTGAGGTTATGGCTGCTGGCCTGGAAATCATTCTGGGTGACGAGCAGGTCAAGAGCGTTTTCGTGAACGTCTTCGGCGGCATCACCGCATGTGACGCAGTGGCAGACGGCATTGTGAAGGCTCTGGAGATTCTGGGCGATGCAGCAACCAAGCCTCTGGTTGTACGCCTGGACGGCAACAATGTTGCTGAGGGTCGCCGCATCCTCTCCGAGGCGAACCACCCGCTGGTTGTTCTGGCTGAGACCATGGACTCCGGCGCTGACAAGGCAGCAGAGCTCGCTCACAAGGCGTAATCGCCAGCAAAGGATTTCAAGGAAGTAATATGTCTATCTTTGTGAACAAGGACTCCAAGGTCATCGTTCAGGGCATCACCGGTGGCGAGGGTACCAAGCACACCGCACGCATGCTCGCAGCGGGCACCAACATTGTGGGCGGCGTGAACGCTCGCAAGGCTGGCACCACCGTCACCCATAAGGCGAAGGACGGCTCCGACATTGAGCTGAACGTGTTCGGTTCCGTGGCTGAGGCTATGGAGAAGACCGGTGCGAACGTTTCCATCGTCTTCGTTCCCCCGGCCTTCACCAAGGCAGCAGTTCTCGAGGCTATCGAGGCTAAGATCGGCCTTGTCGTCGTTATCACCGAGGGCGTTCCGGTTCAGGACTCTGCAGAGTTCTGGGCAGCTGCTAAGGCATCCGTGGACGAGAACGGCAAGCAGATTACCCGCATCATCGGCCCCAACTGCCCCGGCATCATCTCCCCCGAGGAGTGCCTGGTCGGTATTATCCCGGCGAACATTACCGGTAAGGGCAAGATTGGTCTGGTCTCCAAGTCCGGTACCCTGACCTACCAGCTGATGTACGAACTGTCCGATATTGGTTTCACCACCGCTATCGGTATTGGTGGCGACCCGATTATCGGCACCACCCACATCGACGCGCTGGAAGCTTTCGAAGCTGACCCCGAGACCGAAGCAATCGTCATGATTGGTGAGATTGGTGGTGACGCTGAGGAGCGTGCTGCAGAGTACATCAAGGCAAACGTGACCAAGCCCGTCGTTGGTTACATCGCAGGCTTCACCGCTCCTGAGGGTAAGACTATGGGCCACGCAGGCGCTATTGTCTCCGGTTCCTCCGGTACCGCTCAGGCGAAGAAGGAAGCTCTGGAAGCAGCAGGCGTGAAGGTCGGTAAGACCCCCTCCGAGGCTGCAAACCTGATGCGCGAAATCTTCGCAGCGAAGTAAACAGCATAAATAATGCGGCAGATGCCGGTAGCCCGTGAGGCTACCGGCATCTGTGCTTTAACAGTGAACTAAACAGGGACAGCGCGCCGAAAAATACTGGAGGTGCAGGGGGTGCGCCGGGGTTTCTTTGCGCTTAGGCTGTGGCATTTGCAGGGGAATGCAACACATGCATGAGCGGCTATATACACTTGTTGAAAGCTTATTGGGGGAGTTGCGACTAGGCAACCGTTGTACCAAATGCCAAACCCAGCAGGTAGGTGACAAACGCCGCGCCGAAACCAATTAGAATCTGACGGATACCGCGCTTGAGCGGGGAAGCACCTGACAGCAGACCCACCACGCCGCCGGTGAAGCCCAGAGCCGCACCCACAAACAGCAGAGACAGCACCATCGCGAACACACCCGAGAAACCGAAAATATAGGGCAGAATCGGGATCAACGCACCCGAAGCGAAGAACGCAAATGACGCAGCGGCGGCACCAATATCGGTGCCCAAAGCCACGTTCTCCTCACGATCCTCATCCTCGCGATGAGACAGTGACGGGTCGCAATCACAATCCAGGTATCCGAAACGCTCCATCGCGCGGTGATGCGCCGCCTCCGGCTCCATACCGCGGGCACGGTAAATAAGCTCCAGCTCGTTCGAATCCAAATCCAAATCGTGTGCAACACGCAGGGTCACCTGGGTTGGCTGGGATGCATCCAGTAGCTCACGCTGAGAACGCACTGACACGAACTCACCCGCCGCCATGGACAGTGCACCCGCCAGCAGGCCCGCGATACCCGAGAGCAGAACCATTGAGCTGGATGCGCCCGAGGCAGTAATACCCATAATCAGCGCCAGATTCGACACCAAACCGTCATTAGCGCCAAAAACCGCCGCACGGAAATTACCCGAAAGCTTCTCGCGACCGTTAGTCGCCAGGGCGCGAATAATCTCCTCGTGAATCGCCTCGTCAGCCGCCATTTCCTCGGTAGCGTCTGGGTCCTCAGCGTAGGGGGATCGGGACTCGGCGCGCTGAGCCATCGCCAGAATAAACACCGAACCAAAGTTCTTTGCCAGGAACTGCAATACCAGAGACTGAATGGACGGGCGCACGTGCACATTTGCGTGCTCACCGAGCATGTCACGCCAATGTTGCTGGTGACGCTTCTCTGCCTTAGCAACCTGCAGAAGGATTTCGCGATCGGTACCCTCTGCACGGCGAGCCAGGTAGCGGTAGATGCGCGCCTCCGACTCCTCATCGGCAAGGTAGCGGCGCCAACGCTTAATCTGCGCGGGGGAGGGGGAGGTGACGGCGCTATGGCGGGTGGTTCGCGAAGCTTCAGTGGTGGCGTTTTCCGGCTGAAGCTTTTCGGTTTCTTCGACGTGCTCGTGCTGGGCGTGCGTGCTCATAGTTCCCTTTCCGCTACTCATGCGGTACGTGTCGGGTTTGCCGGTTAGCAACCCGTTACGCCTTCAAGTCTGTGCGCTCTGTCATGAACAGTGAACCACTCTAGAGCACTCTGAACGGAAAATCTAGGACGGCCTAACCCGATAAACATGTTCGCCTCAACGTACTTTGCTGTACTACGTGGACGAGGAACGATGAGTGAACTCGGTGTATATTTCATGTGAAAAACCGGGCGGGTGCACCCTCCATAAGGAGAGTGCACCCGCCCGGTTTTGTGACTCTAAAAGCTGGCGCCTATATACCTTGCCGCCATAAGTAGGCTGTGGTTTAGACGCTACGACTTAGATGGTTGTAGCTTAGATGCTGCCTTCGCTGTTTTCCAGGAATGCGCGGATGAACCACTGGAACTTCTCCAGCTCAGCGGTCTGGCCAATCAGCAGATCCTCGGTGACGGGGTCGGACTCGCCTGCGAATGCAATCGCCTTGCGGTGAGCTTCAATCACGCGGGTGTAGACGTCGTTCAGGGCGCGCAGGTGAGCGGCGACGGGTGCGCGGCCAACTGCGTAGTCTTCAACGGTACGCTGTGCGACCAGTGCGCCAGCCAGGCCGTTGGGGGTTGCGCCCAGGGTTGCCATACGCTCTGCGATGGCGTCGACAAAATCGCGGACAGTATCGACCTGGGGGTCAATCATTTCGTGAACGGCGATGAAGCCGGGGCCGGTCACGTTCCAGTGAGCGTGCTTCAGCAGCAGGTGCAGGTCGTTCAGGTCGTGCAGACGTGCCTGGAGAACCTCGGAAATGCCCTTGCCTTCTTCAATGGTCAGGCCGGGTGCGGTGTAGTTTGCGAATGCCATGATGGTCTCCTTCATGATGCTGTGATGCTTGTGCTTCGGTGGGGTTTGTACCCCGCCGAATCATTATTATTGAGTAAATCATTTTAAGGAACTACTGTCAAGGTTATTTTGATTAATTCGTAATAAATCGTCATCTGTGTGTTGCGCCGACCTCAAGCCCTCGCTCAAAAGCCCCTGCTCAAATCCCCACGGCTTACCACCCAGGCATGCGCAAAGGGTAGGATGCACAGTATCTCGTATCGCGCATCCCATCCTTTATGGTGAAGCCTATTCAGTTTTCTGCAGAGCTTCCAATCTGCGAACCAAGCGGCTACGCCAGCGCGCGCACCGCCTCTAGGGTCAGTTCCTCATGTTTGAGGTGCACGGTGCCCAGCTCTGCTGGAACCTCCAGTTCACCCGGCACAACAATGACACGCATACCCGCCGCGGCCGCACTGCGCACACCCGAAGGCGAATCCTCAAGAGCCACGCACTGTGTCGGATTAACACCCAGGCGCTCGGCCGCCAAAAGATAAGGTTGCGGGTCCGGCTTGGGGTGTGTGGTTTCATCATTACCAATAACCGCTGAGAACGTACCCTCAGGTGCCGCATTTGCGGTGCGGCGAGCCACGGAGGTGGCTGCATTCGTGACGACTGCCGCCGGAATCTGCGCCTCGCGAACCTCCCAGAGGAAACGCTCAAGACCGGGCAGGAACTCGACCGGCTGGTGTGCCAGGGCATCGTGCACCTTGGTGACGAGTCGCTCGTTGATTTCTTCATCCGGTAGGTTTACACCGCGCTTACGTAGGCGGTCCAGGGTGAACTGCATGGATAGGCCCAGGCAGTCGAGGGTGTCCTGCGCAGTCCAGGCGCCGCCAAATTCTGCAGCGAGAGCAACCTTTGCGGCAGCCCATACGGGTTCGGTATCGACGAGGGTTCCGTCGTGGTCGAAGAGAATGGCGGCGGGAAAGATGTTCGTAGTCGTCATGCCATTAAGCCTACCGGTTTATTTCTGGGGTGAGCGTAGGGCAACGTCCCCAAGTGTCACCAAAAAATCCGTACCTGCGTTCTGGGGGTTCTTGGCGATAGTGAGCAGTGCATCAGCGACGTCCTCACGGGCAATCGTTGGGATGCCTGCAGTTCGCTCGACACTCGCCATGTCATATACCTTCACCCCACCCCTGCCGGGTTTATTGGTCAGCCTGCCCGGATGCGCATGTGAAATATACGGCTGATATTCGGCGACCAGGGCATCCGCCTTAACTCGGTCGGTGAAAATGCCGCGCATGATGACCTTGCATACTAGGCGCATGGGGAGTGATGCGGTCCGTACCGTATCGCCCACGCCGTATGCGCTCATCAGAACACAGTGCTTCACGCCTGCGCCCGCCACCGCCTCCATGATGAGAGGCAGACGATCCTGCATGAACGTGGAGGAGAGAAATTCTCGCACCGTGGCTTTCTGGCCCAAGATGCTAACCATCACGTCCTGCCCGGAGGATGCTACGGCGAGCTGCTCGGCGTCGTCCAGGGCTCCCGGAACGATAGTGAGATTGTGGTGCGCCCCCAAAAGCGCTAGGGCCTTGTTGGGGTTGCGTACGTAGGCGGTGACGGTGTGCCCGTCCTTCAGAGCTTTGCGGGTAAAGAGATAGCCGGTGCGGCCGGTTGCGCCTAGAACCAGTATTTTCATGTGGGTCCCCATTTCTGTCTGTGATTATTGTGGGAACTTGCAAGTACCCAATGTGGTCACTATAACAATAGGGCTTTTGGAAGGAGTTTATGGCTGGAGCCTGTGTTTTCGCCGCTTTATTCGTGCGAAGCGCCCATGGTTATTGCCGAAATTTTAATCTCCAAAACCCCGGTTAACCTATTGCGCAGAATAATTGAGTGTAGTAGACTCAAGTTATGTAATGCAGGGGCACATAGGATAAGCCCCCGAAATACGAAAGGAACATCATGGACAACAAGTTCACCACCAAGAGTCAAGAAGTCATCTCGGCGGCAAATACTAACGCTCAAACCGCCGGCAACCCCACTATTGAAACCGCGCACATCCTCAAGGCCCTCATGGACCAGCGTGAAGGCGTCGCCGTAGCAGTCCTCAAGGCTGCAGGTCTGGATGTGGACGCTATCTCTGAGGCAGCATCCGCTGAAATCAAGAAGCTGCCGAAGGCATCCGGTGCCTCCGTGCAGAACGCTTCCCTCAGCCGTGCCGCGCTCTCTGCTCTGCAGGCGGCACAGACCCGCGCCCAGGGCTTCGGAGATACCTACGTTTCTACCGAAATGATCCTGCTCGGCATTGCCAGCGGAACCGATAGCACTGCAACCGCAATGCACAAGCTCGGCGCTACCGCAGAGCTCATCGCGCGGACCATCCCCAACGTCCGAGGAGACCGCACCGTGGACACCCCCGACCCCGAGGGCACCTTCCAGGCGCTCGAAAAGTACGGCACCGATCTGACCGCCATTGCCCGCGCGGGCAAGCTCGACCCGGTCATCGGTCGTGACTCTGAGATTCGCCGCGTCGTGCAGGTGCTCTCCCGCCGCACCAAGAACAACCCCGTTCTGATTGGTGAGCCCGGCGTCGGTAAGACCGCCGTCGTGGAAGGCCTGGCACAGCGCATGGTTTCCGGCGACGTGCCCGAATCCCTGCGCGGCAAGACCCTCATCAGCCTGGACCTGGGCTCCATGGTCGCAGGCGCAAAGTACCGCGGCGAATTCGAGGAGCGCCTGAAGGCAGTCCTCGAAGAAATCAAGAAGTCCGAGGGTCAGATTGTGACCTTCATCGACGAGATTCACACCGTCGTCGGTGCTGGCGCATCCGAAGGTTCCATGGATGCAGGCAACATGCTCAAGCCCATGCTTGCCCGAGGCGAGTTGCGCCTGATTGGTGCCACCACCCTGGATGAGTACCGCGAGAACATCGAGAAGGACCCCGCCCTGGAGCGCCGCTTCCAGCAGGTGTACGTGGGCGAGCCCAGCGTAGATGACACCATCGGTATTCTGCGTGGCCTGAAGGAACGCTACGAGGCACACCACAAGGTGCAGATTGCTGACTCTGCACTGGTTGCAGCAGCAACCCTGTCCAACCGTTACATTCCCTCCCGTCAGCTGCCGGACAAGGCAATTGATCTGATCGATGAGGCCGCATCCCGCCTGCGCATGGAAATTGACTCCGCACCGGAGGAAATCGACCAGTTGCGCCGCGCCGTGGACCGCCTCACCATGGAGGAACTCGCGCTTGCCGGCGAAACCGATCCCGCATCCGTGGAGCGTCTGGAAGCGTTGCGCAAGGACATGGCAGACAAGAAAGAACAGCTTGACTCCCTCAACGCCCGTTGGGAAGCCGAGAAGGCGAACCTGAACCGCGTGGGTGACCTCAAGACTGAGATTGACGAGCTGCGCTCCCGCGCCGAGGTGGCACAGCGTGAAGGTAACCTTGCTGAGGCATCCCGCCTGCTCTACGGCGAGATTCCCGCAAAGCAAGCCGAACTGGAGGAAGCACAGCGTGCCGAGGACCGCGCTAAGAACGAATCCATGGTCTCCGAAGAGGTCACCGCAGACGATATCGCTGAGGTTATCTCCTCCTGGACCGGTATTCCTGCAGGTCGCATGATGCAGGGCGAATCTGAGAAGCTGCTCGAAATGGAGAAGCGCATCGGTGCCCGCCTGATTGGTCAGGAAGACGCAGTGGTAGCTGTCTCTGACGCTGTCCGCCGCGCCCGTGCTGGCATCTCCGACCCGGATCGCCCGATTGGTTCCTTCCTGTTCCTTGGCCCGACCGGTGTCGGTAAGACTGAGCTGGCTAAGGCACTGGCTGAGTTTCAGTTCGATGACGAGCGTGCCCTGGTACGCATCGACATGAGTGAATACTCTGAGAAGCACACTGTTTCTCGCTTGGTCGGCGCCCCTCCCGGATACGTTGGCCACGAAGAGGGCGGTCAGCTGACCGAGGCTGTACGCCGTCGCCCCTACTCGGTGGTCCTGCTCGACGAGGTTGAAAAGGCACATCCCGAGGTCTTCGACATCCTGCTGCAGGTGCTCGATGACGGCCGCCTGACCGATGGCCAGGGCCGCACCGTGGACTTCCGCAACGTCATCCTGATTCTGACCTCGAACCTCGGTTCGCAGTACCTGGTCAACCAAGACCTGCCCTTCGAAGAGCGCTCCGAGAAGGCGCTGGAGGTTGTGCACCAAGCATTCCGCCCCGAGTTCCTCAACCGACTGGACGACATCATCATGTTCCAGCCGCTGTCGGCTGAGAACCTGGGTCAGATCGTAGGCCTGCAGATCAAGAGCATGGCTAAGCGTCTGGAGGACCGCCGCCTGAGCCTGAACGTCACCCCCGCCGCCCTGGAGTGGCTGGGTAAGACCGGCTACGACCCGGCATTCGGTGCCCGCCCGCTGCGCCGCCTGGTACAGCGCGAGATTGGCGACCGCCTGGCTCGCGGCATCCTCTCCGGTGCTATCCACGACGGCGACACCGTGACCGTGGACGTGAACCCGGACGTTGCCAGCGACGGCCTGTCAGTGACCTCCGAGCGTGAGCAGAAGGCTGAGAACTAAGCTCAACCGGCTGGGTGGACTTAGCCTGTGGCTGAGTTTTGCACATTCGAAACCATAAAAAATAGGCTGTGGGGTACCCTCAAAGGGGGTGCCCCACAGCCGTTTAACGCACTAGAACCGCGCTGAACCGCACTAATACACAGAGCATTGAGGAGAAGAATGGACCGCTGGACTGACCACCAGAACTTCGCCGCCGCCGGTGAGCAACGCGAAGAAATTGCCTCCGTGCACCGTGCCGCAATCCGCTCGATTCAGCGCGTTGTCTCTGAGAACGCCACCCCGCACGACGAAGAATACGTATCCGCGGGTATTGCCGAGCTACTCAAGGCGGGCAAGGTTCTCGTGCTCACCGGCGCGGGAGTGAGCACCGAATCCGGTATCCCCGACTACCGCGGACCCGGCGGCTCCCTGCATGACCACCGCCCCATGACCTACCAGGAATTCCGCTACGATGACGCCGCCCGCCAACGCTACTGGGCGCGCTCCTACGTGGGCTGGCGCCGTATGCGCCGCGCCGAACCGAACCGCGCCCACTATGCGCTCGCCGAGCTGGAACAGCTGGGTGCCGTGAGCGGTGTGATTACGCAGAACGTGGATGGGCTGCACGCCCGTGCTGGAAGCCCTCGCCTACTGGCATTGCACGGCGACCTCTCCCGTATTGTGTGCCTGGACTGCGGGCAGGACGAGAGTCGCGAAAGCCTGGATACACGTCTGGACGCGGCGAACCCCGGCTACCTAGCGCACCTTGAAGATGAAGAGCTACGCGTGAACCCTGACGGTGATGTGGAGCTGGACGACCTCTATATCCGCGATTTTCAGATGGTGCCCTGCCTCGGCTGCAGTTCGACCCGCCTCAAGCCGGATGTGGTGTACTTTGGTGAGTCTGTGCCCGCCGAACGTAAGGTACGCAAGGATGCCATGCTCGCTGAATGTTCGGCGTTGCTGGTGGTGGGCTCCTCGGTTGCGGTCATGAGCAGCTACAAGATTGTGCTGGAGGCTCTGAGCGCCGGCAAGCCGGTCGCTGTCGTTAACGGCGGCCCCGGTCGTGCAGATGCGAAGGCTACCTACCTGTGGCGTACCGGCGTGGGCGAGGCGCTGGAACTCATGCTCGACGCCGTTGATGTTTAAGGTTGCCGAGGTTTAGGCAGCGCTGTTTCTATAGTGAATGCTGTTTCTCCAGCGAATATTACTGCACGTGCAACGACCCAAGGTTAAGTGCACGAAAATGCTATTTTGTGTTGCAAGTAATTGCACATAGCCTCTAGACAGGCGGCTAAACCCACCACGCGGGGATAAAATGATGGGATGGACATTCGACACACTATCACTCGCTTCGGTGCCACCGCCCTGATCGGTTGCGGTCTGGTAGTCACCGCAATCCCCGCAACTTTCGCTCAGAACGGTGAAGAGTCCGTCACCTACGTCTACGCCGACAAGGCGGCCTCCCATATTTCTGAGGTCTGGTACAAGGGCGAAGCCCTGAAGATTACCGGCGAAGGCTTCCTGACCCAGGACGGTACCTCCGGCTCCACCATCGCTATCAAGCTGAACAAGGGTACCGTCAAGATTGACGGCAAGGACTACCTGGAAGTTCAGGCTGATGAGAAGGGCAACTTCTCCGTCTCCATTCCCTGGCAGGACGACCTGGATGAGCGTATCTCCGTGGACGTCTACCTGCTCTCCGGATCCTTGAAGGATAACGACACCGCTCGCGGCGGCAAGGCAGCCACCGTGAAGATTGAGGCTCGTTCCGTTCAGGAAGCAACCCCCTCCGCTACCGCGTCTGCGAGCGCTTCTGCTTCGGCAACCGCTTCCGTGGTGGCTACCCCCTCCGCTTCTGTGGCGCCTTCCGCATCTGCTACCGCCTCGGCTTCTGGTGCTGATGAGGTCATTGCCTCCGTGGATGCAGAGATCAAGGACCGCGTGGATGGGAAGGCTTCTGCGACTGCTTCAGCGAGCCCCTCGGCTACCGCATCGGCTTCCGCTTCTGTGGTGGCTACCCCCTCCGCTTCGGCATCTGCTTCTGCTTCGGCTACTGAGTCGGCTTCTGCCTCGGCTGCTGCTGATAAGAACGCATCCGTTGCGAATGATGCGAAGGATCAGTCGGGTGATTCCACTTCCGCTACTGAACAGGTGACCGGTTCGGCTGAGAGCACTCGCTTCGCGAACTGCTCTGAGGTGGCGGCTGCTGGTCTGGCTCCTATCTCTTCGAGCCACCCGGACTTCCGCAAGCAGTTCGATACTGATAACAACGGTCTGGGCTGCGAGGTTATTAACAGTGAGGTCACTGACGGCGGTTCCTCCTCCAATATTTCTTCGGGTTCTTCTTCCCGCAACTCTGGCGGTCTGGACAACTTGGGTTCTTCCTCCGCTTCGACTAACTACACTTCTAGCCGCGCTCAGCGCTCTTCCCTTGCTAATACCGGTGCTTCCAATGCTTTTACCATTGCTGGTATGGGCCTGGTAGCTCTGGGTCTGGGTGTTGCTGGCGTGTCTGCTGTCCGTAACCGCAAGAACTCCTAAAACTATTACCGCTGCCCGGTGGTGAGTGAGGGTCCCTTCCCCCCGAATGCTCGAGTGTTTGGATGGAAGGGATTTTCGCGTTTAACGGGGTGGTTTTTGCTATTGGGTTGTGCTGATGGGGCGGGGTATGTACTTGTTATTCTCCTCAATGTTAGATTGAGACTTTAGGGGTGTACGACGGTGTAAAAGGCTTATATAGTTCAACCATGCCTTCAAGAAACCTTCAAAAAAATATATTTTGTGAGTTAGGTCATAACAAATTGGCTTCTTGGAGGCCGGTATCCTAAGCTTCGCTCGTTAGAATGGGGGCATGAGCATTCGAAACAACATCGCACGCATCGGCGCCACCGCACTCATCGGCTGTGGCCTCGTTGCTACTTCCGTCCCCGCAACCTTCGCTGTTGAAGGCAAGCCTCAGGTCGTCCACACCTACGCAGACTCTGCACAGTTCATTGCCCCCGACGTATGGGTTGAGGGCGAAGGTCTGAACATTGGCGGCGAAGGCTTCAAGACCGCTGATGGCACCTCCGGTTCCGTTCTGGCACTAAAGCTGAACAAGGGCGCCGTTAAGATTAACGGCCAGGACTACCTGGAAATCCACGCTGACGAGAACGGTAACTTCTCCGTTACCATTCCCTGGCAAGCAGAACTGCACGGCAGTGTTTCCGTTGACATTTACCTGCTGTCCGGCTCCCTAAAGGACGGCGACGTTCCCCGCGGCGGTAAGGCAGCTACCGTGACCATTAAGGTTGCAGAGCAGCCCGCTCCCGCACCTAGCGAAGAGTCCACCCCGGCTCCTTCCGAGAACCCGACCCCGGCTCCCACTGCTGAGCCGACCACCGAGCCCAGCGCTGAGGCATCCGAGTCTGCATCTTCTGAGGCAACTAAGCCTGCCGAAGAGCAGAAGTCTGACGAGGCTACTCAGCCCTCCGCAAAGGACGAGAAGACCTACAAGTACCAGAACTGTGCTGACGTATGGGCAGATCGTGGTACCTCTATTTTCAAGGGTGATCCGGACTTCCGCGAGAAGTTCGATGCTGATGGCGACGACGAAGGTTGCGAAGAGCAGCCGAACTACGAGAACTCCACCTCTGATCACGTTGGCATGAGCTCCAACTCCAATGACGACCTGGGTTCTGGTTCCTCCAACGCATCCTCCAAGGGCTCTTCTTCCCTGGCTAAGACCGGTGCATCCGATGCGATGACCGCTGCTGGTCTGGGTCTGATTGCTCTGGGTGCTGGTGGCGCGACTATCGTGGCAACCCGCATGCGTAAGAAGGCATAATAACGCCTAGTTGCTAAGTTTTTAGCTGCTTTTATGGGCTCCCTCCGTATCGGAGGGAGCCCATTTTTATACCCTTTTCGCTGAGTACAAACAAAAACAGGTCACGTTTTCATCACATGTATTGGGGGGCTCAGACCGGGGGTATTTTCTGAGAGTTGTAACACTTAACTCTAAGTTAATGCAAACACAGCAAAAACATAGCTTCAACCGGGAGTCTAGAGATTACAAAGAACGCACAGCTTGGAGCTGAAGAACAGACAGCAAAAAGCGCCGCAAACATCACGACACGACGTCTGGAGCGTCCAATGACTATTTTGACCATGGCGATTGCCGATGCCATAGCCATCGCAGCCCTCTGCACCCTCTACATGGCGCGGCACCGCAACCGCGAACTAATGATTTCTTACGCGGTCATCAACGCCGGCATCTTCACCGTCTCGGTGGCGCTGGTATCTGCCGGCTCGAATGCATCCGCTATGGGCATGGGTCTCTTCGGTGTCTTGTCGATTATCCGATTGCGTTCCACCGCCCTGAGCCAGCGCGAGGTGGGTTACTACTTCGTAGCCCTCTCGGTCGGCATGATCGCCGGTGTGAACATCAGCCCGGCGTACATCGCCTTCGGTCTCATGGCTACCCTGGTCGCCCTGATTGCGATTCTCGACTCGCGTAGCACCCCGATCTCTACCGACCAGACTCAGACTGTCACCGCCGATCGTGCGATTAGCGACGAGGAAGAGCTCAAAGCATACCTGAGCGCTCGCCTGGGTTACACCGTCACCTCGCTGAAAATCACCGAGCTGGACATGGTGAACAACCTGACCCGCGCCACCGTCACCTACCAGCCTAAGGAAACCACCGAGGGCGGCACCCATGCAGCGGTGGAGGCGGCACAGGCTCACGTAGCACCCATCTCGGCAGTAGCTCACCCAGCAGCACCGCAGATGACCGCAACCCGCCAGCCTGTAGCACCCACCGCTGAGGCGCACGCCACGCTGGACACTCGGATGATTCCCCTACAGCGCACCCCGGTAGGTAAGTAAAACCAGCCAGTACAAAAGCCTCCGATTCACTCATACTGCACGACAGCCCTAATACCCCCATCACGACCAGCTACCTCGAACGCACCGAGGCGGCACCCCCAGAAGGACGAAGACCCATGACTAACGCAGCCGCAAATATCATCCCCGCCGAGTGGAAGAGTATCAGCCTCGAAGCCATGAACGAGCAGGCAGCCATGCAGACCCGTGTGGACCGCAAGTACATTGTCGAGGCAGAAACCGCAGCCAAGGTACTCTCCACGCTTGACGCAGGAGCCTCCGTCATGGAAATCGATGACCAGCGCGACTTCGCCTACGAATCGGTCTACTTCGACACTCCGCAGATGCAGAGCTACCATTCGGCAGCGTACAGCCGCCCGGACACCTTCAAGATTCGTACCCGTAGCTACCTGGACTCGGAACTGACCTTCTTAGAGGTCAAGACAGACGGTGAGCAGGATATGACCGTCAAGAAGCGTATCCCGTATACCTTCGAGAACCGCGATACGCTCACCGCCGAAGGCCACGAGTACATCACCGCAGCGCTCGGCGATATCCTTGCGGGCCCCGTGCACAAGCTGGAGGCGGTTCTGACCACCGGCTACCGCCGTACCACGGTCTTCCTGCCGCAGAGCGAGAAGAACCCCGTCGCCTCCCGTATGACGGTAGATAACGCCCTGACCTGGACACCTCTGTCTGAGAACATCCTCATGGCGGGCGTGAACTACCGCAACTACCACGGTAACCTGGTTGGCACCACCTACGGCCTGCCGAACGCGGTCATCATTGAAACCAAGTCCGGTGTGGAGCCCTCTGTGGCAGACCAGCATCTTTGGGATGCGGGCATCACCCCCACGAAGATTTCCAAGTTTGCAACCGGTATGGCGGTGCTAAACCCGCAGCTGGCAAGCAACAAGTGGGAAGAAACCATCAAGAATTGGATGCACCTGGAACCGGTCAACGGTACCCGCCTCAACGTGGATGACATGACCGAAGAGGATTACCAGAAGCTGCTGACCGAGGGTTTCGCAGCCGCATAAAACGGCAACCTCGCTAAAACGGCAATGTGGGAGGTGCGGGTAGGGTAGCGCACCTACCTTACCCGCACCTCCAGCCACCAATCCTCTAAACCGCGTATCTAACCCCGAACCAAATACAACACCGGCTTTATCACCCCACACAGGCAATAACCGCTCTCACACATATTCACATTTCACATACGTCTTACCCCTGTGGCGTTGGCTCTACGTGAGTAGTCACCCAAACACAAAGGAAAACCCATGAAAAAGAGCAATATGATTAAGAGCGCAACCTCCTTGACTCTCCTGTCAGCCCTGGCGTTGAGCGGCTGCTCGGCAAACTTGGCATCGACCGCTAGTGCAGCGAGCGCAACCACTACCTCCGCTTCGAGCACTTCGGACACCACCTCGAAGGTGGCGGACTCCTTCTCTACCGACGTGAAGAGCGGCGAGAAGCTCGTCGAGGACACTCACTACTCTGCAAAGGACGTCACCTGGGATTCCTCCAGCGAAGTTACTATCAATCTTTCTAACCCGACTGCGATCGACGGCGTGACCGTAAGCGACGGCGTCATCACCATCACCAAGGCGGGCAACTACAAGCTCATCGGTACCTACGAGGGCCAGATCAAGGTTGAGGCAGCCGACAGCGACATGGTCCGCCTGGTCCTGAAGAATGCGACGATTACCAATTCCACTGGTGCAGCTATCAATGTGGTTGAGGCGGACGAGGTCGTTATCTACACCGCCTCGGGTACCACCAACACCGTCTCTGACGGCTCCTCCTACGCGGATACCGCCAGCGGTAGCCCCGACGCAGCTATCTACTCCAAGAGTGACCTGACCCTGGCGGGCGAAGGCACCCTGAAGGTTGAAGGTAAGTATGAAGAGGGTATCCACACCTCTGACGGCCTGGTCATTGCCTCCGGTACCCTGGAAGTGAACGCGGCAAACACCGGCATCAAGGGTAAGGATTACGTCGATATCCTGGACGGTACCGTCACCGTAACCGCAAGTCAGGACGGCATCAAGGCAACCAATAATACCGATGGCAACCGTGGCTGGGTACGCCTGAGCGGTGGTACCGTGAACATCTCTGCAGATGATGATGGTTTCAAGGCTGAGCGCGTGCTTGAAATCTCTGGTGGGACCCTGAACATTAACCAGGCGAACGAGGGTATTGAGGGGCAGTACATCAACATCCTGGACGGCACCGTGAACGTGACCAGCTCCGATGACGGTATCAATGCCTCGTACAGTACCACCTCGACCAGCACCGAGTCGGCTTCGACCTCCACCACGCAGACCGCCCAGCGTAACCAGGCTGCACAGGGAAATACGGGACAGGGTAATGCGGCACAGGGTGGTCAGCCCCCGGCTGGCGGTGGCGCAGGCGGCACCTTCGAGGTGGTTGATGCAACCATCAACATCTCCGGCGGTACGGTCACCGTGAACGCGAAGGGCGACGGCATCGATTCCAACGGTACGGCAACCCTCTCCGGTGGCACCGTGATTGTCTACGGCCCCTTCACCGGTGGTAACACCTCCCTGGATACCAATGGCGACCTGCTGCTCAACGGCGCGACCGTGACCGCGGCTAACTCCGGTGACATGTTCGAGGCGCCCTCGACCAACTCCACCAGCGGCTACCTGAAGATTAGCAATGTATCGAACCTGAGCGCCGGCACCACCGTACAGGTGACCGACTCCTCCGGTAACGTGGTGGCGAACTACAAGGTGACTAACTCCAGCACCGCACTGATCGTGGTCTCCAGCTCCAAGATCACTAAGGGCGAGAGCTACACCGTGTACACCACCACCGATAGCGTGGATGTCTCCAGCACCACCCTGGCTTCTAACGCCACCTTGCTGGGCTCCTTCACCGCAAGCTAAACGGCAGGAGTGCCCCTCAAGCCCCGTGCTGGATGTCATGACCGGCACGGTACCTTCTCTGAACCCGGTTTTGTGAGTGAGCCGGTAGGATAGGCACTCGCCCCGCATTGGTTGTAGCGATACGCCCGGTGCGGGGCTCTGTGGCGTCTGGGGTAAAAAGCCGCGGGTGCAAAATAAAACGGTTGTTCCGGTGCGAAGAAGTGCTCTGATACGCAAAATAGGTGCCGCTGAGCGAGACATTCAGGGCTGAAACAGGGTACTCTATAGTGTAGTAAAGACTGTTGAACGATCCGAGAGCGATGCGCTGCACGTGCTGTTCGCCTCGGACAGGATGAAAGAGGGGGTCACGCCATGGGGCGCGGCCGTCAGAAGGCTAAAGCAACAAGGCAGGCTCGGGAGATGAAGTACTTCAGCCCCGAGACCGACTACAGCGCACTCGAGCGCGAGCTCAGCAGCGCGAAGAAAACGAAGTCCTCCGATTCGTCCCGCCGTCGCTATGACGACGAGGACGACTACTCGGCATACGCAGAAAAGTACGCGTCCTACGAGGATGAGGCATAAAGAATACGCGGAATGATTCGGTGCATATCGACCGAGCGTATTTCATAGTTGATGAACCGGCTTGAGACCCCACACGGGGTGCTCAGCCGGTTTTTTCGTGCCCGCAGTTTGTGCGGATGCACCCGGGTGTGTGCGAAGGCAGGCTGCCGACGGGGGGGTCTTAACTATGTGGAGCGCAGAGCCAATAAACATGCTTATACATATATGTGCATAAATCTATTTGGTAATAAGGCATAGTTGGTAATAAAAAAGTTTGAAATGAATAATCATGCATAGCTCCTGCACAGCTTAGTCATGACTGGCACAGAGAATAGGCCGGCATTCTAGAGACATGAACAACGAACAGAACATGACTCAGAACATTGACCAGACCACCCAGACCGCGGCAGAACAAGCTAACGCAGTACAAACCGCTGCAGAGCAGAAGCTAGCCAAGAAGAATCTCACTCGTCGAATCTTTATCGGCGGCGGCCTCGGTGCACTCGCAGTAGTCGGCGGCGGTACGGGGTGGGCATACAACCGCTACCTGGCAGAGCACACCGAAATCGAAGACACCACCGCCTACGAGGCGGCTGCAGCCCAGGCAAACGCAAGCGCCTCCGGCTCCGCCACCGCAGACCCCACCGAACTGACTGGCGTGAAGGTCAACGGTCAGAGCCTCACCGCTAACGAAGGCTCTATCACCATCACCTCCAACACCACCGGTAGCGGCTCGGATGTGGTCGTCTCCTTCGTAGCAGACATAAAGCTCGACAACGCGACTCTGCTGCGAAGCGCCTTCGCCAATAACAAGTTCGGCCAGAACATCATCGACACCCCCTCGAACATGGCGGCTGAACACAACGGCATCTGGGCAATCAACGGTGACTACTATGGCTTCCGTACCACCGGCATCGTGATCCGAAACGGTGTTGTCTACCGTGACTCTGGCGCACGTGAAGGCTTCGCCTTCTACCGCGACGGCTCCGTCAAGCTCTACGACGAAACCGCAACCAATGCCCAGACCCTCGTCAACGAGGGTGTGTGGAACACTCTCTCCTTCGGCCCCGCGCTGGTCAAGGACTCCGCAATCGTCGACGGCATCGACAGCGTCGAGGTGGACACCAACTTTGGTAACCACTCCATCCAGGGCAACCAGCCGCGAACCGGTGTAGGTGTGCTCGGCACCAATCACCTGGTCTTCATTGTGGTCGATGGCCGCTCCACCAACTACTCGCGTGGCGTGACGATGCCCGAGTTCGCCCAGATGTTCAAGGACCTCGGCTGCGTGAGCGCCTACAACCTGGACGGTGGTGGCTCCTCCGCCATGGTCTTCAACAATGAGCTGGTCAATCGCCCGCAGGGTGGCACCAAGGAACGTGGCACCAGCGACATCCTCTACATAGCAGGGAGCGCATCGTGATTATCCTGATACCCGCCTATAAACCGGACCAATCACTAGTCCGCTTTGTCCGTGCCCTGCGTGAACAGGATCCGGATACAGAAATTCTCATCATTGACGATGGCTCCGGCAGCACCTATGCGCCAATCTTTACCGAACTGCGTATCGACGGCGTGACCGTGCAGGCCCACCCGGTCAACAAGGGTAAGGGTGCGGCACTGCGCACCGGCATCGACTGGGTGAAAGCAAACCGTTCCGGCGAGGTCATCGTCACCGCCGATGCAGACGGCCAGCACCTACCCCGGGACATCTTCCGTGTGGGCGTGCGCACCGAAACCGCAGCGGCGGCAGGCCAGATGAGCATCATCCTCGGCGTGCGTACCAAGCCCGACCCAAACGCCGGCGAAGAAGGCACCAAGGTGCCGCTACGCTCCAAGATTGGCAACAGCGCAACCGTAGGCTTCTTCGCCCTGGCGACCGGCGCCCGCGTGGCAGATACCCAGACCGGTCTGCGCGGCTTCACTCCGCAGATTCTGGACTGGCTGCTGCAGATCCCCGGCGATAAGTACGAGTACGAGTTCTCCATGCTTCTGCGAGCAACCCGCGCAGACGTGGAGCTGGTGCAGGTACCTATTGTGAAGGTCTACGAGCCGGGCAACCCGACCAGCCACTTTAGGCCTCTGCAGGACTCGGCGCTCATTTACGCGCCGCTGCTTGCCTTCCTGGTTTCGTCTTTCCTGACCGGCTTCCTCGTGGATGCTATCGCCTTCTTCGTCCTGATGGGCATAGGCGCTCCGCTGCTGGCAGCCGTGATTGGTGCCCGCGTCATCTCGGCGCTAACGAATTTCACCGTCAACCGAATGCTTATGCATGACGGAGGTGCATGCCCCTCCGCATCCTCTTCGCTGGTACGTTACACCGTGCTGGCGGTGGGCATCCTCGCAGTCAACGCGGCTCTGATGGAAGCTTTGACCGGTCTGGGGGCGTCCCTGCTGGTCACCAAGATTCTGACCGAACTGATTCTAATCCCGATCAGCTTCGCGGTTCAGCGCCGCTGGGTCTTTCTACCTACCCAGCGTCAGAAAAATACGCGAGAAAAGACTCAATCAATCGCCACCTCTTCCGGTTTGCGTGCGGTGAGCTACGAGTCGGCTCGCATGGAGGCTGCCGGTATTCGTGCCGGAATGCCCGCCTCCTAGGTAGGTCCCTAGCGGCTAGTTCACTAGAGGCTACCTACAAAACTTCTCCCACCCATCAGTCGTGAGGATAGGTGGGAGATGCAAGCTGCAGCATCAAAAGCGGCAGCGTTCTGTTCACGAAAAGACCCCGATGAGAAAACTCAACGGGGTCTTTGCGTATGTGAGCGCTGGAAGCGGCAAGGGGGTTGGTCATCCACTAACATAAATGCACCTTTTAGAAAATATCTGCATTCTTTGTGTATTGGCTTGTGAGGAGCGAATAGAAAAAAGAAAATGCATATCACTGCATTGATATATATTTTCTCTCAGCCTGTGTGCGGGAGTTCTTTGGAAGTAGTTTATGTGGTGGGATGTCGCTATCCTAGTATCTTTTCCTATGTGTGAAGCGGCTAAAGCTCGATAGTGTGGCGTAAATAATAAGATTTTTATTTCACGTAAATGCAAATAAGGAAATGCCTGGTTGAGCTATTCTCCTGGGCTTGAAGTAAAGATTTAAGTTTTACTTATCTTTACATAAAGTGACCTGCATCATAAAGGTTATTTTATTCATAAAGTAACCCAAAAAGGGTGATAGAGTATCTCACGGTACGTACCCGTGCATGCATATTGTGAGCTACCCTCAACAGCCGCACAAGCTACAATGCAGACACCACGCACCACAGCGCCATGCATCAACCACCCCGCACAACAGCATCTACCCACAGAGACATCTGCCCGGCAGATGCGTGCGATGAAAACACCGCACAGCGCTAACACCCCACTCTTCCGTATTCACTCGTACCGAGTACACACACCTGGCTCTGCGCCCTCAACGCAAGTCGGCAACGCTACACCGCATCGTGCGCACCCGGTACCACTCACCTCAAGGACGTCCATGTTTCGCATTGCTCGCCCCTCCCAGGCACGCTCCTCACAGCGTTCCCTGCTGAGCTTCGTCACCGCGACCTGCCTGCTCTCGGTAAGCGTGATCCCCGCCGTGGCGGCACCCACCGCGCAGGCTCCCCACCCTAAGGCATCTGCGACGGCAGAGGCATCTAATACTGCCCAGATCTCCGATACTGCGCAGTCCGCGCCCGTGGCATACAACCGCTTCATCATCACCTACACCGATGAGGCGAAGAACGCCGCCTCCGCCGACGCCGCTGCAGACCAGATTGACTGGTCCGCAGCTGCGGGTACCCAGCAGGCAACCTGGAGTGACGCACTCTACGCAGGCATCACCTCCGATGTGCAGAGTATCGACGAGCTGCTGAACATTAAGACCAGCTACGTCCGTTCCACCGCACTGGATGCCAGCGTAGTCACCACCTCTTCGGAGCTCACCCCGGCTCAGGCGCAGCAGTATATGAACGCCCTGAGCACGAACTCCAAGGTCGCCTCCGTAGTACCCGATATGCGCCGCTACGCCACCGTGGATCACACCTCGGAAACCATCAAAATCAATGACCCGAAGATGAACCGCATGTGGTCCCTCACCGGTGAGAACGGAGTCTCCGCGCTGGAGGCGTGGGGCACCACCCGCGGTAAGGGTGTGACCGTGGCGGTGCTGGACTCCGGTATCACCGCTCACCCGGACCTGGACGCTAACGTGCTGCCCGGCTATGATTTCATCGCCGAGTCGGCGTTCTCCAACGACGGTAATGGCCGCGACTCCGACCCGACCGACGCCGGCAACTGGACCGTAGACAACCAGTGCTTCACCGGTTCGAAGGCAAGCCCTTCCGACTGGCACGGCACCCACGTGGCGGGCACTATTGCCGCTATTGCGAACAATAACGAAGGCATTGCCGGTGTGGCGCCCGAGGCGAAGATTGTACCCGTGCGCGTTCTGGGCGCCTGCGGTGGCTTCGACTCAGACATCACTGACGGCATTATTTGGGCTGCTGGTGGTAGCGTGCGTGGCGTTCCCGCAAACCAGAATCCCGCCCAGGTCATTAACATGTCCATCGGTAGCGAGGGCACCTGCACCACCCCGTACCGCCAGGCGATTGCTCAGGCAAATAAACGCGGCTCCATCGTGGTCGTCGCAGCCGGTAACAACAGCTTTGATGCCTCGAAGTCCAGCCCCGGCAACTGTGAGGACGTCATCAACGTGGGCGCAACCGATAAGAACGGCAAACGTTCCTACTTCTCCAACTACGGCTCCCGCGTGGACGTGAGCGCACCCGGTGGCGACCGCCGCTACTGGGGCGGCGGTATTCTCTCCACCCTCAACGCTGGTAAGACCGCTCCCGGCAAGGCTGACTACGCCGAGTACCAGGGCACTTCCATGGCGGCACCGCACGTTGCTGGTATTGTGGCGCTCATGAAGGCGGTCGACCCGAAGCTTACTTACGCTCAGGCGAAGAAGGCTCTGCAGTCCACCTCTCAGGGTGTTGAGTGCGACCAGTCCGCGTGCGGTTCCGGCATTGTGAATGCAGCACGCGCGGTTCAGCGGGTTCGTTCCGATCGTGAAGCTGCGGAGGCTGCCGTAGCTGAGGCGGCACGCAAGAAGGCTGAAGAGGACGCTAAGCGTCAGCAGGCCCCCGCACCGAAGGTGATCCCGGCTCCTAAGGCTAGCCGTCCGGTGACCCGCCCGTCCCGCCCGGTTAGTCGCCCCTCCTACCCGTCGCGTCCGCGTTACCGCCACACTCCGCGTTACCGCTCCTGGTACGGTGCTTCTGTGAACACCTACCCGAACAATGGCTATCTTGGTTTCGCGACCGGTAATCGCCACTAGTCATCTCCGCCAGTTGAGTTAGAGTTTAGATACGAAAGGCCCCCGATGAGTTCTCTCATCGGGGGCCTTGCTATACCGGCGGGGCGAATATTATGAAGAATCACCCCGGCAGTGCGGCTAGTGCTTTTCTTCGGTCTCGCGGGCTTCTGCACCGGGTTGGTGACCAGCGGCTCATCCTGGATGATGGGCTCGGTGTCACCATTCAGGTCGTAGACCTGGGCATCTCGGGGATTTCCAGTGCGGGGGCGCCAGGAATCCGGTCGTAGTCGTCAGCGAGGTTCCACTGCTTGCTGTACTGCGGGGCGTACCCGGGGCTGCCGCGGTGGGGGTGTTAGGGCGCGCTACACGCCGAAGTATGGAAGCCTCATCTGGTTCTCCTGATGTAGGTGTGTTGGTGCGGACTGTGTGATGTGTATGGATGTGTTCGGCCTATTTTTTGGTTTGGTTTTACGGGGCGGCAAAGGGCTCTGTTTTTGGGTGTGCTGAAGTGCTGAAAGGGGTGAGGGAATAGCGTTTTTGACCCTTTTTACGTACCGGAAGAACTCTTTTTCGATGGTGTGTAACGTACATTTCTAAGGTATTACTTCAAGGTGAGCTTTAGGGATTTTTAGAGCAGTTTTCGTGGGTTAATGTGTAGAAAATTAACCTATCTAGGCTGAATAGTGCCTAATCATTGAGGGTTTATGTAGGTGAGGCTTGAAAGTTTGGGTGTGTGAGGTGAACTGCATGGTGCCACTGAAGGGTGGGGTGATAAGTAAATGTTTTTAACACTGTGATGTAAGCACTCAAATGCATTAAAAATGCGGTTGATATTAAAAGATAAAAACCAGTCAAAATACGCCTGAAATTAAATAAAAAGCTGACATCAAACACGCCAGACAGCGCCCCCTGCCTGCAGGCACACAAAAGACCGGGGCGGCCACCGCGCATGGGTGACCGCCCCGGTCTGTAGAAATCATTAGCACCAGCAAGCTGGCGCTCGCTGTCTACTAGAGAAAGCGTCCTTAGGAAGCGTAGGAGCCCAGCAGGCGAACCGCGCCGCCGTCCACGCCCTTAGCGCCCTGAACGTAATCGGGGTTGTTAGCCTCGGGCTCGCCGGCGGCAACAACGTCACCCATAATCCAGGAGGGGATGCCGCGGTCGTTCAGGCGCTTGGTAGCAGCCTCAGCCACGGAGGGGTCAACGATAGCAATCATGCCCACGCCCAGGTTTAGGGTACGCTCCAGATCGGCCAGGGGTACGTTGCCCAGCGAACCAATCAGGGAGAAGATTGCGGGAATCTGCCAGGTGGAGCGGTCCACGCGACCCTCCAGGCCCTGGGGCAGAACGCGAGCCAGGTTAGCTGCCAGGCCGCCGCCGGTCACGTGGGAGAAGCCGCGCACACCGCTACCGGTGGTGCCGTCCTCACCGTTGACGGGGAATGCTGCCGCCAAATCCAGGCAGTCTGCCGCGTACACGCGGGTGGGTTCGAGCAGCTCTTCACCGATGGTGCGGCCCAGTTCGTCCACCTGACGCTCCAGACCCCAGCCGGCAACGTTCAGGACCTTACGGACCAGGGAGTAGCCGTTGGAGTGAATACCGGAGGACGCCATAGCGATCAGTACGTCGCCCTCACGCACGCGCTCGGGGCCGAGCAGTTCGTCTGCCTCGACCAGACCGGTTGCTGCGCCCGCAACGTCGTACTCGTCCTCTGCGAGCAGGCCGGGGTGCTCAGCGGTTTCGCCGCCAACCAGGGCGGTGCCAGCCTGTGCACATGCGCCAGCGATACCGCGCACAATGTTAGCGATACGTTCGGGAACGACCTTGCCGGTAGCAATGTAGTCGGTCATGAACAGCGGCTTCGCACCGCAGACGACGATGTCGTCCACGACCATGCCTACCAGGTCGTAACCGATGGTGTCGTGAATATCGAGTGCCTGCGCGATAGCGACCTTGGTGCCCACACCATCGGTGGAGGTTGCCAGGTAGGGCTTGCGGTACTTGACGAGCTCGGAGACGTCGTACAAGCCCGCAAAGCCGCCCACGCCACCAACTACGGAGGAGTTGTGGGTCGCCTTGATAGCGCCCTTCATCAGCTCAACGGCGCGATCGCCAGCCTCTACGTCAACACCTGCGCTCGCGTAGGTTACGGTGGTGGTGTTCTCGCTCATTAGGATTCCTTCGGGGTAGTGGTAGCGGAGGAGTTTGCGGGGGTGCGGTCCTGCTCCGTGAGCAGTGCCTCGAGGTCGGCGTCGGGGCCGGGGTTGCACATGCCCATACCGGCATCGTCTGCGGCAACCTGTACTGCGGAGGGGTCGAACTTCGTTTCGAGAGTATCGGTGCCTTCGCGGGTATCGATGGAGACTGCCTCAGCATGCTCAGGCTTGGAGGGGACGGGGCGCTCCACGGTCACCTCAGCCGCCTTACCGGCGAGGGGGCCGCCATTGCCCTTCTCCGTGGAGTCGAAGAGGGACTTGCCGCGTCGTTCCTCACTCGGCAACTCAATCGGGTATTCGCCGGTGAAGCATGCGGTGCACATGTTTTCGGCGGGCTGCTCGGTGGCTGCCATCATGCCTTCCTGGGAGATGAAGCCGAGCGAATCGGCACCCAGGGAGGATGCGATTTCGTCCACGGACAGGCCGTTCGCAATCAGCTCCGCGCGGGAGGCGAAGTCAATACCGTAGAAGCAAGGCCACTTCACGGGCGGGGAGGAGATGCGCACGTGCACTTCCTTCGCGCCAGCTTCGCGGAGCATACGCACGAGGGCACGCTGAGTGTTACCGCGAACAATGGAGTCGTCAATAACGACGAGGCGCTTGCCGGCCACCACAGACTTGAGCGGGTTCAGCTTGAGTCGAATACCGAGCTGGCGGATAGTCTGCGAGGGCTGAATGAAGGTTCGGCCCACGTAGGCATTCTTGACCAGGCCGTTACCGTAGGGAATGCCGGACTCTTCGGCGTAACCAATAGCAGCCGGAACACCGGATTCGGGAGTGGGCATGACCAGGTCAGCTTCAATAGCGTGTTCGCGGGCAAGCTGACGACCCATCTCTACGCGGGATTCGTAGACGCTACGGCCGGAGATGGTGGTGTCCGGGCGAGCGAGGTAGACGTACTCGAAGACGCAACCGGCGGGCTTAGCTTCTGCGAAACGCTGGGAACGCAGACCGTTCTCGTCAATGGTGATGAACTCGCCGGGCTCCACTTCACGCACGAAGGACGCGCCGACAATATCAAGTGCCGCGGTTTCGGATGCGACAACCCAGCCACGCTCCAGACGACCGAGCACGAGGGGGCGTACACCCTGCGGGTCGCGTGCAGCGTAGAGGGTGTGCTCATCCATGAAGGTGAGGCAGAAAGCACCGCGCAGGGTCGGCAATAGGTCGAGTGCTGCTTCTTCAAGGGAATCGAAGTCATGCTCTGCCAGTAGAGCCGTAACGAGTGCGGTGTCGGTGGTGTTACCCTGAGCAAGCTCACCGTGCTTGGGGGGCTTGCCGCCGTTCTTTTCGAGAATACGGTCGTAAAGGTCAGCGGAATTGGTGAGGTTACCGTTATGCGCCAGGCAGAGCGTGCCGTGCGGGGTGGTACCGAGGGTGGGCTGTGCATTAGCCCAGTGGGATGCGCCGGTGGTGGAATATCGGGCGTGGCCGATAGCGTGGTCGCCGGGCATGGAGCTGAGGGTGGCTTCATCAAAGACCTGGGAGACCAGTCCCATATCTTTGTACACGTGGATGCGTTTGCCGTTACTGGTTGCGATACCTGCTGATTCCTGGCCGCGGTGCTGGAGTGCGTACAGGCCGTAGTAGGTTAGCTTTGCCACGTCCTCGCCGGGAGCCCAGACGCCGAAGACGCCGCAGGCGTCCTTGGGTCCGTGGTCAATCGGATCGAGGTCGTGAGTGAGTTTTCCGTCGGGGCGAATCAATTCACTTCTTTTCGACGTTGGGACTGCGGATGCGTCTGTGCAAGCGCAAGATGAGGGCGTGTTGCCGCACTCACACCTGCCCGTGTGTGCCGTAGCATACACCAGACCTTTAAAAGTGTACCGGGTTTCGGAGCCGATGCGGTGAAGGATACGCTAAATACCTCAGGATGGACCACTAGAACAGGCACCAAATACGCCAAATCACGAAGACTGCGTGGACCTGCTGGCTCGTAGCAAATTCTAGAAGAGCGGCAACAAACCCGAAAGATCACTACGCTCACCCGACGCATCGAGCGTACCGGCACCTACCGCCTGCGCCCACGAACAGGCACCCAGAACCAGTGCCGCCCACACGAGCGGACGCGCCTCCACCACGGACGGGGGAGTGCCGCGCGTATGTCGAGGACCCGCCACGCACTGGGTCACACCCAGCGGGGGCACACGCACCTCCACGCTATTGCCAGGGGCGAGGGTTGCCAGCTCCTCCAGGGTGAAGCGCACAAAGGTCGTACGCACTGAACGGGGGAGAGCGGCAAACGCCTGCTCTACCTCGGGGCTGTTCAGCAGGTACTCACCTCGGGCATGCACATCTGCAAGCTCACCGACTGCCGCACACTGCGCCTCAAAGAAGGCACGCACTTCGTGCACCGCCGCCATGCCCGCTTCCTCGCTGGTCTTACGCCGAATCGCCACAACTAGTTCCCTTCCGGGGCGCTGGGAGCCAGATTCTCGCGGGTAAAGAGCTCCTCGTGCACACGAAGCTCGCCCACTACAACCGGCTTGCCATCCACATAGCCGCCGGTCACCGAGCCAACCACCAGCGTGAGTAGGCGCTCGCATTCCTCGGCGCTCAGGTAGCCGCCAGCAGCAAGAGCACGCAGAGCCACGGCGTACATGGCGCGGTGCGAACCGTCGCTCATCTTTACCACCACGGACGCGCCCGAACGCAGACCAATGCAGAGCACGCCCTCCGCGCCGCCCTTGACGATTGCGTCCAGCTCTTCGCTGAGCACGGTGTCGGGGGAGCCGGGTGCCTGGATCAGTTCGGGGTAATCCACCATGGCGGTAGCGACCGTGGAGGCGCGCGCATCCGCCCCGAGGTTGCGGATTGCCGAGCCGAGGGTTGAGTAGGCGCGTGCGGCACCGACCAAGGAGACGGCGTGCACGGGTGCGCCACATCCGTCAACGCCGATGGCGGCTACCGGCTCGCTGGTGAACGCTTCAATTTCTTCGGTGATGACCTGCTGTAGCGGGTGTGCGGGGTCGAGGTAGTTGTGCAGGATCCAGTTCTGCGAGCCCTCTTCGAGGTCGCCACGCTCAAGCTTGGCGGTGCACGCCCACAGGAATGCGGCGTGCTTGCCGGAGCAGGGGTGCGCCAGGGCAGTAGCAGCGAGGTTCGCCTGAGTCATTGCCTGGCGTGCCTGCTTATCGGCAGGGAACATGGGCTCGAGTGCCAGGTTTTCCGGGGTGAGCGGGTTGGTTTCGGTGCTGCCCTGGGTGAGTACGTCCTGCACGGCACGCATCTGCTCGAAGGTGCCGCGGTGCGATCCGCAGGCGATGGCGACCTGGGAACCGCGCAGGGGTGCGCCCGCCTTCATGGATCCAATGGCCTGCAACGGTTTGGCGGCGGAACGGAGGAAGAATGGTTCGTGAATATCACCGAGGGCAAGCTGCACATCGCCATCGGGGCTGAGGAGGATGAGGCGGCCGCGGTGTCGTGCCTCAATGAGGTTGTTGCGGGTGAGTTGCGCGAGTTCTACGTCGAAGGCGCTGCTCTGGCAGGTGGTGGGAGTGGTTGCCTGTGGAGTGGTGCTGTTGGTCATTCTTCTAGTTTAAGGGGTGTATTGTTCTGCCTTATGTGCGCGGTTTTACGTGTATAAGGCGGCTCAGAATGGTATCCCCGCAAATATTTCCGTGCAGAACGTTGCCTGTAAGGGCGGGGCGGATTCATCCTTATTTTTGTATGGTTACGTGATATTTTTGGGCTGGCAGTGAGCTATATGCGTGATATCTCTCATGTTGATCGGTGGTATTTAGCATGGGGGAATAGAATATTCGTGGAGTATGCCCGTAGAAGTCTGCGCATGCCTCTCAACATGGGAGCGGCCCCTTCCTAACGCCACGTATCCTGGTGCCACCCAGAACAGATTCTCCCATCATCTACGTCTCCACTGTTTGCGAGAACGACAGCCTCAGATAATACGCACATTAAATCATCAGGAATAGGTAACTTTATGGCAGAGCGGAACTACTCTTCTTCCACCACCCCTAAGAACACCGCAGAAAAAAACGGCATGAGCGCTGAATCTGAATTTCACGCCAAGTTTTTCCCCATTCTCGCGCGAGCTGCTTCGATTGCTGCCGTGCTCATGTATGTCTTCTACTTCCCGCAGATTATCGGTAACCTGAACGGCCACAAGGGCGACTGGATTCAGCCTCTGGTAGCCGCTATCAACTGCACTCTATGGATGCTGTACGGCCTGTGGCGCCCCAAGAAGGACATTCCAATTGTCATCGCTAATGCCCCCGGTATTGTTTTTGGTGGTCTTGCAGCTGTGACAGCATTGGTCTAACCCGAATCAAAGCCACCTATGTTGTGGTGAATACTCACCTGATGCGGTTCTTCTCTGATAGGCATTCTTTTGAGCGTGCCGTTCGATGAGAAGAGCCGCATTTTTAATGTGCCCAGCTCACATTTTTAGTGTGATAGCGGGTACCCTGAGTAGCATGAAGGTTTTGGTACTGGGCCCCGGCGGCCGCGAACATGCAATTATCCGAGCGCTTCTGCGCGACCCTGAGGTAACTGAGGTGCACAGCGCCCCCGGCAATGCCGGCATCGCCCAGGATGTTCCCGTCTACGCAATTAATGCGAATGACCCCGCTCAGGCAACCGCCCTGGCACGTGAGCTGAACGCCGACCTGGTTGTTATTGGCCCGGAGGCGCCCTTGGTCGCAGGTGTTTCTGACGCACTGCGTGAGGCGGGTTTTGACGTTTTCGGCCCCTCTGCAGCTGCTGCACAGCTGGAAGGTTCCAAGGCTTTTGCAAAGCAGGTCATGGAAGAGGCTTCCGTGCCGACTGCTCGTGCTTACGTGGCAACGAATGCCGCTGAGGCGCAGGCTGCCCTGGACGAGTTCGGTGCGCCCTACGTGGTGAAGGACGACGGCCTGGCTGCGGGTAAGGGCGTTGTGGTGACCGAGGACCGCACCGCGGCACTGGAGCACGCTCAGGCTTGTTTCAACGCTGGCGGCACCGTGGTCATCGAAGAGTTCCTGGACGGCCCCGAGGTGTCCCTCTTCGTCATCTCTGACGGTAAGAATGTTCTGCCGCTGTCCCCGGCTCAGGACTTCAAGCGCATTTTTGACAACGATGAAGGCCCGAACACCGGCGGTATGGGCGCCTACACCCCGCTCCCTTGGCTGCCCGAGGGCTTCGTGCAGGAGGTTGTGGAGAAGGTTGCCCGCCCGACCGTGGCTCGTATGGCTGAGCGCGGCACCCCGTTCGTGGGCGTGCTCTTCTGCGGCCTGGCCGTGACCAGCCGCGGCGTGCGCGTTATCGAGTTCAACGCCCGCTTTGGCGACCCGGAAACCCAAGCGGTTCTGGCGCGTCTGCGTACCCCGCTGGGTCAGCTGCTGCGTGCGGCTGCTCGCGGTGAAATTTCTGAGGGTACCGAGCTGGATTGGGATCCCCGCACCGCAGTTGACGTGGTCATGGCTGCCGAGAACTACCCGGACACTCCCCGCAAGGGTGACGTCATCTCCGGTCTGGATGAGGCGAACGCTCTGGAGGGCGTGCACGTGATTCACGCGGGCACTGCCGCATCCGAGGAGGGTGTGCTGACTGCTGGCGGTCGTGTGCTGGCTGTTGTTGCTCTCGGCGATGACTTGGCTGCTGCCCGTAACGCTGCCTACGAGGGTGTTCGCGCTATCTCTTGGGCTGGCGCACAGTACCGTACCGATATCGCGTTGAAGGCTGTGGAGAACCGCATCCACATTCCCGCTCCGCGTAGCTAAAACCTTAATGTGACCGGCTTCCCCGCTTGAGGGTGGGGGAGCCGGTCGCTTCTTTGCCTCAAGATTGTGCCGTATTGATGACTGATGGCACTATCGGTAGCCGCGCCTGTCGCGGTATTGTAATTACACAGACTTTTTGCATCCACATCACACCACCTCATCAGGAGAAATTCTCATGACTTCTCGTTCTAACCCCGTGGAAATCCCGGGCTGGACTCACATTTATTCCGGCAAGGTCCGCGACCTGTACGTTCCGAATGAGGAACGTTTTGACGCTACCGGCTTGACCGTCAATGATGACGCTGAGCTGCGTGCCGGTTCGGTCATGGTTGTTGCCTCGGACCGTATTAGCGCTTTTGACCGTATTCTGCCTACCGAGATCCCGGATAAGGGCAAGATTCTGACTCAGATGTCCCTGTGGTGGTTTGAGCAGCTCAAGCAGGTCCCGAACCACGTGCTGTCCACTGACGTTCCGGATGTTGTGGCTGGTCGAGCTATGATTTGCCGTTCGCTGAATATGTTCCCGGTGGAGTGCATTGTGCGTGGTTACCTGACTGGTTCGGGTTTGGCGGCGTATAACGAGACCGGTGAGATTGCTGGTGTAAAGCTGCCTGCGGGTCTGGTGGATGGTTCCCGCCTGGACACCCCGATTTTCACTCCGACCGGTAAGGCTGAGGTGGGTGAGCATGATGAGCTGGTGACCCGTGAGGAGCTGTACGCTGAGGTGGGTCAGCCGGTGGGTGAGCGCCTGGAGGAGCTGAGCCTGAGCCTGTACACCACTGCCGAGAAGATTGCTCGCGAGCAGGGCATTATTCTGGCGGATACCAAGATGGAGTTCGGTACCGATTCGTACCGCGGCGAAATCACCCTGGGTGATGAGGTGCTGACCCCGGACTCTTCGCGTTTCTGGGATGCGACCCAGTACGAGCCGGGTCGTGCACAGCCGAGCTTCGATAAGCAGTATGTGCGTGACTGGCTGCGTTCCCCGGAGGCGGGTTGGGACGGTTCGGATAACGTGCCGCACCTGCCTGAGGAGGTTGTGGAGAAGACTCGTGCCCGTTACGTTGAGGCGTATGAGCGTCTGACCGGCACGAAGTTCTAAACTCAATATTTCGGACCGAATAAGTCTTTGAGATAGCTAAAGGGCGGTGCCCCGGAAGGTCATTCTTCCGGGGCACCGCCCTTTAGCTATGTGGGGTTATGAGGTTGAGTGGCACATCCTAGCCGGCGTGAATGTTCTCGTGGCACAAATCCTCGTGCAGAATATCCCGCGCCGGATGCTGCCGCGCCCGCTCTTCCGCAGCACGGTCAGACAGCGAATAAAACCACGTAATGTGCTCGCACACCCGCTCATAGGCCGCCTGCTCATCGTGAGAGGTAATCGCCTCAATAATGCCGTAATGCTGCTGCTGCAACGTGCGCTTGACCGCCTCCCAATCCTTCAGGAAAGGAACCGCCTCCTGCACATAACTCATCGTTGCCATGTGCAGAGAGTCAATAACCGTATCAAGCACAATATTGCCGCCGAGCTTCGACAGCTCATAGTGAAAACGCGTATCGCAGAAATGGAAACGCTCATCGCTGATCTGCTCATCCATCTCCGCCAGATGTACGCGCGCCCGCTCCAACGCTGCCGCACGCTCCGGGGTGTCCGGCGCGGCAGCCGCCGCACGCGCCGCAGGGCCCTCCAGTAGCAGACGGGTTGAGACAACGTCCTTCACCGGCAGGCTACGGGTCGCAATGTGCATGCGTAGCGCCCAGCTGAGTGCATCCGACGGCTCCGAAATGATAATCGCACCGGACTTCGGGCCTGAACCGGTGCTGGAGCGAATCAGACCCAGCGCGTTCAGAACCCTCAAACCTTCACGGACTGAGGGTCGGGAAATGCCGTGCCGCGCCGCCAGCTCACGCTCGGAGGGGAGCTTATCGCCCACACGCAGCTCACCCAGGCGCAGGCGCCGCTCAAAGTTCTCCAGGATGATGCTGTAGCTGCGGTCCGCCAGAATCGGCTGGCGGTCAACCGCAGGGGGCGCCTCAGCAGGCTGGGTATCGTCATAAGAACGAGGCATAATCTCTCCTGATAACGAGGCGGATAACGAAAAGAAATACTCTGCGCCTGAGATATCTCAGAGTTAATTCAGAGATATTTCGGGCTATTCGTTGAGTGGTCAGGACATAAAAAGCGGGGCGGCGGAACCGAGAAGGTTCGCCGCCCCGCCGTGGCCACCGGAAAATACCGGGGCGAATGTCCTACGGCCCTTGAGGCTTTCACCTCAAGAACTCTCTAAGGGGTGAGCCTCAGATTAGGGAATCATGAAGGACAGAACGTTGGTCTGCAGGAAGACCAGGACGCAGACGAACAGGAGCATAGCGAAGGACCAGGGGAGGACAGCCTTGAGGATGTCGGATTCCTTACCTTCCATGTCCACGGAGGTAGCAGCAATAGCCAGCGACTGCGGGGAGATCATCTTACCGACCACACCACCGGTGGTGTTAGCAGCCAGCATGAGCTCGGGGGTTGCGCCGTGGATACCTGCGTGCTGCAGGTTCTCAGCAGCAGACACCTGCAGCTTGGCGAACAGTGCGTTCGCGCTGGTGTCCGAACCGGTCACAGCGGTACCGATCCAGCCCAGAGCCGGTGCGAGGAACGCGTAGACGGTGCCCAGGCCTGCCAGGAAGGTACCCATAGCAATGGTCTGACCGGAGAAGTTCATGACGTATGCCAGTGCCAGAACCGAAGCAATGGTCAGGATGGACCAACGCATGCGGTAGACAACGGAACCGAACTCGGTGAAGATTGCCGGGAACTTGAAGGCGTAGCGGCCCTTCTCGTTGAAGAAGAAGTAGACGACAGCAACAACCAGACCGGAGATGATCAGCAGGGTGCCGGGGTTGGACATCCACGCGAAGTTGTAGACAGCGTCCTTGACGGGCTTGCCGTCAGCGGTGACGAGGCGGGAGCTCAGAGCCTGGATATCAATCTTGATGACGAAGCTCTTCAGCCATGCCTTCAGGCCAGCGTGCAGGTTAGCAACACCGAAGATTGCAACGACGATGACGTAGGGCAGCAGTGCCATCCAGACGCGAACGGCGGGCAGAGCTTCCTTCTCTTCAGCCTGTGCGGGCAGACCGTAGCGTTCACGAACGCCTGCGACGCCGCGCGGCTTCCAGAACTGCAGGAAGACAACAGCAACACCCATGGAGACGATGCAAGCAACAACGTCGGTCAGGTTGTATGCGGGGGTAGCAGCGGTGACCCACTGTGCAATTGCGAAGGAGACACCGATGACCAGTGCGGGCAGCCATGCGTCCTTCAGACCCTTCATACCGTCAAGGATGACGAGCAGGATGAGCGGAACGAGCATTGCCAGGAACGGAGCCTGGTGACCAACGATGGTTGCGATAACGTGTGCGTCCTTGCCGCCAACGTCAGCTGCGGTGGTAATCGGGACAGCAACCGCGCCGAATGCCACGGGGGCGGTGTTAGCGAGCAGAACGGTAATAGCAGCCTTGAGGGGCTTGACGCCCAGGGCGAGAATCATGGTTGCGGTAATTGCAACGGGAGCGCCGAAGCCAGCCAGTGCCTCGAGCAGACCGCCGAAGCAGAATGCGATGAGGATAGCCTGGATGCGCAGGTCGCCGCCGCCGAGGCGGTCGAAGACGCGGCGCAGGTCTTCAAAGCGGCCGGAGAGAACGGTGAGCTGGTAGAACCAGATTGCACCGAGGATAACCCAGCAGATGACCAGGCCGTAGATGCCACCGCGGACGGCGCTCAGACCGGCGAGGTCAGCGGGCATGTGGAAGCCCAGCGCTGCTACGAGGATGGATGCTGCCAGTGCCACGAGTGCGGACCAGTGAGCGCGTGCCTTAACGCCCAGTAGCATCACAAAGAAGGTGAGGAGGGGAATGGTTGCCACGAGCGCGCTGAGGCCGAGGCTACCTCCCACTGCATTGGTTACAGCGGTATAAGTTTCCACTGGAACTCCTTTGGTTCAGGGTGTGTTTTGTGTGTGGTCAGACCATAGATAATTCTGTGGGGAACGAGTCATTGTTCCCTGCATGGGGATGTGGTCAGACCATTGATCGCATGTTTAGAAGAGTACCGGATAATGTGGTGTTTCACCAAAAGTGACCTGACTCATTTTTGTGGAAGGCGACCGGAACCTGGGCTCGCTTCCAGTGAAACTGCCGAAATATTGCGGTTCTGATAGTTAATTCCAGGTTCTGAAACTCGAATATTTTCAGATACATCACGAGTTGGGTGTATGGGTCATTGGTTTACCCAGGGGAGAGTCTTCATTTGGACGCATATACCCGAAAAGAATGTTGTTTTAAAAAGGAAAAGCCCCATAAAACAACCATAAAATCTTCAGAACGGCGGATTTCTAGGGGGTTTATGGTCCACTTCTGTGTGTTTGATAAATGTTCAATCTGCGAAAAGAATATAGGGGTCTTACGGGGGGTGCATGGGAGATGAGGTCACATGTACCGGAAGGTAGGGAAATATACCTTAAGGTCAGGTCGACCTAACCGGTTATTTAACAAGGAAAGTATGTGCTATTCCAACTAGAGAAAAGCCGTCCAACGGTGTTAAATGGCTAGAAAGATAAAAGACATCACCACGGTTTCTGATCCCACCGCATCCCACCTCCACTTGGGGCGCGCACATTAGCCGGAACCATCCGGCCCAGCTTCCCCGACTCAATACATCTGAGTCGCTTCTTTGGAAGACCGAACTTGTTCGGACTGTGCCCCGCCTGCCCCAGACGCAGGCGGTGAGACCGAGAAACTCTGAACACAGAGGAAAGGACGGACAAGTCATGCGCATTGCACTCTTCTCCACGTGCATCGTTGACGGCATGTACCCCCGCGTAGCACGCGCCACCGTCGAAATTCTTGAGCGCCTGGGCCACGAGGTCGTCTTCCCCCCGAACCAGACCTGCTGCTCTCAGATGCACGTCAACTCCGGCTACTTCGATGACGGTTACGAAGTCATCAAGAACCACGTTGAAGCTTTCGACTCCTGGGACTGGGACGTAGCTGTTGCGCCCTCCGGCTCCTGCGTTGCTTCCCTGCGTCACCAGCAGGCAATGGTCGCACGTAGCCGCGGCGACGAAGCGCTGGCTCTGAAGGCAGAGCAGATCGCTTCCCGCACCTTCGAGCTTTCCCAGCTGCTGATCGACATCCTCGGCATCACCAACGCTGCCGAGCAGCTCGGCTCCTACTTCCCCGAGCACGTCACCTACCACAGCTCCTGCCACGGTATGCGTATGCTCGGCCTGGGCACCCGCCAGCAGGACCTGGTCCGCACCGTCGAAGGCATCAAGTACACCCAGCTCGAGGGCATGGACCAGTGCTGCGGCTTCGGTGGTACCTTCTCCTTCAAGAACGCTGACGTCTCCGGCGCAATGGTCAACGACAAGGCAGACAACGTTGAAGCAACCGGTGCTTCCGTCTGCACCGGCGGCGACTGCTCCTGCCTGATGAACATCGGCGGTGCGCTGATGCGTCGCGGCTCGGACGTTCAGACCATCCACTTCGCTGAGATCCTCGCATCCACCAAGGAAAACCCGCTCAAGATTAACTCCGAGCGTGTTGAGCTCTCGATCGGCTAAGGAAAGATAAGACCTCATGACCGCTATTCAGCTTGGTATGCCCAAGGTCGTTCACTACGGCGAGGGCAACATTTTCGAAGAAACCCCCTTCCCCAAGTACGCGAAGGAAGAGCTCAAGAACGAGCAGCTACGCGCCAACCTGCGCTTCGTGACCCACGCGATCCGTAACAAGCGCGCACGCGTCACCGCAGAGGTGCCCGACTGGCAGGACCTGCGTAACACCGGTGAGTCCGTCAAGAACTACGTTCTGGCGAACCTGCCCGAGCTGCTCGAACAGTTCGAGCGTAACTTCACTGCCGCAGGCGGCCACGTGCACTGGGCACGCAACGCCACCGAGGCGAACCAGATTGCTCTGGACCTGATTCGCGAGCAGGGCGTGGACGAAATCATCAAGATTAAGTCCATGGCAACCGCAGAGACCGGCCTGAACGAATTCCTCGAGGAAAACGGCATCAACGCTATTGAGACCGACCTCGCGGAAGAAATCGTCCAGCTCGGCCACGACCGCCCCTCCCACATTCTGGTGCCCGCAATTCACCGCAACCGCCGCGAAATCCGCGACATCTTCCTGCGCGAAATTGAGGGTATTAACCCGGACATCACCGATGAGCCGGCAGAACTGGCAGAGGCATCGCGTAACCGTCTGCGTAACAAGTTCCTGAACACCACCGTGGCAGTCTCCGGCACCAACTTCGGTATTGCTGAGACCGGTACCCTGACCATCGTGGAGTCCGAAGGTAACGGCCGTATGTGCCTGACCCTGCCCGACACCCTCATTACCTTCATGGGTATTGAGAAGATTCTGCCCACCTTCCAGGACTACGAGGCATTCCTGCAGCTGCTGCCTCGTTCCTCCACCGGTGAGCGCATGAACCCCTACACCTCCATGTGGACCGGTGTAACCCCCGGTGACGGCCCGCAGAACATGCACGTCATCCTCATCGACAACGGCCGTACCGCCGTTCTGGCTGATGAGCTCGGCCGCCAGGCACTGCGTTGTATCCGCTGCTCCGCTTGCATGAACGTGTGCCCCGTGTACGAGCGCGCAGGCGGTCACGCCTACGGCTCCACCTACCCGGGCCCCATCGGCGCGATTCTGTCCCCGCAGCTCTCCGGTATCGAGGCTGCAGAGAACAACTCCCTGCCGTACGCATCCTCCCTCTGTGGCGCTTGCTACGAGGTTTGCCCCGTGAAGATTAACTTCCCTGAGGTCCTCGTGCATCTGCGCGCTAAGGATGTTGAGTCCCAGCACGCTGTCCGCGAGTTCGAGGGCAACAAGAAGGCTCCCTTCTCGCAGATGGACGGCATGATGCTCGGCGCGAAGAAGCTCTTCACCTCCGGCAAGATGATGTCGATTGCAGAGCGTGGTCTGCCCATGTCCCGCCTTATCAGCGGCCGCAAGCACAAGATCACCGCTGTTCCCGGTATCGTCAGCGGTTGGACCGCTTACCGCGACATCCCCGAGCCCCCCAAGGAATCCTTCCGCAACTGGTGGAAGAAGGAGAAGGGTCAGGCTCCGGCACGCGATAACGCTGAGCGCGTTGACATTCAGGCCCTCATCGAGGCAAACAAGGGTAAGGTCGCTGAGGCGGCAGCAAACGCCAAGGCAGCTATGGACGCCCAGGCAGCCCGTGAAGCTAAGGAGAACAACTAATGTCCTCTGCTAAGGAAGATATCCTCGCACGTATCCGCTCGTCCCTGGCTGACGCACCCGTCGCCCCCGAGCCCGTACGTAACTACCGCCGCGTCAGCGAGCTGAACGAAGAGCAGACCATTGAGATGCTCGTCGACCGCCTCATTGACTACAAGGCAAACGTGTTCCACGCGAACAAGGAGAACATCTCCAAGGTCATCGCAGAGCGCCTGGGTGAAAAGTCCACCTACGTGGTTCCCGAGGGCCTGAACATGGAGTGGCTGCCGGCTGACACCGCTGACCGCAAGCGCGTCACCGACTCCGGTAGCACCCTCAAGCCCGGCTGCCTGAGCCTGGAAGAACTGGACGCAGTTGACGCTGTGGTCACCGGTTCGACCGTCTCCTGCGCAGAGACCGGCACGATCTTCTTGAACACCAACCCCGATGAGGGTCGCCGCGCCATCTCCCTGGTGCCCGACCACCACATCTGCGTGGTTCCCCGTTCCACCGTGGTGGAGCTGGTTCCCGAGTCGATCGAGCGTATCACCTACACCCGCCCCGTGACCATGATTTCCGGTCCGTCGGCAACCAGTGATATCGAGCTGATCCGCGTGGAGGGCGTGCACGGCCCCCGTACCCTGGACGTCATTATCTACGACGCCTAAGGTGCAGCGCCAGAAGGCAAACCTCTAAAGAAACCGCCCGAGAGTTGATGCTCCCGGGCGGTTTCTTTATGCCCTCGCGGCTTCTAGTCTTCAGAAGCGTATGCACCAGTCATGAGGATACAAAAACGGTGGCGGGCCCATGTACCCGCCACCGTTCTTTATGTGGTTGCTTATCGACGCGCTACCTAGCGGAGCGCTGAAGGCTCTACCGTAGCGATGCCTCTGCGTGGGCGCTTAGGCGCGTGCGTCGAAGTGCTGCAGACCGGAGTCCTCGCGGCTACCGCCCTGGCCATCGCCAACATCGCGGTAATCCTTAATCCACTCGATCTTCTGAACCCACTTAACCATCTTGTAGCCGTGCATGGAGTCCGCACGCAGACGGAGCGGGCCGCCGTACACATCCGGCAGAGGCTTATCATTCATGCCCCAGGCCAGGATGGTCTCATCCTCCATAGCCATGGAGATATCCAGGCACTCGTAGTACGGTTCGGTCGGTCGGCCGTCGTAGGTGTGGCCCACGTGGCCGAAGGAGGTCACCATAACGTAGCGAGCCTCGTCAGTCTTCTCAACAAGTGCGAGAACGTCACGCAGACGCACGCCCTCCCACTTGGCGATACCGGTCCAACCCTGCATACAGGTGTGCATGGTGATGTTAACTTCCTTGCCCAGCTGCTTGAGGTCGTCAATGCTCAGGGACTTGGATTCCTTCACCAGACCGCCCAGCTCCAGGCGGTAGTCAACGAACTCGTGCTCCTTCAGGCGGTTCCACTCGGTGCTCTCACGCTCTGTCGGCGGGCGAGTGTTAACCCAGTGGAAGGGCGAAATATCGGCCTCGGTGAAGGTCTTCTTCTGCACCTGACGGGAGGTGATACGATCCAGCAAGACGTTACGAATCGGCTGGGTCAGACCCCAAATGAAGGTCTGGGTGAATCGCAGGTCGCGCAGGGACCAGTACGAAGCAAAGAGCCACAGAGCGACGGCAAAGACAATACCACCAATGAGCATGGTGACTGCCTGAGCGAACTGTGCTGCATCCACCTCGTTGTAGGGCTTGTTCAGCATCATGTGGGCGATGTTGTACTGGGGGTGAACCACGAACACCAGAGCCACGTGAATAACAGTGAATACGCAGTAGAAGGCCATACCCAGGAAGTGGATGGAACGTGCGGTCTGGCGGTTACGGAAGAGGCGCACGTAGCCGGGGAAACGGCCGCAGAATGCCGGGCTCATAATCGGGCCGGTTGCAATCATCAGCGGTGCCACAATGAACACCACGGTGAAGTACATAATCTGCTGCAGAGCGTCGTACGGCTGGAAATGCTCAATGGAGGGAATCTGGAAGCCAGCGTAAATCTGGATGGATTCCCACGCCTGCGGGATGATGTCCCAGCTGGTCGGGACGATGCGGCGCCACTGGCCGGTCAGGAACAGCAAAGAGACGTAGACGAGACCGTTAGCAATCCAGATAAAAGTTACAAGAGCGTGCCATGCACGGCCGAGACCAATCTGGCCGTTACCGGGTAGGGAGATAAGCGGCGACAGTCGACGCTGGTCGTCGCGGGCAGTGAACTCACCGGGGACAGTCGAAACCTTGTCCTTGGTGAACTTGAGCCACTCGGAACCCGGGGTGCATTGGTTGTTCCAGTACAGACGGGGGTGAGAGGCGAGAACTTCCCAACCTGAACGAATCAGGAAGCCCATCATAATGAAGTTGATGAAGTGCGTAATTCGGAGCCATGACGGGAAGTCTAGCTCTACGCCACCAGTGCTCGCGGTGAGGAGTAGTTGGTGCATGATTTTTCCTTCGGAAATGACTGTGTGTGCAGACAATCGTTAGGATTCAGTGCGAGGCCTTGAGATGTGAGGTTAGAAATAATTACCTTTCTGACCCATATGGTCCTCCTCCGTGGTTGGGAGCCGCCGGGGTATCGTCGCGGATACTCCCGAAAGGGGCGCCTCCCGTGTGTGAATGGGGAGGTACACCAGCTCCCGCTGGGGCGGAAGCGGCTCTGTGTATGTATGTTGGTTTATGTGTGTTTTAGGGAAATTCCCTGTCTGCTTTCAATTTTATAGGACAAAGTGTCAGTCGAGAAAGCTAAGACACGTCATGTTCTGTAATATTTGCATAAAAAATCCGAATTTAAGGAAGATTCTCATCTTCCCGCGGTTTATAAGGTTATTCGGATGCAAAAAGCCCACCGCAGCCTCAAGAGAGGGTGCGGTGGGTTTTGATCATATATGTGGGATGCATGTTGGTTTGCAGGGCTTTAACTGCCTGGTATTGTGTGGTTTTATAAATTCAATCCCACATAAGGTTGCGGTGACTGTAAGCGAGATTCTCACTCAAACCGATTCGTCAGCCCGAATTTGAAGGTTTGAAGGAACGAAGCACAACCCGGCGTCGCCGCAGCTACTTCTCTGCAGAACCAGTAGGCTCCCCAGAACCGGCAGTCTTCGCAGAGCCGGGCTGAGCATCAGAATCAGACTGCGCATCGGCGTCAGACTGGGACTTCAAACGAACCACCGGAATCATGCCCGTGGTCAACTTCGTCTGAGCATTACGCTGAGCCTTCAACGCGTTCATCTGCTCCTTACGGCTCGGCTCCTGCTGAACCGGCTGACCAGAGCCAAACGCCTGACGAATACCCAACGCCCACAGCGGGAACAGCAGAACCGTCAGCGCACCGCCAGCAACCAGCAGCGACGCCGTGGACTCCTCCAAAAGATCCGAACTGGTCGCAACCTCCGTCACCGCCACAATAATCGGCAGACCCGCAGCCGAATACAGCGCCAACTGCGCCTTCTGCGCGCGCGTGGTCAAACCCGAACGGGTATCAAAGAAATGCTCCGCCAAAAGCACCGGAACACCGCGGCACAGCAGAATACCCACCACCACGGCAAGCAGACCCAAAGGATTAGCCACCACAGCAGAGACATCAATGCCCATACCGCTGACCACAAAGAACAGCGGAATCATGAACGTAAAACCAACCACCTCAAGGCGGCGAGTCATCATGTGCAGAGCCGCCGGAGGGGTCAGGGTACGCAGAATCAGGCCCGCCGCGAACGCGCCCAGCACCGCATCCAAATCAAAGAGGGCAGTGCACATAATCAGGGTCGCCAGCAGGAACATCGCAAGACGCAGAACCGTCTGACCGGTCGTATTCGCCTCCGCAGCCATAATCTGACGCAGACCCGGCACATGCGCAAACAGACGATGCGGAATCAACGCCACAATCACCGCCACCACCATAAACGCCAGCAACACCACAATCGCCATGCCCGGCGAACGCGAAGACAGCAACAACGAGATAGCGAAAATCGGCAGAAGCTCACCCACAGCACCGTGCACCAGCACCGCATTACCCACCGGCGTACCGGCAGCACCGTGAGACTTCAACATCGGTAGCAGAGTACCCAACGCCGTGGAACTCAACGCCACGCCCACCGCAATATACGTATTCAGCTCATGCGAGAACGACGTAATAACCGCCGCACCCGTCATACCCAGAGCAAAGCACACCACCCACGTGGCAATAGCGCTATAACCCTGACGGCTACGCAACGACGACACGTTAATCTCAAAGCCCGCAATCAAAAAGAGCATGCCCAGACCAAGCTCCTTCAGCAGCGGGATACCGCCCTCACTGCTGGCAAGGTTGAGCATATTTGGGCCGATGAGCAGACCAAAAATAAGCAGGAAGACCACATCAGGGATCTTCTTACCCGTCAGACGCGAAAGAATCGGGGACAGCAACGCAACCAACGTAATCCAGAAAATGGACACAAACTGGCCGCTATCGTGGCTCGACCCTTCCGACAGAGTCGTACCCGAAGCAAGAAGAGCACCAGAAGCCCCCAAATCCGTCAAGAAAAGCGGGGAAAAAGTCGAAAACATAAAACCTCAACGTGGTGTGTGCAGGTGGGGCGCGTTTGAGACAGTGAACGGGGCGAAAATATGCTCCCGCGGGATTGCCCCACCTTTAAGAACGTACCAATGGTACACACCTAACCTCGTGCAACAACACTTGAACAGCACGTATCGAGCGCCTGAACACCGAAAATAACCGCACGAGGAAACCACATGAGAGCAAAACCTCCGCGCCACCACCCGAGCAGCCGTTACACTTAACACCTATGCCAGCGCATCCGGCTCACACCACCGGACGCGGCAGATACCCCGGCAGGGCACACCCCCTGGCGTAGCCCTAGCAGGGCGCACAGACTCTCAAACACGGCACTACAAGGAGCGAGGACATGGCAGCAGGGCGCACACAACCCATCCCCACCGTCAGCAGCGGGGCACGCGCCGCCTCCCTCGGAGGCACCCGACGCGACCTCGGGCTCGACCTCGCCCGCGCCTTCGCCGTGCTCAGCCTGCTCATCCCCTTCGGATACTGGCTGCAACTGATCCCAGTGTCCTGGAAGTTCTGGATCCCGCAGACCCTCGTGCCGGCTGAACCGCTCTTCGCCGCAATCCTGGGTGCCGCCGCCTGGCGCTACGCCCGCACCGCAAACTTTCCGCAGCTCTTCGCCGGAACCATCGTGCGATTCCTCGCGCTACTCCTGCTGGGCGTGGCACTCATGCAGGGCATCACCTACCTGCCGCAAGCTGACGTGACCGTACCCGCGCAGGGCTTCTCCTACTCCCTGCCCTTCGACATGCTCGTGCACCTGGCGCTACTCACCCTGCTGACCCTATTCGTCGTGCACCTTCCCCTGTGGGCAATCGCAGTGCTAGCGGTAGTCACCAGCCCCTTCATTACCTGGACCTACACCCTGCTCATGGACGTAGCCGCCCAGGCAGATGCGTGGACCGCCGTCCAGCTACCCTTCCTGGCAACCCACGGCGTCAACCACGCGCAGAGCGCACAGCTCATCTGGGTCATGTGCCTGGGCATTGTGCTCGTGCGCCTTTACGACAACCTGCAAGCCAAGCTAGCCATCCCCGTGGTACTCGCCGTGCTGGCGCTTGCCGTCTACCGCACCTTCAACCCCTACACCGAGCTGGGCTTCCTCAACAGCCCGCAGGTGCTACTGACCCTGAACCTGGCGGCAACCCTGTACTTCTGGGCTGAATGTGCGCGTCTGCTCTCCGCGCAGACGGGAATGCTCACCCCGATCGCCCGCCTGGGCCAGATGTCGCTGAGTGCATCCATTGTTCTGAGCGGAATCATCATCTACGCAGGTCCCACCGTCAAGGCTCTCACCGCGGGCGAGCACTATATAGCTACCGGAGGCTGGGGCACCGCCGTGTACTGGAGCGCCTTCCTTCTGCTCGGCGCCGCAATCGCCCTGGGCTTCTGCACCCTCTGGTCGCGCATGGCACGCTCCATTGCCGGACGCGGACCCCTGGAGGCGATTCTCGCCCTCATCTCCGGGCGCGGCTAAGCGGCTGAAAACCAACAACCTAGAAAGCGACCCCCTACCTGTGTATCTACGCGGGTAGGGGGTCGCTTCTATGTACTCAGCATCTGCAACAGAATCTGCGCCGGAGTCTGCTTAGGCACCTGCATCAGAAATGCTGCGGGTACGACAAAGCCCCGGTCCAATGGACCGGGGCTAACTGTCGGGATGACAGGATTTGAACCTGCGACCTCGTCGTCCCGAACGACGCGCGCTACCAAGCTGCGCCACATCCCGATGTTGACCTATCAGCGAATACCGTAGGCAACTCACCTAGGATAACCCAAAAAAATTCAGAACGCAACACAGCGGCACGCCACCGGTCGGGGAGTGGCAAATAAAGGTTCTAGGCTTCAGCCTCCTGAACCTGATTCAGCTCATCCCAGGAGGCGTACATCGCCGCAAAACGACCGCCGGAAGCAATCAGCTGCTGCGGGGAGCCATCCTCCACCACGGACCCCTCATGAATCACCAGCACGCGATCAGCGCTCAGAACCGTCGAGAGGCGATGCGCAATCACCAGCGCCGTACGCCCCGCCAACACGGTCCGCAGCGCCGCCTGCACCGCGCGCTCACTCGGAATGTCCAGCGAAGCCGTCGCCTCATCCAGAATCAGCACCCGCGGATTCGCCAAGAACACGCGAGCAAAGGACACCAGCTGACGCTGACCCGCCGACAGGGTAATACCGCCACGGCCCAGCTGTGACTCGTAGCCCTCACGCAGACGCTCAATGAACGCGTCAGCACCCACCGCCTTTGCGGCAGCCTTCACCTGCTCATCGGTCGCCTGCGGGTTACCCATGCGGATATTCTCCAGAATCGACGCGGAGAACAGGAACACCTCCTGGGTCAGCATGAGCACCTCACGGCGCAGCTGCGCATCCGCCAGCTGGCGGACATCCACGCCGTCAATACGCACCTGACCGGCTGAAACATCGTAGAAACGAGCCACCAGCTTAGCGATCGTCGACTTACCGGCACCCGTAGCACCCACCAGCGCCACGGTCGTACCCGGCTCAATGCGCAGGCTCGTCTCCTTCAAAGCGTGACGATCCGACGTGTACCCAAAGACCGCCGAATCCAGCTCCACCAGAGCACCCTGAACTTTGCCGGATCCGCCCTCAGCAACGCTAGATTCAGAAGCAGACTCTACAGCGCGCTCATGCGGATGCTCCGGCTCAGCAACCTCCGGCTCCTCAGCCAAGAACGACGACAGCTTCTCCAGCGCGGACATCGCCGACTGGAACATGTTGTAGAACTCAGAGAGCTGCATGACCGGCTCAAACACGCGGTTCGCGTAAATCACCAGCGCCAGCAGGGTACCGATCTGCATGGTGCCGCCCAGCACCGCATAACCACCCAGCACCAGCGCACCGGCAATAAACACATTGCCCAAAAGCATCAGCACAGGCGAGTAGACGCCGAAAATCTTAATCGAATCCATCACCGCAAGACGGTAACGCTCCGACGCCTGAGCGTACTCGGAACGCATCTGCGCCTCCGCACCAAACGCCTTCACCGCGCGGATACCCGTAAAAGTCTCCACAAAACGGCTCGTCAAATGCGCAGACTCGGTACGCATCGTACGGAAAACCGGCACCGCAGCCTTCTGGAACCAGCGCGTCAAGAAGTAAATCGGCACGCCCATGACCAGCATAAACAGACCAATACGCCAATCCAGAAGGAAAATAGCGACCGCAGAAATCACCATGGACAGCAAGGTAATCGCCAACTGGCTGATGCCGCTGTCCAAGAAGCTGCGGACCGTATCAATATCGCTGGTCAAACGCGAAATGACCTTGCCCGAGGTGTACCGCTCATGGAACGACACGCTCAGCGACTGCGCGTGACGGAACACCCGCTTACGCAGGTACACCACCACACCCAGCGACACACGCACCGTGTACGCCACGTTGACCCACGAAAAAATCGCGGTCACCGCGGTAGCCGCCACAAAAAATACCAGCAGGGTCAGCAGGGGAGAAACGTCACCCTGCTTGAGTGGCTCAATGGAACTATCCAGGACGCGGGCAATCAGAATCGGCGCAATCGCCGAGGAACCCGAGACCAAAAGCACCGAAATAATCGACAGAGCCAACGCCCCACGGTGCGGGCGCAACATCTGGCGTAGCAGCGCCATCGAGCGTTCACGGGTCTCCGCGCGCTCCTGCGGGCTCATCTGCTCCCGCGGCTCCGCCGGACGATGATGGGCCATTAGCCCTCCTCCATCGTCATCAGCTGACGGTACTGCTCCGAAGAGTCCATCAGCTCAGCGTGAGTGCCCTCAGCGACCACGGCACCATCAACCATCAGCAGCACGCGGTCAGCCAGAGCTACCGTGGAGGGGCGGTGCGCCGTCAACAGGGTAGTAGCGCCGCCCAGGCCCTCCAGACCCTCACGCAGGCCGGTAATAATACGCTCCTCGGTGTTCACGTCCAGCGCCGAGAACGGGTCATCCAGCAGCAGCACGGAGGGGCGCTTCGCCAAAGCGCGCGCCAACGACAGACGCTGACGCTGACCACCCGAAAGGCTCAGACCCTCCTCACCAATGACGGTATCCAGACCCTGCGGAAGCTCCGCCACGAAATCGCACGCAGCCAGCTGCAGCGCGGTCTGGAGGGTCGCCTCCAGCTCTTCTGCGGCGGGGTAGTCCTCATCCTCGGTGCCGTGCTCGTACTGCTCGGCAACGCCCATCAGTACGTTCTCGCGGACCGTGCCGGAGAAGAGTACCGCCTCCTCAAAGACGAATGCGGTCTGGGCGCGCACCTCCTCAAGAGACATGTCGGCGGTATCTCGGGTGCCAAAACGCAGGGAACCGGAGGTCGGCTCGTAGAAACGCGGAACCAGCGACAGCACGGTCGACTTGCCGCTACCGGTTGCACCCACCAGCGCCAGAATCTCACCCGGGAAGACCTTGAAGTTTACGTCCTTCAGCACCGAAACCTCGGGTGCCTTCACCTCAGAGTTCGCGTCGGTATCCTCAGCAGAAACAGGTGCTTCGGCAGCATCGTAGCTGAACTGAACGTGATCGAAAGTGACAGATACTGCGCCACCGCTGGGGTACTGCATAGTTTCCTTCCCGGAGCCGCCCTCGGCAGACACTCCAGCTACTGTTGACGAATCAGAAGCACCCTGCGGATGCTCGGGCCCAGACACAGCCGCGGAGCCACGAACCAGCGGCACCGCCTCAAAGCCGGGCTCGTCCATAACCTCGTTGTGGCGTTCCAATGCCACCTTATAGCTTAAATAGGCAGACATCAGCGCGGTCGAGCGCGTCACGTGGCTGAGCACGGTCGTCTGCACCGCAAAGTAGGCGGTCATCGCGCCCAGGCTCAAGGTGCCCGCCGCAACCTGCGAAGCGCCCACAGCCAGCGCCACCGCCGTGGAGACACCCACAATCAGGCCCTGGTACAGGGCAACACGAGCCACCAGCATCGACCTGCCGTACTCGCGCACCTGCAGGGCGTCCACCGACTCGGAATATTCCTGAATCTGCTCGGGGGAGCGGCCCAGCGCCTTAATCACGCGGATGCCGCGCACCGACTCCTCAATGCGGGTGGAGAGGTCGCCCGTCATCTGCTGAATCTCATGTGAAGCGCGGTAGTACTTGCGGGTGAAGTTCACCAGCGACAGCACCAGAATAGGCACGGTCACCACGAACACCAGCGCCAGAGACGGCGAAGAACGCAGCATGAAGAAGCCACCGACCAGGAACATCACCGCAACAGTCAGCATCTGAACAATACCGAAAGACAACCAACGGCGAATCGTCCCCAAATCGCTCATGGAGCGGGTCAGCAACTGACCGGAGGGCCAACGATCCAGCAGAGAAAGCGGGGCACTGAGCAGGCGGTCAAAGAAGTTCATGCGCATGGACAGCTCAATCGTGGAGGTCGGGTCCACAATCAGCCAGCGCCTCCAATACATGAAGGAGGCATGCGCAATACCCAGCAGAAGCACCAGGCCGCCGGCAATCCAGATGGCGCTCTCGGTGGTGCTCTGCGAGAGATGATCCACAATAATCTGCAGTACCTGCGGGATGGAAATCTCAAGGGCACCGGCACCGAACGCCACGAGCAGACCCACGCCCCAGCGCACACGAATCGGACGCGCATACGCGGCGAGGGTGTGCGGGGCACGCTGACCGTGCGCGTAGTCGATTGGGCTGGGGGTTGGTTCGCTCGCGGTCTCCAGGAAGGGGTTGCGGCGCCGCTTAGGCGTGCGTGCTGTAGAAGCCTCGGACATTAGCGGCGGCCACCTTTCGAAGCGGCGGCTTCACCCTTATCGCGAGCCGTGAGGGTCACCAGGATTGCCTCCGGCGGGCAGAACAGACGCACCGGCGCAAAACGAGAGGTACCCAAACCGGCAGAAACCTGAACCGGAATACCGGACTGCTCACTGACACCCTTCGCACGCGAAGGCGGCAAATCGCAGTTGCTGACCAGGGCATGACCGCCGGGCAGGCAGACCTGACCGCCGTGCGTATGACCGGCAAAAATAGCCTGCGCACCGTCCTGCACGAAGCGGTGCAGGGTACGCATATAGGGGGCGTGCGCCACGCCGATACGGACGCTCGGCTCCTCACCCTCATCGAAGGCGCCGGGAGCGAAGCCGGGGTGCTCATCGTAGCGCAGGTGCGGGTCATCCACACCGGAGAACTCCAGACGCAGACCCTTAAGGTTCAGCGTATCGTAGCGGTTGACCAGGCCCGTCCAGCCGCGCGACTCGAACGCCTCGTGCATCCGCTCAATGGGCAGTGCTACACGCGAGCCCTCCTCAATCATCTGCGGGGTGCGCGGCTGCCACAGGTAGCGTGCCGGGTTCTTGAAGACGGGCGCGAAATAGCAATTCGAGCCGGGCACAAACACGCCGGGGAAATCCATGAGCGGGTCGAGCGCCTCCAGCAGCGGACCCATACCGTCCACGTGGGAGAGATTATCGCCCGTGTTCATCACCAAATCCGGCTCCAGGGCAGCTAGCGAGTGCATGAAATCAATCTTCTTCTGCTGGCCCGGGATCATGTGCATATCCGAAATATGCAGAATCCTGAAGTCAGGACTACCGGCGGGCAACACCGGCAGGGACTCGGTGCGGAGCTGAAAATTGTTCAGCTCAATAAAGTGCCCATACGCCGCCGTGGCGGCCCCCAAGGCTGCAGTGGCGGCTACCGCCCCCGCTACCTTCTTCAGGAGCGGGGAGGGGCCGCGTGCGCCGGGGACCGCCACGGGGACGCGGGCGTTGACTGCGTTTTCACACATTATCAATCGCCTTTCAGGCTTCAGCTGATGAGCTGTGATTCTAGCTGTACGACAGAATCTTATCGCTGGGGGTGGTGAAGTCCTTCGTGTTGTACTTCGGTGCGATCGTCTTCATGAACGACTGCCACTGAGCACCGGCGTAGGTCGCACCATCCACATAGTTCAGAACACGACCGTTAATGCCCACACCGTTCAGGGAACGGAAGCCGAGGTTGTTAGAACCAACCCAAGACGCGGTGGACAGGCCACGAGTGTAGCCAACCTGCCAGGTCTGGGAGGAGTTATCGTTCGTACCGGTCTTCGCAGCCGAACCGTTCGGCAGACCAATACCGCGCTGAGAAGCGGAACCGCCAGGCTGGATAACACCCTTCAGAACCCAGCTGACACCGTTCGCGATGTCCGGATCCAGAACCTGCTCACACTGGTTCTGGTATTCCTTCATGGTTTCACCGTTGGTCTTGGTGATCTTCTCGATGGGGCGCGGGGTGCAGTACTTACCCTCAGAAGCGAAGATAGCGTACATGGATGCGCTGGTCAGCGGGGAGATACCGTACTTGGTACCACCAATGTTGGTACCCAGGTCGGGGATGCTGTGCAGCGGTTCGCCGGTACCATCCAGGGCGTGCATCTTGATGGACAGGTCGTGCACATCGCACAGGTCAATCTGGGAGAGCATGCCGTACAGGTACGAGTTCAGCGACTGGCGAATACCGTATGCAGCGGTACCGTAGGTCAGGCCGCCGTTGACTGCGTTCTTGTAGGACCAGCCGTTCGGCTGACCGGTGTAGTAGTACTTGCCGCCGTCGTAGCACTTGGCGTTCCAGCCGAAGCTGGTGGGCCAGAACAGCTGGGTGCCGTTCACGGTAGCGTTAGCGCCGCGGCCGCTGATGAGCCACTGAGCCAGAATAATCGGCTTGAACGTTGAACCGGGCTGGAAGCCGCGGGTACCACCGTAGGCGCTATCAACGTTGTAGTTGTACTCGGTCTTGGAGTGGTCGTTTGCGTCTGCGGGGCTACCGAGCTCGGTGTTCTGTGCCATCGCGATGACGCGGCCGGTGCCGGGCTCAACACTGGTCAGCGCGGAGTTCACGTCGTTCCAGTTGGTTGCTGCCGGCTGGGTGGAGTCAACTGCCTGCTTTGCCGCGGTCTGAGCCTCGGGGTTCAGGGTGGTGATCACCTTCAGGCCGCCACGCTTGATGGCGGTGTTACGCAGCTCAGCGGTTGCGCCGAGGGACTCATCCTGCAGCAGGTAGTTGACCACGTAGCGGCAGAAGAACGCCTTGTCGCCTGCCAGGGAGCAACCCTGGGACTTGGTATGGACGTTGAGCTTAATGTCGCTGGCGATGGCGTCGCTGTATTCCTTGTCGGAAATCTTGCCGTCGCGGAGCATAGTGCCCAGAACGATGTCGCGGCGTTCACGGGCGAGCTCGGGGTTCACGGTCGGGTCGTACACGTTCGGTGCCTGCACCAGACCAGCCAAAAGCGCGGACTGTGCCACGTTCAGGTCCTTAGCGGAAATACCCCAGTAGTACTGTGCAGCAGCCTCAACACCGTAGTTCGAACCGCCAAGGTTCACGATGTTCAGGTAGCCTTCAAGGATCTCGTCCTTGGACTTGTTCTGCTCCATAGAAATCGCAAGCTTCATCTCGCGAATCTTTGCGGCGTAGGTCTTGTTACCGTTCAGGGTTGCGGTAGCGTCCTCACCACGAGCCACAGCGGAGTCAACAATGAGGTTGTTAACGTACTGCTGGGTCAGGGTAGATGCACCCTGACGGCGGCCGCTGTTGGAGTTAATGATGTTGTTCAAGAACGCACGACCGATACCGATAGCGGAGACCGCACCGTGGTTGTAGAAGTCACGGTCCTCCACTGATACGATAGCGTCCTTCATGTGCTGAGAAATCTGATCCAGCTTGACCGGTTCACGGTTCTCTTCAAAGAAGGTTGCGATTTCGGTCTTGCCATCAGCAGCGTAAATAGTAGAAGGACGGGAGGAAATGCCATCGGCAATGTCGTCAGGAAGGTCCTGGAACCATGACATCGACGCGTTCGCGACCATACCGGCACTCACTGCCGGGGGTACGACAATAATTGCCGCGAGGAAACCGGCAATCACGCTGAACGCGAGGAACTGCAAAAAATCTCCCGGGCGGCGACGCGCACGGGTTTTCTTAGATGAAGCCATTCATTCAGTTTATCCCATGAAGCTGTGAGAGAAAGCCCGTCTCGCCGCCCCACAGGGAGGTGGGCGCCTCAGCGCTGAGAATAAAGCCCCAAAAAGCCCCGGACATTGACCGAAACCATAGTTAATCCCTTTTACTTATTCGACCCTGAAAGCTAGGCTAGAGGGTATGAAGAAATGGGAATACGCAACTGTACCGCTGATGATCCACACGACCAAGGCAATCCTCGATAACTGGGGTGAAGATGGCTGGGAGCTCGTCACCGTGCTGCCCGGTGCCTCCGCACCTGCCGGTGCAACCCCCGCATCGAACATGGTCGCTCCGACTCAGGGCAACCCCATCGCCTACTTTAAGCGCGAGAAGGCTGACTAAGAGCAGCGTACCCGGCGGTCACCTCGCTATCCCGGCTCTCCTTTAACTAGGGGAGCGCGGGAATAGATGAGGAAGGCCGCCGGTTAGCCGTTTAACAGCTGCCTGAATATCAGTAGCGTTTAGATTTACGGCATTTCCCCTATCACCGTTTGGGTGCCATCACCCGCCATCCTTCTGGAGTAATCATGACTGAATCCCGTATTGAAGCACGTATCCGCGAACTCGGTTACGAACTGCCCGTAGCACCCGCCCCCGTTGCCGCATACGTTCCCGCGGTGACCTCCGGCTCCTACGTGTACACCTCCGGCCAGCTGCCCTTCGTTGAGGGCGCCCTGCCCGAAACTGGTAAGGTGTCCGACTCCGGTGCTGAAGGCTTCGTGACCCCCGAGAATGCGAAGAAGTACGCGGGTATCAGCCTGCTCAACGCCCTGGCAGCGGTCAAGTCCGTCATTGGCGACCTGGACCGCGTGCAGCGCGTCGTGAAGGTTGTCGGCTTCGTGGCATCCGAGGTGAACTTCACCGCTCAGCCCGCCGTCATTAACGGTGCCTCCGAACTGCTCGGCGAAATCTTCGGTGAGGCAGGCCAGCACGCCCGCTCCGCCGTCGGCGTTCCCGTTCTTCCCCTGGACTCGCCCGTAGAGGTCGAGATCATTGTTGAATATGTCTAATCTGTACACCGGCGCGCTGCCGCTGTCTGCTATTCGTGCTGCCCAGGCTCAGCGGGCAGCACAAAGTGGCGCCCAAAAGACGGTGAACGGTATCGACGGTCACGGATCCGGCGAATCGCAGGATATCAAGACTCTGCCCCTGCCGGTGCAGGAACGCCGCTTCGGCACCCCCACCCCGGCTGAAGGCGTGGAACGCCCCCGCATGTTTACCGGCCGCCAGTCTGCGGCTAACCCGCGAACCTCCTGCATCCAGCGTCTCTACACGATTCCCGAGTTCATGCGCACCGCAGCCGAAAGTTGGCGTGAAGGCGGTAACGAAGGTGCGACCGGCTGCACGATGCGCCAGGCGGCATCCGTCATTTTTGTGCGCGATGGTGACAACGGCCTTGAAACGATTCTGACCTACCGCCCCGGCAGTTCGCCGTTGGGCGTGGTGGCTTTCCCCGGCGGTACGGCTCTTCCCGGTGATGATGAGTCTGCCTCCTGGGTGGGTCCCGGCGCCGACTACTGGCAGGACCAATTCCACTTCTCCGATATTGCGCAGGCACGCCGCAGCGTCATGGCTGCCGTGCGTGAATGCTTTGAAGAGACTGGTATTTTGCTTGCCGGCGAGGACGAACAGGACGTAGTGGAGCGCTCTAGCACCCCTGAGCTCATGGCGTGGCGTGAAGCAGTTGCCAAGCAGGAGAAGAGCTTCTCTGACTTCTTGACCTCCAGCGGTTTGAGCGTACGCGCTGATCTGCTACGCCCGGTCGCGCGTTGGCAGTCCCCGGATTTCTTCCTCAAGCGTTACGATATCGCCTACTTCACCACGGCGTTGCCCGTGGGCCAGGACCCGAAGCTACTGCTCGGTAAGGGTGTGTGGGGTGACTGGCTGAACGTGCGTGAACTGCTTGAAGCCAAGGACACCAGTGAACTGGGCGACCGCATCGGACAGTTCAACACGGTGGGCCGTACCCTCGACCAGCTTATTACCCCCGGGGTGATGTGCATGCTTGAATCGCTGGCGAAGGCACAGACTTCCGTGGCGTGGCTGTCCAAGCGCCGTAATATTGAGGTGAAGAAGCCCGTGCTCGTGACCCACAATGGTGCGTGCATGCTCTCCTTCACCGAGGTGGTTCCGGCAACCACCGGTAGCGTGTACACCGGTGCAATGGGTGTGTTCTAACGAACTGCCGCAATGCGCGCCCATACGATAAAGCGTGAAAGAAATCAGGAGCCGTTTCCCTCTACATGGGAAACGGCTCCTAATCTATTTAAGTCGCATGTCTTTCAATGAAGGCGCCCTAGAACGCCCTAACGCAAAAAGGCTTTAGCGGGAACGCTGGCGCAGGCGGGGCAGGTCGAGAATGACAACTGCGCGTGCCTCCAGGCGAATCCAGCCGCGGGAAACGAACTCGGCAAGAGCCTTATTCACGGTCTCGCGGGATGCGCCAACCAGTTGTGCCAGCTCTTCCTGAGTCAGCTCGTGAGCAACGAGCACGCCGTCGGTCGCGGGGCGGCCGAAGCGATCAGCCAAGTCCAGTAGTGCCTTAGCGAGGCGGCCGGGAACGTCGGAGAAGACCAGGTCAGCCAATGCCTCGTTAGCGTGGCGCAGGCGGCGAGCCAGAGTCTTAATAACCTGATCGGAGATAGTGGGATCGAGCTGCTGTGCACGCTTGAAGGACTCGTGCTTGATGGCAGCCAGGCGAGTCTCAGAGACAGCCACAGCGTTGGTCGAACGGGGTGAAGGATCGAAGAGAGCCATCTCGCCGAAGACGTCACCGGGACCCATGATTGCGACCATGTTCTCGCGGCCGTCAGCGGCGGTGCGACCCAGCTTGACCTTACCGGAGAGCACAGCGAAGAGCTGGTCGTCCTGGTCGCCCTCGTAGAAGAGGACCGCGTTGCGGGAGAGGTCAATCTCCTGAATATCATCGGTCAGCAGAGCGAAAGCTGCGTCGTCGAGGTTAGCAAAGAGAGGGGTACGACGGAGGATCTCGAGATCCATAAAGTTCTCCTAGATATGAGGTGATGAGCCGAAACTCATAAATGTTCAGTGAGTGAGCCCGAACCGATGTCATGCGTCTCAACATCTAAAATGTGAGAAGGGTCAAGCTGGTGTGACATATTCAACTGATATGAGCGTACCCTAAAAAAGCGCTTCACGCATTCCGATACAGCGAGCTTTGCAACAAAAGTTATTTCTTTCGAGTAAATTCAAAGCTTCCCCACAGGTTCACCACCTAATATCAGGCATTCAGGTGTGTACTTTTATCGGCACTAAGCATGCTGACGCCCTCATGACAAGGAAGCTACTGTCTCCACGCCCCGGGTATACCAGCTCGCCGCACCCACCACCGGGTGTTAACGCGCCACCACACTCACCGGGCACAGCCCACACCAACCACAATGAGCACACCGTGACCACTTCTACCCACCAAGGAGGCAATTAGTCATGACGACTGGCATCAACCTGCTTGATATTGCTATCCCCATCATCCTGCTGCTCTACTTCCTCGCCGGAGTCCGCAGCGGATTTTTCACCACTCTCGGAACCTTCCTCGGCCTGGGCCTGGGCGTCTGCGCCGCAGCCTGGCTCGTACCCCTCGCAGTAGCATCCGTGGGATCCCAGTGGAGCCTCATGACCGCCGTCAGTGTGCTCATCATCTGCCTGACCATCGGACAGTGGCTCGGTCTCCTTGCCGGACGTACCATCCGCCGCGTCACCGACATCACCCCGCTCAAGGGAATTGAACGCTTCTTCGGCGGCGTGCTGAACCTCGCCGCCTGCGCCCTGGTCATGGTCGTATTGACCATCTCCATGCGCACCGTACCCATCCCGCAGCTTAACACTGCGCTCAGCGACTCCAAGACCCTCTCCTGGATGGTCGCCTCCACCCCCGAGATTGTTAAGGACCGCATCAATACGGTACGCAATGATGTGCTCGCCTTCGGGACCATTCCGGAAGTCAGCGAGCTCATCGCTCCCGAAACCAGTGCCCCCACCCAGACCGTAGAATCCGCGGCACTGAATCGGGCGGCTGCCTCCGTGGTTGAGATTCTGGGCGCTGCCGAGCAGTGCGGCTACACCTCCACCGGCTCCGGTTTCGTAGCTGATAACGGCCTGGTCGTCACCAACGCACACGTGGTTGCCGGCGTAACCTCTCCGGTAGTACAGGACTCCCGCGGCCGCACCTGGCCCGGCACCGTCGTCTACATGGACAGCAAACAGGACATCGCCTTCATCAGCGTCCCCAAGCTGCCGCTCGAACCGCTGAGCATCGGCAACAACGCCACCGCAGGTAGCCTCGTAACCTTCATGGGCTACCCCAAGGGCGGCCCGCTCAAAGCAATACCCGCCACCGTGCAGGGCATCGGCAACACCCAGACCATCGACGCCGACACCGGCCGCGCCAACGCCATGCGCCAGGTCTACCAGCTGGCAGCCGACGTGCAGCACGGCAACTCCGGCGGCCCCGTCCTCGACGAAAACGGCAACGTGGTCGGCGTGATCTTCGGTAAGGCAACCACCGGTAAGGCCGGCTACGCCGTCACCGCAAGCACCCTCAAGCAGGCACTGGCTGAAGGGGGCGACAACACCGCCGCAGTCTCCACCGGATCCTGCCGTAAGTAACCAGCCGCTAGATAGCGATAAAGGTTCAGGCTCCCGCCCTCAAGTAAGGAACGGGAGCCTGAACTATTTAACGAAAGGAGGCGGCGCGCTGGGCTATTCCACCAGATGCTGCACTGTTATTCCGCGAGGTGCTGTGACAGGAAATCAACCGCCATGACGTATCCGTACGCACCCGCACCGGCAATCACCGCAGTAGCCTGTGGCGACACGAACGAATGATGACGGAACTGCTCACGACGATGCACATTCGACAGGTGCACCTCAACCACCGGAAGCTCAGCGGCCTCCAGCGCATCGTGCAGCGCCACCGAAGTGTGCGTGTACGCCGCCGGGTTAATAATAATCGCCGCGCCACGAGTACGAGCACGCTGAATCTCATCTACCAGTGCCCCCTCATAATTTGACTGCATAAACTCAACGTCAAAACCATGATTCGCCGCGCGCTCACGCACCATACGCTCAATATCGTGCAGAGTGGTGTAGCCGTACACCTCGGGGCGGCGCTGCCCAAGCAGGTTCAAATTCGGTCCATTAAGCACAAAAATCGTATCTGACATAAAACCAGTGTGGCACAGCAGACGCCCGCTGAGCGATAGTCGACGCGAACTGCCCAGAAAAATGATGGTGAGCGAGCCAAGTACGGTGAACCTCGCTACCGCCCACGCACCTGAACCCGGTACCCTCGCGCTATGACCGAGAACGCCACCCAGCCCGCAGCAGACGTACAGAATACCGCAGCACGCAACACTGCGGCAGAGAATACCGAATCGCTCCTGCAGATCCGATTCGTTCCCGAATTCAAAGCCGCAGCCGCCGCCCGCCGCCTCAATGCACGCGCACCCGAAAGCCACCTCGCCACCGTGCGCCGTGCCCGCAAAATCAACCGCATCCTCGGCGAAACCTACCCCTACGCCGTCGCAGAACTCGACTTCGACAACCCTTTCGAGCTGCTCATCGCCACCGTGCTCTCGGCACAAACCACCGACGTGCGCGTTAACTCCGTCACTGGTGCACTCTTCGTACGCTATCCGGACGCTGCCGCGCTCGCCTCCGCACGTACCGAAGAGGTCGAACCCTACATTCAGTCCCTCGGCTTCTACCGCGCCAAGGCACGCTCCATCGTCACCCTCTCCCAGCAGCTTGTAGAACGCCACAACGGGCAGGTTCCCTCAACTCTCGAAGAGCTCGTAGAACTCGCCGGGGTCGGCCGCAAAACCGCGAACGTGGTCCTCGGAAACGCCTTCGACGTGCCCGGACTGACCGTAGACACCCACTTCGGCCGCCTCGCCCGCCGCATGGGGTTCACCACCGCAGACGCCCCCGAAGCAGTCGAAAAAGACGTCGCCGAACTCATCGAACGCAAGGACTGGACGCTTTTCTCACACCACGTGGTCTACCACGGCCGCCGCATCTGCCACGCCAAAAAGCCTGCCTGCGGCGTATGCCCTGTCGCCGATCTCTGCCCGTCCTATGGAGCCGGGGAGACGAACGAACAAGCAGCACGTAAACTCATGAAATACGAAATGGCACCCGGTCGAGAAGACCTGCACCTGCGATTCCTGCAGGGGGCAACCCGCCGCGAACTCATGGCAGAAGGCTACCCGCTCAGCGCCTAACGGCGACTGAACCAAACCGGAATACAGCCGCGCAGAAGAGAGGTACACAGATGAGCGCACCCGAGGTACAACCTGAACAGGCGGAGCAGGATGCACAGCACCCCGCCCAGCAGGCACTGGCGGCTCTCGCAGATGGCGGCGTGGAATTCGACGTCCAAGCCCTGCTGCGCAGCGCACCCGCCAGCCCTTTGAGCAAAGAAGCCGCCGTGCTGATTCTCTTCGGCGTGCTCGACAACTCGCCCTCCACCGGCGAATTTGAAGGCTGCCCCGAGAACGTTAGCGCCGACCTGGATGTACTGCTCCTCGTGCGTGCCGCAACCCTGCGCTCACACGCCGGTCAGCCCGCCTTCCCCGGCGGTAAAATCGATCCCGAAGACTACGTACTCGCAGCAACCACCGGCGAACCCGTCGCCCACATAGCCGCCCTGCGCGAGGCGGTCGAAGAAACCGGGCTCGACCCCGCCGGTGTGCAGATCCTCGGCCAGCTGCACACCCTGCCACTACCCATCAGCAACTTCATGGTCACCCCCGTCATCGGCTGGTGGAACAGCCCCGTGCCCGTCGAAGTCGTCGACCACAACGAGTCCGCGCTCATCGCCCGCGTGCCCGTGCGTGATCTGCTCAACCCCGCTAACCGGCACACCGCCTACGTCAAACGCGGCCGCACCTCACACCGCACCCCCGCCTTCGAGGTGCATATGCCCGGCGGCGAGGAATTCACCGTGTGGGGATTCACCGCGATTCTGCTGGACCGGATCTTCGACTCGCTCGGCTGGACCGTGCCCTGGGATACAAAAAAGATGCGCCCGGCACCCGGCTATGAGGAATAAAAATCGAGTGGAATAAAAACCGACTGGAATAAGTGCCTGACCAGCGGATATTAGGGTGCAGAATAGTGCGCATATAGGGGCGGCAGATAGCTTGGATGAAGCTACTTACCGCCCCTATTTTCACCCTTGTATGGTGCCGCTTATGTGCGGCTGATTATTTACCGCTGATTATTTACCATCTGCATAGTTGCGCACCCGAGCCACCGACACCGGAAAATCAACTGGAACCCGACCGAAAAGCAGACGTGCTGCCTCCGCAGCGCCCTCACGCACAATACGTTCCACACGATCGGCCTCCAGCTCAGGACCGCACAGCAGAAGCTCATCGTGCAAAAAATACACAATGCGGGTGCGCATCGGCATACCAAAAATCCGCTCCGACAACAGACGAGAACGCACCGCGCCCATCCAACACAGAGCCCACTCAGCTGCTGTGCCCTGCACAATAAAATTGCGGGTCATACGCCCGTGAGCACGCGCAGTCGACACTGCACGCGACTCAGCCGCAGGTGAAGACCGATCAGACACAATCTTACGGAAACGCTCATCCACCGGTGGGGATGTACGACCCAAAAAAGTCGTCACCTGACCGCCCGCCTCACCAATACGAGCCGCGCGCTCTGTAAACTCCATCGCCTGCGGAAAAAGCTCCGCCACATGCGGTAACAGGGCACCAATCTCACCGCTGCGTCCGCCGTACATAATCGCCAGCATGCCCACCTTCGCGTGGGAACGCTCCGTCAAACCCACACCCTTCATACGTGCCAACTCGGCAATACCCGCATACAGGTCAGCGCCACGACCCGCCGAAGCGAGTGCCTCATCACGGCTCAACGCCGCCAGAATACGGGGCTCAATCTGCGAGCCATCCGTCACAGTCAGTACCTGACCCTCCGGCGCCTGGACCGCCTGACGAATCTCCGCAGGCAGCTGCAACGCACCACCGCCGGAAGCACCCCAGCGCCCGGTCGCGGCGCCACCCACCTCAAGATGCGGGCGGAACGCACCCTCAGAAACCCAGGTATCAGCCCACGTCCAGCCGTTAGCAGTCCAAATGCGGTACAGCTTTTTATAGCGCAGAATCGGGTCAATCAGCGCCCAACGCTTTTCCCGCTGAGCCGGAATCGCATCCGCCCAACTCTTCAACTCCCACGAGCGCGTAGACTTCACCGAAACCCCCGCAGACTGCAGAGCGCGCAAAAGATCCTGCGGCGAATCCGGGTTCAACGACGGCATAAATAGCATGCGCTGAATCTGCTCCGCCAACTCCTGCATCTTCTGCGGACGCTCCCCAAGCACCGGGCGCGGACCCAACAACTCGCACAGATGCTCATGATGCGCCTGCACATTAAACGGGATGCCGTAATAGCCAATCTCAGCCGCCACCAACGCGCCGGCAGACTCAGCCGCCGCCAAAAGACGCAGCCGATCCGGGTGCCTCGACGCACCGATAGCGCGTGCCTGCGCCAGCCACTCACGCATCAGCACGCGCACCACCGGATGTTCCGGAAGCAGAGTCACCGGGCCCGCCGCCAACTGCGGGGCAAAAGGCTCATGAGGCGCCGCCTCAAGGAAATCGGGGGAGGAATCTGCGGGGGACTGGGTGGCGTTGGTAGCGGGTGCACTCAAAAAATCAGCACCGAACAGCTCCTCCTGACCCTGAATCTGCCGCGCCACCGGCAGATACCCCTGAGGCTCCACCGCCTCACACACATCAGAAAGATCCAGCACCGGCCTGTACTCCACAAAACCGCTCGGATGTGTAGCGGCAGTCACCAAAATTCGCTGCACCAGACGCAAATCATGGCACAGATGCACCCGCACCCCGCGGCGCAGAAGCAGCGGGTCAACGTGGCGGGTATCAGCCCAAATCCAGCGGGGAAAACGCCCCTGTGCTGAATCTGCCGCCTGCCGCTCTACCTCTCGAACATACGCCGGAAGATTCGCCGCGCTTACTCTGTCAGCGCGCGTAATCCGCGGAATAAAGGTCGGGTCCTGCAACTGCTCAGCGGTCGGCGCCGAAAAATGAAAAGCACCCCACGAGGTCACCGGCTGAGCACCGCGCGAAGACGCACCCGCGGCAATAGCCGAGGTGACCGGGTGCGTGGGAGAGCCGGTCTGGGTGGTAATACCCGCGCCGGTGGCAGGACTGAGCAGAATGTACATTCTTCCATTATCGAGGATGTGTCGGTAGAACGGGTGGTGCGTGTCCAACACCAGAATTTACAGGCGGTTTGTCATAAAAGCGTCGGATGCCTGCGTTTTGTTCGTTTGAGGTGCGTGCATTGTGGATAATTCGGGGTGCATGAGAAGTTATCCACAGAACGCTCATTCTCTTAAAAATTGAGGCGGGCGCAATGCTCTCCTAGAGTCATGAACCCCTCCAACAATCCCGCCGAGCACACAGCTAGCCACACCGCAAACCCTAACGGCTACCCGACCCGCACCGCGCAGAGTCCAACCATGTATGCGCCGGATATCCGCGCGCACTCGCTGCCCGCCCTGCTCATTCCCGAAGACTATCGCGCCCGCGCCGTGGCCCTGCACGCCCGCGAGCTGATCCTGCGATCGCCGCAGATGAGCGCTATCGCTCTGGGTGGTTTGAGCGCCGGGCTCAGTGCTGGTGTTGAGACTGCAGGGGAGCGCCCACCTGTAGAGGGGGGAACTGCCGCAGGCAGCTCAAACACTGCGAGTGCCGCGGACGGTGGATTACTCCAAGAACCCCAACCCCTCAGTGAGATTCTCGAAAACGCCGTGGACGAGGCAATCTGCACCATCGATGGCGGATACCTGGGGAACGCGAGCAAAGAGGGAACGGGGGTAGTGAAGCCCCGAAAGTTCCGCGCCAAAACGGTGCAAGCCGCCCCCGTCTCCTGGAGCTACCCCAGCGTGGAATACGTGCCCGTCAACCGGCAGACCGCGCTGCGCTACCTCGCTACGGAACTCTACGGCCTCGGCGCCCTCGACTTGCTCCTTGAAGAGGGGCAACGCGCCGGAACCATCACCGATATCTACGTGAATTCGCCTTGCGATATCTGGATGGGCATCAACGGAACCACCCGCCCCGTGGCGCTGAGCCTCGGCAATGAGCGGCGCGTGCGTGAGCTCGCTGAGCGGCTCATCCGCAGGTACGGCGGGCAGCTGGATGCCACGCATCCGGCGGCTGACATTAGCGACGAGCACGGCAGGCGCATCCATGCGATTATCCCGCCGCTGAGTGAACGCACCCGGCTCTCCGTGCGCCTACCCGCCCGCGAGCGCCCCACCCTAGCGCAGCTACAGGCCGCTGGGCTGTGCGATGAGGCGACTGCCGCCTACCTGTACCGCATGATGACCGAACGCCGCGGATTCCTCATTAGCGGAGGTACCGGTACCGGCAAAACCACCTTACTCAACGCCCTGCTGGGGCTGTGCAAGCCGCAGGAGCGCCTCATCCTGCTCGAAGACACCGCAGAACTCGCGCCGCAGCATGAACAGGTTATTGCCCTCAAAACCCGTGCCGCCAACTCCGAAGGGGTCGGTGAAATTGGATTGGGTGAGCTGATTGTGCAGGCGCTGCGTATGGGCCCGGATCGGCTCGTGGTCGGCGAGTGCCGCGGTGCGGAGGTGGTGCACCTGCTGACCGCCATGAACACTGGTCACCGCGGTGCTGGAACGACCCTGCACGCCAATAGCGCGCAGGCGGTGCCCTTGCGTTTGTGCGCCCTGGGTGCGCTCGCCGGACTGGACAGTAGAACGGTCGCTCTACATACGGCGACGGCTTTTGAGCGCATTATCCACCTGGAACACCGGGACGGACGCCGCCGTATCGAGGGCGTCTACAGCCTGCACCCCGCAGCTGAGGGGAGCGAAGAGTATCTGCAGGTCAGGCGTATTTCTGTGGGTTCTGAAGTTGGCTACTAACTCCGTAAAGGGGAAACAAAAAATGTGAAAGGAGGAAGCAATGAAGCAGAACGAGAAGAGTAACGGAAGCCTTCGCGAACGCTGGGCTGAGCGCTGGGCTGAGCGCCTAGCTGGGCCAGCCAGCGCCGAGGAAATGCGCATGTGGCCGCTCATGCTACGCACCCTCGCACTGAACCTACGCGCCGGTATTCCCCTGCAGGAAGCGGTGCACGCCAACCCGGGCTCCGGACAGTTTGCGCAGTTCGGACAGAATGAACCGGTGCCGGATGCAGGGAAAACGCACGCGAAGAAAACAACCGTCCGGAAAAGTGCCCGGAAAAGTGCCAGGAAAAGCGCCCAGACTCGACGGGTACGAGGTCTCTCTTTCGAAGACTACGAGCATAAGCGCTGTGCCGAAGATATCCGCCGTTTCACGCAGACGCTTGCCGCACTTGCCTCCTGGGGCGCACCCGCACACCTCGCCTGCGCCCAGCTACTCGAAAACAGCAGCCGGATGCGCCCGCACAGCCGCGAACGCCTGCATGACCTGCAACTGAGCCTGCGTATGAGCGAGAGCGCCGGCGCGCCGCTCGCCACGAGCCTGGAACGTGCCGCCGAACACGCCGAAGAACGCATTGATGCGCTCCTGGGGCGACAGAGCGCTCTCGCCGCGCCGCGTGCCACCGGCAGGATCCTCTCCTGGCTACCGTTGCTCGGCCTGGGGTTGGGTGTGCTCATCGGAAGTGACCCCGTGGGCGTGCTGACCGGCTCCATTCTCGGGGTGCTCACCGGTTTGCTCGGGCTGGGGCTCGCCTTCGCCGGGCGCCGCTGGACCGCCGCGCTGGTGCATCGGGCGGAGGTGGAGAGTGTGCGGACAGCGAATGCTGAATCTGAGACGGAAAAGCTTGCCTCACCAGCCGGTGCCGTGCCCATTGATACCGCTCTCGTGCTGGAGCTACTTGCCGCGCAGTTGCGAGCTGGGCTTGCGCCGCTTGCCGCCCTGGGCACCCTTGCCGAGGCACTCAATAGTCGACCTCTGCACACGGTCTGCCAGCGCCTACAGATGGGCAGCGGCTGGGGGAGTGCCTGGTCAGGCTCCGCCGCGGGAACCTTCGGCGAGCTGCGGGATGCGCTTGCCCCCGCCTACACGGGTGGTGCACCCAGCACGGCGCTGCTGCTCTCCCTTGCTGATGCGCACCGCCTCAGCGAGCGCCGTGCGGCAGAACGCGCCGCCGGAAAGCTCTCAGTAGCGCTCGTGGTGCCCCTCGGGCTGTGTTCGCTGCCCGCCTTTATTTGCTTGGGCATTGTGCCCATCCTCATTTCGCTACTGCCCACGCTGACCGGCTAAAGAACCATGCGTATAAGCGCTGTTGGCTAGCTGAAATGCCCAAAAGTTTAGACCCTCGCCCATCTGCCGTCAACGCGGATGAGCACCCGCCCCGCCCCGAATATTCAGGGCGTAACGAAAGGAAAACCAATGACGAACACCCTCTGCGAAGCAATCCGCCACGACCTGCACACTGTCGGCGCTCCGGTAAATACTCCGGTCGGCGCTCCGTCTGAAATTCAGCCCGCCGTACCCGATGCAGAAACGCAGACCATTCTGGGTCCCGTACCGCTGTCCATTGCCATCGCAACCACCATGAAGCAGCTGCGCGAAGAATGCCCTGAGCTTTTTAGCGATGCTGAGCTGAACCACACCGGCCCTAAGATTGACCCTCACGAAATGGAGATTGATATGAACACGAACAACCTGAACCCCGAGCAGGCGCTGACTATTGCCCGCGCGCTCGCCGAGGGCTGCACCCTGGACGAATGTGGCGCCACCTGCCGCAGTCTGGGTGAGCACGCGCCCGGCTGCGCCGAACATGTACCCGCTGGGAGCGGCGACAAAGTGCTCGAAGAGTACGCCCCGACGGGGGATCCTGAGGAAGGTGCCTCCACAGCAGAGTACGGCATTGTGATGCTTGCGGCGGTCGGTTTTGCGGGTCTGCTGGTGCTGATTCTCAAGTCAGATGAGGTGCGTTCCATGCTCCTGGATATTGTGCGTAACGCCCTGTCGATTGCGGGCAATACGGGACTGTTCTAGGGGTATCAGAAAACCCTCCGTAGGGTTTTGCCCTAGATGCTAGGTTCTTTGGAAAATCAAGTCAGAAGGGAGGAATAAAGAATGAACGATCATGTGAATTTGGGTGCTTTGTGGCGCACCTGCTCCGCGGGGAAAGCCGGGGCGGAACCGGCACCCTCGACCCCGCGTAAGAGCCCCGCAGAAGAGGGCGTGATTACCGCCGAATTTGCGGTCGCCCTACCCGCCGTGACGGTGGTGCTCGCCCTCTGCCTGGGTGCCGCCTCCACGGGTGTTGCGCAGATCAAGGTAGAGGAGTCCGCGCGAACGGCTGCACGAGCTGCCGCCCGCGGAGATTCCGAGGCGCAGATTCGCTCCGCCGTCAGTCGCGTCGACCCCGCGCAGAGGGTGCAGATTTCCGTTTCTCCTGATGCTGCCGCTTCTGATGGTGTGGTCGCCACGGATGTGGGTCGAGTCCGAGAAGTGCACGTGCAGGTGAGCCGCCCCGCCCCCGGCTTGATCGGGTCAGCAACCGGCTGGGTACTGCGGGCGGACGCCCACGCCCGCGTTGAAGGTGGCGCCAGCAGCGAAGAAAGTACCGGCGATGATGGTGAATAAAAGCTCGGTCCTTGCCCGGTACGCGGAAGAACACACCGAAGAGGGTAGCGGCACCGTCCTCGCCCTCACCATTATTGCCGCGCTACTGGTTCTGACCGTGGTGATTGCCGGGCTCATCGGGGTGGCGTCCGCGAACCGCAGGGCGTCCGCAGCCGCTGATTTGAGTGCGCTTGCGGCAGCGGACGCCTACCGCGGGCTCACTGAGGGGGACCCGTGTGCGGTTGCTGCGAATCTTGCCGAACGCTACGGCGCGCAGTTGGAATCCTGCACTTTTCCGGATCGCCCCGAAACGGTGGAGGTGACGGTCGTCGTCCCGGTTGCAGGCCCCATGGGCACGCTGGGTCCGGCGAGGGTGCGTGCCCGCGCCGGGGCTGAGTACATCGAAGAAGGGCGCCCCGAAGAAGAACACGCGACGGGGAGCACGGAGGAGCTGAGTTCTGCGGAGGTTGCCGATCTGGAGGAAGAGCTGGAAGCTGAGCAGAACTCAGCCCCCGAACCTCCCGAGTCAGAAAACCCGCCTGCGCCAGAAAGCATAGCCGACTAGGCTATTTACGCTCATCGGTAGTTGTCATCCCAGTACGCCTACGCCTCCTGCAGTAACCTACGCCTCCACAATGCTCTGCAGCATCGCCGTCAGTAGCGCCCGTGCGCCGTGCTTGCTGAGCGGCTCGTTGCGGTTGCCGCATTTGGGCGAGTGCACGCAGGAAGGGCAGCCGTTTTCGCATCCGCAGCTTTCAATCGCTTCGAGGGTTGCGCTCAGCCACTGCGCAACCGCGTTGAAGCCGCGCTCGCTAATGCCCGCGCCGCCGGGTGCAGCATCGTAAACGAAAATGGTGGGCCTGCCGGTGTCCACGTGAAGCAGCGTGGAGAGTCCGCCCAAGTCCCAGCGGTCGCTGGTGGCGATAAGCGGCAGCAGTCCGATGGCGGCGTGCTCGGCGGCGTGCAGGGTGCCGGGGCCGTCCTCTTCGGTCACGCCCGCGCCGAACAGATAGCTGGGCTCGAAGGTGAACCAGACCGCCTCGGTCATGAGTACTTCCGGTGGCATGGGTTGTGCCTCTTCACCCAGGTATTCGCCGCCGTAGACGGAGAATCGCCGGTAGCCGGTGACCTGGTCGGTGACCTGAACCTGCCCGCGGTGCATGGTGAGCGGGGCGAGCTGCTGCGTGTCAATCTCGGGGATAGAGATTTCGGGAATATGCTCTCCAGGAGTGGGATCACCGGGAGCAGGTTCGCCGGGAACCGCTTTCCCAACATTTTGCGTACCGTAACTAACCCGCGCACGCTCTGCCAGAATACGCACCTCGGTGCTCTCAATGGCGCGCGTGTAGTAGTCCGGGCAGACGCGGCTGAGCAGAATCACGCGCTCGCCCTCGCTGAGGGACTCGACCACGTATTGCGCGCTTTGGTGAATGTAGATTGCGCCCGGGTGCCCCTGACTCATGGCGTGTGCGGCGTCCATGGTGCCAACCACGGTGCCGTCTTCGGTGTCGATGAGCTGGTAGGGTCCGCCGCCGGTGCCGCGGATATCGACCAGGTCAGCGGCTGATTCGGCGTGCGTCCAGTACCAGCCGTCCGGGCGGCGACGCAGGTACCCCTGCTGTACCAGTCGATCAAGCAGGGCGGCGGTGTGCGGCCCGAAGAGGGACAGCTCTTCGGCGCGGATGGGTGCCTCCTGCGCGGCGGCGCACAGTTGCGGGGAGAGCACGTACGGGTTCGTCGGATCGAAAACGGTTGCCTCAACCTCCTGCCCGAAAATTGCCTCCGGGTGGTGCACCAGGTAGGTGTCGAGCGGGTTGTCGTCGGCAATGAGCACGGCGAGCGCGTCCTGACCGCTTCGACCCGCGCGGCCCACGCGCTGCATGAAGGAGGCGCGGGTGCCCGGCCAGCCCGCCACGAGTACGGCGTCCAGTCCGGAGATGTCAATGCCCAGCTCCAGTGCGGAGGTGCTGGCCAAGCCGAGCAGTTCGCCGTTGCGGAGTTTGCGTTCGAGTTCGCGGCGCTCTTCGGGGGTGTATCCGGCGCGGTATGCAGCGACGCGGTGGGCGAGGCCCGCCTCCACCTCGTCGAGGTAGCGTTGGGTCTTCTGTGAGAGGTTTTCTACACTGCGGCGCGAACCGGCGAAAACCAGGGAACGGGTGCGGGAAAGCACCAGATCGGTGAGCATTTGCGCGCCCTGCTCCACGGGGGAGACACGGCGCGGCGCCTCCTGCTCGGCCTTCGACTGGACCGCCTGCTGCTGGGTGCTGCGGGCATCCTTGGCGAGCTGATCGTGCGCCTTGGGTGGCATGAATTCAGGCTCCCAGAGCGCGACGGTGGTTTTACCGCGTGCGGAGGTGGACTCGGTAATGGCTGTGACCGCCTGCTGTGGCACGCCAATGAGCTTGGAGAAAGACTCGACCGGGTTGGAACTGGTTGCGGAGGCGCCGTAGAACACGGGTACGGTGCGGTAGAGTGCGCAGACGCGGCGCAGGCGGCGCAGTAGGTTGGCGATATGCGCACCAAAAACGCCGCGGTAGCTGTGCGCCTCGTCAAGCACCACGTAACGCAGTCCGCGCAGGAAGGACGCCCACTGCCGGTGATTGCTCAGAATTGAGTAGTTGAGCATGTCCGGGGTGGTGAGAATGAAGTTGGCGTGTTCGCGGATCCAGCGGCGTTCGCCGATGGGGGTGTCCCCGTCGTAGCTTGCCGCGTGGAGTCCGGGTAGGTTGTAGGAAGTGAGGGCGGTGAGCTGGTCGGCGGAGAGTGCCTTCGCCGGCGAAATATAGAGAATATTCGCTCTATTATTAAGGTTTTCCACCCCAGAATACGAGAAAGTTGAGCTCACCGGCTCACCGTACAATGCGCGATAAATAGCATCCAGAGTGGGCATCAGGTAGCTCAGGGTCTTGCCCGAGGCGGTACCCGTCGCCACAATCACGTGTCCGCCGCTGCCTGCACTTTTTGCGTCTTCGGCGTGCGGAGCCTTCGCCGACCCCTCAATACGCTCAGCTTCGATGCGCCCCGCCTGCCAGCCGTAGCGCGCCGCACTCGCCGCCAGCGCCGCATCGAGACCGGCATGGGCAGCGTTCGCTGCCTGCACCTGGTGGGCGTAGGGCTCGGCAATGCCGAGTGATTCAAAAGCCTCCACCACACGCGGATGCAACCACTGCGGCCACGGTGCGTAGCTCGCCTCCCTAGCGGCGATAGTGTGAATATGGGTTACCTGCTCGGGCAGGGTTCCGGTGTGTTCCGCCTCCGGCAGGAGGGGCGCCAGCACCTGCTGTGCACTCGTGGGCAGCTCACGGTAACGGAGCGTTTTTGGGCGCGCCGCATGCCCCTGCTCGGGCTGGTGCGTGGGCTGCTGTTCGGGCTGCTGGTTGGTGCTCTGCGAAGGGGTGCTGTGCGGCATGGGTTCCATTGTAGAGCGGCCGGCTACACCCCGACCTGCCTCTGGTCATGCACTGCCCTGAACGACGGCTCGGAATCTGGCGCTGAATCCGCTCGGCTCCTGCCCCGACCCCGAGCCTAACTCTGAGCCCGAACCCCGCCCCGGTACCGCTTTTGTGTTGCCGACCCCGTAGCCAGCGCGCATGTATCAAAAAATCTGCATGCTTTAGGCGTATATGACGATAAAATAGTTTCGTGGCTCAAAATAAGATTATTCTGTATTACCAGTTCGCCCCCATCGCCGACCCACAGGCGGTCATGCTCTGGCAGCGTGCCCTCTGCGAGAAGCTCGGCCTGCGCGGGCGCATCCTCATTTCCAAGCACGGTATTAACGGCACCCTCGGCGGCGAAATCAACGCGGTCAAGGCGTACACCAAGGAAACCCGTAAGTACCCCGGCTTCAAGAACATGGAGTTCAAGTGGTCCGAGGGTGGCGCGGAAGACTTCCCCCGCCTGTCCGTGAAGGCACGTGATGAGATTGTGGCTTTCGGTGCTCCCGACGAGCTGCAGGTGGACGAGAACGGTGTCGTTGGCGGCGGCGTGCACCTGAAGCCTGAAGAGGTTAACAAGCTTGTTGAAGAGCGCGGCGACGACGTGGTCTTCTTCGACGGCCGTAACGCGTTCGAGGCGAAGATCGGCAAGTTCAAGAACGCTATCGTTCCCGATGTGCGCACCACCCATGACTTCATCCGCGAGATCGAGTCCGGCAAGTACGACCACATTAAGGACAAGCCGGTCGTCACCTACTGCACCGGTGGTATTCGCTGCGAGATTCTCTCCGCGCTCATGAAGAACCGCGGCTTCAAGGAGATCTACCAGATTGACGGCGGCATCGTGCGTTACGGCGAGAAGTACGGCGATAAGGAACTCTGGGAAGGCTCGCTCTACGTCTTCGACAAGCGTATGCACATGGAGTTCACCCCGGACACCGTCACCATCGGCAAGTGCGAACAGTGCGGCGCTCCATCTAATAAGTTCGAGAACTGCTCTAATGATTCTTGTCGTGAGCTGGTTCTGCTCTGCCCCGAGTGCGCAGCTGATGACGCGAAGCGCCACTGTGTGCCCGAGTGCTCGGTGGACCGTGAATCAGCTGAGGTGAATGCCTAATGGCATTCGCTAAGGGCGGTGCGATTCAGATTTCTGAACCTCGCATTGAGGAGCACCCGGCGCTGATTGTTGCCGGGGTTTCGCAGGTGTTCCCCCTGGATGGCGACTTCTCCTCGCTGTGGGATGAGCTGAATCAGAAGGCGTCCCCGGCGATGCTGGATGTTCTGAATGTGACCCAGTACCTGGGTGTGTGCACTCAGCCGAACCCGAAGGGGCAGGTCCGCTACACAGCGGGCTTCCTGGTGTCGGAGCCGGCGAGCGCGGTGAAGCTTGGTCTGGGCGTGTTGGAGTTGCCTGCGAGTACCTATGCGGTGGTTGAGGTGACCGGCCCGATTTCGGAGTCCATTCCGGCTGGTTTTGCGAGCTTTGAGGAGGCGTTCTTCGCGAAGAATCCGCAGTACCGCCCGGTGGGTGGTCTTGAGGTGTACGGTCGCGGCGATATGCAGGCGGCTGATTACCGTATGGAGCTGTGGGTTCCGTTGGCGAAGCGTTCCTAGGGCAGTTTGTTTCTGTCGTTATAGTTGCAGTTTTAGATGTTGATTAGGAAGGGCCCGGTGGTGCGATGTGTTCGTGCTGCTGGGCTTTTCTGTGTCCCTTTTTTGGGTTTGGGGTGGGTGATACGTGCGGTGAAGGGGAGCGCTGCTCTGTGCGTAATACTCCGCAATAAGTACTTGACTTGTAAAGTATTGGGGTTTAAATTTAAACCACCAGCCCGGTACTACGTAAGCCCGAGCGCAACCCACAAAGGAAAAACTATGAACAACCCCGGCACTCCGCAACTCGACCCGCAGCTCGACGAATCCATTCGCATCAGCCACCTCGAACCTAAGCGCGGCGACGAGAAGAAGCTCGGCTTCCTCTCCTTCGGCCACTGGGCTGAGGTCCCCGGCTCCCGTGTACCCTCCGCCGCAGAATCACTGCACCAGGCAATCGACCTCGCCGTAGGTGGCGAAGATATCGGACTGGACGGCGCGTTCTTCCGCGTGCACCACTTCGACCAACAGCAGGCAACTCCCTACCCGCTACTCTCTGCAATCGCGGCCAAGACCGAACGCATTGAGCTCGGCACCGGCGTCATTGATATGCGCTACGAAAACCCGCTCTACATGGCGGAACTTGCCGCTACAGCAGACCTCATTGCGGCGGGCCGATTGCAGCTGGGTGTCTCCCGAGGTTCGCCCGAATCCGTCATCCGCGGTTTTGAGAGCTTCGGCTACTACCCGGCAGAAGGTGAAAACGAGAGCGACATGGCGCGCCGCCACCTTGATATTTTCCTCAAGGCAATTGAGGGTGGGGGCATGGCGCCCAGTGCTCGCGTGGCGGGTAAGTACGCCCCCGTCCAGCCGCAGTCGCCGGGGCTGCGTGACCGCATCTGGTGGGGTGCAGGCACTGATAGCACTGCCGTGTGGACCGCACAGAAGGGCCTAAACCTCATGTCTTCAACCCTGATGCTGGAGGATAAGGGCATTCCTTTCGATCAGCAGCAGGCGCAGCAGATTCGCCTCTTCCGCTCCGAGTGGGTGAAGGCGGGTAATTCGGGTGTTCCGCGTGTTTCGGTGTCTCGCTCGGTGCTGCCCATTATTGATGAAATCTCGGCACGCTACTTTGGTCGCCGCGCCGCGGAGGACTCGCAGGATTATACCGGTATTATCGACAACAGCTTCTCTCGCTTTGGTCGTAGCTACATTGGTGACCCGGCGGATATTGCCGAAGAACTTGCCCGTGATGAAGCGGTTCAGGCGGCGGACACCGTGCTGCTGACCATCCCGAACCAGCTGGGCGTGGACTTCAACCTGAAAATGCTCGAGGCAATCGTGAAGGAGATTAAGCCCGCGCTGACTACCAAAGGGGGGCTTGATCCTGTTATGACATGCCCTTGAATCATTTAAAATAGGGAGTAGGTTATGCTTCATAAAGTCATCTGACTTGGTGATTGAGTGATGTAGGGCAAGCTTGTTGAAGGATGTTTAACTTCAACAGGTGGTAAGTGATGAATATCATAGAGGTAGAAAAAGTTTCCCCCTTTACTTAAAAGTCAATGTTGGTTTTCTGAGGGGATGGGGGGAGGTTTTGTGGGTTTATTTGGGTTTAGGTTCCTGGTGAAGGGCTGTTATGTATTGCGTGTCAGATTAAAGCCACGCATCTTCCCTGGTGAAAATAAATCGCTCAAGGCGCGTAATGCAAATTATTTTCACCAACACATCATAATGCACTTTCAATATCGTTGGATTTTGTCTATTGTTAATACGCCACCCAGGATTCTCCAGCGATAATCATGCATTGCGGAGTGGGTAAGCCAGACGCTCACCTAAGGATAAAAATGATCTTGCGGGCGAGCATTTCTTCCTACGGCTGCCCTTCGGAGCATCTTCGGTAGCGCATCGTGAATTATCACTCAACGTACAAGATTAAGGACTACTCCTCATGACCCTTGAAAAATCGTCCACCGAGGCTCAGCAGTCCGGTCTGAGCCGTCGCCAGTTGGCTGCCGGTGCAGCCTGGGCGACCCCCGTTATCGCTGCATCCGCCGTCGTTCCGGCATACGCGGCGAGCACCGGTAACACCGCTGGCAGTGAATACGGTCTCTTCGTGACCACCATTTGTAATGGTGGTTTTCCGGGTTATACCCAGAGCGATAACTCTGGTTTTGATGGACCCACCACCCCCCAGGCATACTGGGCTAACGGTGGTACCTACACCCCGACCATGAACGTTACTTCTGAAGGTTGCGTCAGGGGTTCTGGCATGTCGAAGGTTGGTGCGGGTAGCTACACTCCTGTGACCAACATTGGTAGCGGTCGTGACGGCTCTTATACTAGCGCGACCGGCTTCTGGTTCTCTGTACCCACCACCGCAGTAAAGACTGGTACCGGTTACGTGCCCGGTTCTAAGGCGGTTCTGAAGGCGGGCGCACGCTTTAGCACCAAGGTGACCCTACTTCTCTCGACTACCTCCAACTGGCAGTACACTGTCAACCATATTGGCGTTGCGCGAACTACTCAGTATTGGACTAAGCCTCTCACCGGCCGTCTGAACGATTTGCCAGCTACTAACGCTAAGTACCTGAGCAACGCGAATGTGGCTGGCACGTGGAATGCTTCTGCGCCGACCATCAAGGATAACGGCGACGGTACCGCAACCTTTACCGGCACCATTACCTACACCACCAGCAAGGACTACACCCTGACCCAGTCTGGTTCTAAGTACTACGGCCAGGTCTATATTCTGCCCGGTGTGATTGAAGTTTACGGGGGATACGGTTTTGATAGCTTCACCCTGACCTCTCAGGTAGATTCGGCTACCATCACCTATTCGGGTGCTGAGGTGCCGAACGTTCAGCTGAATAACGAGCTGCAGACCACCTCTACTATTCGTAAGTGCTAATGCAGACGTCTTCTACATTAGAGAGCTGAGAGTGAGAAAACAGGGATTCTGTTAGATCCGACGTTCGGCGCAGACAGTAATTAACAATCTGTCAGATCACGCGCAAACATAATGGTTTTCAAGCCCTGTACCTTCACACTCAGTCGATAGGGTCCGGGTGCATCGCGTGTCATACGTGACTTGCTCCGGCGCTACCCGGTGTAGTAGACAGCACTCTGTTGCCATCGTAAAAGCCCCGCCCCCATCGTTTGGGAGCGGGGCTTTACCGCGCTTTAAAAGCTTGTGCAAAGGTTTTTAGATGCAGAAGTTCTAAGTCCCCCTGTCTAGAAAGCCTTCCTCTTTTCCCAGGGCTCAATAGCGCCCGGAACCACCTCGAAAAGCGGATGCGCACACGCCGCCAGCTCGCCGCGTGCCGCCGTCGCTTCCGTGATGGGCGGTGGTCGCTGATGATCGCGAACTCTGCCGCCTCCTGAGGGCAAGGGTGCGGAGCACGTGCGGCAGCCCGCACAAGTGGACAATCGGTCAGTTATCACTGTATAGTCATCGTATGCTGACTATTGCTTCACACCTCGACGTCATGAACCGGCTCGGCCGCGCCATGGCCGACCCGACACGTTCCCGGATTCTGATGACCCTCCTCAGCGGCCCGAGCTATCCAGCCGTGCTCTCGCGCGAGCTGGAGCTGACCCGCTCGAACGTGTCCAACCACCTGACCTGCTTGCGCGATTGCGGAATCGTCGTTGCCGAGCCCGAGGGCCGCCAGACGCGCTACGAGATCGCCAACCCGCACCTCGCCGCGGCACTGACGTCCCTGATCGACGTCACGCTCGCGGTGGACGAGGCCGCGCCGTGCATCGACCCGGCATGCTCGGTGTCGGGCTGCTGTGGAACGGCGGCGGGGGCATGAGCGAGACCCTGACCACCGCGCGCCGCGCGATGCTGCACCGGCGCGTCCGCTTCATCGTTGGCTTCACGATCACGTACAACGTAATCGAGGCAATCGTCGCAGTCTGGGCAGGCGTCCTCGCCTCGTCCGCGGCGCTCATTGGCTTCGGGCTCGACTCGGTTGTCGAGGTACTCTCGGCCGCGGCCGTCACCTGGCAGTTCACCCGCAAGGACCCTGAGCGGTGGGAAACGGTCACCGTCAAGGCCATCGGCATCGCGTTCTTCGCGCTGGCGGCCTACGTCTCGATCGACGCGGTGCTGGCCCTGGTCGGCCAGGAGGGCCCCGACCACAGCCCGCTTGGTCTCGGTATCACCGCGCTGAGCCTGGTCGTCATGCCTCTGCTGGCGTGGATTGAGGTCCGCACCGGGCGGGAGCTGGGCTCCAAGAGCGTGATGGCCGACGCCAAGCAGCTCATCCTGTGCATCTACCTCTCCGGCGCAGTGTTCATCGGCCTCGTCCTCGACAGCCTGTTCGGCTGGTGGTGGGCTGACTCGGTCGCGGCGCTGGTCGTGGCGGTGCTCGCGGTGCGCGAAGGCCTGGAGGCCTGGCGCGGCGACGTCGAGTCGCCGTTCGAAGTGCTAGGGGACCTCGAAGACGAGGACGACTGACCCGTCACCCGACGATGAAGAGCCAGTGCTGCAACCCAGATATGCGCTACGAAAACCCGCTCTACATGGCTGAACTTGCCGCCATGGCCGATCTCATTGCGGCGGGTCGACTGCAGCTGGGTGTGGACTTCAACCTGAAGATGCTTGACGCAATCGTGAAGGAGAATAAGCCCGCACTAACCACCAAGTAAAGACTCTGAGGTGAAGGTCCTGGGGTAGACCCCGTGCCAAGCTGTTTCCAGCGCTCTGTAATGCGCTGAGATGCTTGTTTCCATACAGCTTAGCCACACATACAGCGATGCCCCGGCAGGCACCCGCAAGGGTTCCGCCGGGGCATTACTATGCTCACCTTCTTAGAAATCCTTCTGTCTAAAAGTCCTTCGTCTTTTCCCAGGGCTCAATAGCGCCCGGAACCGCCTCAAACAGCGGATGCGCACACGCCGCCAGCTCGCCGCGCGCCGCCAGGCGCTTGTTCAACCGGTGCTCCCACTCGGGGTCGCGCCCCGCCACCTTGTGCTGCAGAAAGGCAAGCTCGTACTCCAACTGACCCAAAGGAACGGGAATCAGTGCGACCGAAGCGTACGGGCTTTCTGTCTTGTCGGCACCGTTCTCGCCCGCACCGTGTTCGCCCGCACCAATCAGTGTGCGGTTGAACGAGTAGCCGCGGGCATCCGCCTCATCCGCCAGTCCGGACAGGTAGGCGGCAACCGCCTCCAGCGGCTGCGGATGGGCACGAAAACGAATCAGCTGCGGATGGTTCGTGTACCCGCGAGTCAGACCCCGCAGAACCTTCTGCGCCAGCAGGGTTTCACGCCAACAAGCGACCAGGGCGCGCCGATCGAGTAGGCAGGGGTGAAGGGACCAAATACGCACGCCTAGCCCTGCGCTTCTGCCGCATGTGCCTCAGCGGCATTTTCACCAGCCGATTCTGCGCCCGCGTGCTCGTCACTAAAGTGCAAGAAGCTCTTGAGCACCAGCTCACGCACCGCGTGCAGCAGAGTGTCGCGCGGATGCTGCTCCTGCGTACCGCGTGCCGCGGCGGCAGCCTCATCGTATTCGGGCCATGACAGTAGCATGGCAAGAGCCGCCACAATCTGACCCACGGCAAGCTCACCATCGCTCGCCGAAGCAAAGCCCGCCGTCTCGGTGGAGAGCAGCTGGGCGCGGCACAGACCCGAACCAGCACGCAACAAAATGACGCTGGGATGCTCGGCGCCGGGGCGGCCGTGGCGTTCCTCAGTGACGTCCTCGGCGACCTCCAGGTGTGCGGTGAGGATTGCCTCATCGTCCATAGCGGCGAGACGGTCGTAGCGGCGCACAGACTCAGTGAGGGCGAGGGCGATGGGCTGCTGAATCGGGTAGGTAATCTCCTCGAAACGCTGCAGGGGCTCGGTCAGGCCTGCCGCGGTCGCCTCGGTCGGGCGGCGCAACCAAATCATGCCGAAACTAATAGAATGAACGTTCCTGGAAGCGAAATCGTTCAGATACGCCACATAGGTCTGCTCGTAGTGGCTACGGTCGCGGTTCTCACTCGCATCCTTCAACCAGGTCTCCGCGTAGGAGGCGGGGGTCAGCGCCTCACGCTGAATAAACCACGCCTCTGCACCGCCGTCAGCAACCCAGGCGCGCGGGCGCTCATCCCACGGACGCGGTGCTTCCGGGTCCTCAGAATCACGAATAATCTCCCAATTACCCAGCATCTGCGCGCGACCACCGGGCACCAGCACCGACGGCAGCTGACGCACCAGCGTGCTCACAATTTCGTCACCGGGCAGGCCGCCGTCACGGTAGGTGAACTGCTCCTGCGCACTCTCACCGGCAACACGCGGGGTAATCACGAACGGCGGGTTCGACACCACCAGGTCGAAAAGCTCACCGGCAACCGGCTCCAGCAGGGAACCTTCACGCAGGCTCACGCGCACCTGCGGGTTCTGCGGATCAATATTGAGTGCCTGCGCGTTCAGCAGCAGGTTAAAACGGGTGAACGCCAGCGCACGCTCCGAAATATCGGTGGCGGTCACGTGCTCAGCGTGGGCGAGCAGGTGGAAGGTCTGAATACCGCAACCGGTACCCACATCCAGAGCACGCTTGACGGGGGTGCGCTCGGTAATCTGCGCAAGAGTTAGGGAGGCGTGACCAATGCCGAGCACGTGATCCTTACGGAGGATGCCGGGGCGCTGATGCGCACCCAGGTCAGCGGCAACAAAGATTTCGGTGCCGTCATCGGCGGCGTGCGGGCGTACATTAACGCTTGCAGTCCAGCGGGCAGAATCCGCAGTGTCGCGCTCAATCAGCGCGGCATCCTCGAAATCAACCAGAGCCTTGCCGAAAACCTCGGTTGCCTCAGCCTCAGTGAGCGGGCGAGCCAGCAGGAAAAACGCAAGCAGGCGCGCCAGGTTCTTCTCCTCCACGCTGTAATCGCCGCGCAGAATCTGCTCCACACGCCACAGGCCCGGCACCACCTGGTCACGAGCCAATGCCTCAGCCGCCTCAACGCCCAGTAGCTCCTGCACAGCGTCATAGCTGTAGTTCAACGCCAGCAGGCGTTCACGGATGCGGGTCAGGCGGGCGTAATCATCGCTGCGGGGAGCATCCGCAACAGCGGCGTACTCGGGAGCGAAAGTGGCGGCAGAAATAGTCATGCACACCATTCTACGCACTCGAACAGCGCTCCACTTGCTGACCAAAACTGTAACCTACTCCAAGAGCAGTCACCCCATCGCATACACTGAAACCATGAGTAACCTGTACCCCGATGAAAGTATTAGCGTCGACAAGTGTTGGGAGCGTCTGCACGCGAACACTCTCGGCCGCCTCATCCTCACTGACGGACAGCACGTCGATGTGCTGCCCGTGCTCTACGCCGTTACCCACCAAGACGACAAACAGGAAATCTACATCCGCACCACCCGCGGCAACAAGTTCTCCTCCGTGGTGGTCAGCCGCCGCGTCGCCTTCGAAATCGACGAAACCCTCGAAGACGGCATCCGCTCCGTCATCGTGGTCGGTATAGCCCACTGGCTGCCGCCGGAAATGACCCCGCAGATTGTGCGCACCTTCGACCTGCCAGACTCCGAAACCCACGAAATGCAGTGGGTGCGTATCGTGCCGCAGACTGTGTACGGCCGCGAATACCCGCTGCTGCCCGCATACCTGGACGGAACCCACCCAGACTCTGACACTCTCACCAGCTAGAAGCGCAGGTAAGCGGGTGCGGTGCGCTCCAGTACCCGTGCACACACCACCGCTCCGGTACCGTATGATGTACCGAGTACCCCGCGCACTCATGCAAGCTCAACACTCCCGGCCCACATAAACCAGAACCGGGTCAGCTAGCCTCGCGCCGGGACACCGCGCGCTCGCCGCATGAAATGCCCCGAACGCACCACATCAACTCAACACAAACTACATCCCCACCCACCACTCACCCACGTACATCACAACCTGCCGACGCTCACAAGCGCCAGCGTAGGTTATGGTTGAATATGTAGCTTTTCAATACACAGATAGAGGAGTGCCGTGCCCGCTCAGGCAAAGACTGGAAAAGCCCTGCTGATTGTGGAGTCTCCCTCCAAGGTCAAAACCATTAGCAGCTACCTCGGCGAGGACTACCTTGTCGACTCGTCCATGGGCCATATCCGTGACCTTCCGCAGCCCTCCGAACTGCCCGAAAACCTCAAAAAGAGCCCCGTGGGCAAGTTCGCTGTCAACGTTGAAGAGAACTTCGAACCCTACTACGTGGTCAACCCCGATAAAAAGAAAAAGGTCGCCGAACTCAAGCGCAAGCTCAAAGAAGTAGATGCGCTCTACCTGGCAACCGATGGTGACCGCGAAGGTGAAGCCATTGCGTGGCATCTGAAGGAAGTCCTCAAGCCCAAGGTACCCGTCTACCGCATGACCTTCCCCGAAATCACCCGGGAAGCCATTCAGCGTGCCTTCGGTGAACTGCGCGACATCGACCTGCACCTGGTTGACGCACAGGAAACCCGCCGTATCCTCGACCGAATCTACGGTTACGAAATCTCCCCCGTGCTCTGGCGCAAGGTCGGCCGCGGCCTCTCCGCAGGTCGCGTGCAGTCCGTCGCAACCCGCCTCGTTGTTGAGCGCGAACGCGAACGCATGGCATTCGTCGCCGCCAACTACTGGAACCTGTCCGGACGCTTCCTGACCGCATCCTCCGAAGGCTTCGACGCCAAGCTGGTCGCTGTAGACGGCAACCGCATCGCCACCGGCAAGGACTTCGCCGACGACGGCACCCTCAACACCTCCAAGGTCACCCACCTGAACGAGGAAGCCGCCCGTGCTCTCGCCACAGCCCTGCAGCCCGCCGCGTTCTCGGTGCGCTCCGTTGAGACCAAGCCGTACAAGCGCCGCCCGGCAGCGCCGTTCACCACCTCCACCCTGCAGCAGGAAGCCGCACGTAAGCTGCGTTTCTCCTCCCGCGTGACCATGCAGGTGGCGCAGCGCCTCTACGAAAACGGTTACATCACCTACATGCGTACCGACTCGGTGGCACTGAGCGAGCAGGCAATCTCCGCCGCACGTCGCCAGGCATCCGAGCTGTACGGCGCCGAGTTCGTGCCCTCCGCACCGCGCGTGTACACCTCCAAGAGCAAGAACGCACAGGAAGCCCACGAAGCAATCCGCCCCGCGGGTGACACTTTCCGCACCCCGGACGCTGTGCGCGGCTCCCTGTCCAACGATGAATTCCGCCTCTACGAACTGATCTGGAAGCGTACTGTCGCCTCCCAGATGGCTGACGCGACCGGTTCCACCGCCTCCGTACGCCTGGGCGCCGTGGCATCTAACGGCCAGGACGCCGAGTTCGCCGCATCCGGTACCGTCATCACCTTCCGCGGCTTCCTTGCCGCCTACGAGGAGGGCGTTGACGCATCCCGCGTGGCTGAGCGTGAGGCGAAGGACGCTGAGAAGCGCCTGCCGAACCTGACCACCGGCGAGGCACTGACCGCCGAGGCGATTGAGCCCGCCGGTCACGAGACCCTGCCGCCCCCGCGCTACACCGAGGCGTCCCTCGTGAAGACCCTGGACGAGCTGGGCATTGGCCGCCCGTCCACCTACGCGGCGGTTATCTCGACCATCATGGACCGCGGATACGTGAACGTTCGTTCTGGTTCGCTGATTCCATCCTGGATCGCGTTCTCCGTGGTGCGCCTGCTCGAATCCAGCTTCGGACCCTACGTGAACTACGAGTTCACTGCGCAGATGGAAGAAGACCTCGACCGCATCGCCCGCGGCGAAGAATCTCGCGTCGAATGGCTGGGCGAGTTCTACTTCGGCGGTGGCTCCAAGCGCGGCCTGAAGCCCATCGTCGACAACCTCGGCGAGATTGATGCCCGCAGCATCAACTCCATCCCGATTGCGGACGGCATTGTGCTACGTGTGGGCAAGTTCGGCCCCTACCTGGAAGCCGAAGGCACCCTCGACACCGAGACCGGCGAACTGACCGAACCAATCCGCGCGAACGTACCCGCCGACCTGGCACCGGACGAACTGACCGAAGCGAAGGCACGTGAACTGCTCGAACAGGGCAAGTCCGACGGCCGCGTGCTCGGCGTGGACCCCGTCTCCGGCAACCAGATTGTGGCACGCGACGGCCGCTACGGCCCCTACGTCACCGAAGTTATCGAAGAGATGACCGAGGAACAGATTCAGGCGTACCTGGACGCGCAGCCGACCGAATACTACAAGAACGGCAAGCCCAAGCCGAAGAAGAAGCCGAAGCCCGTCAAGCCGCGTACCGCGTCCCTGTTCAAGTCCATGGATTTGGCGACCGTGACCCTGGAGCAGGCACTGCAGTTGATGAGCCTGCCGCGCGTACTCGGTACCGACGCTGAGGGCGCGGAAATTACCGTGCAGAACGGCCGCTTTGGCCCGTACCTGAAGAAGGGCACGGATTCCCGCTCGATTGGCAGCGAGGACGAGATCTTCACGATTACGCTGGAGCAGGCGCTGGAGATTTACTCCCAGCCGAAGCAGCGCGGTCGTGCGGCGGCTAAGCCCCCGCTGGCTGAGCTGGGCGTGGACCCGGTCAGCGAGAAGAAGATCGTGGTGAAGGACGGCCGCTTTGGCCCGTACATCACCGACGGTATTACGAACATTACGGTTCCGCGTGCGGAGTCGGTGGAATCTCTGACCCACGAGCGTGCGGTGCAGCTGCTTGCTGACAAGCGTGCGAAGGGCCCGGTCAAGCGTAAGACCGCCGCGAAGAAGACTACTGCCGCTAAGAAGACGACTACCCGCAAGACTGCGGCGAAGTCCACTACCGCGAAGAAGACGACCACTCGTAAGACCGCGGCGAAGAAGACCGCCGAGTAGCCGAGCGTGTTCTATCTGAACTGAAAGCGCAGGATGCGCCCCTGATTCCCCGCGTAGGGGTGGGGCGCCTCCTGCGTCTTTTGCATGCCCGGGGAACGGATACCCGAGGAATGGGTGCCCGGCGTGTTCGCAGGTTCGGCGCGTTTTGTGCCCGCGCTGTATTTCTTGTGCCCGCGCTGTGCTGATGCTGGGCATCCGTTCGGATTGTTTGCGGAGTGAGCCGCGCCTCTGACAGACTGGAAGAGGCGCCGCACCTGCGGTACCGCACACAGACAATATCCCGCCGCGGGGCGGGGGAGGGGAGCGCATCGTGCGCCTGGGAGTTCTGGATGTCGGGTCGAATACGGTCCACCTGCTACTGATTGACGGCAGCCCTGGAGCGCGCCCCGAACCGTACGCGTCCCATAAGATTCCGCTGCAGCTCGTGCAGTACCTCGACGCTGAGGGAAATATTTCGCAGGAGGGCGCGGACGCGCTGACCCACTTCGTGACCAGCGCTCGCGACTTCGCAATCGAGAATGAGGCGGAGGACCTGCTGGCGTTCTCCACGAGCGCTATCCGTGAGGCGGGTAATGGTGCGGCGGTGCTGCATCAGGTGCGTGAGCAGACCGGTGTGAGCCTGAACGGTATTTCGGGTGATCAGGAGGCGGCGATTACGTACTTTGCGGTGCGCCGCTGGCAGGGCTGGGGTGCGGGCCGCATCCTTGATTTTGATATTGGTGGCGGCTCGTTTGAGTTCTCGACGGGTACGAATGCGTTGCCGGATGCGGCGATGAGCGTGCCGTTGGGTGCGGGCCGTTTGACGCGTGAGTTTTTTGATGAGCAGCCGCCGAAACCGAAGCAGGTGAAGCGTCTGCGTAAGTATATGCGTGAGCAGATTGCCCCGGTGGCGGAGAATCTGTTGCGTTACGGTACCCCGGATATGACGGTGGGTACGTCGAAGACGTTCCGTTCGTTGGCGCGTATTTGTGGTGCGGCGCCGTATTCGGCGGGCCCGCATGTGAAGCGTGAGATGCATCTGCAGGATTTGCGTTTGTGGACTCGTCGCATGGAGGCGATGACGGTGTCTGAGCGTGCTGATTTGCCGGGTGTTTCGAAGGCACGTGCGGAGCAGATGCTGGCGGGCGCTATTGCTGCGGAGGCGGCGATGGAGGCGTTCGGCATTGAGACGATGCGTGTGTGCCCGTGGGCGCTGCGTGAGGGCCTGATCCTGAAGCGTATTGAGCACCTGGCGGAGGGTACGGGTACTCCGGTCAACCCGAAGACCCTCCTGGGTGAGTAGCGGGGGTGTAAAGACACTCAAACGCCGAATTATGATATTCAAGAAGAATCCCAGCCTACGCATCCGCAAGGGTAAACACATGTTGTTTCTCGCTATGGGGTTGTAACCCGTGCAGAAATTGGGCCATAGGTTAGTTTCTGAGACCATGGCTTTTAACTACGACCAAAGACGCTAACCTATGGCATAAATCCGTAACCTATGACCGGAATCTCCGGCTGCGTCAGGTAGGTGAGAGCTGGTTATGGGTTATGCCTTGCCTTTTCGTCGATAGGTTAGTGACTTTAATGCGGGTTAAAGACCCACGGAGAAGACACTAACCTATCGAAAACCTCGGTCTAAAAAGCAGGCGGCCCCGGACGCACACACGCATCCGGGGCCGCCCGCCACCTGTCAGAACCTACTTCTTAGCACCAAACGCCCGCGTCCACACCCAGCGCGTCAGCACCGCCGTACCCACCGCAACCGCCATCGGCAACCACGCACTCGCACCCTGCCCCGTAAAACCAATCAACAACGTCAACGCAGACAACGGCGCATTCATCGACACACCCAAAAACGCTGCCGTACCCGTCAACGCCGCCGCATACAACACCATCGACGCACCACCCGGCACCCCGCCCAAACCCGGGAACGCCCACAGCACCAGCGCCGCCACACAAAACGCAACCGCCGCACCCAACGCCAAACCCGGCGTCAACGTACCACCATAAGAACCGAAACGCAGACTCAACACCACCACGGTAGCCTTCGCAATAGCCAACGCCAACACATACACTGCCGCCGCCGCAGTCAAACCGCTCACCGCCGCATCCAACGACACATTAAACGTATGCTGAGTCAGCAGACGACCATTACCCAGAATCTCCGGAAGCCACAGCGAAACCACCGCGACCAACGCAAACGCCACAGGAATACGCCACAGAAGAGAACGATCCTTCGCCTTCAATTTCTCCGCACGCTGCGACAACGCCCTAAAACCCAACGCCAACGGAGTCAACACCACACCCGTCAGCGCCGCCACCGTCAGCGTCGTCGCATCCAACGGAAGCTGCGGCACCGGGTACGTCGGCTCATTGACAATCACCAGATTCGCCGTGACCGTCGCCGTCCACACCGTCACCGCACCCACATACAGCGACCGCAGGCTCAGACCAACAGCCATCGCCTCCACAAGGTACACCACGCCACCAATCGGCACCTGATACACCGCCGCCAAACCGGACGCCGCACCCGCCGCCACCAGCAGACTACGCTCACGAACACCCAATAGCGGGGCACCGTCAGCGCCCACAAAACCAAGACGCTCCAGCAGATTCGAGGTACGGCCAGCCGCCAAAGCACCCAGCTCACGAGGCGCGACCTCCTTACCCACCGGGGAACCCGCACCCACCGCAACAATCTGAATCACCGAATGCGAAATCTGCCGCCACAGCGAAGGGGTACGGTCCTCCTCGGTAGCACCGGCAATCTGCGAATTCACGCCGACTACACGCCGACCGCCCGACTGCAGGTAGTACCACACCAACGCCACAAACGGGCCCAATGCCGCCAAAATCAAGGCGCGGCGTGCCGGGTCAGCGCCGTCAGTGACCATCGGGTGATGTCCCTCGGCCTGACCGAAAGTCAGCTCCTGCATAAAGTCCAGAACATAGTGCAGGGCAATTGCACCCAGACCGCTGAACACGCCCGTGACCAGTGCGGCAAGGGTCAGCCCCATCAGGAGGCGAAACGAAAAAGAGTGGGAACCCGCAGGAATATGCGGGCTATTTGAGGAGGAAGCAGTATGGGAAGACATAGAAAAATGAGGGGTGTCGTGTGTTGGTTGGGCGCTTCATACCCGGCACAAAACTGCTGCCGCTGAAGCTGCTTTCATTCTACGCCCGCGCGTTCTACGGCTCGTGGGCGGGCCACAAGCTGAGAAACGGGGCGGTACATGGTGGGGCATGCAGAGTGAGTCTGCCGCCCAGAAAAAGTACCAGAAACACGAGCCAGGTCACATGCCCGTAGCCGTACCCGCTATGCTGGAAGGGTACGTCTCCACACGCCCGCCGCGCACAGCACACCGCGCGCTCCCGCAGGGCGCAGGCACCCCATTAGGAAGGATCAACGATGACCGCAACTATTGCTTTTCTCGGCACCGGCTCTATGAACGGCTCTATCGCTGCGGGTCTGCTCGCTGCAGGCCACGACCCCGCCCACATCCGCGCCACCGTGCGTAGCGAAGAATCTCGCGCCGCCCTCGCCCAGCGCCTCGGCGACAAGGTCGAAATCATCACTACCGGCGGCGAAGCCGACGGCAACCACAAGGCAACCGCTCACGCAGACGTCGTGCTGCTCGGTGTGAAGCCCTACGGCATCGTCGAGCTTGCCCGCGATATTGCGCCCGCCCTCGCACCGAATACTGTCGTGGTATCCGTTGCTGCTGGTGTGACCCTCGAAACCCTCGCCGCGTGCCTTCCTGCAGGTCAGCCCATTATTCGCTGCATGCCGAACACCCCCTCCTCCGTGGGCAAGGGCGTGCTCGCGATCTCCACCACCGAATCCGTGAAGGATGAGCAGAAGAAGCTCGTCGAAGAGATCCTGGGCACCGTCGGTCTGGTCGTTGAGGTTCGCGAGGACCAGATGGATGCGGTCACCGCTGTCTCCGGTTCCGGTCCGGCATACGCGTTCCTGCTCGCGGAGGCGATGGCTGCCGCGGGCGCGGAGCTCGGTCTGGATCATGAGACCGCTCTCAAGCTTGCCAGCGCAACCGTCGCCGGAGCGGGTTTCTTGCTCGACACCAACCCGGATGCGCCCGCCCTGCGTCGCGCCGTGACCAGCCCGAACGGCACCACCGAGCGTGCACTGAACACCTTCGTGGACGGTGGCCTCTTCCAGCTGACCAATGATGCGATGCGCGCTTGCACCACCCGTTCGGCGGAAATGAGTCAGCTGTACACCGCTGACGAGGACTAAGCAGCGGGAATTAACCAGCGGGGACTAATACTGCCCGGTAGCATCCCTCTGATTGGGTAAAACTATAGAAAAAACAGCCTCCTCCCGGCAGAACGGGAAGAGGCTGTTTTCTGTGTCTATTCGCGGGTTGCTCAAACGCGGGCTCCTCAAGGTAGCGAGGAAAAATATTCTTAGGGGCGTGCCGCGAAACGCTCAATCAAATCCACCTGGCCGGACACAATCAGAATGTCGTGCGAGTGAATGCTGGTGGTCGCGTCCGCGTAGGTGAAGTCCTCACCGGGGGACTTAATACCGACCACGGACACGCCGTACTTGGAGCGGATATCCGACTCGGCGAGGGTGAAGCCGTGGGTTTCCTTCGGCGGGCGCATCTTCGCAATCGCGAAGTCGTCATCAAACTCAATGTAGTCCAGCAATCGACCCGAGACGAGGTGCGCGGTGCGGCGGCCGGCATCCGCCTCCGGGTAGATCACGTGGTGTGCGCCAATACGTTCCAGAATCTTGCCGTGTGCGGGGGTTATAGCCTTCGCCCAGATACGCTCCACACCAATGTCTACGAGGTTTGCGGTAATCAGCACAGACGCCTCCACGGAGGTGCCCACACCCACAACGGCGGAGCCGAACTCGTCAGCACCCAACTGGTGCAGGGTGTTGATATCGGTCGCGTCTGCGGAGACCACGTGGGTCAGCACGCCGGACCATTTCTGTACCAGTTCGGGGTCCTTCTCGATGGCGAGGACCTCTTTATTCTGCACACGCAGCTGCGCGGCAACAGCAGCACCGAAACGGCCCAAACCGATCACGAGGACGGGGGCGTTATGTGCACTAGCCAATGGTGGGCCTTTCTTCGGGGAACTTGTAGAGGCGGCGGCGTGAACGCATCGCCAAGCCGGTTGCGGCGGTGGTCGTGCCGATACGGCCAATAAGCATGAGCACGCTGAGCACGTACACGCCCGCAGGTGGCAGGCTTGAGGAGAGCCCGCTGGATAGGCCGCAGGTGCCAAAGGCGGAGATGACCTCGAACATGACTTCCTTGAGGTCTGCGCCGCTAATCATAACCAGAGTCGCTGCGCCGATACACACCATGGTAGCGCTCATAACAAGCACCGAGATAGCAATGCGTAGGGATGACTCGGGGATGGTGCGGTTGAACGCGGCAACCTTCTGGTCGCCTCGTGCTTCGGCAAGGATGGACAGAGCAATCACGGCAATGGTGGTGACCTTCACGCCGCCCGCGGTCGAGCCGGAGCCGCCACCAATGAACATGAGCATGTCCGTCAGCAGGGTGGAGACGGGCGTGATGGTGTCCATATCAACTAGGTTGAACCCGCCCGAACGCATCATCACGGAGGCAAAGATGGCGTTGAGGATTTTATCGCCGGGGGAGTAGGAGCCGATGGTTGCGGGGTTATTCCATTCGAAAAGACCCCAGAAGAAGGCGCCAAAACCGAAGAAGAAGAGGGTTGTGACCACGGTCAGTTTTGCGGTCAGCTGCCAGCGTGAGGGGTGTAAGGGGCTACGCTGAATCGCAATGAATACGGGGAACCCGAGTGAACCCAGGAATACGGCGGCACAGATGGGTCCGAGAATGAACAGGTCGTGGCCGTAGGGTACGATACCGTCCGAGTGTGGGGTAAATCCGGCGTTGTTGAAGGCGGAGATGGCGTAGAAAACGCCGTGCCATAGAGCCTCGTGTGGTGCTTCACCGAGCGCGAGGAAGCGCGGGGTGAGGAGCATAGCAATGAACGCTTCGATGGAGAAAGATGCGTACGCTACTGCTTTGACGATGCCGCCGACCTCACCGAGTCGGCTGATGTTGAGGTCTTCCTGCGCGATGAGTTTAGTGCGCAGACCCATTTTGCGGCCGATAGCCAGCGCGAGTAGGGAGGTGATGGTCAGCGTGCCCAGGCCACCCACTTGGCAGGCGATAAGAATTATTGCCTGACCGAAGGTTGACCACTGATCTGCTGTGGAGACCGTGGTCAGACCGGTCACGGTGACCGCGCTGGTTGAGGTGAAGACTGCGTTGTGTAGCGCGATGCGCTGCCCGTCTGCCGAAGAAATTGGCAGGGACAGCATGATGGTGAAGAAGCTAATGACCAGGATGAAGGCGCTGATTGCGGTGCGCGAGGGGGACGCCAGAACAGAGGAGTCGATGAAGTCGCGGAAGCGTTCGAGGGTTTTCCGGTCGAGCTCTAGCAGGTTGCGTTTGTGCTGAGCATCGGGACTCTCGTGGGTGTGGTCGCGCAGGGCGGGCATGCGGTCGAGCTTAATGCCGGGTACGCTGGTGAGGATACTGAGGTTTTCAGCTTCGAGACGGTCGCGGCGGCTTTGGCGAGTCTGCTGCTTTTGGGGCTCGGAGGTGGTGCCGCTGAGGGTATCCCAGCGGCGGTTGAGCTGGCCCTGGGGGTGGTGGTGTCGGCGCCGGGTGCGGCGGATGATGCGTCCCATGCGCCTCCTTCAGCGGTGTCTGGGTATTGGTACGTTGGGTGGCGGTTTGAGCCTGTGTTTAACGCCTTCTAGTGTATCGCGCTGGGTGCCTGCTGAGGGGGTTGAGGCTTTGGTGGTTTGGGGCTAAATATGTGAGCTTGGAGAAGGCGTGTGACTGGTTTTGTGGGTGGAACCACGAAAACTATATATTCTGCATTAGCTATATAAGTATTGAGAGGCTGGTTGGTTCGCATATGCCTGGGATGAGATACAGGAAATCAACATTAGATGTGATAGGCACTTCATGCTTTTCTCCCTTTCAGAACTTCATGTTGGGCTAGTGCTCAGGGGCTATTCAGAATTTTTGAAGGTAATTTCTGTATCAGCCTCATTCTAAGCTTGAGACGCCACTTTATATGTCATAATCGCTATATGCATTCTGATGTTTTTTCTGTCATCGCAGATTCGACTCGCCGCCGAATTGTGCGTATTCTCGCTGAGCAAACCCACACAGTGGGTGCAGTGGTTGAAAAGCTGGGTATGAGCCAGCCGACCATTTCGAAGCACCTGAAAGTCCTTCGTGATGCAGATGTGGTCTCCGTGACCGTGGAAGGGCAGCGTCGCCTCTACTCCCTGAACCCGGATGTATTCGCCACCGTGACCGAGTGGATTAATGAGACCGTTCAGATTGCGCACCAGTCCAATGAGGCGCACGTACCCGTGGCACTGCCCGGTGGCGTAACTGCGTCTGCCTCCGATAAGGCGACGGCTGAGAACGCAGGCGAGAAGCCGGTCGAGAATACCTCTGAAAAGAATGCTCCGAAGCCCGAAGTTGAAGAACCCACTCAGAAGCTTGCGCCCGCCGCAACTGTACCAGCTACAACTGCACCTGCTGCATCCGAGAAGAACGCAACCGCGGAGACCGACTCTGAGACTTTCGCTGTTGAGGCACCCACCCCCGAGGAAATCGAGCAGGCTCGTATTCAGCGCGTCCGCGCACAGCACCTGACCCCCAGTGCGCGTATCTACTCGCGCCCTGCGGAGCAGACTGCTGATAGTGCCGCTTCCGAACCTGTCGTTGAGAAGGCAGGAGCTGATGAGCCCACCTCGCAGGAAGAGGTAGTGGATAGCACCCCGATGCGCCCCTTCACTCCCGCATCCTACGGGTATGACGCTGGGGTGACCCCCGCGGCGCCTGCTGAGGCTAAGCCCGTGGTAGCGGAGAATCCGGTGGTAATCGCTCAGTCTGCGGCTGCGGTGTCTTATGGTGTCGACCCTTCCACGGTTGTGGGTGGTTCGATTCAGCCTATTGCTGCCACCCCCGAGGCTGCTGCGTCTGAAAAGGTCGCCGACGAAAAGGTTGCTGTTGAGAAGCCTGTTGCACCCGCTGAATCCGTCAGGGAAGAGACAACACGCAAGGAATGTGCAGCTGAGGAATCTGCAATTAAGGATTCTGCAACTGAAAAGTCTGTGATTGAGAAGAACGTAGTGGATGAAGCCGCGGCAGAAGAGCCCATGAATGCTGAACCTGTGAAGGCTGAATCTGCTGAGGAAGTAGCTTGGCCGGTAGAATCTACTGAGAAGGCTGAGCTCGGTAAGGTCGAGCCTGCCAATGATGAGTCTGTCGAGGGTGAGTCTGCTAAGGCTGAAACCTCTGCTGAGGAGCCCGAGTATCAGACCATGCCCTCCTACGATTCTGTGTACCGCCCCAACACTGAGGCGAACAGTGCTGAGGCGAAGGACAACCACCGCGGTGGCCTGTTCGGCTTCCTGCGTGGCCGCCGCCGCTAAGACAGGCGGCTGGGGACTGCCCCGCCAATCGCTTCCGATATTAACTCTCTGTAAAACGCACACACTTTCACTCACTTTTTGACCGAAAGACGCATTCACGTGGCTATTCATCGTAAAATTCTGCGCTGGCTCGAGAACGAACTGTTCGAGGGCAACATTCAGCTGGGCCAGGACCTGCCTAGTGATAGTGAAATTGCGCGCGCTATTGGTGTGAATCGTTCCCGTACCCGCGAGGCTCTACGCACCTTGGAAGATATGGATTTGGTGCAGCTGTACAACGGTCGCGGTAAGGAAATTCTTGTGCATTTGAGTGAGGAGCCGGCTTCCGCGGCGAGTGCTGCTCTACGCCTGCACATGTCCAGCTCGCGTTACCCGACTCGCGATCTGGTGCAGACCCGTATTTTGCTGGAAAGCTGGGCGATTGCGCGTATTGACCCGAAGACCGCCTCCTTCGCGGAAATGGACGAGGTCCTGGCGCAGATGGAAGATTTCGACCTGTCGATTCGTGATTTCCTGGAGCTTCTGCTGACTTTCCACCACCAGGTGATGCGTTGTGCGGGGAATGAACTGCTGGTGGGTATGCTCGCGTCGGTGCGTCAACCGAGCTTTGAGTCGATGCTATCGCTGGTGGGTCGCATGCCGCTGTGGAGTAGTGCTGTGGAACGTCTGCGTGCTGAGAGCCGCGCTATTGCGGAGGCTTTGAAGGCTGGCGATTCGGCGACGGCTCGTGCCATGGTGATTGCTCAGTTGCGCGGCATGTATTCCGATGCCGGTATTGATTTGGAGCAGGAGGCGACCTCTGCGAACGGTCTGCCGGGTGAGCCGGTTGCTTCTGAATTTGCGCCGGTTGATGTGGATGAGTTTACCACCGATGACTTTGATGATTTGATGCAGGACGATGCGTCCTTCGCCGATGTGGGGGCATTGCCTGCCCCGCATGCTCCTGTTGCGGCATCTGCTGAGCCGACTCAGGTTTCTGCTGCGGTGTCTGAGCAGTCTGAACACGAGGTTGCCCATGGCGATGAGGCGGTGTCTGAGGTTCCCTCCGAGCCGACTGATACTACAACTGGTGCGGATATTTATACTTTTGACAAGGTGGAACGCTCCAGTCCCGCTGCGTCTCAGGCCGCACCTGCTGCGGCTTCTGCAGCCCCCGCACAGCCTGCCGCTCATTCGGTGAGCCCGGATGTGCCGCTGAGCTTTGGCACCCCGCGCCGTAGCACCGCCCCCGTTGCTTCTGCAGCTTCGGTATCTGGTGCCCAGACACCCGCCGCCCAGGCTCCTGTCTCGCAGACTCTCAGCTCGCGGACTCTCAACGGTCAGTTGCCGAGCGTCTCTGCCGCGTACGCGCAGGAAGAGGCTGAGGGCCCCGCAAAGGTTCTGCGTGCTTCTACGGCGGCTCCGCGTCGTCGTAGCGGTCAGATCATTTCTCCGGTGCGTGCGACCATCATTAAGCCGGTGGATCGTAGCAAGATGCTGACTGCGCCTGCCCGTACCGCGCGTCCTGCGGCTGTTGTGACTGCCGCGGCTCCTGCGGAGACTGAGCCGGAGAATGTTATGCGTGCTCCGGCGCGCCAGGAGGCGCCCGCCGTTCAGCCTGCTGAACCTACCCGTCTTGAGGCGGCAGCGACCATCCACGACACCTATGAGAAGCTTCCGCATGATGAGCCGGTGCAGGAGTACCGCGGCATCTTCTCCAAGATGAAGCGTTTCTTCGGTGTGGATGTCTACGAGCCTGAGGTTGAGGATAGTACTGAGAAGGCTCAACCCGAGGCTAACACCGAGGCGAAGCCTGAGAAGTCCGCTGTGGGTGTGGGGGCGTTGGCTCGTGCCGAGGCTGAGCGCGTTGAGCGTTTGAAGGCGTTGCACGTGGCGGCTGAGGAAGAAGCCGCAGCGGAAAGCTCTGCTGAGGAGGGTTCTGTAGAAGAGCCGGTTGAAGAACCTGCTGAGGAATATAACCCCGCGCAGGAATCGGCTGAGGAGCCGGTAGAGGTCGACTCCCAGACTGAGGAGAGCATATCTGAGGGCACTGCTGTAGCTTCTTCCGGTTCGGTGCTGTCTCATGGCCGCGCTAAGGGCTCGAAGAAGTCTAAGAAGAAGCGTCGTTAGGGCTGCCGAATCCCCAATTTGACCCGCATATACCCTCGACATACCCGTGGGAAAAGCGGAAATTCAGGGAAAAACTCCTGAAAAGCCGCTCTCGAATGGTGAAAATGGGGGTAAACCTAGTACTCTAGGTAGGTAGCGCTCTAAAACGCAAGGGTATTTCTGTGCCTAAAATGCGTTTTGGATCGGTTATACCGGTATAAATATCCCCGGGTAGCTACCGAGTCGAATGGCTCGGCCGGGTACGAGTAAAGTGAGGAAATCCTATGGGTTCCGTTATCAAGAAGCGCCGCAAGCGTATGTCCAAGAAGAAGCACCGCAAGCTGCTTCGCAAGACCCGCCACCAGCGCCGCAACAAGAAGTAAAAAGACTTCTTTTGCCCCGCCCTCCGTATGGAGAGGCGGGGTTTTTATGTTCCTGCGGTTTTGCGGGCTGGGTTTTATGTCGTGTTTTTGTATTTGTAGAGCGTATGTGCGGGTCACCTGTTTGGGGTGGGGCGCGCTATTTGAGAGACTGGGATTATGACTGAAACTTCCACCATTAAAGTTCACCTCATGCGTCACGGCGAGGTGCACAACCCCGAGCGTATCGTGTACGGCCGTTTGCCCGGCTACCGTCTGTCCGATAAGGGCCAGCAGATGGTGCGTCTGAGCGCTGAGGAGTTTGCGGCTCGTGCTGAGCGCGGCACCCGTTTCGTGCATCTAGTCTGCTCGCCGTTGCAGCGTACCCGTGAGTCTGCTGCCCCGGTTGAAAAGCTGCTGGGCCTGACTGCGCAGCCGGATGAGCGCGTCATTGAGGCGGATAACTACTTTGAGGGTCTGCACGTGAACTCGCAGGAGCTGCTGAGGAACCCGCGTCACTGGACTAAGCTGTACAACCCGGCGCGCCCCTCCTGGGGTGAGTCGTACATGGACCAGATTCGCCGTATGGCTGCGGCTGTTCAGGATGCGGCGTGTACCGCCTATGAGCGCGGCGGTGAGGGTGCGGAGGCGATTATTGTGTCGCACCAGCTGCCGATTTGGATTACTCGCCTGGGTGTTGAGGGTCGCATGCTTCAACATGACCCGCGTGCCCGTGAGTGTAACCTGGCGTCGATTACGACTTTGGCGTTTAGCACCACTGATTTTGAGCATGAGATGCCGCATTTTGTGGAGTATTCGGAGCCTGCTGCGCCTCTGTACGGTGGTGTGATTCAGCTGCCCGGCAGCTAACAAACCCGGTAGCTAGTTCCTGAAGCTGTTTTTGAGCGTAGTAAGAGGCTGTGAGCATATCCGTTACGGATATGCTCACAGCCTCTTACTGTAAACCTTGAGGGGCACAGGAGCTACAAATCTAGCTGTCTTAACTAGTTCTGCCCGTTACCCTGAGTCGGGGTGCCGTCCCCAGGATCTCTAAGCTCAGGATCCTTAAGCTCGGGGTCATTAGGTTCGGAATCCTTATAATCAGAACCCTGCTTGTTGTTCGATTCTGCTTGGCGGCTGCGGCGTTCGCGTTCTGCTTTTGCCTTGAGCCAGCGCAGGTACTCTTCATCGTCGTCGGGGGAAGATACCGGGGGCACCGGGGTGTTGCGTCGCTGACTGAAGCTGGGGCGAGGAGCGCCTGCTGCGGGCTGTGCCTTGGGGCGGCCCAGGATGAGCCACATGATCGGGCCCACCATGGGGAAGAACAGGGTGACGAGAATCCACAGCCACTTGGGCAGGGTTCGCGCCTCGTGTGCGGGGGTGCGGACGGCATCCAAGAAGGTGTATAGGGTCAGCCCCACGATGAGGGCGGCGCCGCCAATAATCAGCATGGCTCGAATCATAAGCACTACTATGACATACCGCCGCGTTATTGCGGAACTATGAACCGGGTGCCCGCTAGCGGCGTAACAGCGCGGTAATCCGGTGCAGATTCGTGCGTCGGCTTAGTATCCGGTGAACACCTGAATTTCGTGGCTAATAATATCCAGCGAACCCAGCCATACGGCGAGGGCAAGAATCACGGAGTACACGAGCGCCACAATACCCGCCTGTTTGAGGACCGGAATCAGCTCGCGGCCGCCGCGTGTCCACACGGTCAAGCAGGAGTGGATGGTCGGGCCGACCAGCAGGAAAATTAGCAGGAACCAGGGGTTCTCATCGAGCAGAAGCACTACCAGACCCAGTGCCAGGGCCATCTCCACAATGTAGGTGATGCGCGACCAGCGTTCGCCCAGGCGGACCGCCAAGGTCAGCTTGCCCGCCTCAATATCGGTGGGAATGTCACGCACATTATTAGCCATCAGCAAGGCACAAGAAATCAGACCAACGCCGATAGCGCCAACCCAGCCGAGCAGGGTCAGGGTGTGCGCCTGAGTGTAGAGAGTGCCCAGGGTGGCAACTAGACCAAAGTAGACGAAGACGAACACGTCGCCCAGGCCCATGTAGCCGTAGGGGTGCTTGCCGCCGGTGTAGCCCCACGCCGCAAAGACGCTGGAGGCGCCAATCGCCAGGAACCACCACTGGTTCGCCAGTGCCACCAGGGCAAGACCCGCAAGCATCGCTAGACCGAAGCAGGCGAAGGCGGCGAACTTGACGGAGCGGGGGCTTGCCGCGCCGGAACCGACGAGGCGTAGCGGACCCACGCGGTCTTCGTCGGTGCCCTTGATGCCGTCGGAGTAGTCGTTGGCGTAGTTCACGCCGACCTGCAGGAAGAACGCTACGAGGAATGCCAAGAACGCGTAGAGTGGCTTGAATTCGTTGATCTCGTAGGCGGCAGCTGAGCCGGCAATAATGGGGGCGACGGCGAGCGGCAGGGTGCGCAGGCGAGCGCCTTCAATCCATTGGGCGGCAGTTGCCACGGGGGTTCCTTCCGGGTCTAAGTGCGTATGATGCGTGGGTGTTGTGACGGTGACGGTTAGGGCGTGCGGGCGGTTGCGTGTACGGGGTGAAAACCCGCGGATGAGCCTGCTTTAGCCCTGACGATAGTCTCTGTCCAGGATACTGTATATTTTTGCGCGATCCGGCTTGCCGGTGCTGGTAAGAGGGAAATCCGGCAGGATGCTCAGCTGCTTGGGTGCGGCGGGGGCGCCGAGCTTTTCAGTGCAGCGGGCACGTAGCAGGGTGCAGAGTTCTTCGTTTAGGGCGGGGCTATTCTCGGTAGAGGCAGCTACGGTATCGATAGAGGGTACCAGCGTGACCGCGGCGGCAATGGCGGTACCCCAGCGGGCATCGGGTAGGCCGACTACGCAGGCTTCGCGTACGGCAGGATGCTCTTCGAGGACGGTTGCCACGGCGCGGGCGGAGATTTTTATGCCTCCGCTGATGAGCACGTCGTCGCTACGGCCGAGCACCTGCAGGCGCTGCTCGCTACAGTTCTTGTTGCTGTCGGGAGCCAACCGACCGTAGTCGTCGGTGCGGTACCAGCGGGTGCCGTTAGCGGCGGTGAAGAAGTGCTCGGCGGTGCGGGCGGTATCGCCAATGTAGCCGCTGGCGAGGTGCGTGCCGCTGATCCAAATACGACCAACCTGTGCGGGCTTCCCCTCAATATCCGGCACGGCGGGCATACCTTCTTCAGGCACGAGCTCCACCCGCATACCGGGCAGAACAGAGCCGGAATAGACACAACCGCCGGCGGTTTCGGCACTACCGTAGGTGGTCACCGTGGTCAGACCCAGCGTGGTGGAGACGGCGAGCAGGTCAGCGCTGGCGGGGGCGCCTCCGAGCAGGATTCCGGTGAAGGAGCCGAGTGCCTCGTGAATCTCAGAGCCCAGGTGCGGGTCGGCGTCCGCGCTTTCAAGGAGCTTATGGAGCTGGGTGGGCACCAGGGAGATAAACCGGCGTGCTGAGTTCATCTGCTGAACCGCCTGCAGGAAAACTTCGGGGCTAAAGTGCACCGATTCGGTCACGGAGCGGGCAATGACCGGGGTGGTACCGGCAAGTACGGAGCGGGCGAGCACCTGTGCACCGGCAATATAGTGCGCCGGAAGGGCCAGGAGCCATTGCGAGGCAGCATCGGAGTTTGAGCCGAAGAAGTTCTCGGTGGCTGCCGCACTGGCGGCAAGAGCTCGCGCGGTCAGTGCGGTGCGTTTGGGGGTTCCGGTGGATCCGGAGGTGCCCACCACCAGGGCAATAGGGTCCACAGCCTCTACGCCCTCGGAGCCCGCGCTTTCCGCCTCTGCACTCTCCGTACCAGCACCCGCCGCGTACCCACCCAGCAGCTGCTCAAAGGCTCCTAGCATGGCGTGAGGGTCGGCGGGCTGATTGGCACGCACCTGTACCGCCTGCGGGTGCAGGGTAGCCTCCTGCGGGGCGGGGGAAGGCACGAGCCCGGGTACGGGGGTGTTCATCATAAGAGATCCTTGAGTGGTTGTGTGCGCCGGGGGGGCTATGCCGGGTTGGGGAGGCATCAAATGCGCCGGAGCCGGATTCTTAGCTGAAGGTATCAGGGGTTGAATCCGGCTCCGAGCCTATGCATCTGAAATTACTTCTGCGGAAAGGGGCTGCCTCTTAGAAGTAGTAGGGGTAGTTGGACCAGTCCGGGTCACGCTTCTGCAAGAACGCGTCGCGACCCTCCACAGCCTCGTCGGTCATGTACGCCATGCGGGTTGCCTCACCGGCGAAGACCTGCTGGCCGAGCATGCCGTCATCAGGCAGGTTGAAGGCGTACTTGAGCATGCGAATTGCCTGCGGGGACTGGCGGGCAATGTGTGCCGCGTATTCCAGGCCCTTATTCTCAAGCTCTGCGTGGGGGACTACGTCGTTGACTGCACCCATTTCGTACATGCGCTGTGCGTCGTATTCCTTGGCGAGGAAGAAGATTTCGCGGGCGAACTTCTGACCCACCTGGCGTGCAAGCAGCGCCGAACCGTAGCCTGCGTCGAAGGAGCCGACGGTTGCGTCGGTCTGCTTGAACTTGCCGTACTCTTCGGAAGCGATGGTCAGGTCGGCTACCACGTGCAGGGAGTGGCCGCCGCCTGCAGCCCAGCCGGAGACGAGGGCGATAACGACCTTGGGCATGGTGCGGATGAGGCGCTGCACTTCTAGGATGTGCAGTCGGCCTGCGCGTGCCGGGTCGATGCTTTCTGCGGTGTCGCCGCTGGCGTAGTGGTAGCCGTCGCGGCCGCGGATGCGCTGGTCGCCGCCGGAGCAGAATGCCCAGCCGCCGTCCTTGGCGGAGGGGCCGTTGCCGGTGAGTAGTACGGTGCCTACGTTGGAGGTCATGCGGGCATGGTCGAGGGCGCGGTAGAGTTCGTCCACGGTGTGCGGGCGGAATGCGTTGCGGACCTCGGGGCGGTCGAATGCGATGCGCACGGTGGGCAGATCGCGGAGGATTTCTCCGTTTTCGTCGCGCTCAACCTGGCGGTGGTAGGTGATGTCGGTGAAGTCTTCGAAGCCTTCGACGATGCGCCAGTTGGCGGGGTTGAAGATGTCCGAGACCTTTTCGGGAAGTTGTGCAGTCATAGACCCTATTTTACGTTGCCCGGGCATTGCCTGAGGTTGTGGCATGGGGTGCCCGCATATAAGAAGGCCCGGACCGCGTGTGTGCGGACCGGGCCTTAGAAGTTGGGTAAGGAACCTTACCCTGCCTCAGTTATTTGTAGGTTACTCGACCTTTGCGAGCTCTACTGCGCGGTCGAACTCTTCCTCAATGACCTGGTTCTTCTTGTAGGTAATCAGGGAGACGATGATTGCGACCAGCATCGCCGAAGCAAAGCCGGGAACCATTTCGTAGAGTACGGACTTCATCGGGCTCTGACCCCATGCGAACGCCACAACGGCACCGGTAATCATGGAGGCAAGCGCGCCCTGGGTGGTTAGCTTACGCCAGTAGAGGGAGAGTAGAACGGTCGGTCCGAATGCCGAACCGAAACCAGCCCACGCGAATGCGACCAGCTGCAGAATGGAGCTGTTGGGGTTCCATGCCAGGGCACCGGCGACCAGTGCCACGATTGCCACGCCTGCACGGCCGAGCCACAGGGACTTGGCGGCGCTGAGCTTCTTTGAGGAGAAGATACCGTAGAGGTCCTCCACCAGAGCGGAGGAGCACACGATCAGCTGTGAGGAGAGGGTGGACATAATTGCCGCCAGAACCGCAGCCAAGATGAGACCTGCAATAAAGGGGTGGAAGAGAATCTGCGAGAGGTCCAGGAAGACCGACTCCGCGGTTTCCGGGTTGGTGAGGGATGCCTCGGGGTGGCGTGCAAAGTAGGCGATACCCATGAATGCACCGCTGAGCGCACCGAACACGGTCAGGACCATCCAGCTGATGCCGATGCGGCGGCCGGACTTTGCGTCTTCGGGGGTGCGCATTGCCATGAAGCGCACGATAATGTGAGGCTGGCCGAAGTATCCCAAACCCCATGCGAGGGATGAAACAATGCCGGCGAAAGTGGTGCCTGCGAAGATGCTGAGTGCGTCGGGGCGAACCTGGCTGATGGATTCAACCACCGGGTCCACACCGCCAAGATCGATGATGGTGATAATCGGCACGGCAATGAGTGCTGCAAGCATGAGCAGACCCTGAACCATGTCGGTGTAGGAGGCGCCCATGAAGCCGCCGAAAAGGGTGTAGAACACGGTAATGCCTGCCAGCAGGAGCATGCCGGTGTGGTATTCCTGGCCGAAGGAGGACTTGAAGAACAGACCACCGGACACCATACCGGAGGAGACGTAGAAGGTGAAGAACACCAGAATCACGATGCCGGAGACGATGCGCAGCACGCGCTTGGTGTCATGGAGGCGGTTGCTCAGGAAGACGGGGACGGTCACGGCGTCGCCTGCTACTTCGGTGTAGCTACGCAGTCTCGGTGCCACGAACTTCCAGTTGCACCATGCGCCAATGGTCAGACCGACGGCGAGCCATGCCTGGGAGAGACCGCTGAGGTAGACGGCGCCGGGCAGACCCATGAGGAGCCAACCGGACATATCGGAGGCGCCTGCTGAGAGAGCGGCGACCGTGGGGGAGAGCTGCCGCCCGCCCAGCACGTAGTCGTCGAGGCTGTTGTTTTTGCTATTTGCCCATAGGCCGATTGCGATCATGGCAACAAAATAAATCGCCAGCGCGATGACCTGGTATGTACTCGCGGCCATAATGTTCCTTCTCTCCTGGTGATAATACGTGTCTATGTGTATTTATGCACTACGCCATAACTTTATGAGTGGCATAGGATACAGTCTAGGCTTTGAAAGGCTGAAAATAAAGTCTATTTGACGGTTAGAGATGAGAAGTTGTGGAATAAATATGTATTTGCTGTGTAAATTTTATGGTCGTACAGGTGGGGGGCTGTGGGAGCATGTGCGAAAAAGTGCCCTAAAAATCCCTGAATTTCAGGGTTTCGGGCACTTGAGTCAAAGATATGTACTTGAAAAGCAACGCAAACGCTCAATGGCATATGCATATAAAACGGATTAAACGAAAAATTTAAAAGCCGTTCAGAGTGTTGAACTGTCGTAAAACAATGTCACAGAAGCTTAGAAATCCTTCACGACCCACGGCTCAGAAGCCATACGAGCCGGGTCAAAACGCTCCAAAATTGCCGCGGCATTGGGCACCGGAGCATCCGCCGAATGGACAGAGCCATCGACGTTATACACCGGAATAGAAGCGGCAATCCACCCCAAAATCGTCGGGATTTCAATGCCCGCCTCACGCAGCTGCGGCAGGGTCACCGCACCATCACGCTTTGCCAGACGCTTACCTTCCTCGTTGAGTGCCAGTGGTACGTGAGCGTAACGCGGCTGTGCCAAACCCAAAAGCTGCGCCAAATACGACTGGCGAGGCGCAGAAGGGAGTAGATCATCACCGCGCACAATCTGCTCAACCCCCACAAAGGCATCATCCACCACGGAAGTCAGGTTATAGGCGTAGGTGCCGTCATTGCGTACCAGCACAAAATCATCCACCAGCCCCGTGTAGGCACCGTAAAAATCATCCTGCACCGTGTAGCTCGTGTGCTCAGCGCGCAGGCGCAGAGCTGGCGGACGCTGAACGCCACGCTCCTTCCGTTGTGCTTCTGTCAGCCCACGGCAGGTACCCGGGTATGCGCCCGGCGCGCCGTGCGGGGCACTTGAGGCCTCCTGAATTTCGCGGCGAGTACAGAAACACTCATAGACGAGTCCCGCCTCGCGTAGCAGTTGAACCGCCTGCGCGTAGGCGGCAATGCGCGTGCTCTGGTACAGTACGCCTGCTTCCTTGCCCTCGGTGCTTTCGCTGCCCTCAATACGCCCTGTCGGGGCGCCGGGGCTCGCATCCCAACCCAAACCCAGAGCCGCCAAATCAGCAATCTGACGCTCCGCAGCACCCGGGCGCACGCGATCCAAATCCTCCACACGCAGATAGAAGGGATTGCCACTGCGGCGCGCCATCGCCCACGCCAAAATAGCGGTACGCAAATTACCCAGATGCAAGTCTCCCGAAGGGGAAGGGGCGTAGCGTCCGGTGCCGCTGGGGAAAGGCTGAGCTGAGGGGTTAGAAAATGGGGTAGGGGAAGAAGTCATACTCCTATCCTATAGGGGTGTTAGATGCGGGTTTAACCGTACGCACAACTCTAGATTGAGTGGCATCGTGGCATAAATACTGCGTCTATGGATGCACGCCGGACTCTTTGAGGAGCTCCTTTGGCGATGCTGCGCTGTTCAAACAATCCGGAGAGGTTGATAATGCTCACCACGTTCCTGTTGCTAAAGATAAGTTTGTGCAAAATAATGCACTTTCATTGCCTTGAATCGTTAACGAACAGTAAATTTCTGTTCTCTGAAGCCTGAATAACCCCTCAGACGCTAAAAATTCCAGTAGGGTTGTATTTATGGCTCGTACTATTGAACTCGCAGACGGTGTGTACCGCATTGCGACCGATAACTACCGACTGAACACCGGATTGGTCCTCGGGCTGGAACGTGCACTAGTCGTAGATACCGGCGCTGGTCCCCGTCAGGCAACCGAAATTTATGATGAGGTTCGCCGTCTCACGCGCCTTCCTATTACCGTCGTAAACACTCACGGTCACTATGAGCGTTTCTTCGGCAACGATGTTTTCGCGGCAATGGGTGCCGAAGAATTCTGGGCGCATCCTCGCGCCGCGCGTGCAATCCGTAAATACGGTGAGGCGCAGCGTCCCTATGTCGAGACGCTGGAACCGGAAATGGCACATAACCAGGGTGCCGCCACTAATATTGTTATTCCCAACCGCTTGGTCGCCAATAGGGGCGACGGCATCACTTTCACCCCCATCGACCTGGGTGAGCGTAGCGCGACCCTGATGTACATGGGACCCGGTCACACCGATGGTGACATTATGGTCGGTGTTGAAGATGTGCTGTTCATGGGTGGTCTGATTGAAGAGGGTACCGACCCCTACTTTGAGGATTCTTTCCCCGATCGTTGGATTGATACTCTCGGTGCGGTGCTCGAATTTGATCGCTACCGCGTGTTTGTGCCCGGTAACGGTGAGCCGGTGGACCGCACCTTCGTGGAGCGTGAACGGAACACCATGGTGACCGCTATTGAGTCGATTCGTTCCTCCACTTTAGATCGTGATGACGAGGCGACGACCGCAGCAATGTATAAGCTGCCGTATGCGCCGGGTGCTACTCGCTTCCTGCTGGATCGTTTGGCTCAGCTTGAAGACGCACCGGTAGCGGCGTACCTCGAAGCGGATCACCCGGATACCAGTGGCTTCACCGGTCCGATTACTCTGGGTCAGGCTTTGCACTAAACCTCTATATGCAATATGCCTAATGGAGCATAAATACAGGTGAGGACTGGTTTCTATGACGGAAACCAGTCCTCACCTTTTATATGCCCATAACCTTAGGGTACGTATTTAGCGCTGAACGTACTGGGTGCGCATTGCCTCGCAATCAGTCGCCAAGGAAGCGGGGATATCGCCCATTGCCTTGCAGAGCTGCATAAAACGGTGACGCCAATCTAGATGCTGCAGAGCCTGACGAATCTGATGTTCACCCTGCGCGGGGGTCCAGCGGCAGGTGGCTTCGGCAACCTGCGTAAGGCCGGCGCGTGCATCCGTGTGATCAATGTCGATGGTCGCGCCGTCCCAAAGGATTTCACGTACGGTGGTGGTGTTCGGGACCTTGCCGACAACGGTCACGCCCGAAGCCAGAGCATCGGTCCAACGGCCGGTGATGTACTCCTTGGTCGGGTGAGTGTAGGATGCCGGGCTGACCGAAGTGGAGAATGCCAGCAGGAACTTCGCACGGTTCAGAGAATCCTGCAGGTGCTGAGCCGATTCGCGGTCGTTTGCGCCGAAGGGCGGGCGGCCCTCAAAACTCAGACTCAGCTCCGTGGCGAGGGCGGCTGTTGCCTCGTCATCTTCGTATGCGGCGGGCTGACGACCCACACGCAACAGATCGGTGCTCTTCGACTCCAGCGAAGCCAGACGGTCACTGAACTTGCTCCAAACATCCGCGCCCCAGGGCAGAACGCCGGGAGTCTTCACACCCGCAGCGGTCCAGGGCTGAACGTCATCAACGTCGGCAACGAAAATACGGTCGTAGGTGGAGGATTTAGCCACCGCGGGAATACGGTCATCCCAGAAGCTATCAATCACCCAGCCGTAGATAGCGCCGTAGCGGCGGAAAACGAAGGAACGCTGCGAAATGGCGTACAGCTGACCGGGATCAGAAGCAATCACCACGCATCGATTGGAACCGCCCTTGAGGCGGGGCAGACGTGCCAGAAGCTTCGTTTCCTTGCTGAGGGATGCGCCCACATCCACGGTGTGTATAGTACCGCCGGTGTAGCGAGCGAGAAGCTCCGCCATAGCGTGTACGGGAACCCAACCGGCTCCGGAGGGGACAGCGACAATAATATCGAGTGAGCTCATGAGAATCCTTGGGAGCAACGCCCGCCGCATACACCGGGCTCACCGGGGTAAAACCTCGGGTTGTGTGCGGTGTGCATCAGCGGCGAGAGCGTGAATGTCAATAAAAGATAGATAAGGTGCCTTGCATCAGCAGGCGCGCAGAAAAACGCGAATGTAGCGGCGAGTGAAACCGCTACGACCGGCTAGATTCAGCCACGGAAGGCTACGGCACAGGTAGTTTTCAGTATATCGGTCAACTCTGCGGATGGGGCTTACCTGCAACCTTTAGAAACGGCTTTAGGGTGTGTGAATGCACACCTCAATGCCTGATTCGGTACCAAAACCGGCAGCCATGCGCGCCAGATCAGTATTCGGGGCGGCAGCCACCGTAAAGAAACGATCCACAGCGGCGGTGAACTGCTTCTGACGAGCTATATCGCCGTGTTCAAGGGTCGTGAAAATACCGCCGCCGGCATCGTCAAAGACCTCAACGCGTAGTTCGGGCAGAAGCTCAGTATTTGGCAGGTTCAGCGAGGACACATCGTGCTGGAAGGTTAGGTCACCGCACAGCAGAGTCACCGGCAGCGCGGCGCCGCCAATGACCGGGCGGGAATTCTCATCCATGCCGGCAGGGTAATAGCCCGACAGGGACACGCCAATAGCGGTCGCAATGGTGCCGTCAATACCGGCAAGACCGCGATTAGCAAATACGCGCGTGGGGGCGGGCTCGCCCAGGGCGGGGGCTGCCGCATCCAAATCACGCACCAGGTTTGAGGATCCCAGCACCATGAGGCGGCGCTGAGTCACCGCATCCTGCCAGACGCGGCGGGCGTAGGAGCGGCCAGCTGTGCGGTTGCGGTAATTAGTGTAGTCAACCGAACTTTTAGCATCGGGGTGTTCGTAGGCGGCAATGGCGCGCAGGCATTCCTCCTGTAGCTTGCGTGCCGGGGTAACCCACTGCTCCAGCCAGCTCAGCTCGTCCACCTGCTCATTAGCGGCAACAGAGGATGCGCACGCAAACTCAGCAAGCTCGTGCGGGGTCGATAACTCCACGAAGGAGCGAACCCCCGGCTCGTACCAGCTGGCGCGGCGCGGGGCGTAGAACGCGCACTGAATATCTTCGCGTTCCAACAGCGCCGTAATCGGGCGCGAGAGCGTAGGGTGTCCGAAGAGCACCACATGCTCAATCTGCGCGGCGGGGGCGAACGAACCGTCAGCGAGTAGCTGCGGGTAGTGAGGAATGGAGGTCACGCCGTGGCGTGCCTCGGAGGAAGGCTCCGCAAATAGCGGCAGGTTCAGCACGCGCGCGAACTCCGCCGCAAACTCGCCGGCACCGTCAGCGGCAACCACCACGGTGCGATGCGTCGGAGTTAACTCCGCCAGGTCCGCCTGAGACTCCAAAGAATCCAGAAGCCAACGCTGCTCAGCGCTGGAGAGCCCGGGACTCTCAGCGCGGGCGGCGCGGGCGCGGCCCTCAGCCTGCGGGTCGTAATCCTCCAGTAGGCTCAGCGCCCACTGCGGAAGCATCTGCGCAAAACGACCCGAGGGGGTCAGCGGCGTATCGAAACAAATATTCAGGTGCACAGGGCCAATCGGCTCCGTCGAGTGCTTGCGCCAGTGCTCGGCGCTACGACCGGTCAGCGCATTCAGACAGGCGGCAAAAGCCTGAGTCTGCTCACCCTCCACCTGCTCGGGGTAGGAAGTCAAATCAGCTTCAGCGCGCACAAAAGGATGGAAGAAACTTGCCTGACGGGTCGTCTGATTCACGCCGCTACCGCGCAGATGCTCCGGGCGGTCCGCGCTCAGTACCGCCAGGGGCACGCCAGCGTGGTACGCCTCCATGACGGCGGGTACGTACTCGCCCAGTGCCGTACCGGAGGTGCACACCAGGCCGACGGGCTGACCGGATGCCTTGGCAATACCCAGGGCGGTAAAGGCTGCACTTCGCTCGTCCACGCGCACATGCGCAATGAGCGCGCCGGCTTCAGCGGCGGCGGCAATAGCGTAGGCAAGAGGTGCACTACGGGAACCCGGAGACACAACAACATGCCGCATACCGGCACGAATCAGCGAGTCGAGTACGGATACTGCGGTGAGCATGGCGGGGGTTGAGCGGTTCTCAGTCACCGTACCATTCTAAAGCCGTAAGGTATTTCATTCAGTTATGGTTACCCTTCACAGGTGCGACCTTGACAACTAACAGTCTTCATAGCCCGGCGGCGCGTTCCAGCACCCGGTAGCAGTCGGTGACGCGGTTTACCCACCACTGGCGGGTCTGTTCATCGGTGGCAAGACGCTCCAGACGCTGCGGGCTGGGGGTGATGGCACGCAGGTCCATAAACCCGTCGCAGGCGATGAGCGGCTCATCGGTGACGTCTTCAGCCATGAGGGAGACCGTGCCCAGGCCGCACCCGTACCTCAAAGTCGGTAGGGAAGCTGCCAGGGAGGCACCGGTGGCAATGCCCACCGAAGACTCCAGCGCAGAAGAAACCACTGCCGGAAGCTGCGCCTGCTTCACCAGTACGAGCGCACGACGTACACCGCCCAGCGGCGCCGCCTTAACAACCATCAGGTCCGCGGCGTTCGCACGGGCCACCTTCAGTGGGTCTTCCGCCTTACGAATCGACTCGTCTGCGGCAATTCGGACGGGCAGCCCCTCCTTAGCAATGGCAAAGCGGAGTGCAGCCATGTCCTCAATGGATGCCACCGGCTGCTCGGCGTAAATAATGCCGTAGTCGCAGAGCTTGTGCAGTGCCTCAAGGGCGCCACCGAGGGTGTAGCCCATGTTCGCGTCCACCTTCAAACGGGCATTCGGGAGAGCATCTCGTGCTGCCGCCACACGCGCAATATCGTCGGCGAGGCTCTGACCCTTCTCAGCCACCTTGATTTTGAGTTCCTGAATCTCACCCTCGTACTTGGTGAGCACCTGCGGAACACGCTCCGCTGCTACCGCCGGCAGGGTCGCGTTCAGCGGGATGCGCGTACGCACCGGCTCCGGTGCGGGTAACCATGCTGCCTCCAGAGCGCAGGCAAGCCACGCGGCAGACTCCTGCACGCCGTACTCGAGGAAGGGTGCGAACTCGCCCCAACCGTGCGGGCCGCGGATCAGTGCGCTCTGGCGGCTATTGACCCCGCGGAAGGTCACGGTCATCGGAATTTCGACCGTGAACAGGTTCTCCAGGACTTCCCGCAGGGGCGGCAGGGGAATGCTTGTGAGACGAAAACCGTAGCCGAGAGGTGGCACGCTCATACTGGTGTTCAAGGTATCTGCCCTTCTTTGATGCGCTATGAGCTCACCATAGCATTCTGGGGGCGGGTGGGCGCGCTCGCACCCTATCACGCATTCTCTGGAAACTCTCAGGTTATGGTCGAAAAAACTTTAGTTTTTCATAGCTTAACCTGGAATAGTAGGTAGTTATTCGCCCGAAAGAACAGGCGCTGTGGTACATGAAATCGGTGGCTTGGGGGCTACCGCCCAAACAGTGGGTACCGGCAGGGTGAATACCGCTAATAGATATGAGGGCCAGAAGGTACGGAGAGGTTATGAAGAAGACATCAAAAGAGCAAGCAACAGGTGCGGGGAATCCCGGTTGGGGTGATTCGGAGAACCTGGATGCTACTCGCGCTCTTCACCCTTCTGATAACGCGCCTACCACGGCTTTTAGCTCTGATGCGGCTGCAGTGCTCTCTGACTATCAGGACCCTACCCAGGTGCTTAGAGCCCACGAAACGGCCACCCCTGCTGCAAGGCACAGTGATGACCGTACGAAAGTTCTGAAGGATTACGGTTTATCGCTGGCTCACGAAGCTGCGTCTGTAGGTCCCACAAATGAGGGTTCCGCGAACGCTGAATCCGCGAATACCGAAGTTATTTCTTTGCACCCCGAACTTTCAGAGGTTATAGGTGCAACCCGTCCTCTGCCGCGTGCCTACCGCGCCCCCATCAAGATTCCTGAGACGATTCCCTCGCTACAGGAACGTGATTCTCAGGGCAACTACAGTGCGGATGAGCCGATGCAGGCTACTCGCCGTCTCAATCCACCGAAGCCTCCGGTGAGCGGTTTTCCGCTAAACAATCAGACGGGCGCCTCCCCAATGGGTGCGCGCCAGATGGGTGTGCCTCAGATGGGCGCGCAGCAGCCTGTTCCTCCGCAGATGCCCCCGCAGGCGCCTCCGCAGCCGGTGGCTTATCCGCCCGAGGCGTATCCTGCAGCTGCCTACCCGAACGGTGCGTATGTTCAGACCGGTCAGGTCCCCGTGGATGCTTCGGGCCGCCCGGTGGATCGTCCCGGCGAAGAGCAAGGGCACCATCTTCCGAGTAGCGGTATTCTGATGCGTCACGTGATGGCGTTGCTGTTCTTGGGGCTGTTGCTCTACGGTGTGTTCGCGTTCTTCATTTACACGACGACCGGCCAGCAGGTTGATGAGCAGGCGTACACCGAGTATGCAAACCAGTTCAAGAGCTACAGCGGTCCGACCCTGACCGCGCTGGATTCTCTCCCCGCGGTTGTCGGCATGATTGCCGTCTTGGGTCTGGTCGCGGTGCTGATTTGGAAGCATCGGTTCCTGCCCTTGCTGATTGGTGTGTTGGTCGGGGTTGCCGCGGTGACGAGTACGTATCTGCTCAAGCACTATCTGATTGTGAAACCTGATCTGGGCGTTCAGGAGGCACTGATCAACTCGGCACCCAGCGGCCACACGACCTTCGCGGCAGCAGCGGGTGCGGCTCTGTTCTTGGCGGCACCTCGTTTTTTGCGGCCTACGGTAGCGCTGTGTGCCGCGTTGGCGACCTGTCTGACGGGTGCCTCCACCATTATTAACGGGTGGCATCGCCCGGCGGATGTTGTGACCGCTATTCTGGTTACCGCCATCTGGACGGTTGTGGGTATGGGTGTGCTGCGTTATGTGCGTCCAGCAGATTTTGCGGTTCCGGCGCGTGGTGGTTTGGTGCTGGTGCCGTTGATGACGATTGCAACGCTGTTCCTGTCGTTCTGCGCGGTCATCCTGTATCTGATTGCGATTTTTGCGCCGATTCCCGGTGGTGCATTTACCGCGGCAACCTGCATGATTACTGCGGTGAGCTTTGGTACGACGGCGATGTTGGTGAGCCTGTTGCGTCCGCGTAATAGTAATCGCTCCGCCTATTCTAAGGTGTGGAGTTACCAGTAAATATTGTTCCCCTTCCTGCGCGGGTGTTTTAGTTTGATGTGAGCTGAGGCATTGTTTCGTTGCTAGCAGGGGAATACAATAATAAATAATTTAGTATTTTCTATACCAAATATAGGGAGGGGATTGTGTTCCCCCTTTCGCTCACCCCTGAAGAGAAAGGTGCGTACCATGGCAGGTACCCTTGAAGGCCGCGTCCTCGTATTTCCCCAGCTCACCGAAGCGCTGACCCCCTTTGACGATAAACCCCAGGCACGCAAGATCGTTGATGCCGACGGCGGTAACCTGACCCTCATGGAACTGGCTGCAGGCCAGTCCTGGCACGAGCACCATAGCGTACACCCCATCTTCGTGCAGGTGCTCAAGGGCGAGGTCCTCTTCCACGTGAAGGACCGCGATATTACCCTGGTGCCCGGCAAGCCCATCCACGTGACTGCCAAGCTGCTGCACTCCCTGCGCGCCGTGCAGGACTCCACCCTGCTGGTGACTATGCTGACCGGCGAATCGCACCCCGAACCCAAGGTCAATATTGACGTCGAAGAGGTCTAAACCCCGGTCTCTAAACCCCTGATCCCAAAACATTAGCTCGCCGCCGCATCTGCACAGGATGCCGCGGCGAGCTTTTTGTATGCCTTCATGCCCTTACGTATGCCGGTGAGAATACCCTCACGCTACACCCCGAGCTCTCTGCATGCTTATACACCGCGTGTAGCGTACCCTGAGAAGTACACTCCCGCTAATACTGCAGAGGACAACCCGAAAGGATACGCAATGCCCAAATCAGTACAACGCCCCGTCGTTCTTCTCACCGGCGCCAGCTCCGGTATTGGATACGACGTGGCGCCGCTACTGGTGCGCTACGGCTACACCGTATACGGTGCCGCCCGCCGCGTTGAGAAGATTGAAGAGCTCGCCTCCGAGGGTGTGAAAGCGCTGAGCCTGGACGTTACCGATGAGGCATCCATGGAAGCCGCCGTACAGCAGATCATTGACGCAGAAGGCCGCATTGACGTGCTCATCAACAACGCGGGCTACGGATTTTACGGCGCTATTGAAGACGTCCCCATCAACGAGGCACGTCGCCAGTTCGAGGTGAATCTCTTCGGCCTGGCGCGCCTCACCCAGCTGGTGTTGCCGCATATGCGCGCACGGGGTCGCGGGCGCATCCTGAACCTCTCCTCGATGGCGGGGCGTATTACCATGCCCCTCGGAGCCTGGTACCACGCCACCAAGTACGCCCTCGAAGCGTTCAGCGATGCATTGCGCATGGAAGTTGAAGAGTTCGGTATTGACGTGGTCATTATCGAGCCCGGCGGTATTAAGACCCCTTGGGGCCTCATCGCGGCAGACCACCTGGAGGAATCTTCCCGAAACGGTGTCTACGCTGAGCAGGCGCAGCGTGTTGCTGCAAATATGCGTAGGCTCTACTCGCCGTCCTCCAACCTCTCAGAGCCCAAAGTGATCTCTAGGACTATTCTGCGAGCCCTGGAGGCGCGCCGACCCAAGACCCGCTACCTGGTGGGTTTCGGTGCTAAGCCCTCCGTGTTCCTGCATACCGTGCTGCCGGACCGTCTCTTTGACAAGGTGGCGCGCCGTATCTTCTAGAACCGAAATAGCCGCGAACTAGAGCATTAAAAAGCGGGCGGTGCTGCGCGAAACAGAATGTTTCGTACAGCACCGCCCGCTATGTTTTTCAAGAGCTAGTACTAGTCTACTACGGTGTGGGTCGGATCGAGCACGCGCGCCAAGAAAGCCTGAGTACGTTCGTGCTGGGGGTTGCCAATCACCTGATCGGCGGGGCCCTCCTCCACGACCACGCCGTCGGCCATGAAGACGACCTTATCGGCGACCTCGCGGGCGAATGCCATCTCGTGAGTCACCACGATCATGGTCATGCCCTCGTTAGCAAGGTTGCGCATAATACTCAGAACCTCGCCGACCATCTCCGGGTCGAGCGCACTGGTCGGCTCGTCAAAGAGCATTAGGTCCGGGTTCATGGACAGCGCGCGTGCAATAGCCACACGCTGCTGCTGACCACCGGACAGCTGAGCCGGGAAACGGTCTTCCTTGCCTTCCAGACCCACCTTGGCGAGCTGCTCGAGGGCAACCGCCTCCGCCTCCGCCGTGGAACGGCCCAGAACCTTAATCTGAGCGATCGTGCAGTTATCAAGAATGTTCAGGTGACCGAACAGGTTGAACTGCTGGAACACCATACCCATGTGGGTACGCACGCGGTTAATGTCTACGTCCGGGTCGGTGACCTCGGTATCGCCCACCATGATGGTGCCGTCGTTCGGCTCCTCCAGCAGGTTCACGCAACGCAGCAGGGTGGACTTACCGGAACCCGAAGGGCCGATAAGGCACACGACCTCGCCCGGCTCGATCTGCATGTCAATGCCCTTAAGAACCTGAACCTTGCCGTAGGACTTGTGCAGGTTGGAGATGCGCACCGAGGAGGCGGCCATGGATGAAGTTGAAGCAGTCATAGTATCTTCCGTAATCCGTATCTGTCGTTGCGCTTACTTGCGGCCCGCAAGCTGGGTGCGGCGCTCAAAATATGCGGAGAGCTGGCCCAGCGGAACAGTGATAATCAGGTAGCACAGACCCGCAACCACCAGGGGAGTCAGACCCGCGTTAGCGGCGGTCAGGCCCTCACGGCCGAACTTTGCCAGCTCGTACTGAGAAACCGTCACGCCCAGCAGGTACACGAGGGAGGAGTCCTTGGTTAGCAGGATAACCTCGTTGGTCAGCGGGGGCAGAACCACGCGGAACGCCTGCGGAATAATGATCGAAATCATTGCACGAGTGTGGGACATACCCAGGGAACGTGCCGCCTCCATCTGGCCCTTCGGAATCGCCTGCAGACCCGCACGCAGAACCTCACTAATGTAAGCTGCCGAAACCATACCCAGGGACAGGGTCACCGGAATCAGGTTATCCACGAAGCGGATCTTGAACGCCAGGGGAATACCGTAACCGAAGGCGAAGAAGACCAGCAGCGCCGGGATACCGCGGAAAAGCTCCACGTACAGGGTCGCAATCCAACGGTAGGGGGCGATGGAAGAAATACGCATGAGCGCCAGCAGCAGACCGCCGGAGAGGCCCACGATAAAGCCCAAGGTGGTGTACAGCAGGGTGTTCTTCAATGCCACGGTGATGACGTCGGGGAACTGCTGAGCCGCAACATCAAGGTTGAATACCTGCTGGCTGAGGGTCTTCCAGTCAGCCAGCAGAATGGCCGTCAGGGCGATAACTGACAGAAGGGCGTACTGTGCGTAGCTGAAGAGCTTCTGCTTCTGGCGGGGTGAGAGTTTAGAGGACATGCGCTTTCTTATCCGTGTGCTATTCGGTCAAGAGCGTTTTATACGCTCACAAGGGTAAAGGCCGGAGAATCCCCCAACCCAAAAGTAGTAAGGGTACTCCTGAATTGGGGGAGAAGCTAACCGGCTAGACGCTTAGGAAGCGGAGGAAGAGGCGCTCGTGGAGGTGACACCAACCCACTTGGCCTTCATCTTGTCGAGCTCGCCGTTTTCCTTGAGCTTGGTAATGGTGGCGTTTGCCTTGGTCAGCAGGGCTTTGTTGTTGGAGGAAACTGCTGCGGCAATCTGCTCGGTGTTATCGGAATCCTGGTAGGCGATCTTGAAGGAGTCCGGGTTGTTGGTCAGTGCCTCGGAAACCACGGAGAGGTTCGCTGCGACTGCCTTGACCTGACCGGTCTTCAGAGCGGAGAACATGAGGGAGGTGTCTTCGTACTGGATGACCTCTGCACCGTTTTCCTTGGCGTAGGATTCGCCGCTGGTTGCCTGCTGTGCACCAACGCTGACACCCTTTAGGTCTGCTGCGGAGGTGATGGAGGAACCCTTGGGGACCAGGATTGCCAGGTTGTCGTCAAAGTAGACGGTGGTGAATTCCATCTTGCTCTTACGTTCATCGGTTACTCCGATACCCGCCAGAGCGATATCGCACTGACCGGTGACAAGGCCGGTACCGGAGTCCAGACCCTCGAAGCTGATGGAGGTCAGCTGAGCCTTCACACCCAGGTCGGAGGCGATAGCGTTGGCGATGTCTGCATCCAGACCGACGATGCTACCGTTTTCTTCGTATTCGAAGGGCTTGTAGGGGGTGTTGGTGCAGACGCTGAGGGTGCCGGACTTTACGAGGCTGACCTCGCCGTTAGGGTCGGTGTTCTCATTGGCGGTGGAGACGCAGCCGGTCAGTGCCAGGGGGAGCACTGCCAGCAGTGCGAGGGGTTTGAGGGATACCATTTTGAAGATTGCGGTGTTCATTGGGATGCTCCTGTGTGAGGTGTGTTCTATGAACTCTAGGCTCCATTGTGCGCCCCTATGTTAAAAAATGCAAGAATATACATAAATATTCATAAATTTTGCTGAATGTGCATAAATCCCATCGAAAAAACTGAATAAAACCCCGAATTGGCGACTTAAAAATAACTTCAGAACGCACCTTAACGCACCGTGCGACACTACTACGGGTTACCCAACTATTGAATCTAGTAACCTCCATGCCACAATTGAGAGCGTGAACGCAGAGAAGAACACCCGCGCAACCCGCGCAACCCTAGACAAGAAAACCAGCGATATCGCCGCCATGTTTGATACCGTCGCTGAACGCTACGACCTCATGAACGGCATCCTCTCGCTTGGTCAGCACATCTACTGGCGCAAACAGGCCGTCGCCGCCGTCGACGCGCGCCCCGGCCAGAAAGTACTGGACGTAGCCGCAGGTACCGGCGTCTCCTCCGAACCCTTCGCCGACGCCGGCGTGGATGTCATCGCAGCAGACCTCTCCGAAGGCATGCTCGACGTGGGCCGCCGCCGTCGTCCCGACATGACCTTCGTGCAGGCAGACGTCACCGCCCTGCCCTTCGAAGATGAAACCTTCGACGCAGTCACGATGTCCTACGGCCTGCGCAATGTCGCTGACTACCCCAAAGCACTGAGCGAAATCTACCGCGTGCTCAAGCCCGGCGGCCGCATCGTTATCCTCGAGTTCTCCACCCCAACCTTCGCCCCCTTCGGCGCGGTCTACAAGAACTACATTATGAAGGCAATCCCGCCGATCGCCCGCGCAATCTCCTCCAACCCCGAATCCTACGAATACCTCGCCGAGTCCATCATCACATGGCCCAACCAGCAGGAACTGGCGCAGAAGTTCAAGGAATCGGGCTTCACCTCCGTGCAGTACCGCAACCTTACCGGCGGCATCGTCGCCATTCACCGCGGTTTCAAGCCTGGAGCCCATAACGCATAGACACCGCCTTCACACTCTACCGAAGATACCAACACCAAGAAGATAGAAGACACCGTGAGCAACGCAGAGCAACCCATTGCCGCAACCGACCTGCTGGGAGATCTCGACCTGAAGCTTCCCGCAGGCTTCGAACTCATCGCCGCAGACCCCAAGCTGGGTCCGCAAATTCTCTCCTCTCTCGCACGTATTGAGGAGCGCCTGGCAGAAGCCATTGAACAGACTGACCATCTGGCAGACGTCGCATCCCGTCACCTGCTCTCGGCGGGCGGCAAGCGCGTGCGCCCACTGCTGGCACTGCTCTGCGCAGCGGTCGACGGCGAAATCAACGATGACGTCATAGAAGCTGCTGTGGTCGTTGAGCTGACCCACCTGGCAACCCTCTACCACGATGACGTGATGGATGATGCGCCCAAGCGCCGCGGCGTGGACAGCGCCCAGATGATTTGGGGCAACTCCGTCGCGATTCTGACCGGCGATCTGATCTTCTCCCGTGCATCCCTACTGGTGTCCGAGCTGGGCACCCGCCCCATGAAGATTCAGTCCCAGACTTTTGAGCGTCTGGTGCTCGGCCAGCTCTTCGAAACCACCGGTCCGCGCGAGGGTCAGGACCTACTCGACCACTACATTGCTGTCATTGAGGGCAAGACCGGCTCCCTGATTGCCGCAGCCGGTGAGTACGGCTCCCTGCTTTCGGGTGCTTCCGAAGACGTTATCTCTATGGTCAAGGCGTACGGCGAGCTGGTAGGCGTGGCTTTCCAGCTGGCCGACGATGTGATTGACATTGTCAGTGACGGCAAGACCAGCGGTAAGACCCGCGGCACCGACCTGCGCGAGGGTGTGCCCACCCTGCCGACCATCCTGCTGGACCGTGCGGTAGCTGCCAACAAAGAATCCGCTATTGCTGTTCGCGCCCTGCTGGATGCCGATTTGAGCTCCGATGAGGCCTTGGAGACTGCAGTGGAGGCGCTCGCCGCCCACCCGGTCACCCAGGAAGCATGGCAGATTGCCTACGACTGGGCGGACCGCGCGATTGCCGCGATTGCTCCGCTGCCCGAGTCTACAGCAAAGGCTGCACTGGAGTCTTTTGCTCACGCTGTGGTTCACCGCGAAGGCTAAAACCTGCCGTTTAGCGTGTGCCCGAGTCTAACGACTCCGGGCGTCTCACACTTCAAAACCCCCGCTAAATCTGCCTGGATTTGGCGGGGGTTTTCTGTCTTTTGGCTAGTCCGCGCCGATTTATGGGATAGCTAGGGGTATGTGCTTTACCCCAAGAAGTTCCGCATACTGGGGCCTTTTTGACCAGCTCTCCGCCTTTAAGGTAAACCTTATGGAATGTCCGAGGTGCACATCCACCCCTCAGAAGCCTGACGGCTCCCACACCCAACCCGTGTTGGAGAGCCGTTTACTATTTCTGGACGCGAGTAGAACCCAACCACTCCAACGGGTTATTCTCGCACCAACCATCCGCGTCCCCACACATTCGAGGTTTACAACTATGGGAGCATCTACCCCTAAGGCGCCCACGAAGCGCGAAGGCTTCTCTAGCCGTCGCGTCTTTATCTTTGCCGCCATCGGTTCTGCTGTTGGTCTGGGCAATATTTGGCGTTTCCCCTACATCGCATTTGATAATGGCGGCGGCGCCTTCATGATCCCCTACATTGTCGCCCTGCTGACCGCCGGTCTGACTTTCCTTTTCTTTGACTACGCTATCGGTCACCGTGCGCGTGCGTCGTCCCCGCTAGCTTTCCGCCGTCTGAACCGTAAGACCGAGTTCATCGGCTGGTGGCACATGGGTATTAATTTCGTCATCGCTATCTACTACGCCGCTATTGTGGCGTGGTCGCTGCGTTACATGGTTTTCTCCTTCACCAATGAGTGGGGCGACAATCCGAAGGCGTTCTTCCAGGGGGAGTTCCTGAAGGTTGCAGACACTCCCGGTGTCTCCCTGGACTTCAACATGAACGTCCTGATTCCCATGGTTCTTGTGTGGGGCGTCCTGCTTGCTGTGATGGCTCTGGGCGTTCAGAAGGGTGTGGGTGCAGCCAACATCATCTTTATCCCGCTGCTGCTGGTCATGTTTGTTGGTCTGGTGATTTACTCGCTGACCCTGCCCGGTGCTGCTGATGGTCTGAATGCTCTGTTCACTCCCAGCTGGGACTCCCTGGCTAACCCCGATGTGTGGGTTGCAGCTTATGGACAGATTTTCTACTCCCTGTCTATCGGCTTCGGCATTATGATTACCTACTCCTCCTACCTGAAGCCTAAGACTGACCTGACCGGTTCCGGTGCTGTGGTTGGTTTCGCAAACTCCGGTTTTGAGCTTCTTGCGGGTATCGGTGTGTTCGCTGCTCTGGGTTTCATGGCTCAGGCTGCTGGCACCCAGGTGAGCGAGGTTGCAACCAGCGGTATTGGTCTGGCGTTCATCGCGTTCCCGACCATTATTTCTCAGGCGCCCGGCGGCGTGCTGATTGGTATCCTTTTCTTCGGCTCCCTGCTCTTTGCTGGTTTCACCTCCCTCATCTCGATTCTTGAGGTGATTATTGCCGGTATTCAGGACAAGTTCGCGACGTCCCGCCTGGCATCTACCATTCTGGTGGTTGTTCCGATGGCTCTGATTTCGCTACTGCTGATGCCGACCACCACCGGTCTGTACGTGCTTGATATTCTCGATAACTTCGTGAACCTCTTCGGTATTCTGGCAGCTGGCTTGTGCGCCATTATCGTGGTTGCATACGTGGTGCGTGCACTGCCGGCTCTGGCTGAGCACCTGAACCGCTACTCCTCCATCAAGGCTGGCAAGATTTGGATGATTCTGCTGGCTGTCGTGACCCCGCTGATTCTGGGCTACTCCCTGATTCAGAGCGTCATTAAGCTTGTGGCAACCCCCTATGAGGGTTACCCGGCAGATATGCTGGCTATTTTCGGTTGGGGTATGAGTGCACTCCTGCTGGTTGGCGCGATTGTTGTTTCTCTCTTGCCCTGGTCGAAGAAGTCTCGTGCTGCTGAAGAGCCTCCGGCGCCTCCGGTGATTGCCGGTCAGGTGGAGCACGGCCACGTTGATTCGACCATTACCCGTTAGGAGCCCTCATGTCTATCTCCGCAATTGTGATGCTCATTGTGGCAATCCTGATTATCTGGGGTGGCCTGGGTTTGGCTCTGCTGAACCTGCACCGTCAGCCGGATCTGGATGCTCTCGATGATGCTGCTGAAGCTCAGGGTTCTGAGCTTTAGAGTGTGAACGCGATACACAGTGATGCCCCGCAGGCTAACGCCTGCGGGGCATCACGGTGTTTTATGCGGGACTGCGTTTTGCGCGGGGTAGGGAGAGCTACTTACTCTGTACGTCTTCAGCCTGCACGAGCGGGATCATGCCGGTTTCCGGGTCGGACAGCGCGGAGACGCGGTAGGCACGGGAGGCACGCAACGCATCCACAGTGAAAATGACGAGAGCGACCCAGATGAGGCTCAGACCCAGCACCTTATCGGCGCTCATCTGCTCGTGCAGAACGGTCAGTGCCAGAACGAACTGGATGGTCGGGCCCAGGTACTGCACCATGCCGATGACGGAAAGCGGAAGAGCTTTGGTGGCCGCAGCAAAGAGCATGAGCGGCACAACGGTGACCACACCCGTGGAGGCGAGAAGCCAGAAGTGTCCGGGACCCTCACTGAGGAGAGTCATCTGTCCCTGCGCGTTGAGCACCAAGAGGGCGGCAACGCCGAAGGGCGCCAGGATGAAAGTCTCTAGAGACAGCGAAATAATGGGGCTGACATCGTGGGCGATGCGCGCCTTCAGCAGACCGTAGATGCCGAAGGTGAACGCCACGCCCAGACCCGTCCACGGCACCTGGCCATAGATGAGGCTCATGATCAGCACCGCAATACAGGAAATCGCCACAGATACCCACTGTGCCGGGCGTAGGCGCTCATGCAGGAAGATGACGCCCAGCACCACGGAGACCAGTGGGTTAATGAAATATCCCAGGGACACGTCAATGGTGTGGCCGCTGGTTGTCGCCATCACGTAGATAAGCCAGTTCGCACAGATGAGGAATGATGCCGCCGTCAGCACCAGCATGATGCGGCGGTCCCGTAGCGCACGGCGGAAGTCTGCAGTTACCCTCAAAATCGGTAGCAGCAGGGCGCAGAAGATGAGGGAGAAGACCACACGCGCCACGACAATCTTAATAGGGCCTGCCGGTGCCATCATCACAAAATACAGGGGGAGCAGACCCCAAATAATGTAGGTGCCGATGATGGCGATGAACCCGTTGCGGGTGGTGTGCTTCTGTGTTTCTGACATGGTTTCTTCTTCTGAACTAAGTTCTCGGTTACGTTCTTCTAATGCTAGTCCTCGGGATGCGCCAGCGGGGGCTTTGAATAGCACTGGGGGTACTCTACCTGCCGGGCACGCCTCAGGCGCGGTACCACGAGGATACCGCGCCTGAGGAATGTTGCGTATTCGGTTTAGAGGCCGAAGAAGCGGGAGAAGAAGCCCTTCTTCTTGGGCTGCGCTGCCTTGTGGCGTGCAGATTCTTCCTGCTCGCGGCGAGCTGCCTCTTCGTGCTCTGCCTGCAGGTCGGGAGTTGCACCAGAGCTGCGGATGGGCTCCACGTGCTGCTCCTCATACTCTGCTGCATCCTGCTCAACCTCGACGGGCTGCTCAGCAACAGGTTCAGCTGCGACCGGCTCCTTAACATTAACGTACTCGCCAGAAGCCTCAACGGTCTTGTGCTCGGGCTGCTCGGTACCGATGGATTCGTCGGTGTAGACGCGAGCCTGCTCGGTCTCTTCTGCTTCGTACTCGCCAGGCAGGGTCTCCACGGTAACCAGGCCGGGCTCTGCGTGCTCTGCCGGGTCCTGATCGAAGGGAGCATCGTCTGCGGGGTAGAGGTTCTCGGTGCTCTCGACGCCGGCAACCTCGGTCTCTGCGACCGGTGCGTGCTCGGCAATTTCGACGGCGCGCTCAGCTTCAGCCTCGGCACGTGCAGCGGCGCGTTCTGCCGCCTCCTGCTCGCGCTGTGCGTTCTGAGCCGCTGCCTCAGCAGCTGCCACGCGCTCAATCTCGGCCCGAAGTGCTGCAAGGGATTCGCGACGCTGTGCGGCAGCGGCTGCGCACTGCTCCAGAACTTCGGGGCCAACCTGAGGTTCAGCCTGCTCGATGCCACTGATTCGGCCCTCGTCGAACCACAGGCGCAGGGCGCCGTCGGTTGCAGTCAGCACTGCGGTTGCTTCGGTATCCCAGGCAATGTGGAAGCCACGCTGCTGAGCGTAGGAGTCCACCGCCAGAACCTGGTTGTGTACCTCTTCGCTCTGCAGGGTCTTAGCAATGACGCGGCCAATACCCTTGTAGGTCGGTGCCTCGAGGGTCAGCTCAGCGCCCTCTAGCAAGGTCCATGCGCGCACACCAGCACCTGCGGGCAGCGGGTAGTGTGCGTACAGGCCGCTAATGGTCTTGGTCGCCAGGGTCAGACGGCGTGCCAGAGACTCGGAGAGGGGCAGCTCGTCGGTGGTCAGCTCAACCAAGCCGTCACGCTCACCTGTTTCACGAGCCTGAATAGCGGCAGAAACAACGGAGTCGGGGAAGTAGCCCAGCTGCTGCCAAGACCAAATCCAAGTACCGCGGTTCTCAGATTCAGTGCCCAGTAGATGCGGCTTGAGCGAGAGCGGGGGAGTGGAGTCAAAATCCAGAGACTGGGAGGTGAAATCCACATTCCACTCGGAGGTACCCACGAGCTCGGCGAGTCGAGCCTGGTACTCGGTGGAGATAAAAATCGATGCGTCGATAAGGTCCTGCAGAGAATTCGTCATGCTTCAAGATTATCAACCTTTTAGCGTTCACCATGCCGTGTATCCCCGGTTTTAATGTGCGCTTTAGGCGTATTGGGCTATAAGGTGCCTGATTGAGCCGTATCCAAGAGCTCTGAAGGAGAGGTAGAGCATATATCTTCCGGCGTAAACTATCTGCGTGGAGTGCCCGTGTTCGTTAGAATCGAAGGGACGGCTTCTTCCGGCACCCTGTAAGCCGACACTACGACCGGACACGGATGCTTCCAGCCGCGCCGTAATCACACTCAAGGATATATGAACTATGACTGAACCCCGCCTCGCCGAGACGAGTAGCCGTGCCGCGCGCATCCAGGACGCGCTGAACAACATTGGAAGCTGGCTGCTGGATGTCGTTAGTGTTGACCCCGGCTGGAGCGAAATGGTGCTGGACGTCAAACCTCTGGTAGGTCAGATTTTCGTGCGCGTGCGTGAATTCCGCAACGGTGAAGAGTTCATCGGTACCATCGGCCCGCTCAAGGATGGATCACCCATTATTGCTGAGGTTCGCAAGCTGCAGCGCGCTGCCTACGACGGTAACCGCGGCACCTGGTTTACCGCCTCCATCGTGGTTGCGGCTACTGACTGGCCCAACCCGCAGTTCAGCGTGGGTGCCTCCTACAACCGTGACGACGAGCCTGCTAGCTGGAAGAATGAAGGCACCCTAACCGCAACCGACGTGCGTGAGCACTTGGCTGAGTTCCCACGTGATGCTTCGCGTGTCCCCGCATGGGCTCGTGAGCGTATGGAGGGCCGTGCCCGCCACTCTGCCGTAGCTGCGCTGTCTTCGAGCGAGCATGAGATTCCAAACCCGTACTTGGTCTCCGCTCTGGAAACCTTCCGTAACGACGTGCAGGAGCGAACCCTCATTAACGTGGTTCGTACAATGCTCGGTGGTGACGTTCTGCTCGACGCGACCGGTTCCCTGCTGATTCCTTCCGAGACGGACGCAATGGGCCCCGAATCGGTGCTGACCCACCAGGTCATTCGGATGCCAGAGACCAGCATGCAGGCGCTGTGCGTGTTCTCCTCCTCCGAGCACATTGGCAAGAGCTACGTGCGTCAGGAATCCGAGGGGGATGAGCTGATTCTGCGTGAACCGGCGATGAAGGTCTTCATTGACTTCCTCAGCAATGAGGCGCTGGACTTGATCGTGGTTGACCCCGGTACTGACCATGAGTGCTACATTGAGCGCGCTCAGGTGCACTGGATTGTCACTTCTCCCCGCAATGACGGTGCAAAAATGGCGCTTGTGCAGGACAACATGCAGATGCTGCTCGGCTCGCTGGCGTCCCCGGCGTCCGTGCTGCTGATGGGTGTTGACCCGGCCGACCCGTCTGGTACCTCCTTCGTGTTTGACCCGGATGAGAATGGCAACCCGCAGAGCCTACTGGTGTTCACCTCGCCCATTGAGATTGCGGCACTGGACCCGCATGTTGAGGCGCGTTCGGCAAATGCCTTGGATATTCTGCGTTACGCCCTGGATATTGGCGCACCGAGCGTGAAGGTGAACGCAATTAACCCTTCCACTGTGTTGAGCGCGGCGCAGATTCGCGAGCTCCTCGATATTGTGCGTGGACAGGAAGCGGTCTTCGGCGCTTCTCCCGCTGGTGCTAGTGCATCCGCATAGTTCGTAAAACCCGTCACGTAAAATCGCCCGGAAGAAACACCCACACGGTGTTGTCTCTTCCGGGCGATTTTTGTGTTTGGAGAGGGTTGTAATCCTGCAAACGGGTTTAAAATATGGGGCCGGTGACTCAACCTCACTGAAAGTCACCGACCCCATAGTAGTAGCTAGCTGTGCGTCATGTTCTCGAATCTACAGGAGAACAGACGCTGCCGTATCTTATGAACCAGATGCGGCGGCTGCCACGGCCTCGCGAACGCGAGAACCGAGCTCAGGGTGAACGCTATCCCAGTATTGGAACGCGCGTTCACGAATCTCGTCGGAACGAACAGCGCCTACGTGACCGGAGATGTTGCTGATCAGGCGTTCGCGTTCTTCGTCGTTCATGGTTACCTCGTAGAGGGTGCGAGCCTGCGAGAAATCATCATCATCCGGGCGCAGGGTGTAGGCGGTGCGTACCAGCTCGCCATCAGACTCCCAGCTACCTTCGCCAGCGCGTTCCGCATCCGCATGCGGTCCACCCAGACTATTCGGCGCGTAGGTCGGAACGGAGGGGTCGTTGAAGTTATAACGCATCGAACCGTCATGCGAATAGTTGTTCACCGGCGCTGCGTGTGGTGCGTTCACGGGCAGCTGTGCGAAGTTGGTGCCGATGCGGTAGCGATGAGCATCCGGGTAGGAGAAGATACGACCGAGCAGCATCTTATCGGGCGAAGCCGCGATACCGGGCACAAAATTCGAGGGGGAGAAGGCTGCCTGCTCGATTTCAGCGAAGAAATTCTGCGGGTTGCGATCCAGCACCATGCGACCCACCTTGATCAGCGGGTAATCCGAGTGCGGCCACACCTTCGTCAGATCGAAGGGGTTAAGACGGTAGGTCTTCGCGCTCTCATAGGGCATGATCTGCACATAGAGCGTCCAGGCGGGGTAGTTGCCACGCTCGATAGCCTCGCGCAGGTCGCGGCGGTGGAAGTCAGCATCCTTACCCGCCATTTCATCGGCCTGAGCCTGGGTGAAGAACTCGTTGCCCTGCTCGGTCTTGAAGTGGTACTTAACCCAGAAGCGCTCGCCCTCGGCGTTAATCCACTGGTAGGTGTGAGAGCCGAAGCCGTCCATGTGGCGCAGGGTGCGGGGCAGGCCGCGGTCGCCCATCAGCCAGGTTACCTGGTGCGCCGATGCCGGATTGAGGCTCCAGAAATCCCACTGCATATCGTGATCGCGCAGACCCGAACCGGGCATACGCTTCTGCGAGTGGATGAAGTCGGGGAACTTAATGGCATCGCGAATGAAGAAGATAGGAGTGTTGTTGCCTACCAGGTCGTAGTTGCCTTCGGTGGTGTAGAATTTCACCGCGAAACCGCGTGGGTCACGCCAGGTATCGGGGGAGCCGGATTCGCCCGCCACGGTTGAGAAACGAATCAGCAGCTCGGTTTTAACGCCGGGCTGAAAGAGCGCCGCACGGGTGTACTGCGAAACGTCTTCGGTGGTTTCAAAGTAGCCGTATGCGCCGGTTCCCTTCGCGTGCACCACACGCTCGGGCACACGCTCACGGTTGAACTGAGCGAGCTTTTCAACAGTGTAAGCATCGTGCAGAACGATGGGACCATCGGCGCCCACGGTGAGCGAATGATCATCTGAAGCCACCGGCGTGCCAGTGCTCGTGGTGGTGTAAGAACCGGGATGAATGGGGTTCTGCGGGGTCTGATACATATTTGCTTCTCCTTGTGTTTTTGGTGATGCTATGTGGTTTTCGACGAGCATTCTTCCTGTTTTAGGGTGCAACTAACGAACACCGAGGGGCTGTTTTCACGCCCGGAGTAAGGTGTGGGAATGTGGTTCGTTAGTGCTGAACGCTCGCTGCGGCTTGCATCTGGCTCTTCGCCAGTTCTGCTTCTGCCTCAGTTTGACAGCCTGCGCAGACGCCTCGATACAGTACATCTGCGCTAAAGAGCGCCATGCCATGAAAATTACTGGGAGTCAGGCAAGGCGCGGAACCGACCGCACAGTCCACGTCTTCGACCTTGCCGCAACGTACGCAGAAGGCGTGGTGGTGGTTGTCGCCCGTTCGGGTTTCGTAGAGGGCGGGGGTTCCCGGCGGCTCAAACTTGCGCAACAGGTCGATATCGGTCAGATCGGCAAGAATCACGTAGACCGACTGAACAGTGATGGCGGGGATGCGCTCGCGGACTGCCTGCACAATGGTGTCGGCGGTGGAGTGCGGGTGATCCTGTACTGCATGGAGTACGGCGAGGCGCTGCTTGGTGACGCGGCGGCCCTTGGCGCGCAGGCCGGTGGTCCATGCTTCTTCGAGCTGTTCGGGGCTCATTGCGGGGAGCAGAGGTAGGCCGGTGGTGTGGGCACAGCCAGTATTGTGGTGTTCTGGATGCTGGGTCTTCTTCGTATCGGAGGTTGTCTTTGCGTCGGTCATAGGTATAAGTCTACACATTATTATGAGAAATTCATAATTATCTTATGAAAAACTCATAATAAGCCGGTGAAGTGTCCTTTTCATCCACTCTGTGGTGCCCCTCCGCCCCCCTCTGCTTCGGGTGTAAAAAGATGCCGTACAATCAAAGAACCTAGAGTAACCCGCACCGGCGATTACCATCAAGGAGGATAGGGGCATGGTATACGACTTCACAAATCCCATTTACATTCTGCTGATGGTTTTGCTCTTTGGTGTACCCATCGTGACCCCCGTAATTTACGGTCAATACCGCAGTACTACCACCGGTTTTGATCTGGAGGGGCAGCTGATGCTTGGTCTGCTCTTCACCCTTTTCCTGGGTGCTTACGGCACGATTCTGCTGCTCGGTATTTTCCCGACTGCTACGGCTCAGGTAATGGAGCAGGTGCCCCTGGTGAATATCCCGGGTGCCATTCCCTAACACCTTCCGCATAGTTCGGTGCGCCGGTGACGCTCTGGGTGAATCCGCGTGCCATAAGATGCGCTGGCGGGTGCTTACACGTACTCTATAGAGTCAAGTACACGCTGACCTATTTGCTCAGGAGGATACCCATGCACAGTCATAACAATGGATTTAAAACTGCCCTGCTGATGGGCTCCATGGTGGGCATGATGTTGCTCATTGGCGGTCTGCTCTCGGTGAGCTTCCGCTCCTCCATTTTCATCTGGATTATGGGTTTGTTCGGTTTGGCTTCGGTCGCGTACACCTACTGGAATTCCGATAAGCTCGCCCTGCGTTCCATGGATGCATACCCGGTTAGTCGTGAAGAGGTTCCGGTGCTTTACGACATTGTGGAGGAGCTGTCCTCCCGTGCGGGTCAGCCCATGCCTGCCCTCTACGTGGCGCCGACTATGACCCCGAATGCGTTCGCAACCGGTCGTAACCCGCAGAATGCGGCGGTGTGCTGCACCGAGGGTATTCTGCAGCTGCTGGATGAGCGCGAGATGCGCGGCGTGCTCGGCCACGAACTGATGCACGTGTACAACCGTGATATCCTCACCTCCTCCGTTGCGGCGGGTATCGCCTCTATCATCGGTACTGTGGCTCAGTTCCTCTCGTTTGGGGCGATGTTCGGTGGATCCAACCGCGATGGTGAACGCACCAACCCCCTCGCCATGTTCGTGGTTGCCATGCTGGCTCCCATTGCTACGCAGGTCATTCAGATGGCTATTAGTCGCACCCGTGAATTTGACGCCGACGAGGACGGCGCACGTCTGACCGGCGACCCGCTGGCTCTGGCCTCGGCGCTGCACAAGCTGGAGAGCGGTGTGTCCATGTATCCGATGGATCCGAACAACCGCAATACCGAGGCGGCAAGCGCTATGATGATTGCGAATCCCTTCGGTTCGTTGAAGAATATGCTCTCTACTCACCCGCCGATGGATCAGCGTATTGCGCGTCTGCAGCAGCAGGCTCGTGAGATGGGTCAGTACTAAGTCTTTTCTCGCCCTCGTCTCCGGGCTTGAATGTGACGCTCTATAAATATGGCGTTGCATGAATATGACCCGGGGTGACGATTGTGACCCGCGATGACGGGTCGGCAGACAAAAAATCCTCGGGGTGGCTACTGTGGAAGTAGTTACCCCGAGGTTTTTTATGTATTGGTCTCTAACCGTGCTCCCTCGCGGGGGAGTGCATGAGCTTAGCGGTAGTTGGTGAACTGCAGGTCAACCTCAAGGTCGGCGGACTTGAGCATTGCAATGACTTCCTGCAGGTCATCGCGGGACTTGGAGGAGACGCGCAGCTCATCGCCCTGGATGTTCGCCTTCACGCCCTTGGGGCCCTCTTCGCGAATCATCTTGGAGATTTTCTTTGCCTGATCCTGTGCGATGCCTTCCTTGATGGAGCACTCGATGCGGGTTTCCTTGCCGGATGCGTAGGGTTTGCCGGAGTCCAGGGACTTCAGGGAGATGCCGCGCTTGACCAGTTTGGACTGGAAAACATCCAGCACTGCCAGTGCGCGCTCTTCGGCGTTTGCCTTGATGAGGATTTTGTCGCCGGAGTAATCGATTTCTGCGCCAACGCCGCGGAAGTCGTAACGCTGGGAGATCTCCTTCTGCGCTTGGTGCAGTGCGTTGGAAACTTCCTGCTTGTCCACCTTGGACACAATGTCGAATGACGATTCGCTAGCCATGGGCTTTCCTTTCGTGAATGAGGTGCTTCTGGCACCGGTTAGTACTAGCCTACCGGGTTGGGGCTCTTGTTCACAGCTAACTAACAGAAATACGGGCCTGTTTTACAGGTGTTACCAACCTAAAAAGAGGACAATGGAGATATGACCATTCATAATCTGTCTGTAACGGACGCACACACGAGCGAGGAAGCTCGCGATCTGCAAACCCTGCTCTTCATTGACTTACATACCTCTCTGGGTGCTGAGCCCGAAGATATTCCTGAGGCTGAGCGCCTCAGCGAGTCTGACCACAACGATATTCACCTTGACCCACATTCGGAAGAATCTAAGGATTCTCCCTTTGAAGGCATTGGTATTACTCTGACTGAGCCTTCACTGGTGGCACGTTTCCGTGGTGTTCGCCGTGATCTGGAACGTGAGATTGCCGGTGACATGTGTACTGTGGAGCAGGCGCGCCGCTACCTGGAGCACCTGGAGATTGTGCTTCTGCTTGAACAGGATGGCGATATTCCTTCCCGTTCCTTCTAAAACTGCTGTAGGTGGTGGCTTTATTCACGGCTTTATTCATAAGGTGAGAGCACGCGCGCTGCGATAGATGTGTGCGATAGATATGGGTGCGCGGTGAGCGTGTGATGATGCTCTTGCGTGATGAAAAGACGATAAATGCAACCAGATATATAACCTTCGTCACAAAACCCTATGTGAAGTGTACAAGTCTCTAAAACTGCTGTAGAGTAGTCTCTGTTCGCTTGAGCGAGCAACTAGCACTTAGCTAGGCGGCAGGTTACCCGAGCGGCCAAAGGGGGCTGACTGTAAATCAGCTGGCACTGCCTACGGGGGTTCGAATCCCTCACCTGCCACAAATAGCCCGGTTACAAAAGTAACCGGGTTTTTGTGTATCTAAAACTAGTTTCAGGGTGGATCCCGTAGCCGCTTTCTAGCCAAGCCGCTTTCCACTGCGAAGATCTTCTACCATAGTGGTCTTCCACGGTTGAGCCCGTATTTTCTTGGTGCCCACATTGGGGGCTTTCCCCAGGACGCTGTAGGGGATAACCAAGGGGCTTCGCCTGCCGAGTCGGGCGCCTCCATTATTCGGCTATGAGGGCATTCGCCAGAGTATTCGCGGCACGCCCGTAAACCGGCTGAAACAGCCGCGAAAAGTACTTACTATGACCGCAATTTGTCATATCTTTCACAATGTTTGAATCCCAGGGCGAACAATTAGCGATTGGGGTCTTGAGGGTGTAGCTTTATCTCATGGCTACTATTGAAATTACTCAGCAGAACCTGACTGCTACCGTCGAGAGCAACGACATCGTCTTCCTGGACTTCTGGGCAGATTGGTGCGGTCCCTGCAAGCAGTTCTCTCCCGTCTACGAGGCGGCTTCGGAGAAGCACAGTGACATTGTTTTCGGCAAGGTCGACACCGAGGACCAGGGCCAGCTTGCTCAGGCAGCAGGCATCACCTCCATTCCCACCATCATGGGCTTCCGTGGCGGTATCCTGGTTTACCAGCAGGCTGGCGCACTGCGCGAAGACCAGCTGGAGACCGTAATCGGTTCGATCCGCGAGCTCGACATGGACAAGGTCCGTGCAGAGATCGCAGCAGCAGAGGGCTCTGCAGAGAAGAAGTAAGGCTCAACACTACAAAAGAGCTTGAACGGGGTGTACCCGCCGGCACAACCGGCAGGGGCGCCCCGTCCCCTTTTAACCTCGTGAGGGTGCAGGAGCATTAGCGGTCGCGGTGATCCTCAATGGTCATGCGCGCCCCGTAGCGCTGCTTCGAAAAGCCTGAAGCATGCATGAGCCGCACCAGACGCTGCCGATGCGGGCTAAAGGGCGCCAGCAGAGTGAGCATTCCCGCATCATCGGTGCGCTGACCGGTGAACAGCTCACCGACCGCGTGCGCCAGATGGTAGTCGCCCACGCTGATGGCGTCAGGGTGCCCGCACACCCGTTGCAGGGCCTCGGAAATACTCCACGGGCCCACACCGCGCACAGTGTGCAGGCTTCGCGCCAGTAGCGCGATGTCGCCTTCTGCCGCAATGTTTTTTAGAGATTCTGCGGAACGAGCGTAAGCGTACACAGCGTCGTAGCGGCTTTTATCAACGCCGGCCCGATGCCAATCCCAGGTAGGAATCATCGCCAGGGTCCGGGCGCTTGGGTAGACGCGCATTCCTTCCGGCTGATGCCCCAACCCGGTTAAAGGGGCGGGGGAACCGTACTTTCGCAGAACCCAGCCCAGGGCTCTGAACGCTTCGGTCTGGGTGATGCGCTGCTCCACAATGGCGTTGAGCATCTGCCGGTCCAGCTGCCCCGAGGCGCTGAGGCGGAGCCCCGGATTCTGCCGCCAGGCCTGCTGAACACGCGACGGAAGAGACTCAAAAGAAGACAGCGCGCCGAACTGCTCAGCGGGGTCGTGCAACCCCAGCCAGTACGTCATTTCCTGCGCTAACGCCTGAAGGTCGGCTCGCGCCTGCATCTGCTGATTAGCGGCACTATAAGAAACCCAGATGCGAATACGCACCGGGCGCATCAGCAGGCGATGTAGGGAGGGGAGGGCCTCGGGAAGCTTAGCGGGCTGCCCCAATCGTTCGGCGTACAGCACCGCCGGGAACTCATGAAACGGCGTGCGAGCCGTCAACCAAATCCTTTCGGCACCATCCGCGCGGCTCAGCGCACGATACGAAAGATCCTGGGCACCGCGGCGTAGCGATCCCAACGTCTGCACCAACTGCACCGGAACGTGCGGCTCAATCACAACCTCGCACACCTCCGGGCTCAGAACGCCCGGAAGAGACGAAACAGCGGGGGAGAGAGTACGAATCTGAATGCGTGGTTCGTAAAGAGCATCCGCAAGCGCCGGTGCATAGGGTACACCAGCTGCCGCCAAAGGATGCCGGGTGTGCCGTGCATCCGCTTCGGAGCGGCCATTCGGAGAAACAGGAGGAATCGTACTCACCCCACCAGTCTATTCCCTCATTGACGATGCCCAACCAATATACGCCCCTCAGCTAAAGTGACAGAAATACCCGGCAGAGCAGTCACACCGCTAATGCGATACCCTAAAAGATAGAGCAGAAATGAACGCAAACACCGCCACCGGCACTATACAGGCTATGCGTTCTGCCCGTTCACAAGGGCGCCTACAGCCCGGACATGCACCCCGAGAGAAGGACGCCTATGGCAGCGGAAGCACAAGAAGCATCCTCGAATACTGACGCACCTGAACAGAAGAACAGTACCGCCACCAGCGCGGGCCGTACTCAGCGCGCCAAGAAACAGTCGCGTCAGTCCCTTACTGAGCGCGTCAAGAGCATCCGCCCCCTAGAACTACTACCCGGTCTGTTGCTATCCGCCGCCGTCATGGCGTTGTACACCTACTATTCGCTGCAACAGATGAAGCACTGGATTACCCCCTCTTGGGATCTAGCGATTTTTACCCAGATGGCACAGGCGTACTCGCACTTCTCTGTACCCATCGTGCCTATTAAGGGGCCCAATTTTAACCTCTGGGGTGATCACTTCCACCCGATTCTGGTACTCCTGGGACCTGTCTATGCGTTGTTCCCCTCACCGACCACGCTACTGGTGGTGCAGAACGCCCTGGTTGCCTTCGCAAGCTTTGCCATTGTGCGCTTCACTCAGCGTGCCTTCGCGCTCGCCCAGAAAACTGAAGATACGCAGAAAACTGAAGATGCGCAGAAGAGCGAACCGACGCAGAACGTTCAATCCGCAAAACTTCAGGGCGTTATCCCGACCATCACCGGTCTGCTACTCGGCGCCGGATTCGCCCTCAGCTTTGGCGTTCAGCAAGCTATCGCCGCCCAATTCCACGAAGTAGCCTTCGCCGTGCCGCTGCTCGCCATGAGCCTCGGTTACCTGGTGCTCGCCTCTCGCGTGAGCGGCACCGAACGCGCACGCTACCTCGCCTATGCTTGCTGGTGGGCTCTACCCATTGCCTTCGTCAAAGAAGATATGGGCATTACTGTCGCAGCCATCGGCCTCATTATCTTTATCCGCACCGGCTGGCTGAGCACCGCCGTAGACATTCTGATGCCGCGCATCTCTGTGGGCACCCCGGCCCCGATGCGAATCCGCGTGCATCAGCTCTACTCCTCCTGGGCTCGCACCCCCGCCGTCGCCGAATCGACCATGGTCATGATTTGGGGCGTATTCTGGTCGGCCGTTGCCATCTACGTGATTCTGCCCTACTTCAACAGTGGGGGACACTTCGACTATGCAGACAAGGTGAACTTCTCTGCGGCTCTGGGCGACCCCTTCGGTTCGGCACTGCAGATGCTCAGCAACAACACCAAGCTGGCAACCCTCAGCCTGCTACTCATTACCGGGGCAGTCCTCTGGGTGATTTCTCCGCTCGCGGCAATAGTTCTACCGACCCTTGCGTGGCGTCTGCTCTCCACCATGGAGTCCTACTGGGCAAGCACCTGGCACTACTCGCTCGTGCTCATGCCCATCGTCTTCCTCGCCCTGCTTGACGCCGTCATGCGGATACGCTACGGCGTGGTTCCCGCAGTGGTTCCGATACGCTCGGCTACGCGCGCAATCGATAGCGCCTCCGCACAGAAACCTCAGACCAACACCCAGCCCAGCCGCCTCACCGTCACGGTACGCCGCATGCCCGTGTGGGCTCTACCCGCCGCGGCGCTCTTCCTTGCTGTATCCCCGATTTTTATGCCCGGCTCCCAGCAGCCCCTCGCATCCCTGGGTAATGTGCAGTTCACCGCCTCCGCGCTGACTAGGACTGACCAGATGAAGCAGGACGCCGTCCAGAAGGTACCCGAAGGGGTATCGGTCGCATCTGACCTGTCGATTCTGACTCAGCTGATTCCTGGTCGTACCGTCTACTGGATTGGACATGATGGTGAGCCTGCCCCCGACTACGTGGTCATCGACCGCATGAGCAACTCCTGGGGTGGCAACCCGCCGACCAACGCCGCACAGTATGCGGCTGACCGCTACCGCCACTCCTACGCGAAGTACGCGACCGTTGGCACGATTGATATTGTGCGGCGCGTAGATTAATCCGAGGAATACATAGGCATGATGCGTGCCTGAAAAGCGCCCGCCCTCCGGCTGTGAGGGTGGGTGCTCGCCGTTAAGAGATGAGGTTTTAAGCACCTTTTGAGGTCAGATAGGTGCCGCTACGGTACACTAGGTAGAACACGGGAACCCCCGATGAAGGTCTTGTGCGCACCCAGCACCCAAGGTGGTGCTGGAATTGTAGGTGCGCCGTACTCACCATCACCGATTGATACGCCCCATAAACTTGCGGTTTACACCGTACACGCGGGCTTCTCTTAACGATCTCTGGTCCAGCGTCTTTGCTACGTCTGCTGTAACAGATACACCACCGCCGTAGAGCGAGAAGGCGAACCACCAGGAATACGTGATATTACATGTGAGCATTACCCACCCTGTACACCCCTGTATCACAGGGACTACTGTGCGCCGAGCGTAGAGTATGAGTAGACGTGCGGATAATGTGCAGAGAAAATCAAGACCACCCCCAGCAAAAGCCGCTACCCGTAGCATCCGCAGAATACCTCTGCAGAATGTGCCGGTAACGGAGGCTCCCTGGACGTTCTACTCCCCAGGGGATGATGTGTGGCTGGGCCGTGAAGGGGACACCCGGTAAGCGCCGAAAAGCGTGCGCTTCCACCCCTACCGTATAGAGGAAAAATTGACTGAGAATACTGCTACCCCGGCCGAACTGAATGCCGAGGCAGAGGCCGTTGTGACCACCGAGAATACCCTTGAGAGCACTGCTGTAGAAGCAGAAGAAACCACCGTAGAAACTACTGCAGAAGCACCCGCCGCAGAAGAAACCGCCGAAAAGGCTGAAGAAGAAGGCGTACGCTTCACCGACCTGGGCCTGGATGGCCGCGTCCTGGCTGCCCTGGAAGAGGTTGGCTACGAGAAGCCGTCCCCCATCCAGGAACAGACTATCCCCCTGCTACTTGAGGGCCACGACGTGGTTGGTCTGGCACAGACCGGTACCGGTAAGACCGCAGCATTCGCGTTGCCGGCACTGTCCCGCATGGCTGAACTCGCCGACATCAACGGCGTCTCCCGCGACACCCAGGTTCTGGTTCTGGCACCCACCCGTGAGCTGGCTCTGCAGGTTGCAGAAGCCTTCTCCTCCTACGCAACCCACATGGCGGACTTCACCGTTCTGCCTATCTACGGTGGCTCCCCCTATGGCCCGCAGCTGGCCGGTCTGCGCCGCGGCGCACAGGTCGTTGTCGGTACCCCTGGCCGCGTGATTGACCACCTGGAAAAGGGCTCCCTGGACCTGTCCAACCTGCAGTACCTGGTGCTGGATGAGGCAGACGAAATGCTGCGCATGGGCTTCGCCGAAGACGTGGAAAAGATCCTCGAAGGCACCCCCGACACCAAGCAGGTTGCACTCTTCTCCGCAACCATGCCCAACTCGATCCGCAAGATCGCTCAGCAGTACCTGAATGATCCCACTGAGATTCGTGTCAAAGCTAAGACCACCACTAGCGCAAATATTACTCAGCGCTACATGCAGGTCATGCACTCCCACAAGCTGGATGCAATGACCCGCGTGCTCGAGGTCGAAAACTACGACGGCATTATCGTCTTCGTGCGCACCAAGAAGGAAACCGAGGAAGTTGCCGACAAGCTGAAGGCACGTGGTTTCGCGGCAGCAGCGATTAACGGTGACATCCCCCAGCAGCTGCGTGAGCGCACCGTTGACGCCCTGCGTGACGGCCGCATCGACATCCTCGTTGCAACCGATGTAGCGGCACGCGGTCTGGATGTTGAACGCATCTCCCTGGTCGTCAACTACGACATCCCCCACGACACCGAGTCCTACGTGCACCGTATCGGTCGTACCGGCCGTGCAGGTCGCGAGGGTGCAGCAATCCTCTTTGTCACCCCGCGTGAGAAGTACATGCTGCGTCAGATCGAGAAGGCAACCCGCCAGAAGGTCGAGCCGATGCATATGCCCACCGCAGAGGCAGTGAATGAGACCCGTAAGCAGCGCTTCGCTCAGCAGATTACCGAGACCATCGAGTCTGAGGACCTGAGCTTCTTCCGCCAGATTATCGAGGACTATGAGAACGAGCACGACACCACCGCTGAGGACATTGCAGCCGCACTGGCTATTATCGCTCAGCAGGGTCGCCCCTTCTTCCTGGATGAGGAGGAAGATATTGCCCGTAACTCTCGCCCCTTCTCTGACGATGATTCGGACCGCGGCGGACGTAAGGCAAAGCGCGCGCACAACGACGAGGGTATGGTCAACTACAAACTGAACGTTGGCCGTTCCTCCCGCGTGACCGCAGGTGCTATTGTGGGTGCGCTGGCTAACGAGGGTGGCATTAAGGGCTCCCAGATTGGCTCCATCGACATTCGCCAGCACTTCACCATTGTTGGCCTGCCCGAGGACCTGCCCCGCGACTTCTTCGATCGCCTGCGCGACACCAAGATTGCTGGCGAGTTCATCAACATCCGCAAGGACAACGGTCCCAGGGGTGGCGGCCGCAGCTTCGGTGGTGGTCGTCGTGAGGGCGGTTTCCGCGACTTTGATCGTCGTGAGGGTGGCCGTCGTGAAGGTGGCTACCGCGGTAACCGTGACGGTGGCCGTGACTTCGGCGGCGACCGCGATTTCAAGCGTCGTGACTTCGGTGGCAAGCGCAATGACCGTGACTTCGGTGATCGCGACTTCGGTGGCCGTGATAACCGCCGCGATGGCGGCTACCGTGGCAACCGTGACGGTGGCCATAACTTTGGCGGCCGCGGCAAGCGCTACTAAGATTTCGGCTAAGCTTGAACCTGCGGTATGAGGGCTTGCTGAGGCTATCGGTTAGTAGCCTTGTCATCCGCATATGATTCAAGACCGGCAGGGGAGTGATGAGCTCTCCTGCCGGTCTTTATGTATTTGTGTGTTGATGTGTTTCCAGCAGCTGTTGCGGTGGCATCTGGTCAATGCTGGGCTCCTGGTCTTCACTGGGCTCTCATGCGGCAATGCGGAGAACAATCAAGCATAAAATGTGGCGTATGCCATAGCTTTTCCGCTTGCGAGCATTCGTGAAGACCTGTATAGTTTTACCTGTTGCCCCGATAGCTCAGTGGTAGAGCGCCATCTTGGTAAGATGGAGGTCCCGGGATC
>NZ_JAOVAM010000002.1 GCF_029850875.1 Rothia similimucilaginosa | reverse complement strand
CACCACAAAAAAAAAAATACCCGGCGCCCCCCGAATACAATCCCAGCGGGCGCCCCACTTTTCGCTACGCCCGCCTACTTTTCAGTAGCGGCAGGATTCTGCGGCTGCTGTTCATGGGGCTCCTCCGCTTCGTTTTCGAAGCTCACGTACAGTGCCGCCAGTGACGGAACCGTCGCCTCCAGCACCTTCTGCGCCTCCTCAGCGGTCGGTGCGAGCTTCGCGCCGGTAAGTTGCAGATACTCGCGCACCGTCATGGGCTGCGCCCAGTCAAAGTGCTCACGCACGGCGGTGATATTTGCGCCTGACTGCAGCACGTTAATGCCATGGGCCAGACCGATATCCGTCACCTTCACGATAGCGTCGGTCTCCCCCGGGATATCGTACGGGTCGCAGTTCTGCAGATCTACAATGAACGGCAGCACGCCGCGGCTCTCAGCGCGCAGAGTGAACTTGGTGTGCACCTGACTCACCTCGTGCACCTCACCCACACCCACGGCGGGAACCACCATGAAGCCTGCCTGCAGGTCGTTCACCGCGTCTAGAGTGCGTACCTCCCCGAAGCCTGAGTATAGCTGCACCACCGGCACGAGGTAGCGCACCTCCGCCTTGAGCGCCTTACGAGCCTCAATATCGATGTACTCCCATGCGCCACCAGTACCGTCTGTAATGTCACCAGAGTGGTGCGCGTAAATGGCGTCCTGGCTGTTCTTCACGGTCTGCGACCAGTAGCTGATCTTGTCCATGTAGTTGCCTTCAGCATCAAACATCATCAGCGATAGATCAATGTCCACACTCTCATTCCAGAAGCAGAAGAGGCGAATCACGCCGGTAGACGGCAGGTGCACCGTCGAGGTGTTGTAGCGGCCCATACCGTCCAGGGAGGGGCGAGCGCTGCGGGTGTTCAGCGGCATGATCGTATCGCCCACCTCGTCAGGCAGGTAGATGCTGGTCTCGGCAAGGCGACCGGACAGGCCAATTTCGACCAGGCGCTCCAGCAGGTCCAGCACCACCGGGCTGTACTCGCGCGCCGGAATCATGGTAGCGATACCGGTCTTGGACAGGTTCATGCGCTGCGGGGCGGCAGGCTTAGCCTTCTGGTCAGAAGCCTCACGGCGCTCTCCGCGCTGGCTTGCGGCAGGTTCGGAGCCGACCGGAATGGACGGCAACGGGTTCTCCGGGCCGGAATGAGCGCCAAAGAACGAGCCCAATGGGTTCGGGATACCCGCATTCTGCATGAGGTTCTGAACCATCGCGATGCCCTCTGAGTTGCGGCGCGAGTAGTCAGCAAGCTCCCGGTCCTCCTGCCCCGCCACCGGGTTGACGGGGCGCTCCTTCGGCGGGTTTGCGAGCGCGTTACGTTGCAGGGTCACCAGGTTGCGGATCTGCACCAGGATAGGCGCAGATACGCGCGGCGCCACGGCGGCAAACGCGTCAAAGATGACCTGCTGGCCGGGGCTCGGCGCGGTATCAATGCCGTAGCGGGGTGTTTCAAAAGTGTCCAGGGCGCGCACCAGCTGGCGTGCAAACACACCGGGGCGGGTGGAGAGCAGACGTGCCACGTTCTGCGCATCCCGAGTTGCGTAGGCGCGGTCTACCAGCGACTCGAAGCTGTGCACCTCACCGCGGTACAGGTCGTCAGCCCAGTGGCTCAGCGCGGCCAGCGACGGGTAGTCGCCGGGGTGAACCGCCTTGACGAGGCGCTTGTACATTTCGGCGTTGGGTGCGCTGTCGTAGCGAGCACCGACCGGGTCGGCATCAATAATGCGGTTGAGCAGGTGGGCGATGCGGGTGCGTTCGCTACGGCGCAGCTTCAGGCGCGGCGCGGTGCTCAGGCTCAAATCCCCCACCGTGCCGTTGAAACGCAGACGCGAGTATGCGGCGGCGAGGGCGAACGCCTCCTTCATGGTGCGCAAATGCTCGGCATCTTCGGGATGCAGGCAGGCGGCGATGAACACGCGGTTTTCGCGGCTGGTGTTCTCCGGTCGGGTAGCCGGCAGCGCGTCATGCTGGGCGAGGAAACGGCGCAACGCCACAAGGTCGCGCTGGTCGGTCTGGTTGTACGCCTGCTGCTGACCGAGCAGCTGCTGGTAAAGGGCATCCGCCATGATCAGGGCATTTTGCACGCCGCTGACCATCTGCAGGGGTCGGCGGTTGCGTTCCATACTGGTGAAGTTGGAGCGACTCATCGGCTGCTGCCACTCGTAAGGCACGTAGTTCTCGGGCAGACCACCAAGGATGCGCTCGGTGCCGTCCGGGTTGTAGTACGGGTTGGAGAGGTAGTGCATGATCTGCTCGGTGTAGCGCTGCTCGTCGGTGAGCGTCAGGGCGCGCAGATCAAAGTCGCGGCGGAATACGCGGCCGGGGCGGTACCCGTATTCGTAGGACCAGATGGTCGCGAACAGGGTAAATTCGTTGGCGCTGGCGTTTAGCGCCTGGGCGAGGGACTCGTTGCTGAGGGTCAGACCGCAATTGCTCAGGAGGGATACTCGCCCCAGGTCGGTGTCGAATGCGCCGGAGTGGTGTAGCTCGTTAATGCTCGAGTAGTTCGAGCGGTAGTAGGGGCCATACAGGTCGGTGAAGACGTACACGCCGTAGCGGCGCATCAGGATGAGGCGCACGAGGGGGCTGAGGCCCTCGGGTGCTTCGCCGTGAAGGTATGCAGATTCGTTAAGGTAGGGTGATTCTTGCAGGTAGGGGGATGCGTCATAGGGATTGGTCACGGGTCGTCCTTTCCGTTGGTCTCACCTGACTGTCACCGTCGGTGGTGTATCTATGTTCTTATCGTAGCGGCGTGGGCACGAGTTGTCGCTGGGTTTGGTCATCGGGACCTGCGGTGTACATCTTCGCGGGGTGCAACGGACCGTTACGTATCGCGGAGTTTGGGCGGCGCTTATCCGGTGTTTGTGTATCGGTCGCTTGCTGATCTGTTGGCTGCTCACCTGTTGGCCGCGTGGGAACGGGGTTAAAAGAAAAATGGCGGGAAGCGAAGAATCCGATAAATATAAGAAAAGATATTTCAGAAAGTAGGACTCTTCATGATCCGCCATTACCTATAGAGTACTCCCGCCCCGCGACGGTGGTCAAGCCTTTTCGTCACCGAAGCATGCTCTGGGGTTTCTACCCGCCGGTGAGGCTTTAGCTAAGGGGCAAGTAGCCTCACCGGCAGGTCGGTTTTTCGGGCTAGGACTTGCCCAGTAGCGCGAGCACGGCGCGCAGGGGCGGGTTGACGTCTACGTTGGTGACGCCTACGGCGCTGTGGCTGGCGTCGAGTGCGCTGGAGTCAACGTCGAGGCGCGCGTACACTCCGCAGCAGGCGCTGAAGGATTCGAAGCGCAGGCCTTCGGCGGTGCTGGTGACGACCAGGTCTGCGGCGCGTAGGGCTCCGGCGAGGGAGCTGGGCGGCACGTAGAAGCGGGTGCGGGCGACCCTGGCGACGACCAGTAGTGCGGTGGCGTAGACGTCTGCTCGTTCGAGGAACCCGGAGAAGAAGTACGGGTGAGAGGCGGCACCTTCGGGGGTACTGCCGCCGCTGGTGGCGAGGCTGAGCGCGCGGGAGTCGGCGCCGTCGATGAGGGCTGACGGGGCGGTGTACGTGTAATCGAGGGTGTAGGCGCTTATGGCTTCTTTGCCTTTCGTATGTGGTGTATACGTCCTATGATGCCGTAAAGACTCGCGCCCCGCTACCGCTTTCATGATTGCCGTTTGGTGCATAAAAAATCCCCGGCATTCTCGGTTGAGAAGTGCCGGGGAAAAGCTCTATTGGCTCACCCTCGATGGGGTGGGCGTGGGCTCTGACGAGGGCGACTAGACGACGATCTGGCCGTTGAAGCGCATTGCCAGGCCGTACAGGACCACTGCGATAACCCAGATGACGATCACGGTGACGGTCAGGCGGATCAGGTTCTTGGACGCCATACCGGAGGAGTTCAGGGAGTTGGTCATACCGCCGCCGAACATGTCGGAGAGGCCGCCGCCCTGACCGCGGTTGAGCAGCACAAGCATCACCGCGATCACGCTGGTGATGGCGATGATGACCATGAGTACGTTCATGATGACGACCATGGGTACCTTCCTTCGTTGTCTTCTGGTGGGGTGCCTGGACTGCGCGGGAGCAGACAGACGGGTTTAACTATACGCTACGGCCGCCATTCGGTCACGTTAAGCGGCTTTTTACGCGTCGCGGTTGCTACGGCGCTGGTATTCGCTGGGGGTCAGCTGCAGGGCTGCGGGGCGGTCGGTGAGCACACGCTGGGCAGTGAGTTCGTCGCCTTCAGTGTCGTAAGCGCGCACGTATCCGCTGTCGATGAGGTAGTAGGTGAACTGCTGTGCGGCTGCCCAGTAGGCGCCTCCTTCAGCGTAGAAGCCCTGGTCTACCCAGTCGCGCAGGGTGAGGGTCACGGGGATTTCCGGTGAGGAGGTGCGACTGTAGAGCTGGTCAAGGAATTGGTCGCGACGGCTCTCGAAGTACTGGTATTCGGGCGAGGGGTCCTGGTACTCTGCACCGCCTGCGTAGCCGATGTTGCCGCCGACATTGCCGGGTAGGCGCGGGGCGCTCACTTTGCGGTTGCGCAGATAGCTGTAGAGGATCATGCCGACGAGGGCTGCGACGACCAGGGAAAAACCAAAGCTGAACATGCCGTTAAGTGTACGGGGCGAACCGCGGGGTTGGCGTATTCTGGGTGGGTTTTGCGGTTAGGGGCGAACGCGCCCGGCTCTTACACCCGGCTCTTACGCCTGAGTCATACACCAGCCTCCTACGCCCGCCCTTTGCCCCCCCGCCGCTAACTCGGTGGCGGGTAAATGGTTCAGCGCCCGGTCGGGTGGGTACCCGCCGGGCGCTGTAACGCTATGAGACGCTATGCTGCGTCGAAGTTTTATGCGTCGAAGCGTGCGATTGCTGCGAATTCGTCAGCCTGCAGGGATGCGCCGCCGACGAGTACGCCGTCCACGTCTTCCTTGCCCATGATGGAGGGTGCGGAGGAGGACTTGACGGAGCCGCCGTAGAGAACGCGTACCTTCTCTGCAACGTCTGCGGAGTAGAGCTTAGCGATTTCTGCGCGGATTGCTGCGGACATTTCCTGTGCGTCGTCTGCGGTTGCGACCTTGCCGGTGCCGATTGCCCAGACGGGCTCGTATGCGATGACGAGGGTTTCTGCCTGCTCTGCGGTCAGACCTGCGATGGAGCCGCGTAGCTGCTCGAGGGTGTACTCGACGTGGGTGCCTGCTTCGCGGATTTCGAGGGGCTCACCGACGCAGAGAACGGGGGTCAGGCCGTGCTTGTATGCTGCCTGGACCTTTGCTGCGCAGAGCTCATCGCTTTCGTGGTGGTAGGTGCGGCGCTCGGAGTGGCCGACAAGCACGAAGGTTGCGCCGAGCTTGGAGAGGAATGCGCCGGAGATTTCGCCGGTGTATGCACCGGAGTCGTGGACGGAGAGGTCCTGACCGCCGTAGAGGATGTCCAGCTTGTCGCCTTCGACGAGGGTCTGCACGGAGCGGATGTCGGTGAAGGGCGGGAAGACGGCTACTTCGGTTGCGGAAAAGTTGAAGTTTGCGTCGTCGAGGGTCCATGCGAGCTTCTGGACGAGGGTGACTGCCTCTGCGTGGTTGAGGTTCATCTTCCAGTTGCCTGCGATGAGGGGCTTACGCGACATAGTTCGCTCCTTAGCTCTCCCGCGCGGTATACCGTACGGGGTTGTTGTTCGGAATTTTCCTTTTCTATTTTAGAGGTTTGAGGGCATATTTTCACGGTTTTTGGCGCTTTTTATGCTCTCTGATGAGCATCCTCACCCTACGTTCACTGATTGTGTTGAACCCGGGTACGAAGTACCGGCAGGGTGGAGCTTAGGGGACTATACCCTGCCGATATTCTGCCGGTGGTGTTTGTCTACGGTGTGTTAGTAGCCGCCTCGGAGGCCGCCGCGGAAGAGATACGCCTCAATGCAGAAGAAGGCAATCGTCAGAACAATCACAAGAAGTCTTATGGCGAAGGAACGGCTCCAGGACAGTTTTCGGGTAGCAATCTTCTCAACGATGAGCGCCGCAAGAGCACAATAGGTGAAGCAGACGCACAGCAAAACAACAAACGAAATGATGAGAGTAGCCGTTGCTACCGAGGAAGATTCCCAATAGGCGTAGTACATCCAGCGGTAGGGAGCGTTTGTGATGAAGTAAGCAGTGAATCCACCGGTGGGGAGACAGATGAGCGAGTAGAGGCCCATACGCTTGGGCTCTGCGGGGGCAGACATCTAGAAACCCCCGCGGGAACGGTACCGAAGTACCGCCCGGCGGGGGTTCCTTACACTAAAACCGTGTACTAAATCTGTGCATCCAGATTAGGCGCCCAGTGCCTCCAGGCCGGGCAGGGTCTTACCCTCAATGTACTCGAGGGAAGCACCACCACCGGTGGAGATGTGGCCGAACTGCTCATCCTTGAAGCCCAGGTTACGGACTGCAGATGCGGAGTCGCCACCACCAATGATGGAGAATGCGTCAGACTCGACGATTGCCTTTGCTACAGCGCGGGTACCCTCAGCGAAGGGAGCAATCTCGAACACGCCAACGGGGCCGTTCCAGAAGATGGTCTTTGCGCCCTTAATCTTCTCAGCGAAAATCTCAGCGGTCTTGGGACCAATGTCCAGACCCTCAGCCTCTGCACCGAGCTTGCCGCCGGTCAGGTCCTCAACGGGGCGGACCTCGGTGTTAGCGTCAGCGGAGAATGCGTCAGCCCAAACAACGTCCACTGCGGTAATAATCTCGGTGCCCTTCTCGGGAGCTTCCTTCAGGTAACGCAGAACGTTCTCGACCTGGTCCTTCTCCAGCAACGACTGGCCGACCTCGTAGCCCTTTGCGTATGCGAAGGTGTAGCCCATGCCGCCACCAATGAGGATGGTGTCAGCCTTGCCGATCAGGTTGTCAATCACAGCGAGCTTATCAGAAACCTTAGCGCCACCCATGACCACTACGAAGGGACGCTCGGGGTCGTTCAGGGTCTTAGCCAGAACATCAACTTCCTTCTTCACCAGGTCACCCAGGTATGCCGGCAGACGCTTAGCAACGTCGTAAACGGAAGCGTGCTTGCGGTGAACTGCGCCGAATGCGTCGTTCACGTATGCGCCGTTCTCGCCGGTCAGCGCGACCAGTTCGTCAGCGAATTCGCCGCGCTCTGCGTCATCCTTGGAGGTTTCGCGAGCGTCGTAGCGGACGTTCTCAACGACCAGAACTTCGCCGTCAGCCAGGGCTGCTGCCTTAGCCTTTGCGTCCTTGCCTACCAGGTCGGTTGCAACCTTCACGGGCACGGATGCCAGCTCAGCCAGACGTGCAGCTGCCGGTGCGATGGAGTACTGGGGGTCGACCTTGCCCTTGGGACGGCCCAGGTGTGCGGTCACGATAACGCGTGCGCCAGCCTTGGCAAGCTTCTCAATGACGGGCAGGGATGCGCGGACACGGCCATCATCGGTGACAACGCCGTCCTTCAGGGGTACGTTCAGGTCGGAACGGACCAGAACGTGGCGGCCTGCGACGCCTTCTTCGAGCAGTTCGGACAGTGCCTTAGCCATAGGAATTCCTCCTGGATAGGTGGGTTTATATACCGTTTCCATCATACCGAATACTAGGGTGTTTAACAGCCTAAAAAATAGCTTTTATATGGTGTTTTCCGCAGAATATCGCGGATATTGACACTCTCTAAAACCTATTTTCTTACGGTATTTTTGACCCAAAAAAGGGTGACAGAAAATAGCATGTTTATACGTTATTGAGGGTTGTATTCAAGACCCTTGTCAAAGAGCCTTGGTACAGCAAACCCCGACTCCCCCGCTTAATGCGGTGGTGCCGGGGTTCACTATGCGTTAGTCACGCGGGGTGACGCTTAGACTCGGTGAGCGTCGTAAGCCTATTGGGGCTTAGAGGGATGCCACAACCTTGTTGGTGAACATCACGAGGCGCGAAACGTAGCCGTACTCGTTGTCGTACCAAGCGATAACCTTCACCTGGTCGCCGATGACCTTGGTCAGCGGTGCGTCGAAGACGGTGGAGATGGACTCACCCTCGATGTCCTTGGAGACGATGGGGTCCTCGTTGTACTTGATGATGCCCTTCATGGGGCCCTCAGCTGCTGCCTTGATTGCTGCGTTGACTTCCTCAACGGTGACCTCACGGGAAGCGGTGAAGGTCAGGTCGGTGATGGAGCCGGTGATGGTGGGAACGCGGACTGCGAAGCCGTCCAGCTTACCCTTCAGCTCGGGCAGAACCAGGCCAACAGCTGCTGCTGCACCGGTGGAGGTGGGGACCATGTTCACGGCTGCTGCGCGTGCACGGCGCAGGTCGCTGTGGGGAGCGTCCTGCAAACGCTGGTCAGCGGTGTATGCGTGGATGGTGGTCATCAGACCCTGCTTGATGCCGAATGCATCATTCAGAACCTTAGCCATCGGAGCGAGGCAGTTGGTGGTGCAGGATGCGTTGGAGACGATGTGGTGGTTAGCTGCATCGTACTGGTCGTCGTTCACGCCCATGACGAAGGTGCCGTCGATGTTCTTACCGGGAGCGGAGAGGATAACCTTCTTAGCGCCAGCCTCGATGTGTGCCTTTGCCTTGGTTCCGTCGGTGAAGAAACCGGTGGACTCGAGGACTACGTCAACACCCAGGTCCTTCCAGGGGAGGTTCTGGGGGTCACGCTCAGCGAGGATCTTGATTTCCTTGCCGTCAACAACCAGTGCGCCTTCCTTGACCTCAACCTCTGCGTTGAAGCGACCCATGATGGAGTCGTACTTGAGCAGGTGTGCCAGGGTCTTAACATCGGTGAGGTCGTTGATTGCGACGATCTCGAAGCCGACGCCCTCGGTCTGAGCTGCGCGGAAGAAAGTTCGGCCGATGCGGCCGAAGCCGTTGATTGCTACGCGTACGGTCACTGGAGTATCTCCTTGTCAGTGCGTTGGTGGCGGTGTACAAATCCGATGCCTTGTAGACTCTGGTTTAGTCGGATTCGTCCGTGCTCTATGTTGCCCGGTTCGTTCCGCCGTTGTTGGTAACAATCCTACCCTAGTTTGTGTGTGTTTTGGTGTGTTCTATCAATAAATTTTTGTGAGTTACACCATGAAAACCGGTAAAAACCCGTTGTTTTCTGTTGTTTTGCGTTGTGTTCACCCTTAGAAAATGTTGCGATACGGTCACGGCAACATAAACACACGCGAAACACACATTTGCTAAAAACCGCACCATATCAAGGCAAAATCTGAGGGTAAAAAATACCCTTTCACCTGCGAATGGGTTCCAATGACACCCGATACGCTCGCACACGGTGCAAATTATCACCCAAAAACAGACGACCCCAAAGTAAGACACACCACAGCCTTAAAAAGGGCTAAATACGCTCCCGATGTACAAATTGAGCATATTTCGTGTCGCATTTCGTGTCACCCTCGGCGCATCATACGAAAACACCGCACAAGAACACCGCACGAGCACACCCGTAGACACACAACACGGGGCCAGCATGGACACACCGAAAGGCGGCTAGCACACAATCCTAATAAACGACCAGCGCCACAGCACCCAAACCGGAATGAGCCGACAGCACCGGCGGTAGTGCGCTCACCAAAAACTCCGGCGCCGAAGAGTCAGCAGTATCATGAACGAGGGAGCTCTCCCCCAGCATCTGCTGAACCTGCTCGTACAGCTGTACCGCCTGCGCCGCATTACCCACATGATGCACCGCAACCACCTCACCGCGCGGGGTTGCTTTGAGAGAAAAACAGGCGGGAGAAGGATTCATCTCAGGTGCAGCCGCAGAGGTGAGCGCCGCCGCATGCCGTTGATCACGGCAGGTCTGCACGGTAACCTCCACCAGACGCTCCAGGGCGCGCGCCGCAGTACGAGGGCGCTCCACATACGTCAGCTTGCCCTCGGTAATCGTGCCAATGGGTTTGATTTGGAGCATCTGACCCACCATCGCCAATGCCGGGGAGACACGGCCGCCGCGGCGCAGGGCATCCAGGGTCGGGATATAGAAGTAGAGCGTGGACTGCTCGCAGATGGACTGAATATAGTCCACCAGCTGCGCCGCAGTCGGATAGTCGGGGTTCGGATAGTTAGGGGTCGAATAGCCAGGGCTCGGACACTCAACACTCGAGCCGGCAGATGCAGAGTTCAGCACCTCTAGGGCGCGCACCACCGCATGACCGTAGGCGCCTGCGACCGTGCGGGTATCCACCACGCTAACACCCTCGGAACCCAGGCGGCTCAGGCGGGCACCGGTGCGTGCCGCCTCCACCGTACCCGAGAGTTCACTGGACAGATGCACAGACACCACATGCGTAAAACCTCGCGACGCCAAATCATCATACACATCAGCAAACATGCCCGGCGCGGGCCCGGAGGTGCTCACCGTCTGACCCATCACGTGCGCAAGCATAATCGCCTCGTCCACCTCGGCGGCAGTCAAATCCTGCAGTTGACGATCCGGCTCACCGGGCGTGCGAATAGTCACCGGCATCGGAACCAGCACAAAATTACCGCGAGCGCTCAGGCGCTGCACGAGCTTCGGGTCGAGGGAGGCGGCGCTATCGGTTACCACGGCAATGCGGGGGGCGTTATCCTGCTCGTGTACAGGATTTGCCCGCTCAGCATGTTCCTGCTGAGTATCCTTCTGGCTCATTGGTCTCTCTTCCCTGCTGGTTATATTCACGACACAACTATTGTGTCTGGCGTCTCATTGCGGACTTCTACCACCATAGCCCCGGTAGAGCAGAACGTCCAAGTGCAACGCACTAAAGGCCGCGTTAACGGCGCAAGCCCCGCCACGCCTCCGGGTTCATTCCATAGAACGAACTGAAGCCACAGCGGGGCTTGTGCTTTATCTAAGAAGCTTAGATTACGATGTTCACAAGCTTAGGCGCACGCACAATCACCTTGCGGATCTCGGCGTCACCAATCGAACGCTGAACAGTAGCATCCGCCAGAGCCCGCTCCTGAATCTCCTGCTCAGAAATATCCTTCGCAACCTCCAGGCGAGCCTTGACCTTGCCCTTAATCTGCACAATAGCGGTGACGGTGTCATCCACCAGCAGAGCCGGGTCAACCTCGGGGAAGCCCGCGGTCAGAACCGGGGTGTCGTAGCCGAGCACGTGCCACATGTCTTCAGAGGTGTAGGGTGCGTACAGAGACAGCAGAATAGCGATGGTCTCAGCAGCCTTACGGACCGCCGGGTCAGCCGCACCGGCCCCGGAGTCAATAGCCTTACGGGTTGCGTTCACAAGCTCCATGGTCTTTGCAACAACCACGTTGAACTTACCGTTCTCCAGCAGGCCCTGAACCTCGTGCACGGTGCGAGCAATCAGCTTCTGCAGCTCCAGGTCACCGGTGGTTGCGTCAACACCGGGTTCGCTGGTGACGTCCTGAGCCACACGCCATGCGCGGGCCAGGAACTTCTGCGAACCAGCCGGGGAAACATCCGCCCAGTCAACGTCATCCTCGGGCGGGGACGCGAAAATCATGGTGGTGCGGATAGCGTCCACACCGAACTTGTCGAGCTGCTCACCCAGGTTAACGCCGTTACCCAGCGACTTGGACATAGCCTTACCGCCGTTAAGCACCTGACCCTGGTTCATGAGCGCCTTAAACGGCTCATCGTGCTTGATCAGCCCCAGGTCGCGAACAACCTTGGTGAAGAAGCGTGCGTACAGCAGGTGCAGAATAGCGTGCTCTACACCGCCAACGTACATGTCGACGGCACCCCACTCGCTCATAGCCTGCGGGTCGAAGGGGCCCTCATCAAAGTTCGGGGAAACGTAACGTAGGAAGTACCAGGAGGAATCCACGAAGGTGTCCATGGTGTCTGAGTCACGGCGAGCTTTCTTGCCACACTCGGGGCAAGGCACAATCGCCCAGTCATCGGCAGCAGCAAGAGGGGACTGGCCCTTAGGAGCCAGCTGCTCACCGCGCAGGTTATCGGGCAGCAGCACCGGCAGCTGATCCTCAGGAACCAGAACCTCGCCACAATCCTCACAGTGGATTACGGGGATGGGGGTACCCCAGAAACGCTGGCGGGATAGCAGCCAGTCACGCAGACGGTAAATGACCTTACCCTCGCCGGTGCCGGCAGTCTCAACCAGCTCAATAGCCTTAGCGATCGCCTCACCCTTCGGCAGGCCGGTCAGCTCACCAGAGTTGATGAGCACGCCGTCACCAGCTGCGGCAATACCGCTGGTAGCCGGGTCCTCAGCACCCTTAACGTCCAGAACCTTCACGATGGGCAGGTCGAACTTCAGGGCGAACTCAAGGTCGCGCTGGTCGTGCGCGGGCACAGCCATAATCGCGCCGGTACCGTAGTCAGCGAGCACGTAGTCAGAAGCCCAGACGGGCAGCTTTGCGCCGGTCAGAGGGTTAATCGCGTAGCGGCCGGTGAACACGCCGGTCTTCTCGCGGTCAGAGGACTGGCGATCAATATCGCTCAGTGCCTTAATGTCTTCGCGGTACTGCTCCAAGGCAGCCTTCTGCTCGGGTGCCACAACCTGCTCGGCGAACGCCGCATCCGCAGCAACTACGATGAAGGTTGCGCCATACAGGGTGTCCGGGCGGGTAGTGAACACGGTGAAGGATTCAGCGGGCTGGTCCTCGGTCGCCTCAATCTCGAAGCGCACCTCAGCGCCCTCGGAGCGGCCAATCCAGTTGCGCTGCATGAGCAACACGCGGTCAGGCCACTTGCCCTCCAGCTGCTCCATATCGTCCAGCAACTGCTGTGCGTAATCAGTAATCTTGAAGTACCACTGGTTCAGCGACTTCTTCGTCACGGTAGTACCGCAACGCTCACACGCACCGTTCACAACCTGCTCGTTAGCGAGCACGGTCTGGTCCTTGGGGCACCAGTTGACCATGGAGTCCTTGCGGTACGCCAGGCCCTTCTTGTAGAACTGCTCGAACAGCCACTGAGTCCACTTGTAGTACTCGGGGTCCGAGGTGTGCAGGCGGCGGCTCCAGTCAGCGGCAATAGCGTAACGCTTAAAGGACTCAGCCTGAGTCTCAATGTTCTTGTACGTCCACTCCTTGGGGTGAGTGTCGTTCTTAATGGCTGCGTTCTCAGCGGGTAGGCCGAAGGAGTCCCAACCAATCGGGTGCAGAACATCGTAGCCGCACTGCTTGAAGTAGCGGGCGTTCATGTCACCAATAGCGAATGCCTCCGCGTGACCCATGTGAAGGTCACCGGAGGGGTACGGGAACATATCCAGCACATACTTGCGGCCCTTAGGGGCGTCACCGGTGGGCTGGAAAACCTTCGTTTCGTCCCAGTAGGGGCGCCACTTGGCTTCCATAGCGCGGAAGTCGTACGCATTTTCGTTGCGTTCGGTCTCTACCTGAGCAGACACAGCGATTCCTTAAATAAAGACAGATTGATAAAAACTTAACCCTCCAAGTGTAACGCGAAACCCGGACCGAGCCAGAGTTGAGACTGTCTCAACTACCAAATGGACGGCACCGCCCGCCCGAGAACCCGCGCAATCACCGATGCGGCAGGCGGGTTTCAGAGCCCTTTCAGGCTTCTCCCCTAGAATTAAGAACGGGACTTTGCCATCCCAGTACCCAACCCGCGAAAGGTACCCATGACCTCCACCGTTACCTCGGACTCACCCAACGCCTCAGTTCTTGAGGGCGTGCCCGGCCCGCTCATTCCAGGCACCCGCCACGACACCCTCATCGGTGACGGCGCTCAGGCGGTCATGACCCGCTACTGGCAGTACGGCAAGGGCATGAACGACGGCACCTTCCCCGAAGGTTCCTACCCTGTGCTGCTCGTACACGGCTTCCGCGGCGATCACCACGGCCTAGAAATCATCGCGAACTACCTGCTGAAGCTCATCCCGAACGTCAGCATCATCAGCCCCGATCTGCCCGGCTTTGGCCGCTCCGCAGACCTCCCCGAAGGTGCTCAGGGCGAAAACAGTCAGGGCGAAGACAACATCAACGCGTACGTGGCGTGGCTGAACAACTTTGTGAAGCACACCAACCCCGCCCGCGAGGATACACAGCCCCTACCGCTACACCTAGTCGGCCACTCCTTCGGCTCCATCGTCACCAGCGCCTTCGCCGCCGCACACCCGAACTCGCTCGCGCTTCTCTCGCTCATCAACCCGATTAGCGAACCCGCCCTCGAAGGCAGCCAGCGCGTCGCCTCCCGCCTCGCCTCCCTCTACTACCGCGCCGGAGCGGCGCTCCCCGAAAAAATCGGCTACCCGCTGCTGCGTTCGCAGCTGATCACCCGCGCCTCCAGCGAAGTCATGATGCGCACCAAAGACAAGGCAATGCGCCGCTTCATCAATGGCCAGCACGCCGCCTACTTCGGCTCCTTCGGCTCCCGCCGCGGAGTGCTCAGCGCCTACGAAGCGTCCATTACGCACACCGCAGCCGAATACGCCGCCGCAATCCGGGTACCGGTTCAGATGCTTGTCGCCGAAGACGACGACCTGGGTACCCCCGAAACAGCTCGCGCCATGTACGCGACGCTGACCTCCCGCGACCTGCCCGCCTCTTCGTCCGGCGCCCGCGAGCGCCTGGACATGATCCCCGAAGTCGGGCACCTCATCCACTACGAAACTCCTCACCGCGCCGCGGAACTCATCGCCGATTTCGCCGCCGAACACTAAGGGAACGAACAGAAGGAACCAACATGAAACTCATGGTTGACGCCCGATACACCCGTATCGGCTTCCACGACGGCATCAGCCGCTACACCGCCTCCCTGTTGGGCGCGCTCAAAACCCTCATTGACACCGGTGACGAAGCCGCCACCGACCTCGACCTGACCATGATTATTAGCGACGAGCGTCAGCTGGAGATGCTACCGGATTTGCCGCACGTGAAAATCTGCTCGCCCACCGGCCCGCTCGAACCGACCGCCTCACTACAGTTGAACAAGTACGCCCCGGACGTGGTGTTCTCCCCCATGCAGACCATCGGCTCCGCCGGACGCAAATTCAAGCTGATCCTCACCCTGCACGATTTGATCTACTACTCGCACCCGACCCCGCCCGGGTTCCTGCCCGCACCGGTGCGCGTGGGCTGGAGACTCTTCCACAAGACCTACACCCCGCAGCGCTTCCTGCTCAACCACGGCGACGCGGTCGTGACGGTTTCTGAGTCGACCGCCGCGCTGATTCGTGAGCACGAGCTGACCACTAAGCCGCTATTCGTGGTGCCCAACGCCCCGCAGCCCGGCAGCGTGGTCTCCCGCCAGACCGCGCTGGAACGTGTCATCACCCGTGAAGAGCAGCCCGTCAAGCACCTGGTGTACATGGGTTCGTTCATGCCGTACAAGAACGTAGAAACTCTACTGTTGGCGATGCGCTCGCTACCGGATTACCGCCTGCACCTGCTGTCAAAGATGCCGCCGCAGCGTCTGGTGCAGCTCACCGACGAACGCCTCATCGGTGAGAACGTGAAGGTCCACAATGGCGTGAGCGATGAGGAGTACCAGCAGTTACTCCGCCAGGCGCACGCGCTGGTGACTGCCTCCCGCGAGGAAGGTTACGGCCTGCCCGTGGTTGAGGCGCAGGCTGCCGGCTGTCCCGCGGTGATTAGTGACATCCCGATTTTCCGTGAGATTGCGCCACACACCGTGTTCGCGCCGGTTGACGGTGCCCCGGAGGCACACGCCGCCGACTGGGTGAAGGCTATCCGCTCCCTGGAGGACCCCGCCGTTCGCGAGCGCGTGATTATTGATGGCCTGTCGGATGTGCGCCGCTACTCCTGGCGCGACTCAGCACTCAAACTGCTGGAGGTCGTGCGCGGGCTCTAGGGCTTGCAAGGCTTACAGAACGCGGCGCTAGATTACGGCGCTAGACACAGTAATGCCGCCGCACTCCCCCGAAACTCGGGAGGGTGCGGCGGCATTCTACATATTCAATTCCTGGGCACCGGGTAGCATATGCGACGTACAGCGGCGGCGTGCAAGGGCGGCTCACAGCAACGATGTACAGTGGCGGTTCGCTACACACTTCCTCCGCGCCGACGCAGGGAACCCGCCCTCGCAGAGCTCGGGCACCCTGAGGGCGCATCCGGAAGGTGCAGCCTCACCGCATCACACCGAAGCAGAAATCCTTATACGTAAGCTCCGCGAGCCGCTTCCTTCGCAGCCAGCTCATCCGCGTGACCATAAGTGTAGAAAATCTTCGCGTCATCCAGCTCAGCGAAGCGCGCCAAGTAGCGGTAGATAGCTCCTCGGTCATATCGGAAAGCAACACGGGGTTCGGGGGCATGACACCGTAATTGTGTACAGAAGCAGACCCTCCGCATGCAGGTTCATATGCGGAGGCGATCATAGTCTGAGTCACCAGCATTCATCTTTCGTTGGTGTACACGGTGTGAAGCGTGCGCGAAGTTGAGTGATAGATACTGCCAAACCACCTCGACAAGCACCGAAATAGTATCCTCAGTGCTGAATATATTGCTGCAGATACGGAGACTACGCTAATTAGCAGCACCTAGAGCTATTATCAACCGCTAAATGCACAAAGGTGTATAAAATGGCTGACATGCACCCACACCGAGCAAGACTAATCTACACCCCATTAGCCTGTGCCGCACTAGTCTGGACTGCACAAGTTTGTGACGTACCCTTCTCCCCTACGCTCGCCACGGCTTCAATCTCCTCGCCATCGTCCTCATCACCATCAAGACCCAAAAGAGCCGTCACCATCGGCAGAGGGTTGAACTCACTCAGCTGACCCGTGCGGTCCACCTTACGCATCATGAATGCACACTGCAAACGCCGCTGAGTCAACGGCGAAAGCACCAACACCAGTAGCGCCTCCACCACAAAAATGCCAACCAGAACCCACAGCAACAGATCCGAAGAGCCCGCCTCCTCACGCAGCTGCTGAGCATCCGCCACCAGACGAACAAAGCCCTCCGAATGCAGACGCGAGGTATCATGCCCCGTCAACGCGGCCAGCATCAGCAGAAGCATCGCATACAGCCCGTAATGCATAGTACCCATCCACTTCTTCACACGCGCAAAACCGCGGTTCAGTTCCGTACCAATATCGGTGAAAGCCTCCGCCCTCTGCGCCTGCTCACCCGCCGGCATCATGTGCGGCACCAGGCGGTGCGAAAGCATCAACGGCACTGGCGAGCACGCATCAAAATACTGCATGTGACTATTCACCGACGGGCCTGGCAGGGTCACAAAGCTGACATCCACACCGGCGGACTGAGTAATATTTGACCTGCCGATACTGTCACCATGAGCAGAAATCTCGCACCGGTCAGTCACATCAAGATCCTGCAACATCGGCGCATAAGCGCGCACATACAGGTGGCAGACGCTACGCACCGACATCATGAGCACCAGGACCAGCGCGCACCAAAACGCCACGGAGGCGGCGGTCAGCTCAGGGACAGAACCCTCAACACGCAGCTGAGCCAGTAGTAGCATGAACACCGCGTACAGCATGAAAACACCGTGCACGAAGAGCAACGGAATCAACCACTTCACGTAGGCGCGCGTGCCGTAGGGGTTGACCAGGCGCGCATCCGCCAGACGCATATCAGCCGGACTCTTTGCGGAGGGAGTTTCGGGGGTGCTTTCCCGGGCGCACTTGCAGACAATACGCGCCCTACCCTTCAGGGTGCCCAGCACGCTCGCAACCAGCGGCGCCATGCTCAACACCAGGGGTACCAGCATTGCATAGTGCAACAGCGAACGGTACGGGCCAAACAGCAGGGACACCTCCACCAGCCAGGAAAACGCCGCGACCGCACTCACCCACAGCAGCATGGCGCGGTTACGGTAACCACCAGCTACGTCCAGGCGCCCCGGAATATCATTGCGGTCACTAGCGATAATGCTAATCGGCACCACGCCACTACCCAGGCCGTAGAAGAAACGAATCGGCTTCCTACCCGCCGCCGCACGACGACGCAGCAGCTCATAGCTCAAATATCCACCCTGCGAATGGGCAATAATACCCACCGCATCGCTACGGGAACTCAAATCGTCCAGCTGACGATCCAGACGCGCATAAATACGCTCCAAATCGTGTGAATCCGGGCTGGTCGCCGTCTGAATCAGCTGCGTCGGAATAGCCTTCACCAGGGCCCACAGCTCACGGGCACGACGAGCCAAAACCCAGCCCACAATACCCAAACCGAGCACCGCCGCAAGAGCCGTAAACGCACCCTGCACAGTGCCCAGGGACGCAACAAAAGCATCACGGAAGGTCATCACAGCCAACGCCGCCAGCACCAGCCACAGCGCCACATTCACAAACCGAGCCATAAAACGCAATAGGTGCCCGGCACGCTCACGCCAGGTCACGCCGGGGCGCTCACAGTAGAAGCAGAACATCAGAAACAGCGGCAAAACCGACACCAACCAGGGCAAATGCTCCTTCAACGGGCGGTAATGCTTGGGCCGCCAGAAGCCTTCCTGAAAAAGAAGGCTACGGCGAGTGACTGTGCGAACCGGGCGCGGCTTCGGCTGAGGCAGACGCGGAAGTTCAAGATTGGGCAGCTCGATATTGGGAAGCTCAATGTTCGGGAGCTCTACCTTGGGGAGCTCAATTTTTGGCAAATCAATCTTAGGGAGCTCAACCTTAGGAAAATCAATGCTAGAGAGATTAAAACCGGCACTCTCCGGGCTTTCTTCGACCGGGGCGGCGGGGTATTCTGTGCGCTCAATCGTCAACGAATACGTCAGCTCGCTATGGTGGCTCAGCGGGTTCACCTCAGCGGCAGGCGGGAGGGTATCGCCGTCAGGAATCACCTCAACACGAACCCGTGCAGAATCCTCCTCGGAGGGATTCTCTTCAGAGAGCGCAACAGAATCCGCACCCGTGTTCAGCGCCAACAGAGTCTGCACACTATGCGCTACCGGCTTGCCAAAATACGCGAGCGTCTCACCATGATTCTGGTAGCCAATACCGTGAATCAGCAGCACCGCCGCATCATGGTGCTTACCTTTGCGGTGCAGGACACTCTTCGGATGTGCAGAAGCATACTCAGCCAGCCGACGATGCTCACCGGCAGGCAGCGCACTACCCTTCAGCAGATGAGGCATCTTCGGCATGCCTCTCACCTCCTCGCCTCTGCGCACAACGCGCCCGCAAACCCGCCTACTTAACACTCACAGCACACATATCGGTGCTGCCCGGTGCGTCTCTTTGGGGGCAAAAATCACCCCTCACTAGAACACTACAGCACGACTAGAAAATCACAGCACGTCCAGGCCGTCACATCGAATCTGAACCGGCCGCTCCCCCACGTTCTTCTTCAACGCCGCAATCGTTGCACGCGTAGCACGCAATTCGCGGGTCACCTGCTGGGCAATGCCGTACGAGAAGAACATCAGGGTACGCCAATCGCCCTGAACCGGCGCCTCCTCAGAATCTTCTTCAAGAGACTCCGACCAGGCAAAATACCCCTGATTCAGAGGAACCGGACCCACAATACGCAACTGCTCACGAACCCGCTCCTCCAGCGTAGAAGAGCCCAAGAACTCCTCAATGAAGGCGCGAACATCCGCTTCCGCACCGGTCACCGCAGCCGTACGAACCGCCGGAGGCAGGCCTGTCTGAGAGCGCTCCTCCAGCTCCCGGCGAGCAAACCACGCCGGGTCCCAACGCACCAGCGCCTGCTCCACCGGCGACGGCGAAGCAGTCGTCACCACCGTGCCCTCAAGAGCCACCGGACGAACCAACGCCGCCGCATTCAACCAGCGACGCAACGCCGCCTCCGGGGCACGCAACGAATCAAAACGAAGCATCTTATCGGCATCCAACAAAAGCGCCGCCGCATAGCCACCAAAAGCCACCGGCTCAGCACCCGGAGTCGCCACCACCAACGCAGGCTCAGGACCAACCGACGCCCGCACATGGTCACCCGCCGAAGAAATCACCGGAACATTCGGAAAGGCACGACCCAGCTCCTCAGCAGTACGAGTCGCACCCGCCGCCGAATAACGCCAATGCGTAAAACCGCACTCAGAACAACGCCACTGCTGCGCCAAATGACCGCACCACGAACACGACGGAACTGACGAACCCGAAGCCACCGACAAAGGCCCGCTACACTCGCCACAACGCGCCGGCATGCGGCAACGCTCGCACGAAAACGACGGAATATAACCGCTACGCGCCACCTGCACCAACACCGGGCCACGCGCCAACGCCCGACGAGCATGCTCAAACGCCAGGTGAGGAATACGCGCCATCGCCGCCAACGGGTCACGTGCCAACTCAAACTCCGACCCCGTCGAAAAAATACGCGGCGAATAATCACGCACCAGCGCACGCGGCGCACGTACATGAGACGCCCAGCGGGTACGCACCAAACGCGCCGCTTCACTACTCATGCTGAACCCGGCAAACAGCGCCGCAGTATTCTCAGCAGAAGCACGCAGAAGCAACACATCACGGGCATGACAATACGGGGCGCGCTGCTCCACCAGCGAGGAATCGCCGTCATCCCAGCACACCACCAGGCCCAGGTTCGCCACCGGCGCGTAAGCTGCCGCGCGGGTACCAATCACCACCGGAACCTGCCCCAAACGTGCCTTCACAAACCCGTGATAGCGAGTATGCGGAGTCGAATCAGAACTCAAACGCACAAACGCGTTAGCCGGTAGGCGTTCGGCGAGCGCCGCCTCCAGAAGATCCAGGTTCTTAGCGGTCGGAACCACAGCAATAGCGCCGCGACCACTCGTAGCAGCGGTTGCGAGTGCGGTCGCCAAAACATCCGCCCAGGTGTGCTCCAGGTGGCCGGGAAGAACCGTCATCACGGCGCGGGTCGCGGCACCGGCGGCAACATCCTCAATGAACTCCGCACCGTTCTCATAATCGGAGAAGACGGAGGCGGCATCGGGCACGTCCAGGTTCAGCGCCGGCGGGTCCAGTACGAAGGGCGCGGGTGCGCCGGGGGTGGCAAGCCAGGCGTACGTGTCAGTATGAGTGGAGGCAGTGGCGGAGGCGGCAGAAGACTCGGGAGCCGTGTGCTCAGATTCCGCAACCTCGAGAGCCGCGTTCTCGGGGGTGTTTTCCTGCGGCTTCTCCCCCACACTTTTGGGGTTGCTCTCGGAGATGTTTGCCGGGCTGCTCTCAGGGATATTGGAAGTACTTACCCGGGCAGAATCACCCAAATATGCCGACTCGTAACCCGGCAGAAGAGGCGCGTACTTCTTATCTAGAGCGGCAATACGCGGCGGCACCGCCAGACGCAAAACATTCGCCACCGTGGAGGCGTAACGGTCGGCAAGCGCCTCGGCAAGCGCAAAAATTTCGGGCGCAACAGACGGCACACGCGACAGCGCCGACTTGAGCGGCAGCAGCGAGGTGCGCGTCCAATCGGTCGTGGCGGCGCGCTCCTCAATGTAACCGGTCAGCTCATGACCGTTGAACAGCACACGCACGCGGGCGCCGGGCACCGCATCCTCACTCAGCTCAGCGGGCACGCGGTAATCAAACGTGCGGTCCACCTGCGGCAGGGTGCTATCCACGCGCACACGCGCCACAGGGTTCTGCACACCGCTCGCCTCCAGCTCAGCGGCAACATTCACCGGCTCCGGGGCAGCCGGAATCAGGGCATCACGAAGAGCAGGAAATCCCTGCAACAGGTCAAGCTGTTGCAGGGATTCCTGCTGGGCACCCAACGGTGCCGAAGAGTTCGATTCAGAACTGCTCTGAGTCACCCGAATCAGCGTGCTCCTCTACCCTGACAGATATTAGGAGGAGGACACTGCCGAACGCAGCGCATCCACGCGGTTCAGGCGCTCCCAGGTAAATTCCGGCTCGGTACGACCGAAGTGGCCGTGAGCTGCGGTCTTCTTGTAGATCGGGCGGCGCAGATCCAGTTCGTTAATGATTGCCAGCGGGCGCAGGTCGAAGACCTCACGCACAGCCTTCTCAATCTTAATCGGGTCGACCTTCTCGGTGCCGAAGGTTTCAACGTACAGACCGACCGGCGCTGCCTGGCCGATAGCGTACGCAACCTGAACCTCGGCGCGGTCGGCAAGACCGGCGCCCACAATGTTCTTCGCAACCCAACGCATTGCGTACGCTGCGGAACGGTCCACCTTCGACGGGTCCTTACCGGAGAACGCGCCACCACCGTGACGAGCCGAACCGCCGTAGGTGTCCACAATAATCTTGCGGCCGGTCAGACCGGCGTCACCCACGGGACCGCCCTGAACGAAACGGCCAGCGGGGTTCACAATGAACTTAGCGTTGGAGGAATCCAGCTCGACGCCGCCCAGAACCGGTGCAATCACGTGCTTCTCAATGTCTGCACGCAGGTCAGCCAGGTCGTAGCTTGCAGTGTGCTGGCTCGAAACAACCACGGTGTCCACGGAGACGGGTTTGTTGTTCGAATCGTAGCCGAGGGTCACCTGAGTCTTGCCGTCGGGGCGCAACTCGGTCAGCAGGCCGTCCTTACGGACCTTGGTCAGACGCTCAGAGAGGCGGTGCGCCAGCCATATCGGGGCGGGCATCAGCACGTTGGTCTCGTTGGACGCGTAACCGAACATGATGCCCTGGTCGCCCGCGCCCTGGCGGTCGTACTCGTCAGCAGCGATGCCCTGACGAACCTCCAGGGACTCGTACACGCCGGCGTTGATGTCCGGGGACTGCTCACCAATGGACACGGACACGCCGCAGAACTCACCGTCGAAGCCGCGGGTAGAGGAATCGTAGCCGATACCCAGAATGGTCTCGCGCACGATGGAGGGGATTTCGACGTAGCTGGAGGTGGTCACCTCACCGGCAACATGCACCTGCCCGGTGGTTACCATGGTCTCCACAGCAACGTTCGCTACGGGGTCCTGGGCGATGATGCCGTCAAGGATGGCGTCAGAAATCTGGTCACAAATCTTATCGGGGTGGCCTTCAGTCACCGACTCGCTGGTGAATAGGCGCAGATGGTTAGTACTCACGGTTTCCACTCTACTGGTTGAGGGCGCGCGAAGATAGCGCGCTCGTAATGATGACGGTTTCCTTCAATTATGACACGTTTGTTAAGAGCTATTACGAGGCGGGTGCATAGTAGCCAGTCAGCTTCTCAACCGGCATTATCAGCGAAGCTAGCTCAACGCCGCCAAAATCTTCTGAGCCATCGCCGGACCAATACCCGGCACCGCCGTCAGCTCCTCGGCGCTCGCCTGCCTTATCTGAGCCACCGACCCGAAGTGCTTAATCAGCGCGGCACGCTTCACCTCGCCCAGACCGGGCACCTCGTCCAGGGCGGAGGCGACCATCGCCTTACCGCGCTTAGAACGGTGGAAGGTGATAGCGAAACGGTGCGCCTCATCGCGGATGCGCTGCACCAGGTACAGTGCCTGCGAAGTGCGCGGCAGGACGACCGGGTAGTCGTCGTCCGGCAGCCACAGTTCCTCCAGGCGCTTAGCGATGCCGGCAACGTACACATCCGTAATGCCTAGGTCGCTCAGCGCGGCGGAGGCGGCAGCCACCTGAGGCGGACCGCCGTCCACGAGCACCAGGTTCGGCGGGTAGGCGAACTTCGCAGGCTCGGGGGTGGAGGCATCAATCTCACCGGAGTGCACGGGCGCGGCTTCGCGTTCTGCCTGCTGCGCCAGGTGCCTCTTGAAACGGCGCGTAATGACGTCGTACATGCTGGCGGTATCGTCACGCGCGGCGTCGCCGGTAATACTGTAGGTGCGGTAGGCGTTCTTCGCGGGCATGCCATCCTCAAAGACGACCATGGAGGCGACCACGTTCGTACCCTGCACATGCGAAATGTCGTAGCACTCGATGCGTAGTAGCGGATCAGGCAATTCCAGCGCTTCCTGCAGCTCCACGAGGGAGGCGCTGCGAGTGGTCAAATCACCGGCACGGCGGCTCTTGTGCAGGGTCAGCGACTGGCGCGCATTCTCGGCAACCGTCTTCATGAGTTCTGCCTTGTCGCCGCGCTGCGGGACGCTAATTTCCACGGGGCCGCCGCGCACCTCCGCCAGCCAGAATGCCAGCTGCTCCTTATTCTCGGGCTCCACCGGCACCAGCACGGAACGCGGAATATCGTAGCTGTTCAGGCTCTTCTCGGCGTCCTTCTGGGAGGCGAGACTCGCCGCAATATCGCTGTACACCTGCGCAATCAGCTGTTCGATGAGCTGCGCGTCGGTGCTGTCGTTGACCTTCTCCACAATCCAGCCGCGCTGGCCGCGAATCCTGCCGCCACGCACAAAGAACACCTGAACGGACGCCTCCAGGTCGTCCTCAGCGTAGGCGAACAGGTCGGCATCCACGGTCGCGCCGAGCACCACGGCATTACGCTCAAACGCCTTAGTCAACGCGGCAATATCGTCACGAAGAATCGCGGCGCGCTCAAAGTCCATATCAGCTGCGGCGGCTTTCATCTCAGCAGTCAGCTGGGCGATATGCTTCTCAGCACCACCACCCATAAACCGGGTCAGCCCGCGCGCCAACTCGCGATGCTCCTCGGCGCTAATCTTGCCCACGCACGGCGCCGCACACTTATCGATATAGCCGAGCAGGCAGGGCCTGCCACTATTCTTCGCTCGGTTAAACACACCATTCGTGCAGGTACGCACCGGGAACACGCGCAGCAGCGCATCCAGGGTTTCACGAATCGCCCAAGCCTGCGAATACGGGCCAAAATAGCGCACGCCCTTACGTCGCTCACCGCGAGTGACCATCGCGCGCGGGTACACGTCATTGACCGTAATTGCCAGGTACGGGTATGACTTATCATCACGGAACGCAATATTGAACCGCGGCGAAAACTCCTTAATCCAGGTGTATTCGAGCTGCAGCGATTCCATCTCGCTCGCCACCACGGTCCACTCCACACTCGCCGCCGTATGCACCATCGCATAAGTCTTCGGGCTCAGTGTCTGTGGGGACGCAAAATAGCTGTTGAGGCGGTTGCGCAGGTTCTTTGCCTTACCCACGTAGATGACGCGGCCGTCGGTATCGCGGAAACGGTAAACGCCCGGGTCGGTGGGGATTTCGCCGGGGGCGGGGCGGTAGCTGGAAGGCTCTGCCATGGGTACTTTCTCCTAGCTCTACTGGGCTTTATGGTGGTTCTCTACGGGGTCGGTGCGAGGTCTCTGCGGTGGGGGTCTCTACGGGGCTGCCAGGGTCACCTCAGGCTCGCGCATACGACAAACCGCGCATCCTGCACCACTCTCCCCCAAAGCGCGGGGTCGGTGCGTGAATGCGCGGTTTAAGTCTACGCGGTATAGGCGGCGTGTGCCCTAACCTGCGTCACGTGCGGCTGAGGGCGAAACGTTATATTCGTGCTTTCGCGCCTGGCCGGACAGCTGAGCAATCTCATCCATGATCGTGTCGGTGGTGACGCGGCGCTGTTTGCCGGTCATCTTCTCGCCGATCTTCTCAAAGTAGAGCGGCTTGCCCACACGAATCGTGAAGCGGCGCGGGTAAATCATGTTCGACCCGGGCTTCTGCAGGCGGTCGGTACCGATCAGACCGACCGGTACCACGGGCGCGCCGGTCATGTGCGCCAGCCACGCCACACCAATCTTGCCGCGGTACAGGTAGCCGTCACGGGAGCGGGTGCCTTCTGGGTAAATGCCGAAGACCTTACCCTCCTGTAGCTTCTTCAGGGCAATATCGAGCGCCTTGAGCGATTCGGAACGGTCGGAGCGGTTCACGGGAATGATGTCCACGGCTTCGAAGAATGCCTTCATCATCTTGCCGCGCGGACCGGGGGTGTTCACGTACTCAGCCTTAGCTAGGAACGCTACGCGGCGCGGCATCATGGCGGAAATAATGATGGAGTCCAGGAAGGACAGATGGTTGGAGGCGACAATCACCGGGCCGGTGGCGGGGAAGTTTTCGAGTCCGGTCACGCGGGCGCGGAAGACGGTGCGCAGGATTCCGGTGATTGCTTTCTGGGTGGATCTGTAGAGAAGCACGTGAACTCTCCTGAGGTGCCGATAGATTGCGGGCTGTGGCGGCGGTCCGCCGTGGATGCGGGGTGAATGACCCCTTCTGATGATGCACCGTGTGGGTGCACAGAATCTATACTGAAAAAATTTGTACTGTGTTTAGTAGTATCGGGTTTTATTATTCCACACCCGAGTGTAGGAACGTGAGGGGTGCCGCACCTCCCTTCCACATGCTGGGATGCGCCTCCCGCCAAGGATTCAACCTCAACGTAATATTTCAGGTTTTTCGTCGTGTGATTGCAGATTTTCCAGCAAGGTAGCCGCGTCACATTGCGACGAAGCGTCAGTAAAGTTTCTTAAATACGCATTTAATATGCAAAAATAGGAGCAGGGTGGGCTGTCGCACCTCCCTCAAGGACGATTCACCCTGAACATAGTGAGCCGCCCCTCCAGCGGATGTGCGTCGGAACCACTCCACCTACACAATCCACGCACACTGGAGACATACACTATGGCTACAAAACCCGTCTCGCGTGCGCAGGCAGCAAAGATTGCCCGCCGCTCAGACACGGTCGGTGCCTATGCCGGAAAAGGCTGGGTACAGGCTGTTGCGTTTGTGATGCTCCTGGGCTTCACCATCATGGCAGTCCTTGCAATGCGCACCTACGCACTCTCCATGCCGCTACCCGACAAAATCGTCGGTAACGACGGCAAAACCATCGCAACCCAAGAACAGATTCTGCACGGTCAGGAGCTGTTCCAGGGACGCGGCTTGCAGCAGTACGGATCCGTGCTCGGCCACGGCGCCTACCTCGGCCCCGACTACACTGCAGAATACCTGCGCCTGACCACCGATGCCGCCGTCAAGGAGTACCGCGAACAGGGCAAGCAGGACCCCCGCGAACTCGTCAAGAACGAATGGCGCAAGGAGAACAAGTACGACGAGCACACCAAGACCATCACCTGGTCCGCTGGTCAGACCAAGGGCTACCAGCTCATGCTCAAGCACTACCGCGAAACCCTCATGAAGGGTGACACCTCGCAGGGCCTGTTCCCCAACGCCATTAAGAACGAAGAAGAACTGCACGACATCGTCGCATTCTTCGGCTGGACCGCATGGGCATCGGCGGCAGACCGCCCCGACCAGCCCTACTCCTACACCAACAACTGGCCTTCCGAACCCAACGTGGACAACAAGCCCACCGCGGATCTGATGGTCTGGTCGGCACTCTCCCTGATTGCCCTCATCGGTGGTACCGGTCTCATGTTCGCCATCTACGGCCGCTGGTCCCGCGCTATCGGCTGGCACGCGGAAGAGGCACCCGTCCTCGACTTCCGTCAGCCCGACGAAGTTCGCCTAACCCCCTCGCAGAAGGCAGCCTGCCTGCTCTTCGCAACGATTCTGGTGCTCTTCCTACTGCAGGCTCTGGTGGGTGCACTCACCGAGCACTACCGTGAAGAACTCACCGGATTCTTCGGTATCGACATGGGTCAGCTGTTGCCCTACACGGTATCTCGAACCTGGCACCTTCAGCTCTCCCTCTTCTGGACCGCAGGCGCGTTCCTGGCAGGCGGTATCTTCATCGCCCCGCTGATTACCCGCCGCGAACCCAAGAAGCAGGGTCTGCTCACCTACGTTCTCATCGGCGCCGTGGTCTTCGTGGTCCTCGGCTCGCTGCTGAACGAATGGTTCTCGCAGAAGGGCCTGATCCCCAAGGACCTCACCGGCTTCTTCTCGCAGCAGTGGGAGTTCCTGGACCTGCCGCGATTCTTCCAGATTCTGCTCACCGCAGGTATGTTCATCTGGATTGTCATCGTCTGGCGTACCCTCTCCGCTCGTCTGAAGGACTCGAAGAAGACCTCCCTGCCGTGGCTGTTCCTCTTCTCCGGCCTGGCCATCCCCATGTTCTACGCAGTCGGCCTGCTCGCAGGTCAGCGTACCCACGTGACCGTCGCCGAATTCTGGCGATTCTGGGTGGTTCACCTCTGGGTGGAGGACTTCCTCGAACTGTTCACCACCGTCATGGTGGCATACATCTTCGTGCTGCTCGGCGTAGTCCGCGAGCGCATCGCCATCTCCATCATCATGATGGACGCTGTGCTCTACTCCGTCGGTGGCGTGGTCGGTACCCTGCACCACACCTACTTCGTCGGTACCCCCTCCGAACAGATGGCATTTGGTGCGTTCTTCTCCGCAGCTGAGGTTATCCCGCTGACCTTCCTGACCGTTGAGGCATGGGGCTTCATGCAGCTGGGTGCTCGCCAGTACTCCAACCGCACCAAGCCTTTCCCGCACCGTTGGGCTGTCATGTTCCTAATTGCTGTAGGCTTCTGGAACTTCCTCGGCGCAGGTGTGTTCGGCTTCCTCATCAACCTGCCGATCGTGTCCTACTTCGAGATTGGTACGGCACTGACCGCAAACCACGCACACGCCTCCATGATGGGTGTGTACGGTATGCTAGCGATTGCCTTCGCGGTGTTCGGTCTGCGCTACCTGCTCCCGGAGAACAAGTGGCCGGAGAAGAGCCTGAAGTTCTCCTTCTGGACTCTGAATATTGGTCTGCTGTGGATGTCCTTCATCTCGCTGCTGCCGCTGGGTATTGCTCAGCTGTACAAGTCCGTGGGTGAGGGCTACTACGAGGCTCGTTCCTTCGCGTTCATTCACGACGGCGCCTCCGCCGTGATGGGTTGGATGCGTATGCCCGGCGACGTCATCTTCCTGGTTGGCATCATCCCGCTGATCAAGCTGGCACTGCTGGGTATCAAGGAGATTTTCTCCAAGAACGCTAAGGAAACCGTTCTGGAGCTGCCCGAGCCGCCGCTGTATGAAGAGGTTGAGGACGCTCGCATTGCAGAGTTCGCCGGTGCTCAGGCTGCCGAGGAGCTACCCGAGCAGACCAGCCCCTACCGTAGCGATCGTCGAGGCTAATCATGCCTGAGCAGATTGCTGGAGTTTCTTTCTTCGTGTGGCTGGCCTGCGTGTATGCGCTCGGTCTGGTCGCCGTGGGTTGGGGCTTCGATATTCTCGCTAAGCGCACCAGTCAGCGTTTCGTGGCGGCGCGAACTTTCGGGTTCACCTACCACGAAGAGAGCGACGCGTGGCTCTGCCCCGAAGACCAGTGGCTATGGGCGACCGCATTCGACTCGGATAACCGAGTGATGCGTTACCGCGCCAAGCCCAGCGTGTGCAACACCTGCCCTATCAAGGACACCTGCACCGTCTCGGCGAACGGCCGCGAGCTCACCCGCGAAGTGGACGAATGGCCCTACTCCGAGTCGGGCCGTTTCCACCGCGGACTGGCAGTGGCAGTGTCACTGCTAGGTGTGGTCACCCTCATTGGTGCCGCCATCGTCTGGCACTCCCCGCTGGAGCTTCTGGTGGAGGGTGCGGTCGTTGTGGTCTGCCTGTCGCTGACCTACCCGCTGGCTGTGAAGCTCATGCGTTCCCCCGCGAACTTCCAGAACGATCCGAAGCATATTCACGCATCCACCGCTGATGAATCGGTGAACGTGAAGATGGATCGTTTCGCGGCGAAGTGGGGTGGCGTGTCGAATGAGCGTAAGCGCCGCACCGAGCAGACCCGTAAGCAGATAATTGCGGATGCAACCCTGCCGGTTCGTACCTCCTTCCTCGACCCGGACCGCCCCGCATGGAGTGGTACCGGCACCTCCGTTCCGCGTCTGCATAAGACCACGAACGAGGTGTTGCAACAGCAGAACCTTGCTGATGCTCAGGTCGCGGAGGAAATGGCGAAGAAGTAGCGCTGCATAAGTTTTTCCGTTCCGGCGGCTGACCGGTCGGTTGGGTCCGTCTGTTAGCTTCGGTGGCTACCCTGTGTGGATTTCTCTTTCATTTCTCTTTTGCATTTTCCACGCAGGGTGCCGCTAAAGCGCCGACCCGCCGCGACGTACGCCGGGACGGAAAATTCCCCTTCCCAAACTCCTCCATATGTCCGATACCGGGCATCCCCTACTACCTGCACCGTACGGGGCGCGGGCAGGTAGGCACACATACCATCCTCCCCCAATACTTGTGAAGGAAAACCATGGATCCCGTCACTTTGGCAACTATCCTCATCCCAGTTGCCGTTATTGTTCTTTTTATTCTGATTCGTATGTTCCGCGTCATCCCCGAATACGAGCGTGGCATCTCCTTCCGCTTCGGCCACCTGCGCTCAGAGCTGAAGCCCGGCCTGAACGTCGTCTTCCCCTTTGTTGATTCTCTGCAACGCGTTGACATGCGTGTTATCACCCTGACCATTCCCCCGCAGGAAGTCATCACCAAGGACAACGTCCCTGCCCGCGTGAACGCCGTGGTCCTCTTCCGCGTGACTAACGCTAAGAATGCTGTGCTTGAGGTTGAGAACTACCCGATTGCCACCAGCCAGATTGCGCAGACCACTCTGCGTTCCCTGCTTGGTCGCGTTGACCTAGACACCTTGCTCGCGCACCGCGAGGACCTGAACGAGGATCTGCGTTCCATCATTGGTTCGCGTACCGAGCCGTGGGGTATTCAGGTGGAGCTCGTCGAGATTAAGGACGTTGAGATTCCTGAGGCTATGCAGCGCGCCATGGCTCGTGAGGCTGAGGCTGAGCGTGAGCGCCGCGCAAAGATCATTTCGGCCCGCGGTGAGCTGGAGGCTTCGAGCGAGCTGAAGGAAGCATCCGACATTCTGAGCCAGTCCCCCGCCTCCCTGCAGCTGCGTTACCTGCAGACCCTGCTGGAGCTGGGTGCCGACCAGAACTCGACCGTGGTATTCCCGCTGCCCATGGACGTGATTGGCCCGCTCATGGGTGCGCTCAAGGGTGAGAGCAAGTAGGCGCTTCTCCCCCGAATTGCAAGCCGCAGCGGCAGATTCGCAGCGGTGAGAAACATAGAAATATCCCGTGCAGGTGAGAGTATCTGCACGGGATATTTCTATGCGGGATTTATACGCGAAACGCTTTCAAACGGAGCCCGAGAAGAAAACCCGGGAAGGAAGGCGTTTGGCCCGCCGCGGGGGTTGGATGAGGTGGTTGCGGCGGGCCAAACTTTCCTAGGTCGGCTACACACCGTAGAGGTGCGGGCGCGGCAGGTACATCAGCCAGTTGGGTGAGGGCCGGAATCCTACCGTAAACGGTTTTCACCGACGCCTTAAGCATAACCGGCACAACCGCCGAACCGGCGGCAGTCTGAGTGAAGCATCAATCACCCATCTCGCACCATGCTGAGGCAGTATTCAGCCAAAAAACCGGCACCTAAAAGCATCGGTACCTAAAGCACCTACGAGCTGGCTCCGGTACTACCCTAGCGCAGCGCCCGGCAAACTAACGCAATGCTCGGTGCGCCTGATCAAAGAACTCACGCTCGTACACGCACGCCGACAGGTACGCCCGCGCCGCACGCACACGCTGAGCCGGTGAAGCCGCCTCAAACGCACGCTCTACCTCCGCGAGGCTACGGGCCACATCCGCGGCAAAATCCTCACCACCGTACATGCTCAACCACTCCGCGTACGGGTGGTCCGCGTGATTCTGTGAGGAGAGCACAGCGCCCACCTCTTCGTACAGCCAGTAGCAGGGCAGAATCGCCGCGGCACCGACCACGTAATCATCACCGGCAGCAGAGGCACGCAGGAAATTCGTGTACCCCATCGTAATCGGCGAGGCGCCACCGAGACGCGCACGGTTCGCCAACCAGCCCTCGTGCAGCTGCGATTCGGCAGCAATCGCCTCGTGCGCACCGGCTGCCCAGTGCACCTGCGCCGCAGCGGTATCAGCACGCGCCGAGAGAGTCGCGAGCGCACGCGAATAATCACGCAGGTAGAGGGCGTCCTGGTCCAGGTAGAAGGCGAACAGGTCCTCGTCGAGGGTGCCTTCACCGAGGGCACGCACGAAGGGCAGGTCCAGAATCTGGTGCCAGGTTTCGCCACCGGCTGCCCAGAGGGCGGCGGTCCACGGACCGGCGGGCTTTACGACGGCTTTACCAGCGGGCACAGGGCTGACCGGCAGCAGACGCTCCGGGCTGGTGCCGTCAAGAGTATTGCCCTCAGAGTCGGTGGTGGCGAGCAGGTGATGCCACGGGTACGAGGAAGCGGCAGCCTCCAGACGGCGGGCACGAGCGGCGTGATCCACCGGGCCGTGGCCCTCACCGGAGCCAACCTGCAATCCGGCACCTGCGGCGATGGATTCGTGGAGCCAGCGGGTGCTCCACTGCAGGGCGCGGTGGGTGTCTTCGCTGGTCAGCTGCTGGTCTGCAGCGTGCTCTGCGGCTTCGGTATGCTGTAGCAGTTCCACGCCCAGGCGGGTTGCCAGCGAGGAGGACAGGGAGCATCCGGTGCCGTGCGTATTGCGGCTTTCCAGGCGCGGGGTACGCACATGCGCACAGGTGCCATCCGGGAAGACCGCGGTGTTACCGGCGTCCTCACCGTGCAGGTGGCCACCCTTCACAATCACGGTGGTTCCGGTATCCGCCGCAAGGTTCGCCGCCTGCTCATGAGCCTCATCAAACGTCTGGGCGGGCTCTTTCTGACAGAGCACGGCAAGCTCCGGAACGTTCGGGGTAATCACATCTACGAGCGGCACGAGGTCGCGCAGCGCTTGCTCCGCTTCCGCCTGCAACAGGCGGTCACCGCTAGAAGCAATCATGACCGGGTCGAGCACGACCACGGGCACGGGGTGCTCACTCAGCCAGGTGCGGACTGTGCGAATCGTATCTGCGTCCCCGAGCATGCCGATTTTCACGGCGTCAACGGTGACGTCATCAAAAACAGCGGCAAGCTGCGCGGTCAAAAATTCCAGGGGCGGGGTGAATACTTCGCGCACTCCGCAGGTGTTCTGGGCGACCAGTGAGGTGGTCACGCACATGCCGTAACCGCCGGAAGCGGTAATGGACTTGAGGTCCGCCTGAATGCCTGCACCGCCGGAGGGGTCGGTTCCCGCGATGGAGAGGACCCTCGGCACGTTGAGGGTTCCAACGGCGGTGTTCGTGGCGGGTGTGCTGGTGCGCACGGTAGGCTGCTCTGCCATTATCGATAATCCCTTCGCTAGTTCGAACTAGAGCAGGTTCAATGGGTGATTCTCTCAGCCTTGAGAAGCATGTACTTCACCGGGTGCACCTATCAGAAGACTTTGTGCTGGTGAAGGGGCATGGCGTCAAGGCACCCCATATCGCTCTGCCAGGTTATCACAATGATTCTCACTAGCTGAAAGTTTTGTGGGTGACAAGTGATTCTCTCCGAAATTTTCGTTTAAGCATTGCGGTACTGCACCACCACTCCAGCTCAGTTTTTCCAGCGCAGGTTTCAGCACACACCCCACCCAGAACTCGCCCATTAAAAGACAGTGCCCGGTACCGCTTTAGACAGTACCGGGCGCTATCAGACGGGCATACCTGCCGGGCTTAGGTCAGGGCGAAAATCTCTGCCGGGGAGCCCTCCGCAATGATCCTGCCCTCGTGCAACAGGACCGCACGGTCAGCCAGTGAGGCGATACGCGCATCGTGCGAAATGATTAGCACCGCACGGTTCGCCAGCACGGCACTCAGGGACTCAGTTGCGTCCGCGAGCTCCAGCTGGGTGGTGGACTCATCCAGAATCACGGCGTGCGGGTCAGCAAGCACGATACGTGCCAGTGCCAGCTGTTGAATCTGGTCGCGGGTCAGAGGCGAATCCGCGCCGCTGACGACGGTGTCCATGCCCTGCGGCAGGTCGCGCCACCAGCGGGCACCGATAGCGTCCAGTACCTCGCGCATCTGCTCGACGGTTGCATCCGGCACGACCACCGTAAAGTTATCGGCGAGAGTACCGAAGAAGACGTGTGCTTCCTGGGTGCAGACCAGCAGACGCGGGCGGCCGTCGGTGGCGGCATCGGTCGGGAAGTCGCCGTGACCCACCGGGCGACCCATCACGTTAATGGTGCCGTCCAAGGCGGTCAGCGAACCACCAATCAGACGAGCCAGGGTGGTCTTGCCCGAGCCGGATCGACCCACCAAGGCGAGCGCTTCGCCGCGGCGAATCTTCAGGTTGATGCCTTCCAGAACGAGAGCGTCCGGCGAGTAGCCGTACGAGACGTGGGAGCAGTCAACGGCATACTCCGGGTTCTTCACGGCTTCATCAGACACGGCGGCGAACGCTTCGGCGCGGTGCTGTGCACGCTCCTCACGCTGCTTCTTCGCCAAGGAGACCACGCCGAACACGCGGCCCATGTTCACGAGCATGATGCGCAGGTTGCTAACGTGGTGGTTCAGCATGTCGGCGAGGGTTCGCAGGCTGAAAACCATGACCGAGGCGGTCGCTACGGCACCCCAGCTTGCCCAGCCGAGAGCCACGCAGGCGGCGCCCCAGAGCATGCACAGAACCGTGGGGATCCAAGCGTTGATAGCGTCCACGGTGAAGTACAGCTGGCGGATGCGCACCATGCCCAGCTGCGCGGCGAACTGGCGCTTGTTCTCGCCGGCGAAGGCGTCCTCGCGGGCGGTGTGAACGCCCAGCTCACGGATCGTGGATGTGCCGCGAATATTCTCGGTCAGCACGCTGTTGAGGTCGCTCACGCGCTCCTGGGTGGCCTGGTTGCGTGCCGCCATGAGCGGTAGCATCTTCGACATAATGAGCGCCAGACCGGCAATCATGGGCAGCATGATCAGGCCCATTGCTGGGCTCACAAACGCCAGAGAGATCGTGGAAACCAGGAAGTACAGAATCACGTAGATTGCACCGAGAAGGTCTGTGCTGACAGCGTTTGCTGCCGAGGACAGGTCGTCGGTCACGCGGGTGAGCAGGTCGCCGCTACCGGCTTCTTCCACGGTGCGTGCGTCCAGATCGAGGGTGCCGTCGAGGGTGTCCTGGTTGGCGTCACGGGTGACGAGTGCACCTAGTCGGGCCGCACTGTACGAGGAGACCATGAGGGTTATCGCCTGCACGATGAACGCCGCCAGGATAATCAGAATCGGCTGCCACGGGTAGCTGGAGAACTTGCCCGCCACCACGTCGTCCACAGTGGCACCAATCTGCAGGGGCACCACCGCACCCATGAGGGTGCTGACCATGTAGATGACGAAGGTGTAGAGGGCCCGCCCCTTATGCACTGCGAGGTAGTTCCACATGCGGCGTGCCACATAAGCGGGGGTTTCGATGGGGAGCTGCTTTGCCATGCTAGTTCACCTCCTGATTCTGAGTGGTTTCCGGGTAGCCGTCGCGTTCCATGCGGCGGGTCGTCTCCGCGGTCGTGGAGACAACGTAGACCTGCTCCAAATCCTGTAGCAGGCCGGGATAACCGACGGGCAGGCGGTCGCTACCGATTTGGGTTTCCATCGCATCGTAGATGTAGCGCTGGCTGGGTTCGTCCACGGAGTTCAGCGGCTCAGTCAGGATGAGCACCTGCGCATCCTGTGCGAGCGCACGGGCGAGTGCCAGACGCTGACGCTGACCACCGGAGAGGTTCGCGCCTTCACTGGTGATGCGGGCGGCGAAGTAGTCTTCGGGGTTGCGTCCGCCCAGTCGGTAGGCGATTTCGCGGGAGTCGGTAATCTTCAGCAGCTCCTGGTCCTTTGCCTGTGCCAGCTCCTCGTCGGGGTTCGGCACGGTGCCCAGGCGCAGGTGCTCCTGCAGGGTTCCGGCGAAAATCATGGGGTTCGGCTCGCTCAGCAGCACGCGGCGGCCGGTAGCGTCCTTGAGGTCCTCTCCCCCACGTCGCAGGGTGCGGGCAAGCGCCTCGGCGTAGTCTTGCGCGGTGAGGTTGTAGTCGCGCGGGTTGACGTACACGATGCGCGGGTTGCTAGCGCCGGTGGGAGCGACGGGTACGGACACCTCAAAGGTGCTCGCCTCGACTGCCTGTACGGCGCGTGCCAGCTGCGCCATTTCTTCATCGGTGCGCGGGCTCTTCAGCACGCCCTGGCGTACGCCCGCGTGACCTTCGAGGCGGGCGACCTTGGCGAGCGCAATCTTGGCGTATCGCCATGCGGTGAGGAAGTTCTGGGTAATCCAGATGGGGCCGCCCATCATCGCGATAATGGAGGCGACGGTCACCAGGGACGCAGCGGGCGTGTCGGAGACCCAGCGGCCGTTTTCGACGTGGCCGGTGAGGGCGAAGCCGATGCCGAGCAGGGTGACGGCACCGCCGAGCAGTGCGCGGATGAGGTACATCCAGCGGTGCGTCTTTTCGTAGCGCATGTAGCTGTCGAAGACTTCGGCGGTGCCGCGGTGGTAGCGTTCACGTATCTGTTCTTCGGCGCCGAGGCCGGCGATGGTGCGCAGACCGGTGGCGATGTCGGAGGCGCGTGAGGAGGCTTCGCCGTCCTTTTCGCGGTATTCGCCAATCTTGGATTCGAGGAAGGTCGAGTACCAGGCGATGACGACGACCACAATGAGCGTGCCGATAAGGGTGACGACCGCAGTGACGGGGTTGATGAGCCAGAGCTGCACGGCACCGAGGGTCGCGATGATCATGGCGTTAACGAATAGCGGCAGTGAGAAGTAGACGTCCGTAATGCGGCGTACATCTTTGTTCATGACCGTGACCGCTTCGCCGGAGTCTACGCTGGCTCGGGTTTTGCCCATGAGCCGGTTGATGTAGATGCGCCAATCGCGGCCGAGTTCTGCACTGAGGGTCATGGAGGTACCCCAGCCGAAGAACTCGTTAATCACGATGAAGGTGATGGATGCGACAACTACCCAGAACATGGGCCAGGCGTCGGTGGCTTTTCCTGCGATGTACTGGTTGATGAATTGACCTACCATGACGGGAATCAGGATTGCGCCGATACCTGCGGTAGCTTCACCCACGATGGGGATTGCCCAGCGGTGCCAGGGGTATTTGTGTCCGGGCGCAGTGACACGCAGGGCGAGGCGCTTTTTGAGGGCTTCCTCTTCGGCCTTGCGCAGTTCGCTGCCGGTTATTTCCTGTGCAGATTTTTTCTGAGCGGCTTTTTCCTGCGTAGTTTTGTTATGCATGGATTCTTCATGCGTAGATTCTTCACGCGCAACGTTTTCTTGTGCCTTGTCATCATTGCATTCAGTCATTCAACGTTTCTCCTTTCTCTTACCCTATTCCTTTATCAATGTGGCACGCAACACTAAGAGTGTATTAGGTGGGGTGTGTCGTTATTTATGCAACGTATTTTGGGGCGTGTATCAACCGCACGGTATGAGCCGGCGTCAATCGGAGGACTTGAACCTAGGTGGCAATTTATACGACATGGAGGTCTGTGTTTTCGACCTTCTAAGCACCAAGTTTTTGCACCACTGCACTTTTAGTGCTTTGTTCTACACTACACGAATTTTGGGAATTCCCGCTTTAGCGCGGCACCGCACCTCCGGAACGCTCCGCAAAGGAACCGCAACCACCCTGCAAAGATGCAGCGAACACCCCGCAAACACTCCGCGAGTACCCGTTTGTTCCCTCGTAACGATAACGCCCCCGCACCCGCGCTATTCCCGATAGACTGGAATCCTCATGAGTATTTTGAATTTTCTTTCTCCCACGCTGGGTGAGAATCCCGGCGACTACAATCGACGCGATTTTAAGAGCAACCCCCTCACCGCCGAAGAAATCTATGAATCCTTCACCGAGTGGATTTCGACCCGGGGCATGACCCTGTACACCGCCCAGGACGAGGCTGTTCTGAGCATTGCCGCCGGACATAACGTGGTGCTGGCAACCCCGACCGGTTCGGGTAAGTCCACTGTGGCTGTTGCCGCGCATTTTACGGGCCTGGCAACCGGTCAGCGCTCCTACTATACCGCCCCCATTAAGGCGCTGGTGTCTGAGAAGTTCTTTGATCTGATCAATATTTTTGGTGCCGAGAACGTGGGCATGATTACCGGCGACTCCGCCATTAATACGGAGGCGCCCATTATCTGCTGCACCGCGGAGATTCTCGCCAATATTGCCCTGCGCGAGGGTAAGGATGCGGACCTCTGCCAGGTCATTATGGACGAGTTCCATTTCTACTCTGACCCGCAGCGCGGCTGGGCGTGGCAGCTTCCCCTGCTGGAGCTTCCGCAGGCGCAGTTCCTGCTGATGAGCGCGACCCTGGGCGATACGACTCGCTTCCAGGAGGAGATGACGGCGCTGACCGGTCGTGAGAGTGACCTGGTGGCGCATTCTGAGCGTCCTATTCCGTTGCATTTCTACTACTCCACCACCCCGGTTCAGGAGACGGTGCAGGAGCTCGTGCAGACCAAGCAGACTCCGGTCTATATTGTGCATTTCTCGCAGAAGGCGGCGCTGGAGCAGGCGAATGCGCTGCTGTCGGTGGCTATTGCCTCGAAGGAAGATAAGGAACGCATCGCGGAGCTGATTGCGAAGTTCCGTTTCGGTCCGGGCTTTGGTAAGGCACTGAATAAGCTGGTGCGTGCCGGTATCGGTATTCACCACGCGGGTATGCTACCCAAGTACCGCCGCCTGGTGGAGCAACTGGCTCAGGAGGGCCTGCTCAAGGTGATTTGCGGTACCGACACCCTGGGTGTGGGTATTAACGTTCCCATCCGTACCGTGCTGATTACGGCGCTGTCGAAGTTTGATGGTGCCCGCAGCCGTCGTCTGCGCGCCCGCGAGTTCCACCAGATTGCTGGACGCGCCGGCCGCGCCGGTTTTGATACCGCCGGCACCGTGGTGGTTCAGGCACCCGAGCACGATATTGAGAATGCTCGCCTGCTGGCTAAGGCTCAGGCGAAGTTCGGTGACGACACTAAGCGCATTAACCAGTCACTGTCCTCCAAGCGTAAGAAGGCACCGGAAGGCTTCGTTGGCTGGTCCGAGAAGACTTTTGACCAGCTGGTAGAAGCCGCCCCGGAGCCGCTAACCTCTTCCTTCGACATCACCCACTCGATGCTGCTGAACCTGATGCACCGCCCGGAGAACCCGGTCGTTGCCGCGTACCGCATCATCCAGCAGAACCACGAGAGCCCTGCGCGCCGCCGCGAGCTGCTGCGCAAGGCAATCGGTATCTACAAGGAGCTGCTGACCGGCGGCGTGATTGAGCGAACCAACACCCCGGACGAGCACGGCTCCTACCTGCGCCTGACCGAGGATTTGCAGGATAACTTTGCCCTGAACCAGCCGCTGTCCGCTTTTGCGGTCGCCGCACTGGAACTGCTCGACCCCGAATCCCCCAGCTACGCGCTGGACGCGCTCTCCCTCATCGAGGCGACCCTGGAATCGCCGAACCAGGTGCTGTACGCGCAGGAACGCAAGGCAAAGAACGAGCTGTCGGCACAGCTGAAGGCGGACGGTGTGGACTACACCGAACGCATGAACGAGCTGGACAAGGTCACCTACCCGCAGCCTCTGGCGGAGCTCATTGAGCAGGCGTACACGACCTACAAGCAGTCCGCACCGTGGGTGGCTCGTTTTGAGCCGCGGCCCAAATCGATTGTGCGTGACATGTACGAACGCGCGATGGGCTTCAATGACTTCGTGCAGTACTACTCGCTGGAACGTGCCGAGGGCGTGTTTCTGCGCTACCTCTCTGACGCGTACAAGGCGCTACGCCACACCATCCCTGATTCTGCCGTAACCGACGAGCTCGACGACATTATCGCGTGGCTCGGCGAGCTCGTGCGCCAGACCGACTCCTCCCTGGTGGATGAGTGGGAGAAGCTAGCTGCCGGCGAAGACACCGCCACCATTGCCGCCGAGCACGCCTCCATCGAGGAGGAAGAGCCTCCCGCCGTGACGAAGAACCTGCGCGCCTTCCGTGTGATGGTGCGCAATGCCCTGTTCCGCAGAGTGGAGCTCTTCGCTGAGGAGCGTGACCGCGCCCTGGGCGCCCTGGACGAGTGGTGCGGCTGGGATGCCGACCGCTGGGCGGACGCTATGGACGACTACTTCGACGTCTACGACGACATCTACACGGACGCCGATGCGCGCTCGCCTCGCCTGGTCAGCATGGATGAGGACACCGCCGCGCATCCGGGCGTGTGGAAGGTTCAGCAGAGCTTCGCCGATCCCGAAGACAACTTTGACTTCGGTATTCGTGCCGAGGTTGATTTGGTTGCCTCCGATGAGGCTGGGTACCCGGTATTGAAGATTCTGAGCGTGGGCGAGTTCTAAGACTCCGAATGAAACTCCGTCCGAGGCTCAGCCACGATGTTGCCCGTAGTGGGCTAGAATACAGAGTATCTATCTATTTGAATGAAAGAAGGTTCACCGTTGACCGTTTCTTCGCTTCCCAAGGTTGAGTACCGCAAGGGTTCGGTCGTCAAGCACGACGGCTACGAGATTACCGACCACTGGTTCCAGGTTCCCCTGACCCACGGTCTGATTTTCTCCAAGGGCAAGGATGCCGCTCTCTCCTCCCGTTTCGCGGACCAGACCATCACCGTGTTCGCCCGCGAGGTCGTGAGCATCAACGAGACTCTGACCGTTTCGGCTGATAAGCGTCCTTACATTGTGTACCTGCAGGGCGGCCCCGGTTTCGGTTCGCCGAAGACCGGCTCCATTGGCGGCTGGATTGCTGAGCTGGCGAAGACTCACCGCGTGATTCTTCTGGATCAGCGCGGTACCGGCATGTCTTCCCCGCTGTCTGCTCGCAACATCACCGCTGTGGGTGACCCGCAGGTTCAGGCTGAGTACACGGAGCTGTTCCGGGCGGATTCCATCATTGCTGACGCTGAGGCTGTCCGCGAGGTGCTGCTCGCTAACCGTGCAGACAAGCGCTGGTCCACCATTGGTCAGTCCTTCGGTGGCTTCCTGACTCTGTCCTACCTGTCGTTCGCACCTCAGTCGCTGCGTGACTGCCGCATCACTGCGGGTCTGGCACCGATTCGTACCTCCGTGGATAACGTCTACCAGCACACCTTCGACCGAATGAAGGAACGTGTTGAGGAGTACTACAGCTGGTTCCCCGAGGATGCTGAGCTCGCCACCCGCATCGCTGAGCACCTACGCACCCACAAGGAGTACCTGCCCACCGGTGAGCGTCTGACCGATCACCGCTTCCAGATGGCTGGCCACTTCCTGGGTGGCCGCTGGCGTGAGCGCGGTCTGCACTACTTCCTGGAGACCGCTTTCGCCGAGGGTAACGACCACCTCTCCGATCAGTTCCTGACCGCTATGGGTGCCGAGGTAACCTTCCAGGCGAACCCGCTGTACGCCCTGATGCACGAGACCATTTACGCTGACGGCCCCGCTGACGGCGTTCTGCCCGGCATCCCCGGCTACGAGCTGTCCCCCTCCCCCGCACCGACCAACTGGTCTGCTGCTCGCGTGGCGGCTTCCCGCCCCGAGTTCGCACCGGATGCGGATCGTCTGCTCTTCACCGGCGAGCACATCTTCCCCTGGTACTACGAGGAGGATCCCTCGCTGCGTCCGCTGGCTGAGGTTGCTAACCTGCTGGCTGAGAAGAAGGACTGGGGTCGCCTGTACGACCACGCACAGCTGCATAAGAACGAGGTTTCCGTAGTGGCTGCGGCGTACAACCCGGACGTGTACGTGGACTTTGAGCACTCCATGGAGACCGCTCGATGGGTCGGTAACACTCAGGTGTGGACCTCGAAGACCCACCACCACGACGGTTTCGGTTCTGACTCTCTGACCATTCTGGGTCACCTGAAGAACATGCTGGCTGAGGTGCACAACCAGTAAAACTTTCAAGATAGCGAAAGCCCCTCACCCCGGTTAATCCGGTGTGAGGGGCTTTCGTGTGAGCGCTTAGCCTGGTGAGGCTACAGGCTCAGTAACTACTTGGAGGAAGAGTGCGCATCCTGTGCGGTGCGGGCACGCATCACGAGGGTGTGGTACTCGTCTTCCTTCTCGATCAGCTCTTCACGCAGCTTGGCGGGAATGGCGTTGAGCTTCTCGGTTTCCTGTTGCCAGCGGACGGTGATGTCTGCACGCTCGGCGGCGGGTGCGTCCTCGGGCAGTGCCAGGTACTTCTCGGAGAGCGCCTGAACACGCTGGATGGTCTGCAGTGCGCGGCCCTTGGGGCTGAGCAGCGAAGCAAGCACGGTAATGATTAGAACGCCCACAATGACCATCAGCGACATTTCGGTGCTGATTTCGACCACGTGCACGGGCTCGCCGTGGTTAATGAACGGCAGGTTGTTCTCGTGCATTGCGTGCAGGATGAGCTTCGCACCAATGAACGCGAGGATGGTCGCCAGGCCGTAGGAGAGGTAGATGAGGCGGTCCAGCAGACCGTCAATAAGGAAGTACAGCTGGCGCAGACCCATAAGTGAGAATGCGGTCGCAGTAAACACAATGTAGACGGACTGGGTGAGGCCGAAGATCGCGGGGATCGAGTCGAGTGCGAAGAGCAGGTCGGAACCGGCGATAGCGGCCATGACGAGCATCATGGGGGTCATGACACGCTTGCCGTTTTCGATGGTGAAGAGCTTGTCGCCGTCGAAGTGGTCGCTGGTCTTCAGGTACTTCTTGGCGAGGCGGACCATAATGTTGTCTGCTTCGTCGTCACCGTCGCCGTCGGTGATTTCATCCTTGAGCAGGTTACCTGCGGTCATGAGCAGGATCAGTCCGAAGAGGTAAAACACCCAGGCGAAGGAGTTGATGAATGCTGCGCCGGCAAAGATGAAGGAGCCACGCGCCAGGATCGCAAAGACGATACCGAAGAGCAGGACCTTCTGCTGATTCTCACGGGTGACACGGAAGGTGCCCATAATGATCATGAAGACGAAGAGGTTATCGACCGAGAGAGCTTCTTCGGTGATGTAGCCTGCGTAGAATTCGGTAGCGGCGGAGGGGCCGTTCGTCACGAAAATGTACAGACCAAACAGCAGCGCGATGCTGATGTAAATACTCGACCAGATGGCCGCTTCCTTGACGGTGGGTTCGTGCGCCTTACGGACGTGGAACACGAAGTCGAAGGCCAATAGACCCGCGATGATGAGAATAGTAACCAACCATTGCAACCCGGTAACTTCCATGGGGAGCCTTTCTTGTGGTGTGCGTACAGGACCACAAGTCTCTCCCGCCGACCTGAATGGAGGTCGGCTCGATTCACCGGTTAGACGCCTTCGGCTAACGTGCTGACGATGAGTCGATTGGTGGGATACTCCCTTGCTCGGTGAACGATTATACAGCAGGTTGGGGTTTTTACGCAGGAGCCCCTCCGGGAGAACTTTCAGGAGCGAGATGTACCGAAACGCCGCATCCGGCAGGGGTGACCTGACGGATGCGGCGTTTCGGGTGATGAATAAGCACTGCCTAGTTGGGGGTCTAGCTGGCGACGCTATGAGTTGGCGCTGTTACTAGTTGGCAACGGTGAAGCGGCGGCCCGCGTGCTTAGGCTCTTCTACCTCATCAATCAGGGCGACAGCAAAATCCTCGGCGCTAACGAACTCGCCTGCGGGGGTGTCCAGTGTGGTGTTGTACTTGCCGGTGCGCTCACCCGGTGCGATTTCAAACGCCGGGGAGAGCATGGTCCAGTTCAGACCCTCGGATGCGCGGTAATCGTCGAGAATCTGCGCGAACGCCTTCGCCTCGGGCTTGTACTCTTCCGGGAAGCCTTCGCTATCAACGAAACGGTTGCCGTTGCCGTCCTCAAGGGAGCCAGCACCACCGACGACCAGCAGTCGACCGGTAGGTGCTGCCGCGATTAGCGCACGGTGTGCGTCGATGACCGGCTGCGCGGAGGTGCCGCGACCGCCCGGAACGGCGACGATGGTGACGTCGTGATTGTTGACGATGTCGACCAGTGCCGCGGTATCTGTAAGGTCGATGCTGCGGGCGGTGGTGCCTTCGGGTGCCTTGCCGGAGCGGGTGTATGCATCGACCTGGTGGCCGCGGGAGATTGCTTCTGCTGCGGTGTGTGCGCCGACCATGCCGGTTGCGCCGATGATTGCGATGTTCATGAGGGGTTCTTTTCGGGTAGGTCTTCTGTAGTTTTTCTTGCGGTGTTCCGCGTAATGGTTTTATAGTATCTATTAGAAACCGGGTACCTCAAGGTAACTATTGGAGATGCGTAGAAAATATTTAAAAATATTTTTCGCCCCCCCTCTCCACCCCTAAAACAGCCCCTTGGCAGATTGAAAAGACAGCAGCTATGACCACCCCGCTCACCTCCCCCACACACGAAACTGCAGTAAGCACCTGCACCCAGAAGGACGACCTGCGCGCCAATATTCTCACCAGCGCCTGCCCCTCCCGCACCGTGATGCGCCACCTCACCGACCGGTGGACCCCGCTCATTGTTGCGGTGCTCTCCGAACAGCCCGTCGCCCGCTTCGGCGAACTCAAGGTAAGTATTCAGGGTGTCTCCCCCAAGGTCCTCACCCAGACCCTGCGCTCCATGGAACGTGACGGCCTGGTAGAACGTCGGGTCACCGCATCCATTCCGCCGCGCGTGGACTACGAACTGACCGCGCTCGGTATGACCCTCATTGAGCCGATGTCCGCCCTGCGCCACTGGGCGCAGGACAATATGCAGGCGGTACTCGAAGCCCGCAAGCGCTACGACGCCACCGCACTAGAGAACGGCGACGTGTAAAAGGCGCAACGTAAAAAAGTACAGCATAGAGCGGCATAGTATATAAAAACGCAGTGTAGAGAGGCACCGCACAGCTCAATACCGTACAGCAACCCCATATCAAAGTAACCCTCCCCGTGAACTATTACGGGGAAGGCTACTTCTATATTTCATTCTATGAGGAGACCATGTTGAAGGTCGGCGGGGTGAAAGCAATCGCGTTTACCTGCTTGTTGGTATCCACTGTGCCGTTCTCATGAATCATCGGGACGGTAATAACCACCTCAAACTGGTACATGCCTTCCATGAGCTTATCGCCACACAGCGCAAAACGCGCGGAGATGTCCGTCGCTTGATCATTCATGCTCGATGCAAACGGAATGACCTGCCCCCGAACGGTCTGAGTCTTGCCGTTGCGGGTCATGACGGCCGCCTTACCGGTCGGGTCAGTGGTGAAGATCTGACGGTCAATGATTTCACCATGGGTAAAGTCTGGCCCCTGAACCGCCTTGCAATCATCAGCCGAAACAGCGAATACGGGCACCGCCGTGGAGTCAGCAATAGCGGGCACAGCCCAGAGTGCGCCGCGGGTGAGGTTGCGGCGGGTAACAAAACGAGCTCCCGTAGTGTGTGCGTCTGGAGATTGATTCACAGTAGTCGCAGATTTTTCTTCGTCGTTCAGAAACATCAAGGTGTTATTTGACACGTAAAATACCTTGATAGTCTACATCATGTATCTGCACCCAGTGGAAGTTCATGAACGATAAGTTACCTCATGGCGAAAAACCCAAGTCGGGACCCTAAACACCGGGCTTAGAACACCGGGTTTAGGCGTGACCCGCCTCCTTCATCAGGCGCAACTCCTTCTTCAAATCGGCAAGCTCATCACGCAGACGTGCCGCCAACTCAAATTGCAAGTTCTCCGCCGCCACGCGCATCTGCTCGCTCATCTGCTCAATCAAATCCAGCAGGTCCTCGGCAGGTGCCGCCGCCAGGCCGTCGGCACGAACACGCGCCTCCGCACGGGCGAGAAGCTCCTCCGACTCCAGGGTGCTCGTGGCAATCTTCGACGAGGTCGCAGAACCGGTCTTCACACCCGCACTCACCGTCCGGGCACCCTTCTTACCGCTCTTCCGCAACTGCAGAAGCTCGCGGGTATCCTCTTCCTCGCGGGCGAGAACATCCGTAATATCGGCAATCTTCTTACGCAGCGGCTGCGGGTCAATACCGTGCTCACGGTTGTACGCCTGCTGAATCTCGCGGCGGCGGTTCGTCTCATCAATCGCCACACGCATAGAATCCGTAATCTTATCCGCGTACATATGCACCTGACCGGATACATTACGCGCCGCACGACCAATCGTCTGAATCAGCGAAGTGGTCGAACGCAGGAAGCCTTCCTTATCGGCATCCAGAATCGCAACCAGAGACACCTCAGGCAGGTCCAGCCCCTCACGCAACAGGTTAATACCAACCAGCACATCAAAGGTGCCCAGGCGCAACTCACGCAGAAGCTCCACACGGCGCAACGTATCAACGTCAGAATGCAGATACTGCACCTTCACGCCATGCTGCAGTAGGTACTCCGTCAAATCCTCTGCCATGCGCTTGGTGAGGGTCGTAACCAGCACACGCTCATCACGCTCAACGCGCACGCGAATCTCCTCAAGCAAATCATCAATCTGCCCCTTGGTCGGCTTAACCACAATCTCCGGGTCAATCAGGCCGGTCGGGCGAATAATCTGCTCCACATAACCATCAGCCTGCGACAGCTCATACTTGCCGGGGGTTGCCGAGAGGTAAATCGTCTGACCGATGCGCTCCAGGAACTCCTCCCATTTCAGCGGGCGGTTATCCATCGCCGACGGCAGACGGAAACCGTGTTCCACCAGGGTGCGCTTACGGGACATATCACCCTCATACATGGCACCAATCTGCGGGACCGTCACGTGTGACTCGTCAATAATTAGTAGGAAATCATCCGGGAAATAATCCAACAGACAGTTCGGGGCGCTGCCGGGGGCACGACCGTCAATATGGCGCGAGTAGTTCTCAATGCCATTGCAGAAGCCCATCTGCTCCATCATTTCCAGGTCGTAGGTGGTGCGCATGCGCAGACGCTGCGCCTCCAGCAGCTTGCCCTGGGATTCGAGGGTCTGCAGGCGCTCGCGCAGCTCATCCTCAATGGAGGTAATAGCCTTCGCCATACGCTCAGCACCGGCGACGTAGTGGCTTGCGGGGAAGACATACATTTCTTCTTCCTCGCGAATTACCTCGCCGGTCAGCGGGTGCAGGGTGTAAATCGCCTCAATCTCATCACCGAAGAACTCAATGCGGATTGCGTTCTCCTCGTACATGGGGATGATTTCGACGGTATCGCCGCGCACACGGAACGTGCCGCGGTGAAAGTCCATGTCGTTACGCGCGTACTGCATCGCCACGAACTGACGCAGCAGCTCATCGCGGTCAATCTCCTCACCGCGACGCAGAGTCACCATCTGCTCAATGTACTCCTCGGGCGTACCCAGACCATAAATGCAGGACACGGTCGCAACCACCACCACGTCACGGCGAGTCAGCAGGGAATTCGTCGCCGAGTGGCGCAGACGCTCCACTTCCTCATTGATGGAGGAGTCCTTCTCAATGAACGTATCGGTCTGCGGCACGTACGCCTCAGGCTGGTAGTAGTCGTAGTACGAGACGAAATACTCCACCGCATTATTCGGCAGCAGCTCGCGCAGCTCATTCGCCAGCTGCGCCGCCAGAGTTTTATTCTGCACGAGCACCAGAGTCGGACGCTGCACTGCCTCAATCAGCCAGGCTGCGGTCGCGGACTTACCGGTACCGGTAGCGCCCATCAGCACAATGTCCTTCTCACCGTTCTGCACACGCTCGGTGAGCTCGGCGATAGCCTTCGGCTGATCACCGGCAGGCTGGAAGGGGCTGACTACTTCAAAGGGGGCAACAACACGGTTAATTTCAGGTGCGTAACTCATGTATCCATCCTAGGGGAAAGCCGCCCGATGTGCCCTCGGATTGGTCGCCCTTTTCTACTGGCGCAATAGTCCAGACACGACAGGTAACAAGCCATCACCATGAAAGTGCCCAAGTTCATAAAAGAGGTAGCGCAAAAGATAAGGGGTATTCGACTAGTTCATATGCGCTACCGGGCAGGAACCGAGCGGAAGCATTCTCCCGCGCGATAACGGTGCTTTTAGGAACAGCGCTCACAGCATGATTCCGGGCGGTATTTTATTGGTTTGCAGCCGTGGGGGTGCCACAGCGTTAGTGCACCTCCACAGTCGCTCCGGCGAGGCTCATCAGCACCCGGTTCGTCAGTGGAAGGTACCCGTTCAGGGCGCTCAAAATCAGCTGCATGGTGCGCTCTTCATCCTCCACGCTCAGTCCGCGCGGAATACCCACACCCGGCACGCAGATGCGCTGCTTATACAGATCAATCACAGCGCACACGGTGCGGTTCGGCACACCCAATACCGGCAGCATGCCGCGGTGATTGACGGTGCGCAGGCCCTTACCGACCACAGCGGCAGTGCGAATATCCGGACGAGCGCTGCCCTCAAACCGGGAGGCGCCTGCACCGTTCGCAAAAGCGGCAGGGGCGGGAATACTATTCGGCGCCGCACTCTTCTCGTTCAGCACAGACAGCAGCGGCTCCCCCACGGCAGCGGTGACCGCCACGTAGCGTACCTGCCGGTCCATGGCGTTCAGAAAGTCCAGTTCCGCGTATTCCTCCACGCGGTAGTTCTCAACCAGACCGGCTTCACCCGACCCAGTTTCTTCCACGGTTCGGGTGATGACTTCTTCATCGTAGAAGCTTGCTACGCACACCTGCGGGGTACCTCGCTCAATGCGGGCGCGGCACCGATAGTCGTCATCGAGCAGCCAGAGGGACAGTTCGTAGCCGTCGGGTACATCGCGCACACCGGTCGCAAGCAGAACTTCGCTGCCGTTCAGGGGGAATGGCTCCCAGCCTGCCGGTTCAAAAGCATTGAGCGCACCGTCCAGGGCGGGATTGCAGGACCCGAGGCTCGGCGCTTGCTCAGCCGGGGTGAATGCCTCGGTGGAGGGCATAGCGATGGTGAGCCCGCGCATCCTGCCGGCAAGGCATAGTTCAATCGCCATGAGCAGGTGGCCCGCACCTTCACGGCTCAGTGCGGGGCTCTGAACCAGGTGCGCCACACCGGAGTTGTCCAGGCTGAGGTGTTCGCCAACTCCGCGAGCGGCGTTAGAGTAGCGGTTGTGCAGGCGCACCAGCTCGTCAATGGGCAGGGCACGGCCCACGGTGCCGAACGCCTGGGCGATAGCCTGAACATGTTCAGGGAAGACGCGGCAGAGCCTGCCAAGCTGGCGGGCAAATTCTGCCGGACGCTGCGTGAGCACACCCAACAGGGTGCCGAGGTTCTGCTGGTGGTAGGCGTTGAGCAGCTGGGCGACGGTGGCGGGTTCAAGCTGCTCGACGGTGCCCCTCGTGGGGAGACGCGCGCCCTGACGGTTGAGGGTTGCGGTGCCGCCGCGGCTGCCCGCGGACTGCTCTGATGAGTTTTTGCCTGCTTGTTCTCGGTAGGTTCCCGACTGCGTCACGTTTTCACGACCTCAGATATTGGATAAGCCTTTTGACACTCCTTCTACCCTAGCAACAAAAACAGGCAAATACTAGGGTTAGAGTAACTATTAACTAAGGTTGAGCTATGTTTTAGGTTTTGAGAGCTTTACACAGGCGCTTTAGCCCGGAAACCTAGGAGGAAATCTGGGAGCGGGAATCTAGGGGCCGGTAACCTAGACCGGCAAATCCACCCACTGCGTATCGCCCCAGGTCACGCTAGCCGCGCCGGAACTCAAGCTCACCACCAGTTCCTCGGCACGCGCCAGCTCCTCCGGGCGGTCAAACACGCCCAGGGAAATCATGGCGCCCTCCGCGCTGTACTCGGTACCCAGCACATTCAGACCGGCGGCACGGATCTCGTTCTCCAGGCGGCCAGCATCCGCATGCGAACTGGGCACCTTACCCACGCGCAGACGCTCACGCGAATCGAATAACGCGCCATCCAGGGTCTGCACCACAGAATCAGTGTAGGCACGCACCAGACCACCGGCACCGAGCTTAATGCCACCGAAATAGCGCACGACCACCGCAACCACATCCGACAGGTCGGTAGTGCCATCCTCGCGGGTCTGACGCACCAGTAGCGCCTGCATCATCGGCACACCGGCGGTACCGGCGGGCTCACCGTCATCGGAAGAACGCTGAATATCGCGGTCAGCACCAATAATGAACGCCGAACACACGTGGCGGGCGTCGTGGTAGGTCTTCCGCACTGACTCAATGTAGGCGCGCGCCTCCTCAACGGTGCTCACCCGCTTGATGTGACCAATAAATTCGCTACGCTTAATTTCGAGGAGGCTCTCATAGGGCTCATCGCCGCGCGGCACAAGGTATCGGTTGGCGCGAGTTTCTTCCTGCATGTGTCCTCCTCTGATCAGTACCTATCTATTGTGGCACAGCCCGTCAGGAGCACCGTCTCATGCCCCAGCCTTCTTTCCCCGCATCCGTTGCCCTGCGCCGTTACGCCCTCACCGGCGGTATCGGCAGCGGCAAAAGCACCATCGCTTCCCTTTTCGTTGAGCAGGGCGCATTCCTGGTAGATGCGGACGCCATCTCCCGCTCCCTCATGGAGCCCGGCGAGGCGGTGCTCGCCCGCACGGTCGCAGAGTTCGGTGAACATCTGCTCGATGAGGACAGCCGCCTCAACCGCCCCGCCCTGGCGCGTATCGTGTTCAATGATGAGCAGGCGCGCCTGCGTCTGAACGCAATTGTGCATCCCGCTATTCGTGAGCGTGCCACGCAGCTGGTGGAGCAGGCGCAGTCCGAACCCGGTTTTAGTGGCGTGGTACTTGAGGACATTCCCCTGCTCGTGGAGACCGGCAACCCATCCGCCTTTGAGGGTGTGGTCGTGGTGCGCACTCCCCTAGCGACTCGCCTGCAACGCCTCGTATCTTCGCGCGGTATGAGTGAGGAGGATGCGCGCGCCCGCATCGCCGCACAGGCAACCGACGAGCAGCGTGAGGCGGTTGCAACCTGGATTATTGATAATGGCGGCTCGCTGGAGGAGACCGCCAAGCAGGTGCACGCCGTGTGGGCGCAAATGATTGCCGCCTAAAAGCCACCTAAAAATCTTCCCCGGCAACACCGGGCACACGCCCTCCGGCTCCCAACGCGCCCAGCTCCAAAACCCCAATAACGCAAAGAACCCCCTCACCTCCCAAACGGGAGATGAGGGGGTTCCTCTGCTCTAGGCACCCCACGCCGGGGTTACCTATCGGCTATTATGCCTGATGAGTGCTCACCTGAGCGGCAGATTAGTTGCCGGTCAGCTTCTTGCGGAGCTCAGCCAGTGCCTCATCCGATGCGAGGGTACCTGCGGAAGCGGGCTCCTCGGAGGAATAAGAGGTCGGTGCGGGCTCAGCTGCTGCGGGAGCTGCTGCTGCAGCCTCTGCGTCAGCCTCGAGAGCCTTAGCAACCTGAACCTTGTGAGCCTCAAAGCGAGCCTGTGCCTCTGCGTACTGTGCTTCCCAAGCCTCGCGCTGTGCGTCGAAGCCTTCCAGCCACTCGTTAGCCTCGGGGTCGAAGCCCTCGGGGTACTTGTAGTTGCCAGCCTCGTCATACTCTGCAGCCATGCCGTACAGAGCGGGGTCAAACTCGGTAGCGTTGGGGTCAACGCCCTCGTTTGCCTGCTTGAGGGACAGGGAGATGCGGCGGCGGTCCATGTCGATGTCGATGATCTTAACGAAGACCTCTTCACCAACGGAGACGACCTGCTCAGCCAAGTCAACGTGGCGGGTTGCCAGCTCGGAGATGTGGACGAGGCCCTCGATGCCGTCCTCAACGCGCACGAATGCACCGAAGGGAACGAGCTTGGTGACCTTGCCGGGCACAATCTGACCCAGAGCGTGGGTGCGAGCAAATGCCTGCCACGGATCTTCCTGGGTTGCCTTGAGGGACAGGGACACGCGCTCGCGGTCCAGGTCCACCTCGAGAACCTCGACGGTAACGGGCTGGCCAACCTCGACAACCTCGGACGGGTGGTCGATGTGCTTCCAGGACAGCTCGGAAACGTGAACCAGACCGTCCACGCCACCCAGGTCCACGAATGCACCGAAGTTGACGATGGAGGAGACAACGCCCTCGCGGACCTGACCCTTCTCCAGCTCGTTGAGGAAGGAGGAGCGAACAGCGGACTGAGTCTCTTCCAGGTATGCACGGCGGGACAGAACAACGTTGTTGCGGTTCTTGTCCAGCTCGATGATCTTAGCTTCGATCTGCTGACCGATGTAAGGTGCGAGGTCGCGGACGCGGCGCATCTCAACGAGAGATGCGGGCAGGAAGCCACGCAGACCGATGTCGAGGATAAGGCCACCCTTGACAACCTCGATAACGGTACCGGTAACGACACCGTCGTTTTCCTTGACCTTCTCGATGTCGCCCCATGCACGCTCGTACTGTGCGCGCTTCTTGGAAAGGATCAGGCGACCTTCCTTGTCCTCCTTGGTGAGGACGAGTGCCTCAACCTCGGAGCCGAGCTCGACAACCTCAGAGGGGTCGATGTCGTGCTTGATGGACAGCTCGCGGGAGGGAATGACGCCTTCGGTCTTGTAACCGATGTCGAGCAGAACCTCATCGTGGTCGATCTTAACGACCTGGCCGGAGACGAGATCGCCGTCGTTGAAGACCTTAATGGTCTTCTCGACAGCCTCGAGGAATGCCTGCTCGTCGCCGATGTCGTTGATTGCGACCTGAGGGATGTTGGTGCTCATGTAGTGAGGGCTCCAATTGGGTTTCTAATAGGTCGACGCTGCCGGTTCACCACTCAACACCCCCGGGTGGAGGCGTCGACCGGCTCACTTTTTCACCCCGGCGCGCACGGCATAGGACCGCTAGCACCTTTGAATGGGGTGAGGAAACGTCGAGCTGACGGATACTTACATTGTGTACCACCCACCGGAAGCAGATGCTCTAGGCAGGGTGTGCGAGCGGTCTATGCCCGTTTTCTCCCCGTTTTCTTAAGGAGAAAAAGAGCATAGAAAACCCGTACGTTGGTACACGCGATTAACAGTGTACGGGAATCCCGGGCGTGTCGTCAATGGTTACGCGCCCGGGATTCCCGTACTTATTTGCGGTTTTAGAGTTGCAGTTTGCGGAGGGGGTGATGAGGGGACAACGTTCGTCCTCGTTCCTCTCAACCTGGGAAGGGTGGGGGTGCCCCTGTAGGAACGAGGACGAATACCGCTTTCCGTGCGGAGCAAAGCTGAGCACCGCCTTTCCAAGTGGCCCCCAGGATGAGCACTATTTTCCAAGCGGGAACTGAGGAGCTGAGCCTAGTGGCCCGCCTCCTGCCAGGACTTGCCCCAGCCGACCTGCACATCCAGAGGAACACGCAGGGATGCGGCACCGCTCATCTCCTCGGCTAGCAAGCGTTCGGCAGCTTCACGCTCACCGGTAGCGACCTCAAGGATAATTTCGTCGTGCACCTGCAGCAGCATCCGGGTCTTGAAGCCCTCTTCGCGCAGGCGGCGGTGAATGCTGATCATGGCGATCTTGATGATGTCCGCGGCGGTGCCCTGAATCGGGGCGTTGAGGGCGGCGCGTTCGGCGGCTTCACGGCGTACGCGGTTGGGCGAGTCCAGGTCGGACAGCACGCGGCGGCGGCCGAAAATGGTTTCGGTGTAGCCGTCCTGGTGTGCCTGCTTGAGCACACCGCGCAGGAATCGTCCCACGCGTCCGAAGCGCTTGAAGTAGTTGGTGCGCAGTTCGCCTGCCTCGTCGGAGCTGATGTTCAGCTGCTTGGCGAGGCCGAATCGGGACAGGCCGTATGCCAGACCGTAGGACATTGCCTTGACCTTGGAGCGCTGCTCGGGGGTGACTTCTTCGGGGGCTACGCCGAAGACTTCGGAGCCAACGTAACGGTGCAGGTCCTCCCCCGCTTCGTAGGCTGCAATAAGCTTCTCATCGGCGGCGAGGTGCACCATGATGCGCATTTCGATCTGCGAGTAGTCGGCGGTGAGCAGACCCTCGTACTCCACGCCGTCAACGGGTGCAGGCGCGACGATGAAGGCTCCACGGATGCGGCGGCCTTCCTCGGTGCGGATCGGGATGTTCTGCAGGTTCGGCGCGGTTGAGGAGAGTCGACCGGTGGAGGCGGCACCCTGCTGGAAGGTGGTGTGCACGCGTCCGTCGTCGGCGGCTGCTTTCTGCAGGCCTTCGACGGTCTGGACGAGTTTGATGTTGTCGCGGTAGGCGGCGAGCGCAGCGAGGAATGCGGCACCGTCGGACTCCGGGGAGATTTTGGAGAGCAGTTCGGTGACGGATTCGGCGTCAGTGGAGTAGCCAGACTTGATTTTGCGGGTATGCGGCAGGGCGAGCTTGTTGAAGAGCACGGTCTGCAGCTGTTTGACGGAGGCGAGGTTGAGGGGTTCTTCGCCGTCGTCGGTTTCGACGGTGTCGCCGATGATGGCGCGTGCGGCGTCCTGTGACTGGGCGGCACGTGCCGAGAAGGTGTCGTGCAGTTCGGTCAGGAGTGCGTCAGAGACGGCGATGCCTGCCTGTTCCATGTCTGCGAGGACGTAGAGCAACGGCAGTTCGATTTCTTCGTAGACTTTCAGCTGGCCGTGCTCTTCCATTTCAAAGTGCAGCAGGCGCGCGAGTTCGTGGATGATGCGGCTGATTTGCGTGAAGTAGCGCAGGTTTTCGACGGGTTCGGCTTCGCCAGGCAGGCTGAAGAGGGAGGGTGCTGCCTCTTCTTCGGGCTGGAAGACGAGCTGCGCGTAGGGGTCCTTGGGGATCCAGAGGTAGCGTTCGGCGACGTCTTCCATGCGTTCGGAGAAGAGCTTACGGGTTGCGGTGGGGATGAAGCCGCACATGTAGGAGGACAGTGCGGGGTCTTCGACGGCGCCGGCGAGTTCGTAGCCGTAGGCGCGCAGGAGTTTGCGCTGGTTTTTGAGGTCCATGACGATTTTGCGGGCTGCTTCATCGGAGAGCCAGGCGGCGAGGGCGGCGTCGAGTTCCGGGTCGATGGTGCGGGTGTCAATCCAGAGGCTGATGCTCTTGCTGGTGAGGAGCATGCCGAGCAGTTCGGGGTTTTCTTCGGCGGCGCGGATCTTGGTTTTGGTGACCTTGACGGCGGGTGCGTCGCCGATGGCGGGGCGCGCTACGGGCAGGCTGGTGACCGGGTAGAGGGTCACGGCACCTTCGAGGCGTTCGGGTACGGCAATGGGCGCGCCCTGTTCGTCACTACCGTAGTTTTCTTCGGCTGCGGCGGCGCAGAAGGCGCGGAATGCCGCTGCGTCTGCGTTTTTGGTGGGTGCACTGGTAGCAATGGGTGCGTAGACGGGGCCTGTGGGTGCCTTCTTGGTTGCACCCTCCTCCCCTGCTTCTGCGGCTGAACTTGTGGAGCCTGCGGCGCGCACGATGGGGCCGAGGGTGTCGGCTGCACGCTTGCGGATGGTGCGGAACTCTACTTCGTCGAAGAAGGTGTTGAGTGCATCCAGGTCGGGGGTGAATGCGGCGTCTTCGAGAGTGACGTTCAGGTCAAGGTCCTTGACAAGCTGGTTGAGACGGCGGTTGCGCACCACGTTGTCGATGTTTTCGCGTAGCGCCTCTCCCTTTTTGCCGCCAATTTTGTCGCTGTTTTCAATGATGGCATCGAGGGAACCGTATTCGCTGAGCCACTTGGCGGCGAAGCCGGGGCCCACGCCGGGCACGCCGGGCAGGTTGTCCGCCTGTTCGCCGGTGAGGGCGGCAAGGTCGGGGTACATGTGCGGGGGCACCTTGGTTTTCTTTTCGACGGCGGCGGGGTCCATGCGCTGAATACCTTTGGAGGGGCCGGTGGTGACCGGGTAGAGCAGGGTGACGTCGTCGGTGACAAGCTGGAAGATGTCGCGGTCGCCGGAGAGGATGAGGACCTGGTAGCCGGCTTCGATACCGCGGTGGGTGAGGGTTGCGACGATGTCGTCGGCTTCGTAGTTTTCGTAGGTGAGCGCGGGGATATTGAGCGCGCCAAGCATCTTTTTGATGAGGTCGATCTGGCCGTTGAAGGCTTCAGGGATGGCGTTGCGACCGCCCTTGTATTCGCCGTATTCGGCGGTACGGAAGGTGCCGCCGGGCAGGTCGAAGGCTACGGCGATGTGGCTGGGCTGGTTGTCTTTGATGATGCTCAGCAGGGTGGAGAGGAAGGCGTGGACGGCTTCGGTGTGTTGGCCGTCGCTGCGCACGAAGATGTGCTGTCCGGTCTTTTCGGCCATGGTGTAGATACCGAAGAAGGAGCGTAGGGCGAGGGAGTGTCCGTCAATGAGCAGGAGGGTTTTGTTCTCTGTAGTCACCCCTCTAGTGTATCGAGTCTGAGTTTTCTCGGTGGCTAACTTCGTGACAGAGGGTTTCGTGATGGCTGGTTTTGTGATGGCTGGTTTTGTGATGGCGTCTGGTCAGTCTTGTGGGGGGTGCCCGCGCCGTATTGGGTGCCGGTGCTGTGCCATATAGCCATATAGCGGAATAATGGGGTGTGTGGAAAGAGTTTTACCTCATATATAGGTACCGGTGGGGTGTATTTGGTGAGTTTTCTTCCCAAAGATTGTGCCCCAAGCCACTGTGTAAGGTGGATAATAATACAGTTTCCGGATAATATATAACCTTATTATCGCCTCCAGCGTAGGAAACCCCCACACCCCGTGTATTCATAGGCAGAACTCTACCCAGAATTCACCGACAGGATTCACCGGACTGTGAGGGCCCCTCCCGCACTTAACACAACGAACCCTCATTGAGGAAACTATGAAGGTACTCAAAAAACTCCCCCTCCTCGCGTGGATTATTATCGCCATCGCATCGGGCGTGCTGATTGGCACGCTGACCCCCGGAATGATTAGCGGCATCAATGACGCCACCGGCGCAGCCATCTCCACTGACCTCATTGTGCAGATCTTCGTCTCCTTCTCCACCGTATTCAGCGCTTTCCTGAGCTTCGCGATTCCGCTGATTATTATCGGCTTCATCGTGCCCGGCATTGGTTCCCTCGCTCAGGGCGCCGGTAAGATGCTCGGTATCACCGTGGGTCTGGCGTACATCTCCAGCATCCTTGCTGGCTTCCTGGCACTGGCCTGCGCACTGCTGCTCTACCCCATCATTCTGCAGGGTCAGCAGCTGGCATCATTCGACAACCCGGAGAACGCACTGTCCAAGGGTTACATCTCCATCGAGCTAACCCCGATTATGGGGGTACTCAGCGCGCTGATTCTCTCCTTCATCCTGGGTCTGGGCATTACCGCGCTGAAGACCCGTGCGATGCTGAACCTCTTCGAGGACTTCCAGGTCATCGTTGAAAAGATGCTCGGCTACGTAATTATCCCCCTGCTGCCGGTGCACATTGTGGGCGTGTTCGCGAACATGACCCTCGCCGGTCAGGTAGCGAAGATTCTCTCGGTCTTCGGCCTCGTCTTTGTCATGGTGATTATCCTGCACTGGGTCACCCTGGCCCTGCAGTATTCGGTGGCTGGTGCAATTTCCCGCCGTAACCCCATCCAGATGCTCAAGACCATGCTCCCGGCATACTTCACCGCAATCGGTACCCAGTCTTCGGCTGCAACTATCCCGGTGACCGTGCGTTCAGCTAAGAAGGCTGGCATTTCTCCCCGCGTAGTGGACTTCGCTATCCCGCTGTGCGCAACCATCCACCTTTCCGGATCTATGATTACCATTACCTCCTGCTCGGTGGCAGTGCTGTTCATGACCGGTCAGCACCCTGATTTTGGTAGCCTGATCCCCATGATTCTGGTGCTTGGCGTGATGATGGTGGCCGCTCCCGGCGTTCCCGGCGGTGGCGTGATGACCGCAATCGGTCTGCTGCAGTCCATGCTTGGCTTTGACACCTCCATGATTGCTCTGATGATTGCCCTATACCTGGCTCAGGACTCCTTCGGTACCGCAACCAACGTGACCGGTGACGCAACCATCGCAGCCCTGACCGAGCGTATCTCCAAGGCAAGCGGCGTGAACCCCGATAAAGAAATCCGCGACGAAGACATCGAAAAGGCAGAAGCTATTTCCGCCTAATTCTCATCCGCTCACATAGCGTTTTTCAGCCCCGCCTCCCCGTTTAGGAGGCGGGGCTGAATCATACCCGGACGCTGACCAAGAAACCGACCGTTGCACCAAAGGCACCCTAACCGGGGAGTACACTGGAAGGCATGACTAAAAACAACACACAGCACGCACCCGTCCGTGCGGCAGCACCCACCACCCTCACCGCAGAAGAAATCAAGGCGCAGCTAATCGAAAGTGGCATCCCCGAACACTTGCACTCCTACTTCCCCCACGGCCTGGGCGAGCTTATTCCCGCCATGGGCATTAAGTTCCAGGAACTCACCGAAGAACGCACCGTCGCAACCATGCCCGTCGCCGGCAACACCCAGCCCATCGGTCTGCTGCACGGCGGCGCCAACGTGGTCCTTGCCGAAACCCTCGGTTCACTCTCAGCGGGCGTGCATGGTGGTGAAGACCTCGTAGCAGTCGGTGTGGACATCAACGCAACCCACGTGCGCCCGGCAGTCTCCGGCATGGTCACCGCCACCTGCACCGCCGTCAAGCTCGGACGCACCCTGTGCATCCACTCCATCGACATTGTGGATGAGCGCGGCCGCACCACCTGCACGGCGCGCATCACCAACATGCTGATCCCCCGCCCCACTGCATAATCTCCCGCAGTATAATCTTCCGCAGCATGAAGTCCTACAGCCTCAGCAAGTAGCCTAAAATCGTAGAAGCACGGGGTACACAGCACCCCCACCAGAAGGTACGACCAGAAGGAGCACCATGGCCCGCGAGCGCACCCCCTATTTCAAGCGTTACCCGAAGATTGTGCGCGCCAAGCGCATTGTCCTGCCCATCGCGATCGGTGTGATGCTGGTGTGCCTGGTGACCGCAATTAATAACCCCGGTAGCTTCTGGTGGCTGGGCGTGATGCTCGGTACCGGCGGCATGCTCTGGGCTGGCTCCCCCACGGACCGCCCGATTAGCGGCCCCAACAATAACGAAGACGATTTGAGCCGCTACATGCGCTAAGCCTGTCCGACACTGCGCCTCTTGTGGTACTGAGTTGCCTGCAGCACTGACATAGAAACGCTCCGACTGCTCTGGCAGGGTGTGAGCTTCAGAAGATAAAACGTTAACGCCCCGTCCTTAAGCTTCATTGTGAGGGATGGGGCGTTAGCGTGTCAGAAAAGGTGCAGGTCAGATGCTGACCAACCGAAGGCGCATACGGGCGATTCCTAGTCTTCGCCGTAGCGTACGTTCATACCTATACCGATGTGTACTGTGTATGTCTCGTATTTAGGAGAGCTGCTTGATGATGGTGTCAGAAACTTCACGCATAGACAGGCGGCGGTCCATGGAGGTCTTCTGAATCCAACGGAATGCTTCCGGCTCGGTCAGGTTCATCTTAGTGATGAGCAGCGACTTTGCACGGTCAACCAGCTTACGGGTCTCGAACTGGTCGCGGATGGTGCCAACTTCCTTCTCGAGGGCGCGAATTTGCTCGTAGCGGCTGATTGCCACCTCGATTGCGGGAACCAGGTCATTCGGGGAGAACGGCTTGACAACGTACGCCATAGCGCCTGCCTCAACGGCACGGTCAACGAGTTCCTTCTGGCTGAATGCGGTCAGCAGAACGACGGGAGCAATCTGTTCCTTCGCGATTTCTTCAGCTGCGGTGATGCCGTCCATAATCGGCATCTTCACATCCATGAGGACCAGGTCCGGGCGGTGCTTCTGCGCTAGCTCGACGGCGGTCTTGCCGTTGTCAGTCTCAGCGACTACATCGAAACCCTGGTCCTTCAGAATTTCGACGATGTCGAGGCGAATCAATGCCTCATCTTCTGCCACGACGACAGTGCGGGCCGGGCCCTGCTCCTCCGCCTGATTTTGAGTGGTCAGCTCTGACATAACTCTTCTCCTTTATCAAATTTCAATCATTTAAAGTCTACAGGACGGATTAAACGTTCAGCCACTTTCTCCCCCTATCCCCAGCGTGTTATATGCGTCCCATGTGCATGTTGAAAAAGTTTTCTGACGTCATTTTGGAACCCGTTCAACAGACTTTGCATCATAATGCACATTTGTTCTGTATTGCTCATACCTGTGAAAACAAAACCGCACAACATAGACACGTCACGCAGCGAAATTAACAGCCACAACCCAGGTCGTAGGCGTTATCGCCAGGCCAATTTGCGGGGTCGGGAAGGTAGGTTCCATCCAGGTACCGCAGCGCGGGTTCCAGGGGCGCGGGAGCATCCGCCGAGAGGTCGGGGCGGCGCTGCTTCAACCCAGCTGTTCACGGTAGCTTCGTCAGCAATGCCGGTAGCCTCAGCCAGCTGGGTGTGGGAAAGGCTGTACGGTGTAACGAGCTGGGCAAGGCCGTCGCACGCGCCGTTGGAGCATAGGTAGGCGCCAGTAGTTGGGGTCGGGAAGAGTTCCAAGGAGGTTGGTGGCTGCCATGGTAACTCCTTCGCTGAACTTCGGGGTGAATTGGGTTGTATGGTGTGCGATGATCGGGGCCGTCTGAGGGGTGTTTCATCTTCTAGTTTCAGAATATCCCTCAGAATACCCCAGAGTCTCGCCTCGTATACTGCCCGCCATCATTACACGCCCGTTAACCGCGAAAAGCCACACGTGTTTCGAAAAGCCACGTCTTTGGTGGCTTCTCAAAACACATGTGGCTTCTCGGCGGAATATGAGGATGTTAGTCCAGCAGTGCGTCCACGAACGCTTCCGGGTCGAACGGCGCTAGGTCGTCCGGACCTTCACCCAAGCCGATAAGCTTGACGGGAACGCCGAGCTCCTCCTGGATAGCAACCACGATGCCGCCCTTTGCGGTGCCGTCGAGCTTAGTCAGTACGATACCGGTGACATCCACGATATCGCCGAAGACCTTCGCCTGAACCATACCGTTCTGGCCGGTGGTCGCGTCAATCACGAGCAGAACCTCGGTGACCGGCGCTTCCTTCTCGATAACGCGCTTGATTTTGCCGAGCTGATCCATCAGACCGGACTTGTTCTGCAGACGGCCCGCGGTGTCCACGAGCACAGTGTCAACACCCTGCTCCTTACCAGCCTTCACAGCATCAAATGCAACGGATGCAGGGTCGGCGCCTTCCTTCTCGGAACGCACGGTCTTCACGCCCACGCGGTCACCCCAGGTGGTCAGCTGCTCAGACGCAGCCGCACGGAACGTATCCGCAGCACCCAGAATCAGGGACTGACCGTCAGCGACCAGCACGCGGGCGATCTTGCCGACAGTCGTGGTCTTACCCACGCCGTTCACGCCAACAACTAGCACCACTCCGGGGTTGCCATCGCTGCCGGCGGTCTTCAGTTCGCGGTCCATGTCGGGGCGAACAATCTTCACAAGCTCTTCGCGGAGCATCTTCTTCACGGCGGCGGGGTTGCTCGTACCCTCAACGCGCACACGCTGCTGCAGCGCCTCCACTAGACGGGTGGTCGGCTCAGAACCGAGGTCGGCGAGCAGCAGGGTTTCTTCAACCTCGTCCCAGACATCCTGGTCGATGCGGTCGCGGGAGAGCAGAGCCAGCAGGCCCTGGCCGAGCATGTTGTTGGAGCGTGCCAGACGGGCACGCAGGCGGACCAGGCGCCCCGCGGACGGGTCGGGCATATCAAGTTCAATAGCGCGAGGTGCCAGGCTTTTAGGTTCTTCCGCCGAACCGCCAGAGGCTTCTGCCGCTTCCTGACGCAAAGACTGCAGATTCGCGGTCTTCTTGGGTCGGCGCAGAATGGCGAAAACTACACCGGCGATAACCAGTACACCCAGCACGATTGCGCAGATTATTATCATCGTTTCATTCACACTACTAGCTTACCGGTTTGGGCGGTTTGACTGGTCGAGGCGACGCGCGTGCCCGGCTGTCGGCGAGTAGACTGGACACTGTTAAGTTTTTTAGCCGAATACATGATGGGCAGTTGCGGGTGGGGCCCGCGGCTGCCGTAAGGCACCGCACTATTTCGAGGACGAGCATGAGGAACCCTGCCAAAACACCGCCTGTTTTTGACCCGCGCACGATTGATCCGAACCGCGTGCCAACCGGTTTGAAGGTTCTGATTGCTGCGTCGTTCATGATTGCGGTGGGTTTTGGTTTGGTGGCGCCGGTGCTGCCAAATTATGCGCAGAATTTTAATGCCACGGTCGCTATGGCGACGATGGTGGTTTCTGCGTTGGCTATTACGCGCCTGATTTTTGCGCCGTCGGCGGGTCAGATGATTACCCGTTGGGGTGAACGTCCGGTGTACACGATTGGCATGCTGATTGTGTCGGTGACGTCGTTTATGATTGCGTTCGCCTGGGATTATTGGGTGCTGCTGGGTTCGCGTGCGGTGGCGGGTATCGGCTCGGTTATGTTCACGGTCTCTGCGATGGGTCTGCTGGTGCGTCTGTCCCCGGCGCATATGCGTGGCCGTATTTCGGGCTATTATGCGACGGCGTTCCTGCTGGGTAACCTGCTGGGCCCGGTTATTGCGAGCGCGCTGGCACCCTTTGGTATGCGTGCGCCGTTCATTGTGTATGGTTTTTCGCTGTTGGCGGCGGGCCTGATTGTGTGGTTCTTGATGCCTTCGCAGGCGGCGCTGGAGGCGGAGCGTGACGCCATTATGGAGGCGGCGGCGCTGGCTGAGGGTAAGGGCGCCGGGTCGTTGCCGTCAGCGGCACCTTCCCCTACTTCTGAGTCGGCTGATGAGTTGCTGACGGATTCACCTGCTGGTGCATCCGGTAAGGGCGCTAAGCCTGAGTCTTCTTGGGGTGAGAGCGATCTGCCGGCGATGACGGTTCGTGACGCGTTAAAGTTCTCAAATTACCGTTCTGCGCTGGTTTCAAATTGGGCGATTGGCTGGTCGGTGTTTGGTGTGCAGTCGTCGATTATTCCGTTGGCGGCGGCGTACTTGGCGACTGGCGGCGATATGTCGAATTCAGTGGCGGGTACTCTATTGGCTTCTTTGGCGATGGCGACGAACTCGTTGGGTAATGCGTTGACGCAGACGTTCTCGGGTCGTTTTTCCGATCGTTTTGGTCGCCGTGTGATGGCGTTTTCGGGTCTGCTGTTGGCGGGTTCTGCGGTGACGTTTATGGGGTTCGCGCCGGTGGCGTGGGTGTTTGTGTCGTTGACGGGGTGCTTGGGTATTGGTGCGGCATTTATGGGCCCGTCGATTCAGGCTGCGGTGTCTGATGTGATTGGTACTCGCCGCAGTGGTGGTCAGGTGTTGGCAGTGTATCAGATGTTTAGTGATTTCGGTATGATTTTGGGCCCGCTGGTGGCTGGGTTGATTGCGGATGCGTGGGGCTTTGTTCCAGCATTCATCATCAGTGGTTTGCTGCTTGTGGCGGCAGCCTTCACGTGGGCGCCGTTCCGTAAGGCGCGCTGGCCGAAGGATATCGCGGACGCGGACTATACGGGCCGCTAAGAGCTCTCTAATAGGTGAAAAGCCGGTGCCCGGTTCCTGTTGCGTGACAAGAACCGAGCACCGGCTTTATGCAGCTATTTTTGATTTTAGGGCAGCAGCCAGACGGGGCCAATCACGTCCGGGCCGCCCCAGAGCAGACGCATCCACAGGGCGGAGCCGAGCAGACCCACCAGTACCAGCAGGAGGCGGTACATGCGGCTCTTCGGCAGGTACGCGGCGATTAGTAGCGACAGGGGGAACAGCGGCAGCAGAATACGTACGGTGGATGACGTCGGGAGCCAGAAGATGAACAGGTATCCGGCGTAGCAGGCGGTCCACAGCCGCAGGGCGGGGTGTAGCAGGGTGCGGGTGAATTTCTGCGACATCCACCAGTAGAAGCTCAGGATGAGGAGCACCAGGGCGGCCCACATGATGATGGCGGGTACGGAGCCCACGTAGTAGAGGTTGAATTGGTGGACCCACTGGGCGAAGTACTGGTGGCCGTCTTCGACCTTGCGGAAGCTCCAGCCGAGTTCCGTGGCGAGGTAGGCGTCCATGCGTCCGGTGCGCAGAGCCGCGTGCAGGGGGTGTACGAAGGCGAAACTGCAGACCAGTAGGGCACCGAGGAGCTGGACGAAGCGTCCGCGGAACGCGGCCCACGCATCCGACAGGACAGACTGCGAGGAGTCATCGGAGCGGCGGGCAAGATAGTCAGAAACGGTGCACCAGAACCACCATAGGCCTATGAACGCGCCGAGTGGTACACCCAGCGGGCGGGACAGTGCCGTCAGAAGTGCCACAGGAAGGAGCAGAATGTAGCGGCCACACACCACACACCACACACTCAGGGCAAGGAGCAGAGTGGAAAGAGCCTCGGCGTAACCGGTGACGAAGATGGGGCTTGCCGGGCTGAACGCGTACACGGCGAGCGCCCACAGGGCGATGCGGTTTCGGCTTTCGTCGCCAACGAGTGGGCGGGTGTCGAAGGTGCCGCGGTCACGCCAGTTCAGGGAGCCGATGAAGAGGCGGTAGAGCACAACGGCCAAGGCGAGGCCGGCGGCGAGGCTGACTCCGACCGCGGCAAGGCGGTACTCGATACCGAAAATGTCAGCGACTTTACCGCTGATCATTGAGTGGAGGGGCATGAAGGCCCAGGAGTTGAAGGATACGGACCCGTCGGCGCGCAGGGGTAGTTCGGTGGGGTACCACTCCTTATAGATTCCCCGGTACCAGCCGGCGTCCCATATGTTGAGGTAGGAGAGGAAACCATTATGGCTCTTGTTCTCGTGGCTGAGGGGGTTTCGCTGGTCTTCTGCGAGCGAGTATGCGAAGGTGCCGAGGTGGGTTGCGCAGGCTAGTGCCCAGATGATGAGGGCGGGCATCCAGGTGCGGTAGGCGGCCAGCTTCTGGGGGTTGGTTAACTCGGTGTTACTCCCCAGGGTTTCAGCTGAGGAACGCGATGCTTCGAGGGTGGGCACGGGACGGGTGGAGGAACCGGAAGAGAGGGTGCGTTCGATGAAGGACACAGATTTTTCTGGGGATTGAGCCATAAGTATTCTCGCGAGTGTAGTGTGGACGCATGATGGATGTCCCGACACCGCGTCCATTTGATGTGGTGCGTGTTACCCAATCAATATATGTGGTGCAGTTTGGTGAACTATCCTTGGGTAGACTATCAACGAACTGACTGCATCTCAATGTGAACGCACGACCTGCGGGTAATATGACGTTGAGAAAGAGTAAGGCCGGTGCCTGCTTCATGGCAGACACCGGCCTTATGACAAGAGAACGACCTATCGGGTCACAGGCACCTTGGAGAATTCACGCACGGTACCCTCCGGATCGCCGGAGCGTACCAGCGCTTCACCGATGAGGACCGCATCGGCGCCAGCGCCGGCGTAGGCGCGCACGTCCTCGATGCCGGCGACACCGGATTCAGCGACCTTGATGACGGAGTTGGGCAGGTGCGCTGCGAGGGATGCGTAGTGCTCGTTGTTGACTTCGAGGGTCTTGAGGTTACGCACGTTGATACCCACAATCTTGGCGCCGATGCGCTGGGCGACTTCGATTTCTTCGGGGGTGTGGGTTTCGACGAGGGCATTCATGCCGAGCGATTCGGTGAGTTCGAGGAACTCGCACAGGGTCTGCTCGTCGAGGGCTGCGACAATGAGCAGCACCAGGTCGGCGCCGTGTGCGCGTGCCTCCCAGATCTGGTATTCGTCGACGGTGAAGTCCTTGCGCAGCACGGGGATGTTCACGGCGGCGCGGACTGCGTCAAGATCGGCGAGGGAGCCGTTGAATCGGCGCTGTTCGGTGAGCACGGAAATTGCTGCGGCGCCCCCTGCTTCGTAGCGTGCGGCGAGCGCGGCGGGGTCCGGGATTTCGCCGAGTGCACCCTTGGAGGGTGAGGAGCGCTTCACCTCAGAAATAATGCGTGCGGTGGTGCCGTTGCCGCCGCCGGGTACTTCGCCGCGTAGGGAGTCGAGTGCATCGCGGGCGGGTGCAGCTGCGAGGGCGCGCTTCTTTATTTCCTCAAGGGGAACCTGCTGTACACGGGCGGCGAGGTCTTCGCGGACGCCGACAATGATCTCGTCGAGAACGGTGCTCATGGTGTCTCCTTGGGTTACTTGGTGGCGTTGAGGGCTGCGTCTGCGTCCAGCGGTGCCAGGCCGGAGGCGGTCAGCACCGCGCGCAGCGGGGCGGCGGACTTGTTGACGGTTTCGAGGGTTTCGGAGTCCGGGTTGGAGTCCATGACGAGGCCCGCACCTGCCTGTACGTAGGCGGTGCCTTCCTTGAGGACGGCGGTGCGGATGGCGATTGCCATGTCCATGTTGCCGGCGAAGTCAAAGTAGCCGCACACGCCGCCGTAGACGCCGCGGCGGGTGGGTTCATATTCGTCGATGAGCTGCATGGCGCGCGGCTTGGGCGCGCCGGAAAGGGTGCCCGCCGGGAAGGCGACACGTAGCACATCGTAGGCACTGAACTGCGGGTCGAGTTCGGCGCTAACGGCGGATGAAATGTGCATGATGTGGCTGAAACGCTCAATGATCATGAACTGGTCGACGGACACAGTGCCGGGCTTGGCGATGCGCGAGAGGTCGTTGCGTGCCAGGTCGACGAGCATAAGGTGTTCAGAGCGTTCCTTCTGGTCGGCGAGCAACTCCTCAGCGAGCGCGAGGTCCTCTTCGCGGGTTGCGCCGCGCGGGCGGGAACCGGCGATGGGGTGGGTGCTGGCGATGCCGTCCTTGAGGGTGACGAGCGCCTCCGGGGAGGATCCGACAATATGGAAGGGGGTGCCGTTGCTGTCTTCGAAGTTGAAGAGGTACATGTACGGCGAGGGGTTGGACTGGCGCAGTACACGGTACACGTCGAGGGCCTTGGCGTTGGTTTCGGCTTCGAATCGGCGTGAGAGCACGATTTGGAAGACGTCGCCGTCGATGATGTTTTTCTTGGAGCGGTCGATGGCATCCTTAAAGCCCTGTTCGCTCCAGGTGAGGGTGACGTCTTCGCGGACCTTACGGTCTACGTCTGCCACGCCGGAGAGAATGGAGGTGGTGGCTGCGGCGCCGCGCTGTAGGCGGCGGAGCATGCTGTGCAGGCGCGCGACGGCATCTTCGTAGGCGCCGTCGACGTTTTCGCTGGTGCCGTTGAAGTTGATGGCGTTGGCGACGAGTAGGACGGTGCCGTCCTTATTGTCGTGGATTGCCATGTCGGAGACCATGTTGAGTGCAAATTCGGGTAGGTTCACGTCATCAGCAGGCGGGAAGGGTAGGTGCTCCCAGTGGCGGACGACGTCCCAGCCGAGGTAGCCGACCAATCCGGAGGTGAGCGGCGGCAGGGTCGGGTCGGGTTCGGTGTAGAGCATCTGCAGGGTCTTGGCGATGGCTTCTACGGGGTCACCGTCGACGGGTGCGCCAGCGGGGGTGCGTCCCTGCCAGTGGACTGCGCCGTCGACGGTGGTGAGAGTGGAGCGGGAGGACGCGCCGATGAAGGAGTAGCGGTCCCAGGCTGCGGATTCGCCTTCTGCAGAGATTTTGGCGGATTCGAGCAGGAAGGTACCGTGGGCTGCTTCGACCGGTTCGCCCTGGTCGTTTTGGAGTACGAGGGCTCGGTAGATGCCGATGGGGGTGAGTGAGTCGGCGAGGATTTTGATGTGTACGGGAATGACGCGGGTGCTGGCTGCGCGGGCGCGAAATTCTTCGAGGCTGGGGGTGATAGTGCCCAAATCCTGCATTGCTGTACTCCTTGGTGTTGGGGTGGGAGCGCGTCGGTGCGCTGTGTCCCTTAGCTGCCGCGCGGGGGTTTACCGTATGTGCCGGCATGTATCTTTCTGGTGCATACATGCCAGATTCATAGACGCCCGATTATGCCTGATAAAGCCCGGTAAGTCCGGTGCGCGGGTTGTTTCAGTTTAACCGGTGCTGCAACCCAGTTTCACGGTGAAGAGTCAATAGGTCTCTTCGTGAAACTGAGCCGCGTACCGTTCAGTGGTGTTAGTTGCTGAACTGCTTGAGGGTTGCTGCGGTCTGCAGTGCCGCTGCGGTTGCCTCGTAGCCCTTATCTTCGTTAGAACCTTCCAGGCCTGCACGGTCGAGTGCCTGCTGCTCGTTGTCGCAGGTGAGCACGCCGAAGCCGATGGGGCGGCCGGTCAGCACGGACACGTCGGTCAGGCCGTTGGTTGCGCCCTGGCAGACGTAGTCGAAGTGGGGGGTGCCGCCGCGGATCACCACGCCGAGCGCGACGATTGCGTCAAACTTCTCAGCGAGGCGGGTTGCTGCGACGGGCAGTTCGAAGGTACCGGGAACGCGCACGAGGGTCGGCTCGAGGCCTGCGTCGCGTGCTGCACGCTGCGCACCGTCGATGAGGCCGTCCATGACCTGGGTGTGCCAGCTTGCCGCTACGATTGCGAGCTTGAAGCCCCTGTAGTCTTCGGGGTTGAGGGTGATATCTGCTGCGCCTACGCCGCTCATTGTGTTCTCCTTGTGGGTTGTGGGTTTTTGAAAAGTTTAGTGTGCAGGGGGTTACACGGGCTATCTGCAGGGTTTCTAATCTGTGCGCTATGCGCTTTTGAGCATATGGCGCATGCGCTCACGCTTGGTCTGCAGGTAGTGTGCGTTCTCGACTCGAGCGGGAATTTCGTCCGGGATGAGTTCGGTAACCTGCAGGCCGAGGCTTTCGAGCGCCTCCCGCTTGGCGGGGTTGTTGGTCACGAGCCTCAGCTCGTTCATACCGAGTTCCTGCAGGATCAGTGCCGCCTGCGAGTAGTCGCGCATGTCGCCGTCCAGGCCGAGCACCAGGTTCGCGTCGAGGGTGTCGAGTCCGGCATCCTGCAGCGCGTAGGCACGGAGCTTGTTGACCAGGCCGATGCCGCGTCCTTCGTGGTTGCGCACGTAGATGAGGTACCCGCCGGTGCGGTTGAGGATGCGCAGGCCGTTCTCCAGCTGGGGGCCGCAATCGCATCGGAAGGAACCGAAAATGTCACCGGTGGCGCATTCAGAATGGACACGTACTGCGGGCGCTCCCCCATCCTCGGCAGGTACGGGGGCACCATCAGGGTCGAGGGCACGGGCACTGAGGTGCTCGGCACCATCTGCAAATCGCCAGGCGCGCAAACCGAACAGACCCTGGGGGGTGGGTACGGCGACCTCTTCGGTGCTTTCGACCAGCAGCGGGCTGGGGCTGGGCACCATGTCGAGGGGGCTGACTCGATAGCCTTCAGCGAGCTGGGAGGCGATGCGCAGGGATTTGGCGCTGAGCTCTTCAGCCTGCGCCTCAACCGGCTCGACCAAGATGACCGGATCTGCCAAGGTGCCCGGCGTTGCCTGGGTGTTAGGGTTTTCGCTCATGCGTTCTCCTACGCTTTAGCTACGTACTTGATGAGGTCTTCGATAGAGATCATGGGTAGGTTATGTTCGGTGGCGAAGGCGCGCAGGGCGTCGAAACGCATCATGGAACCGTCGTCGTGCACAACCTCGGCGATAACACCCACACCGGACAGGCCCGCCGCGCGGGAGAGTTCCACTGCGGCTTCAGTGTGGCCGGGACGCTCCGCCACGCCGCCGTCAACGGCGCGCAGCGGGAAGATGTGGCCCGGGCGGGTGATGTCAGCCGGGGTGGAGGAAGTATCCGCGAGGATCTGCACGGTGCGTGCGCGATCTGCCGCGGAGATGCCGGTGCTCACGCCGGATGCCGCATCGCAAGAGACGGTGTATGCGGTGCCCTTGGGGTCCTCGTTGTTGGCAACCATGGGCGGCAGGTTCATCTCGTCGGCACGCTTATTGCTCAGGGGCGCGCAGACCACGCCGGAGGTGTAGCGGATCATGAAGCCCATCAGCTCGGGGGTTGCGTGCTCGGCAGCGAAGATGATATCGCCTTCGTTTTCGCGGTCTTCATCGTCGACGACGACTACGGCGCGACCTGCGGCGATAGCGTCCACTGCGGTCTGCACGCTGTCAAGGACGGTTGCGGCGTCGGCGCGGCGCGGCGCAACCTGCTCACCGGAGTGTGCAGGGCCGGTCTGCGGTACGCCAGCGAATGCGGTCAGACGTTGCACGTACTTAGCGAGCGCATCGGTCTCAAGGTTCACGCTGTCGCCGACCTTGAGAGCGCCGAGGTTGGTTGCCTTCAGAGTTTCGGGAATCAGGCCAACCTCGAACCACGCGGGGGTTTCGCCGGGCTCAGATACTGCGGTGACGGTCAGAGACACTCCAGAAACAGCGATGGATCCCTTCTCAGCGAGCAGGGGTGCCAGGTCGGCGGGCAAGTTGAAGCGCAGGGTACTCCATGCCTCGTGCGCAGTAACGGATGCGAGGGTGCCCACCGCATCCACGTGACCCTGCACGACGTGACCGTCGAAGCGGCCACCGGCGGGCAGGCAGCGCTCCAGGTTGACGGTGTCACCCGGGTTCAGGTTGCCGAGGTTGGTGCGGCGCAGCGTCTCGCCCATGGCGTAGGTGCGGAACTGGCCGGGCTGTAGCTGGTCGAGGTCGATAGCGGTGAGGCATACACCGTTGACGGCGAGGGATCCGCCGTGTTCGAGGTCGGCGACGACATCTCCGGCGTTGAGGGTCAGGTAGGCTGCGTCGCTACCTTCGATGGGAGTGATGGATTCTACGGTGCCGAGGGCGCCAATGATTCCGGTAAACATGTGTGCTTTCCTTTTCTCGCCGTGTCCGCCGGGGCGTCGTCGTTGAGGGCGACGGGCGGCGATGGTTTGTTCGTCGGTATAACTATACGTATTTTTCGAATATTCCCCGTGACGGGGAGGTTTTGTGCCAGCATGCGAACCAGCCGGTATGAATCAGCTGGCATGAACTAGCCAGCGCCAACTATTCGGGCGCAGGCGGAGGTTCTCCTTGAGGTATTACTCCCCCGCCCGCGCTCAACCCAGGCGGATGCTAGTCCAGCCGCGACTAGTCCAGCCTCGGTTCGGGCGCGTGGCAGGCATCCAGCTTCGCCGGGGTGCGCCGCTACCCGGAGTCCTGCGCAGTTCCGCGAGGTGCCGGCACCAGGTGCGTTGCGGTGTCATTGCCGAGCACGCGCACCGCCGGGAACATGCCCAGGTCATCCAGCTTCATGCGCAGTGCCTGCGCCAGGGTGTCCACGAACAGACGGTACACGGCGCTCTTACCTTGCCCCATGATCATGGGAGCGCGGTACCAGACCATCTCGTCGATGAGGTCTTCACCGGCGAAGAGGCCGACCATGCCGGGGCCGCCCTCAATCATGAGGTGCCGCACCCCGCGGGCGTACAGCTCGTCGAGCAGTTCACGCGGGTCGTGGGTGAAGACCTGTAGGAAGTTCTGCGGGTCCGCCTCCACACCTTCGGGCGGGTTGAGGCCGCGCACGCGGTAGTTCTCGGTAATCTCGGTTTTGCCCATGACCACGCGCAGCGGCTGCTTCTTGAAGCGTTCCCCGTTGGCGTCGCGCGCGTCCAGGGTCGGGTCGTCCATGAGGGTGGTTCGGGTGCCGATCATGACGGCGTCGGCGCGGTGACGAATCAGGTGCCCGTCAATGCGCGCGGCGGGGCCGGTAATCCACTTGCTCGTGCCGTCAGCAGCCGCGATGAACCCGTCCAGGGTGGAGGCGCTCTTTGCGGTGATGAAAGGGCGGCGTTCGGCGGCGGCAATGAACCAGCGCTCGTTCAGCAGGTAGGATGCGTTCGCGAATTCCTCCATGGCGTGCACGGTGACGCCCTGCGAGCGCAGGTAGGCGGCACCTCCGGCAGCGTTTTCGGTGTCGTCGCTGTAGGCGTAGTAGAGTTCGCTAATGCCCGCCTCGGCGACGGCGTGGGAGCAGGGGCCGGTGCGTCCGGTATGGTTGCAGGGCTCGAGACTCACGTACATGCGGGCGCCGGTAAGGTCAGTTCCCGCAGCACGGGCGGCGGCGAGAGCGTCGGCTTCGGCGTGCGGGGTGCCTGCACCTCGGTGGTAGCCCACGTGCAGCACGTGCCCGTGCGCGTCGGTGATAACGGCGCCGACAAGCGGGTTCGCGCCGCGGATACCCTGGCGTGCCGCCTGCAGTGCCAGGGTCATAGCTTCTGCGTGGCTGAGAGTCTGCTCGGGGCCGGGCAGCTGGAGAGTGCGTGCGGCGGCCAGCCCGGCAAGGTGCCCGTACTCCGCGGCGGAGTAGTCCAAATCGTTGTGCGGCAAAGATACACTCGGGGCAACAGTTGCGGGCTGGTGTGCGCTCGCCAGCACCTGCAGCGAGGGGTTCTGCGACATCTTAAGCACGACCCTTCTGTACATCGGTTACCTCAACGGCCACGTCGGGGAACTGGGTCTGCACCTGAGTCTTCTGCGCCTCCAGGTTGCGGGTGCGCCACCAGACGAAGAAGCCAATCAGGGTGAAGCATCCGTAGAACACGTACATGAAGGAGGTTGCGTAGTAGCCTGCGTTCCACAGTAGCGGCACACCGACCAGGTCAACGGCAACCCAGATGAGCCAGAATTCAACCCAACCGCGCGCCATACCGTAAGTGGCGAGCAGTGAGCCGGTGAAGATCCAGGCGTCGGACCAGACCGGTTCGTAGGAGCCGAGGGCGCGGAAGATGGGGGTGAGCAGCAGAGTACCTGCAACCATAGCGACAACCAGGCCTGTGCGTTCGGTGTTGGTAGCCCACTTGGGGATTACCGCGACACCTTCGGAGGCGTCACCGCCGGAGGCGCGGGTTACGCGCCAGCGGTGCCAGCCCCAGATGGACACGGCAATAAACATGACCTGTCGGCCTGCCTGGCCGAGCATGGTCACGGGGTGCGGGCTGCCGACGAGGGCGCCCAGGAAGACAGTGAGGAGCAGTAGGTTGCCGAGAATGCCGACGGGCCACGCCCATACTTTGCGTCGCATGCCACCGAGCGCCGATGCCAAGCCGAATGCGTTTCCGAGAACTTCGCGCACGAGGAGAGACTGGTCCCCCACGTGAATTTGTGCGTCGAAGAGCCACCGCACAATGTCCATTGTTTCTTTCCTCTCTGAGTTGGACCGTGTGTCGGATGCGCTGTGTGCGCATCTGCGGCGGCTCCGGGGAGAGGAACAGAAAAAGGCGCGGCTAACGCGGGGTTCTTAGGGAGTGCCCGGTATCCGTGCTGAGGCGGGAGCGGCGAATCAGCCCACCATGGCTGAAATCAGTGACTGCGGTCGAGGGGAATAATGTACCGGCACCTACGAAAGGTGCCTCTCCCCCGTCATACAGAAAACCGCTGTGCCCTTGGGCAACGGTTTTCTCAAGTATTTTTCTCGAGCAACAGTTTTCTCAAATAACTGCTTCGGTGCACCCTACACGCTACCTCGAGGTTTCTCGGGAGGCTCGGCGGAGTGCGCTCCTGCCTTTTTCTGCTCGTGCTACCTTCCATCCAGACTGTACTGTCGGCACCGGATTTTCACCGGTTCGGCCTCTCTTGCAAGCGGGCGTCTCTAGCGGAGTCTTGGCGTCCTGCCCGGATGCGAAGATTCGTATGATTCTTTGCCTGCCTGCGAGAGTGGTTCGCGGGCTGTGACCGCCGGTTCGGAATTTCACCGACCCCGGAGCACGATGTTGATACTGATTATGCCACAGCGCACGCCGGGGTTTTAATTTGTTTTCTCTGGGATAACTTCCGTGACAAGATGACGTTTTGTGACCACGTTCCGAGTACGTTTTCAAGACCCATCAGCTTGCTTCTATCGACAGTCACCTGTGGAGTCATTTAGGAGTTCTGTTCTTCAACTTTTCGGGGATGATTTATCACGGTTTCATAACGGTGGAGAGTGCTAAACAGGCCAAAGAGTTACAGCGGTTTCCAGCGGATTACCCAGAGCATATTGAACACCCATCACTACCTTTACGACAAGGAATTATAAAATAAGATTAAATTATTGGTTTAAGGATTAGTTCAGGGGTGGTTTAAGGTTATTCTTATCTACAGGAGCGCCCATCACCGATAAACCGGTTCCGTTGGGAACGACATGATTCGGACCATCCGAGCACTCACATCAAACCCTTAAGCTTCTGCCATTTGAAGCTAGAAAAGCGGAACCGGCGGGGGAGCTCTTCCGATAAACTTCCAGAAGAACGCACAGCGTCCACCTTTCTATGGGGCTCTGTGTGTGTCAACCGGTCATAAACTCCCATTCTTCTGTCGTCGCCTACCGCGGTGCGCGATGGGAGTTACGGGAACCTTACGGGATGGTTGATCCCGTGCGCTCTGCATTGTCTTGTGGAGTGTGGTGTGTTTGGGTGGCGTATTCGCAGTACAGGAGCGAATACGCCACCCGTTTATAACGTGTAAAACCCTGCCTACCCACACTCAGGAGAGCTGCACACGAAACTCAGCCCCACACCGACCTCATATGCCCCGGACTGAGGCAAACTACCCCGAGAAGCTACCCCTTTATATCTTTCCCCGAGGGGCAGGCGACCTAGAGTGTGTACCGGACACGCGAGGTGGGGGCACTCCCCCGCGAGCGGTGTACGGTACAACTTCTCAAACAACTAACCCGCAGGTAAAACTTCATACGCAAACAGGGGCGCCTACGATAGACATCTATCGCAGGCGCCCCTGTTTATTGCCAAGCCTCCAGAGGGTGCCTCTCGGGAATACGACGGGACTCCATCTTCAAGGCGGCTGGGTTATTGATGATTAGGGGCGCCGCAGAGATGGCACTCCCCCGCTAGCATTTCCGACGTGCCCTTTCTATGAGGCTGTCGAAGAGTTTTAGCCCTCTACTGAGCGGAACGCTACAACAGCATTGTGACCGCCGAAACCGAAGGAGTTCGACAGTGCCACGATGTCGCCGGCGGGTAGCTCGCGAGCCTCGGTCACCACATCCAGGTCAATCTGGGGGTCCTTGTTGTCCAGGTTGATGGTGCAGGGTGCGATACGGTGGTGCAGAGCCAGGACGGTCAGCACAGCCTCAAGGGCACCCGCACCGCCGAGCAGGTGGCCGGTCATGGACTTGGTTGCGGAGACGGCGATGTTCTTGGTGTGCTCGCCGAAGGTTTCGTGCATTGCGGTTGCTTCAGGCAGGTCACCGGCAGGGGTACTGGTGGCGTGCGCGTTGATGTGCACGACGGTCTTCGGGTCAATGTTGCCATCTTCGAGGGCTTCGCGCAGTGCGCGGGTTGCGCCGAGTGCTGCGGGGTCCGGTGCGGTGATGTGGTAGGAGTCGGCGGATACGCCGGTGCCTGCTAGTTCCGCGTAGACGCGTGCGCCGCGTGCCTTGGCATGCTCTTCAGATTCGAGGATGAGTGCTGCTGCACCTTCACCCATGACGAAGCCATCGCGGTCGACGTCGTAGGGGCGAGATGCCTTTTCGGGTTCGTTGTTCCGGGAGGAGAGTGCCTGCATCTTGGCGAATGCTGCCATGGGTAGCGGGTGGATAGCTGCTTCAGCGCCACCAACGATGACCACGTCAGCCTTGCCGCTACGAATCATTTCGGCACCCAGCTGCATGGCCTCGGTGGAGGATGCACATGCGGAGACGACGGTCTGCGCTGCGGCACGTGCCTTGAGGTTCATGGAGACTGCTGCTGCGTTACCGTTGGGCATAAGCATCGGAACAGTCATGGGTAGGACGCGGCGGGGACCCTTCTCACGGAGGGTGTCCCATGCGTCGAGGAGGGTCCACACGCCACCAATGCCGGTGCCGAAGGCTACGCCGGTGCGCTCGGGGTCAACTTCTTCTGCAGAGTCGGCGTCGGGGCCGGTGAATCCTGCGTCTTCCCATGCTTCGCGTGCGGCGATGAGGGCGAGCTGACCCGAGGGATCCAGGCGCTTTGCTTCTACCTTGGTGAGGCGGCCGGATTCGAGGGCGGGCACGGCGAGCTGGCCTGCAATGTATACGGGCAGGTCGTATTCCTTGACCCAGGGGTAATCAAGGGTAGATACACCAGATACGCCCTTGGTTGCGTTTTCCCAGGTGGTGGGGACGTCGCCGCCAATGGGGGTGGTCGCGCCGAGGCCGGTCACCAGCACTTTTCGAGACATTGTGGCACTTTCTCTTCGGTGGTCGATTTGGTGGTTTATCCGGTGGTGTGTGGATAAAAACCTGTAGGTCCCGGGGGGTATACGTGTGTGTTCCGCGTGGGGTCCGCACTGCGGGTTCCTCGCTGTATTCCCGGGGTGTATTGGGTTAGTTGGGTAAACAGCGATGCGGCGCGGGCCGGTGAGAGCCCGCGCCGCATCGTTATTGGTGATAGCTTAGGCAGCGTTCGCGATGAACTCGACTGCGTCGCCAACGGTCTTGAGGTTCTTGACCTCTTCGTCCGGGATGGTCACCTCGAACTTCTCCTCAGCGTTCACGACGATGGTCATCATCGAGATGGAGTCGATGTCCAGGTCCTCGGTGAAGGACTTGTCTAGCTGAACGTCCTCAACCTCAACGCCGGTCTCTTCGTTAACGATTTCTGCCAGACCTGCGAGGATCTCTTCCTTGTTAGCCATTCAGGGGCTCCTTTGTTGTTCGATGGTCATCGCACCCGCCGGTTGGGGGTACGCGTGCATTACCGAGTTTATCGTGTCTACGTGGTGTACGCATGCGGAAACTCGGAGTTTAGGGGATGCTTTCCCGCTTTATTTTCTTTCTCGTGCACCGGTGTGGTGCCGGTTATGAGGGGCGGTGAGCATCGGGCTCTTGTGGTTTTCCTTAGGGAAGGACGACTACCTGAGCTGCGAATGCCAGGCCGGCACCGAAGCCAATCTGCAGGGCGAACTTGCCGGAGAGTTCCGGGTTCTCCTTAAGCAGGCGATGTGCGGCGAGGGGGACCGATGCGGCGGAGGTGTTACCAGCATCAACGATATCGCGTGCCACTGCCACCGTGTCGGGAAGCTTGAGGGTCTTGACCATCTGGTCAATGATGCGGGCGTTTGCCTGGTGCGGGATGAGCGCGCCAAGCTCGTCGGGGATGATGCCGGCGGTTTCGAGTGCCTGCTTGGCGACCTTTGCCATTTCCCATACTGCCCAGCGGAAGACGGAGGGGCCGTCCTGTCGCAGGGTGGGCCAGATCTTTTCGCCTTCCTGTACGGGGTTTGCTACGAAGTCGCGGTTGCGAATGTCTAGCATCGAGCGGTCCATGCCAACGGTGCCCCAGCGGGAGCCGTCCGAACCCCATACAGTGGGAGCGATACCGGGTTCGTCGGAAACGCCCACGACTGCTGCGCCTGCGCCGTCGCCGAGCAGGAAGGAGATGGTGCGTTCGGTGTTGTCAATGAAGTCGGAGAGCTTCTCAACGCCGATGACCAGCGCGTGCTTTGCGGTGCCTGCGCGGACGAGGGCGTCTGCCTGGGCGATGCCGTAGCAGAAACCTGCACACGCTGCGGAGATATCGTATGCGGGGCACTTGGAGCCGATTGCATCGGCGACCAGGGTTGCCAGGGAGGGAGTTGCGTAGGGGTGCGAGATGGTCGAGATGATGACCGCCTCAATGTCCTCACCGGCTACACCGGATGCCGCCAGGGCGTCCTTGGCGGCACCGATGGCGAGGTCAGTTACGGACTGGTTTTCGCTGGCGCGGTGGCGAGTTGCGATGCCGGTGCGCTGCTTTATCCACTCGTCGGAGGAGTCGATTGCCTCAACGATGTCATCGTTGGGGACGATGACCTCACCGCGGGCTGCGCCGTAACCGAGGATGCGGGAGTAGCGGTTGATTTCGTACTGCTTGAGGGTAGTCACGTATTCAATCCTTAGTGCTGATGCTCGCAAGACACTGTGTGCCTCGCATATCTAAAGTGCATGTCTAGTGTGAAGGGTTCCTAGCGCAGGGAGAGCTGGGTTCTCTCCTCTGGCGTTTAGCCCTTCAGTGAGGCGAGGTCCTCCGGAGCGTTGATGGAGGTGCCGGGCACGCCGCGCATCGCGCGCTTTGCCAGCCCGACCAGGGTGCCTGCGGGGGCGACCTCGATAATGCTGGCGACTTCACGTTCAAGCAGGGTTGCCATGCACAAATCCCAGCGCACGGGGCTGGTCACCTGGGAGACGAGGGTCTTGACGAACTCTTCACCGGATGCCACTGCGGAACCGTCGCGGTTGGTCAGTAGCGCGGAGGTCGGGTCGGATACCTGCAGGGCAACGGCGAACTCTTCCAGTGCGGGCACGGCGGGTGCCATTGCCTCGGTGTGGAATGCGCCAGCGACCTTCAGAGGGATGACGCGTGCGCGTGCGGGCGGGTTCGCGGCGAATGCTTCAATGGCGGGGATGGGGCCTGCGGCTACGATCTGGCCGCCGCCGTTGGAGTTTGCTGCGACGAGGCCTGCTGCGTCGATGGCTTCGCGGACGTTTTCTTCAACGCCTCCGAGTACTGCAGCCATGCCGGTCGGGGAGGCGGCTGCCGCCTCCGCCATGCCGTTGGCGCGCACGCGCACGAAACGCATTGCGTCTTCGTCGCTGAGTACGCCTGCAAGTGCCGCTGCTGTGATTTCGCCGACGGAGTGGCCCGCGAAGATGAGCTCTTCACCGTCGAGTTCGTGCAGTGCGAGGCGACCGGTGACGATGCCTGCAGCCACGATGAGGGGCTGGGCGATTGCGGTGTCCTTGATGGTTTCTTCTTCGGCTTCAGTGCCGTAGTGAATTAGGTCGATGCCTGCCGCTTCGGAGAGTCGTTCCAGGTGCTCACGCACACCTTCAATCTCGAGCCAGGGGCTCAGGAAGCCTTTCTTCTGAGAACCCTGTCCGGGGCAAACGAGTGCGCGCATGCGGTGCGACCTTTCTAGTTTTTAATACTCGTACGCGGTGCCTCCGTAGAGACGGATACCACGGTTAGCCTGTTACCTATGCTACCTTGTTCAGCGGCTTTGAATAAACATCGCTGTGCAGAAAGTTTAGGGTGCACAGGATATCCAGATAGACATTGAACAGTGTATAGCTTAGATTGAATCGTACAACCCGCACGGGCAAGATTCAAATAGAGAGACAGCTAACTTTCGGGTTCCACCCCTATGCTCGCGGATGCGCCCGAGCATACGTCTCCGCCAGACGCTTCATCGACACGTGCGTGTAAATCTGCGTGGTCGCCAACGACGAATGCCCCAATAGCTCCTGCACCGAACGAATATCGGCACCACCATCAACCAGATGAGTCGCCGCCGAATGACGCAAAACGTGCGCACCCGAGGCGGTTGTGTTCTCCACCGTGCGCAGCAAGCGGGTCAGATCCTCACGAATCTGACGGGCATTCGCACGCCCACCCCGAGGGCCAATAAACAGAGCCGTCACGCCCTGAGCGCCCTCCGGAATCCACTGCGGACGACCATACGAAACCCAACGATTCAACGCCTTGAGCGCCGGGGTACCCAACGGCACCACTCGCTCCTTATTGCCCTTACCCAGCACGCGCACCGTCTTATTTGCCCGGTCCACACTTTGCAAATCCAGGCCGGTCAGCTCAGAGATACGCATGCCCGAGGCGTACAGCACCTCAACCACAGCTTCCAGGCGCAGCAGGCGCGCATCACGAGGATCCTGCACCCGGCGCTTCTGCAGAGTAGTCAGTAACTGGTTCATCTGCTCCTGGCTCAGCACCGGCGGCAGGTGATTCTCCCGCTTGGGGGTGCGCATACCGCGCGTGGGATTGGCGTGCACCAGTTCCTCATCCTGAGCCCAGGTGAAGAACGTACGCAGGGTCGAGCCGCGGCGAGCCACCGTAGAACGAGCCGCCTGCCGCAGATGTAGCGAACCCAACCACTCACGAATCAGGGACGCATCAATACTCTCCAGATGCCGCACACCGCGGCGCGCCATATAACCGAAAAAGCCCTCCAAATCCGAAATATAGGAACGAATCGTCTCTTCAGAACGGTGCTTCTCATAACGCAGAAAACGCTCAAAACGGTCCAGGACGGGGCGGAATACTTCGCCAGAAACGCCCAGCGCTGATTCAGGTAAGGCGGAGCCGGACAGGGCTGAATCCAGGCGTTCACCGTGCCTCTGTGGGTTATCTGCGGCGAGGCTGCGGGTATAGGTCACCGGCAGGGTCGCAGAGGGATCATCATCCCGGTTCTCGTCCCGGTATTCTTCCGGGTTCTCGTTCCGGTTTTCAGCCCAGTTTTCGTGCTGGCGGGCGGGGGTCATGCGTCCCTCCTTTCGTGGTTCCGGCTCCTGGGTCTAGCGGCATTGATGCTTCTCGACGTTGTATTTCTATTCCCCACGCATCTGCCGATAGGGCGGCGGGGTAGGCTCCGCACCAGTACGCGCAGGCCTACCCCAATTGTAGAGAGGTTCAGTCTCCTCTACATGCCGCCCTGTCATGACCGGCTCTCACAACCCGCTACTGCCTCAGGTGTTCAGTAGGGGTGTTCAGGGGCTCTTCTACGCTGCAACAGCCGGGCGGACCTTTCTCCAGCTTGTTCCGCTACTCTCCGCTAGGCCGCAGCGCTCCAGGTGGAACAGATCAGCCATCACGTCGCGAGCACTCAACCCAAGGGCTGCGGCAATCTCGTCCACGCCACGGTAGGAGCGCGGGCTCAAGTCATCCCAGACCCTGCCCTGCCGTTCGGTCAGCTCATCCAGCGTGCTAGAGGAGGCAGCCTGATCCCACTCGCTCTCGTGCTCGGTGCCCAGCTCGAAACCCGCGGCGGCATCGTATTCGAGAATGTCGGCGGCCTCGGTAAGTGTTTGCGCTAGTCCATCACGTAGCAGACGGTTCGTGCCCACCGAATTCGGCGAGTTAATCTGGCCCGGAACCGCCCAGAGAGTACGCCCAATCTCCATTGCGTGACGAGCCGTATTCAGCGCACCGGAACGCCAACGTGCCTCCACCACAATGGTATGCCGCGCTAACGCCGCAATCAGCCGGTTACGCTCCAGAAAACGCCACCGCGTGGGGGTATTACCCACGCTCACCTCGCTCATGATGAGCCCTCGGTCAATAATCATGTTCAGCGCATCCGAGTTCTGCGCCGGGTACAGCCGGTCCAACCCACCCGCCATGAAAGCGATGGTCGGCAGGTCGCTACCCTGCTGGGTCAGCGCCGCCCGATGCGCCGCAATATCAATGCCCATCGCACCGCCAGAAATCACCGTGTACCCGTGGCGCGCCAGCTCAGCGGCGAGGTGGGTCGTCGCCTCCGTACCGTAGATGCTCGGGTCACGCGAACCGACCAGCGCCACGCTCGGGGTAGAGGCCAAATCCAGCAGGTGCCGCGAATCGCCTCGGCACCACAGCCCGTATGGTCGAGCAGGCCCCAAATCGTTCAGCTGCGGCGGCCACAGCGGATCAGCAGGAGTGACCAGCCACGCCCCGCAGGTTGCCGCCATATGCGCCTCCGCGTTCAGGGTGCGTTCCATGCGGCGGTTCCAGCGCAGGCGGCGGGTCGCGAGCAACTTGCCGAACTTATCGCGGCTCATCTGATGCTCACCCGGCGTGTAGTAGCCATTCGCGCTGGAGAACAGGGCGGACTCCCCTGCCACAGGCGCACCCACCGAGTGCAGAAATTCGCTGAGCTGTTCGTCCGGTTCGCCGTTCTCCCAGGTGTACTCATCCGGGATATGCCCGGTCAACAGGTAGTGCAGGGTCAGCGGCGCACCCAGGCTGGCGAGGGATTCGACCACGAGCTCATCGGCGGGCTCCGCGTAGCGCATCAGTTGAGCGGTGCAGCAGCGGATGTACTCACGGCACGCCGCCTCAAGCTCCGGCGCGCTGAGGGCGGGATTGAACAGGGGCTCAGGAGTGAACAGATGTACAGGATCAGAGCCGCTGGAGGCTGTGCCCACCGCAGGTTCGGGGCGCTCGCTCTGTAGCCCCTCACCCTGTAGCTCCTCTCCCGGCTGTTCCTCCCGGCTCAGTTTCTGCTGATTCATCTCTTCCAGATACACCGGGTTCAGGCAGGAGGCGAGGAATCCCGGCAACCGCGCCCCGTTGTATGGGCTCGGCGAAGGTTCCTGCCCCAGCGACAGGATATGAGCCGCCCTCTCACGCACCAGGGCGTGCACATCCAGAGTGCGACCGGGCAGGCGGATCTGCAGTACCTCCTGTACAAAATCCTCAGCCGCGCTCTCTTCTGGCGCTTGCTCTTCCAGTGCTGTTTCTCTCAGCCCATAATCTTTCAATTCGGTATCTTCAACTCGTTTTCTCAGTTTCTTCTCACTCATGACGTTCTTCTCCTCTCGTGGGTGATTCCTTCTATAAACCAGCACGCTATGTCAGCTGTCCCTATTTCAGCTGCCCCTGCTGCCGCAGGAAAAGCGCCACATCCAGATGCTCCCGGCTCGGGTAGGCGGCACCTTCCAAATCAGCGAGGGTCCAGGCGATACGCAACACCCGGTCATAGCCGCGAGCCGTCAGCGTTCCGCGATCCACGGCGGCGTTCAGCTCGCCGGTGAGCTTCGCATCCAGACGCAGCGGACCTCGCAAAATTTTGCCGTTCATCTCCGCATTCGTTTTCAACCCGTACGGTTCCAGGCGCTCCCGCTGAGCCTGCCTCGCCGCCATAACGCGCTCGCGAATCTGCGCCGAGCTCTCATTCACCTGACCGCCCGCAAGCTCCGTGGACGACACCTTCGGAACCGTCACATTCACGTCAATACGGTCCACCAGCGGGCCGGACAGCCGCCCAAAATAGGCGCGACGCTCACGCGGAGCACACGTGCACTCCGTACCGGTACCCACGTTCATGCCACAGGGGCACGGGTTCGCCGCCAGAATCAGCTGAAAACGCGCCGGATACGTCGCCGATGCACTCGAACGGTCCAGAGTCACGGTCCCCGACTCCAGGGGTTGACGGAGCGAATCGAGCACCGTGCGTTTAAACTCCGGCGCCTCATCGAGAAAGAGCACGCCGCGGTGCGCTTTAGACACGCAGCCCGGGCGGGGAATGCCGCTGCCGCCACCCAAAATCGCCGGCGCGGAGGCGCTATGATGCGGCGCCTCAAACGGCGGCTGACGCACCAGCTCGCTCAGGTGCTCCCCCGCCGAGCAGAGGGAACGAATCGCGGTCACCTCCATCGCGGCATCGTTGTCGAGGGTCGGCAGGATGCTCGGCAGGCGCTCCGCCAGCATGGTTTTACCCGAACCAGGCGGTCCGGTCAGCAGCATATGGTGACCACCCGCAGCGGCAATTTCCAGGGCGAAACGGCCCTGTGACTGACCGGCGACATCGCTCATATCCGAGGGAATTTCAGCCGGTTTCGCTACCGGTACGCTCGCCTCAGTCTGCGGGGCGGGCGGGTAGGTCAGCTTCTGACTCTCCGCGCCGAGAGCGGCAAAAACCTCTGCCAAGCAGCGGAAACCGCTCACCTGCGCGCCGGGGATGAGCGCCGCCTCCTCAGCATTTTCGGCGGGCACAATCACGCGGTGGTGTCCGGCATCCACGGCAGCTTTGACTGCCGGCAGGATGCCCGGCACAGGGCGTAGCGTTCCGTCCAGTCCCAGCTCACCCAGAAAAACGCTATCGCCGCTGGGGTGAAGTTTCTTCTCCGCCTGTAGCGCCGCAACCACAATGGCTAGATCAAACGCAGAGCCGCGCTTGGGTAGGGTCGCCGGGGTCAGGTTCACGGTGAGCCGGTGCTGAGTGAGGGTGATGCCGGTATTCTTCGCGGCGGAGCGTACACGCTCTTTCGACTCGTTAAGGGCGGTATCGGGCAGGCCCAGCAGCACGAAGCCGGGCAGGCCCTGTGAAATATCAGCCTCGACGTCAACAATGTGCCCACGCAAGCCCACGAGCGCCACGGAATAGGTGCGTGCGAATCCCATTACGCCACCGCCTTCAGATGCTCGAAGGTGAAGGTTTCGCAGGATCCAGTCACCGCAATTGCGTCAATGCGAAAGCGCGGAAAATCCAGGTTCTCGCGCAGCCTGCACCAAAGAATCGCCAGCGAGCGCGTGCGGCGCGCCTTATCGCGGTCAATGGATGCGAACGGGTGCCCAAAATCTTCGCTGCTGCGGGTCTTGACTTCAATAAAAACCAGTTCGTCCTCGGGGTCAATGGCGATCAGGTCGAGCTCACCGCGGATTTGTTCGTATTCCAGTCCGGCAGGCGGGCGCCAATTCCTCTCGAGAATCCGGTAGCCATTCGTCTCCAGGATGCGGGCGGTCAGTTCCTCGCCCCATCTACCGACGCTGTGGGCGCGGGGTGGGGTTCGGTGGATTCGGAGTCTGTTGGGTGCGTTTTGGGTTGTGGCGTGGGCTGTTATTCGGGCTGTTGTCATGGGTCTCTCCCGGTAGATAGCGGTAGTGCTTCTACTGTGCCCGCCGCGCGCGTGCCCAAACGTGGTTAACGAAAAACTGTGGATAACCTCAGTTCTCAGAAGGAATTAGAGGTTATCCACAGCTATTTATTTGAAATTTTGGGGCATATTTTTCAAAAACGCCGCTCGGGTGCCAATTCGCCGCGTCATATTCGCGTAGCTTCATCGCGCGGTTTCATCGCCTAAGTTCTGCCGCCCAGCAGCTCGGCACTGGTGCGCTTACCTCCGGCAAGGCGGTGAATCAGGCCTGAGCTAGGCGTTAAAGTCCGGCATTTCCGGCACGGTGAACTCCTGGTTGGGCAGGCGCTCCTCCACGTTCACATCACGTACCGAGTAGGCGTGCACCTTCTTCACAAAGCGGTTGGAGCGGAATACATCCCACACCCACACGTCGCTCATGCTCACCTCAAAGTAGAGGGTGCCGCCCTGCACATGCGGGGTGACGTCCACCTGGTTTGCCAGATAGAAGCGTCGGTCGGTTTCTACCGCGTAGCTAAAGAGCGACATGACGTCTTTGTATTCGCGGTAGAGCGCCATTTGGGCGTCGGTCTCGTAGTTTTCGAGGTCTTCTGCGCTCATTACTCTTCCTTTCCTGGGCTTTCTTAGTACTGATTCAGCGGTGGCACGTTAGGCTTTCGCCAGCTTCCGAGGCGCGGTCTTCAGGAACGCCATGCGCCCTAGCCGCGCTGTGTCGCGGCGGCCTTAATCTGCTCGGCGGTCGCCGGAAGCGACCATGACAGTCGATGCTGCGGGCTGGGGCCCTGCACGCTAATCGCCTCGCGATGAGCGGCGGATCCGTAGCCCTTGTTGTTTGCCCAGCCGTACCCCGGGTAGCAGGCATCCAGCTGGACCATCAGCTCGTCACGTTCCACCTTCGCAACCACCGATGCGGCGGCAATGGAGGCGCATTTGTAGTCGCCCTTAATGACCATGGTCACCGGCATCTGCGCGGGCTCACCTGCGCCTTCCCATGCCTGGGCGAGCAGTGCGTTATAGTGTGCCTGCGCCGGGTCCGGTGCCAGCGCACTGAACAGGTCCTCCTGCGGAGGGGTAAACCAGTCGTGCTTACCATCCAGCAGGGCGGCGTCGGCACGGTATCCGCGGCGCGCCAGCTCAGCGAGCGCACGCTGAGCGGCAAGTCTCAGCGAGAGGGTCATGCCGAGCCGGTCAATATCTGCCGGTTCCACGTGGCCGACTGCCACGGCGCACCACTGGCGGATTTCGGGAACCATGGATTCGCGGCGTGCCGGTGAGAGTGCTTTGGAGTCGATTAGCCCGCCCACTTCGAGGGTGGCGTCCGGGGTGAGGATTGCGACGCCCACGGTGACCGGGCCCGCCATGGAGCCGCGGCCCACCTCGTCGATTCCGGCAACCGTGCGGGTGCCGGAGGCGAAGAGCTGCTGCTCGTATTCGAGGTCGGCGGCAGGCGGTGTTGTCTTTGCAGGCTTAGATTGAGCGGGTTTCCTTGCACTCTTCTGAGCGCTCACCATCATTCCCAAGCTCGCTTACTCGCTCGGGGTGGAGGTCGGCTCGGGAATCGAGGAGAACACTGAGCTCTGATCCTGTAGCAGACCGAAGTGGTTCAGCGGCCACGCCACCACGAATACGTTACCCTGCACGTCGTCCTTGGAGATGAACGCGGTGCCGTCGCTAATGTGGTAGCGGGAGTCGGCGGAGTTGCTGCGGTGGTCACCCATCACGAAGTACTTGCCGGCGGGCACGGTCACCTTGAAGGGGATCTCCGAGGGCTGGTTGCCGGGGTACAGGTACGGTTCGGTAATTTCTACACCATTGACCTTGACCTTGCCGTTTCCGTCGCTTTCGACCACGTCACCGGGGGTACCAATAACACGCTTGACTAGGTAGTTCGATGAGGTATCCGGCAGAATACCCATGAAGGACAGGCCGTCCTTGAGCGGGTTGCTGGATTTTTGGGTGGAGGGAATCCAACCCTGAGAGTCCTTGAAGACAATGACGTCGCCGCGCTTGGGATTGCTAAAGTAGGAGCCCGCCACGTTAATGAACACGCGGTCGTTCACCTGCAGGGTCTGCTCCATGGAGCCGGAGGGAATGTAGAAGCCACGCAGCAGGAAGGTCTTGACCAGGAATGCGATGACCAGCGCGTAGAGGATGACAGTGCCGCCCTCGCGTGCCTGTACCCAGAGCCATTCGCCGAGTCGGCCTTCTTCCTGCGCCTGGGAGTAGGTCAGCTCTGCTTGTTCGGCGCGCTTTGCCTTGCGGCGTTCCTTGGGGGTCATTTCGGAGAAGTCCTTGGTAGTTTCCACATCTGCGGTAGTCTCCTCATCGGCGGTTTCTTCGCGCTCGGCATTCTTCACTGCGGCGTTCTTCTTCGCTTCCTTCACGGAGGAAGAAGTCACGGCGGCACTTGCCTCGGCGCTAGCTACCAGCTCACGAGTGCTCTCGGTATTACATTCGGTCGCCCCAGTAGCGTCCGCATTCTCTGCGGCGCTCTGCTCAGTAGCTGCATTCTCAGCTGTGGCCTTCTCAGCGGCGAGACGTGTGAAGTATTCTTCCATTTCTCGGCGCTCGCGGCGGCTTTGAGGCTGGTATCCCTCAGGGAAGGGGCTGGTGTTCGCAGTGTTCTTGTCGTCTGCCATGCTGGAGTGAGCCTTTCGTTTGAGAGATACCTAGCTCGGGTGAAACGGTACCTAGCTATTGTATCGAGAGTGCTTGTGCTCTTGGGCTTTTATTTTCTGAGAGCGGCAAGGTTCTCAGAATATGCAAAAACCGCTCCTTGCTCGCGGAATGCGGTTGGGGAGCGGTTTGCAACAGAATTCTGTATCTATAAAGATTAGAACTCACGCTTCTCGCGGATACGAGCAGCCTTACCGTGGCGGTCGCGCATGTAGTACAGCTTTGCACGACGGACGTCACCGCGGGTCACAACCTCAATCTTCTCGATGGAGGGAGAGTGAACGGGGAAGGTACGCTCAACACCAACGCCGAAGGAAACCTTGCGGACGGTGAAGGTCTCGCGAACGCCTGCACCCTGGCGGCCAACGACGAAGCCCTTGAAGACCTGGATACGGTGGTTCTTACCTTCAACGATTTTAACGTGAACGTTCAGGGTGTCACCGGGGCCGAATGCGGGGATGTCGTCACGGAGGGACTTCTTGTCGAGGAAGTCAAGAGTCTGCATAGTTGTAGATCTCCAGAGCCATCTGCCGCAGGTCAAATAGACTCAGATTGCTCTGCCCCACTGCGGGACAGAAAACTTTATGCTTCGGACAGGATTGGTGCCCGAAGGTTGACATCGTTGGTCGCTCTTCCCCCTGCGGCAGGGGCGTGCCCGATGTCAACACAATGCCCCATTATCCCAATGCACCCGCGTTTATGCAAGCATCCGGGGAACACTTTTAGAAGGGGGGTTCGTCACTCTGCACTCCCCCGCCCTCGGATGCACCGTTCTGCGCAGGAGCATACTGTTGCGTGTACTGAGGCGCCTCCTGCGATGGTGCACCCGAGTGCGGCGTACCCTGCTGCGTTGCGTCCTGCTGAGGTACCCCCTGCATGGAACCCTCGTTGACCGTGCGCTTCTCCACGGTGCGGGCGAAGGTGCTCGTACCGTAGTTCAGGTCGTGACCGATACCGAGGGCATCCACTTCTACCGTGGTGCCCTGCGTGCCGTCTTCACGGTTCCAGCGGCTAATACGTTGGCGGCCACTCACGACCAGCGGTTGCCCTTTCTCAATGGAGGTGGCGATGTTCTGGGCGAGGCGGCGGTAGGCTTTCACGGTGTACCAGTTGGTGGTGCCTTCTTTCCAGGTGCCGGTGGCGTCTTGCCAACGCGGGGTGCTGGCGAGGCGAAAGTTCACGACGGGCACCCCATTGGGCAGGGTGCTCAGTGTCGGGTCGGAAGCGGTGAATCCACGGATCAGGATGGTGTCGCTCATGGTTTCTCCTTAGAAACTAGTGGGTGGGTTCCTCCACCCTGCCAGCATTTACCCGACTCTGCACCTGGCGGTTACCGCTTCTGTGGATAACCTCACGTTTTACGGTTTTGGGTACCGCCTGTGGATAGAGTTTTTGAATTTTTCACCCCGTTTTTTCAAAATTTACCCGCAGGCAGTGCACTCCCCACAGAAATATGACGACTACTCCCCATCCGGCATCACGCCCGCGGCCCCCAAAGCTACTTCCACAAACCCCACCCCATCCGGCATCATGATAGGTATTTCAGCGTCGGGGCGGCTATTTTTTGCCCTCACGTTAACTATTTCTATCCCACGCGCTCTATCCTTGATGATGCGGTGCACTCAGCCGCATCCCGATCTACCCCTGGAGTTTCCGTGAGCAAAAAGCCCATCAACAGCAACGACCTGCCCACACTACAGGATCTTCAGCGGATTCAACGCAACCTGCCCAAGCTGCCCGACTCGATGGACCCGCAGAAAAAGCGTCTCATTTACGGTCTGCTCGCTGTGTTTGCCGTTATCTTGCTGATTATTGGCCTGGTCTACGTGAGTAAGAACGGTGTGGACGGCATGCTCGGTTCGGAGGCGACGACCTCCGCCACCGATGAGGGAGAAACCACCGTTGCCACAGAAACCCTCGCCGAGGTCAAGAACCCGTACAAGGCGGTTGATCTCGCGACCGCGCTCGCACCGGATCTGGCGACCGCGAAGAGCGAGCTGGTATCCCTGCAGGTGAAGGAACGCGCGTCGAAGGCTGGCTACTCTCGTGAACAGTTCGGCCCCGCTTGGGATGACGTTGACGGTAACAAGTGCAACACTCGCGACGACATTCTGCGCCGCGATCTGACCAACCTTCGTTTCAAGGTCAGGACCCACGCATGCACCGTAATTAGCGGCACTCTGAATGACCCCTACACCGGCAAGACCATTGAGTTCAAGCGCGGCAAGAAGACCTCCGCAGCCGTGCAGATTGATCATGTGGTGGCTCTTTCGAACGCGTGGCAGACCGGTGCGCAGGATCTGACCGCAGAGCAGCGCCGCCAACTGGCAAACGACCCAGAAAACCTGCTCGCTGCAGACGGCCCGGCAAACCAGCAGAAGTCCGATGCAGACGCCTCCGATTGGCTGCCGAGCAACACCGCCTACCGCTGCACCTACGTGGCACGCCAGGTGCACGTGAAGGCGAAGTACAAACTGTGGGTCACCGCGGAGGAAAAGAAGGTTATGGAGCGCGTCCTTAACTCCTGCAAGGGCACCAACCCGACCAAGAAGTAATCCCAGCCAAGAAATAGCCTCCCGGCACCTCGCGGCACACCAACGCAAAAACTATAAAGAAAACCGCCCCGCACCCTGAGTTTAGGGTGCGGGGCGGTTTCTGCATGTGGCGCCCCAGGAGGGAATCGAACCCCCGACCAAGAGATTAGAAGGCTCCTGCTCTATCCTCTGAGCTACTGAGGCCTTCCTCTAGGGTACATGAGAATTTATGCTTCTCCTGCACCGCGCCTCTCACGCGGGGGCCGGTCCACTGGGCAGCGCATCCGGCTGGCCCGACATCCGGTAAGCACGACCGGGATTTACACCGGGAGTTCGCGCTGGGAATTCACGCTAGGAGCCTATCTTGGCGGCTTCCCGTTCTGCCTTTTTCACCTCGCGGCGGCGGGTACGACGGCTTGATGCGCCGGGGAACAGCTGCCACCACAGGCGGATGGCGGTGCGGCGAATCTGCGTGGGGTGCAGGCTCACGTACACCAGGCGGCGGGTTGCCGGGTCGAGGGCCACCAGGTAGATGATGTAGCCCAGGCAGATGACGGTCGCGATGAGTCGGCCCATGTCCTGGTTGAAGTCACGCAGGTAGGGCGATACGTTCAGCTGGTCGCTCACACCGTACGCCATGAAGAACAGCGTGGTGATGAAGTACCACATGAGCTGGAAGTGCGAGCGCAGACCGGTTGCGGCGAGCATCGGGATTGCCCAGAGCAGGTACCAGGGCTGAATCATGGGGCTGCACAGGAGCATGAACAGGATTGCGAGGCCGGCATGGCGGACGATATTGCGGTCGCGTCCAACGAATGCCATTGCCATAGCGCCGAGCATGCCGATGCCCTTGCCGACGGTCTCGATGAGCTTGCGTATGACCTCGAAGGCGTCGCCCTGAACGAACAGGGAGGCGGCGCCGATGACCAGGCCGAAGGGGGTGTACCAGATGTACTGGCCGCCGGTGGTGGACAGTGCCCTAATCCAGCCGAATTCCAGTCCGGTTACCCAGCCCATGAGCGTCATTTCAGCAAGCAGTAGCACGCCGGAGAGGGCCCAGAAGATGAACTTGCGCGGCCAGGAGGCGTTCTTACCCGCCCAGAGCAGACCCACGAAGGGCAGCACCACGAGGGCAAGCGGCTTGACGGCAACGCCGAGGGCTACGAAGGTCACGCCGAGTGGGCCGCCCCACCAGGTGTCGCGGTAGCGCTTGGCGTAGTAGAGGCCGCCGAGCATGAACATGGTCATGAGCGAGTCGTTGTGGCCGCTGGCGATGAACGATGCGATGAACAGCGGGTTCGGGCCGATCTGCCAGAGGGCGCGGACCTGATTGAAGCCGTGTGCCTTAGCGAGTTTTGCCACGTAGAAGAGGATGCCGATGACCGCGAACACGGAAAGCAGGCGGAAGTAGAAGAGGGAGAGGTCGATGTTCTCCCCCGCCAGGTGCACAATCCACTCTTCGAGCTTAAGTGAGACCGGTCCGTACGGGGGTGGAGATTCCGCCCACATGGGGTCCGCACCGTTCTGCATGAAGTTTGAGATCTCGGAGACACCGTGCTTGTACGGGTTGAGGCCGTGCGCCATGACCATGCCCTGCCCGTAGTAGGAGAACATGTCGCGGCTGTAGATGGTGAAGGCGAAGACCTGCGGCAGAGACCAGCTGGTGATGACGGCAATCATCCAACGCATGGTGTTGGGTTCGTTCCAGTCACCCATTTTCTGGTAGATGCGCAGCCATTCACGGCACATAATCATGGCGCCGAGGGCGAGCATAATAATGCCGGTAATGACCCATGCGGCTTCGAATCGGATGGCGCGGATAATGTCGTAGCGCCAGAAGTTAGAGCTGTCGGCGAGCCAACCGACGGCGTAGGAGCCGAGGGTGACCATGATGGAGCCGATAGTGCCGATAATCAGCGTACGCAGACGATGATTATTGACGTAGTCCAAGAGTTTGGGTGAGAGAGGTGCGTCGTGTGCGCTGGGGGTGGTGAGCCGGTGTGCTAGCTCCTTTAGTGCGCGCATAACTCCCTTTCTGTCTGCATCGTCCTTCTGGCTTTTATCATACCGGAGCCCTTGGATGCACTTGCGAGAATCACTGTTATGAAGAAGCTTGTGAACATACCTCAGGGGCGCGCAGAGTGGCGCAGTTCTCCCTCGATGCTGCCGTTTGTGCATCCTCTTGCGCCCTCTTGCACCCTTTTGTGATGTGCTATCCACCGGGTCGGCGGTGTTTGGGGGTAGAGTGGGAGGGTGAGTATTTCTAGTGAACGTATTGTATGGATTGACTGTGAGATGACCGGCTTGGACGTGGAGAATGATGCTCTCGTCGAGGTGGGCGTTCTGGTCACGGATGCCGATTTGAACATTCTGGGTTCCGGTGTTGAGTTCGTCATTAAGCCCGGTGACGAGTCTCCTGCCGGCGCGCTGGAGAGCATGAATGACTTTGTGCGTTCGATGCATGAGGCCTCGGGTCTACTGCCCGATATTGAGCACGGTGTGTCAATGGATTACGCGCAGGAGCAGGTGCTTCGCTACATCAAGAAGTATGTTCCGGTGGCGGGCAAGGCGCAGCTGGGCGGCAACTCGGTGGGCATGGATAAGCGTTTCCTGGAGCGTTACATGCCCGAGGTCATGGCGCACCTGCACTACCGTGTAATTGATGTGTCGACCATTAAGGAGCTGGCGTCGCGCTGGTACCCGGCGGCTCGTCACAGCGCCCCGGCGAAGACCGGTAACCATCGCGCACTGGGTGATATCAAGGACTCGATTGATGAGTTGAAGTATTACCGCCGCACTATTTTTGTGCCGCAGGGCCCGGATGCGATTGCTTCGGCGCAGATTGCGCGTGAGGTGGAGACTGAGCGAGCCACACGTGAGGCGGCTGAGTGCGAGGCTGAGGCGTCCGTTTCTGAGGCATCCAAGGCGTAAGCACGGACTGTAACAAGCATCACGGCTTTTTGATTTGGCAGGTTTCTGAATCTCCTGTACAGTAGTATCCGTTGCGTATCGCAAGGGAAACCAAGCGAAGCACATGGTGGTCGTAGCTCAGTTGGCAGAGCGCCTGGTTGTGGTCCAGGAGGTCGCGGGTTCAACCCCCGTCGATCACCCCGATGGAAAGGGTCGTTATGGTTATCCGTAACGGCCCTTTCGTTTACCCTCGATTCGGTTTTGCCCGCACACGGTGTACCGGAACAGAGCTTTTACACCCGCACTTTAAACTAGCGAGCGGGAACAGGGCGCACCGCATCTTCATGAGGTAATTCTTCACGAGGCAGACGCATCCGGCAAGTTCCCACCCAACAGTTCCCGTTCAACACAAGCAAAGGATGATTCCGTGGCTATTCGCCCCATCGTTATTCACGGCAACCCCGTTCTGCACCGCCCAGCGGCACCCGTCACCGAGTTTAATGATGAGCTCAAGGAGCTCGTGGCTGACATGTACGAGACTATGGACGCATCCAACGGTGTGGGTCTAGCGGCACCGCAGATTGGTGTGGGCCTGCGCATCTTCACCTACAAGATGGAGAATGAGGACGGCGTTCCCCCGCGCGGCTGCATCATCAACCCGGTACTGACCTTGGGTAAGATTTCTACCGCTGACCCAGACCCCTACGAGGAGGAAGAGGGTTGCCTGTCCTTCCCCGGTTACGGCTTCCCCCTCAAGCGTGCCGAGTGGGTGACCGTGAACGGTCTTGACGAGCACGGCAACCCCGTCCAGTTTGAGGCAACCGGGTGGTTTGCACGCTGCATGCAGCATGAAACCGACCACCTGGACGGCAAGCTGTACGTGAACCGCCTGAACAAGAAGTGGACCGGCAAGATGAAGAAGGTCGTGAAGAAGGAAGGCTGGACCGTCGACGGTAACTCCTGGATGCCCGGCGTAGACCCGGATCCGTTCGGTCACTAATCACGAGCACTTCTGGAGGTCAGAGACCTTTCGAGAAGTTTTAAACGAAGACCGCGAATGCGCTTGAGCGTGCATTCGCGGTCTTCGTTTTCGATCAGTCGATGATGTTTTTCATCAGTCAACAGTAACGTGAAACGGGTCATCCTATGAGCCGGGTTCTGTCTAAAACGCCGCCCGAAGGGGCATTTCGAGGCAATCATCTATCTAGGACGTACGTTGCCGTACGTCTCAAGCAGCCTACCCGAATACGCACCCCACCTCCATGAAGGAAGCTAACGGGGATCGGGCGCACTACCCTACCATGGCGTATTCTGTTTGACCTTGCTCCGAATGGGGTTTACCTAGCCGGGCGCGTCACCGCGCCCGCTGGTGGTCTCTTACACCACCCTTTCACCCTTACCGCGGCGAACCGCGGCGGTTTACTTTCTGTGGCACTAGCCTGCGGGTTACCCCGAGTGGATGTTATCCACCATCCTGTGCTGTGGAGCCCGGACTTTCCTCGAAACACGTATGCCTCGCGATTGCCCGGACGGCCCGTTTCACCCAACCCATTATACGCACAACCTTGGAGGTGGCTTGTCCCGGGCTCCCTCACGGGTACACAGGGGCGTGTTGGGGGCACACCGGCGTCTCGCGGGTACACTGGAGAGATGCTGATTCTTCTTCCCCCCTCCGAAGGTAAAACCTCCGCCCCCACTGGTAACGCGCCCGTATGCTTTGCTGACCTCTCGTTCCCTGAGCTTACGGCTGAGCGTGAGAGCGTTCTGGAGGAGCTGGCGCAGGTAAGCGCCGGCGTAGACGCTCTGGCGGAGCTCAAGGTGGGTTCCTCTCTCAAAGCAGAGGTGGAACGCAATACGCGCCTGCTGACCGAACCAGCACAGCCCGCGATCCGCACCTACACTGGCGTGCTCTTTGAAGCACTGGATTATGCAAGCTTCTCCCCCGCCGAACGCGATGCCGCGCACTGGTCGCTACTAATTTCTTCGGCGCTGTGGGGTATTCTGCGCCCCGAGGACGCGATCCCCGCCTACCGCCTGTCGATGGGCGTAAAGCTGGGTTCGGTGGGTGCGCTTGCCTCCTTCTGGAAGGGCGCGTTAGGTACCGCTCTGGAGGCGACCGCGAAGGACCAGCTGATTCTGGATTGCCGTTCTGCAGCCTACGCGAAGTCGTGGGTGACTTCCCCGTCACAGACTCTGGCGGTTCGTGTGGAGCGTGTGGCGGCTGATGGGTCGCGTAAGGTCGTCTCGCATATGGCGAAGCATTACCGTGGCCTGTTTGCGCGCTACCTGATTCAGTCGGGTTTGGCGGCTCGTCCTATTGGTGGTTCCACAGCGGGTATTGCCGAATTTTTGGAGGCGGTCAGCGAGGACTGGTCGGTGGAGTGCACTCTGCCGACGGCGCGTAAGGCGGGTGTTTTGACTCTGCTAGTGCATGAGCAGTAGGTTGCCCAATTATTTGTTTTCGCTTATTTTTACATCATATTGAAGATTTTGTAACTATTTTCTAGGGGCTTAAGCCTGTATCGCCCCCCCTGTAAAACCACTTTCCCACATTTGCGGCGCTTTCGATGCTCAGCACATGGTGAGTTATGGTGAGCTGGTGACTCTGATCGGCGCATTCCAGGCTCGCGCTACGTAAGGTCGTTTAGACCGCTCGCGTTCGCGGGGTGCCCCCCCCCCCCAGAAGTAATGCCCTGCCTTTACGTTCTTTTGAGAATCCTTGATGAAAGATTCCTGTCGGACGCGTACAGGCCGGGCTTTACTGTGTCTATTTCTTGGCTCTTGGCAGCTCTTCAGCCGCTACTTTGAGCGTTTACTGTTCAGTCAGGCTGGTCCATGTGACGGCGGGTTCGGTGCTTGCCGAGTGCGCCTCCTGACCGGTTGCCACGCCAGTGGAGACGGTGAAGTCCCACGGGTCGGTGTTCAGCGTGGACAGCTTCGTTTCGATGGTGAAGCCGCGCTCAGCGAGCAGGGCGCGCAGGCGGTTTGCCGCCGACTGCAACCACAGGGATTCGCTGGCTGCGTGGGAACAATCAATCAGAGCGATGTTGCTGCCGTCAACTCGTGCAGTTTCACGGAATTCACTGGCGGGGTGGTGGCGCAGGTCGGCGGTGATGTACACCTGCGCGTCGGTGGCGCGCACGGCGCCGAAGAGAGAGTCACCGGCACCGCCGCAGAGGGCGACGCGGCGGATTGGCTGGTCGGCGCGTCCGGCGATGCGCAGGCCACCGGCGGTTGCGGGTAGCACCGCAGCGAGGCGTTCTGCCAGTTCCTTGAGGGTGATTTCTTCGGGTAGGGTGCCGAGGCGACCGGTGCCTACCGTGTGTTCCTGTTCGTCGAGTACCTGGGTTTGTGCTTCGGTAAGCGGTTCACAATCAATCAGGCCGATAGCCTCACAGAGTGCTTCATTCACGCCTTCAACGGCGGCATCTGCGTTGGTGTGTGCGCCAAGCAGGCCGCATCCGCCCTCGATGAGGGTGTGCAGAATGTTGCCCTTGTAGTCGCTGTCGGGGATGAACTTTGCGCCGCGCAGCAGCAGCGGGTGGTGGGTGATGAGTAGCTGCGCGCCTTCAGCTACGGCTTCTTCGGCGGTGGCGGTGAGGGCGTCTACTGCGAAGAGGACAGTGCTCACTTTAGCAGCGCCACGTCCGGCGACGAGGCCGGATGCGTCCCATCCGGCAGCGAGCTGCGGCGGGAAGAGCGTGTGGAAGGCGTCGATGACTTCTGCAAGGGTGGGGGTTTCTAGTTTTTCAGTCATACCTCTATTGTGGCAGGTGGCGGTTTACGCCGAAGCATGCGTCTGCTTAGGAATATTCTGTGGCTCTGCGGTGTTCTTTAGGTAGTGTGGATTTCTAAGTGTTAGTTCGAGGCTCACTATTTGAGGAGGAATCATGACTGATGTTGTACTTGCTGGCGGCTGTTTCTGGTGCCTGGATGCGGTGTACCGCCAGTTCTGCGGGGTTGAGGTGAGCGTCTGCGGCTACACGGGCGGCGATACTCCCGACCCTAATTATCGTTCGGTGTGTTCGGGCACGACCGGGCATCAGGAGGCGGTAAAGCTCAGTTTTGACCCGCAGGTGATTGACCTGGATACGGTGTTGGATATTTTCTTCACGAGTCACGATCCGACGAGCTGGGATCGTCAGGGCGCGGATACCGGTTCGCAGTACCGTTCGGTGCTTTTCTACGCGGATGAGCAGCAGCGTGAGGCGTTTGAGCGTGCGGTGGCGCGTGCTCAGCAGCTGTACCCCTCCCCCATTGTTACGGAGATTAAGCCCCTGGGCGTGTTCTATGAGGCTGAGGAGTATCACCAGAATTATTACGCGTTGAATCCGGCGCAGGGTTATTGTGCGTTTGTGGTGAGCCCGAAGGTGGCTCAGGCACGCCGTAATTTTGCGCATCTGCTCCGTTAGCAGGTGCTTCCGGATCAGTCGAGGTGTATTACGTTGTTCACCCTGTAGCTGTCTTTTATTGTGTGGCAGCTACGGGGTGTCTTCGTATGCACCCGGCTATTTGTTGTTCGTCTGCGTTTTGGGGTTGTTATAAGGTACGCCGGGTATGATGGGGGTGTCAACTCACTCAATTTCCTTTGTTGACTTCCTATGAAAGGCTGATTATGACGAGCCCTTCCCTCACTTCTGCTGGTATGTCCCGCCGCGTGGCACTGGGTGCGACCGGTGCCGGTGTGCTGGCTGCCTTGACTGCGTGCGCTAGAGATATCCGCCCGCTGGCTGAAGGTTCGGCGTCTAGCTCCGCTTCCGCGAGTGCTTCCGTAAACGCTTCGGCTACTGCTTCCGCATCTGCTTCTTCGGACAAGTCCTATAAGGGCTTTGTGAAGTTCGATAACTTCGAGAAGAACGAGGAATACGTTCCCGCCACTGCCGAAAAGAAGGCGCAGAACGTGCCCAAGCCTCTCGTTCCGGCAAACATGAACGAAGATAACGTTGATGGCATGTATGCGTTCATTGGCTACTGGCTGGCGAGCTTTAACTATGCGTTGATGACCGGCGATACTGAGCCGATGAAGAAGGCTGACCCTGCAGATGTGTATGCGAAGAGTCTGCAGGAACTTACGCTCATGTACGAGAGCGATCTGGGCTGGATCTACGGTACGGATACCCCGGTTACTCTTGAGCTCATTAGTGGTTCTCCACAGAAGGCGTCCGGTAAGGGTACCCGTCGTTACACCTGGCCGGCATACATGAACTACAGCGCCGATGCGAAGATTCATCGTGAGGATACGTCTGACCAGCCCTTTATGACCGCTTCTAGCCCGAATGGCAAGCTAATGAAGGTTGCCGTGGAGTACAAGGACGGTAAGTGGATTATGCTCACCGGCGACGAAGATTCTCCTTCGTCGGCTTCCGGTTCTTCCTCTAGCTCTTCTGCTGTCTAAGACTCTCATCCTACTGAGTTAAGACATAACAGCTTGAGGTAGGCTTCTCCCCCGCCTGCGGTAATGCACCGTGGGCGGGGTTTCTTTGTGCCGAATCTCTGCCGTAACTCTGCGGAGTCTCAGGGAACACCCAGGGGAAAACCCTACGGATATTCGGGGTAGGAGGAGTGGCGCTTGGGTGTGCTTAACGTATATACATTGACGTACTGATAAGTCTTTACAGGGCGTTTACGTCTGCTCTGGTGCACGGCGTCGTTATTTGTTCTGTATTGGATCCAACGAAGAGCTTCTGATGACTATCTTCTTCACTCGACGTACTCTTCTGGAGTTGGTGCGACCGGTATTCATGCGGCTCTGACTGCGTGCGCAAGCAATATTCGCCCGCTGGATGATCCGAGCGTAGTTGACCCGCTGCTCCCCCACAAGGGCGAATTGAAGTTCAATAGCTACAAGTCCACCGGAACGTACCGCCCCGCAAGCTCCACGAAGAAAGTAGAAAACCCGCCCATGCCCGCCCCTCCCGATGGCATGGAGCGTAAGACGAGGTCAGGTATGTACCTTGCTATAGGCTACTGGGTCGCATCCCTGAATTATATGGTGATCACCGGTGACGCTAAACCGCTCAAGGTCGTGAACCTGGACACCATCTACGTGCAGAAAATGGAAGCATACGTAGAGTTATACGCAAAGGATGAGGAGTGGATATACGGCACCGAGACGCCACTCATAGCTGATCTGTCCGAGGAGACCCCACAGAAGGTTGACGAACAACAGTACCGCTGGCTGGGTGTTGGCCGTTACAGCAAGGAAGCAAAAATCCACTATACAGATAGTGGGGAACTCACCATGGCCTCATTGAGTAGCAGCCCCCGGTGATTTTATGAATTTTTCTTTATCTTGAAGTATCAGGATGGTGCCTGGACGGTTAGAAATGAACCAGCCAAACTTACAACATGCTCACCCACTTCAAGCGTGAGCAGATCCGGCGCCTCCGTTTAGGACCTCGGTCATATCGCAGTCGTATGAGAAGCCTTGGGCCCCGTGTTTTTCGTCATCTACCGCCACTTTTACCGCGATGGAGGCACACACAACATTGGGCTGACCGCTCCCCTGCGATACCCTGGAATTAGTTCATTTCCGCCACATACTTTATTCACCTCAGAAAGAGCCCCATGTCTACCATGTACACTCGCCGCACCGCCCTGACCGCTCTAGGTCTGGGCACCGCAGCGCTTCTTGCCGCATGCTCCTCGAAGTCCTCCGAATCTTCGGCGACCACGAGCGCATCCGCTACCGAGTCTTCGACCGCGAGCGCTACCGCATCCGTCTCTCCCACTGCGGAGGTAACCACCACCGTTGAGGCTGGTCCCAGCATGAAGGGTGAGGTCGTTCTTGCTGACTACTCCTCCACCGGCACTTTTGAGCCCGGCACCAAGGAACACAAGGCTGTCAACGTTGCGATTCCGGTAGAGCCGGCGAAGCTGCGTGAGAACAGTGTTGAGGGTCTACACGCGTTCATTGCGTACTGGCAGGCTACCCTGAACTACCTGCTGCTGACCGGTGACGGTGCACGCTTCACGAACATTGACCATACCGGCGACTACTCAACCGTGGCTGAGTTCTTCCAGAGCATGTACGCTTCGGAGAGCGGCTGGGTTATCGGTTCGGAGCGTCCGGTGATTCTGTCGTTGACTACTGACCGCCCGACTAAGGACACCCGCACCGGCTACTACTCTTGGGCAACTGAGATGGTGATTGATAGTGCTGAGGGGGCTGGTGTGTACAGCAAGACCAATGATCGTGTACAGCCGCTGACCGAGGTGTTCAAGTACCCGGGTAAGCCGGTAACTGGCCAGATTGTGGCGCACTACCAGGACGGCACTTGGCGTATGGTGCGTCGTGCTCCGGGTACTGCTTCTGCTTCACCGGTTCCGTCACTGAGCCCGAGCGCTTCTGCTGAGGCTGCTGCGCCTGCGGAGGCGACTGCTGCAGGTTCTGCTGAGGCGTCGGCACAGTAGGTTCTGGATCCTCTATACCGCCGAGAAGCCGCATGTGTTTGAAACACATGCGGCTTCTCGCTTTTATTCTTTTGAGAGGTCACGGCGGCACCATAGATTCTAAGAGATATTCCCGCTGATACAGACATAAATAAAAAGCCTTGACTCCGAAGAATCAAGGCTTTTTCCTAGTGGTGACCCCAACCGGATTTGAACCGGTGTTGCCGCCGTGAGAGGGCGGAGTACTAGGCCGCTATACGATGGGGCCGTGAGATTTAAATCTCTTTTACCAGGCCTCCCTGGCAACACATATAACTTTACAGAGGTTCTCGAAAACAACCAAATCGAAGAGCAGTGAATTGAGTCACATATTTTACATTGGGTGCAAAACCCACCGCATGGGCCCTTTTCCAGCTATGCCAGGTGCTCCCCCGACATCTGTCCAGCACCTCCACCGCACTTACCTCCGCACCCGCGGTCGGGTAATGTCGACGGCACCCTCAGCGAAGTTCAGGGGAGGGGTCAATCAGCACTGCGGTAGCCTGATTCGGGTAGCCCTGGAAAGGAATCTTAGCGGGGTTAATGGTCGTGGTGGAGGTGAACTCACCCTTGGAAACCTCAGCGTAGAACTTCACGATGGAGTACGGTCGGTTTTCGCATCAAAGATAGCAATCTTGCCAGTACCGAAGTCAGTCACGTACACCAGGTCGCGTGCCTCATCGTTCTCCATAGACAGCGCCTGGGTGCCGAACTTGACGAACTTCTTAAACTCACCGGTGCTCAGGTCATAGACGGAGATACCGGAGTTCACGCCGTCCACCCCCTGGGAAGAGACGTAAATTTCGTTCTCGGAGTGGTCAATAGTGACATCAGAGGGGCGAACCTCAACAGTGGAATCCTCGGCGCGGGTCCGGATAACCTGCTCGGTCTTAAACGTATGGGTGTTAATGACGAAGACCTTGCCGCCGGTGCGCTCAGGCACGTACAGCTTGTCACCATCAACGGTCATGTTCATACCAACGTAGCGGGTGCCACCATTGGGCGCGCCTTCGAGCTGCAGCTTGGTGACCTCGTAGGTCTTCATATCGATAGCGGACACGTAGTAGCGACCGGTGACGAACACCTTGCCGGAGTTGTGATCCACGAGCACGGAGCGGGGGTGCTCAATCCAGTTAGGGTCACTCTCGGCAATGCCGTGGTTAGTCCAAATCAACTCCATGGTGTTCTGATCGAACACAGACAGGGAGTTGTCGGTGGTATTAGTAACCCACACGGTGCCGATCACGTCATCAACAGTGATGCCGTACGCAGAAATGTAGCCAAATTCGCCGTTCTTATCCAGCTCGAAAGGAACCACTGCCACTTCTTCAATCTGAAGAGTGTCTGCATTGACACGAGCAATCGTGGAGGCGAGGTCATCGCGTGCACCCACGCCGACCATCCAGATCTTGTTGATCTCCTTAGAGTAGGCAACCTGGTACTGACCGGGCAGACCCTGGGTAATCTGGGCAATGGATGCGGATGTGTCAACAACGCGGCTCAGCGCTGCGGTAGAAGGATACGATGCGCTGATCTGGTGTGCGGTGTTCGGTGCTGCGAAGGAGCCGACGGCGAGCCCTTTCAATGCTTTAACCGAGGAGGGAGTGAGGTTCAATGTGTATCCTTCAAATATATAACGGAAGTGCTCACATGCCACAGGCGAATGCTAACAAGACACCCGTGAATATGCGGTGACATATTCGACGGCATGAAAAGCAGAAGTGTAGTAACACATAAATTTACTTACCTTCTCATCCTCAGTGTTCTACTCGTAAAATAATAAGCAACGACGTGGGCATGTTTTGTGTTTTTATAAATGACCCCCAAATTCGCCTTCAGCATCATTCGAAGGTTGATTCGTTTCCAGGGTTTTCCTTGACCTTGCGGGCGAAAACCCTGGAAACTAGGGGTATTGTGATGCTCTCATATTTACATATTAATTTAAAATTTTAGGTGAGGCGCGCCAGCAACATTCACCATGAGCCGCACATTTTCGACATTCAAAACCTATATTTTTATAGTCATGTGCATATATATAAATATGCTTTCAAACCACCCATCCAGCATTAGCCCAAGCAGATACACAAAAGGCGGGTACCCCCTCCCCCAGATTCAAAGAATCCAAAAGAGAAAATACCCGCCTTCTCACGCGTTACATCGAATCGAGCATTTAAGCCCGAAAGCTAAACGCCACGCTTATGCCTTGCGACGGCGCATCACCAGAGCAGCACCCGCGATCAGAGCCACCGAAGCGAAAGCAACCAGCGGCAGCACAGCGTTAGCACCGGTGTTCGCCAAAGCACCACGCGAAGAGCCAGCCTGCGAGGAACCAGCATCGCTCTTAGCGACCGAGGAACCGCCATTCTTCACCGCCGAACCGGACTTATCAGCCTTCACAGCATCCGGAACAGGCTTGGAGTCCGAGTTGGAATCAGACTTGGAGTCCTGTGCACCGGTCTTAGCGTCAGGCTTAGAATCAGACTGAGATGCCTGATCCTTGGAGGTCTGATCCTTAGCCTCTGCGGTGTTCTCGGACTTAGCGTCAGACTTCTTATCCTCAACCTTCGGATCAGCTGGCTTCGGCTCCTCAGCCTTCACACCGGTCACCGTCGGGTAACCCGCAAACTGAAGCGAAGTCGGGGTGATACCCACAGGAGCTGCGCTCGCGTCGGTGTCCTTCACGCCAACCTTGAACTTCAGAATCGAGTTAGACTTCAGCTGCTGAACCGATGCAGGAACGTCGTTACCCTGGCGGTCCTTGGTGGGCAGGGTGGTGTACTCGCTGGCGGTGGTGATTTCGCCGGTGGTGCCGTTGAGCACGTAGGGCAGGGTCACCTTCTCGTCGCGGTCCTTCTTATCGAGGACGAGCACGGAGCCGTCCTTGAGCAGGGTCACGTCGTTCGCGGCTGCGCCGTTCATCTCGACCTCGCCGATGACCTCGTCAGCGCGACCGTCGAAGACAGCTACCTTACCGGTGCCAAAGTCAGCCACGTACACCAGGTCGCGATCCTCGTCATGCTCCAGGGCGAGCGCCTGGGTGCCGAACTTGACGAACTTCTTGAACTCGCCGGTGGTCAGGTCGTACACGGAGATACCGGAGTTGACACCCTTCACGCCCTGGGAAGAGACGTAGATTTCGCCCAGGGAGTAGTCCACAGCAACGTCGGAGGGGCGAACCTCAACGGTGGAGTCCTCACCCTGAGTCTGGATGGTCTTCTCAACCTTGAAGGTCTTAGTGTCCACGACGAAGAGCTTGCCACCGGTGCGCTCGGGAACGTACAGCTTGCCGCCGCCCAGGAACATGTTCATGCTCACGTAGCGGGTGCCACCGTCGGGTGCGCCTTCGAGCTGAATCTTCTCAACCTGCTTGGTCTTCAGGTCGATAGCGGAGACGAAGAAGCGACCGGTCACAAATGCCTTGCCGGACTCGTGGTCAACCAAAACGGAACGGGGGTGCTCAATCCAGTTCGGGTCGCCTTCCTTCGCGCCCTCGTTGGTCCAGATGAGCTTGAGGGTCTGCTGGTCGTACACTGCCACGGAGTTGTCGATGGTGTTGGTAACCCAGACGGTGCCATCCACGTCATCAACGGTCACGCCGTACGCGGAGGTGTAACCGTACTGACCCTTATCGTTCTTCTTCACGGGCAGCTCGGCGAATGCCTCAGTCTTCAGGGTGTCTGCATCCACGCGTGCCAGGGAGGAAGCGAGGCCGCCGCGCGCACCCACGGTGGGTACGAACAGCTTGTGGTTCTTCTTGGAGTAGCCAACCTGGAACTGGCCGGGCAGGCCCTGAATGATGTTCGCAACGCTACCGTTTGCATCCACGGTACGGTGCGCCTCGGTGGAGGGGGTGGTAGAGTCGGTTGCCTTGGTCTTGGTGGCGGTTGCCGGGTAGCCCTGGAACTCGCGGGTTTCGGGGGTGACCTGCTTGACCTGAGAGTTGTCGCCTGCGGTTGCGGTGACCTTGAACTTCAGGATGGAGTTCGCCTGAATGTCGGTGGTCTTTGCGGGTACGTCATTGCCCTGGCGGTCCTTGCCGGGCTTGCTGGTAACCTGGCTGGAGGTGCTGACGGTGCCGGTGGTGCCGTCGAGGACGTAGGGCACGGTTGCGGTTGCGCCAGCCTGCTTGTCCACAGCGACAACGGAACCGTTGGGCAGTACGACCAGGTCGTTTGCTTTGCCGCCGTTCATGGCGACCTCGGCAATCAGCTTGTCTGCTGCGCCGCCGTCAATCACGCCGACCTTGCCGGTGCCGAAGTCAGAGACGTACACCAGGTCGTTCGCCTCATCGTTATCGAGCGAGAGCGCCTGGGTGCCGAAGGGGATGAACTTCTTGAACTCGTAGGTGGTCGCATCGTACACGGATACACCGGAGTTCTCGCCCTTCACGCCTTGCGAAGAAACGTAAATTTCGTTCTGCGAGTGGTCAATAGCCACGTCGGAGGGGCGAACATCGCCGTCCTTATCGCCCTTCACAGAGATGGTCTTCTCGACCTTGAAGGTCTTGGTGTCGATGACGAAAATCTTGCCGCCGGTACGCTCGGGAACATACAGCTTACCACCGTCCACCAGAATGTTCATGCTGATGTAGCGGGTACCGCCATCGGGTGCGCCCTCAAGCTGAATCTTCTCGACCTTCTTGGTCTTCAGATCGATAGCCGAGACAAAGAAGCGACCGGTCACGAAAGCCTTACCCGACTCGTGATCGACACGCACCTCGCGGGGGTGCTCGATCCAGTTCGGGTCATCCTTGCTCAGACCCGCATTGGTCCACAGCTGCTTCATGGTCGCCTGATCGTATACGGCAACGGAGTTATCGCGGGTGCTGGTCACCCACACGGTACCTTCCTCGTCATCGACGGTGATACCGTACGCACCCTCGTAGGAGTAGCCCGAGTCCCCCTTGATAATGGGCAGCTCGGCAACTGCCTCAATCTTCAGGGAGTTTGCGTCAATGCGAGCAATCGTAGAAACGTGCTCGTCGCGGTCTGCAGTGCCAGCAACCCAAATCTTGTTGGTCTTCTTGGAGTATGCGACCTGGAACTGACCGGGCAGACCCTGGGTGATCTTTGCCATCGCCTTGTCGGTGATGGTGCGAGCATCGCTGCTCTGGCTTGCTGCCCGGGTGGATTCTGCCGCGAACGATGCGGGGATGGTGGCAACGCCGGAAATTGCCAGTGCCAGCGATCCAACGGCGAGGCCCTTGAATGCCTTGCTTGATGCGAGCTTCATATGTATGTCCTTTTTTTTCGTGGGTGTGTGTAAAGGTGCGTCTCTCCGCCACCGACAGGTGGTGAGGTGCCGTGATTTTCCTACTCTTTGCTATGGGTTTCGTGGGCCCACGAGGAAGGAAACTAGTCTTCACACAGTATTAAGTAAGGCAAACTTTAACTTACCTTCTAGGTAATACTTACTTAGCGCACAGGATTTTGCAAGATTTTAGGCATATATAACGCAAAATTTCATATGCCAGGCACAGCCTGTCACTAAAACTCCCCGAGGTCCGGCAATACGGGGCATGGCAAAACCCCCGCCTCCAGCAAAAGCCAGAAGACGGGGGTTCCACACACCCCAACACACGGTGCCGAGGTGACTAAAAATTAGGAGACATACGAGAAGTCAGTGAACAGCAGGTTCTGCAGCTTGTAGCGGCGAATGAAACGAGCCAGCTCCGCTCGAGTAGTCGGCGCGGTCGGGTTGAACACGCCCGAAGAATCCAGCACGATGTCGTTCGCGCCAGCCCACGCAACGTAACGGTGCAGAGTACCGGCACCGAGCACGTCGCGAAAACGAGAACCAGCAGCCTCGTTCATTTCAGTCAGCTGAACCTCCGCGTTGTACTGGAACAGCACAGCCGCCAGCTCCTCGTCAGAAACCGGTGCGGTCGGGTCAATCTTGTCGCCACCAGTGAGCGGCTCGGTGATCTTGTGGTCACGAGCCCAGTGCAGCGCATTCGCGGTCTGGCGGCCTGCCGCATCTGTGAAGGGTGCAATATCCGAGTTTTCGTTCACGCCAGCGTGACCAGCAGCGTGGTTCAGCAGAGCAATAAGCTCCTCACGGGTCACAGGGCGGTCCGACTCAAACGCGACAGTCTACGGGTTCGGTATCAGCCACTTCTTCTGGTTCGCCATACGGATATCCTCAGCAAACGGGTGGCTATCCGGAACATCCTCGAAAGAAGTCTTCAGTATCTTGGTCTCAGCCACCGGGATGCGCACAGCAATCTGATGGGTGATTTCCTGACCTCACGGGTCGAGCTGCAGAACGTGATTGACACCCTCACCCTGCATCAGCTCGATGGGGAACTGGTCGCTACCGCTGAAGCTGTCAGCGTCATCGTCAAATTCGGGGGTGAGCGGCCAGGAGCGCAGGGTTTCGAAAGAGTCGTTACGAATGTAGCCGTGGCGTACGGTCAGAGTGGTGCCTTCGCTAAGGAATTCGCGCAGACCGTGTGCAGTGTAGTTCACGGTCATACCGGTTTCAGTGATGGTGGCACGCTGAATAACGAGGCGTCGGCCTTTAGTTTCCTCGGTTGCCGGGCAAGGTTTGCGGGAAGTTGGTATGGGGCCTGGAGGGGCACAGGGTTTTCTTTGTATCAAGATGTGGAGTCAGTGGGTTTCTGATGTTTTATGTGTGACACGCCGGTTCAAATCCTTTTCAAAGAGTTATTGTTATTGGTACCCTATCACTGTTTCTATATCCTCAACAAAGGAGTTACCCATGGAGGCCAAAGAATTCTCATACGAGAAGGCTCTCCTCTTTTTCGCCAAGTCTAAGTACGCCGACCTTTTCGGCGTAGCACTGGTTATCGCCATCGCAATCGCTTCAGGATACCTGAGCACCAACCTCGCCAAATACGTCGACTGGGGCCCGATCACTAACTTCATTCCCCTCGGCGTGATTTCCGTGATTAACGTGGGTATTTCAATGATGTCTACCCGCCTGACCGGCCGCCTCTCAAACGTCGGCAACGTGCTCGGCATTATTAACACGGCGCTCTCTGGCGCGATTGACTACATTCTGGGCAACAAGGCGGCAATCATCACCTACCCGGTGACCTTTATCGTGTACACCTTCGCGATTCGTAGGTGGCAGAACTCCGAACGCGGCAAGGCGTTGGAACCGCCGACCGGCACGAAGGGCCAGCTGATTATTGGCGGTATTGTGGCCGGTTCGTTCGCGTTCTCCCTGATTGCGAACTATGTCGGTTACGGCGGCAAGACCTCGTTCCTGTTCTGGATCACGACTGTAGTGTTTGGCCTGTCCCTGTCAGCAAACATTCTGAACGCGCTCAAGCTCACGATGCAGTGGCAATTCTGGTTCCTGTACAACACCGTGCAGTGCATCAAGGCGCTGACTCAGGGCAACTTCGCGAACGTCGGCAAGTACATCTTCTACATCATCAACAGCGTGGCAGCACTGTTGCTGTGGACCCGAAATGGTACTGCGACCAAGGGTACCGTGGCGGTGGCGTAAGGGGTGGTTCCCTAGCTTTCTAGGGCTGACATTTCTACCAGCTAATGGATGAGGAGGCCCCTCGGCCTGCAGTTTACTGCTGCGGGTCGAGGGGCTTTAACCTGTGCCCGCGAGTGCGGGGAATACGTTGAGCCTCTTTCATTATTGCCCTTGATATAGGGCTCATCCCCGCTCGCGCGGGGAACACGGCAGTTTCGGCGCGGAGGTGAAAGTGGATTGCGGCTCATCCCCGCTCGCGCGGGGAACATTCCATTGCCTCAGCCGCCGCCTTCATCTTCTTCGGCTCATCCCCGCCCGTGCGGGGAACATGCGCTGTTCAACACCGCCCCCGCAGCACTCCTCGGCTCATCCCCGCTCGCGCAGGGAACATCTACGCGCCATCGTCATTCAGTCCATCGGCGCCGGCTCATCCCCACTCGCGCGGGGAACATTGGTCGAACCCAATCTTGCCGTCAGAGGCCATCGATTCACCCCCGCTCGCGCGGGGAACACTTGAAAGCTCTGATAGGCGGCATGAAATGGTGCGGCTCATCCCCGCTCGCGCGGGGAACACACGAAGAAGGAGCCCAGGGGGTCTTCCGCGAAGGCTCATCCCCGCTCGCGCGGGGAACACTACGTTGGTTCCTATGGCTCTACCCCGGTCTTCGGCTCATCCCCACTCGCGCGGGGAACAGATGAGTGCGGACAGTTGCTCGTGACGCCAGCCCGGCTCATCTCCGCTCGCGCGGGGAACACGGGGAGCATGCGCGCCGGGGTACCGATGTAACCGGCTCATCCCCGCTCGCGCGGGGAACACAGCTTAGGCTTAGCGCTGGAGCAATGGCGCGGCGGCTCATCCCCGCTCGCGCGGGGAACACGCTCAATTCCAATCAGCAATCATCACCCTGGCAGGCTCATCCCCGCTCGCGCGGGGAACACGTGCACCGGAACCTGTAGCTGATGAGGAAACTCGGCTCATCCCCGCTCGCGCGGAGAACACGCGGCATACTCGTGCATGCGGGCGGCGGAGCCCGGCTCATCCCCGCTCGCGCGGGGAACACATCAATGAGATTATTGATCGCGGCATCACCAACGGCTCATCCCCGCTCGCGCGGGGAACACCAACAGAAGCAGCTCATCACGCAGGCGCTTCTAGGCTCATCCTCGCTCGCGCGGGGAACACATGAATAGCGGTAGCGCGCGGGTAATCGCGTTCGGCTCATCCCCGCTCGCGCGGGGAACACTTCACCCAGTTCTGGAACAGTGCCTTTAGGGTCGGCTCATCCCCGCTCGCGCGGGGAACACTTTCAGAAGGGTGGGCGGTCATTGGTGGTGGTGTCCGGCTCATCCCCGCTCGCGCGGGGAACACAAGAAGGGCAGCCACGCCCGCGTAGAATCCGACGGCTCATCCCCGCTCGCGCGGGGAACACATCGACATGTTAGCTCTCTTCCTTCTTCTTTGCGGCTCATCCCCGCTCGCGCGGGGAACACCTTCAGCTCGACCAGCTGCGCACACTTACCCGCGGCTCATCCCCGCTCGCGCGGGGAACACCTCGGGAATTTCGTCGGCACCCTCTTCGCCCCAGGCTCATCCCCGCTCGCGCGGGGAACACTGCGAAGCGCTTAGGTTGAGCCCCTCGGCTATCGGCTCATCCCCGCTCGCGCGGGGAACACGCAACCAACGAGTAGGTCTTGCCGTTCCCGCCCGGCTCATCCCCGCTCGCGCGGGGAACACTCCACAGTCGGCAGCACAATATCAGGCTTCGGTGGCTCATCCCCGCTCGCGCGGGGAACACACCGCACCCATGAACGTTTGGGATGGCTTCCGCGGCTCATCCCCGCTCGCGCGGGGAACACATTTTGATGAAATAATCGCCGTAGCGTCTGTACGGCTCATCCCCGCTCGCGCGGGGAACACTAACTTCTCCAATGCTAGGCGGCTCTTAACCGCGGCTCATCCCCGCTCGCGCGGGGAACACTGGAAGAGATGAAATCCAAGCTTGCATTAGGACGGCTCATCCCCGCTCGCGCGGGGAACACAGGAAGAAGAGGTTGCCGCTACTAGCGCACCGCGGCTCATCCCCGCTCGCGCGGGGAACACGACACAAGAAGCACCACAGTTTCATAGCGGAGCGGCTCATCCCCGCTCGCGCGGGGAACACTTGACGCTATTTCGTCGGCTTTCCGCTGGCTTCGGCTCATCCCCGCTCGCGCGGGGAACACTGAATTATCGTGCCCGCCTCGCGATTAACATTCGGCTCATCCCCGCTCGCGCGGGGAACACGTCATCGCGGAGGACGGCGCGTTCGTGGACGGCGGCTCATCCCCGCTCGCGCGGGGAACACCTCGTAGTAGTGATGGATACGGCGCAGGAATGCGGCTCATCCCCGCTCGCGCGGGGAACACAGGGCGGCATCAATCACGGGCCCCGGCTCGTACGGCTCATCCCCGCTCGCGCGGGGAACACGTCAGCAGCTCATTACTTGTCAGCGACCTTGTCGGCTCATCCCCGCTCGCGCGGGGAACACCTCGCATTGCCCATCACAGCGGTTAGCTCGGTCGGCTCATCCCCGCTCGCGCGGGGAACACGGTCTTCTTGTCGGTCATTATCGGTTTCCTTTCGGCTCATCCCCGCTCGCGCGGGGAACACGTGTGGCCTTTGATGTTGGCGATACAATTACGCGGCTCATCCCCGCTCGCGCGGGGAACACTGCCCGCTACCGACGCTTATGTCAATGCGTGGCGGCTCATCCCCGCTCGCGCGGGGAACACTAGCGGCATTAGTACGCCCCCCGTCCTAGCGCCGGCTCATCCCCGCTCGCGCGGGGAACACGCCTCTTCAGATAGGCGACGCATTGACCAGCTCGGCTCATCCCCGCTCGCGCGGGGAACACAAGCAACCACTAACTCAAACCGGGCGCAAAATCGGCTCATCCCCGCTCGCGCGGGGAACACTTTCAAGGCGTTCTGAATTGCGGTGTTCCGGTCGGCTCATCCCCGCTCGCGCGGGGAACACTAATGTGCCGGTCGTATGGCTCCGCTCCACCTCGGCTCATCCCCGCTCGCGCGGGGAACACTTAGTTTACCTGTGCCAGGCACTTACCAACTTCGGCTCATCCCCGCTCGCGCGGGGAACACTTGATGAGTGCCATGAGGCGGTTCAGGGTCCGCGGCTCATCCCCGCTCGCGCGGGGAACACCTGGGCTGGCCTCACGTCATGCGCAGACCACGCGGCTCATCCCCGCTCGCGCGGGGAACACGGCTACGAGGTTGTTCCACGTTACGGCGTGTTCGGCTCATCCCCGCTCGCGCGGGGAACACTCCCACGACGCACGCAGAGCAGAAACCTCAGCCGGCTCATCCCCGCTCGCGCGGGGAACACATACGGGCTGGGCGGGCGCCGTGCGTGAGCATCGGCTCATCCCCGCTCGCGCGGGGAACACTGGGATATGGCGATGCTCATGACCCAGCGCGCCGGCTCATCCCCGCTCGCGCGGGGAACACCTCGAAATCAAAGCCGAGGGCCTTCGTGCAATCGGCTCATCCCCGCTCGCGCGGGGAACACGCCTGGGTGCAGCTGAAAGCCGCCTTAGCGCTCGGCTCATCCCCGCTCGCGCGGGGAACACGATTATCATCAACCCGGGTTCTAACACACCGGCGGCTCATCCCCGCTCGCGCGGGGAACACGCGTTACCGTTCCGTTGAGGTAGCGGTGTAGCGGGCTCATCCCCGCTCGCGCGGGGAACACAACCGTGTAGCACTACGCCATGAGCGCCAGCACGGCTCATCCCCGCTCGCGCGGGGAACACATAATGGTGCTAATTCCAAATGGGCTAAATTCCGGCTCATCCCCGCTCGCGCGGGGAACACACTTGCTGACATGGGGCTTTACCCCCTACATCAGCAAAATAGAATCACTTTCGAGCCAGAGCCTAACTCCAGAATACACGATAACCAATTGCTCCTAACCCCGACGAGCACGGCGATACCTACTCGCCTTACTCCACCCAGACTTCGGCACAACTTTACGAACCACCGGACGATAAATCAGCTTCACACCCTCAAAATCGACAGGCTCCCAATCCGCATTATTCACCCGAAACTCAAGCCGCTGCTCATTATCCGCCGGAAACACCATAGTCGCACGACCAGTACCACCCGACTCCAACACACGCGCCCACAACTTCTCACGAATCCTAGCACTCACACGCCCCACAAACACCCCAGGATTAATCTCCAAAAGCCACCTCGTCAAATCACCACGAAGACTCACCGGACAAGCAGACAACACAATCACAATCATGACTCGTCTCCAGAGAAATTCGCACGCGCCGCAGTACCTCCCGTGTACTCATCCCACAAAAGCATCTCAGTACTATCAAGCATCTCCTCAGGAAGCTCTTCTGGCACCAACAAACGCTGAATATCCCGCACAACTCGCTCCATCACCTTCTCAGAGCGAATACGGTCACGCACCGCCCTACGCGTCACAGACCCAATATCCATCCCATCCGTATAGCCAGCAACCACCTCAAACGCAACAGGAATCGTAATCTCCGCCTTATACAAATCAGCAACGTCGTAGACAAAAGACCAAGAATTCCCGGTATGCACAAAACCCAGCCCAGGCGCACACCCCAAAGACACAATCGCCGCATGAACAATCCCATACAACGCAGCATGAGCAGCCGACAACGCCTGATTAATCGGTGACCCATCACCAAAATTATTCGGATCATACTCACGGCGCTCCCACGGAACACCAGTCCGCTCAGACCACTGCCTATACACAGAACGCACCCTAGCGCCCTCCCTGCCACGCAACTGCTGCATCGTCAGCTCACTCGTATCCTCACCAGGAAAACGCCACTGATACATCATGCGCGCCACAGCCAAACGGCTCCGCGTATTCGACACCAACTTCGCCTGAGCAATCAACAGATGCGAAGAACGCGCCACAGACTTACCGCTCGCATAATAACGAACCCCCTGCTCGCCAACCCACACCACCGTAGTACCGCACTCCCCCAACAAAGCCATCGCCTGATGAGTAATACGAGTACCCGGCCCCAACAGCAAAGCGCTCAAGCTCGCAGCAGGGCAATGAACCACGCCCTCTTCCTTCACAAACGTCACCGCACTATCAGCACGGGAAATCGTCGCATGCTCCACATACACAAAACTCAAACGGTCAGAACTACGAAACAGCTCAGACGAGCTCGGAGGAACAGCCCCCTGCATGATCTTCTCCTATTAACATCAGCGTGCCATCATCGGCACAAAAATATGAGTGAATAAAGAAAGGGCGGGGCACCATCACACAGAACAGTCCCCCGCCCTTCACCCGCATTACCTAGCGGGACAGAGGCGCCAACGTTAGAAGGCCCATGCCGTACGCCTTACCCCTGCCCATACCAGAGAGCAAAGACTGACGGAACAGCTCAACATCAGTGATGCGAAGAGCACCATCAAACTGAGCCTTACGGTGAGTCACCTTACCAACCTTGCCCTCAGCGTTACGACGGGCAAACGCAAGATCCTGACGAGAAGAAACCATCGGGCACTCCTCGACATCCTGACCTTCAACACTAGGAATTACTTCAAATCCCCACTGCGGAGCACGCTCACGAATCCACGCTTGCTGCTGGGTAACAGTCACGTGCGGGAACACCTCACGCTTACCCGTCTGCTGATTCGTATGACGCTTCACCGGGTTCGCGGCAAGGCGGAAAGCCCACTCCTGACCGTTCTCCAGCTTCGCCAGCAAACGACCATAATGAGCGCTCTCACCACGGCGATTATGCCATCCAGCCTGCTCCACAAGAGCCGAAAAATCAGGCTCCTCAGGGCTCAACATGTACAGAACCGGAGCATGCTGAAACTCATCCAAACGCCACAGAATACGGCTCTCAGAATAGTCCGTATCCGGCGGCAAAGTCGCCATCACAGCAGCATGCATCGCCTGCGGGCTACGCAACAACTTCCACGCACCACGACGCTGCGGATTAATCATGAAACGAGAAAAATACGTCATGCTTCCATCACCGCCTTCATATAATCAGGCTCAGAATCCTGGGCAGAAGGGCTCTTCGCAGAAGCCCCTTCCTCCCCGTTCTGTGCAAGCTGATCGTCCTTGATATTTACGAGAACAGGCTCAACCGACACAACCTCACGCGAAGCATACTGACGATGCTCCGAGCTGAAACTCACCGGAATATCCCGCACCAAGTCGCCACGTTCACCAGGCAACGCATCACGCAAGATGCGCAACGCTACCGGGCTCGGAAAATCCTTACGACGATACTCAGGAACCTGCCACTCCAACGAACGCAGAGCTTCCTCAGCTGACTCCTCACGGATACCCAGGACAAGGTCGTAGCTAGCCGGGCACGCACGTCGCCCAAGATACAGAGGATACACAGGCTTCTTCAGTGCAGATTCGATAGTCTCCAGCTGTTCACGTTCGCCTTCCAGAGCCACCACAAAAACAGCATCCGAAAGGTACATACGGGTCGAAAGAGAAGCCGCACCATTCGGGTTCTTAGCCCAGTTCTTAGCGGTCTGATAGTCACGAATCAGGGTACCCTGGGCATCCGTACGCACCGCAAACTTCAACGAAACCAGGTCATCAACCGGCTCGTTACGCGAGCGCCCCAGGGCTGCAGCGACCATTCCAATCACGCCAGACTTGCTCGGCTCATGCCCAGCATCACGGCGACGGAAACGGCTCTGAGTGCCCCATGACTGCAACGGCCCGCTCATCTTCAAGAGCAGGGTAGGCATTAGGACTCCTGAGAGGTGAGAGCAGTCAGCTGAGCTTCGAGGGACTCCAACAGACCCTTCAGAGAAACAGATTCGCCAAGACCAGCCAGTTCTTCCTTGAGGTCACCCAAAGCCAGAACATACGAAGCAACAGGCTTGTAACCGTACGCTTCTTCAATGTTCTTAGCCTCAGATGCGAGCGCACGGGCAGCAGCCACGCGGCGGCCCTCAACCTCGGTGATAGCCTTCTCGAAGGCGTTCACGTAGGAGATAGGACGGTCGTTACGAACGGTCACGATAACCGCGTCAGGCAGGGTGCGTGCGGCGAAAGAGTTCTGCTTACCGGTAGGCATGGAGTTGATGAAGGAACGGACAAACGCGAGGGTTGCCTCAACACTTGCAGAAGTATCACCCAGGTTAGCGTTCAGTGCATCCAGGTTGATGTTGGCGTAGCGGTAGAAGGTGCTTGCCGCCATCTCAACGGTGCCAATCATGCCCGCACCGGTAGCGTCATCCGAAGAACGAACGACGTCATCCACGGCGGTGTAGTAGTCGAAATCAGGCTCAGAGCCGTGAACACTCAGGGCGTGCGCTACCTGGCATGCTGCGTCAACGTTGAAGTCGGCAGCTTCTGCCAGCATACGACCAAAGAGAGCGATATCAACGCTGTGGTTGGTATCGAGGATTTCCTTAACATCCTTCGCAACAAGCTTCTCACCATTAGCATCAATAATTGCCTGTGCCAGCTTGTCAATCTGCTGGTTGCTCAACAGAATCAGGTAGCCAGAAACAGCACGGCCTGCTTCTTCGTCTTCCTTCTTCTTCGGCTTCTCCAGCTTAATCTTTGCCGCCTTGAAAGCCTCTACGACAGCCGCCTCAGCCTTCTCATCATCAAATTCGGGTGCAAGCTCCAAGATACGCGCCACTACCTTGTCAGCAACCAGGCGGGTACGTACGCCCAGCTTCGAGCGGTCGAGGTGCGACTCAAAATCGCGGCGAATAACGGACTTCCAAGCCTGGCTGGAAACACGCTGACGCTGAACGCCGCCAAAGAAAGCGGACTTGGGGCTGCCTGTGTCGTCACGGTTAATGTTCGACGGGGGCAGGGTCTGCAGGGCATGGATATCAACGAAAGTAGTCATGATTTTTCCTTCTTTCAGGAGTGATAGTTACTTAGTGGTTTTGTTCGCAACAGCGCGAACAGGGACGAGCCCGTAGGAGAAGTCACGGTTCCAGCGGTACAGAACCTTCTGCTGCGTCGTGGGGTTCAGAAGGTACATATAGTCAGTCGCGAATCGACCGTAGTCAAACGCAATACCTTCGGAACGGAGAAGAGTAATCAGGCTACGCAGGTAATGCTGGCGAGCGTTCTCCGTCTGAGCAGTCAGCAGAGAATCAAAACGCTTCTTCATCGAAGAAGTAGTCTGACTGACCAAGCGACCGACTGCCTGACCGAAAGAAACACCGGCAACATGCATAGGCTGATTCTGCGCCTGCTGGTGCAGAGCAAAAAGAGTCAAAGCAGTGTATGCAGCATTCTCCGCGTTACTCGGCTGGTCGCCCTTACCGCGGTACTCTTCGGGGATACCTTCAGTACCGTCTTCCTTCTCCAGGACGAATCCCCAAAGCTCAGGATGAGCCAAGGGCGGTTCACCCGTTCCCCGGCGAAGCTTCGCCAGCTGTGCAGTAGCAGACGAAACACCGCTACTCTTCTGGTGGTAAAGACGCATCACCTTTGCAGCAATAAACTGCTGCAGGTCATTCTGCGCAGTACGGTCACTCATTCGTGTCCTCCTGATGTGAGTGAGAGGTAGAGGCTTGATAAGCCAAAGGGATGATCTTACGCAGACGCGCATGGAGCTGCCGTTCTGCGTGAGCAACACTGTAAAGAACTTCGTTCCCGGAAAGATCCTTACCAAAGAAGCCAAGCATAGCCTTGGGGCCTGCACTATCAATAAGGATGTTCGATTCGTGCTGGATAGCGTTACGCACCAGACGCTGCCATTCTTCCTTCTTGACAGAGATGTCTTCTGCAGCCCCCTGATTTGCAAGCCAGAGGCGGAAAGACTCCTCCATACGGTTAAGTACGGCTTCGGTAGCATCTGCACGGAATTCATATTCCCGACCTGCGGCACGCAACAAATTACCCGCAAACTGCCCAAGAGCAATTGCCGCATCCATGGTTGACTGAATATTTTCACGCACCATCTGGGAGGCACTCATACCTTCATCAGTCAGCAGAGAAAGCTCAAGGGTCATCGAGTCAGAAATAATGTTCTCAATCACGGCGCTCTGGTTGCCGTATTCAACGCCCACCAGCTGAACCTGTACCTCCGCGTCGGTCGGGAAGTACCTTCCCGAACCCAACTGACGAATCACAGGAGCAGGCTTATTCTGCTTCTCCGATTCCGGGGTGAGACGAGTCAGCAGAGCATCAGCACCACGCCACAGAGTGCGTTCAGCCGAATGAGCCTGAGGCATCCACACCTGTTCGGTCTTCGACGACTGGTTCTTGCTGTAGCGATAACCCGTCAGAGGGTCAGTATAGGTATTGCGGTCAAACCACTTATCGCCGTTAGCAACAAGGACCGAAGTTACGCGCTCGCCGTCATGGTGTAGGCGGATGCGACGCGACTGCCAGGTCAAAATCTCGCACATACCGCTCGCAGGACCCGGCTCATCTTTATAAGCCGCGGCAGACCCTCCCGTATAGGCGCGGGGTGCAGCGGTATCAGGTTCAGCACGTTCCCATACCGGGAGGTCAAGAGCAAACGACTCATCATCAGTCAGCTGCTCATAGTCGAGGCTGTACAGCAGGGTTTCCATCATGTTGGCACCGTGAACAATCACCTTACCGGTGGTGCCGTACCAGCCAACGCCCAGAGGGTAGCCCTTACCGCCCTTAACACGGGGGTCACCCACTGCGCCAGATTTAATACCGGAATAGTCCCAGGCTTGAATCGTCAGCAGGTAGCGTGCTGCCTCGGCAAAGCTCAGAGAGTCCAAGGTCTTTTCAGCACGAACCGAGAAGTACTCGCTCTCCGAGTCCAAAAGCAAGCGGCTAACGGGTTTGGTGTCTCCCTTAGCCGTGTGCAAATCATGCACCTGCATAAAGGGGCGGTCACCGCCTACCAGCCAGAAACGGTCCTTGAAAATTTCAAGGTATCCCAGAACAGCAGTCAGGTTATTAGCGTCGGACTCACGCATCTGGCGAGTCCAAGGAGCCGCGCCACCAGAGCTCTTAACGCCTTCGCTAAGAAAAGTGGCGCGCGCAAAGATAATGAGCGCAACACTCAAGATTGCAACATCGGTTAGCGGATTATCCGTTTGAATTCGGTCAATCTCATACACCCGCTTGAAGAAATCATGGAGTGACAGCTCAGCAACCTCGCCCGTTTTCAGTCGAACCGGGATCCATGCTTCATCAACAAGATTGAAGCGGGGTTCTTCCAAGCTAGCCATTCTCACTCCTTTCATCATCGAAATCAGCTCACTGTCGAGTGACGAATGAGCAGTCATAAAAATGGTTTCTAGTCCACAATGGGAGTGGACCATTAATTTAGCCTTGTCAGGGGGCTCTTGGTGGGCCTCCAGTGGCTTGATAATTCCACTATAGGAGCACCAAGAAGGTTAAGTCAAGTAAATCTACCAATTTATTAATACCTTTGATATTTTTAAGGTGTAGAGTGAAACCAGACGCAATGGAAGCAGAATCCCCGCTAGCGCAGGGACCACATCAACCAATTTTATAAATACTGGCTCATCCCCGTCTGCTTCGGGGAACATACACCTCGCACCGCAGCGAGGTACGCACTAGTCTACCGTCTAAGGAGAATCATGGCACCCGCCCCTAAGTATCTTTCAACACCTGAAACGGCATCATTCTGGGCAAAAACAGGAGACAAGGACTCCCCCACCCGCGGTCTCTCCCTCGTCCAGCACATGCTCGATGCCGGTTCTGTTGCCGCCCGACTCTGGGATACATGGCTCGCACCCGGTCTGCAGAAACGATTCAGTGAGCATCTCCACCTTTCAATGGAAGATACGCGCGCGCTGGTATGCTGGCTCACCGCCACCCACGATATGGGCAAAGCAACCCCCGAATTCTCCGGGCAGCTCGATGCGCGACGCGACGAAAACCTCGCCGTGTACCGTCAGCGTATCGAGCAGCAGGACTTTGAGTTCCCCGAAGACCTTGTCACGCCTACTAGCAGCTTGCGATGCCCCCACAGCAAGTACAGCCAGAGCATCCTCATTCACCTGCTCACCAGCAACATTGAGGGCATATCGCGTGAAGTTGCTGAAACTCTCGCAAGCATCTCTGGCGCGCACCACGGCACACCCGCAGACTACCGCTCTAATTCAGCAGATCTAAGCAACGTCATTTTGGAGCGTCTCTCCCCCAAATGGCATGCCGCCTGGCAAGAACTCTACAACATCACTCTGGAACGCTTTGGCGCATCCTCGGCATTGCATCAGTTAGCACAGCGCGGACAGACTATCCCCGTCTCCGTGCAGTTCTGCATCACCGGTTTCGTCATCATGTCAGACTGGATTGCCTCAAACCCTGATTTCTTCCCCATGGGCACCTTTGGCTCAGCCGAACAGGAACAGCGAGCGCGCATTGGTTGGCAGACGCTCGGGCTTGAACAGCGCTGGATTGCCGCACTGGACACTAATCCCGATACCCCCGCAGCAGATCTTTACGCATCCCGTTTTGGGTGGAGCAACCCGAGCCTACGCCCCATGCAGGAAGTCGTAGTCAAAGCGGCACGCTCCATGCAAAGCGGCGGCATGATGTGCATCGAAGCACCCATGGGTCAGGGTAAGACCGAAGCCGGTCTCATCGCTGCCGAGTTCCTCGCACAGGCAACCGGTCGCACCGGCATAGCCTTCGCAGCACCCACCCAGGCGACTTCTAATGCCCTCTTTGACCGTGTTATCGAATGGGTGGAATACCAGACAAATAACGTGGCGCAAGAACACGGCGAACCTATTGAGCCGCACTCCATGTTCCTGGGCCACTCCAAGAACCGCTTCAACAAGTCCTACGAGGCGCTCTCCAAGGCAGATATTTTCGACGAATCCTTTACCCACGGGCGAGAAAATAATCGAAAAACGCTGCGTCCCGGAACGTCTCTCGCCCGGCACAGCTGGCTCAGCGGTACGAAGAAGGGGCTTCTCTCCAGCTTTATTGTGTGCACCATCGACCAAGTTCTCATGACCGCTCTGCAAGCACGGCATGTGATGCTCCGATACCTTGGCCTCGCTTCTAAGGTCATCATCATTGATGAGGTTCACGCCTACGATGCGTATATGAGCCGGTATCTTTCTGCTGCGCTCTACTGGCTGGGTCAGATGAATGCGCCCGTTATTCTCATGTCGGCAACCCTGCCGTCAGCTACTCGTGATGAGCTCATGAAGAGCTACGCCAAGGGTCTAAAGGTTGGAGCAGAACCGAACAAAGTAGCTGCTCCTGCTCCCCCATCACAGAATGACCTGATGGCGAAAATGAAAGCTCGACTCGCAGGTATTCAGGCAGCACCTAAGCCGGAAGCGTCCGAAGAACCCATCCTCGATCTGGATTACCCCGTTGTCCACACGCTCACCGCTGAGGACAACGGAACTCCCAAGAAATGGAAGGTTGAACAGCCCGTAGAGCAAACCGAAATCGAGCTGAAACTCATTGACGACAGCCCCGAAAGCGTCCTGAACGTACTCGAACCGCTCGCCAATGATCACGGATGCGCCGCAGTCATCTGCAACACCGTTGGACGAGCCCAGGAAATGCACGCATTTCTGAGTGAACAGTTCGGTGAAGAGCACGTCATCCTCACCCACTCTCGCTTTACCGCCACCCACCGTGCCGAGCAAGAAGAACTCCTCGTATCGAAGCTCGGCAAGAAGGCGCACTACAACGAAGCTGACGGGGAGGATTCTTCGCGCCCGCACCGCCTCATCGTGGTGGGCACGCAGGTCATCGAACAGTCGCTTGACCTGGACTTTGACGTAATGATTACCGACTTCGCGCCGGTCGACCTGGTACTTCAGCGCATGGGACGCCTACACCGTCACGATAGCCGCAGTAGCTCAGAACGCACCCCCGCATACCGCAAGCCGGTGTGCTACGTGCGAGGAATTGAAACTTTCGGATCACACGATGAGGCGCCCGATTTCCCGCGTGGATCTAAGGCAGTCTACGAGCCAATGATTCTACTCAATAGCTACGCGCAGCTACTCCCCCACTTCGACAGTGAACCGATTCGAATCCCTGCGGACATCAGTCCACTGGTGCAGAAGACCTACCAGGAAAATACGTCTACTGAGATTCCTAGTGCCTGGGCAGAAGTCTACGAGAGCGCCAAGCAGGAATGTGAGAAAGGTAAGGATCTAGCCAATGTCCGTGCTAAAGGCTACCTGCTCTGCGCACCTCATGGTGAACAGTACACCATGGCGGACTGCATGAAGAGTCTCCTCCAGTCCAACGACCAGCGATTCTCTGACGAGCAAATCGGCGAGGCAAAGGTTCGTGATACCGATTCCTCATTGGAGGTTATCGCAATCATTGTGGAACGGAACCAACCGGGCAACCCCAAGAGTGCGATTAAAAGCTACCGACTTTTGCCTTCCATCAACGGCACAGACGAGACTGATTCTCTTCGCTTTGACGCTTCAGCCGATGACCCGCCGACTTACTGGCAGAGCATGCAACTTGCGGCTTCATCGATTCGACTCCCCTACCAATACTCAGATGCACCCAACCACCGCATCGAGGGCGGAAAGCTCCGCTTCGATGCCGCACTCGACCAGCTGGAAAAGGAACGCATCGAAAACTGGCAGAAGTCATTCATGCTGGAGGGGCAGCTCATCTTGCCCTTCGAAGAGGTCGAAGCAGGCGTGTACTCATACAGGCTCTGCGATTACGAACTGGTGTACACCACCAAGCTAGGCCTGCAGAGCTTCAAGCTTGATAACGAAGACTAGCCAAGGCAAACAAAGACCCCCTCCGGATCCTCTCGTGGAGCATCCGGCGGGGGTCTTTACTATATAAACTTTTCGGCGCGATTCACACTACACGGTTCACGCTACGGGATTCACGCTGCCCAGTTTCGCAACGCCAGGCGGCGGCTACTCAGATTCGCCGAGCATGCCCTCACGAGCCAACGCAGTCAAACGAGACACCGCACGGAAATACTTCTTCTGATAACCACCAGCCAGCATCTCCTCAGTAAACACCTTGTCAAAAGGCACACCCGAAGAAACAATCGGCAAGTCCTTGTCATACAGGCGGTCAGCCAACACCACAAAACGCAACGCCACCGACTGCTCAGTAATCGGGTGAACATCACGCCACGCAATACCATCCAGGCCATCAATCAGCTGACGGTAACGCGACGGGTGTACCTTCGCCAGATGCTCCACCAGGTCAGCGAAGTTATCAACACCAACAGTCTGGCCGCCGAACACTTCCTCAACCTTCGCATCAAACGCATCATCAGCAACAGGCTCCGGGGCGGCAGGCAGGCCACGGTGACGGAAATCCTCACCATCCACACGGTGCACCTCAAACTGCGAAGCAAGCACCTGAATCTCACGCTTAAAATCCTCAGCCGCGAAACGGCCCTCACCCAGCGCACCAGGCAGCGTGTTCGAGGTCGCCACAAGCTTCACGCCAGCATCCGCCAGCTCACGCATCAGACGAGACATGAGCACAGTATCACCCGGATCATCCAGCTCAAACTCGTCAATACATACCAGCTTGTAGCTGCTCAACGCCTCAACCGTCTTACGGAACGTCAACGCACCCACCAGGTTCGTGTACTCCACAAAAGTACCGAACGCCTTCGGGCCGTCCACATAATGCCACAGCGACGCCAACAGGTGAGTCTTACCCACACCAAAACCGCCGTCAAGGTACAGGCCAGACTTCGTCGAATCCTTCTTCTTGCCCCCAAACAGGCGACCAAAGAAACCGGCACCAGCGCCGCCACCATTAATCTTGTCGCCAAAATCCTTCAGCTTCTGCACAGCCTCAGCCTGCGACGGCTGATTCGGATCAGGAATGTAGCTATCAAAAGACACTTCACCAAAACGCTCAGAGGGGCGGAAACCCGCCAGCAACTCATCAGCAGAAACGCGAGGAATGCGGTCGGTCAAGTGTACGGTCGTGGTGGGCACAAAAACTCTTTTCTTCAGTGACGGCGATGTGACTTCCGCTTTAAGTGTAGTACTGTCTAACACCCCGCGTGAGCCGCATGAGTTGCCCGCCACATTACGGGCATGAGGAGGGGCGGCGGCAGGATCACAAACGCACCCCACAGTGCATGGTGACTTCCGTAAAATGGTGTCTATGGCTAAGAAAACTAAAGGTAAGAAGAGTGGCGCAGCAACCGCCGCCGTAGCGTTGCTGACCGAGACGAATACCCCCTTCCAGATGCGCGAATACGAGCACGTTGAGGGTGTCACCTCCTTCGGTGAAGAGGCCGCGAAGAACCTCGGCGCCTCCGAGGAACAGGTGTTCAAGACCCTACTGATTGTGCACGAGAAGGATTTCGCTGTCGCAATCGTGCCGGTGTCTGGCAAGCTGAACATTAAGGCAGCCGCCGCTGCTCTGGGGTGGAAGAGCGCCTCCATGTGCAACCCGAAGGTCGCTGAGCGCCGCACCGGCTACGTGGTGGGCGGTATTTCTCCGCTGGGTCAGAAGACCCCCTCCCCCACCCTGCTCGATGAGTCTGCGCAGCTTTTTGACACGATTATGGTCTCTGGCGGTAAGCGCGGCCTGGACGTTGAGCTCGCCCCTGACGATCTACTGAAGCTCACCAACGGCAAGTACGCTGGCATCCGCGCTTAGTCCGCGCTCAGCGGGAATAATCCGCCCGGCCGCGGCGTTACATATGCCGTAAGAGCCTAGGCATGAGAGCAAACTGAAGGAGTCATGATGGGCAATTCGCTACCCGGCGTGGGTGCTATCGCCAAGAACTGGCGTGAAGTGCTCAAGCCTGAAGAATACGCTGTTCTGCGTGAGGGCGGCACTGAGCGCGCGTTCACCGGCGAATACTGGAACACCCACACTGAGGGTGTCTATTCTTGCCGTGCCTGCGGTACGGAGCTGTTCCGTTCCGATCAGAAGTTCGATTCGCATTGTGGTTGGCCGTCGTTTTTCGCACCGCTGGCTGAGAACCGTGTGCGTTACCTGGAGGACACCACGTTCGGTATGCACCGTGTGGAGGTGCGTTGCGCCGCCTGCGATTCGCACCTGGGTCACGTGTTTGAGGGTGAGGGCTACCCGACTCCCACAGATCTGCGGTATTGCATCAATTCGGTGTGTCTGACGCTGACCCCGGCTGGTGAAGCACAGCCCGGTGAGGCCCCGGCTGGTGATGCTCCGGTTGACGAGGCGCCAGCTGACGAGGCGGAAACCGCCGAATAAAGCCCGGCGATAACCCCCAGCAGGCACGCCGGTGAACCCCTTATTGTGAGTCTCTCTAAAATTCGAGGCTTTAAGCTCGGGCGGGTAAAATGGCGTAGTGCCTTCGCGGGCACGCTACCCCGCCCGGGCTCGTATTTACTCGGGCATGGGCCACCCGGGCATCTGGCGCATCGTATGGGCGCGTCGAACCAGACAGAGGAAAAGGATTGAGTGCATGAGTACCGCAGCTGAACAGAATGCCGCAGGCACCCCTCAGCTGACCCTTCACGGTATCGAAGTCCCTGACGTTGTTCCTCTGGAGACCCCTTCCTCACCGATTCCGACTCTCATCACCACTGAGAGCGGCCTGCGTCGTGCCGCTGAACAGTTGGTGGCGGCGTCCGGCCCGGTGGCTGTTGATACGGAGCGTGCCCAGGGCATCCGCTACGGTTCACGTGCTTTTTTGGTGCAGCTTAAGCGTGAAGATCAGCTGTACTTGATCGACCCTGAGGCGTTTAAGGATTTGCGCATTATTAACGATGCCCTGGCGGATGCTGAGTGGGTTATTCACGCCGCAATTCAGGACTTCCCGAGCCTGGATATGCTCGGTATGCGCCCGAACCGTCTGTTTGATACGGAGCTTGGTGCGCGTCTTGCCGGTCTGGAGCGCGTGAACCTGGGTGCAACCGTTGAGGAGCTGCTCGGCTATAAGCTGGCGAAGAAGCACTCGAAGGAAGATTGGTCGCGCCGCCCCCTGCCGGAGTCCTGGCTGAACTATGCACTGCTGGACGTTGACGTGCTCATTGATTTGCGTGACGCATTGGAGGATTTGCTCCGCCAGCAGGGTAAGCTACAGTACGCCCTGGAGGAGTTTGAGTACCTGTGCAAGACCCCGGTGAAGAATCCTGCGGATCAGCCGGAGCGTTGGCGTAAGACGAAGGGCCGCACGATGCTGCGTTCGGTCAAACAGCTGACGGCGCTGCGTAACCTGTGGTTTGAGCGTGACTCGCTGGCGCGTAAGAAGGACGTTGACGCGAAGCGTCTGCTGCCCGACTCTGCGATTGTAGAGGCGGCACGCACCATGCCGCGTAACGTGCCCACTATTATGTCAATTCCCGGTTTTCAGACGCGCAGTTTGCGTCGTGAGGGCCCGCGTTGGGTGCGTGCTATTGCCGCGGCAGCACGTGGTGAGAACGCCGTACCGTTCACTTTGCCGTCAACTGCCCCTCCGCCGTTGAAGGCGTGGGAGTCTAAGCGCCCCGAAAACTTGGCGCTGTTCACCGAGGTTCGTCAGGCAATTGATGGCCTCTCTGAGGAGTTGAATATTCCGGCGCAGAACCTGATCACGACCGATTATGTTCGCCGCCTCTGCTGGGAGCCGCCAACTCGTTTTGATGAGCAGACCCTGCGGGGTGCACTCGCCGAGTACGGTGCGCGTTCGTGGCAGACGGGTCTGGTTGCCCCCGTGATTGCACCGATTTTTGCCCGCCATCTAGGGTAGCTTTCACTAATGCTAAATAGACGTGTGCCGGTTGGGTGTGTTGCTGATGCGCCCACCCGACCGGTATTTTGTGTGCCTCGGAAGTTTGCCTCAGAAATTTGTGTCGGGAGCAATACAAACCAAGCTTAGCCTGCTCTCATTCGCTTTTTATCCTAAACCGGCCTAGGGCGGAGAGAGTACACGAAAGGAACCACCATGCCCGCATCCAACGGATGCTGCCGCTCTCAGAAGGCATGCTCCTCGCCCACTGCATCTGCCGCCATCGAATCTAATGCTGTCGATACCGTAGCAGCTACCGCCGAGACTGAATCTTCTGCGCGCGTCCTCTCCCGACGCGCAACCCTCGTCACCGGTGCCGTCGCGTCCGGTGCCCTACTTGCTTCCTGCGCTGAGGGGGACTCCGCCGTCACCGCACCTGAAGGTACCATTGAGGTAGGTTCTGCCTCCGCTGTGGGTGTGGGCAAGGCGGCGCGTCTGACCCATGGCTCCACGACTGTTATCGTGTCACAGCCCTCTTCAGGTGAATACAAGGCGTTCAGCACCGTGTGCACCCACCAAGGTTGTCAGGTACAGGTGCAGGACTCCAACCGTATCGTGTGCCCCTGCCACGGCTCCGAATACGCCGTAGCTGACGGCTCAGTAGTGCACGGCCCTGCGGAGGCGCCTCTGACCAGCTACCCGGTGCAGGTGAAAGGCGGCAAGATTTTCGTCAGCGGCACTACTAACAATTCCTAAAACCACTACTTCTCATGCTCATAAGCTCAGGCGCTGGCCGATAGTGCCCCGTATAGTGGATACAGCATAGTGCATACAGCAAAGCCCCGCCCATCAGTTATGATGGGCGGGGCTTCTGTCTGCCTATGCTGTCTATTATTGAGAATCTACCGCTGAGAGCCGATGGCTGAGGAAGCGCAGACCGGAATATCTAGCGGGTGTGGCGCGGCTTCTGGCCCTCTTCACGAGCGAACGGAACCTTATCGCCAGCCAGCTGCGCACGCAGGTCAGCGATAATGGTTTCCGCAGTCAGGCCGACCTCTTCCAGAATCTGCTCGCGGGAAGCGTGCGGAATGAACTCCGCCGGCAGACCCAGCTCGCTCAGCGCGGTATCCACACCGGCCGCACGCATTTCCTGGCGGATGCGTGAACCCACACCGCCGGAACGTACGCCGTCCTCAATGGTCACCACAATGCGGTGATCACGCGCTAACTCAATAACCGAAGATGGCACCGGCATCACCCAGCGCGGGTCAACCACGGTGGACTGGATACCCTCGGCGGCAAGCACCTTCGAGGCTTCCAGGGCCACACGGGCCATAGCACCAACAGCGACGAACAGCACATCACGCTGGCCGGTCTCCGGGTGGGGTTTATCAGTTCGTGCCAGTACATCCACGCCGTCGTTACGACGTTCCAGGGCGGGAATGTCCTCGCCCACGGAGCCCTTCGGATAGCGAATCACGGTCGGTGCATCGTTAATAGCTACAGCCTCACGCAGCTCTTCGCGCAGGGTCGCACCATCACGCGGAGCCGCCAGGTGCAGACCCGGAATGAACTGCAGCATCGCCAAATCCCACATACCGTGGTGGCTTGCGCCGTCCGGACCGGTAATACCGGAGCGGTCCAGCACCACGGTCACGCCCGCCTTGTGCAGAGCAACGTCCATGAGCAACTGGTCAAAGCCACGGTTCAGGAAGGTTGCGTAGAGGGCAACCACCGGGTGCATACCGCCGTACGCCAGGCCGGCACTCATCGCCACGGCGTGCTGCTCAGCGATACCTACGTCAATAACGCGCTCGGGGTGGCGCTTCTGAAATTCGCGCAGACCCACGGGAATGAGCATCGCGCCGGTAATACCGACAACGTTCTCCTGCTCATCAGCAATATCCGCGATTTCGCGGCCAAAAACGCTGGTCCACGATTCAGAGGTACTGGTCGAAACATCCTCACCGGTCAGCGGGTCAATCTGGCCCACCGCATGGAACTGGTCGTCCTCATTCGCGCGGGCAGGCGCGTAACCGTGGCCCTTCTCGGTAATGGCGTGCACAATCACCGGGCCGGCGTAGTTCTTCGCCGCGGTCAGTGCGTTCTCCACAGCCTGCTGGTCGTGGCCGTCAATGGGGCCCACGTACTTCATGCCCAGGTCTTCAAAAATACCCTTAGGTACGACAACGTCCTTAATGCCCGCCTTCATGCCGTGCAGACCGCGGTACACCATCTGACCGACGGGACCGCCACGCTGTAGACCGATACGCACAGCATCCAGGGCGTTGTCGTAGCGGTGGTCAAGGCGCACGCGATCCACCTGCTGCTGCACACCGTGCTTGAGCTCAGACAGCTGGTTTGCGAAACCGCCAATAGTCGGCGCGTAGGAGCGGCCGTTATCGTTGACCACAATCACGACCTTGCGGGTGCGGTCGGCAGCAATATTGTTTACAGCCTCCCACGCCATGCCACCGGTCAGCGCGCCGTCGCCAATGAGAACCACGGTGTAGCGGTCATCTTCGCCGTTAAGTTTATGCGCGCGAGAAATACCGTCAGCCCACGAAATCGAGCTGGAGGCGTGCGAAGAAGCAATAATATCGTGTTTAGATTCGTCGCGATCCGGATAACCCGACAGGCCTCCCTTCTGACGCAGAGTCTTAAACGCGTGACGACCAGTCACCAGCTTATGCACATAGGACTGGTGGCCGGTGTCGAAAAGAATATTGTCCTTAGGAGATTCGAAGACACGGTGAATGCCGAGAGTCAGCTCCACAACGCCCAGGTTCGGACCCAGGTGACCACCGGTTGCCGACACATTCGTCACGATGAACTGGCGAATTTCCTTAGAGAGCTCCTCCAACTGCTCGTAGCTGAGGTTCTGCAGGTCTGCCGGGGACTGAATACCCGGGAGCAACTTGGCAGTGGCACCATCGCCAATGCTGTAGTCAGCGGTGGGTGCGCCACCGGGGGCGCTATTCGGGGTCTCCTCCTGCGGCAATGCGTTTTCAGCGGACATACACCCACACTCCTCAAGGTTGGGGCACGGCTCATTCCGTGCGTTGGTTCTTCAATGATTCTACCGTTTACAGTGCCAAAAAGCAGATTTATGCTCCCGCAGAGCAAGACGCACCGGATTGAGCGAAAACAGCCTGAAATAACCCCTAGTGGGTAGGCTGGTGAACAGCCCAACCCGCCCAACACAGCAATTATGTGCTTCTTTGTAACGGCAACTAGTTGCACGCTACGTGGTGCGGCGGCGGCGCGGACGAGGCTTCGCCGGGGCACGCTCAAAAAGCACCACCGACTCCACATGATGCGTATTCGGGTACATATCAAAGGCCCGAAGCTGCACCATGTCCCAACCCAGCTCACGCAAAATACCGGTGTCACGCCCCAGGGATGCCGGGTCACATGCCACGTACAGAATACGTTTGGGGTCCAGCGCATCCAGGCGTTCCAGGGTGGTTCGGTTCGCACCCTCACGGGATGGATCAAGGACCACCGCATCAATAGCGGGGATTTCACCAAACTCAAGGGCGGTCTTCAAATCGACCAGGTGGCGTGCCACGTCGCCACGAATCACCTCAATACGGGTGTCCGCAGAGTTTTCCGTGCGAGAACAACCATCAGGCGCGAAGTTCGAGCGGGCATCCTTATGGGTCACCGGGGAACCCTCAATGCTGATGACGGTACCCGTCGCACCCACGGCATCTGCGAGTGCGGCGGTGAACAGGCCCGCACCGGCGTACAGGTCGAGGGTGCATTCGCCTTCCTGCGGGCGGAGCATGTTGAGCATGGCTCCGACCATGGTGGAGGGGGCGGCGCGGTGAATCTGCCAGAAGCCGCCGGCAGACACCTGGTAGCTGAATCGGCGGGAGCCGAAGGTGACTTCTTCGGTGACGGAGCGCAGGCCCGCGCCGAGCAGCTGGTCGCCTTCGGGTACGCGGCGGTAGGGGCTGTGGGCGGAGCCGGGGCGGCGGCGCTTGGGCTTGCCATTCGAGGTGGACTGCGGGGTGAAGAAAAGGGAGATCTTGCGCTTGGCGAGCAGTCCCCAGGCGTCGGATGCCTGCTGTTCGATGTCCTTGGCGACTTCTTCGATGGAGAAACGCGGGTCAACGATGAACTGCAGAAGAATCCTGCCTCGGGAGGAGACGGTTGCCTCGACTTCGCCTACGCCGCGCAGGTTCAGCCGCTCAAGCTCCAGGTTACGCAGTTCGGGTGCGGCGAGGGGAAAGTCTACGACCGGTACGGGCTGGGAGGCGCGGTAGGGGTGCATGCTGACGCGCCAGGTGACGGCGGGGTTCTTCTTGCCGCTGTTCTTCTGGTCGCTGGGCTGGGTGCGGACCTTGGTCACGTTGTAGCGCACGCGGGTACGCCAGGACAGGCCTTCGTTGTTACCGCGCAGGGGTAGCTCTTCAACGATGAGGTTGGTCAGCAGGGGTGATTCGAGGGGCAGGCCGCCCAGCCGGTTGATTTGGGTGCGGACAATATCGGTCTTGTAGTGTCGCTGCTCGGCCAGGCTGATGTGGCCATATTCCATGCCGCCGAGCAGTTCGGGTACGCCGGTTGCTGTGGCGCGTTCCTCTTCGGTGGCGAGCGCATCCGCCTGAATCCAGGGGTGGGGGCGGCGTTCCAGGGAGGGTACGGATACGGAGATGACGTCTGCGAAGTAGAAGCGGCGCTTGGGGCCGATTGCGGTGATGCGCACTTCTGCCTGTTCGCCGACGATGCCGTGACGCACGAAGATGACGCCCTGTTCGGTACGCGCTACGAAGGCGCCGCCGTGCGCGGGCGCCTCACAGGTGACGGTGAGGGTCTGCCCGACGCTGTATCCGTCTACGTTGTTGGAGGCGGCAGGCGTGGTAGCAGTGTGGGTCACAGCATTGTCTCCTAAAAGAATCACTTAATGTGAACTATTTTACACCCGATTGTGCCTTCGCTCCGGTTCCGACGCCCCCGCAAGGGGTGCCTCATCCATTGCAAAAGGCAAAGTCCAGGCGTTATACGGGGTGTTCAAGCAAAGTTGCAGGGCAATTGACCGGGCAGGGCGCTGGGCAATTATTTCTAGGCACCAGGCGATTATTACGGCTGGCGTTTCTTCTCGCTCGCCACCGCGTCCGCCTCGTGCAGGCGGCCGCGGTACACCGCGTGGCGGTTGCTCTGAATCAGTTCACGGCCGCCACCGGCAGAACGAGTAATCTTCGGGGCAACAGATGCCGTTGGGGGCTCTGCTTCTACCGTTGATTCTTCGCTTTGTAAACGCTGATCAAAATTCTCATCATACACCTCATCCTCATGCATCGCCCAGGGCACGGTGGCCGTCATAACGCCCGGCTCGTGCAGAAGCGCCCGCTTGAGGAGACGCACCGTGCGGCGGTGCAGAAGCCGCTGCCACCAGTGCTTCACCACGAATTCCGGCAGGTACACCACCAAAATATCGCGGGGTGACTTCTTGCGGCGGCGGCGAATATACGAGACGACAGCATCCACCGTGTCACGGTACGGCGAGTCAATGACCGACAGCGGCACCGGAATACCGAGAGCGTACCAGCGCTTCTTCACGATCTCCAGGGCAGCGCGGTCGTTGTTGACCGTTAGCGCCTCAATCGTGGAGGGGCGACCGGCACGTGCATAGGAGAGGGCACGAACCGCCGGGCGGCGCACACGCTCCACGTACACGATGGCGTGCACACGCGAAGGCAGGGCTGCCACATCCGCAACGGATTCGGCGTTCAGGGGGACGTCCAGGGCGGCATCCACCGCATCATAATGGCGGCGAGTCACAACCATACCTCCAACCATCAGGGCAATCATTCCAAGGGAAAGCCACGCACCGGCGGCAAACTTCGTCACCACGACGATGACCAGCACCACGGCGGTCACGACCACTCCCACCGCAGAGACAGCAATATCACGAATCAGGGCGCGGCGCGGTATCTGCGCGAGAGTAATACGCAGCAGGCGTATGCGGTAGCGCACCACCGCCAGCTGCACCATCACCATGGACAGGCACATGCCCACAATGTACAGCTGAATCAGCGAGTACACATCCGAACCGAAAATGGTGGTGAGGAAAATTGAGAATGCCGACAGCGCCAGCACACCATTCGCGTACAGCCCGCGTGATTCCACGCTGCGGAAGAAGACCGGCAGGTACTGGTAATCAGCCAGGGACGAGGCAATCATCGGGAATCCCGTAAACGCAGTCAGCGAGGCGATAATCAGCACGCCCACCGTGGCAAACACCAGCAACTGCGCGAAGAACGGAACACCCTGATAAATCGCCAAAGCCACTTGATACAGCGCCGGCTTCTGGTGGAAGTACTCCCCTGGCGTGTGCCCGTCAATGAACAAAAAACGGGTCGTATCGTGCACCATGTGCACACGGGTTGCCGCCGCAAAACCGAGCAGGCTCACCAGCAGGACCGAGGTAATCACGCCCATCAGCATCATGGTGACCGCCGCATTATATTTCTTCGGGCGGCGGAAATACTTCACAGAATTAGAGATCGTAGAAACACCCGAGAACGCCACCACACCTGCGGAGAAAGAACGCGCCAGAAGCAATACCAGCGCCAGCCCTTCCAGGGCATAATCGTGGTATTCGGGGGCAATCACGTAGGTAGCCGATTCAGCCAGCGGCAGAGTACCCGTGGCGGCACGAATCCAACCCACAATGAGGGTGACCCCCAACAACGCCAAGAAAACGTACAACGGCCAGTACGCAATCTTTCCCAGCAATTGCACACCGCGCAACGCAAACAGCGTCAGAGCAACAATGAGCAGCACCGCAATGAGGGTGCGCCAATCCTGAATCTGCGGGTACAGCGCCACCAAAAACGAGGACGCCGAAGACATCGAAACCGCCACCGTGAGCATATAGTCCATCAGCGAGGATGCGCCCATCACAATCGAGGGTAGCGCACCCAGCTTGTGGTGCACCAGCTGAATATCGCCCTCGGAGGCAATCTGGTTAATGTTGTACCGGTAGGTACCAATCACCAGCAGACCCACCATCGCTACGCCCAAACCAATCCAGGGCGAAAAAGCGAGCGCAGAGGCACCCGCAGCGGCAAGGGTCAGAATCATCTGGTCGGCAGCGTAGGCGACCGAGGAGATACCGTCGGTGCCGAAAAGAGGCAGAGCGTAACGCTTCGGCAGGTTAACAGCCGAAAGATTTCGCGTGCTGACCGGCCTGCCGGTCAGGGCGATGCGCATCTTATCCCAACGATTCTTCACGCTGTTAAGGCTATAGGTCGCAGCTTCAAAGCTCAATTTTATTCAGCCGAATAGTGGGCATGGCGAGCGGAATATCACGGAGCATCGGCGCGGAACCTCACCCGCCCATTACACTGGTAGAGGTAGGCGGTAACGCCTTATCGACACAAAACATCAACACATTCGGAGGGTTGTATGCCTCACTTCGTCATTATGGGCGCCGGGCGCGTGGGCGTCATGTTGGCGCGCACTCTGGAAGCTTCGGGGCATACGGTCGCCGTCATTGACCAGGACGAACGCGCTTTCCAGCCGCTGCGTAAGGGCTTTGAAGGCCGTCTGGTGACCGGTGTTGGCTTCGATGAGGACACCCTCAAGCGTGCCGGTATTACCGAGGCGTACGCTTTTGCCGCCGTCTCATCGGGCGATAACTCGAATATTATTGCCGCCCGTGTGGCACGCGAAATGTTCAAGGTAAAGAACGTTGTGGCGCGTGTGTACGACCCAAACCGCGCCGAGTTCTTCCAGCGCATGGGCATTCCCACGGTCGCTTCGGTGCGCTGGTCTACCGACCAGGTGCTGCGCCGTCTGCTGCCCGAGCAGGCGCTCAAGGGTGATTTCCGTGAACCCTCGGGTCGCCTCATGCTCACCGAAATTCCGCTCAACGACGGTTGGGCAGGCCACGCCCTGACCAGCATCGAAAGTGCCGCCGGGGTGCGCATCGCCTACGTCACCCGCTTCGGTGAGGGTATGCTCCCCCGCCCTGATACTGCCTACCAGCAGGGTGATAGCGTGCACGTGATGATGCACACCGACGACGTTGCGGACGTAACCCGCATCCTCTCCCGCCCGCCGCGCGTTGAAGACAAAGAAGTGGAGGCGGAGTACACCCCCGCCTCGGGACGCAGCAAGCATCCCCACGCCCCGAAGAAACCCGCCGAGCAGAAGCACAACAACCGCCTCGTTGTCGAACATGAATTCCACATCGGTGACGCTCCCCTGGAGCTACCCGATCCCGTGGAGCTCATCGGCCGCCATCGTGACTCCTCGAAAGGTAAAAAGTAAGTGAAGGTCCTTATTGTTGGTGCCGGTTCCGTGGGCGCCTCCATCGCCAAAGAGCTCATGATGAACAGCCACGACGTGACCATCATCGACTCCAAGCCCGAAGCCAAGAAGCGTGCCGATCTGCCCGGCGTGCGCTGGCATATTGGTGATGCCTGCGAGCTGTCCGTGTTGCGCCAGGTGCACCCGAACAAGGCGGACGTGGTCGTTGCCGCAACCGGTGACGACAAGGCAAACCTGATGGTGTCCCTGCTGGCTCGTAGTGAGTTTGGTGTGCCCCGCACCGTGGCTCGTGTAAACAACCCACGTAATGAGTGGCTTTTTGATGACTCCTGGGGCGTGGACGTTGCCGTGTCCACCCCGCGCCTGATGACCGCCCTCGTCGAGGAAGCCGTGGAAGTCGGCGATGTGGTGCGTCTGCTGACCCTGCAGGCTGGCGGCGCGACCCTTGCCGAGTACACTGTGCCGGATGATCACCCTGTCATCGGTTACCGTGTGGACCACGTGCAGTGGCCCGTCGATACGGTGCTCACCGCGATTCTGCGTGACGGTACGCCGATTCCGCCCAGTGCGGATGTAGCGATTGAGGGCGGTGACGAGCTGTTCTTCATCACAACCATTGCCGGTGAGGATCAGATCCGCGCGCTGTTCGCATAGCCCTGATCGCATAAGCGTTGCGAGGCGTGGTTCTCTCCCCCCCCCCCAAAAAAAAATTGAGGAGGCACAGGTTTGAGGGGACAAAAGCCCCGGTCACCCATACGGGTACCGGGGCTTTCGCTTACTTTTATGAAGCTATTTCGCTAAGTTTCAGGCGCACAAGTTGCCGGGCTTACCTTAGCGGTTCGCAGAGCCTTCAGGATCCGGTACTTCAGCATCCAGAGCCTCGGGGGCTTCGCTCACCAGCGCCTCCTCGGGAGCCGAGACACGCCACGCCAGCCACACGCCCAAAGCGTACAGCGGCAGGCCCATGATGAGGCGGGTTGCGCCCAGCACCTCCACATTATTCGCGAAGTACAGAGGCACCTGCACAGCAAGGCGCAGCATCATCAGCACGGTAATAATCCAGGTCGCCAACATGTACTGGCGCAGACGCGCCGGGTTCTCACGCCAGGTCAGCGCCTCACCGCGAATCACCGCGAAGATCAGACCCATCAGCGGCCAACGCACCAGCATCGACAGCAGATACGCCAGAATGTACACGCCGTTCGTCCAGAAACCGACCACAAAGTAGTCGCTCGCATTACCGGTACGGTACGCAGCAAACGCACAGATTGCCACGCCAACCAGACCGGTCAGCGCGCTCACCAGCTTAGAGCCCTGCACCAGGCGAATCAGCGTGAATACGCTCGCCGCAGCCAACGCCGCAATCAGGGACAGGTTCAGTTGCTTCGTCACGGTGAACAGCGCCAGGAACGCCACAGCAGGCAGAGAGGATTCCACCAGGCCGCGCCAGCCGCCAATAGCGTGCAGAATATCCACATCACCGTTAGCAGTGCGGCGCATATTTGCACCCATGGAGACGCTCAGGCTCTGCGCCAGCTGCTTCTCCTCCTGCCCCGGGTTATCTGCGGGGCTAATTGCGGGGTTAGCGTGCGGATTGGGCTGGGTCGAAGACTGCTCAGCGCTCATATTTTCCCTTTTCCACAAAGAACTGCGGCACAATCTCATAGCGCGGGTTATAAATCACCGGCTGATGCGCCCTCACAGACACCACACCAGAACAGCGCAGCAGCACACCGGCAAGTACACCGGGCACCATCTGCTGGCCCTGCCACTTGAGCATGACCCTATCCCCCGGAGTAAACGGTGCATAGGGTGGGAAAGACACCTCGTGCGGATCCTGCACCACCACGGTCGCCAAAGACGCCGTGTTCAGATGGTACTGCTTCTCGGAGTCCTCCTCGAAATCCTCACCGGGCGGCTCCACAATCGGCATACCAATCAATGCCAGCGGGCTCGACCACTGCAGAGGCTTCGACTTAGCCACCACCAGCTCGGCACGGTACATCGGCTTATCCTGGGCAGTCGGCAACCACACCTGCTCCACGCGTCCGGCAAGGCGTACGCGAAAGCGCTCGGGGTACCCGGGAGCAAAAATCTGCTCCTCAAGAACCGCGAACGCACTCGGGTAGTTCGAAAACTCAGGCATTAGCCAATCTCGGTAATCTCAGGGCCGCGGCGAGGCATCGGGCGCAGCTTGCTGTGCTCATTCTCGGTTTCTTGCTCAACGGCGGGCTCTTCCTCAGCCGCAACGATCAGGTCGGCGGGCAGAGTCATGGGCAGCAGTTCACGCGGCGGGCGCGGGTCTTCGCCACGGTCCACCACGATGGTGCGGAATACTTCTTCCGCGGAGGCGGCAGCCTTATCGTCACCGAGCACAGCCGCGCCGGAGATGACGCCGCGCAGGAACCAGCTAGGGCCGTCCACACCCACGAAGCGGGCGACGCGCTCGCCGGGCTTACCGTCCGGGGTGACGGCTGGCAGGCGAGTGAGCATCTCGGCACCGAATACGCCAGCGTAGATTTCGACATTGCCGCCCTGGGAGGCGACGGATTCAGTCAGGTCGTGACGGATATCGTCCCAGATACCGGTGGTGCGCGGGGCGGCGAATGCCTGCACCTGCAGGGTTGCGCCGTCGCGGGTGATGGTTGCGGCGATAACCGCGCCGGTTGCGTCGTCGGTTTCGAGGCGCAGGTTCATGCCATCGAGCAGCTTGATGCGCAGTGCCCCCAGGTCGACGTAATCTTCGAGGTCTTCGGTGGTGACTTCTTCGATGTCGTGCGGGCCGTTAACGCGGTCGTACTTGATGACCTCGGGTGCGTCAGCTTCGGTGCCCTCAGCCGCGCTGTCCTCAGCTTCAGTGGTTTCTTCGGTCGCCTCGACTGCCTCTTCGGTCTTTGCCTCTTCAACCTCGGCGGTGCGCTTCTTCTTACCAAATCCGAACATGGTATTCCTACTTTCACCACACACAGGGTGCGGGGGTTTCTTCTCTTCTCTCGTGCGACAATCGCGGTGAGAGCAGACTAGTGGATTCCGCTGGAGCCGAAGCCGCTGGAGCCGCGTTCGGTCTGTTCCAGTTCATCCACCAGGGTAAAGGTTGCGTGCTCGTACTTCTGAATAACCAGCTGGGCAATGCGGTCGCCGCGCTGCACGTGGAAGGACTTGGTCTTGTCAGTGTTGAGCAGGGTGACCATCAGCTCGCCGCGGTAGCCGGAATCAACGGTGCCGGGTGCGTTCACGATGGTGATACCGTTCTTTGTCGCCAGGCCAGAGCGCGGGTGCACCAGACCGACGTAACCTTCGGGCAGGGCGATTGCCACGCCGGTGGGGACAAGGGCGCGTTCGCCCGGTTCCAGATCGAAGTCAATGCGGGAGCGCAAGTCAGCGCCGGCATCGCCGGGCTTTGCGTAGGCGGGGGCGGGCAGCTCGGGGTCGAGCAGCTTAATGTGGACGTTTACGGGGGTCATCATGGTCAATACTCTAACCTTTCGCGGGTGTCTGTGCCATCACCTCGCGCTGTGTTGAGGCTCTACTGCGGGGTGTTTTCGTTGCGTGTTGATGTTCAGTACCTGCCGCGATGCGCCCTGTTGGGTTCGACGCGGCGCTGTTCATGTGTGCGCGGCTTTCACATACTCAACGGGGCGGGTGCACTCGGCACTCGCCCCGTCATGAGGTGTATGTCGGGTGGGTGTTAGCCCTTCCCTAAAGTTTTAGCCCTCGCACTCGATGCAGTAGGACAGGTTGCCCTCTTCGTGTGCAATCTGCGAGCGGTGGCGTACCAGGAAGCAGGAGGCGCAGGTGAACTCGTCGTCCTGAGCGGGCAGAACAACAACGTTCAGCTCCTCGTTGGAGAGATCAGCACCGGGCAGCTCGAAGCTTTCTGCTGCACTGTTCTCGTCTTCGTCCACCGCACCGGACTGCATCTCGGAACGGCGGGCGTTCAGCTCCTCGTAGGACTCTTCGTTCTGCTCTTCGTCCTGCTTGCGAGGTGCATCGTAATCAGTTGCCAAACTTTCACGCTCCGTTGGTTCTGTGGCTGTGTGTTGGACCAGGCCACGCTTGTTTAACTTATTTAATGAGTGCTCTAGATGCCGCTGGCGTGTAATTTAACCCCGACGGCATGCCAGGTATTGTTCACCATTGGCACCCTATTTGTCTAATCCTGGGTAGGCTTTGGACTGTTTAGGCGTCACATTTTAGCTTTTTTATCGCGAAAAGTACATGTTTTTTTGGTGAAAATCCCGCCTCCACTACTGATTTACCGCGCTTTCACGGTACCCTGGTAGGTAGTTTGCGTTCCGTGCAACACATTCACGAACGCGTCCGGTTCACCTATGGAGGTTCTCATGCTTGAACTGCGTCTGATTGGCGTTCACGATGACGGCGAAAATCTGGTGCTTGAGTCTGCTGACGGCACCCGCTTCTTACTGCCGATTGACGCAAACCTGCGCACGAGCATCACCAAGGCTCGCCGTATTCAGCCCGCCCGCGGTCTGGGCGCTAAGGGCACCTACGGTCCGCGCGATATTCAGACCCGTTTCCGTCAGGGTGCCTCCGTTGAGGAAATCGCTGAAGAGTCCGGTTGGGAGCCGGAGCGCGTGCGCCGCTACGAGTGGCCGATTGTTGCTGAGCGTGCCCACATTATTCGTGCCGCTCAGAGCGTGAAGATTGGTCGCCGCAGCTCCGCTTCGGGTACCGCACAGATTCCCGTAACCCTGAGCGCCCGCATTGAGGAAGTCTCCGAACGTTACGGTTTTGAGGACGCAACCCAGGACTGGACCACCCGCCAGCAGGAGAACGGCCAGTGGCGTGTTGAGGTTGATATTGCGCTGAAGGATTCGGTGCGTCAGAACCTGCCCGCGCAGGTCGTCTTCCCCGCGCGCTGGGTGTACAACCCGGCGAACCAGGGCCTGTACGCGTCGAATGAGGCGGCGTACTTCCTGATGGGCAATAGTGAGGACGCCGTTGCCGCCGCCGCGAAGAAGGCTCCCGTTGAGGTCCCGCCCGCCCGCCTGCCGAAGGCACCCGAGCCCGCACCGGCACCCCTTACTTCCTCTGAGAGCGCTGATGAGCGTAAGCTCAAGGAGCTTCTGGAGCGCGCCCGCTCGGTGCGCCCGGCGCAGGTTGAGGAGCCTGAGGTGTTCATGCACCGCGAGCCTGTAGCACCGGCTGCGCCCGCTGCACCTGTTGCCCCGGTAGCGCCTGCGGCACCGGCTACACTCGAGCCCACCGCAGAAACTACCGTAGAAGCAGAAACTACCGTAGAAACCACCGGCCCGCTGGCTGTGGACTCGGAAGCACCCGTTGAATCCGTTCCGGTCGAGTCCTTCACCATGCCGGCACCCATCGAGGACACACCCGCAGCTGAGGCCCCCGTTGCTAAGACGCAGACTGAGCCCGCCTCCGATGAGAAGCCTAAGCCTTCCTCCTCGAAGAAGCAGCGCGTGAGCGTTCCGGCATGGGATGACATCATCTTCGGTAGCCGCAAGTAAGCGACCGCCCTCGCCGCCCGATAAAGGGCATCTGGACGAGAGCATCTAGACAAGGGCATCTAGACATACAAAAACCGTTGGTTATTCCCCCGAATCACCAACGGTTTTCTATGCCCTCTGGGTTTTAGAAGACTAGTACTTTAGAAAGTCTTGAGCATACGCAACGGCACCAGACGCTCAGCGTCCGTCAGCGAACCGTGCTGACCAACCATGTGCAGGGCACGCTCCTGATAGTGGCGCATATCGTACAGCGCCCAGTCATCGCGAGCGCACACCATTAGGTCGCCAATGCGGCCACGCGCCGCATCCGTGATGACCGGGCCGAAGTAGCCGGCACGCATCAGTTCGCGAGAGTCAATCACCCAGGCGCGTTCGCCCCAGTATTGCGCCCAACGCTGAGCGGTGGCGGTGCGTGCCGCCTCCGAAGTATCTTCGAGGTACAGGTGCACGGCGCGCGGTTCACCGGCTGTCATTGCGATGTTGCGGGTCAACTCATCAACGCCCGAGTAGTCGATGCGCTGATGCTCGGGCACATTCACCATGCCGTGATCGGCGGTGACGAAGAGTGCCGCCCACGCCGGGGCTCGCTCTGCCAGACGCTTCAGCGCCGAGTTCAGCTCTTCCAACTGTTGCAGCCATTCGTCGCTACCCACACCGTAGCGGTGGCCCGCCGCGTCGATCTCTCCCCAGTACAGGTACACGGTGGTCGGGGTGCGGCTGGAGAGCGCCTCCAGGGCGTAGGTGACGCGGGCATTGTAGCCGACAGCATCCACGAATTCGCCGCCGCGCAACGCCGCCTCAGTCAGGCCGGTACCACGGTACTTACCCAGCGAAATGGTGAGCACGCGGCGGTTTTCGTGGTGGCGTTCCAGCACGGTTGGCAGCGGCTGCCAGGCGTGCGGATCAACCGACTGGTCCCAACCGGACAGGTGGTTCATGACCGAGCCCGCTCCCCCATTACCCGTAGGATTGCGCACCTCATAACCGGCGATGCCGTGTGCGCCGGGTGCCGTACCGGTACCCAGCGAGGTGAGGGAGGCGGCGGTCGTGGTGGGGAATGCGGCGTCCAGCGGGCCCAGGTTCAGGGTGTTACGCAGGGCGGGCGCGTAGCCGCCGTAGCTATTGAGTAGCTGATCGCCCAGACCGTCGACCAAGATCACACAGGCGTGGCGGAAAGACGCCGGGTCAACGTCTTGCTCCGCGAGGCGACCGGCAAGGTTCAGCGGATCGGCTACGGAGTTAAACGCTGGGTCGGCGTCCAGAGCGTGCGCGGGGCGCGCCAGGCTTCGCTGAGCCACCAGAGAGGAGGCGGACTCCAGCACATCGGCGATGCTATTGCTGCCGTAGGCGGGTGCTGCGGGCAGGGGCGCACCCAAAACATCGTGCAGGGTGGTCTGTGCCGTCATAGGTTCCTCTCGGGGGGTCTCTCTCGGGGGGGGTGCCTCAGGGGGTACGTGAAAGTACAGGGCGCCGCGCGGGATTATTGCCGCGAGGGCTGTTACTGCGCGGGATTTATACTGTGCGAGCGCTTATCGGCGGGTTGCGTACATGCGGGCACGGTGCAGAGCACGCGCAAAATCCTGGGCACGCTGAACCGACTCCGGGCCGTCAGCGGTCGCAGAAACACGCACCGCGATGTCCTCGCGGCGTGCATCGCCAGTGAAGCCGTGGTCAGCATTGCACTGCGGATCCTGGCAGCCGGCAGGAGCCAGCTCCATGTGCAGCGAACCGGTCCAGGCAATCTGGAAGGAAATCTCAGTCGGGGCGGTGCTACCGGCATTGTACGCCTGCGGCTGGCTGAAACCGTAGCTGATGGTCACCGCGTTCAGGGCGCTCAGGTGCACCGCCTCCACGCTCACATGCGCCACGGTACCCTGCGCATCACCCTCAAGATGCTGGTCGTCCAAGTGTGCAAAGATAACGTGCTCACCGCAGAGCACCATCACGGTGATGTGGCGGTGAAAATCATCGCGTGAGAAGTGGGTTTCATGCTGTACAAAGTGCGCATCCGGGTTCATACCCGCCAGAGCGTCATCCACCACTTCCAGCACGAGGTCGGGGTAGAAACCGGCATGCTTAATGTCTGCGACCAGTTGCTCGCGTTCGGGGGTGGTGGCGTACATCGTACCTCTTTCGTGCGGTGCCCTCATGAGGCGACGTCGGTCGGCGCACACCGTGAAGGCGGTTAGGTGTTACTCCCCTCTACCTTAGAGGGTTCTAGCCGGGCTGTGCTACTTGACCACGCTGATACAGGCGCATATGACGGCGTGAGCTCTCCCGGTACGCTTCGGTTACTGCCCCGCGGCCGGCTTGGTGCACCCCACAGATGACGCTGACCAGCCAGCCCGACTCCTCCGCTCCCACCCGCTAAAATAGGAGGAGCGAAAACACACCGACACGAGGAGATATATGGCTCGCCGATCCAAATCCGCCGTCAGCGATTACCTGGTGGATGTGGTAGAGAATATCGTCGACATCGACGTATCCACCGAGATGGAATCCAGCTTCCTGGAATACTCTTACTCGGTGATTTATTCGCGCGCCCTCCCCGACGCCCGCGACGGCCTCAAGCCAGTGCAGCGCCGCATCCTCTATATGATGCAGCAGATGGGTCTGCGCCCCGATAAGGGCCACGTCAAGAGCGCCCGCGTGACCGGCGAGGTCATGGGTAAGCTCCACCCGCACGGTGACGCCGCCATCTACGACGCCATGGTGCGCCTCGCTCAACCTTTCGCGCTGCGTCTGCCCCTCGTTGACGGTCACGGTAACTTCGGTTCCCTCGACGACGGCCCGGCAGCCGCCCGATACACTGAAGCACGCATGGCACCCGCCGCCCAGGCACTCACCGCTGACCTTGACGAAGACGTGGTTGACTTCGTACCGAACTACGACAACCAGTTCATGCAGCCCTCCGTGTTGCCCGCAGCTTTCCCGAACCTGCTCGTCAATGGCACCACCGGCATTGCGGTCGGTATGGCAACTAACATGGCGCCGCACAACCTGCGCGAAGTTATCGCCGGTGCCCGCCACCTCATCGCCCACCCCGAGGCGACCCTCAAAGACATCATGAAGTTCATCCCCGGACCCGACCTGCCCACTGGCGGAACCATCGTGGGTCTGGGAGGCATCCGTGACGCCTACGAAACCGGCCGCGGCACCTTCAAGACCCGCGCGAAGGTCTCCATCGAGCAGGTCAGCCCCCGCAAGCAGGGCATTGTCGTCACCGAACTGCCGTACATGGTCGGCCCCGAAAAGGTCATCGAAAAGATCAAGGACGGCGTCAACTCCAAGAAGCTCACCGGCATCTCCGACGTGGTCGACCTGACCGACCGCACCAACGGTCTGCGCCTCGTCATCGAAATCAAGAACGGTTTTAACCCGGAGGCGGTGCTCGCCGCCCTCTATAAGCACACCCCGCTCGAGGACTCCTTCGGTATTAACAACGTCGCGCTCGTGGACGGTCAGCCGCAGACCCTCGGCCTGCTCGACCTGATGCGCGTGTACATTGACCACCGTCTGAACGTGGTCCGCCGCCGCACCGAATTCCGCCTGGGCAAGCGCACCGACCGCCTGCACCTGGTGGAAGGCCTGCTCGTGGCAATCCTCGACATTGACGAGGTCATCCAGATCATTCGTGAGTCTGATGAGACCGCTCAGGCCCGCGAAAAGCTGAAGGTCGTCTTCGACCTGACCGACACCCAGGCGAACCATATTCTGGAGCTGCGCCTGCGCCAGCTCACCAAGTACTCCCGCCTGGAGCTGGAAGCAGAGCGCGAAACCCTGCAGCAGGAAATCGCGGAATTGCAGCGTATCCTCGGCTCCGATGCGGCGCTGCGCGAACTGGTCTCCGACGAGCTCACCGAGGTCGCCGAACGCTACGGCACCGACCGCCGCACCCAGCTTAAAACCAAGGACGACATGCAGGTCGCTATTGAGGCAGTCACCGCACAATCCAAGGCGAAGAAGAGCCTCGGCCTCGCCCTCGAAATCGCGGATGAGCCCTGCTGGGTGTTGCTTTCGGCCTCCGGTATGATGGGACGAACCCCCGGCAAGCCCATCCGTGAGGCGCTCGTGGATCCCGGCAAGCGTTTCAAGCACGACGTGTTCACCTCGATTGTGCCGACCACCGCGCGCGGTGAGATCGGTGCCGTGACCTCCGCAGGACGCATGGTGCGTCTGTCCGTCATGGACATTGCGGTGCTGGACGAGAACGGTGGCACCCCCTCCATAGCGTCGGCAGTGAAGGCAACCGAGCTGGTTCAGCTCGCCAAGGGTGAGAAGCTGGTTGCCCTGGCACCGCTGAATACGGTTCTGGCGATGGCAACCGCGGGCGGCGTGATTAAGCGAGTCAACCCGGATTACCCGCTGAACCAGACCGAGTGGGACATCATGAAGCTCAAGGACGGCGACGAAATCGTAGCCGCCGCTCCCTGCCCCACCGACGATGCGGTACTCACCTTCGTCACTCGCGACGCGAAGCTACTGACCTTCGACGCAGCAAAGGTCCGCCCGCAGGGACGCACCGGCGGCGGTATCGCAGGCATCAAGCTTGCCGAGGACGACCGCCTCATCGCCCTGGGCGTGACCGCGCCCGGCGACGCGGCGGAGGTCGTGACTGTCACCAACGGCAAGGATGGGTTGGCGAGTGCCAAGGTCACCGCCCTGAGCGAGTATCCGCAGAAGGGCCGCGCGACCGGTGGTGTGCGTGCGCACCGTTTCCTCACCGGTGAGAGTCAGCTGGCTCTGGCGTGGGTGGGTGTGGGCCCGGCGAAGGCGGCGTCCTCCGGTGGTGTGGCTCGTTCCCTGCCGACCGAGCACGGTGCCCGTGATGGTTCCGGTGTGATGCTCACTCAGAGCATCGGCATTGTGGGCCCGAACTATGCGGCTGTTTCTGCTGCGATGGCGGTTAGCCCGGAGGCTGAAAAGCTCTTCTAGGCGCGCTTCCCTACTTCATTCCGCGGGGCTCAATTCACTGGCTCCTTGGAATCGCCATGGGATGCACCAATATGGCGCGAAGCTGAGTTGGTGCCCGCACCGCAATTCACCTGGGCGAGCGATTCATTCGCCATGTGCTCATTATCGTTGTAACCATCATGCTGTTGCGGTTAAGCGCACAGATACTCAGTTGGGTCTAGCCCCCCCCGCCCGGACCTATCTGTGCGGAAATATGAACGCGCAAAAAGGCCCCGGTACATCATGTACCGGGGCCTTTCTTCGTGGGCAATCCGCACGTGGTGCCTGCGTCAGAGGCGTTTAGAGACGAACCACCTCATCGCAGCGGGCAATATCCTCAGGACGGTGCGACACCAGAACCGTAGCCACGGAGCTAGAGCGGGTCGCCGCATCCAGGTCAGCCATCAGCGCGCGGGCAGATTCAGCGTCCAGGTGTGCCGTCGGCTCATCCAGCAGCAGCACCGGCGAGTTCACCAACAGAGCACGAGCTACCGCCAGACGCTGACGCTGACCGCCGGAGAGGAAGGAACCGCCAGCACCCACAGGGGTGCGCAGGCCCTGAGGCAGAGCGTCAAACCACTCACCCAGACCCACACGGCGCAGAACCTCAATCAGCTCTTCCTCGCTCGGGCGATCCGAACGGTCACGAGCCAGCATTAGGTTACCTTCAAGAGTCGACTCAAAAATGTGAGCCGCCTGCGGGCACCACGCCGCGTAGCCGCGCAGCTGCTCACCTTCCAGGACCTCACCGGAAGCCAGCACACGGCCGGACTCCAGCGGCAAGAAGCCCAGAACGGTTGCAAGCACCGTAGACTTACCGGAACCGGAGGGGCCGGTCACCGCAGTCCAGGAGCCCGCGCGGGCGTTCATGTTCAGGTCGGTGAAGACCGGGTGATCCATACCGGGCCAGCGAGCAGCTGCGTCCTGCAGGCTCAGGGCGGGTTCGGTGACCTTCACGCCGAGGTCCTGCTGAGTACCGCAGCTGACCAGGGTGGGTTCGCCAGGCTTCGGCGGGCGCGGTGAGCCAGCCTTAGATTCCGCTTGAGCGTTAGCCGCAGATTCGGGGCGGTCAAAGCGGTGCGCACGCTGACGGTCTGCTTCCAGCAGTTCCTCCATCTCGGCCTCCGCGCGGGCACGCAGACGCTCAGCACGACGCGGCAGAACGTGGGTGTCTACCTCAGCCTCGGTCGGTACGAAACGCTTCAGGGTCGAGACGGCAACAATGCCCTCCAGGGATACGTCGCGCACGCTCGGGGCAATCGTCGCGAGCAGACGGCTGAACGCAGGCCAAGAGCGGACCGCCTCAACATGGCCCAGGGAGCTTTCCAGCATGCCGGTGCACAGCAGCACCACGATCGCCGCTTCGGGGGCACGCACGGTGCCGTCAACAGCCAGCGGGTACGCAATGATTGCGCTCGCCAGAGCCGCACCGAACCAGCTCAGAGTCACGAGGGTACGGCCCACACCCTGAGCGGTCGAGCCCTTCTGCAGGGCGGACAAGTTCTCAGCGTCCAGGGCACTGTTAGCCTTTTCAGCGGTGGTTGCCACGCCGTTAGCGCGCAGGTCCTCAGCGGCCGAGAGCATGCCGGTACCCAGGCGCAGCATCTGCGCGGTGGAGCGGCGAGCCAGCGCTTCCGCACGGGCATCGGCGCGAAGCACAATCCACGGAGCCACAAAAGTGCTGACCAGCACGGCAAGCAGGACCGGGATCAGAGCCTGCGGCAGGATGCACGCGGTCGTAATCAGCGCCGCAGTCATGACCAGCAGGTGCGCAGCCGGCGGAATAATAACGCGCGGCACGCCGTCACGCAGCTCATCAATACCGCCTACGAGGCGTTCGAGCAGCGCGTCACCACGCAGCAGGGCACGCACGCTACTCACGCTCTGCCATGCGCCAACCCAGGCGCGCAGACGCAGAATATTTGCGGCGGCAAGAACCTTTGAGTGGGTCATCAGACGCTCAGCATAGCGGGCACAGGCACGACCCAGGCCGAAGAAGCGCACGCCCACAATGGCGACCATTAGGTACATCATTGCCGGACCCTCGGCGGCGCGAACAATCAGCCAGCCGGACAGCGCGGTCAGTGCCGCCGCCATCAGGGAAGTAATCGCAGCCATGATCACCGGGCCAGTTGCGGCGCGAACACCAATACCCGTCAGTTCCTTCAGTGTGCGCAGGCTTGCGAACAGGCCGGCAGGCTCGACTTCCTCGGCCTCGACAGCTGCGGAGGCGCCCACCGGGGCGCTGCTTTCAGCCTCGTACTCTTCCCGATCCTTGAGCAGGTGCGCGGGGGCTTGCGCAGGAACCGCACTGCGGGCGGTATTCGCCTCAGCGGTCCAGGTGTAGCCCTGGGGGGTCTGCACGGCACGAACGAGGGTGTCGCAGCCGGCGGCGAGCTCCTGCTCATGGGTCACAATCAGCACGGTTGCGCCAAGTTCCGCCAGGCGGTGCAGAGCGCGGGTCACCAGGTATGCCGAGTAGGCGTCCAGGTGCGCGGTCGGCTCATCCACCAGGACGGTCAGCACGGCCTGCTCACCGCCGGCACGGTAGATAGCCTCGGCCCGAGCCAGGGTGCGTGCCACGGCGAGGCGGCGTGCCTGACCTGCACTGAGGGCACCGGGCTCAAGGGCGGTGAGCTTCTCCATGCCCAGCTGAGCCAGCGGGCCAACCAGCAGCTCGGACTCGGCATCGGTAACGGACAGCTTCTTGGAGTGCATCGCTTCACCGAGCAGAGCCGCTGCACGCTCACGCTCCGCCTCGGTAGCACTCAGCGCGTAGAGAGCCATTTCGGTCTGCACAGTGGGTGCGGTGAAGACCGGCGACTGCGGAATGACCAGGGTCGTTCCCAGACCGGTCACGCTACCGGTCAGGTGCACGGGCTCCTCCGAGCCGGTGGGCACCAGACCCTCACGCACGGCACCGGAAAACACGTTCAGCAGGGTCGACTTACCGCAACCGGACTCACCCATCACACCGATAACCGCACCGCGCTCACCCTGGGCAGTTTCACCCTGGGCAGTGGCAACGTGACGGTCCAAGTTCAGGGACAGGTTAGTCAGCACCGCAGGACGCGCCGGGTAGTTCACCGACAAGTCCTCAACAGAGATGGTGGAAGGCTGAGCCTCTTTACTCTCAGTTGCAGCACTGTCTGCTACAGCTGCGGGCAGGGGCGCATCAATAATCTTCTGAGCGCTACGCAGTGCGGCAACGCCATCCTCCGACTGGTGGTAGGCGGCACCCACATCACGCAGCGGTTGGTAGCATTCGGGAGCCAACAGCAGCACGAGAATTGCGGTGTCCAGGCCCAAGGTGCCGTTGACCAGTCGCACACCAATCAGCACAGCAATCAGCGCCACCGAAATGGTGGTGATAAGCTCCAGTGCCAGCGAAGACATGAAGGCGCTACGCAAGGTCTGCATGGTGCGTTCACGGTAACGCTGGCCGAGAGCGTTCATGGCGCGCGTCTGTGCGCGTTCACGACCCAGACCGATAATGACGGGCAGGCCGCGCACCAGCTCCAGAATATGGTCGGAGAGTCGGTGCAGTTCAGCCTGAGCTTCTGCGGTTTCGTCGCGGGTGTTCTTACCAATCAGGATCATGAACACCGGAATGAGCGGCAGGGTGCACGCCAGCACCATTGCACTCATCCAGTCCAGGGACGCCACCACGACCCAGAGCATGAACGGCACAATCGCGGTGGAAACAAACGCGGTCAGCGTCTTGGTGTAGTAGTCATCCAGGGCGTTCAGGCCGCGGGAAAGCAACACAGCGGTCGCGCCAGTACCCTCGGGGGTGTCTGCGCCACCAGTGGCGAGCACTCGCTTGAGCAGGGCGGAACGAATCTGAGACTTCGCTCCGGAGGCGGCACGCTGCGCGCTCACAGCCAGCAGGTAGTCGGTACCCGAGCGGACGAGCAGCGCAATGACGGCAACCGCAATCAGGCCGGGGGTAATGGTGTCTGCGTCACCGAAGAGCCCACCGAGGCCGAGCAGCCAGCCACCGTGCGCCTCCAGCTGCGCCTGCGCGGAACCAGCGAATTCGACGTAGGCGCGGTACACATCCGGCGCGCTGGTCTCTTTGAGGTGTGCATGCTCGGCGGCAACAGCGGCAAAACCGGCGTGGGCTGCGCGGGCAATAATCACAGCCAGGGCGGCGCTGAAAAGCACCGTCGCGAGGGTGTGCACGGCGGTGATAACACCGAAGGTGCTGAGGGTTTTACGGGCGTCAGGGCCCAGGGGCGGGCGACGGTCAGCGCGGTCGTTGCGCTTTCCCGCGGTCACCTCTGGTGCCTCAGTATTCTGATGTTTGTCAGCATGACGCGGTGTGTGCGTTCGACTCACGTGTTGTCCTTTGACCTAGTCTTCTGCTGTTTTTACCTCCCATCAGTTTAAGGGCTGGGCTATCTAATACCTATTTGACCAGTCAGGTTTCGGATATTTGACTGCCCCCCCGCCCAGCGCTAACTCTAGCCGCGCATCGCGTCGGCGGGGCTCTTACGGGATGCCACCCACGCCGGGTACGCCGAAGACACCAGACCGGTGAGGGCACCAACTCCCACGCCGAGCACCACGAATCCCGGGGAGAGAATCGCCTGCCAGCCCTGCACGAGTGAAAGCATGATGGTCGCAATCATGCCGGAGCAGGCACCAATGGAGCCGCCGAGCACACCGAGCATGACCCCCTCCATGAGGAAGATGCGGGCAATCAGCCATTTACTCGATCCGATGGCGCGGCGTAGTGCAATTTCTGCGGTGCGCGATTGCACGGACAGGTACATGGCGGTTGCCGCCGAGAGGGAGGCGAGCACCAGCAGAATCCCGGAGAGCACACCCACGTACAGGCCCAGATCCGAGGCGATGGACGCGCGTAGGCTCTGCAGGTCGGAGGGGGTTTCCACATTGATTTGGCTGGGTTCAGCAGGTTTGAGGGTCAGCGGAATGGCCTTGGCAACTGCTTTACCGTAACCTCGTTCAGTTTCGGCAATGTAGGTCACCTGGCCGCGTCCGGTGCGTTGTAGCTTACCGGGCGAGACAATGACCGTGTTCCTGAATTCGTAGCCGCTATTGCCGGGGTCGAAGAGGCCGATGACCGGCATCAGCTGACCGTCCACCCAGATGCTCACACCTGGTGCTACCTGCGGTAGCCCACCGAGTTTAATGCCGTACTCGACGGTGGGCAGCTCACCGGGTCTGGGCTCAGTTGTGGCGTTATCTGCCGCCTTATCTTCGGGAATAATGCCGAGGGCGCGGGCAGCAGAAACCGAAACGATGGCGCCGGAGAGCTGCTCGGCACGCTCACGGTCGGCAACGTTCTCCCGGGTGAGGGTCGAGTTCATCTGTTCGAGCGCACGCAGAGTTTCGGGGTTCATGCGGGCACCGATTTGCTCAAGCCTGGTCTTCGAGGTGGAGCTGAGGCCAATCGCCGTTTTGGGTTCGTCCTCGTAGGGGCTGAATCGGGTGATTCGCACGTCGGCGGGTGCCACGCTGCTGACGAATCCTGTGTTCTTCACGTAGTCCAGCGCGCTAATACGGTCGGCAACATTCTGCGCGGATTCGCCCTGCCGGTAGGTTCCGAGCACGTTCTGGTCATTATCCCTGTCACTGATGTAGAGCGTGGATTGTTCGGAGCCGAGCAGCCGCTGATTCACCTGGTAGCTGGCGGATTCGCTCATGCCGGAGGCGCTGATGAGTCCGCCCACGCCCAGCGCAAAGGACAGGCCCAGCAGCAGGGTGCGTAGCGGTCGTGAGGTGAGCGCGGAAATTGCCTCGATGCTGTCATCAGTGAGGAAGCTTCCGCGACGGTGGGAGGCGGGCTTCTCCCCCGGTGCGAGGCTAACGGGAGCATCTACGGTGGCTTCTGCAGGGGTGTCCGCTGCAACCGGCACAGCCTCGGCAACCGGCACCGTAGCCGAATCGGCACGGCTCTGCTCGTGTAGCCGCCCATCCTCAATGCGAATCACACGGCGGGCGGCGGCGGCAACCTCCGGGTCGTGGGTAATAACCAGCACGGTACAGCCGGTCGCGTTAATGCGCTGCAGAATCTCAATGACCTTGGCGCTATTGTGGCTGTCCAGGTTGCCGGTGGGCTCGTCGGCAAGAATCAGCGGCGGGCGCGTGGCGAGGGCACGGGCAATGGCGCAACGCTGCTTTTCGCCGCCGGACAGGTACCGGGTGCGGATGCTGGCGCGGTCGCTCAGCCCCAGAAATTCTAGGGTTTCTTCGGTGCGTTGCAGGCGCTCACTGTAGGGTACGCCCTGCACGCGCAGGCCCATGGAGGCGTTGGTCATGCTGGTTTCGTCCAGCAGCATGTTCGAGGATTGGAAGATGAAGCCGAGGTGGTCTCGGCGGATTTCGTCGCGTTCTCTGTCGCTGAGTCCTTCCGTGTTTTTGCCAAAGAGGCTGTAGGTTCCGCTGGTGGGAGTGTCAAGCAGGCCAATGGCGTTGAGCAGGGTGGATTTACCGGATCCGGAGGGTCCGATAATGGCGAGGAATTCGCCGCGTTCGACCACCAGGTCGAGGTGGTCAAGGACGGGTCGTTCGCTCCCCTCGAAGATACGGGTAATGCCGCGCATTTCGATAGCGGGCGCGGTGTTGGGCATCGTGTCTAGCGCAACGTCGTGCTCGGCTGCATCTCCCCTGATGCGCGGGGCTGTCATGGCGTCGGGGGCTCGCTCGGGGATTCTATTTCGGCGGCTCATGAGACAAGCACCTTCTGTCCCGCGCTGAGGTTCGCGTTGATTGCGGCGTATCCGCCGGCGGTGCGTAGAACCTCAACGTTGATTCGTTCGGTGGCGGGCGCCTCTTTGCTGGTCGAGGTGGAGCTTCCATCCTTTTCAACAAGCACGTAGGTGCCCTGGGAGTCCTGGCGTACCGCAGTGGTGGGCACGGCGAGAGTGGTTGAGGTGTTGCCCTTGCTGGTGATGGAGGCACTCTGACCCGGAGTAAGCTTACTCGGGTCATCGGCATTGAATCGCACGCTCTTCACCGCGCCTTTTGAGGGGTCGTTCTGCAGTTCACCAATGCTGGTGATGGTGCCTTCCACGCTACCGGTGGAGGTGCGCAAGCTAATGCGGTCGCCAACCTTGAGCTTATTGGCAACGGAGAGCTCAACGCTAGATTCCACGTAGGGTTCACTGGTTTCTACGCTCGCGATGGGGGTTCCGTCGTTAATGAGCTGGCCGACCGCGGCAACTGCGGTGACGGTGCGGCTACCGCCGGGCAGGATCGCGTAGTTGCTGCGGGCAATACTGGTGACTCCCTCACTGGGCACGCCGGTCAGGTGCGCGCGGTGCAGGCGCGTGACGGCGTCGAGGGTGTCTTCGGTGACGGTGCCGCTCTGCGCGGTGGAGTACCCGGCGGAGTTCAGTGCTTTCTGGAAGGCGAGCACGTCGTCGCCGTTATCGCCCAGGTTCAGGTCGCGGTACAGCGGTAGCGGCCCGTCCAGCACGAAGACGGGGTCGGCACCGATAATGCCGATGAAGTCACCGGCTTTGAGCACGTTACCGGGCTTCTGGTTCTGGTAGACGAGCACCGGCTCACCGTTGGTGCGTGCGCTAATCGGGGCGGTCTCTCCAGCTTTGGTGGTTCCGGCAATGGCGAGTCCCTCGCTGACGGTGCGTTCTTCGACCTTCGCCCAGACCGGAATCACGGTTTTCGCCTGCACGGTCGGGTCGGGGCCTGTTGCGGCGTAGCGGGTGCCCAGGTAGAAGGACAGCATGAGCGAGCCGATGGCGAGGATTGCCAGCAGCAGGAGCACGCGGGGTCGGGCGATGCGCTCGCTGAAGCGGTGCCCGCTGTTTTGGTTCTGTGAATGAGTGGTCATGGCGGTGTCTTTCTGAACTGTTTTTGCGCTGTCTATTTCTCTGCGCTGTCTTTTGCTACGCTATCTTTCGTTGCGTTGTCTTTTAGCGTCCCGGTTTACTGGTGCTCCTGAACGTACTGCTTGAACTTCTCGTCGCGGTCGCGGTCGGCTTGGCGTTCCTGTTCAAGCTGTGACTGGTGCTTACGGATGAGCGGCATCTGGTACTGGGCTTCCAAGTCGTAGAGCTGCTGGCTCATGCCGACCTGCTGGTTACATTCGGCCTGGATGGTGGCGATACGGATCTCTTCTTCGGAGGCGGGCTCGTTGAAACCGCCGTTCTTGCTCAGCTGCTCAGTCAGCGGGGTTTCCTCGGCGACGGAGCCTGCCGAACGCGGGGTGAGGCCGCGGTCAGAGACGCACTGCTTCCACTTCTCTTCGAGCTCGCGGTGCAGTTTACTACCGTAAACGGCGTTACCCGCCTCAGTGGAGATACGACTGTATGTGGACTGCCCTTCCTTCTCGGGCCTCTTACCTTCGGGCACCGCGGCGTCCAGGGTCTCACGGGCCTTGGGGTAGCATTCGGTGCGAAGCTTGTCCTCGGGGCTCATGGTCTCTCCCGAGTTATAGGAGATGGGCTCGGCAGCGTTGGGGTCACGCTTCTGAAAACCGTACTTCTGGGCGTACTCGACGTTCCAGGGACCGTACTTTCGCCCCATCTCTCCGCGGGGCGCACCCTCAGAGTAGGGAGCCTGGATGGTGTAGTTCTGCCCGTGTTCGGCGAAGCACTGCTTCATGGCAATCTGAAAGGCCGTGTATTCGTAGTGAGTGCGCTCGCCGTAGAGGTAATCGTCCAGGGGCATCTTCACGATGTCCTGTTCCGCGTCAAAGATGGCGTGGACACTTTCGTCGCGTTCCAGCGGCGGCTCGAAGAGCGAGCATGCGCTCAGCGGGAGCACGCCGATGCAGAGCAGGGCACCCGCGGTGAGCAGTCGGCGGCCCATATTGGCGCGAGGGGTGGGTGCGGTGGAGCGGCGGTTGCGGGACTTCATCGTTGAACACCTTTCATCAGAGTGAGTTGTTAGCCATATTACACTTCCTGCTCCCTGTTGCGCGCGAATTTCGGGGGGGTGCACCAAAAATTTTTGCGCGCCCACTCATCTACCAAGAACTGCATCCTCTGCGGGCATAGAAAAATCCCCCGAACTTCTCAGAAGAGAAATTCGGGGGATCCTTCAATCAGCTATATGCTACTTGGTCGGCAGTTCAGCCAGTTCGGTAGCGTCGTGAGCCTCGGGGATGTGATCCACGTGCAGACGCTTACGGAAGACCCAGTAGGTCCATGCCTGGTAGACGAAGACGACCGGCAGACCGAGGCAGGTCACGAAGGTCATAACGCCCAGGGTGTACTCGGAGCTGGATGCGTTCGCAATGGTGAGCGAGTATGCCGGGTCCAGGGTGGAGGGCAGAACGTTCGGGTACATTGCGGTGAAGATTGCCAGCGCGCCGAATGCGAGGAACACGGACAGACCAGCAAAAGCGCGACCCTCACGGCCACCCTTTGCGGAGATCCAAGCAATCAGAACAGCAACCACAGCCAGGATGGTGAACAGCCAGGAGATGCCGTTACCGGTGGTGAAGTCCAGTGCCAGAACCCATGCAACAATCGGCAGCAGCAGGACAGGAGCCCAGCGTACCAGGGTGTTGCGGGCACGGTCGCGGATGTCACCGTCAGTCTTCAGGGCGATGAAGGCAAGGCCCTGAACCAGGGAGAAGCCCACGAAGCCCAGACCGCCGAGCAGAACCGGCAGGGAGACCCATGCGAAGGCGCCGCCGACACGGTCGCCATTCTCGTTGATGGGCAGGCCCATGGAGGTCAGACCAAGCAGAGCACCAACGAGCAGTGCGATACCGAAGGAGGAGACGGACAGAGCAATGTTCCAGTTACGGATCCACTTCTCGTCGTTCTTCTTCCCGCGGTATTCAATTGCGACCACGCGCAGAATCAGGAAGACCAGCGCGAGGGTCAGGGGGATATATAGAGCCGAGAAGAGGGCTGCGTACCAGATGGGGAATGCCGCGAACAGAGCTGCACCGCCGGACACAATCCACACCTCGTTACCGTCCCAGACAGGGCCGATGGTGTTCAGTAGCAGACGACGTTCCTTCTCGTTCTTAGTGAACTTGGAACCCATCAGCATACCGACGCCCAGGTCGAAACCATCCAGAATCAGGTACATGATGAAGAAAACACCAATGGCAACAAACCAGAGGGTGGGCAAGCCAGGCTGACCGGCAAAGATATTGAAATCAAAGTTCATGGTGAATCAATCCTTACCCGCCTAGTAGGCGAACTCCAGCACATCGCGCTTAGACTTGTCGTTGGACTCGTCCTCGTGGTGCGACTGAACCAGCTCGGGCATTGCTGCCACCACACCGGCCTTGACGTACTTGATGAGCAGGTAAACCTCAACCACCATCAGCACACCGTAGAGCAGACCCAGGGTGAGCAGGGAGAAGAGGATTTCTTCACCGGAAACACCCGGGGAGATAGCTGCTGCGGTGAACAGGTGAATCGAGGGGTCACCCTGAAGGTTCGGAGCCACAACGAAGGGCTGGCGGCCCATTTCGGTGAAGATCCAGCCGAGGGAGATAGCGAAGAAGGGGGCCATGATAGACCAGACTGCAACGTTCTTGAGCAGCTTGGACTCGGGAACGGTGCCCACACCCTTCTTACGGGTTACCCACAGTGCGTAGAGGTAGAAGGGCAGTACAACCGCACCCAGACCAATCATGCCGCGGAAGCCCCAGTAGGAGACCTCGAGGGAGGGCAGGTAGTCGATCTTCTGACCTGCACGCTCACCGTAGAGCGGGTTGTTGGGCAGGTTAGTGCCGAACTTAGCTTCGTATTCGGGCAGCAGGGTCTGAATACCCTTCACCGGGGTGTCGAAGTTGTCGTGTGCCAGGAAGGACAGCACGCCGGGGACCTCGATGATGGTGTTGATCTTGTCACAGCTCTGAGCGCCGAGTTCACCGACGGTCAGAACGGAGAAGGAGGTGCCGTCGTGGCACGCAGCTTCTGCAGCAGCCATCTTCATGGGCTGCTCGTGAATCATCATCTGTGCCTGCAGGTGACCGGACGCACCGATACCTGCGAAGGCGAGGAGACCCACAACAGCGCCCAGGCGCAGGGACTTGAACCAAACCTGGAAATCAGCCTTGTCACGTGCACCCTTGTCGGACTCACCAACAACGACCTTGCCGTCAACGACCTTGTCGATGCCGTCCTTGCGGCGACGCCACAGCTTGTACCATGCGATACCAACCAGGAAGCCACCAGCAACCTGAATAGCGGAGGTGATGACGTGAGAGAAGGTTACCCATGCGAGGGGGTTCATCAGCACTGCGCCAATATCGGTCATACGGGGACGACCTTCAATCATTTCTGCACCGACGGGGTGCTGCATCCAGGAGTTTGCAACCAGAATGAAGAATGCAGAAATCCAGGATCCGAGGACTGCCATGAACAGCGAGAATGCGTGTACAGCAGGCTTGAGTCGGTCCCAACCGAAGATCCACAGACCGAGGAAGGTAGACTCAACGAAGAAGGCGAAGAGGCCTTCCATTGCCAGCGGAGCGCCGAAGACGTCGCCGACGAAGCGGGAGTATTCGCTCCACGCCATGCCGAACTGGAATTCCTGAACCAGACCGGTGGCCACACCCATAGCGAAATTAATGAGGTACAGCTTGCCCCAGAACTTCGTCATGCGCTTGTATTCGTCCTTCTTGGTACGAACGTAGCGAATGTACAGGTAGGTCACCACAAGGCCCAGACCCAGAGTCAGCGGAACCATGAAGAAGTGGTAGACGGTGGTAATACCGAACTGCCACCTACCAAAATCAAGGGGATCCATTGATAGGTCCTTACTATGTGTGTACTTAATGTGTGTTTGTGCCAGATTTCGGGTAGTCCCCCACCAATGGAGGGCATACGAGAGTTACTGACACAGTGTCTCTCATGCTTCTAAGGTACAGGGTTTTCCTTGGGAGCTGTGAGTAGACTGTGCATAGTATGGACGTTTATTGTTTGACGTTTCTCTAAAGGTACCTTGAACGTTATCCCTCGGCGTGCGGATGGATTGAGGGACGAAACACGATAGTGCCTTGCGGGGTTGGAAGGTACTTTCGGAACTAGGGTGAAACTTTGCAGTTTTATATCACTTTTGCAAAATTTTGGTGACAGATTCCCGGATTGTGACAGGTAATCCAAGTAGCACTCAAAGCTTAAACTTGCCCAAGTTATACCAATTTTACTGAGATTTCCAAGAAATATTGTGATTATTATCATGGAAAAATCATAGAATGTGACACGCCAGCCGCCACTACCCCGTAAGGTACACCGCAAGCTACATATCAATACTCTCAGTATCCAGCTGATGAGCACCCGCAATGATGAATTCCTTACGCGGAGCCACCTCAGAACCCATCAACAAGGAGAACGCACGCTCGGCAGCCTCCGCATCCTCAATGCGAATACGGCGCAACATGCGATGGCGCGGATCCATCGTCGTCTCAGCCAGCTGATCGGCATCCATCTCACCCAGACCCTTATAACGCTGGATGGGTTCCTTATAAGACACATCCTGCTCCTGCAAAGATTCCAGAAGCTCGTGCAGCTGCTTCTCCGAGTAGGTGTACACCATCTCGTTCGGCTTGCCGCGGCGCACCACCTCTACACGATGCAGAGGCGGAACCGCAGCGTACACGCGACCGGCCTCAATCAGCGGACGCATGTAACGGTAGAACAGGGTCAGCAGCAGGGTACGAATGTGGGCACCGTCCACGTCCGCATCGGTCATCATAATAACCTTCCCGTAGCGAGCAGAGTCCAGGTCAAAAGTACGACCCGAGCCCGCACCGATAACCTGAATCAGCGCCGCGCACTCAGCATTCGCGAGCACATCAGTCACCGAAGCACGCTGAGTGTTCAGGATCTTACCGCGAATCGGTAGCAGAGCCTGATACGAGGAAGAACGCGCCAGACGCGCAGTACCCAACGCCGAGTCACCCTCCACAATGAACAGCTCAGAATGCTCAACATTGGTCGAACGGCAATCCACCAGCTTAGTGGGCATAGATGAAGACTCCAGTGCGGTCTTACGGCGCTGAGTTTCCTTATGGATGCGCGCCGAGACGCGGGTTTTCATCTCAGAGACAACCTTCTCGCACAGAGCGGTCGCCTGAGCCTTCTCCGCACGAGCGGTCGACTCCAGGCGAGCCTTCAGGGCATCCCCCACGACCTTCGACACGATTTGGCGGACCGCCGGGGTACCCAGAATTTCCTTGGTCTGACCCTCAAACTGCGGCTCAGCAAGACGCACGGTCAGCACGGCGGTCAAGCCGGCGAGCACGTCGTCCTTCTCAATCTTGTCGTTACCCGCCTTGTACTTGCGTGCGTTATCGGCAAGGTGCTTGCGCATCACGCGCAGCAGTCCCTGCTCAAAACCGGTAGTGTGAGTACCACCTTTGGGGGTGGCAATAATGTTCACGAAGCTACGGACCGTCGTCTCATAGCCAATACCCCAGCGCAGCGCAACGTCCACTTCACAATCGCGCTCCACATCGGTCAGCTGTGAGCGGCCATCCTCACCCAGCACGGGCACGGTCTCGGTGAAAGAGCCACTGCCGCTAAAACGCCAGGTGTCGGTAATACGCTCATCATGAGCCAAGAACTCGACGAACTCGCTAATGCCGCCATCGTACTGGAAAACTTCCTCGTGGGGCTCCAACTCGCCGGGGGTGCCAGGCAGGCGGCGCTCATCGCGGATGCAAATACGCAGACCCGGAATAAGGAACGCGGTCTGGCGCGCACGAGCAGCCAAGTCCTCGTAGCTGAACTTAGCATCGGGGGTGAAAATCTGCGGGTCAGCCCAATAGCGCACACGGGTGCCGGTCACCCCGCGCTTAGCGCGACCCACAATCTGCAGGGCGTCAGTACCCTCGGTTGCGGTAGTGAACGGATCTTCGGGCTTGGGGGTGCGACCGGACTCGAAGTGACCGGGAATGCCGTGGCGGAAGGACATCTGGTAGGTCTTCGAGCCACGGTCCACCTGCACATCCAGGCGGGAAGACAGCGCGTTCACCACAGAAGCGCCCACACCGTGCAAACCACCGGAGGCGTTATAGGAGCCGCCGCCAAACTTACCGCCGGCGTGCAGCTTAGTGAACACGACCTCCACACCGGACAGGCCGGTGCGCGGCTCAATATCGGTGGGGATACCGCGGCCATCATCGCGCACCTCAACCGAACCGTCACGGTACAGAATGACCTGAATGGACTGACCGAAACCGGCGAGCGCCTCATCCACCGAGTTGTCGATAATCTCCCAAAGGCAGTGCATCAGGCCGCGGGAGTCGGTGGAGCCAATGTACATGCCCGGGCGTTTGCGTACAGCTTCCAGACCTTCCAACACGGAGAGGTGGCGGGCGGTGTAGTTCGAAGACGCCACGGGAATCCTTTCGGCAAGTGATGACTGTGTGTTCTCTGTAGGTGTTCCCTGCAGATGCTCTCTGCAAATATGCTCTGCAGATGTTTTCAGCACGGCAAGCTCGCGAAAGGGAGAAAATGCCCCGGGCTTGTACTCATAGTGCTCTAAGTTTCTATTCTATCGTGGCTTGTTGTTGCTTTCTGTCTGCCCCGTCATTAGGCCCTACACCGTCATGAGGCTCTGCCGAGAAACTGGGAACGCAGAGAAGGAACACAGAGAAGCACCGGCTACCACTCCCCCCCCTGGAGTAGCAGCCGGTGTGTGAGTATCTGTGGGTATCTGAATTTTATTTTTAGGGTGAACTTTTTGAGGTATTCAGTCTGGGCGCTTCCAGCCTGTGCATTTCCATCCTGATCGCCTCATAGCAGAGGCACTCCCCTAGTGTGCTTCACCTGAGGCACGCGAGGAGCTCTCGTGACGGTTCGTGACCATGATATTGGACTTGAAGTAGAACTCTTCGGGAAGCTCATTCGTGACCGGGCCATGCGGGAACTCGCTGAGCTTCGGCACGAAGTGCCAGTCCATCAGCTCGCCGCTGCTCTGCTTGAGCACACGGCGTTCCCTCATGGCGTGGTGTACCTTGCGGCGCAGAGGCGGGCTGTCTTTCAGGGTGCTGGTGAAGACCCACGGAGTCTCGTAGCCTTCGGTGACCATGCCGAAGGTAATGCGCAGGTTGCCGTTCTCGTCGGCGTCCATCGTGAAGTCACCGTCTGCGATGTCGGTGAAGGCGAGCATCCAGCTGTGGCGGCGTTCGTAGCTTTCGCGGGTGGTTTGCAGTGCCACAATGATGCGGTGGTCGACCAGCAGCTCCACCTTACGCTCGGTGATTTCGCCCAGACGAGCGTAAGAGCCGAAGGCACGATTCGCACCGCTGCGGCGAGGCCACTTGGTGACCGCACCGTGCGGCACCTCCCCCGCAAAGGTGAAGGGGCCCGTCATGGTACCGGGCAGACGCAGACGCTCAAACGGAGCGGTCGGCAGGAACGTTGTCAACAGCTGATCGGAGCTGACCGATTTACCCCAGCGCGCCATCTCCAAAATCGTCGGTTCAGGACCTACGGGGTAGATATGCGGCATCTTCCGACCGAATTCATCAAAGCCCTCAATAAACTCACCGTTAGAGCTGTACCCGGGCATGGTCGCACCGAGCGGGCGAGTCCAAGACCCCGAATACGGTTTGGTCAGGTGCGGGTTCTCCACCGGCAGGATGCTGGTGCGAGCACCCAGGTAGGCGGGCATCCGCGAGAGGTTGCGCCAGGCGAACTTCGCGGCAACTGCTTCACGCCACCACATCGGGCGTTTGCCCGGGGTCTGCCCGCCCAGGCAGTGCATGAGCAGCCAGAATCCAGCCCAGCCGAGGCAACCTACGGCAATCACCCAGAAAATAATCGTCAGCACGGTGTGCAGGGTTCCGATCACCCAGATGTTCGTGGCGATGAGAGCCATGAACGCCGCCCACGCCGCCATGATGTACGGGCCGAGCGTAATCATCGGGTCGACCACCTTCACGGCGGCAATGACGCGGCGGTTCAGTCCGCGCCACACGTAGGAGTACGCCCAGCATCCGGCGGCAAGGGCGAATGCCATCAGCAGAAGAAGGATGAGCATCGGTGTGTCTCTTTCGCTGCAGGTTTTTCTACCACGGTCGGTGACAGCAAGCATCGGGGCAGATGCAGCATTGAAAGGCTCTTCAATAGCAAAACTCGTCTGCCGAAGGTACCTTCAGCAGACGAGTTTCTTTGGTGTCACTAACCTTGAGGTAAAGCTTCTCACACTATTGTGCCTTTAATTGGTATCCCTGTGGGGGATTTTGGAGGGATGCGTAAAAAAATCGCACCCAGCCCCGCGTTTTCACCCATCAGGCCAGCGCAGTGAGACCGGCACAGCGAGTACACTCTGGCACCTCAGCGACGGTTTTAGGAAGCCAGCGCCGCAGCAATCTGAGGAATTAGCGCCTCAAAAGCACGCGCACGGTGGCTAATCGAATTCTTAATCTCTGCGGGAATCTCAGCGCACGACTTGCCAGCGTACTGGCCCTCATACAGGGCGTTCTCGCCGTTCAGCTCCACGGGGCGCAGAATCGGGTCGTAGCCGAAGCCGCCCTTCCCAGCCGGTGCAGTCAGCAACTCGCCAGGCAGCTCGCCGTACTCGACCGCCTCAAAACCGTTCGGGGAGGCGACTGACGCCGCACAGCAGAACTTCGCACCGCGGTGCTCGGCAGGAATATCGCTCAGCTGAGCCAGCAGCAGGTTCAGGTTCGCGGTGTCATCACCGTGGTTACCCGCCCAGCGTGCCGAGAAAATACCGGGGGCGCCGTTGAGCACATCCACCGACAGGCCGGAATCGTCAGCAATAGCGACCAGGCCAGTTGCCTCGGCAACAGCGCGTGCCTTCAGCAGGGAGTTCTCAGCGAAGGTCACGCCGGTCTCGGGAACATCGGGTGCGTTCACGCTGGAGGCGTCAACCACCTGGGTATTAACGTCCAGGCCATCAATGCGTCCGCGCAGAATTTCGCGCAGTTCCTTGAGCTTGCCCTTATTGTGGCTTGCCAGAACAATCTTTGCGTCTGCCATAGTTTCTCCTTATCGACGGAACTAGTTACCGGGACGGGTTAGTGTGCTAGTGCTTCACGCTGAATCTGAGCCAGCTCTGCAGTGCCTTCCAGCGCCAGGTCGAGCAGGCTGTTGAGTTCGTCGCGATCGAAGGGTGCCCCCTCGGCGGTGCCCTGCACCTCAACGAACTTGCCGCTGCCGGTAACGACCACGTTCATGTCGGTCTCTGCGCGTACGTCCTCGGTGTAGGGCAAATCCAGCATGGGGGTGCCGTCAATAATGCCCACCGAAATTGCGGATACCGAATCAATCAGCGGGTTCGCCTTAGCAGGCAGAATCTTCTGTTCCTTCGCCCAAGAAATAGCGTCAGCCAGTGCCACATATGCGCCGGTGATGGAGGCGGTGCGGGTGCCGCCATCAGCCTGCAGAACATCACAGTCGAGCACAATAGTGTTCTCGCCCAGCTCATCCATGTTGATGACGGCGCGCAGGGAGCGACCAATCAGGCGAGAAATTTCGTGGGTGCGGCCGCCCACGCGGCCCTTGAGCGACTCGCGAGAAGAACGGGTGTTGGTGGCGCGCGGCAACATCGCGTACTCGGCGGTCACCCAGCCCTTACCTTCACCTTTGAGCCAGCGAGGCACACCCTCGGTGAAGGATGCGGTGCACAGCACGCGGGTGTTGCCGAACTCGATGAGCGCGGAGCCCTCAGCGTTGCGGGACCAACCGCGGGTGATGGTGATGGGGCGCAGCTCGTTGAGGGCGCGGCCGTCTTGGCGGGTAGCAGTCATGGGTTCTCCTTGAATCTGTCTGCGGGATTTATGTCTGTCTGTTGATTCTATGTCAAAAAGTGGGCGGGACTGAGCACAGTTTGCACTAGTCCAGCTCGTTTTAGCCTAGCTCGGGTTTGGTCTAGTCCAGTTCGGGCTTCGCCTAATCTAGCTCTGGCTTAGGGAGAGCAATCGCGGTATTCAGCGGCGGATCAAGCACCTCGACCACATTCAGGGTGGACGTGACCGGGTGAGCCTCCGTCGGGCGCGGGTAGATGCGGTAGCTTGCCGCCATTTCGGCAATGCCGACCGGGCCGGAGAAGGCACTGCGCGCCTCCGCGTAGGCGATATCCGGGTCGTTCCACACGGGTAGGTGGGTCAGCAGCAGGTTACGCACACCCGCCTCCGTGGCAGCCTCACCGGCACGCTTGCCAGTCAGGTGAATACCGCGCAGGGCATCATCGCGACCCTCCTGGTATGCCGCCTCACAGAGGAACAGGTCAGCGCCGCGCGCAGCCTTAACCAGGCCCTCGCACAGGTCGGTATCGCCCGAGTACGAGAACACGGTGTGGCCCTCGCGGTCGTTGCAGGTGATACGCAGGGCGTACGGGTCCTTCGAGGGGTGAACCACACGGAACGGCTCCACACGGAAGGGCCCTATCTGCACGGTCTCGCCCTCAGTCCAGGTGTGGTACTCGAATTCGGTGCTCATGCCCGGGTCCGGGTCCAGGCCGTGAGTCGCAGAAAGGTACTCGTTAATTGCGGCGGGACCGTACAGCGGAATACGGCCCTTAGGCCAGCCGCGCGGATCCCACTTGACCGCCACGTGCAGACCGGACAGGTCAATGCAGTGGTCCGGGTGCAGGTGCGAAATCAGAATCGCGTCGATATCGCTCAGATCGATATGGTGCTGGAGCATGCCGAGTGAGCCGTTGCCCATGTCCATGATGATGCGCCAGGTTCGACCTGCGAAGTCCGTGGCGGTGAGCATATAGCAACTAGCCGGTGAGACGGGGCCGGGGAAGGAGCCCGTGCAACCGATAACGGTTAGACGCATGAGGTGTCGTCCTTAGGGATGGTGCCAGAAAATTCGGTGCCCACGGAGATGCGTGCCGCCTCTGCAGGATCTGCCGATTCGTTGATGTTGATGTTGCGGTGTGCCGTAAGCATTTCGGGAGTGAGTGCAGCCAGCGAGCCGGTCGGGTAGCGTTCCGCAACCGAGCTGGTGTGGCGCACGTTGGTGACCTCAGGGCCGAGGAATCGGCGCGCCAGGTGCGAGAACGTCTCAGATTCGCCGGTGGCGAGGAATTCGTGGTGCGGGTTTTCCTCGGGGACCGGGCTTTCAATGGCGTGGTTGAGCAGTTCGCGGTACACGTCCTTCGCGGTCTCATCCGCGGAGGAAACCAGGCTGACGTCCTCACCCATAATGTAGGAAATCACACCGGTTAGCAACGGGTAGTGGGTACAGCCGAGCACGAGGGTGTCCACGCCGGCGTCCTTGAGCGGCTGCAGGTACTGGCGGGCGGTCTCCAGCAGCTCGGGGCCGGAGGTAATACCCTTCTCCACGAACTCTACGAAGCGCGGGCATGCTACCGAGTACACCTCAAGGTTCGGGGTAATCGCGAAAGTATCCTCGTAGGCGCGGGAGGTGACGGTCGCCTCCGTCGCAATCACACCGATCTTACGGTTGCGGGTTGCGGCGAGCGCACGGCGGGCGGCGGGCTGAATCACCTCAATGACGGGGATGCCGTACTGGCGGGTGTAGCGTTCGCGGGCGTCGCGGAGCACCGCTGCGGAGGCGGTATTGCAGGCGATGACGAGCATTTTCACGCCTGAGTCGACGAGTTCGTCCATGATGCGTAGCGCGTTGGCGCGTACTTCTGCGATTTTGAGGGGGCCGTAGGGTCCGTGAGCGGTGTCGCCGACGTAGATAATGCGTTCGTGAGGCAACTGGTCCATGATGGCGCGTGCCACGGTGAGTCCGCCGACACCAGAGTCGAAGACGCCGATGGGTGCCGCAGCCGTGGGGCCTACGGGCGCAGGGCTACCCCAGGGGGTGCGGGCACGGTAGGGATTGGTCGCGTCGATGCTGTCACTCATGTGTCACCTACACTTCGTTATCGGTCGGGTACCACGTTCTATGCTAACTCGCTAAGGTTACCCTTTTAGTCCGTTGAGCGGTTAGATGAGTCGAGAACCACCATTAAGTGGTTGTATATGACGATAGTTTGAGGGGTAACTCGAAAAATTCGCTCTATTCTTGCTCGGTTGTCTCGCCACATGCTCGACCGGGTGTTTCTTTGTCATCCAGCCCGTCGATCATGGCGAGCATGAGCGAGTCCTGAACCCAGGAGACGAAGTTATACACCACAGCCATGTACTCTTCCTGGGTCTCAATCTCGGAAGGGTCGGTAAACGCCGCAATGTCTTCTGCGGTGTCTTCGTCCACGATGTAGAGGCGGTCGGCGAGCACTAGACGAATATCGCCGAGCGCGGCAGCCCAGGCACGGGCATGTTCCTCGTTCAGGCTCAGGTCCCTGGATTCGATGTCGAATGCGAGCATGGCGAGGTTTGCGCGTTTGGTTTCGCGCAGGTCGCGTTCGGTGTAGCGGCGGTATTCGATGGCGGTCTCGTCGTCGTTGCTTGCGGCCGGTAGCAGGCGCGCTACTGCGCTGTCGGCGGGGAGGGTGGGCTTTTCGGTGATGCCGACCAGCGCCTCCAGCGGGTCGACGGTGCTACCGTCAGCGGTGGTGTCTGCCGGGCGCAGTAGTGCGCGCACGTCTTCGGCGAGTTCGCGGATCAGGTCGCGTTCAGCGGGTTCGAAGGAGGCGGTGTAGCCTCCGGGGGTGCGGCGGAAGGGTCGCGCCATTAGTTTTCTACTTTCTCGAAGGTTGCCAGCAGGCCCCAGGCGTGCATTGCCTGGGTGTGTTTTTCGGCGTCTTCGCGTGAGCCGGTGAAGACGATTGCCTTGCCGTTGTTGTGCACCTGCAGCATGAGCTCTTCGGCGCGGGCGCGGGAATAGCCAAAGTGACCGCGGAAGACGTAGGACACGTAGGTCATGAGATTGACGGGGTCGTTCCAGACGATGACTTTCCAGGGGATGTCTGTGGCGAGGATGTTTTCCAGGGCGGTGTCGAGGTCGGTCTCTTCAAGGGTTCCGGTGGAGAGGGTCACGGCGGTAGTGTTCATTGGTTTCCTTTGCGGCCGGTTCCCTTTGATTATACGGGCGGGTATGTGTTGCCCCTGTGTTCGTCCTGCGCTACTGCGGTGTTTAGACTGCGTTGTTCACACACAGAGTGCTGGTAATTTGTCATACTACAGTACTTAGAGTCAAGAATACTTTATGTAGTGATTGACACGCCGACTCAAGAGGAAAAATACCCTAATTCCCCTCTACAATAAACACATGGCTACTACCTCTCTTCTCACCGATCACTACGAACTGACCATGCTCCAGGCGGCACTCGCATCGGGCGCAGCCAACCGTAAGTGCACCTTCGAAGTCTTCACCCGCCGCCTACCCGCAGGCCGCCGCTACGGTATCCTCGCAGGCACCGGCCGATTCCTCGAAGGCCTCGCAGACTTCCACTTCAACGACGAAGAACTCTCCTTCCTCTCCTCCCGCAACATCGTCAACAAAGAAACCCTCTCCTACCTCGAATCTTTCACCTTCAGCGGCGAGATCCGCGGCTATGCAGAAGGCGAAGCGTTCTTCCCCCACTCCCCCGTCCTGCAGGTCGAAGGTACCTTCGCCGAAGCGTGCGTCCTCGAAACGTACCTGCTGTCCATCCTGAACTTTGACTCCGCCGTGGCGAGTGCAGCCTCCCGCATGAGCGCAGCCGCAGGCAACCGACCCTGCCTCGAAATGGGTTCGCGCCGCGCCCACGAACGCGCCGCCGTCTCCGCTGCACGTGCCGCCGTTATCGCCGGCTTCGTGGGCACCTCCAACCTGGAGGCTGGTCTGCGCTACGGCCTGCACACCATCGGCACCAGCGCCCACGCTTTCACCCTGCTGCACGACAGCGAACGTGAAGCATTCGAGGCACAGCTGCGTTCCCTCGGTGCCCGCACCACCCTGCTCGTCGACACCTACAACGTGGACGAGGCAGTCCGCCTCGGCGTGGAACTCGCTGGCGAAGAGCTCGGGGGTGTGCGTCTGGATTCCGGCGACCTGGTCGCTACCGCGGCACGCGTGCGTGAACTGCTCGACTCGCTCGGCAATACCCACACCAAGATCACCGTCACCAGCGACCTGGACGAGTACGCTATCGCATCCCTGGCGGCAGCACCCGTGGACTCCTACGGCGTGGGTACCAAGCTGGTCACCGGTTCCGGTGCGCCGACTTCCTCCATGGTGTACAAGGTCGTCGAGCGTGAGAACGCCGCTGGTGAAATGCAGCCGGTCGCTAAGGCCTCGGCTGGCAAGGCTTCTATCGGTGGTGCCAAGCGTGCGGCCCGCCGACTCAACGGCATGGGCATTGCGACCGCCGAGGTTCTGGGCACCCACGAGGACCCGAGCCTGCTCGAAGACACCCGCCCGCTCATGGTGGACTTCGTTCGCAACGGCGAACTGCTGCCCGGCTTCACCGGTGAGGAAGGCGTGCGCCGCGCAACCGCCCGCCACGCAGCCTCCCTGGCTGAGCTTCCGGAAGCTGCCCACCGCCTCTCGGAGGGTGAGCCGATCATTCCGACCGAGTTCATCTAAACCATCCTTCTGAGATACTGTTTTCACCTGGCGAATCAGAGTGAAGACCTTCCCTACTTGTAAAGGACAGACATGTCTAAGGCACTGATTATTGTTGACGTGCAGAACGATTTCTGCGCCGGCGGCACCCTCGCTACTGAGCGCGGCGCGGATATTGCCGCGCTGATTAGCGAGTATGTGGAGAACAATCACCACCGCTATGACGCGATTGTTGCCACCCAGGATTGGCATATTGATCCGGGTTCACACTTCTCCGACACCCCGGACTTTGTGGACTCCTGGCCGGTGCACTGCGTCGCGAAGAGCGAAGGCTCACAGATTCATGAGAATCTGGACACCGACTATATTGAGGCGTACTTCCGTAAGGGCCGCTTCGAGGCAGCTTACTCGGGGTTTGAGGGCCTTCTGGCACCCGAGGATGAGGTCGCAACCGGCGAGCACGAACCCGGTGTAGACGCGTCCGAGGGAGGCCCGCAGACTCCCCTGTCGGAGTGGCTGGATGAGCACGGTATCGAGTTCGTCGATATTGTTGGTATCGCGACCGATTATTGCGTGTCGGCAACCGCTCGCGATGCGGTCGATGCAGGATACGAGACTCGCGTATTGGTTGACCTGACCGCGCCCGTGCACGAGGACAAGCTCGACGACGTGGTTGCCGAGCTTGAAGATGAGGGCGTTGAGGTGGTTGAGGTTCTCTAACCTCCACTATCACTGTAGGTAACTCGTCATTTCAGGCGGCGTTGAATATATAGAGACGCAGAATATGCAGAGGCGGGGAGTCTTGGGATGTGCTATCCCAGGCTCCCCGCCTCTAGCGTGCCTATGACTTAGTGTGCCCACGACTCATCGAACGATACAACTCGAGTAGCCGCGGCTACTTAGTCAGCCAAGCTGCCGCGTACCCATTCCAGACCGCAGACCGGGTTAATGCATAGCTGGATCCGGGCAGCGGTGCGGTGAAGCTGAGTTCGCGTATGCCCACCGGGACGGTGAAGGTCTTGGGACCGTTTACCTGTCCTTTGATCATGGGCGGGGGGAGGTGTGGGTTTGTGCGCCATTGGCTGCGTATGCGGGTACTAGGGCGGAAGCCACAATGATGGGCAGTGCCCATGCTGCGCCAGTGAGGATGGTGCGCCGGGTGGGGTGTGCGTTGTGTGGCATGAGGTTTTCTTTCATGGGATTTCAGATGGGTGAATAATTTACACCTTTGTATACTGTGTACAATATTCATTTTCTGGGGTATAGAACCCGAAAAACATTCTCAACTCATCACGCCATAACTTCGCTCAACCAGGCATTTCCGGGCATGAAAAAGCCCCGCGAGCACACACACTTGCGGGGCTTTCCGTACGTTCTATTCACATTCTAGCGTCGACCAACGAACCAGTCCGACAGCTTATCGATACGCGCCTGAATCTGCTCAGCAGAAGCCTGCGCCACCGCCGGGCCGCCACAAATCTTACGCAGCTCATTATGAATCACGCCGTGCGGCTGCCCCGAACGAATCGACCACGCCGCCACATTCTTCGCCAGCTTATTTCGCAGCGCCTTCAGTTGGCGGTGATCCACCACCGAAGGTGCGGCAGTGGCCGGGCGACGTGCCGCATGCTCACGCTGATGCGCTCGCAGCAGCGTACCGACCTGTTCGGCATCTAGCAGACCCGGAATACCCAGGAAGTCTTGCTCCTCCTCGCTACCGACCGCCAAATCACCAGATGCGAACTCGGCGCCGTCGAACAGCACACCGTGAAAGGATGCCTCGGAGCCGAGCGCCTCGAACTTGCCGCGTGCCAGCTGCTCGGAGGCACGCTCCTCGCGGTTTGCTTCTTCGAGCAGGTGGTCGTCCAGACCCTCAACCATGGGGTCGATTTCCTGGGGTGCTCCGCGGTCAAGGGCGTGGTCACGTTCCACTTCCATGTCGTTGGCGAGCATCATCAGCTGCGGCACGGACGGCAGGAACACGGAGGCGGTTTCGCCGCGCTTGCGGGCACGCACGAAACGACCAATCGCCTGCGCGAAGAATAGCGGGGTACTGGTGCTGGTGGCATACACACCCACGGCGAGGCGGGGCACGTCCACGCCTTCGGACACCATGCGCACCGCAACCATCCAGCGTTGCATGCCTTCACGGAATTCGTCAATTTTTGCGGAGGCTTCACGATCGTCAGAGAGGATCACGGCGGGGTATTCGCCGGTGATTTTCTGGATCTGTTCGGCGTAGGCTTTAGCGTCCGCGTGGTCGGTAGCGATGACGAGTGCACCGGCGTCGGGCACGGTGCGGCGCACCTCGGTCAGGCGCTTGTCGGCTGCCGCGAGCACGGTCGGGATCCATTCGCCGTTGGGGTCAAGGGCGGTTCGCCACGCTTGGGAGGTGATATCCTTGGTGAATCCTTCACCAAGGTTTGCCGCCATTTCCTCACCGGCGGAGGTGCGCCAACGCATCTGCCCCGAGTAGGCCATGAAGATGACCGGGCGCACCACGTGGTCCTTCAACGCGGGGCCGTAACCGTAGGAGTAATCTGCCTTGGAGCGGCGGATACCGTCATTGTCGACCTCGTAGGTGACGAACGGAATCGGGGAGGTATCCGAGCGGAACGGGGTACCCGTGAGCGCCACGCGGCGGGTCGCATCGTCGAACGCTTCACGCAGGCCGTCACCCCAGGACAGCGAATCACCTGCGTGGTGAATCTCATCAAAAATCACGAGGGTTTTCGTCGCCTCGGTGTTGCGAGCGTGCAGCTGCGGCTTATTTGCCACCTGCGCGTAGGTCAGCGCCACACCCTTGTAGTGGCGGCTGATGGTTACATCTGCGTTCTTGAAGTTCGGGTCAATGGGAATACCGACCTTCGCGGCAGCGTCTGCCCACTGCTTTTTCAGGTGGTCGGTCGGCGCCACAACAATAAGCTGGCGGACCGTACCGCGGTTGAATAGTTCCTTGGCGAGGGTCAACGCAAACGTGGTTTTACCCGCGCCGGGGGTTGCGACTGCCATGAAGTCGCGGGGGTTGGTTTCGAAGTACTTCTGCATGGCTTCTGCCTGCCAGGCGCGCAGGCTGACGGAGGTACCCCAGGGGGCGCGGTCGGGATATGCCGGGGAGAGCTTCGGCTTCGCCATACTGTCGAATAGTGTGGGTTCCTCTGCGGGTGCGCTCATTCTCTCCTTCTTCCTCGTCTGCATCTGCTGGTTCCATCCGCTGACTCTTCTCCCACGTGTGGAGGTGGTGGGCGTCTGTCGGTCCGGAAACAGCGAGGTTAAATTCTAGCACCACATCCACGGGCTGTTGCCGGGTTGTGGTGCAAGAATTTTGTGCTCGTCAGCAAAGTCTCATGGACGGTGTTGGTCCGTTGAGTCTCGCTGCTGCGTGTTATTCAATCGTATGTATTCAGGCGTATTGCCTGAGGTGTATTTATCTGGCGCGTATTATTCGCCGGAGCCGTTGCCTCCGTCGTTGCCTGGTGCGAGGCCTTCGTAGATTTCCTTGCACTGGGGGCAGACGGGGAACTTCTGCGGGTCACGGCCGGGTACCCACATTTTGCCGCAGAGGGCGCGCACGGGTTCACCGGTCAGCGCCGATTCGAGGATCTTTTCCTTGCGTACGTAGTGGGAGAAGCGCTCGTGGTCGCCGGGCTCAGAAAGCTGGGTTTCTTCGCGTTCGAGCAGGGCGGTGCCGCCTGCGGTTCCGGGGCCAAAGGGGTCTTCGATGCCTTCGATCGAGCTCATGTTTCTCCTTGATAATGAGGCGGGATACATAGGGTGATGGGCGCCGCCGCTCGGTTGGACGATCGGCGCCTTCTCTATTTTAGTAGCAGTTGGGAGGTGCTGAGCCCACGGGCGGTCAATATGGAGGCAGACCACAGCTCGGCCATAGGCTCTTAGTTATTACGGTGAGCTTCTTTCCGCTAGAAGTTCGGGCGGTGCAGAAAAGGGGTTCCGTGCCAGGCTTAGTACCTAACACGGAACCATTCTCGTTTATTCCTGATGTGCTGGAGCTTCAACTCTTGTTAGTTCACTTAGAAGCGTGCCACGCGCTCCAGCATCTTGGAGCTGACCTTGTCGTAGCGGTGACCGCCCCACACCACGCCACCCACGAGCAGGGCGGCACCAATCAGCAGCTGAATTACGCCACCGTAGACGAGGGTCAGCATATCCTGCGTGCGGAAAATATACAGGACAACGGAGATACCGCCGGGTAGTGCGCTGAGCATCACCAGAAGTATAGAGAGCATCAGCAGCAACTGTTTAGCGAAGCCGTCAGTGTTCTTCGGGTTCTTGAACGGGTTAGCACCGGGAGGCGCCACCGGCGGACTGATGAAGGTATCCATCACGCATCCCATGCCAGCCGCCGCGGCGAACACTCCCAGCTGGTGCATCAGCACAATGGGGAAGAGGTCCAGGTGTCCATTTGCTACACAGGCGACGAATATCACCACCACCACGACCGGAACCGTCAAGATGCTGTAGCCCCAGAGACGACCGATGCGGTCATCAATACCGCGCAGCGGGGAGAGTACGTGCAAGCTGAATGCAGTGTTGTCGTATGAGACGAGGTAGCACATGTAGTAGCCGGTGAAGATGGTGCAGAAGTACATCCAGAATCCGAAGAGCTGCATGACGCCGCTATTGATAATCTGGTAGGCTTCAGCCGCGTTGCCGGAGAATTCAACATGAGTCTTACCGGACCCCACAGAACTCAGGAACAGCGGCATACCCACAGTTAGTATCAGGTAAAGCATGGCGGTGCTGACGGCCAGCATCTGCAGACGGTTATCTTTCAGGAATGAGTGCAGGGTTCGTGCCGCTACGACACCTCGCGGGGTTGCGGGGAAGCGAGCGAACAGACCCAAATCACCTGCGGCGACTTCGGCTGCACTCGTATGGTGGGCGCTACCGCTCACATTCGCCATGGAGCGTGCAAGGTTCTTACCCCACAACCACCAACCGCCGGCCAGGTAAACAAGGGTCAAGGCCAGGCAGCCAAGGGCGGCGCCCATATGGCCGGTCGTCATAAAGTAGGGCACCGCGAACGCGGACCCGAAAGGCGTCACACCCAGCCACGGTAAGTAGGGCAGCACTTCATCCCAATGCTCGGTCAGGTAAATCATTGTGCCGCCGAAGATAAAGCCGGCACTCATCATCAGTAGCACAGCAATGATCATCAGGGTATTGGCGATGCGCGGGTTATCGTTCAGCACCATCCCCAGACGGTTTGCGAGACGTGCCCACACCATGAGGTTCGCAAGGCCGAGCACGCAGCAGAGGAGGTACACGATGAGCGCAAGCGGCTGCGATAGAAACGCGATAGCGCCCAGCAGCACCGCAATAATGCTCGCAATACCGGGGATACCCACGAACCCGCCAAGGAACTGGCCTTTCTGCAGGGTGGAGGGTTTGATGGGGAAGAGCACGAATCGGCTCTCGTCCAGGGTGCCGTCCAGTCCGGTAAAGACGATAGGGACGATAGCCCAGGCGAGGGCAAGAACAGCACCTACAAGGAGGGCTCCGAGCTGACCGTATTCAGGGATCTTCGAATTAGCAAGCACGTATGCGGAACCGAGGCTGAAGAGCATACCTCCCGTGTAGAGCACCGCAAAAATCAGGCCGATCAGTGCCCAGATGCTACGGCGGAAGGAAGCGAGCACATACTGCCACTTTAGTGAGACGAGGTGCCCAACCATGACAATCCTTCCGAGGAGGTGCGGCCGCCGACCAACTGCACGAATCGTTCTTCAAGGCTAATGCCTGCGCGTACTTCGTCGACGGTTCCGGCAGCGAGAATACGACCGGAGTCCATGACGGCTACGTGGTCGCACAGGCGCTGAACAAGGTCCATCACGTGCGAGGAGATAATGACAGTTCCGCCGGAGGCAACGAAGCCACGCAGAATGTCCTGAATATTGGCGGCAGAAACCGGGTCGACCGCTTCGAAGGGCTCATCGAGAATCAGCACGGAGGGCGCGTGAACGAGAGCGGCGGCGAGCGCAATCTTCTTGGTCATACCGGCGGAGTAGTCGGCGACGGCACGGCCCGCAGCGTCGGTCAGGTCCATTGCAGTGAGCAGATCCTTGACGCGGGAGGCGACGGTTTCCTTATCGATTCCGTGCAGGTAGCCGGAGTAGGTGATGAGCTGCTCACCGGTGAGCTTGTCGAAGAGGTGCACGCCATCGGGCAGCACGCCCAGGTGTGCTTTGGCTTTGAGCGGGTCGGCCCACATGTCAATACCACGCACGTATGCGGTGCCTTCATCGGGCATGAGCATACCGGTGACCATGGAGATGGTGGTGGTTTTACCGGCACCGTTGCGGCCGACCAGTCCGTAGAAGGATCCGGAGGGGATGTCGAGGTTGATACGGTCGACGGCGACCTTCTGGCCGAATGCCTTGGTGAGGCCGCGGATTTCAATGGCGGGGCAAGCACCAGCCGCAGGTATAGTCTGCGGTGCTACCGATGCGGGAACAGCTGCTGCGGGGGTTGGGAGTGCCTCCGCAGGGGTGTCCGGTACGCGTACAGCTTCCGAGGCTATAGCCTGGGGTACTGCCGCGGCGGGGGCTGCCTCTACTGCGGTCTCTTGTACCGGGTTCTGCGACGAACCTGGCTCATGCGAATCAGGGTTTCGAGAAAAATGACTAGTGTTCATGTTTTCACCCTATCACTCTTGTAAAAAGGTCCACAGGCTTTGGCTATAAAACCCGCATATTACGTATCCGTCGTGCAGTATATGGACATTCCGGGGTGCTATCTGTAGCGTCCTGGCGCGCTATCTGTCAGGTTGGGGTTTCTAATCTCTCCTTCAATAAAACCACCAAAAACCGCAAAAATCAGAGCGGGCTACCGCCTATCCCACAGCCCGAGTACAGGGGTAGACGATAGCCCGTCCGTATTCAAAGTTTCAGCCGGTTAGACCGGCTCATGACGTTTCCCCGGTGACAGCTGTTTTTAGAACAGCGCCATGGTCAGTGCTGCACGCGCTTTGACGGTGCGCGGGTCAGATACACCCACCACGTCGAAGAGCTGCACGAGGCGTTCACGCACACGCGCCTTATCGTCGGGGCCCACTGCGCTAAATAGGCGCAGCAGACGGTTGTAGGAATCTTCCACGTGGCCACCCACCAGATCCAGATCGGCTACATTGAATGCCGCGTCAATATTCATGGGGTCTGCCGCGGCCGCCGCACGTTCGGTTGCCATGTCCAGGTCCTTCACTCGTGAGAGCAGTTCAACCTGTTCCAGGCCGAGCTTCGCTTCCTTATCGCCGGGGTTCTCGGTGATTGCCTTGCGGTATGCGGTGCGGGCGCCCTCCAAGTCACCGCGGTCAAGGGCGGCAACGGCTTCTGCGTGCAGGGGCGGCAGGGGCATTTCATCTTCGGGAACGACCGGGTCGAAACCGCCGGGTAGCTGGTACTGTGCTGCAAGCTGCAGAACCTGGGAGAGCACATCGCCGAGGTCTTCTGTGCTGACCGGCCCGGTGTAAATCGGTGCCGGGCGACCCGCCAGAACAGCAACGCCCGCGGGCACGCCGCTCACGCCGAATGCCTGGGCTACTTCGGGGAGCTTGGTGACGTCCACGGCGGCGCAAATCATGCTACCTGCGGCGGAGTCAACGAGCTTCTGCACGCCTTCGAGCATCTGCAGGGAGGATGGCGAGTGCGGTGCGTAGAGCGCAAAAATCACGGCACCCTGGCTGGAGAGTTGCACGAACTTCTGGAACTCTTCGGGGGTGTTGACCTCGTATCGCCAGGTGGGAGCAGAGCGGGTCTGCTCGCCACCTTGTTCGCCAGCAGACTGTACCGCATTGGGGTTCAGTTCCACCGCGTTGCGTACGGAGGCGGGAATCTTCTGCGCTGCACTGTTCTGTGCTGCACCACCCTGGGCAAGGTTACCCTGCACCGTGTTCTGGGATGTACCGCGGTCTGCCGGATCAAAAATGATGCTCATCCTGGGCTCCTTTACGTTCTGTATCTATTGTTGCGTGTGGGATCTATTGTTGCGTGCCGGCTAGATCCTTCACGCGTTCCTTCCTCTATTATCCCCACAATGGGCCGTTGCGAGCGAGAGTTATCTGCCGCCTACGCTCTGAGCTCATGCCGGGACTAGCACTTATACTAATCCTTGAACAGCGCACAGATAACTCTCACACTTGCGCTCCCCTATCTTTGGGATTCACCGTTGACGTCGTAACCAAGTAAACCAGCCGGTAGAATGGCACAGTAGAGAAAAAATACCCGGAATGATTCGGAAAGGAAGACCATGAGCAAGAAGAAGGCCTCAGCAACTCCCGCAGAGGCTACATCGTCCCCCGAGACGCGTAAAAAGGATTCCCTCACTGATCAGCTAACGGAGACTTTCAGCGAGCTGACCGAAAGCATTAGCCAGGTGCGTTCTAACCGCCGCCGCGCTTCCATGCCCCCTACGGATACCATTCCGGTGGTCCCCGCCGCTTCTGAGGATGCACCTCCCGCACCCAAGGTGGTCGGCAACGGCAAGACCTCGATGATGCATAACCCGGTCGCTTTTGGTTTCCTCATGACCGTGGGCGTGGGTCTAGCGCTCTTCGCCTACTACATTTTCAACAATGTGGGTGCCCTGGTGGGTTGGGTGACCGGTGCTATTTTCATTGCTCTGGGTCTGGACCCGATTGTGCGCCGCCTGGAGTCTTGGGGCATTAAGCGCGGTATCGGCGTGATTGCTGTGCTTGCTGGTTTTGCTGGCGCTGTGACCGCTCTGGTCATGACCATTGGCCCGATTATTAGCGAGCAGGCATCTAAGTTTGTTCAGTACGCGCCGGGTATTTATCAGAACACGATTAATTCTGATTGGTACCACGAGCTTGATCAGCGTTTTAACATCAGCACCTGGGCGAATGAGAATGTCCCGAAGTTCTTGGAATCAACGTTCTCCTCTTCACAGGTCAATAGCTTCATGTCGAGCCTGGTTACTGCTGGATCCACCCTGGCGCAGAGCGTGACCGGCGTGATTATTGTGCTGTTCCTGTCTTTATACTTCCTCACCTCGATGGACACCATCAAGGCATGGGGTGTGCGTCTGGCGCCGTCGTCCAAGCGTGTGCGCGTCAAGTACATTACCGACAAGATTACCGAGTCGGTGGGTAACTACGTGATGGGTCAGGCTCTGGTTGCTGTGCTGAACGCGTTTGTGGCGTTCTTGATTATGACTTTTGTGGGCTTTAGCTTCCCGCAGTTGATGGCTTTGGTCGTCATGATTCTGGCGTTTATTCCGCTGGTTGGTGGCGTGATTGCGCTGATTTTGACCTCGATGATTCTGCTGACTCAGGGCTGGAGCCTGGCGCTGTGGTTTGCGGTGGCGTACTTCCTGTACTTGCAGGTGGAGGCGTATCTAATTTCTCCGCGTATTATGGCTCGCGCTGTATCGGTTCCTGCCGGCGTTGCGATTATTTCGGTGGCTGCCGGTGGCGCACTCTGGGGCGTGCTGGGTGCACTGATTGCTATTCCGGTGGCGGCTTCCATGCTGATTCTGGTCCGTGAGGTATTCATTCCTCGCCAGGACCAACTGTAGTCACCTCCCAGCGGTAGATTCCCTTTAGGTTCTCTACACGCTCGCGGCTCTTCTGCCGAGCAAGCATTTAAGACAAAAGGCGGTGGCTTTGGATATTCTATCCAAAGCCACCGCCTTGATATTTTTGTGCCGTATTTTTATGCCGATCCTTTAGAGCTCAGTGATTTCTTCTGCCACCGGGCCGTTGTATTCGGTGGGCAGCTCGGTGGGTACACCGGTCACAATGCTGACCACGGTGTTGAGGACCTGCTGTACGGACTTCTCGCCCACCCACAGGTGCTTGCACCCCTCAAAGGGAATCACCTGAGTGCGCGGTACAGCCGCGAAACGCTCACGCGCCGCCGGAGGCTGCAGGTAGTCATCATGCTCAGGAACCAGCGCGTACAGCGGGTTCGAGATATTGTTCCATTCGTCCAGCTCAGCCGGGTGCACGCGGTGCAGCGGCGGGGAGAGCAGAATAGCACCGGTGAACTCGTTCGCGTATTCGGGCGCGTACTTGAGCACCAACTCAGTGCCGAAGGACCAGCCAACCAGCCAGGGGTTCGGCAGGGCACGCTCACGTACAAACTTCAGGATTGCATCGAAGTCCTTCTTCTCGGCAAAACCGCCGTCAAAGACGCCTTCACTAGTGCCGCGAATCGAAGAAGTACCACGAGTGTTGAAACGTAGCACCGCAATATTCGACAGCGCCGGCAGGCGGAAGGACGCCTTCTTGTACACGTGCGAGTCCATGTAGCCGCCGTGGGTGGGCAACGGATGGAAGGTCACCAGGGTTGCTTTGACTTCGCCTTCGGGCAGTGCGAGTTCACCGACGAGGCGCTTGCCATCCGCAGTGGTGACGGTGAAGTTCTCGCGGCGCGCAGGAAGCACAGTACGTGCCTTAATGGGGGTGTGTTCAGCAGCGGTGCTGAAGACATAGCGGGCGGGATCGAATTCCTGCTCGCGAGTGGTATCGGCGTTGTTGCTCATTGCGTTCCTTCAAGAATTGGATTCGAGAATGTGGTCTTGGGCTGCACCTTATGTGCAGTGTTCAGCCTATTTGCGGCGGGTGCGCCAGCAATGCTGATGCCAGTGTCTGCGCTCATCAATGGCGCGGCTACGGCCCATCCTATGGCTTTCTTGCCACACCACCAGATGCGCTGTTCTGGGTGGAATCGGGCGGTAGCATTCGGGGCATGTGTAGGTTTTTTGGGCGTTGACGGCTGGAATGTATTGCACCAGCCAGTCACCGTATCGGTCACGTTCTAGTCGGGGCGTAGGGTCGAGAATCCTGCTAATATCACGCCCTGCGGGTGCTTGACGGTGCCACTTATCGCTGGTGGTGCCGGATGCTCGCCTGCCGGGATGATTTTTACGTGCCATGAGCCCTATTCTACCGCGCCACTCAACTATCTCTACCTACCAGCCCTGCCGCTGTTCGCTATGCGCTCTTCCTCATCCGGAGGCAGTACTCCTCCCCGCTTTGTGCCGCGACCTGCATCGAGCTCAGGTTCCCTAGCTCATACCCTCACCTGCTAGAGCCAAGCACTCGTACCTGCTAGAGTGGACGGATGCGTATTGTCATTGCTGAATGCTCCGTAGATTATGAGGGCCGCCTTCGCGCCCACCTGCCCCGCGCTACCCGCCTACTAATGGTCAAGAATGACGGCTCCGTCCTCATTCACTCCGACGGTGGTTCCTACAAGCCCCTGAATTGGATGAGCCCTCCCTGCTCCCTGCTGGTGGCTGAGCGCAAGGACGTTCCGCAGAGCATCCGTGAGGAACTGGAGTCTGATGTTCAGCAACTGTGGACCGTACAGGCGGCTAAGAGCGATGACCGCCTCATGATTCGTATCTACAAGATTGAGCACGAGCACGCCACCGACCTGGGTGTTGACCCCGGCCTCATCAAGGACGGTGTGGAGGCTGACCTGCAGCGTCTACTTGCCGAGCAAATCCACACTCTCGGTGATGGCTATTCGCTGGTGCGCCGCGAGTACCCAACCGCTATCGGTCCGGTAGACATCATGGCGAAGGATGCGCACGGCATCTCCGTGGCGGTTGAGCTTAAGCGTGTGGGCGATATTGACGGTGTTGAGCAGCTTACCCGTTATCTGGAGCTGCTCAACCGTGACCCGCTGCTGGCTCCGGTGCGCGGCGTGTTTGCGGCACAGACGATTAAGCCGCAGGCTCGTACCCTGGCTGAGGACCGCGGTATCCGCTGCGTGAGCCTGGACTACGATGCGATGCGCGGCGTGGACGATTCGGCTGACCGCCTGTTCTAAACGGCTCTAGCTAGGCGGCTACACATAGAGTGAGGGGGCCTCCCAACCGTGGGAGCCCCCCCCTTTCTGTGCGCATCATCTTTCTAGGCACGCTATTGTTTTGCGCGCTCTCTTTTTGCGCACATGACCTGTCCCGTATACACCAATCGCCGGTGCCCTTCCCCTGTCGAGGAGGAACACCGGCGAGGTGTACACACTGTCAATTCCCCGTGTGGGGAACCGGCTTTAGATATGTGTGTGCTTTGCAGCGATGGTCACGTGGTCGTTCGAGACGGTCAAGAAACCTGCGTTGAGGATGGTCTTAATGGGCTCACCCTCAATAGGTTCAATGAGCAGCTCGCCGTCCTGTGCCAGCAGCGTGCAGGTGGGGATCATACCCGGCAGGATACCAAGGTCACCGCTAACGGAGCGTGCACGAACGTACTTCGCTTCGCCAGTCCACACGACGCGTTCGCGGGAAACAACTTCAACTTTCAGAGCCATGATTACTTAGCTCCAGTCTGTGCCTTGATTTCCTCGTAGCGGCGCATAACGTCGTCCATACCACCAATGTTGTAGAACGCCTGCTCGGGGATGTGATCGACATCGCCGTTGCAGATCATCTGGAAGGACTCGATGGTGTCCTTCAGCGGAACGGTCGAACCCTCGACACCGGTGAACTGCTTTGCAGTGTAGGTGTTCTGGGAGAGGAACTGCTCGATACGACGTGCACGTGCCACGACAATCTTCTGTTCCTCGGAGAGCTCGTCCACACCCAGAATCGCGATGATGTCCTGCAGTTCCTTGTTTTCCTGCAGAATAGCCTTCACGCGAATTGCGGTGTCGTAGTGCTCCTGGCCGATGTACTGTGCGTCCAGAATTCGGGAGGTGGAGGACAGCGGGTCAATTGCCGGGTACAGACCGCGCGATGCGATTTCACGAGAGAGCTCGGTGGTCGCATCCAGGTGCGCGAAGGTGGTTGCCGGCGCCGGGTCGGTGTAGTCATCCGCAGGCACGTAAATTGCCTGCATGGAGGTGATGGAGTGACCGCGGGTGGAGGTAATGCGTTCCTGCAGCAGACCCATTTCGTCCGCCAGGTTCGGCTGGTAACCCACTGCGGAGGGCATGCGGCCCAGCAGGGTGGAAACCTCAGAACCTGCCTGCGTGAAACGGAAGATGTTGTCGATGAACAGCAGCACGTCCTGGTTCTGAACATCGCGGAAGTACTCCGCCATGGTCAGACCGGTCAGTGCCACGCGCAGACGGGTTCCCGGGGGCTCATCCATCTGGCCGAATACAAGAGCGGTGTCCTTCAGAACGCCTGCTTCTTCCATTTCGACCCACAGGTCGTTACCCTCACGGGTACGCTCGCCAACACCGGTGAACACGGAGGTACCACCGAAGTTACGAGCCACGCGGGTAATCATTTCCTGGATCAGCACGGTCTTACCCACGCCTGCACCACCGAATAGACCAATCTTACCGCCCTTAATGTAGGGGGTCAGAAGGTCGATGGACTTAATACCGGTCTCCAGCATTTCGGTGGAGCCTTCCAGCTCTGCGAAGCCGGGAGCGGCACGGTGAATCGGCCAGTAGGTGTCAGCCTTGATCTCGGAGTTCGGCACGTCGAGTGCGTCACCGAGAACATTGAAGATGTGGCCCTTCACGCCGTCACCAACGGGGACGGAGATCGGTGCGCCGGTATCGACTACAGCCTGACCACGGACCAGGCCGTCAGTCTGCTGCAGGGAGATAGCGCGAACGATTGAGTCGCCCAGGTGCTGTGCGGTCTCGAAGGTGATGGTGCGGGTGCGACCGTCGAGGGTCAGCTCGGTGGTCAGAGCGTTGTAAATCTCGGGGACCTGACCGGCGGGGAACTCGACGTCGACCACGGGGCCGATGACGCGGGCAATACGACCCGTTGCGCCCTGAGTCGGTGCGGAGACCGATTCGTTGTAGGTGGCAGTCATATTTCTCACTTACTTAGAAAGTTTGGACAGTTGATGGCTTCGTTGGCGTACCAATACTAGGAGCCGAGGGCGTCTGCGCCGCCCACGATTTCAGAGAGCTCCTGAGTAATTTCCGCCTGACGTGCGTTGTTCATCAAACGGGTGTACTTGGTAATCAGCGTCTCAGCGTTGTCACCTGCGGTCTTCATTGCGCGCTGGCGGGATGCCAGCTCACTTGCTGCTGCCTGCAGGAGGCAGGAGAAGATACGGGATGCAACGTAGCGCGGCAGCAGCTCGTTGAGTACTTCCTCAGCGGAGGGTTCGAACTCGAAGGATGCCGCCTGCTCGTACTCAGCCTTGGTCAGTTCCTGGTCGGGAACGATTTCCTCGCCCATAGCCTTTGCGTCAGCCACGTGGATGGGCAGCAGGCGCAGAATCTTAGGTTCCTGAACAACCATCGATTTGAACTCGGTGTACACGATGTGCAGTTCGTCTACGCCGCCCTCTTCGATGGGCAGGTCGTAGGCTTCGAGCAGCGCGTCACGAATTTCGACGGCGGTTTCAACACGAGGTGCATCGGTGTGGCCCTCCCACGCACGGGCGTAGGGGCGCTCACGGAACTCAAAGTAAGCCTTTGCCTTACGACCGACCAGGTACAGCTGTACCTCCTGGCCGTTAGAGCGCAACCTCTCAATCAGAGATTCAGTACGACGCAGGATAGCCGAGGAGTACGAACCAGCCAGGCCGCGGTCGCTGGTAATAACCAGGATTGCGGAGCGGCGGTGTTCGTAGGTTCCGAACTCGTGCGGCTTATGAATCAGCGGGTGTTCGATACCATGCTGAGTCGCAACCGCAGTCACCACACGGGTCAGAGCGTTTGCGTAGGGGCCGGCTGCCTGAGCAGCATTACGAGCCTTGTTAATGCGGGAGGTCGCGATCATCTCCATCGCCTTGAAGATTTTCTTCATAGACGACGTCGAAGCAATCTTCTGTCGGTAAACCCTAATCTGGGCTCCCATAGAGCTTCCTTTCTCCTTGCTTTCTGCCCCGCCCCAGCCTCATAGCTGAGGCGGGGAGAAGGCGAGGACTAATCGCTAACCGATGGTTTCCTGAGTGATTTCGCTATCGTGAGCTGCCTTGTGTTCCTCGTGACCTGCGTTGACGAGGTGGCTGCTACCCTCAGACTTGAAGCCCTGCTTGAATTCAGCAACTGCAGTCTTCAGCGCGGCAACGGTGTCATCCTCAAGTTTGCCGGAGGAAGCGATATCGGTCAGTACCGAGGTCTTGTGACGCAGGTACTCGATGAAGCCTTCTTCGAAGCGCAGCACGTCGGAAACCTCAATGTCATCGAGGTGACCGGAGGTACCAGCCCAAATGGAGACAACCTGCTCTTCAACTGCGTACGGGGTGTACTGCGGCTGACGTAGCAACTCGGTCAGGCGAGAACCGCGGGTCAGCTGTGCCTTGGTAGCGTCGTCCAGGTCGGATGCAAACATTGCGAACGCTTCCATCGAACGGTACTGTGCCAGCTCCAGCTTCAGGGTACCAGAGACCTTCTTCATAGCCTTGGTCTGTGCGGCACCACCAACACGGGAGACGGAGATACCTACGTCAACTGCCGGACGCTGGTTAGCGTTGAACAGGTCGGACTGCAGGAAGATCTGGCCGTCGGTAATGGAGATGACGTTGGTCGGAATGAAGGCGGAAACATCGTTTGCCTTGGTCTCAATGATCGGGAAGCCGGTCATCGAGCCAGCACCGAGGTCGTCAGAGAGCTTAGCGCAGCGCTCCAGCAGACGGGAGTGCAGGTAGAAGACGTCACCGGGGTATGCTTCACGTCCCGGCGGGCGGCGCAGCAACAGGGACACAGCACGGTATGCTTCTGCCTGCTTCGACAGGTCGTCGAAGATGATGAGGACGTGCTTGCCACCGTACATCCAGTGCTGGCCGATAGCCGAACCGGTGTAGGGTGCCAAGTACTTGAAGCCTGCTGCGTCGGATGCAGGAGATGCCACGATGGTGGTGTACTCCAGCGCGCCACGAGTCTCAAGGGTGTGGCGGACAGCTGCAATGGTGGATGCCTTCTGGCCAACAGCCACATAGATGCATCGAACCTGCTTGTCGGGGTCACCGGAAGCCCAGTTGTCCTTCTGGTTCAGAATGGTGTCGATCGCGATAGCGGTCTTACCGGTCTGGCGGTCACCAATGATCAGCTGACGCTGACCGCGACCGATCGGAATCATCGAGTCGATTGCCTTCAGACCGGTCTGCAGCGGCTCGTGAACCGACTTACGCTGGGTCACGCCGGGAGCCTGCAGCTCCAGTGCGCGGCGGCCTTCGGACTCAATGGGGCCAAGGTCATCGATCGGGTTACCAAGGGGGTCAACAACGCGACCGAGGTACGCGTCACCAACCGGCACCGAGAGGACCTCACCGGTGCGGTGTACGACCTGGCCCTCTTCAATACCGGTGAAGTCGCCCAGGACAATCACACCAATATTGCGGGTATCCAGGTTCTGTGCGAGGCCGAGGGTGCCGTCTTCGAAACGAAGCAGCTCATTCGCCATAACCGAGGGAAGACCCTCGACACGAGCGATACCGTCGGAGGCCGATACAACTCGACCCACCTCAACACGTTCTGCATTGCCGGGTTCATAAGACGCTGCAAACTCGTTCAGCGCATTACGGACATCGTCGGCATTGATGGTCAGTTCGGCCATCTTGTGTCCCTGCTCTCTCATTGTGGTTGCATTCCGATAACGGAACCAACCGAAACTTGCAATTCGGGTTGAACGGGTGGGCAATGCCACTGCTTCTGTTTCTGTGAAGGGGGCATATGCAACGCACCCGCTACCCGAGGTATCTTCTAAATCACCGTTGCGACGAACGGTCCAGCGTCGCTAGCTTGAGCCGCTAGCCGATGGCACGAGCCAGATCGGACATACGGGTCTCGACGGTACCGTCGATCACCTCGTCGCCCACCTGAACACGCAGACCACCCAGAACGGCGGGGTCCACCGAAACGTCGAGCTTCAGCTCACGGCCGTACACGGCGTTGAGCGCACGACCGAGACGTTCAAGCTGTACCTGCGACAGCGCAATCGCGCTAGTTACTCGCGCAATGTAACGGTTCTGTCGCGTGACGATGATTTCTGCGAACTCATCGGCTACCCGTGCAGCGTGACGGCCGCGGGGGTTGGAGCCAACTCGTTCGAGCAGAAGCACACCTTCGGCAGTGGTGGCGGGGCCACCGAGCGCCACGGCGAGCTTCTTCTTTGCTTCTTTGCTTGCCTGATGGTCGGACAGCGCTTCCTGCGCCTGAGTGTTGGATTCAACGGTACGCACAAAGGTGAGTAGTTCGTTGAGTACCTCGTCCAGGGCGTCCACGCCACCGCGAGACTGAGCCGATGCGGTCACGGCGAGTACTGCTGCATACTCCAGGGCATTCGCCAGATCAGCATCATCAGACCAGCGCTGAGCCACCGCATTGGTGAGAACAGCCATAGCCTGAGAAGAGATCTTGCCGCCGAAGACGGTGTTAGCGATACCCTGACGTGCTGCTGCATCACGCGAAGAATCGGTGACAGCACGGCGCAGGGTGCCGTTGTGGTCGAGAACATCAACCACAGCGAAAAGCTCGCTCGCCAGGTTCAGGGGTTGCAGGGAAGCGTGAGCTTCCAGTACCTCTTCCACCTTGCTCAGTGATTCAGTAGATACTCCTGCCATTACCGAGCCGCACCTGCGTTCTGCTTCTCGGTTTCAAGGTCAGCAAGAAAACGATCTACCACACGGGCCGATCGCTCATCATCGTTGAGGGCTTCGCCCACAATCTTGCCGGCAAGGGTCGTAGCAAGAGTGCCAACCTCGGAACGGAGGGACACTGCTGCTGCCGCACGCTCTGCCTCGATAGCCTTTGCCGCATTATCGCTAATACGCTGAGCCTCAGCGGTTGCACGCTCGCGAGCATCGGCAATAATTGCCTCGCCCTCTGCGCGTGCCTCTTCACGAATCTTCTGAGCCTCCAGTCGAGCGCTTTCGAGCTGCTGGGTGTACTCATCGCGAGCCGCTGCAGCCTCTGCCTGTGCCTTCTCGGCCTTGGCAAGGCCACCTTCGATTGCTTCCTTACGGTCCTGGTAGATCTTCTCGAACGCCGGGACAACGTACTTAGCAACGATGTAGTAGAGGATCAGGAATCCGATGAGGGTAATGACAATTTCCCCGACGTCGGGAATCAAGGGGTTCGAAGTTGCCTCCGCTCCCCCATCGCTTGCCAGATAAATCATGGAGGGAATCCTGTTCTATGGGATGGGTCGTTTAGGATGTGGCAGAGCCGGTTACTTGATGAAGACGAGAACCAGGCCCAGAATTGCCAGTGCCTCGACCAGTGCGAAGCCCAGGAACAGCATGGGCTGCAGGGTCTTCTGGGACTCGGGCTGACGAGCAACGCTGGTCATGTATGCCGCGAAGATCAGACCCACGCCGATGCCGCCGCCAATAGCTGCCAGACCGTAGCCAACCGCAGTGATGGAACCAACCATTATTTTTCCTTTCAACAGTGTTCGACCGGGAACATACCCGAACCGAACAGAGTTTGATTTGAGTTATAGCCCGCACAGTGAACGTGTGGGTTGCTTTATTCACGCCCAATGACGAACGTGAAAATCTAAAAAACTAGAGAGTTTAGTGCCCCTCGGAAACCGAGCCCTGCAGGTACACAGCCAGCAACAGAGCGAACACATAAGCCTGGATGCACTGAATCATGAATTCCAGGAAGTACAGGAACATGCCCAGAGCACCGGGTGCAATAGCAGCCAGGTAGCCGATGCCGCCCAGGGTCTCAACCATGTAGGTCACCATGCTGGATGCAACCATCAGCGCCAGGTGACCACCGAACATGGTCGCAAAGAGACGCAGTGCGTGAGTTGCGGGACGAATCAGCAGGTTCGAGAAGAACTCGATCGGGATCAGGATGGGGTAAATCCACACCGGCAGACCCGACGGCATGGTGATGTCCTTGAAGAAGCCGCCCAGGCCCTTGCGCTTGATACCAACACCAACCCAGGTCAGGTATGCGACGCCAGCCAGCGCGTAGGCGCTACCGGGGTGGGAGAAGGAGGGCAGCTGAACAAACGGAATCGAACCGAAGAGGTTGTTCACCAAAACAAAGAAGAAGGAGGCGAAGAGAATCGGCACGAAAGGCTTGTAGTGCTGTACGCCCAGGGTTTCCTTGCCGAGGGAGTTACGAGCAAACATGTAGCCAGACTCAGCGATGAACTGAGTCTTGCCAGGAACCATGGCGCGCTTACGTGCTGCGGTGAGGAAGAATACCGCGATAATCACCACGGACAGCAGAATCAGTACGTTCTGCTTACCGAATGCGAAATCACCAATGGTGAAGAAGGGGGGCAGATGCATGTCTTCGGGGGTCGGCGGCACATAGGCTTCCGCGAGGATCAACCCGTTCTCGATCAAAGCAAGTCCTTTCTTGCTACTAGTGGCTATCAAGAGCCCATGTCTGCCTATAAAACGACTGACATGCTAACTACATGGATGAATGTGTGACCTAGCGGTCCGCGTTCGATGACCTAGCGGTCTTTATTCTGCCTGGTCATATGGGTAAAGACGAGGGTCAAACCTCCAACGGCGCCAATCAAGACACCAACCCACACCAGCCAGGTAGTGGAGAAGACCAGGTCACCAAGGTAACCGATGCCTCCCCACACTGCTACACCGATGATCAGATAGAGAATCGACATGACTGCGCCGGAGAGACCTCCGTCAGATACCAAGTCTCCGGTAGAGCGGAGCTTTTTATCTCCGTCCCACCATTTCTTCTCTTCGGCCAAACGTATTTCCTTTCAAACACCGATCGCGTTACCGACCATGGTCTTCTAGATCGGTGTCGAAGTATAGAATTCTCAGTCGTGCGATGCTGACCGTTTCAATAACAATCCACAGAATCACACCGGTACATGCGCCTGCGAGAGTCCAACCGTGCCTCAGACTCTCGGGGAACGGCACAAAAATCAATACCAGACCAAGTAGGGCAATCTTCACAAGGTAGCTCACCACCAGCGATTTGGGTACACCCCAGTCTAAAATGGGAGCAACCAACATAACTAATACGCCCAGAGTGAAGCATATATAGATTATCAGAAAGCCCAAAGTTATTCCTAGCGCGCCCACAGGGCCCGCAAACAGGTATGCACTCATCATACCGCCCAACCAAGCCAGCAGAGAGTAAGCCGATACCCTATAGAACAAAAATTTCCAGGAAAGCTCCTGGCTCTCAAAAGAAGAGGCCGTCAAACCTGCTTGAGCACGCTCTCGGCGGCGTTTCTGCTGCCATCTACGTTCCGCCGGCGGATACCACAGAACGTCCACCAAGCGCCTCCATAGAGGCTCAACAGGAACCTGAGATTTGGGCTGTCCAAAAACCATTAGTGTTTCTCCCCACGGTTCTGATTTGACTGAGTGGAAGAAAGGGGAGCAGAAGAGGACTGACCCGCACGATCTTTCACAGAATCGGGCATAATCGGCTCCGGATGCAACAAGGTCGGCTCCACATTCTCAGGAGTCGCCGGAACACCAGTTGCAGAAGTCAACGAACCAGTAGCAGGCTCCGAAACAGTCTTCTTCGTCTTAGGAGCCGATGCAAAATGCTTCGACAAATCAATCGCAGAAGCAGGAGCCACGCCGCCAAAGAGCTGCGGCATACGCAGATACACCGCCAACACGGCAAGAGCCACCATCACCACACCCACAGTTGCCACCACAGATCCTGCAGCATACAGGTCAGATGCGAACGCCAGCAGCACCCACACCAGAATCGTCGTACCCGTCACCACAGCAGTCGAACCAAGGTGACTGAAACCAACATCCGTCAGACGCTGATAAGTGTGAGTACGGTGCGGCTTGTACCACTGCTCCCCCGCCATAAAACGACGGAACAGAGTAATACCAGCATCCGCAAGGTAGGTCACCAGCGGAGCAAAAGACAGCAGGAACGGAACATCTGCAAACCACGCACCCACAGCCATCGCACCCAGCGCCGCACCCAAAACATAAGAACCCGCATCGCCCAAAAACACGTTCTTACCAGGGCGCACGTTCCACGGCAGGAACGCCGCAAAAGCACCAGCAACAGCCACACCAGCCAAAGCCAGCCACGGCAGGTTCACCATCCAGCCGGTCAGCGCATAAGCCAAACCAGCCACCAGACCGTGAGCACCAGAAATGCCGTTAATGCCGTCCATAAAGTTCGCCACGTTAATGTATCCGGCAATAAAAATCGCGCCCAGAATCAGCAGCAGAACGTTCGTGCCCTGCACCGCCGCAAAGCTTACGCTCACCAGCACACCAATCACCAGTTGCAGGCCCGCACGACGCATAATACTCACGCCGTGAATATCCTCCAGCCAGCCCAAAGCAAGAGCGCACAAAATCGCCACGGCAATCGTCACCGCCAGTTGCAAAGACTCAGAAGAACGGTATGTCCAGCCGAACATAGTAGCCATCACAAACGCCAGCAGAGTCGCCGCAGCAGTCGCCAGACCCATACCGCGGTAGGTCGGAGCAGTATGCGAAGAACGTTCATTAGGAACATCCACCATATTATTGCGGTGCAAAATCGGGCGCACCGCAAACGGCAAAAGGGCACCCAAAACAAAAGCAAGAGCAAAAATACTCAATAGCTCAGAAAAGGAGGTCATACCAGCTCCAAGGCATTGCGCCGTCGAAGCTGGAACCAAGCTCCAGAATCGCGGCTGAGGGACGATGTGTGTGCAGTATATGTTTACTTCGTATTCTATAAAACTATTCACCAACGCGGGGTTAGCCTTCACAGAATCCAGTGCCGCGCAAAGAGCAAACACCGGATACCACACCCGCCATGCAAGTACAGCATCCGGTGTCATTCCATAAAGATTAGAACGTCTGTGCATCCGCCAGAGTACGCGGATCCGGGGCACGCTCCAGGCCATGACGCTCATAGCCGCTGTGCTCTCGATAGTTCTGAATCCACAGCTCATAATCGAGCTCATCAGGGTTAAGTGCCGGGGCACTCGACCGGGAAATATACCGGTTCTCCTCACTGGGTACCAGCTTCTCGGTACCGCCGAAGAGAGCCTCATCTAGCTTCTCACCCTTACGAAGACCTATCTCCTTGATCTCCACGTCATACCGCTCATACGCCTGGCGCATTGCCTTTGCAACATCCAGAATCTTGACCGGCTGACCCATATCCAGCACCATGACCTCGCCCGGGCGACCAATAGCACCGGCAAGCATCACCAGCAGGCAGGCATCGGTAATCAGCATGAAGTAACGGGTCGCGCGCTTATCCGTCAGGGTAATCGGACCACCTGAGAGGATCTGCTTCGTAAAAAGCGGCTTAATCGAACCGCGCGAACCAAACACGTTACCGAAACGAACCGACACGTAAGTGTTGCCGGTCTTCTCGCCAAAGTACGCGGTCAGACGCTCCGCCACACGCTTGGACTGGCCCAGCGCAGTCTTCGGGTCAGCAGCCTTATCGGTCGAAACGTTTACGAAGGTCTTCACGCCCACCGCCTCCGCGGCACGCAGCACGTTGAGAGTGCCCAGGGAGTTCGTCTTCCACGCCTCCTGCGGGTAGGCCTCCAGCGCCGACACATGCTTCAAAGCCGCAGCGTGGAAGACCACCTCGGGGCGACGGTCACGGAAAATCTCCAGCAGGTTATCACCCTCACGAATATCAGCCAGAATAATGCGGTCATCATCCAGGCTCGACTCGTGAGTAATCGAAACCTTCGTCTCCATCAGCAGAGTCTCATCATGATCAAGCATCATGAGAGTCTTAGGTTTAAACTCACTAATCTGACGGCACAACTCAGAACCAATCGAGCCGCCTGCGCCCGTGACCAGCACACGCTTACCGTGCAAGTACGAACGCAGAATATCGCGGTCAATATCGTAGTTAATCTCGCCACGAATCACGCGCATCAGGTCGTTATCGCTCGCAGTAATCAGACGCTCACCCATCAGGCGAGCATTCGCGCTACTAATACGCTGAACCTCAACCTTAAGCTTACGCATGCGGTTGCAGAAGGACTCGAAGTAATCCTCCGACATATCCGAAATCGTCACCAGAATCTTACGGGTACCCGACTCACGAATCACCTGCTCCAACTCGAGGTAAGTCGTAATCACCGAAATCCCATGGAACTTGGTACCAGCCTTCAGCTGGTCATCATCAAAGACAGCAATCGGGCGAAGCTTCGCCTCCTCATCATGCAGCATCGAATCCATGACCATGCCGCCAATAAAACCGGCACCGTACACAATCACGGGCTCACCAGTCAGCTCGCGCACAGCACCGCGCTCAGTGTACACACGCTTCGCCATACGGGCACCAGCCATCATAATCAGCGAAAACGCACCCGCAATCGCAGGCACACTATGCGGAATATGCGGCAGACCCAGCAGCTCATCCACAAAGGAGAAAGCAGTCAACGCAGCGCCCGCACTCAAAGCAGCCGCACCGGCACGCCACGACTCGTCAAACGAACCGTACGAATACACGCCGTTATAAATCTTTACGCCCGCCAAGCCAACAGCCAGGTGCAACACCATAGCCAACGTAGCGGTCATCGTCAATGACGCCGGGTGAATAATATCGAACACCGAGCCGTTACTCAGCAACACACTATAGCGGAGCATGTAGGCGAACAAAACCGACAAAACCCAGGCGCTCGAATCAAGCAGCGCCTGCGCAATCAGCCACCACGGCTTACGCTCATACAGGCGGTTCACCAGCATCGTGCCAGAGTCACCCTCCGTCACCATCGTGCCGCGCTGAGCAGCCTTCCGCATCAGCACATGAGCGTGAGGTTTCAACTGAGCCACTACATGCCTCCTTCAGATGCGGTACCAGAAGAACGAGAAGAAACACGAGCCGTCAAAGACGACAACGCACGAAACACCGAACGGCGTGCCTGCTCAGGAACAAAACGGTACACACTACGCACCGCCATGTTCTGAGCCCACTGAAGCTTAGAAATACCGTGGCCGGTGTACAGTCGACGCTGAATCGCCACATCCTGCAACCAGGCGTCCACTCCCCCGCGCTTCGTGTACGCGCCCGCACCCGCACGGTAACGCACCAGCGCATCGGAGATATTGCCCAGACGGTAGCCGGCATCGCGCAGACGCATCCACAGCCACCAGTCCTCAGCGCCGGGTACAAACTCGTAACCGCCCAGCTGCTGCACGGCGCTCTTCACGAACGCCACAGACGGGTGATAAATCGGGTTGCGCGAGTCCATCGCGCTGAGCAGACGCTCAGAATCAATAATCGCCTCGCGGGTCGACTCCACCACAGTATTGCTCTCATTCACCTCAAGCATGGCAGAGCCCAGCACCGTGTAGCCGCCCTGCACCAGGGCAGGAATTAGACGCGCAAAACGAGTCGGCTCAGACAGGTCATCAGAATCAGCACGAGCCACCAGCTCACAGGAACACGCCTGCAGACCGGCGTTCAGCGCCTCCGCCAAACCAACATTCTGAGCCAGCTCCACCACCTGAATCGGCGGGCAATCCAGATTCTCAGCGCGCTGAACCCAGCGGTCCACCACAGCCTCCAGCTCGGGGGTCAGCGGGCCGTCCTTCACCAAAACCAGCTCAGAAGGACGCACTGTCTGGTTCAGCAGATTCGACTCTAACGCTTGATCCAAGTAAGCGGGGTTCTCTTTCGCATACAGGCTCATCAACACCGAAAAATCAGGGACAGAGCTCACGCAACCACGCGCCTTCTCAGAGTCAATGGCGCTAACAGTAGCCGGCACGCCGTATCGGCCGGGGAAAGTCAGCGGATAAACGCCCTCAAGCACCTGAGCATTCGGGCGAGGCGCACGCAAACCATCACGCACACCATTGAGGAAATACCCCAGGTAGGTGCGGCGATCATCAGTACGCAGAACAGTAGAAATCCACAAACGCGCCGACGAGCCACCATAGAGCAGCTTCTCCAGCGGGTTTAGGGTACGCGAGCGGGTAAAGACCCACAGCTTATTACGCACATCGTTATAGAAACGCGGACCCGGGTCAGCGTTCGTCGTACCAAAAGTCTTCGTGTGGTGCTTAGCCACCGAGGAAGGCACTGCAATGCCGTCACGGTGATGAATCAGACGAGTCGAAAACTCGAAGTCATCATTCCAAATGAAGAACTCAGCAATCGGCAAACCACCGTTACGGCGAATAGCCTGCGCATCCATCAGAATCGACACGAATGAGGCGCTACGAATCGGGCGGGCCCCCACCGCCTGCGCACGAGCATGACGCTGCTCCCCCGCCGCAAACATAGTGCGCGGAGTATTCATCGGGTGGTCCTCACCGTTCGTCCACATCACACGAGATGCCACCACCGCGGGGCGCTGCGAAGGCACCGGCGAATAGTTCAGCCAGGCGGCAACCGCCTCCGACAGGGTGTTCTCGGTCGGCTCGGTGTCATCGTCCATAACCCATACCAGGTCTGGGTTATGGCGTTCCAGGGCGCGGTCAATACCCACTGCGAAACCACCAGCGCCGCCCATATTGCTCTCCAAGCGGATGCAGTCCACCGGCAGCTCATAATCCAGGGCCCGCAGATACTCTGCAGTACCGTCCGTGGAAGCGTTATCAACAATCACCACCGCCGCAGGTACGCGCTCACCAGAAGCGATACCAGCGAGAGTCTTCGGCAGCAGGTCCTCACGGTTATAGGTCACCACCACGGCAACCGTGCGGGGATATTCGTTCAAAGAATCATGAGAAGAAGACTGTTCGGAAGAAGGCTGGGCAAAAGCGGTCATGTTGCTGTACTTCTCTGCCATAAGTTCTCCCTCCGCGGCGCGATGCGCCTGAATCAGCCGGTACGCGATAAGCCATCCCATGCTGGGCGCTTCTGGTGTTTCTCGCGCCCACGGCATTCAATCGTGTGGATATATCACTCAAAGAAAACATTTTACCCGCGCTCTCCACTAGAGAGTGAACCGTCATCCCAAAAGATGCCCTATATAACAAATAAACAACCAAATTCAGTTGATTTATCCGCATAGCGGACGTACCCGCACACCCACTTTTGAGTATCCATCAAGCTATCAGTTTCACAGCCTGTGTTTGCGCTGTGCACCCCGTGCGAAAAAACGACCAGAGACCGAATAAAACCCCACAAATTCCCCATAAACTGTTCAAATATGGGAAAGTTGAAATAACCCCATTTTTCCCCGCAACGTTCGCGGGCTCGTGAGAGGTAAAAGAGATGTCCGAATCCAAGTGGAAAGTCATTGGTGCCAGCGGCTTCGTTGGTTCCTCCATCGTCGCGCGTCTGAACACAGAAGGTATCAGCGTCGACCCCATTGAGGCACCTCGACTCGCAACCCGAGCCCTTGACGTAGACAGCATCATCGACGAAGCAGACCAGCTTGAAGGCATCATCGACTCCCTCGCAGAAGCCTTCGCGGGCGCGCAGGTCGTCGTCAACGCAGCGGGCCTCGCAGCACCCAATATGCAAGATCTGCCCCCTCTCATCGGCGCAAACGCCCTGCTTCCCGCCGTGATTGCAATCGCTGCACAGCGCACCGGCGTACGCCGCGTCATCCACCTCTCCTCCGCAGCGGTACAGGGCCCGCGGCTCGTGCTGGATGATTCCGAAGAGACCAACCCATTTAGCGCCTACTCCTTCTCCAAGGCACTCGGTGAAGAAGCACTGCTCGATCTGCAGGACTACTTCCTCGAAGAGCACCCCGACAGCGCACCTGAACTGTGCATCCTGCGCGCAACTAGCGTGCAGGGCCGCGGCCGACGCACCACCGAGCTCTTCGCCAAGATGGCGTCCTCCCCCTTGGCATCCGTTGCGGGTGCAGGCACCGGCAAGTCTCCGGTCTCTAGCGTTCATGCCCTCGCAGAATTCGTGGTCATGCTCGGCACCTTCCCCGGTAAGCTGCCCACCATCGTGTTGCAGCCTTGGGAAGGCGCAACCGTCGCCTCCGCATCCGTGGATGCTGGTCGCCGCCACCCGCACCGCCTGCCCGAATGGCTCTGCCTCGCAGCCGTCAAGGCAGGCTACACCGTTTCCGAGCTGATGAACGACAAGTTCGCTGGTTCCGTGCGCAAGGTCGAGGTCATGTGGTTCGGCCAGGGCATCGACGATTCCTGGGCACGCGACAACAACCTTCTGCCCACCCCGCGCGTACGTGAAGTACTGCGCAACGCCCACACCGCGCTGGGCAAGAAGAAGGACCGCCGCTTCGACAAGAACTAGGTAGCACGTGTGCTCTCCTAGAGGTACACAGCTGAGGCACACAGCCTAGAGGGCTCATAACGTATAGGGAACCCCGATATATCTGATTGATATATCGGGGTTCCCTATATGTTTTATGCTCCGAATTCTTACACTCCGAGCTCTACAACGTGCAGAAGTTTAGAGCTGATTCTCCGGCATGTCCTTCTGCTCGGTCTTTACCTCAGACTCGGTCGTAGCAGCTTCAGTCTTGGCAGCTTCAGTCTTGGTTTCTGCCGACTTAGCCTCGCTCTGAGCGGGGGTGCTCTTAGCGGCAGTCTCAATCTTCGACTCACCAAAGACCAACGCGCGAGCAGTATCAGCAGGAACCGGGTGAGTCTGCGGCTCATCCGCACGGACCGGCTTCGGAGTGTTGTCACGGTATCCGCGCGAACGCTCCTGATCCACGCTGGTGCTGAATGCAGAAGACAGCGCCGAAGTAGCGCCCATCAGGGATGCAGCAACAGAGCCGGCAGCCGGTGCCGAAGCGCGACGAGCAGGCTCACCGCTCACAGTGTGAGTGCTGTCCCACTGCTCGTACGCCTCATCCAGGTCAGCCTGCTCATCCAGAGCACGCTCAGAAGAAGTCGACTCAGACGACGCAGACCCAGCTTCCTCAGCCTTACGAGCCGCCTGCTCGTCAGCCTCCGCACGAGTCAGGATGGTCGGAACAACTTCGCGCAATTCCTCCACCGGAATTGCACCCTCACGAACCACCACGTAGGGGAAGGAGGTGCAATCCAGAATCGTGGACGGTGCCGGCTCACGCTCAGTCACCACAACCACGCCGTCCTCATTCGGCTCAGATTCAAGCGGCTTAGGACGAGCGCCACCGTCAATCACCACGGCAACGTCCTCACCCAGGGACTCCAAGGCGGTCTGCGCGTCCAGTGCGGCTTCCTGACCGGTCTTGTTTGCGCTCGAAACCGCCAGCGGACCGTGTTCAGTCAGTAGCTTCAGGGCGAACTCATCATCGGGAACACGTACGGCAACGGTACCGCAGGTCTCACCCAAGTCCCAGCTCAGCGACGGGTACGAGTGAAGAATAATAGTCAGCGCACCAGGCCAGAATCGACCACCCAGGTCATAAATATCATCCGGAACGTCGTCGACCACGCCAGCGAGCGCAGCAAGATCAAAGATCAGCACAGGCGGCGGCATGGTGCGGTCGCGGCCCTTATCTGCCAGCAGCTTGGCAACGCCCTGATGCGAGAAAGCATCTGCGGCAATACCGTAGACGGTATCGGTGGGCATCACAATCGTGTCGTGTGCCTTCAGCGCCTCGCGGGCAGCCTCGATGGCCTCGCGGGTCTCAGTTTCAGTCGTTACGGGGTACAGCTTTGCAGTCACGGGTCTTATTCTCTCATGTTTTTCTTGGTGCGGCGAGACACCGGCACCCACAACGCGCCATGTGGAAGCAATCTTCCGGGGGTTCGCCATATTTCACTGGCTCTGAGCTGGTTACCGAGGGGGACGCGTTACCTTCATGCAGCCCGGTACGGGCTAGGTGGTGCATTTACTAGTCTAAAGGTTCTAGTGGGTGCGGTTTATAACCGACGCTATGACGCGGACGATTATTCAGGTCACGCACCGAGTAGCACCCCTCAAAGCCGACGCGCGCCAACAGCTCGGCGACGGCTTCTTCCTGGGTGTCGTCGTGCTCCATGATGAACAGACCGCCGGGTGTAAGAAGCTCGAAGGCGCGGGCGGCAATCGCGGAGGGTATCTGCATGCCGTCCTCTCCCCCACCGTACAGCGCCATGTCCGGGTCGTGCAGGGCGGCTTCCGGGTCGGCAGGTACGTTCGCCGGCGGAATGTACGGAGGGTTCGAAAGTACCGCCTTGAAGGTTCCGGCAAGTTCGGGCAGGGCGGTGAGAGCGTTCCCCTGTACCAGGTGCACACCGAGCGGCTCCAGGTTTTTACGGGTGTAGGGGATGGCATCTTCGGAGAGTTCCACCGCGAACACCTGGGCGTTCGGCAGTTCGCTCTTGATTGCCGCGGCGATAGCGCCGGATCCGGTACACAGGTCGACGATGCGCAGCGCACCGGTTGCCGAATCGGTGCGTGCGCTTAGCACTTTGAGGGCTTCTTCGACGAGTAGTTCGGTCTCGGGGCGGGGTACGAACACGCCCGGTCCGACCGACAGCTCTAGGCGGTAGAAGGGAGCGGAGCCGGTGATGTGTTGCAGCGGTTCGCGGCAGGCGCGGCGGGCGACCAGCGCCTCGTACTCTGCGACCTGGTCGGGAGTGAGCCTTTCCCCCATCAGCGCAGCGTGCTGCAGGCGCGAGCGTGAGCCGTCATAGAGCAGGTATGCGGCGAGTAGCTCAGCATCCACTCGGGGGCTGGGCACCTGCGCCAGTACCGCGGTGGCGCGCGTGAGTACCTGAGCGAGTTCTTCCCCACGCGGGTCGTACACATTCACCTTCATGAGCTCTCCTTCTCGTCTCTCAACGGTTCAAAACCTGTCACAGCATATGGCTAAGGGGCTCCACCGCCGTAGCGGCGAGCCCCTCACCAACATCTCACATCGATTCAGCGAATCGGCAAGAGCCTATATACAGAATCTACTTCTGCACAGAACTACTTCTGTACAGGGTTACTTCTGTTCCTGGCCCACCTGAGCGAGGCGGTGCGCCTCATCCATCTCAATAGCGGACTGAACCACAGGCTCCAGGTCACCATTCAGCACAGCATCCAGGTTGTACGCCTTGTAGCCGGTGCGGTGATCCGCAATGCGGTTCTCCGGGAAGTTGTACGTACGGATACGCTCCGAACGGTCCATAGTACGCACCTGCGAAGCACGATGTGCCGCGTTCTCAGCATCAATCTGCTCCTGCTGGTGAGCCAACAGGCGCGCACGCAGAACGCGCATCGCAGCTTCACGGTTCTGCAGCTGAGACTTCTCATTCTGCATCGCCACTACAATACCGGTCGGAAGGTGAGTAATACGCACCGCCGAGTCAGTGGTGTTCACCGACTGACCACCGGGGCCCGACGAACGGTACACATCAATCTTCAGGTCGTTCTGGTTAATCTCGATTTCCTCGGGCTCATCCACCTCGGGGAACACCAGAACACCAGCCGCAGAAGTATGAATACGGCCCTGAGACTCGGTCGCCGGAACACGCTGTACACGGTGCACGCCACCCTCATACTTCAGGTGTGCCCACACACCCTCAGCAGGCTCATTCGAGGAGCCCTTAATAGCAATCTGAGCGTCCTTGTAGCCGCCAACATCGGTGCTAGTCGAAGAAATAATCTCAGTCTTCCAGCCCTTGTTCTCCGCATAACGCATGTACATGCGCAGCAGGTCACCAGCGAACAGAGCCGCTTCGTCACCACCGGCACCAGCCTTCACCTCAAGAATGACGTTACGGCCATCATCCGGGTCACGCGGAATCAGCAGGCGGCGCAGCTTCTCCTGAGCAACCTCCAGCTCCTCCTCCAGACCGGGAATCTCCGCCGCAAAATCCGGATCCTCATCAGCCATCTCGCGGGCAGCCTCAAGGTCGTCCTTCAGCGAAGTGTACTTGTTGTACGCAGTCACGATACCGGTTAGCTCCGCGTAACGGCGGCCCACACGGCGTGCCTTACCCTGGTTCGCCTGCACAGCGGGGTCGGCCAGCTGATTCTGCAGGTCAGCGTGCTCATCCAGCAGAACCTGAATAGATTCAAACATTCTGTTCTCTCTTCCATCTCCCGCACTTTACGCCGCACGGGCAGGCACTAGACATCTCGCACCCCTCACAACGGGGATGCACAAAACGAACGTCTCACGCGCCCCACCCACAATCTGGAGGCGGGGCGCGTGAGGTACGAGCCTTAGTCGACCAGACGCAGACCGTTCTTCTGAACCGTCAGAAGAAACTCCACGTTGCTTTCAGTCTTACGCAGCTGGTTGGTCAGAACACCCAGAGCCTGCTCGGGTTCCATGCCCGCCAGGGCACGGCGCAGACCCCACATAATCTTAATCTCATCCGGGGAGAGCAGATTCTCCTCGCGGCGAGTACCAGAAGCGTTAATATCAACCGCCGGGAAGATACGCTTATCCGCCAGCTGACGGGACAGGCGCAGCTCCATGTTACCGGTACCCTTGAACTCTTCGAAGATCACTTCATCCATCTTCGAGCCGGTCTCAACCAAGGCGGTAGCCAGGATGGTCAGCGAGCCACCCTCTTCAATGTTGCGGGCAGCACCGAAGAACTTCTTCGGCGGGTACAGCGCTGCAGAATCCACACCACCGGACAGGATACGACCGGATGCGGGAGCCGCCAGGTTGTATGCACGGCCCAGGCGCGTCATGGAGTCCAGCAGCACTACCACATCGTAGCCGAGCTCCACCATACGCTTCGCACGCTCAATAGCCAGCTCAGCCACAGTAGTGTGATCCTCAGCCGGGCGGTCGAAGGTCGAGGCAATAACCTCACCCTTAACGGTGCGCTGCATATCGGTCACTTCTTCAGGACGCTCGTCTACCAGGACCATCATCAGGTACACGTCCGGGTTGTTCACGGTAATTGCGTTCGCAATGGACTGCAGCATGAGGGTCTTACCGGCCTTCGGCGGGGACACAATCAGACCACGCTGGCCCTTACCAATCGGGGACACCAGGTCCACCACGCGGGTGCCCAGCTTCTTCGGGGTGGTCTCCAGGCGCAGACGCTCCTTGGGGTACAGCGGAGTCAGCTTCGAGAAGACGCGGCGGTTCGCTGCTTCCTCAACGCTCTGACCGTTAATCGCCTCAACCTGAACCAGCGCGTTAAAGCGCTGGCGGTTATTCGACTCACCCTCGCGCGGCACGCGAATCGCGCCGAGCACATGGTCACCCTTACGCAGATTGTACTTCTTCACCTGAGCCAGGGAGACATATACGTCGTTGGTGCCGGGCAGGTAGCCGGTGGTACGCACGAAAGCATAGTTATCGAGAATGTCCAGAACACCCGAAATCGGTGCCAGCACATCGTCTTCGCTCAGGCGAGGCTCGTTCTCCTCGCGGCGGCGAGCCTGCTTCTCAGCACGCTCAGCCTGACGGTCACGCTTGGAACGGCGCTCAGGACGCTCGGCGCGCTCTGCGCGCTCAGCAGCCTTACGCTCGGCACGTTCACTACGCTCAGTATTGCGCTCTACACGCTCTACGCTACGCTCACGCTTAGTGCGACGCTCGATACGCTCACCATCCTGATCACGACGACGCTCACGAGTGCGGGTACGCTTCGAGTTCTTCTCACCGTCGGGGGTACCAAAAGTCATGTCCAGGGCAGCGTTCAGGCTCTCCAGGCTCGCGGTGCCGTCAGCGGTAGTAGCCTTCAGCTCAGCAGAGTTACCAGACAGGTCAATCTGCTCCGAGCGCTCACCAATACGCTCAGCGGCCAGCTCAGCGCGCACATCCAGCGGAGGAACCTCAGCGGGATTCTCATCCTTACGGGTGCGAGTGCGGCGGGTACGCTTCTCCGCCTTCTCGGATTTCTCAGCCGATGTATCCTCACCCTCAGCGGCACGGCGAACGCGCGCACGCTTCTGAGCGGGAGTCTCGTAACGGGAGGAACGGGTACGCTTCTCAGACTTTTCAGCCTTCTCAGCACCCTCAGCGGGGGCTTCAGCGCCCTCAGTGTTTTCGGTCTTCTCAGCCTTAGCCTCGGCGTCCTTCTGGGCGCGAGTGCGGCGAGTACGGCGAGTCTTAGATTCTTTAGCTTTCTCAGCAGCGGGAGCCTGTACAGATTCAGCAGCTTTAGCGGGCGCTTCAGACTTAGGTGCTTCGGACTTGGGCGCAACAGGAGCGGCTACGGCACCACCACGCTGATGCTCCTCAAGAGCCTGAACCAGTTCAGCCTTCTTCAACTTCAGATAGCCGCGGATGCCAAGCTGCTGGGCGAGGACACGCAGCTGCGCGACCTTCAAGTTTGCAAGTTCCGGTGCGGCAGCTGCCGTACCGTACTCATCGGTGACAACAATATTCTTTGCCAACTACAATTCCTTTGGTTATAAGCCCTGAAAATCTTCAGAATAAAGATCGGGCGGGCGCTATAGCGCGGTCAAAGGTTTAGACACTGCTGAAAGAAAACAGCAGTCTGCACCTTCGACTCCCTCGAACCGCGCTGGAGGCGGTTCGCGTCTCTTACCGTACCCGCTGATTCAGACACAGCGAGCACACACGGAAGATAAGGCGCTCTATCACAAATGTGGGTAAGCCCAAACCATCATCTATACAAACCATCTACACGAGATGAAGAGGATGGATTGGTCACTTTGAAAGGGCACCCGCCGCGAAACCGAACCCTCAGAAAAGTCTTCCCTATGCGTCAGGAATAAAGAAAGACGTGAATCCCACAGGCATTCCCCCGAACCTTGCCGGTTCCCGCCCAGATACAAAAAGCATCTGAGGCATCAGGGGAAACGGAAGTACGTTACGAAGGATAGTATCGACGGTCTACATTGAACGACGGGCGAACCTCAATATAGGACGAACTAATAACGTCCTACTGAGTAACTATAACACCTTCAGTATCAATTTCAAGGGGAAGAACCCGCCAGTTCAGGCGGCGATCCACAATAGCGCTACAAGGGTGAGTCGCCGCAAACTCAGCAATCGCTTCCTGAACCTGTCGCACCTGCTCGTCACCGTGCGCAAAGGTCAAAACCGTTGGGCCAGCACCAGAAATAACCGCCGCAAAACCCTGACCGCGCAGGTACGAAACCAGCGTAGCCGATGGCTCCATCGCAGTTACGCGGTACCCCTGATGCAGGTAATCCACGGTCGCATCCATCAGGTACTCGGGAGTATCGGAGAGGGTACGCACCAGCAGCGCCGCACGAGCCGAGTTCGCCACCGCCTCAACGTGGGGCATCTGCGCAGGAATCAGCGAACGGGCAAGCTTCGTCGACACCTCATAATCAGGCACAGCCACCACAGGATGAACATCAGGATGCACCGGAATAATCACGGACTTCCAGTTGCCCATCTCACCCCAGGACACCGACAGGTTGCCGTAAATCGCCGGAGCCACGTTATCCGGGTGGCCCTCCATATCGGAGGCAACCTGCAGCATCTGATCACGGCTCAGACGGTGCTCTTCCGGCAGCAGGCCGCTTGCCGCAGCTACACCCGCCACAATAGCCGATGCCGAAGAACCCATACCGCGAGAATGCGGAATCTTATTATCAGCAATCAGCTTCACCGGGGGCAGTTCATCCAAACCAGCCGCAGTAAAACCAGCCTTCATCGCCTGCAAAACCAGGTGGCTCTCATCGCGAGGAACCTCCGCGCTACCCTCACCGCTGAGCTCAAACTCCAGGCCGGACTCAATACGCTCAACAACCAGCTCATCATAGAAGCCAAGACCCAAACCCATACTGTCATAGCCGGGCCCCAGGTTAGCGCTCGTAGCGGGAACGCGAACCTTAACGGACGCGCCCACCGGAATATCAGAAATATGCAGGGAAGACATGAGAAGAACCTCGCGATCGGTGACGTAATGAGTGAATAAGTGAAAGATACAAAAAAAGGGGCTGTCATGCAGGTGCACCCCGCCCCGCAAACACGGGACGGAGTGCACATCGTAATATGAACAGACTAGTTCAAATCAAGAATATCTGCCACAGCAACCACGTCGAAGGGAGCCTTAGTCGGCTCAACCTTCACACCGTTAACAGCCTCAAGAGCCCACTGCGGGTCCTTCAGACCGTGACCAGTCACGGTAATCACAATGGTCTTACCCTCGGGAGCTTCACCTGCGCGGTGCTTCTTCAGCAGACCCGCAACACCGGCAGCCGAGGCCGGCTCCACGAAGACACCCTCGCGGGCAGACAACCAGCGGTGAGCCTCCAGAATCTCCTCATCGGTGACAGCCTCAATCACGCCGCCAGACTCGTCACGAGCAGCTTCAGCTTTCTCCCACGATGCGGGGTTACCGATACGAATCGCTGTCGCAATGGTCTCCGGTGCCTCAATTGGGTGACCAGCAACAATCGGTGCAGCACCAGCAGCCTGGAAACCCCACATAATCGGACGCTTGGTCGCAACCGGCTCCAAAACCTTACCGTCACGGTTGGTGTAAGACTCCGAGTACTCCTTATAACCCTTCCAGTACGCGGTGATGTTACCCGCGTTGCCAACCGGCAGCAGGTGATAATCAGGAGCGTCACCCAGGGTGTCAACAACCTCAAACGAACCGGTCTTCTGACCCTCAATACGGTAAGGGTTGACCGAGTTCACCAGGAACACCGGGTAATTCTCGCTGAGCTTGCGAGCAATCTCCAAGCAGTTATCGAAGTTGCCGTCAATCTGAATGATGTCAGCACCGTGAGCAATAGCCTGAGACAGCTTACCCATCGAAATCTTGCCGTCCGGAACCAGCACTGCACAGCGCATACCAGCCTGCAGCGCGTACGCTGCAGCCGACGCCGAAGTGTTACCGGTCGAAGCACACACAACAGCCTTCGCACCGTCACGCTTAGCGGCGGTCATCGCGCTGGTCATACCTCGGTCTTTGAACGAACCGGTCGGGTTCATACCCTCAAACTTCAGGTAAACGGTGTTACCGGTCTCAGCAGACAGTGCCGGCGCGTGAATCAGCGGGGTACCACCCTCACCCAGGGTCACAGCCTTCACATCGTCTGCGAAAGGCAGACGGTCACGGTACTCATTGATAACGCCCTGCCACACGTGTGCCATTGGGTTCTCCTTCAATCTTGGCGCCCCACCCGCCGGACCTTGCAAGGTCCGGCGCGGTAGCGGGTACGCGGGTTAGTTCGTCAGCGATGCTTCTACACGCAAGCATCGCACGTTTAGTGAGCAGCACTTGCCACACATCAGTTCGCGCTGAGTAATTCTCGACGCTTAGTGCTTCTCGGACTCCACACGGATGACCGAGTTCACCTCACACACAGTATCCAGAGCGTCAATCACAGCAATCGCACGACGCAAATCGGAATCCTTGGCCGAGTGAGTCACCATACGAATCTGAGCCGCACCCTCCTTCGGAGCAGACTGACGCAGAGAATCAATAGAAATACCATGCTCAGTCAGGATGCGGGTAATGTTCGCCAGAACACCCAAGCGGTCCTCTACCAGAACACCCACCGAGTAGCGAGACACCACGTTATCCAGGCTGGTTGCGTGCAGCTGAGCGTGAGAAGTCTCCGGAACACCGGGGCCACCCAGCACCAGACGACGAGCCAGGGACACGAAGTCACCCAGAACAGCCGAAGCAGTCGGAGCGCCACCCGCGCCGGGACCGTAGAACATCAGCTCGCCGGCGTTCTCCGCCTCAACGAACACAGCGTTGAACGCACCGTGCACGCCCGCCAGTGGGTGCTGACGAGGAATCAGGGTCGGGTTCACGCGAATGTTTGCGCCGTCCGCGCCCTCACGTTCGCAAATAGCCAGCAGCTTGATGACGTAACCGTCAGCATCCGCGGCAGCAACATCATCAGCGGTGATGGAGGTGATACCCTCGGTGTGCACATCATCAATAGTGAAAGTCGAGTGGAACGCCAGCGAAGCAACAATCGCTGCCTTCGACGCAGCATCGTGGCCCTCAACATCAGCAGTAGGGTCAGCTTCCGCGTAGCCTAGCTTCTGAGCCTCAGCCAGTGCATCCGCAAAGGACGCGCCGGTGGTGTCCATCTGGTCAAGAATGTAGTTGGTGGTGCCGTTCATAATGCCCAGAACGCGGGTCACACGGTCACCAGCCAGGGAGTCGCGCAGGGGGCGCAGAATCGGGATAGCGCCCGCAACAGCAGCCTCGTAGGAAAGCTGAGCACCGGACTTATCAGCGGCCGCCTGCAGCTCCACGCCGTGCTTAGCCAGCAGTGCCTTGTTACCGGAGACCACCGACTTACCAGCCTCCAGAGCACGCAGAATACGAGTGCGAGCCGGCTCAATACCACCGGTCAGCTCAATCACTACATCAGCTGCATCAATCAGAGATTCAGCGTCAGTGGTGTACAGCGAGGGGTCCGCGTTCCAGTGGCGGGATGCATTAGTATCGCGCACAGCAATACCGATCAATTCCACAGGCGCGCCAATGCGCTTTTCAAGGATGGCGTTATCCTCGACCAGGATGCGAGCAGCCTGGGAACCGACATTACCGGCACCAAGCAGTGCTACTTTGATCTTTTCAGCCACGATAGTCTCTTTCTACGGTCTGTTCCGGGTTCACCCCGGTATCTCTTCGGGCTACGGCGTGGATGCGGCGCAGAGCACGCACTCAACAACCACTTTATCAAGAGCCGGGGACAGCTCAGCAGCCTCAAGGTGCGACTTTTACTCTCTGAGATGAGGTATCCCTCACAGTTATGAGGTAGCCTTATTTTCTGCAAAGTTTTGAACACACAAAACCGTGAAGACACCACCCGCAATCGCCACCTCACGGCGCGCACTGCAGAAACGGAATCTTCACGGTTTCTGAGGCTCTGGGGTTATGGGGTTCTGAGCTAAGGGCTCTAGATATCCGAACCCATATCCAGCGCCAACATATCCTCCTCATGCTGACGGCGAATCATCACGCGCGAAGGCTGACCCTGCGCGGTCGCAATCACCGGCGGACGAGTAAAGAAGTTATAGTTCGAACCCAGCACATAGCAGTACGCGCCGGTCGCCGGAACCGCCAGAATATCCCCAGCCTGCAGGTCAGCAGGCAGGTAGCAGTAACGAACCACCACATCGCCAGACTCACAATGCTTACCCACCACGCGAGAGAGCACCTGCTCCCCCGCTGGGGCACGATTCGCCAAGGTCACAGAATAATCCGATTCGTACAGCACTGGTCGGGCGTTATCACTCATACCGCCGTCCACCGAAATGTAGCGGCGCACGCGAATCTCACCGTTCTCATCCTCAATGCTCACGTTCTTAATGGTGCCCACCGCATACAGGGTCGCACCCGAAGGACCAGAAATAGAACGACCCGGCTCAAAAGACATGTGCGGAATCACCATGCCCAAACGCTCGCAGGTTGCCGCAACGGAAGAGGCAATCGACTCGGTCACCTCGGTAATGGAGCGAGGGTGATCCGCCTCAGTGTAGCCGATGCCGTAGCCGCCGCCCAGGTCCAGCTCCGGCAGGGTCACACCCAGGTCACGGTTGAGGCGGTTCATAAACTCCAGGGCGGTAGTAGCCGCCTGCTCGAAGCCCTCCGCCTCAAAAATCTGCGAACCAATATGGCAGTGAATACCGCGGAAATCCAGGGAATCGGTCGCGTTCAAAATCGCGGCTGCCAGCGCTGCGTAAGAATCGGTCGCCTCAACACCCCAGTACTCCAATTCCTCTTCATCCAAACCGGCAAGCGCGGCGGTGCCAGGCTGCAGGGACATACCGAACTTCTGGTCCTCGTGCGCGGTCGCAATGGACTCATGAGTCGAGGCATGCACGCCGGGAGTAATGCGAATCAGCACCGGAACGGGGGCGTAAGGCTCCTCGCCCTCAGCCACACGCTCGGCGGCAAGCTCTGCGTACACACGCTCAATGAGCTTGAGCTCGTCCACCGAATCAGCCACCACGCGACCCAGGCCGGTACGGATTGCGCGGGCAATCTCAGCTTCCGACTTGTTATTGCCGTGCAGGGCGATATTTACCCCGGGCACCTGTGCACGCAGAGCCAGCGCCAGCTCACCACCGGAGGCGGTATCCAGGCACAGCCCCTCCTCAGTCGCCCAGCCTGCCACCGCCGTGGATAGGAAAGACTTACCGGCATAGTAGACGCTCACCTGCGCACCGTGTGCCGCGAAAGCCTGCTCAAAAGCGGTGCGGTAGGCGCGGGCGCGGGCGCGGAAAGTCGTTTCAGAGAAGACGTACTGCGGGGTTTCATGCTCAGCAACCAGATCGCTGACGGTCACGCCGTCAATGCAGAGTTCACCCTGCTCATTGCGGGTGAAAGAATCAGTCCAAATGGTACGAGACAGGGCCTCAGGGTGCTCGGGGTAGGTGAGCCATTCGGGGGCGTAGAGGGCGCGGGCTTCGCTCATCGTGTCTCTTTCTTAGCTATCTTTGCAGGCATACGCTCAACCCCCGCCCCGGTGGCACCGGATCGGGGGTTGAAACGAGAGTATTACATGCGCTCGGGTGCGCTCACACCCAGCAGGTTCAGGCCATTAGCCAGCACCTGCTGTGCTGCATTGTTCAGCAGCAGGCGGGTACGGTGCAAATCGGTGACCTCTTCATCAGCCTTGGGGGCGACGCGGGAGACACCGTACCAGCTGTGGTACGCCGAAGCGAGCTGCTCCAGGTAGCGATTCACGCGGTGCGGCTCGTAGAACTTCGCGGCATCACGCACAGCAGCGGGGAACTGACCGAGTACAGCCAGCAGCTCACCGTCAGCAGCCGAGTCGAGCAGGGAGGTGTCCACGCCGTCCTCAACCTTCACGCCAGCCTCTGCAGCGTTACGTGCCACAGCGGCGGTACGTGCGTGAGCGTACTGCACGTAGTAGACCGGGTTCTCATTGCTCTTGGAAGTCAGCAAGCCCAGGTCAATGTCGATGGGGGTGTCCACCGAGTAGCGGGTCAGCTCGTAGCGGGCCGCGTCAACGCCAACGGCTTCGACCAGGTCCTCGAGGGTGACCACAGTGCCGGCACGCTTGGACATACGGACGGGCTTGCCGTCCTTGACCAGGTTCACCAGCTGACCGATCATGACCTCAATCTGGTCGGCACGGTAGCCAAGAATCTGTGCGATAGCCTTCAGACGGCCCACGTAGCCGTTGTGGTCAGCACCAAGCATGTAAATCGCCACATCGGCGGGGTTTTCTGCACGGGTCATCTTGTCCTGGTAGTAGGCGATATCGCCCGCCACGTAGGCGTGGTTGCCGTCAGACTTAATGACCACGCGGTCCTTGTCGTCACCGTAGTCGGTGGTGCGCATCCACCATGCGCCGTCAGCCTGGAAGAGCTGACCGTTCTCGCGCATGGTGTCGAGCAGGGCGTCCACCTTGCCGCCTTCAAATACGGAGTTCTCATGGAAGAACACGTCGAAGTGGGTGCCGAATGCCGCCAGGGACTCCTTGATCTGATCGAACATCAAGTGAGTACCGATTTCGCGGAAGATTTCTTCGGGGTTCTCAGTCTCAAGCGCGTCGGGGCGCTGAGCCAGAATCTGGTCCTTAATATCAACAATGTAGGCGCCAGCATATCCGTCCTCGGGGGTCTCCTCACCGCGGGCCGCGGCAATCAGGGAGCGCACGAAACGGTCAATCTGGGTGCCGTGGTCATTGAAGTAGTATTCGCGCACGACGTTAGCGCCCTCAGCCTCAAGGACGCGGGCGAGCGCATCACCGACGGCAGCCCAGCGGGTACCACCCAGGTGGATGGGGCCGGTGGGGTTCGCAGAGACAAACTCAAGGTTGATGGTCTTACCGGCGAACTTGTCGCTACGGCCGTATGCTTCGCCAGCTTCAACGATCGTGGCGGCGAGCTCACCAGCAGCTGCGGCGTCCAGGGTGATGTTCAGGAAGCCGGGGCCAGCAATATCTACAGATGCAACACCGGCGATGGCGCCAATCTTCTCTGCCAGAAGAGCTGCTGCCTCACGCGGGTTCTTGCCCACCTTCTTAGCGAGCTGCAGAGCGACGTTGGTTGCCCAGTCACCATGTTCGCGGGACTTGGGGCGCTCCACTCGGACGGCGGGCAGTTCAGCGCCCTCCACAAGGGTCAGCTGGCCGGAGGAAATGGTTTCTTCAAGGGCAAGCGCAATAGCTTCGGAGAGTTCTTCAGGAGTCATAACAAACTATTCTAGCAAGCCTTGGCAGGTGCCTGACCGTTTTATCTAGTGCTTATCTGATACCATAGATGGGTTGCCTCTGTAGCTCAGCGGATTAGAGCACCAGTTTCCGGTACTGGGGGTCGAAGGTTCGAATCCTTTCAGGGGCACGATGTTCTTATTCGAGAGGGAACACGGGAGCCGGTATCCGAGGCGTATCGTTCGGGTATCGGCTCCTTTTTATTTAACGGCCATGCCGGGTAGCTCCCTCTTAAACCTCAGAGGATGGACACTACCCACCTGCCTGTTGTGGCAACGCTAACCACCTTGAGAGAATGGGGAAACGCGCACACCAGGCACATCAGCACGGCTTCAAGCCACGACAGCGGAGGTAACCCGATGACCACCATGCGCCAGATTCAGCTCACCGAATGGGGTGACGAAAGCGTTCTGCACGAAGCAAACGTGCCTATCCCCTCCCCGGTGCGCGGTCACGTGCTCATCAAGACGGTTGCCTCCGGTGTCAACCCGATTGATCTGACCACTCGCAAGGGCTTGGGTCCCGCCGCTCAGCTGGCAGACCCGTCGTACAAGCCCTTCGTGCCCGGCTGGGATGTTGCCGGCACCGTGGTGGCTACCGCCGGCGACTATACGGGTTTCAAGGTGGGCGACGCCGTATTTGGTCTTGTTTCTTTCCCCTCCCCCGCCGGTGCGTACGCCGAGTATGTTCTCGCCCCGGCGCATCAGTTGGTGAAGGTGCCCGCCGATGTTCCCTGCGCACAATTGGGTGGCGCTCCCCTGGCGGCACTGACCGCATACCAGGCGCTCTTCGAGGTGGCGCGGTTGAAGGAAGGTGAGCGCGTGCTCATTCACGCCGGTGCCGGAGGCGTCGGTCACCTCGCCGTTCAGTTGGCGGCGCAGGCGGGCGCTCAGGTTTTTGCGACCGCCTCCGCGGCGAACCACGAGTTTGTGCACTCGTTGGGTGCCCAGCCCATTGATTACCGCACCGAGGATTTCCGTGCCGTACTGGGTCAGACCATGGACGTGGTACTCAATTCCACCGGTCAGCAGACCTTCCTTGATTCGCTTGAGGTGCTGGTTCCTGGCGGCCGTATTGTCACCCTGACCAGCCCCGACCCTCTGGATGTTGCGCGTGAGCGCGGCTTCGAGGCGCAGTGGCTGACGGTTCACCCGGACCGCACGCAGATGCAGGAGATTGCCCGCCTCATGTCCTTGGGTCTATTGAAGGTGCACGTGGATCAGGTGCTTAATTTTTCGCAGGCAGCGCAGGCTCACGCCCTGGTGGCAACGGGTCGCACCCGCGGCAAGATTGTACTGGTTCCCTAACGCGGCGCTGATTTATGTTGAACTCTGAGAGCGCGCCGAAGATTGAGCGCGCACTGAACGCTGAGGGCGCACTGCCTGCTGAGGGTGTGCCGACCGTTGAGAGTACCGAGTACCGCTCCGGTTTTTACCGCGAGGCGGGCTTTTACGATGCCCACTCGCTACCCGACTACGGTGCGCAGTCCCCGGTAACTCGCGAGGCGTTCGCCTACGATTTTTTCCCCGCGGCTGCTGAAACTTCAACTGCCGTGACTTCTTCCCCCACGCCGCTGCTCGTGTGGATCCACGGTGGCGCCTGGCGCTTCGGCACCAACCAGGCCCTACGCGACACTATCCTGCGCACCCCCTCCGGGGAGCAGCCCAATGCCCAGGCGCTCATGCGCGCCGCTTTTCAGCAGGCAGGCTGGGCGGTTGCGTCCATCAACTACCGGTATTCGCATCAGGCGCTCTTCCCCGGCGCCCTGCACGATGTGAAGGAGGCGGTGCGTTTCTTCCGCGCCAACGCGCACGAGTTCGGTATCGACCCGCAGCGCATTGCGGTGGCAGGTGGAAGCGCCGGCGGGCACCTGAGCATGATGGTTGCGCATACGGGAGATTCCGCCGCCGGTGACTCTGTATTTGGGGGTTCTGCGAGCTCATCCGAGCAGGACGAATATTTTGAAGGCAGGGCGGCGAGCGCCTACCCGTCCCATAGTTCACAGGTGAGGGCGGCAGCTTCGTTTTACGGGGTCAGCGATTTGAGGACCATCTTCACCGATCGCCCTCTGGCTGGCTACGCCCTCGATCATCCCGAGGACGATGGCGCCGAGTGGCGACTGCTGGGAAGCACCTACCCGGTGCCCACAGATGCGTCTACTATCGACGTTTCCAGGGGTGAGCGGGCGGTTCCAGGGGTCTGCATCGAGCGTACCCAAAAGAACTGGGAACGCGCGCATCCTATTGATGCGGTACGCCCCCAGAAACAAGTGGAAAAGGTCGACGGTGCCTCCGCACAGGGAGTGAGCGGCGGTGCCACTGCCCTCATGCTCGTGCACGGTATCAGTGATTCGTGTGTGCCGTACCAGCAATCGGTGCGGATGTATCAGGCGCTGCGCACGCGGCAGGTACCTACCGAATTGGTGCTGGTTCCGGATGCCGAACACGGGGATTCGCGCTGTTTTAGCCTCGAGATTGTTCAGCAGATGCTGCTATTCCTCAACCGCGCTATTCAGCTCAACCATACTGTCTGAACTGTGCCGGCTGAACCGTGCTGTCTCATCAGAGTGATTGGTCAGACAGTGATTGACCAGATACGGGTTTAGCGAACGCGGCGGTTCACGTATTCGTGCTTAAGGCGGTAACGTTCGAGGTCATCAAAAGCAACGCGACGGTGCGTATTAATGCGCTCGAACGGAATATCTCCGCGCTCCAGCAGGCGAACAACGGTCGGGCGAGATACGCCCAGGTAGTCTGCCGCCTCCTGTGTGGTCATCAGGCGGTCCTGGCGTACCACGCAGACATCCTTACGGTCGGCGAATGCGCGCGCTACGGAGGTGAGGGGTCCGTACATTTCGGGAGAAATCTGTACGCGCTCGCCGTCGCCGGTCACCAGGTAGAGGGTTTCTTCGGCGCTGAGGCGATCGAAGTGGGTGCGCAGACTCGCGTGAACGAGGGCTTGGAAGAGTTCTTCGCAGCGGTGGTGAATTTCTTCATGCTGTCCGTCTTCGCAGCAATCCAACACTGCAGCACGTGTTGCCGGGTACGTCTTTGGTGATGGCATAGTCACTCCTTCGTTACTGTGTTATTCACCACTGTAGCAGTTGAACGAAACTATCGAAAAAAGTTAAGAAGCGCAGTTAATTCGCATCTATAGTGCATAAAATTCAGATGAATAATTATAAGTTTCTTAGATGGCATTTGATGTCATTTATTATATCTTAATTAGTCTTTTTAGGGTCATGATTCCACCGCTCCCCACCCGGGGTTCCCACGAACAAACCCAAATATGACAAACAAAGCACACCCCAAGCCCACCGCGGGCAAGGCGAGTACACTGGATAAGATATGTCTGAGCAGAAATCCACGAAGAAACACGCAGATACTTCTACTTTTAAGGCCCCCCGCATCGCCCCCACCATGGCGAGCATGGCAGCAGCAATCCACGCGGCAAAGATACGATCCTCCGAAAAAACCGCTGAAAAAGCCGCGGGCAAGACCGCAGATAAAACTACTGAGAACAACGCGGTCAAAAACGGCGCCCAGAAGAGTAACGCAGACCGTAAGAACTCCTCCCGCAGCGCCTCCGAACGCAACTCCAACACCTCCCGCTCCAACCGACGCGGAGGCGGCAACAACCGCACCCGCAAGCAGGGCGGTGCGCAGGGCGACAACAAGGGCAACCAGCAAAAGCACCCGGCACCGCGCCGCTACGAGCCGCTCATCCCCGAGGTCATCACCTACCCCGAAGAGCTGCCCGTCAGCGAACGCCGTGAAGACATCATGAACGCGATCCACGACAACCAGGTCGTCATCATCGCGGGTGAGACAGGCTCCGGTAAAACCACCCAGATTCCTAAAATGTGCCTCGACCTGGGCCTGGGCGCTAAAGGCCTCATCGGCCACACCCAGCCGCGCCGACTCGCCGCACGCTCCGTCGCCGAACGCATCGCCGAAGAACTAGGCCAGAAAATCGGCAAAACCGTCGGCTACCAGGTGCGATTCACCTCCGAAGTGGGCGAACACAGCGCTATCAAGCTCATGACCGACGGCATTCTGCTCGCCGAAATTCAGAACGACAAGCTGCTGCGCCGCTACTCCACCCTCATCATTGACGAGGCGCACGAACGTAGCCTGAACATTGACTTCATCCTCGGCTACATCAAGCGCATCCTGCCGCAGCGCCCGGATCTGAAGGTCATCATCACCTCCGCGACCATCGACCCGGAGCGTTTCGCGCGCCACTTCTCACCGAGTTACGTGCCGGGCAAGGGCATCGTCGACGAAAACCTCAGCGCCGAAGAACGCGAAATCGCCGAAGCAATCCTGCCCGACGACGTGCCGCCCATCATCGAGGTGTCTGGCCGAACCTACCCCGTGGAAATCCGCTACCGCCCGCTCGATGAGGAAGACTACCTCGGAGACGACGAAATCGAAGACGACCACGACCCCACCGACGGCGTCCTCGACGCCATCAAAGAGCTGTCCAAAGAAGCCCCCGGCGACATCCTCATCTTCTTCTCCGGTGAACGCGAAATCCGCGACGCCAAGGACGCCATCGAGGCAATGGTCGCCAAGTCCCCGCGCCTGAACTACGAAGTGCTGCCCCTGTACGCGCGTCTCTCGCTCGCCGAACAGCACCGCGTGTTCTCCCCCGGATCGCGCCCGCGCATCGTGCTCGCCACGAACGTTGCCGAAACCTCGCTGACCGTGCCCGGCATCAAGTACGTCATCGACACCGGCACCGCACGCATCTCCCGATACTCTGCACGCACCAAGGTGCAGCGCCTGCCCATCGAACGTATCTCGCAGGCCAGCGCCAACCAGCGTTCCGGCCGATGCGGCCGAGTCAGCGACGGCATCGCAATCCGTCTCTACTCCGAAGAAGACTTCAACTCGCGCCCCGAGTTCACCGACCCCGAAATTCTGCGCACCAACCTCGCCGCCGTCATCCTGCAGATGATCGCAATCGGCGTGGTCCGCGAACCCGGCGACATCTCCCGCTTCCCGTTCGTGCAGCCGCCCGCATCCCGCTCCATCAACGACGGCGTGAACCTACTTCGCGAACTCGGCGCGCTCGCCGAACGCCCCCGCGCCCCCCGCAAGGGCCGCGGCAAGAGCGCAACCCTCACCGCCATCGGCCGAGCCATGGCGGCGTTCCCCGTGGACCCACGCCTGGCCCGCATGATTATCGAAGGCAGCCGCCGCAACTGCGCCAAGGAAATGATGGTGCTCGCCGCCGCCCTGACCATCCAGGACCCGCGCGAACGCCCCGCCGACGTACGCGCCGAAGCAGACGCCATGCACGCCCGCTTCGTCGACGACACCTCCGACTTCTTATCCTTCCTGCTGCTCTGGGACTACATCAACGAGCAGCAGGCGGCGCTGTCCTCCTCGCAACTGCGCAAAATGTGCCACCGCGAATACATCAACTACCTGCGCATCCGCGAATGGCAGGACCTATTCGCCCAGCTACGCGAAATGGGACGCACCGCCAACATTCACGCCAGCAGCGGCAGGGACATCAACGCTTCTGCCCATGAAATCGACATCCATAAGAGCCTGCTCTCCGGCCTGCTCTCGCACGTGGGCGTGAAGGAAGAACGCGAAAAGGACTCCAAGGGACGCAACCGCGGCCCCCGCGAATATCTCGGCGCACGCGGCACCAAGTTCGCCATCTTCCCCGGCTCCGGCCTGTTCAAAAAGAGCCCCGACTGGGTGCTCTCCGCCGAACTCGTCGAAACCTCCCGCCTGTGGGCACGCACCAACGCCTCCATCGACCCGCAGTGGATCGAAGAAATCGGCAAGCACCTCATCAGCGTGCAATACTCCGAACCGCACTGGTCGCTTAGCTCCGGCGCGGCAGTTGCCTATGCCAAGGGCACCCTCTTCGGCCTGACCATCTACGCCGACCGCCCCGTGCAGTACGCTCGCGTAGACGCCGCCGCAGCCCGCGAACTGTTCATCCAGTCCGCCATCGTCGAAGGCCAATGGCGCACCCAGCACAAGTTCTACCTGCGCAACCAGCGCGCCCTCGCCGAAGTCGAAGAACTTGAGGCGCGCCTGCGCCGCCGCGATCTGCGCGTGGATGACTCCGTACTCTTCGCCTTCTACGACGCACGCATCCCCGCCCACGTGACGGACGTTCGCGCCTTCGATAAGTGGTGGAAGCAGGCACGTCTCGAAGACGACAACTACCTGGACTTCAACCCGGAAAAGCTCATCAACGAGGAGGCCGCCGACTACGACGACTCCCAGTTCCCCCGTCAGTGGGTGCAGCGCACCGACAGCGGCGAGCTGACCCTCGACCTGCGCTACGAATACGCCCCCACCGCCGGCATCGGAGGTGCACGCACCGACGCCGCCAAGCGCGACGGCGTAGCAGTTCAGGTACCCATCCTGTTCCTCAACCAGCTGAGCCCCGAACCGTTCCGCTGGCAGATCCCCGGCCTGCGCCACGAACTCGTTACCGCGCTCATCAAATCGCTCCCCAAGGCGATTCGACGCAACTTCGTGCCCGCGCCCGACGTGGCACGCGCCGCCTGCGCCGCTCTGGAAGAGGACTACTCCCCCGCCACCGACGAGCTCATCCCCTCCCTGGCACTCGTACTACGCCGCCTGCGCGGCGTCGTTGTCGAGCCCGAAGCCTTCAACTGGGACGCCGTGCCCGAACACCTGAAAATGGGATTCCAGGTGCGCAACGCACGCAACAAAATCCTGGGCGAAGGCAAGGACCTACGCGCCCTGCAGCAACAGCTCCACAAGGAGATTCGCGGCGCCCTCGCCGACTCGCTCGGCGCATCCGACGACACCATGGCAAAAATGGTGGCGCTCGCCCAGGGCGGCTCGGGTGGCTCAGGTACTTCCGCGGCTTCTGCCAAGAAGGGCGCGAAGAATGCTCAGGGTAGCACCACCGCTCAGGCAGCTGACGCACACGGCTCGCAGGTACGCGAAATCAGCGGCCTCACCGAATTCCCCGCCGACCTCTTCCCCAACGGAGAGATTCCCCGCAAGGTACAGCGCATCATCGCCACCCAAGCGGTCAACGGCTACCCCGCCCTCGTCGACGAAGAAACCAGCGTAGGCCTGCGCATCTTCCCCACCGAAGCCGAACAGCTCCACGCCCAGCGCCGCGGCATCATCCGCCTGCTCCAACTGCAGGTGCCCTCACCCGTACGCTACGTGAGCGAACACCTCTCCCACAAGGAGAAAATCGTCTTCACACAGAACCCGCACGGCTCCATCGACGAACTCATTCGCGACTGCACCGTCGCGGCACTCGACCATCTCGTGCCGCACACCCCCATCTTCACGCACGCCGAATACAGCGAACTCTACGAGCATGTACGTGCCGAACTCATTGAGACGGTCTTCGACGTCACCAAGCTCGTCGCCGAAATCCTCTCCGAGGCCACCGCGCTGAAAAAGGCAATCAAGAAGGCAACCTCGCTGACGACCATGCACGCCGTCTCCGACGTGAAGGCACAGATGGAGAACCTGGTCTACACCGGATTCGTGGCGAAGACCGGCTACGACCAGCTGGTTCACATCCCCCGCTACCTCAAGGCCGCCCAGGTGCGCCTGACGAAGCTCGGCCCGAACCTGCACCGCGACAACCAGCTCATGCTCACTGTGCAGGATCTGGAAGACTCCTACGATAACGCAGTTAAGTCGCTACCGACAGGCACCATCGTGCCGGATGCGCTCCGCCGCGTGAACTGGATGATTGAGGAGCTGCGCGTCAGCTTCTTCGCCCAGGAGCTTGGCACCGCCTACACGGTGTCTGAGAAGCGCATTGCGAAGGCTCAGCGTGAGGCGCTGGACGCCATCAAGCACTAATTCCGGGAATACGGTTTAGTTGCGGACAGGCGGTGTTCGTCCTCGCTCCTACAGGGGCGCCCGCCGCCCCGGACGCTCTCCGCTCTTCCTTACGTCGCGGTGGAGAGAGCCCGGGGCGGCACCCTGATGTCACGACGGAGGACACCGCCCCTCCGCCTCGTAAGTAAAACACTTAGCCTCGGTTCCGCATGTGCAGGGCTTGGGTACGCGAAGTGAAGCGAGGGCAGGTTCTCTGCGACCCCACGGAGGAAATATACGCAGCACCGCCTCCAGAACATACACAGGGCAACGGAGCAACACCGCCCCTCCTCAACCAAAAAATTAAACACAAAAGCCCTTAGCTCGAAAGCTAAGGGCTTTTATCTGTGCGCGATACTGGGATCGAACCAGTGACCTCTTCCGTGTCAGGGAAGCGCGCTACCGCTGCGCCAATCGCGCTCACAAAACAAATGTTTTGTTGCGAGGTGAGGACGGGATTCGAACCCGCGTACACGGCTTTGCAGGCCGCTGCCTAACCACTCGACCACCTCACCGCATACGCTCCACAAGGGAACGCGTTCGAACTCTTGGAGTCCTTACGAGCGGTTGACGAGACTTGAACTCGCGACATCCACCTTGGCAAGGTGGTGCTCTACCAACTGAGCTACAACCGCATATCAGCGTATTCAATTTGAATTATTCCGAGGAGTTTTTTCCTCCGTCGTGCTGACAGGTAAATACTATACGGGGTTTTTGAGTGTTTGCCAAATCCTTTGTAGATTACCCCGTATTCCGCATGTTTCCGGGGCAGAATGGGGTGTTTCGCTTCGTTTTTGAGGAGTGCAATCAAAATTTATTTTCATGGTGCCAGTCACATTTTAGAAGTTTTGGGGTGGTTACTAGTCCCGCGAGGTTAGCGGCGGGCACATGATGCCCGCTGAACGTCCACAAAATTTTTCAAAAGAGAACGAAGAAAAGGAGAGGCGGGGAACCATGTTCCCTACCCCTCCCCTATGAAATCCACACCGGAAATCCGCACCGGCGAAAACGCCAGGCTCATGTTTTCAAGAGACTCTAGAGCTCTTCGAAAAAGAGTCGTTCGTAGACCTTGCGGGCGTTACGGGTTTGGCGCAGGTAGTCCTCTTCAAGGGCGCGTGCACTGCCGGCGGGGTATCCGCACCAGCGAGCAATCGCCTCCAAATCATCACGACCTGAGGGCAAAGTATCCGACTGACGCACCCCACGTAGCACGTTGCCGCCGCGAATCTTCGTGGCCAGCAGCCAGGCACCGCTGAGGATTTCCGCATCCGCAGCCTCGACCAGTCCCGCCTCAACCGCCGCATTCAATGCTGACAGCGTGGAGGTGGTGCGCAACCCCGGCACGGCATGTGCGTGGCGCAGCTGCACGAGCTGGACCAGCCATTCCACGTCGGAGAGTCCGCCGCGGCCGAGCTTGAGCTGGCGGGTGCGGTCGGCACCGTGCGGCATGCGTTCATTCTCAACGCGCGCCTTCATACGGCGAATCTGCTGCACCTGTTCGGGCGCGAAAGCTGCCGGGTAGCGGTACGGGTCGATGAGCTCCACGAAGGCACGTCCGAGCTCCTCATTGCCGGCGATGGGGCGGGCGCGGGTGAGCGCCTGGAATTCCCAGGTTTCCGCCCAGCGTTCGTAGTAGGAACGGTAGGAGTCCAGCGAGCGCACAATAGCGCCCTGCTTGCCTTCGGGGCGCAGGTCGGCGTCCACTTCGAGGGGCCGTTCGGCGCGAATGGCGGGCTTCACCGGCTGCTTGAGGAGCGCCAGGGTACGGTTGACGATGCGTGCCGCCTGTTCCTGCGCGGCGTCTTCGTCGACCCCCTCGAGGGGTTCGTGGACGAACATGACGTCCGCATCGGAGCCGAAGCCGTTCTCGGCGCCGCCGAGGCGGCCCATACCGATGACGGCGATGCGGGTGAGCAGCTTCTCCCCCGCTGTCTCCTCAGTTTCGGCAGGTCCGGCTCCTTCCGGGGTGACCTGAAGCTCACGCAGGGCAATCTGCAGCGCCGCACCGATCGTGCACTCATCAATGGCAGCAAGACCGGCGCAGGTGTCCTCAATGTCAACGATGCCAAGAGCCCAGCCCATGGCAGTGCGCAGAGTCTCACGCCGACGCATATAACGCACGGCGCGCATTGCCTCGACCGCATCAGCGTGACGAGCCAGCAAAGAAGACACCTCAGAAGCGAGCGCTTCCTCCCCCAGCGGCTTGAGGTCTGCTACCTTATCCAGCCAGGCAATAGAGGCGGAGGCGTCCTCCAGCAGGTCGGTCATAAGGCGCGAGCTGGAGAGCAGTTGACTGAGGCGTTCAGCAGCTGCGGGTGAGTCACGGAGCATACGCAGGTACCAGCTGGTGCTGCCGAGTGATTCGGAGACGATGCGAAATCCGAGCAGGCCGGCGTCCGCGTCCACACCGCGGGCGAACCAGCCCAGTAGCACGGGCATGAGGTGACGCTGGATATCTGCACTGCGGGAAAGTCCCGTGGTGAGTGCCTTGATGTGGCGCATAGCGCCGCGCGGGTCGCGGTAGCCGAGGGCTGCAAGACGGTCCTGTGCTGCCTGTTCGCTGAGTACCACTTCGTCGCGGCTGAGAGTGGAGACGGCGGCGAGTAGCGGGCGGAAAAAGATTCGCTCGTGCAGAGAACGGACATTCCGTTTAATTTTCTGCCAAGCTTTCAGCATCTGTTCAGCGGAGAGCGTGCCATTGCGTTCCGGGGACAGGATTGAACGAGCCAGGGCGCGCTGTTCGGCGTCCTTCTCGGGCATCAGGTGGGTGCGGCGCAACTGCTGCAGCTGGATGCGATGCTCCAGCACGCGTAGCTTCTTGTAGTCGCGGCTGAACGTTTCGGCGTCAGTGCGGCTAATGTAGCTAACAGCGGTCAGCGCCGCCAGGGAATCCACGGTGGACTTGGTGCGCACGGCGGGGTCGGTTCGACCGTGCACGAGCTGTAGCAGCTGCACGGTGAACTCAATATCGCGCAGACCACCCGGGCCCAGCTTAATCTGACGGCCCACCTGATGGGCCGGAATATTATCAGTCACGCGGGCACGCATCGCCTGCACGGATTCTACGAAAGATTCACGGGCGGCGGACTCCCACACAAAGGGGTCGATTGCGCGGGCGTAGCGGGCTCCCAGCTGCGCCGAACCAGCAATGGGGCGTGCCTTGAGCAGCGCCTGAAACTCCCAGTTTTCGGCCCAGCGTTTGTAGTACTGAACGTAGGATTCGACGGTGCGAACGAGCGGGCCGTCTTTACCCTCGGGGCGCAGGTTCGCGTCGACTTCCCAGAGGGCGGGTTCGGGTGCGGGGCCCATGATGGCGCGGGTGAGGGCGTGCACGAGTTCCGTGCCGATGGTGGAACATTCGTTCTCTGTGAGCTTGAGTGGGGCACTCTCCCCCTCCGCCCCGGTATTGGGCGTGGCGGCGGGTTCCACGGGCGCAACCACGTACACCACGTCAACGTCAGAGATGTAGTTCAGCTCGCGGGCACCGCACTTACCCATGCCGATAATCGCCAAGTCCAGGGCGTTTACGGCTTCGCCACGGCGAGGAGCCGCCAAGCCAGGGCCCAGCCCCTCCGCAACTTCCGTGCGTGCAACAGCGAGTGCGCCCTCCAGCGCGGCGGCAGCCAGATCAGCGAGGTGACGACCAATGGTGGGCATCATTTCAACCGGGTCTTCACAGCACACATCAATGAGGGCGATACGCGCCAGGGCGGCACGGTAGGCAACGCGCAGGGTCACGTAGCCGTCTTTGCCGGTCTGCTCGACGGCAGCGCGCGGACGCTCCGCGTGGGGGTCGGCGCCGAGGGCGGTAAGGATATCGCGGCGGTAGGGGGTGTCCAGCGGTGCGATGGGGGTCAGGAATTCCCCATCGGTTTCCGGCAGAATCGACGCCGGGTGCTGGGAGCGAATCAGCGCGCTCTCAGCCGGGTACACCTGCGTGTCGAAGAGCGAGTCAATGTGCTCGGGGCGGCGGTAGAGAAAATCGCCAATCGCCTGGGACGCACCGAGCAGGCGGTACATGCCGAATTCTTCTTCGCTACAGTTGGCGCGCTCAGCAACCGCTGGATGCTTCTCAATGAGGCGCACAAGGGCGGGCAGGGCAATATCCGGTGAGGGGGCAAGGCGCAGCCCGGCAAAGAGCGCATCCTGCGAGACGTGCTGCAGTTCAGGCGCGTTGAGCCAGCGCTCTGCCTTGGAGGGGTCGTGGAAGCCGGTGGCGATCATGCGGGTGCGCAGGCGCAGCTGGGCTTTGCGTTTGGCTTCGGCTCGCTGCTCGTCGCCGAGTGCGTCGGCAGCGATGTCAGTCAGCGGTTTGGGTTCTTTGGCAGGGTCGATCATGCGGATGAGCCCGGTGGCCGGGTAGTGGGATCTGTCAGTCATAGCGTGAGAACCATGGGTAGAGAACTACGGGTAGGGAGTAGGTCCGTGGGGTGGGGAGTATAAATTTTGGCCGCTAAAAACAGCGGTGAACGGTAAAGCTGATAGGTGCAATGGGTATATCTGTAGGCGGTACCCGCCGGTGCGTTACCGGTGGCGGGTACCGCCCTGAGGCTGTCAGCGCTCACTCACCGTACGAGGAGGTGAGAGGATCCAACCGCTAGAGGATTCCAAGGTTGTACTTGAGCTCGTAGGGGGTCACCTGAGCCTGGTACTGATCCCAGTCGGCACGCTTATTGCGTAGGAACTGTTCGAAGACCTGCTCACCCAGAACCTCCGCCATGAATTCGGATTCTTCAGTAATGTTGATGGCTTCACGCAGGGAAGCAGGCAGCGGGTTGTAACCCATAGCGCGGCGTTCGGCGTTGGTCATGGCGGCCAGGTCCTCGGTCACGGCGGGCATGAGCGGGTACTCGTTCTCGATACCTTTCAAACCGGCGGCAAGAATCACCGCGTAGGCGAGGTACGGGTTCGATGCCGAGTCCAGACCGCGGTACTCGATGCGTGCGGACTGCATCTTGTTCGGCTTGTACAGGGGCACACGCACGAGGGCAGAGCGGTTGTTATGGCCCCAGGAGACGTAGGAGGGAGCCTCGCCGCCGCCCCAGAGGCGCTTGTAGGAGTTGATGAACTGGTTGGTGACCGCGGTGAATTCAGGGGCATGCTTGAGCACACCGGCGATGAAGTGGCGTGCGGTCTTGGACAGCTGGTATTCGGCACCCGCTTCGAAAAATGCGTTGGTGTCGCCTTCGAAGAGGGAGAAGTGGGTGTGCATGCCGCTACCGGCGTACTTCGTGAAGGGCTTGGGCATGAAGGTTGCGTACATGCCGCGTGAGTAGGCGACTTCCTTGATGACGGTACGGAAGGTCATGACGTTATCGGCGGTCTGCAGGGCGTCGGCGTGGCGCAGATCGATTTCGTTCTGGCCCGGGCCGGTTTCGTGGTGGCTGAATTCGACGGAGATACCGACTTCTTCCAGCATGGTCACTGCCTTGCGGCGGAAGTCCTGCACGATGCCGCCGGGGGTGTGGTCGAAGTAGGATTCGTAGTCCACGGGCACGGGGAACCCGTCAGCGCCGAGCTTGGAGGATTCGAGCAAGTAGAACTCAATTTCGGGCGAGGTGTAGCAGGTAAAGCCCATCTCCGCTGCCTTATTGAGCACACGCTTGAGCACACCGCGGGTGTCGGAGGCGCTGACTTCGCCGTCGGGGGTAAGCACGTCACAGAACATGCGGGAGGTGTAGTCTTCCTCGCCGCGCCAGGGCAGAATCTGGAAGGTGGAGGGGTCCGGTTGCAGCAGCATGTCGGATTCGTAGATGCGGGAGAAACCCTCAATCGAGGAGCCGTCAAAGCCCAAGCCCTCATCGAAGGCGCTTTCTACTTCAGCCGGTGCGAGCGCAACGGATTTGAGGGTGCCGACCACGTCGGTAAACCAGAGGCGGATGAAGCGGATGTCGCGCTCTTCGATGGTGCGCAGTACGAATTCCTGTTGGCGGTCCATGAGTTGCCCTCTCGGTGCGGGCGCGCATCCGCGTGGTACCCGTCTGCGGGTGGCGGAGGCGCGCTAAATTTTACTGCCGTGGTGCGGAAAGCCCTGCATATCCCTTGGGATTCCAGGGGTTCCGCCGGGTTACGTGCCAGCGGTGCTGGCGCTTCCTTGCCCCGGCGTATGTCCTGTTGTTATCTAGCCTATCGGGTTCTGCTGTGTGGCGGGCGGGTGAGAGGTTTCGTTTATGTAAATTCTTGTTCCTGCGCCACGGCAGCTCAGATTCTGGGCGATACTAGGAGGGGCACTCCCCCACTTTTTCTGCGGTGTGGGTTTTGTTCAGATACCCAGCACATGACGGGTTCGCGGGACGGGGAGCGGTGTCGCCTTGCGATAATGGGAGTATGCCACATTCCATTATTCTTCCCTCGACTGTGCAGTTTCCGTTGGCGCAGTTTCCATTAGCGCAGCTTCCGCTGGCGACCAGCATGGTTGCTGCCGACCCTACCGGTTTAGAGTGGCTACTACTTATTGCCGCTCCCATTGTTTTCTTGGTGTTGTACCTAGTCTGCCTTTTTGTGGTTGCGGTCTTTGGCCCGACAGTCATGAAGAACAACAAGTCTGGCGGCACGACCTACCTGCTGGACCGCCCCTCCCGTGTGGCGTTTAGGATTCGCACTTTGGCGTTGTGGGCGCTGATTGGTGCGTTTGTGGAGTTCATCTGGACCGGTTACACGGGCCGTTTGGGTTCGAGCGCGGCTATTCCGGTCATTATTTTTAGTTGGTCGTGGAAGTACACTTTCTTCTTCCTGCCGCTTCAGGTACTTCGTGCCTGGTATGTTCACGCAAGCCGCGGCAAGTATGATGCGCTGTCCGCTGAGGGTGCTCAGCGCCGTGAGAAGCTGAACCATAAGAGCGCCTACGAAGTGTCGAAGATGATGCAGCGTAACCCACAGCAGTTTGCGATGAGCAAGGAGCTGCATACGCTGGCGTGCGGTCAGAAGATTGCGGGCGTGCGTCCGTTCCAGAACCTTGACGAGGCGGGTAAGAAGCGCCGCACGAACTATACGGTGGAGCTGGCTGTGGCGCTCATGCAGGCGCGTGTCATGAACCCCGGTAAGCTTCCGTCGGAGGCGTTCGGTGAGAGCATCCTGGGTATGGGTGCTGGCATTACTTCTGATCGGGCGGTGGAGCAGACCTGGCTGACTCTGTGCACGGAGCGTGTCAACGCGCCGGATGCGCCGAACTACCCGGATTCGCTGGGGCCGGTGGCGGCTCGTTTTTCGCTGTTTACCACGATGTCGCTGTTGCAGCCGGTGATGGGTCGCCCCTATTCGCCGTTTACCGCTGAGGATGCGCGCCGTTTTGTTCCGCGTGATTTCTCGGCAGACACCGTGCTGTTGAAGACTGAGGAGCGGGGCAAGAAGGCTCTGACGCAGAGTGCGATTTTCCGTCAGCTTCATGAGCGTCTTCTGCCATTACATCAGCAGCAGCCCCAGCTGGTGGATGGTCGCGCCCTGGCGTATTGCGGTGCCCTGCTGTTGACTGTTGCGAAGGCTGAGGCGGAGAGCAAGCGGTTGACGAGCCAGATTCTGGTAGCGGCGGCTTCGCAGCGCGGCATCCTGTCCTACGGTTTGTTCTCGCAGATTGCTGAGGATTATCAGTGTGTTCAGCGTCTGCTGAATCTGATGGTGAAGGCGACCGCCGACATTGAGCGTTTCCTGAACTCGGTGGAGGCGCTGGTGCAGATGCATTCTGGTCCGGTTCAGCCGTCCGGTATTGCGTATGAGAAGGTGCAGATGGAGTACATCGCTGCTCTTCTGGACGTTATTGTCTTCTCTTCGCACGCCCCGCTTGCCGGTTCTGTTCAGGCGTCTTACGCCCTGCTGAAGGCAGACTATGAGGCATTTACTTTCAACACTACCGATGAGTTGAGCCGCAGCTACTGGTTGCAGTACGCGAAGAACGCGGTGAGCGCCTGCGATACGGGTCTGTCTGGCGGCTACGAGGGTTTCTTCGGCTCTAATGATGCGGCAAAGACAGCGTGGGAGTCCTACGCGGAGGACGTCGTGAAGGAAGTCTGCACCTATTCGATTACGCAGCTGTATTGGGATGCGCTGGTGCAGCAGGCGCTTATTCAGCGCGATTTGCCGCGTGAGTTTAGTGATGCTTCTTCCGCTATTCCGGAGCTGATGAATAAGAACGTTGCTGCATCATTCTCGACCTACTACATTAACCTCATCTGGAACTAGGTTCGGGGCGAGCGGTACACCAGGTTGGAGCCGTGCAGGGTTAGAATAGTCAGCATGACTATTGAGCGTTCTTCCGAGATCTCTTCGCCTTACGCGGCACAGCCTGCCGCTACCTCAGCGGCTGTTCCCGCTGCTGCTAGCACATCGAAGCCTTTTGACCTGGACACCATCAAGAAGGTGCGTACCGTTCACCTGGCGCAGGCTAAGGCTACCGGGCAGAAGTTCTCCATGCTGACCTGCTACGACGCCCTGACGGCAGAGATTTTTGACCGTGCCGGCATCGACATGCTGCTGGTTGGCGATTCTGCGGCGAATGTGGTGCTCGGATACGAATCGACCCTGACCATTACTCTGGACGAAATGATTCCGCTGGTGGCGGCGGTTTCTCGCGGTGCTTCCCGTGCCATGGTGGTTGCTGATCTGCCGTTTGGTTCTTATGAGCAGTCTCCGCAGCAGGCGGTGGCGAGCGCTGTTCGCCTGATGAAGGAGGGTGGCGCGCACGCGGTCAAGATTGAGGCGGATGCTTCGATGACTGAGTGGGTTCGTGCCCTGGTTCATACCGGTATTCCGGTGGTGGCTCATGTTGGTTTCACTCCGCAGTCGGAGCATGCTCTGGGTGGTTTCCGTGTGCAGGGCCGCGGCGATGCGTCTGAGCGTGTTCGTGAGGATGCGGTGGCGCTGGCTGAGGCTGGTGCATTCTGCGTGCTCATGGAGATGGTAACCGCCCAGACCGCGCAGCTGGTTGATGAAGCTGTGGGCGCTGTGCCGACTATTGGTATTGGTGCCTCGAATGTGACAACCGGTCAGGTGCTGGTGTGGCAGGACATGATGGGTGTTCGCTCCGGTCGCGTGCCGCGTTTTGTGAAGCAGTTTGCGCAGGTTGGCCAGGTCATGGAGGAAGCTGCGCGTGCTTATCGTGAGCAGGTTCGTTCGGGTGAGTTCCCGGCGGCTGAACACACCTTTGAATAGGCTTTAGCTTAAGAAAAAGCTTGAGAAGAAAGACCCCCGTATCCGGTGCTCCGGGTGCGGGGGTCTTCGCGTCTCACGTTTTATGTCTATTGGTCGGCGTGCCTCTTGAGCAAGTGAGTAAGGCTGAGGGTGCTCGTTCTTTAGAGCCAGCCGCCGTCCTTTTCCCAGGCGTCGTTGCGTTCACGGGTGCGGTCCATGGCATGTGCCGCCTCCTCGTAGGTTTTGAAGGGGCCCCACAGGGAGGTGACGGCGCTCTGCTGGCCGCGTTCCACCTCGCCGGTGGACAGGTTGTACCAGTACTCTTCGGGGTGCGGGCTGGTGGCTTCGGTCGCGGAGTTTAGGGTCTTTTCGACCGCCGAAACGATTGCGTCGCTCAGGCGGTTTTTCGTCTCGCTCACGGGTTCTCCTTTGACGGTGAGGGGTTGGTGTTTCTAGCTTCTCACGCGCATCGGTTCGTGGCAATGAGGCAGGCGGAGCTTCTCACGGCGCTTCCCCCCCCTCTTCCACGGTCGTCCGCCCCATGCCTTCCGCTCCTGTCTTCCGTTCCGCGCAGTTTTGCCGCTAGGCTGCATGAAATTTTATTCACAATCTGGGAAAAAGGTACGGCTTATGTATCCGCCGCTTTTTAGAGCCCCGGCAACGGACACAACCCGCCCACGCCCGGTAAGATGAAACTATGTCTTCAACCAAAACGAATACTTCGCATAATCTTCCCGCAGAGCCCGGTCGAGCACCCGTCGGTTGCCTGACTGCCGGACGCATCACCCCCGTGCGCCCGGTCCCCTCGCACATTGTTCGCCCCGAGTACGTGGGTAAGCCCACCGCCAACGAGGGTAACGACTCGAACATGTACACCCCCGAGGAAGTTGAGCGGGTTCGCGCCGCCGGCAAGATCGCGGCAGGCGCCATCGTTGAAGCTTCCAAGATTTGCGTACCCGGCACCACCACCGACGAAATTGACGTGCTGGTTCACGAGTACATTTGCGACCACGGCGCGTACCCCTCCACCGTGGATTACCGCGGCTACCCCAAGTCCGTGTGCACCTCCCTGAATGAGGTTATCTGCCACGGCATCCCGGACTCCACCGTGCTGGAGGACGGCGACATCCTCAATCTGGACGTCACCGCATACCTGGACGGCATGCACGGTGACACCAACAAGACCCTGCTCATCGGTAACGTGGACGAAGAGTCCCGCCTGCTGGTTGAGCGCACTGAAGAGTCCCTGAACCGTGCGATTAAGGCTGTGAAGCCGGGCCGCCAGATTAACGTGATTGGTCGCGTCATTGAGAAGTATGCGGCACGTTTCGGTTACGGCGTAGTTCGCGACTACACCGGTCACGGTGTGGGTCGCGAGTTCCACTCGGGCCTCATCATCCCCCACTACGATGCGGCACCCGCCTACGACACTGAGATTCGTGAGGGCATGATTTTCACCATCGAGCCCATGCTGACCCTCGGCACCATCGAATGGGACCTGTGGGATGACGACTGGACCGTGGTCACCCGCGACCGCAAGCGCACCGCACAATTCGAGCACACCCTCGTGGTGACCGCTGACGGCGCGGACATCCTCACCCTGCCCTAAGTTGTTGTCTTAGACATCTAAGTTTTAGGGATAACCTGGCGAACCATCTATTCATTATTACTCGATAGCGCAGATATGTTTCTCCGCTCAGGCGAAGGAAAGAAAGGAAATTATGGCTAACTACGCTGAGCCCAGCCTCATCAACGGCCTGCCCGCTCCTACCCCCAAGGACCTGCAGATTGGTGTGGACATTGGAGGCACCGGTATTAAAGGCGGCATCGTCGACCTGCGCACCGGTGACCTTGTTTCGGACCGTTTCCGCATCGACACCCCCAAGCCCGCAACCCCCGCCGCTGTGGCTGAGGTTGTACGCCGCGTAGTCGATGAGTTGCAGGGCCGTGACCTGGCTCCGGATCCCGAGTCCGCTGTCGGCATCGACTTCCCCGCAGTAGTGAAGAACGGCATGGTCTTCTCCGCAGCAAACGTAGATGACTCCTGGATTAACACCGACCTGGAGCAGGTTATGAGCGAGGCACTGGGCGGCCGCACCGTCTACGGTCTCAACGACGCTGACGCAGCCGGTCTGGCTGAGGCAACCTACGGTCAGGGCCGTAACCGTGACGGTCTAATCGCTGTCATCACCCTAGGCACCGGCATTGGCTCCGCCCTCATCAATGACGGTGTTTTGATCCCGAACACCGAACTGGGCCACCTGGAGCTGGATGGCCACAACGCCGAGTCTCAGGCTTCCGCTCGTGCCCGCGAGGTGCACGACCTGTCCTGGAAGAAGTACGGCAAGCGCCTGTACCGCTACTTCGACCATGTTCAGATGCTCTTCTCCCCCGACCTGTTCATCATTGGCGGCGGCATCTCTAAGAACCCGGAGAAGTTCATGCCCTACTTTGAGGACCACATCCGCACCCCCATGGTCATGGCTGCTCTGCGTAACAACGCGGGTATCGTCGGTGCGGCACTATGGGCTGGCGGTATGCTGCCTGAGCGTAAGCGTCGAGGCGAAGCTTAAGAGCTGCTTCCTGTTTTACCCGCGGCCGCGTCAGCGCCGCGGCGAAGCGTAAAGTGTAGCTACAGCTAAAGGGGCTGTTCCTGAGATAGTTATCTCGGGAACAGCCCCTTTCTGTGTGCCAACCGCGCGTATAGCAGCGGCTGGGCTCATTAGCTACTGGACTAAAAAGTTACTGGGCTAAAAAGTTACTGGGCGATGCGGTCCTCACGCAGACGCGCAATCGCCTCCTCAAAGTCTTCAAGATTCTCAAACGCCTGGTACACGCTCGCAAAACGCAGGTAGGCGACCGCATCCAACTTCGACAGCGGCTCCAGGATGGTCAGACCCACCTCGTGCGCGTTAATCTCCGCCAGGCCGCGGGCACGAATCAGCTCTTCAACTTCCTGGGCGAGCTTTGCCAAATCATCCTCACCCACGGGGCGGCCCTGGCATGCCTTACGCACACCGGCGGCAATCTTCGAACGGTCGAAGGGCTCGGTCACGCCGGAACGCTTAATCACCGAAATGGTGGTGGTTTCAACGGTCGTGAAACGGCGAGCGCAGGAGGTGCACTGGCGGCGGCGGCGAATTGCGGCGCCATCATCGGTGGTGCGGGAATCCACTACGCGCGAGTCGGTGTGCTTGCAATAGGGGCAGTACATTCTTTTCTCCTTGGCTGGGCGATAGCACCCGAGTATACAGCGCTCAAGAATATTTATACCTATTCTACCGTGATATACAGCGGGTACACCGTATGTTTTGGGTGAATATACGCTCAGAGTGGACCCTGTCATATAGAATCCACTCTGAGTCTTACCCCTCGCGGGGACCTTCTACCGTTAGCGTCGAATACAACTCGGGCCGAAAATTGTCTTAATCTCACCGAAGAGGCTCGGGTTCGGTTCCACGCGCACACTCGGATCCAGCAGCACCAGCTGCTCCTTATCGCGGGTACGCACAAGCATGCGCACATCCGCGGTGCCCTTATGGTCGCGCAGGGTCTCCTTCAGCTCCTTCAAGTTCACCTCGGTCACCAGGTACTCGGGTACCATAATGGTGATGGGTGCGGCGCGGCCGTCATCGCTGATTTCCAGGATCTGCAGTTCCTGCGCGCTCATGTTCACACTGCCGTCATCGCGGCGCTGAACGCGGCCACGAATCGAGCAGATGAGGTCGTCCGCCAGGGCGGCGCCCATCGTCTCGTAGGCGCGGGAGAAAAACATCACCGTAATGGTTGCGCCCGAGGGGTCTTCCAGCTCCACGGAGGCGTACTGGTTACCGCTGGACTTGGCGATACGGCGCGAAACGCCGGTGAGCATACCCGCAATGGTAACGGTTTCACCGTCGCGCACGTGCGAATCTTCACCGATGATATCGTGCACCGAATGGTTTGCGGCATCCGAGAGCGCACGCTCCAGGCCACGCAGCGGGTGGTCCGAAACGTACAGGCCCAGCATGTCACGCTCAAAGTTCAGCTTCTCGCGGCGCTCCCAATCCGGTACCTCCGGGATGGTCACGGTCAGCTCATCACCCAGAGCATCATCCATGCCGAGGGAACCGAAGAGGTCGAACTGACCCGCCGCTTCCTTACGCTTGACCACCACGGCCGCATCCACCGCCGCCTCGTGAATGAGGGACAGCGAACGGCGCGTATGGCCCAAATCGTCGAAAGCGCCCGCCTTAATAAGCGACTCAATGGTGCGCTTATTGCACACCTGCAGCGGCACCTTCTTCAGGAAGTCGTTGAAGGACTCGTATCGGCCCTTCTCTTCGCGGGCGGCAATCATACCTTCGACCACGTTCGCGCCCACGTTACGGATTGCGCCCATACCGAAGCGAATATCGTCACCGACAGGGGCGAAGGTCAGGGTGGACTCGTTCACGTCCGGTGCGAGCACGGTAATGTCCATGGCGCGGCACTCATTCAGGTACAGCGCGAGCTTGTCCTTGTTGTCGCCCACGCTGGTCAGCAGCGCAGCCATGTACTCCTGCGGGTAATGCGCCTTCAGGTACGCCGTCCAGTACGACACCAGACCGTACGCAGCCGTGTGTGCCTTGTTGAACGCGTAGTCGGAGAACGGCAGCAGAATATCCCAGAGCGCCTTAATAGCTCCCTCAGAGTAGCCGTTAGAAATCATGCCGTCGTGGAAGGTAGCGTACTGCTTATCCAGCTCCGCCTTCTTCTTCTTACCCATCGCACGGCGCAGCAAGTCCGCCTCACCCAGAGTGTAGTTCGCAACCTTCTGAGCAATCGCCATCACCTGTTCCTGATACACAATCAGGCCGTAGGTGGTGTCCAGAATATCCTTCAGCGGCTCTTCCAGCTCGGGGTGGATCGGCTCAATCTCCTGCTTACCGTTCTTACGCAGAGCATAATTGGTGTGCGAGTTCGCACCCATCGGGCCCGGACGGTACAGCGCCAAGACTGCCGAAATGTGCTCGAACTCCTCGGGCTCCATGAGCTTGAGCAGCGAGCGCATCGGGCCGCCATCGAGCTGAAACACGCCGAGAGTGTCGCCGCGCGCCAGCAGACGGTACGATTCCGGGTCATCCAGAGAGAGGGACTCAAGGTCCAGGTCAATGCCTCGGTTAGCCTTAATGTTCTCCACCGCATCAGAGATGATGGTGAGGTTACGCAGACCCAAGAAGTCCATCTTAATCAGGCCCAGACCCTCACAGGTGGGGTAATCGAACTGGGTAATGACCTGGCCGTCGGCCTCGCGGCGCATCACGGGGATCACGTCCACGAGGTCCTTGCTGGACATGATCACGCCCGCAGCGTGCACGCCCCACTGGCGCTTCAGACCCTCCAAGCCCTTCGCAGTTTCGAATACCTGGCCGTAAATCTTATCGACCGGGTCCTCAATGAGGGCGCGCAAATCTGCCGCCTCGGCGTAGCGCTTATCCTCTTCGTTGTACACATTCGCTAGGGCGATGTTCTTGCCCATGACATCCGGCGGCATCGCCTTGGTGAGGCGCTCGCCAACCGAGTACGGCTGGTCCATCACGCGGGAGGCGTCCTTGAGCGCCTGCTTCGCCTTAATGGTGCCGAAGGTGACAATCTGTGCGACCTTCTCTTCACCGTACTTTTCGGTCACGTAGTCGATAACTTCGCCGCGGCGACGATCGTCAAAATCCACATCGAAGTCGGGCATGGAGACACGGTCGGGGTTGAGGAATCGCTCGAAAATCAGGTCGTGGTCGAGCGGGTTCAGGTCGGTAATACGCATCGCGTACGCGACCATGGAGCCTGCACCGGAACCACGGCCGGGACCCACGCGAATACCGTTGCGCTTCGCCCAGTTGATAAAGTCTGCGACCACGAGGAAGTAGCCCGGGAAGCCCATGGAGGTAATAACCCCCACCTCGTACTCTGCCTGCTTGCGCACAGCGTCGGGAACGCCCTGCGGGAAGCGGTAGTGCAGGCCCTTCTCGACCTCCTTCACGAACCAGGATTCCTCGTTTTCGCCCTCGGGCACGGGGAAGTTCGGCATGTAATTCGCCTTGGTATTGAACTCCACGTTGCAGCGTTCGGCAATTTCCAGGGTGTTCTCACACGCGCCGGGAATGTCACCGAACAGGGCGTACATCTCTTCTGCCGAGCGCAGGTAGAAGTTATCCGCGTCGAACTTGAAGCGCTTGGGGTCGGTAAGGGTCGAGCCGGACTGCACGCACAGCAGCGCCGCGTGGGCCGTGTTGTCTTCCTGGCGGGTATAGTGCAGGTCGTTGGTTGCGACGAAGGGCAGGTTCAGCTTCTTGGCGAGGCGGTGCAGATCCTCCTGGACGTTGCGTTCAATGTCCAGGCCGTGGTCCATGACCTCGCAGTAGAAGTTGTCCTTGCCGAAAATATCGCGGAATTCGCTCGCCGCCTGGACTGCCTCATCAAACTGACCCAGGCGCAGGCGCGTCTGAACCTCACCGGAGGGGCAACCGGTGGTCGCAATTAGACCCTTCGAGTAGGTCTGCAGCACCTCACGGTCCATACGCGGCTTGTACAGCTGACCTTCCAGCGAAGCAATCGAGGAGGCACGGAACAGGTTGTGCATACCCTCGGTGGTTTCAGCCCACATCGTCATATGGGTGTACGCGCCACCGCCGGAGACGTCGTCGCGGGAACCGTCGCCCCAGCGCACACGCGAACGGTCGGTGCGGTGCGTGCCGGGGGTCAGGTACGCCTCCACACCAATGATGGGCTTAATGTCGTGCGCTTTAGCCTGGCGCCAGAAGTCGAAGGCACCAAAGAGGAAGCCGTGGTCACTGGTCGCCATGGACTTCATGCCGAGTTCTTTAGCGTGGGTGAACAAGTCGCCCAGGCGCGCGGCACCGTCGAGCATCGAGTACTCGGTGTGCACGTGCAGGTGCGTAAATTCTTTGGTTGCCACGGGAATCTCCTGGAGGTATGGGCTGGAGGATGGGCGGTGAAGGTGAAGCTGTGTGCGGCGGCGTGCGGGCGGCTATAGCTAGCCGACTGTCTAGCCGAGCTGAACCTTACCCTCGCGCAGAGCGGTCAGCGCGTAGGACAGGTCGAGCGGGTACTCGCTGTTGAAGGTTACGCGCTCGCCGGTGCCGGGGTGATCGAAGCCCAGGCGGTGCGCGTGTAGCCACTGGCGGGTCAGGCCCAGTTCGGCGCTAAAGCGCGGGTCGGCGCCGTAGGTGAGGTCGCCGCAGCAGGGGTGGCGCAACGCAGAGAAGTGGACACGAATCTGGTGGGTGCGTCCGGTTTCCAGGTGTACCTCCACCAGCGATGCGGGGCCGAAGGCTTCGAGCACATCGTAGTGGGTAATGGAGTTGCGTCCGTCTTCGACCACGGCGAACTTCCATTCGTTGCCGGGGTGGCGGCCAATGGGTGCGTCAATGGTGCCGTGCAGCGGGTCGGGCAGGCCCTGCACGAGGGTGTGGTAGACCTTGTCCACGGTGCGTTCCTTGAAGGCTCGCTTGAGTGCGGTGTAGGCGCGTTCGCTGCGGGCTACGACCATCAGGCCGCTGGTGCCCACGTCCAGACGATGCACGATGCCCTGGCGTTCTGCCGCGCCGGAAGTAGCAACCGAAATGCCCTCGCCCATGAGCGCGGAGATAACGGTGGGGCCGTGCCAGCCCGGTGAGGGATGTGCCGCCACGCCTGCAGGTTTATCCACCACGACGATGTCGTCGTCCAGGTGCACGATGCGAAAGCCGTCCACCTTTTCGGGGCGGATGTCCGCCAGATCACGCGGTGCGGGTGCATCCACGACGACTTCGTCCCCTACGGACAGCTTGTAGGACTTGCCGATTTTCACGGCCTTGCCGTTGTTGGTCACGGTCACGTGGCCGTCACGAATCCACCCGGAGGTGCGGGTGCGCGGCGCGTCGAGGGCACCGGCGAGCGCGGCGTCCAGGCGCATACCGGAAAGCGCGCCTTCAACGGTGAATTCGGCGCGGATACGTGCCGATTCTTCGGTGGCGTTGGTAGTTTCGCTCATGCGGCTCTCCTTCGGGTGGTGCTTGCTTTAGTTGTCTGTGTGGGAGGGGCTGTGTGAAAACGTCTCTGTGTGAAAACGTCTGTAGGCGCATGTGGCTACGATGTAGCCGAGCCATGTAGCGGAGGAGGGAAAGCTACTTGGCGCTCTTCGCTGCCCTGTTCTTCTCAGCCGCGTTCTTGTCACCAGCCAGAGCCTCGTCAGCCGAGGTTTCGTCAGCGGGCGCCTGCACGCGGGTGCCGTTGAGGTTCAGACCTTTGAAGTTCAGCAGCACGATGAACGCCATGCACACGCAGATTGCGGAGTCTGCAATATTGAAAATCGCGAAGTTCGGTACGGAAATAAAATCGACCACGTGGCCGGAGCCGAAGCCGGGCTCACGGAAGAGACGGTCGAAAAGGTTGCCGCAGATTCCGCCGAGCAGGCCACCTAATGCGAGCGTCCAGGACAGGGCGCGGGTGCGGCGTAGCAGGTACAGTACCACGGATGCGGCGGCAATCATGACGAGAGTGAAGGCCCAGGTGACGTTCTCGCCCATGCTGAATGCGGCGCCAGAGTTACGAATCGAGTACCACCACAGCAACCCGTCAATGACGGTAACGCGTTCCCCCAACTGCATCTGAGTAACGACTAGGTATTTCGTGCCCTGATCGATAGCGAACACGACGGCGGCAAGCACGAGCGCGAGAATACCCGCGGAGCGTCCAGAAAGGATGCGCACGCGGTGACCAGTAGCTTCTTCGGCGGCGTTATCGGCTACCTGTGAGACTGAGGATTCAGCAGTCTTGGGGATGTTGGTCATAGCTCTCCTCTAGTCTGTGCCGGTTGCTGCGCCTACGGTGTGGCGGCCCTGCGGTGCGGAGGCGGGATGCGCTCGCGTTCGATAGTGCCCCTCTAGCTTAGCAAATCGGGGTAGTGCATCGAGTATTCTGTGGTGATTTTGCGGGTACTCTCCCGCGCTTCGCACGCTGGATTCTTGAGTCGTGCCGGGCGGACATGAGAATACCGCCCGGTTCTCTCGATCCCCCCAGTGAATAGCGGTGGAAGAGAAAGAATCCGAGCGGCATACGCCTCAAAGCGTCGTTAGCTTATTCAGACACGCTGTTTTATGCGGAAGCCTCGATAGATTTGAGGTTCTTGAGCTCCTGAACCTGTGCGTCCAGGTGCTGCAGCAGCTTGGAGCGGTAGCGGCTCTCGAAGCCGCGCAGAGCCTCAACAGCGACCTCCAGCTCTTCCTTCTCGTCGGTGAGGCGAGAGAGAATCTCTTCGCGCTGCTGCTGAGCTTCGCTCACCATAGCGTCTGCCTTCTTCTCTGCTTCTTCGAGCAGTTCCGCCTTAGCCTTTTCGCCCTGTGCCACGTAGTCGTCGTGAACCTTCTGTGCCATGGCGAGCAGTGCCGCCGCATCCTGAGGTCCAGACGGTGCCGCGGAAGACTGTGCGGGTGCTACAGCCGCTGCGGGGGAATCGGGTGCGTTTGCAGAGAGCTGCTCAACCTGGCGTTCGAGGGTATCACGCTCGGAGTAGAGTGCACGCAGTTCGACAACGAGCTCGTCCAGGAAATCGTCGACCTCGTTGCGGTCGTAACCGGACTCTTCGGTCACGACCTTGAAGCTCTTAGTGATCAGGTCTTCGGGGGTGATTGCCATGGGCTTCTCCTCTAAGTATCTCTACGGGGTTGGTGATGAATTAAGTGCAGCGAATTCGCCACCCCAATAGTTCAGTGGTATGGCTATACCGCGATGCAGTCATTGGCACCAATTCTACTATTCTTTGGTTTCTGTGCCCGGTTATATATCGGCTGAATAACAAAATATGTACTCGGCACAAGGGTGGGATTCACCACGTGACGCGTCCTCCCATATCCCCCGCCATATCAGGCTCAGTATCTGCTGACAGGTGCATTTCTCATCATCTGATGTAGCTCGCAAACCCAGCTTGTAACCTGTCACGGAAAGCTACCTCAGCCACGGAGCGGGACACCGCAATCAATCCAGCAAACAGGCACAGAAAACCCCGCCAGCATTCCAACCCACAGGGTTTAGAGCGCAGGCGGGGCTCTACAACATTGTTCTCTAACCTCTCAACGGAGCGGTTTAGGAGAATACCGCGGTCATCCGCATCATAATGCTCAGCAGCAGAGACAACACAACAATCAAAATCAGGAAGCCGGTATCCAACGCAACGTTACCCACACGAACCGGCGGGATCAGGCGGCGCAGCTGGTTCATCGGCCAGTCCGTCACCGCGTACACGCCGCTGGCGAAGAGTAGCACAAAGCCCTTGGGTCGCCACTCCGGAGCGAACATGCGCACCCAGTCAAAGAGCATGCGCAACAGCATCGCAATGTAGAGAACGTAGACAACGATTGTAATGAGGGCGAAAATATAACCCATCTATCAGTCCTTAGCCCTGGTCGAAGGGGAATTCGCCGTCGGTCTCAAAGCCGGCGGGAACCTCGGAATTAGCCACGCCCAGAACCTCCAGGTTGGAGGGGGTCAGCAGAAACACCTTAGCGGTGACGCGCTCAATGCGGCCTTCCAGCGCGAATGCCAGACCGGATGCAAAGTCCACCAGGCGCTTTGCGTCTGCGTCAGGCATTTCTTCCACGTTCATAATCACGGGGATGTTCTCGCGGAATGCCTCACCAATGATCTTTGCGTCATTGTAGGAGCGGGGGTGGATAGTGGTGATACGGCGCAATTCGTCCTCTTCTTCCTCGTAACCGTAGGTGTATCCGTTGGTTTCTTCGGGCTCGTAGCCCTGGTCGTAGTAGCCGTCGTTGGAGTACGTCTCGGCGTACTGCTCGGTGTATTCGGTATTCGGCACCGGGGTGTCCTCCCAATTGTCTGCGCTGACGTCGTCCCAAGTCTGCTCGGTTTCCGCCAGATCAGCTGTGGTTTCAGGTGTATGAGCGGTGGCGTATGCCGCTGCATCTACGGTTGCTCGTCCGTCGGCAGTTTCTTCTGCGTCCAGATACTCGGTTTCTGTACCGTCATCGTAGCTATTAGCTTGCTGGTACACTTCTTGTTCAGTATAGGGGGGTTCGTCCTGCAGGTGGTAGGTTGCGCTCTGCGACTCGGCAACGCTGTACTGTGCTGAGCCGGGCAGTGCTGAGAGCCTGTTAGAGCTGTCGGTCTTCTGTGCTATAGCAGCCTGCCCTGCGGAGGCGTTTGCCTCCCGGCGGGAGTCAGCCTGCACAGCCTGCGGGGATTCTTCCGGCGTCGTCTCAGCGTTCTGGTATCGTTCCAGGCCGAGGAAACCCGCCAGACGGCTTTGTTTCGCCATGATTCTCTCGCTGTTCTTTCACGTTGGTGGTGTACAGGTTCTGCCGTAGTGCGTCATCAGAAGGTGTGTGCGTAACGGTACGCCATGCACCGGCATGTATATATTACCAGCGCACGCCCCGCGCAGGCGGTCAAGGGCACCGATGATTATGCCGCAGTTTGTACCGAAAGCAGTCCAGAGTGCGATAGGCAACGCACGGCGCGTAGCTTGGGCGAGGCTAGAGCGCCGGGCGCTTACCCATGATGTCGCTACCCACGCGCACGCAGGTCGAGCCCCAACGCACCGCAGCCTCCAAATCCCCGCTCATACCGGCAGAAATCTCGGTCGCATGCGGCACCTGCTCACGCACCAGCAACGCCAGCCCGTAGAGCTTCTCAAATGCCTCATCAGGGTTCATTCCCAGCGGCGCCACCGCCATCACGCCACCACAGCGCAAATGCTCGTGGTTCTCGATGCGCTCCACCAACTCCAGCAGCTCAGAGGCGCTCGTACCACCGCGCGCGCCCTCAGCGGCGTGGCCAGCCGTCGCAACCTCTGCCAGGGACACCTGCACCAGGCAGGTCAGCGCACCCTGCTCCGCCGCCGCGGGTGCGGGTGCCTCCCCCGCCTCGAAGCGCGCGAGCTGGTTTGTGTACGCCTTCGCCAGCGCGTCCGCCAGGGAGGGGCGGTCCACTGAATGCACGCTGGAGGCGTACTTGACCACAGACTTCGCCTTATTCGTCTGCAACTGGCCAATAAACGCCCAGTGCGGGGGCTGCACCTCACGCTGGGCGCAGTAGGCGGCAAGCTCGCGAGCCTTCGTACTCGCCTCCTGGTCGCGGTTCTCACCGAAGAGGGCCACTCCCCCATCCAGCAGCGCCGCTGCGTCAGAGGCGGGGAAGAACTTCGTGACCGTCACCAGCTGCACTGAGGCGCTCGCCTCAGTACGCACCGCGCTACGGTCCTGCTCCGCGGCGCGGATACGCGCAAGCACGCGACGGTAGTTCTGCAGTAGTTGCTCGGCGCGTTCGGGAGTGTAGTGCAGGTTCTGTTCTTCTACATTCATCTCAGGCATCTTCTCTCCTTCAGCGTCTCTACGCGGCGGGCTCTTCCAACTTCTGAACCCACACCAGACCCGCGATGCGGCCCGGCTTCTCACCGCGGTTCGTGAACCCGCGATGTGAATACACCTCAGGCTCCTCAAACGTGCACCGCGCACAGTCCATGCTCACCTGCACGCCCGCCTCTTCCAGCACCGCACGGGCGCCGGCGGGCAGATCCAGTCCGGGGGTCTGCTGGCTGGTCACCGCATGCACCTGCGGAATCAGTTCAGTGGACTCGGCGCGCATATCTTCGGGTACCTCGTAGCAGCTACCGCAGATACTCGGGCCCAGCCACGCGATAATTTTCTCCGCGCCGAGCTGACGCATCCGCTGCACGGTCTGCTGGAGTACACCGTCAAGCAGGCCGCGGCGGCCAGCATGGGCTACCGCAAGAATCGGCTGCCAGTTCGCGACCCGCTCACCCACCAGCACCACCGGTATGCAGTCCGCCACCATAATCGCCAGGGGCACACCCTCACTGCTGATGGCGGCATCGGCGACCGGGGAGTTCTCCAGCACCGCTCGGGCACGCTTAGCGGTACGCTCCTGCGGGGCACCGGGCGCGTAGGATTCCACCGCGTAGTCTTCCGGGCGGGCAATCTGCACACCGTGCACCTGGTTCAGGTAAAAGAACGGGTCGGTACCCAGCGCTTCCTCCAGGGCGGCACGGTGGTTGAGGGTACGCACCAGGGATGCGTCCATACCGCCACCGAGCTCATCGTCCACGTGCAGGCCCAGGTTGCCCGCCGCGCGGGAGGTGAAGCCTACCCGCACACGCCAGGGGCCCAAGGTGAGGGTATCGGCAGAGGCAAGTAACGAAGGTTTGGGATTATCGCTCATCTTCCATTCCTTATCAGAGGTCAGCGGGTATAACGGCGGGTATAGCAAAGGGGAGCCGAGAACAGCACAATGTGCGTGTTTCTCAGCTCCCCTATAGCTTCATAGGACTCTCAGCCGTGCAACGCTTAGGCGTTCACAGCCGGGCAGACTACTTCAGGAAGTCAGGGACGTCCAGGGTGTCGCGGCGAGCCGGAGCTTCCTCCACAACTGAGGGAAGGTCAACGTCGAAGCCAGCAGCGCCGGTGGAAGCCGGAGCAGCAGCGGGTGTGTTGTAGCCGTAGCCGTTAGCAGCCGGAGCGGTGGAACCGCCGAAGGATGCCTGGGTGCGCTGAGCCTGGGTAACTGCAGCAGTGGAAGCGTTGGAGTTGGTCTCCGGGTTCACTGCGTCGAAGCCAGCAGCAATCACGGTCACGCGAGCCTCATCGCCCAGTGCGTCGTCAATAACAGCACCGAAGATGATGTTTGCATCGGGGTGAGCAACTTCCTGAACCAGGCGTGCAGCCTCGTTGATCTCGAACAGACCCAGGTCTGAGCCACCCTGAATGGACAGCAGAACGCCATGTGCACCGTCGATGGATGCTTCCAGCAGCGGCGAAGCGATAGCCAGCTCAGCTGCCTTCACGGCACGGTCCTCACCGGATGCCGAGCCGATACCCATCAGAGCCGAGCCTGCACCCTGCATGACGGATTTAACGTCAGCGAAGTCAAGGTTAATCAGGCCGGGGGTGGTAATCAGGTCTGTAATGCCCTGCACACCGGAGAGCAGAACCTGGTCAGCGGACTTGAATGCGTCCAGCATGGAGACGTTACGATCCGAAATCGACAGCAGTCGGTCGTTCGGAATAACGATCAGGGTATCAACCTCATCGCGCAGAGCAGCGATACCGGTCTCAGCCTGGTTGGAGCGGCGACGGCCTTCGAAGGTGAAGGGGCGGGTCACCACACCAATGGTCAGAGCGCCGAGGGAGCGGGCAATACGTGCCACGACGGGTGCGCCACCGGTACCGGTGCCACCGCCCTCACCTGCGGTCACAAAGACCATGTCTGCGCCTTTGAGGACTTCCTCAATTTCCTGCGCGTGATCCTCGGCTGCCTGACGGCCAACCTCGGGGTTTGCGCCCGCGCCAAGACCGCGGGTCAGCTCACGACCAACGTCCAGCTTAACGTCTGCATCGGACATCAGCAGAGCCTGAGCGTCAGTGTTGATAGCAATGAACTCAACGCCGCGCAGACCAACCTCAATCATGCGGTTGACTGCGTTGACGCCACCGCCGCCGATACCAACGACCTTGATGACTGCCAAGTAGTTCTGGGGAGTTCCAGCGTCCATGTATTCCTCGATTGTTCCGTGTTCCAGCTTCGGAAGACCCGCAGCTTAATCTAAGCCTAAAGGTTTCCTCTAAAGAATGACTTTATCTGCTAGGATACCAAACTGTTTTTGCTGGTTCCTAGTCACAAAGCGCAATTACCCCCTCTTTTTGTGGATTTAACACAAAAAGGGAGGATATAGCGCCTGAATGGTTCCCCTATCGGGTCACCGGTACGCGCGGGGCAGACACATCGTAGATGGTCACATTCTGCATCTGTGCTTCGGAAGATTTCTCTTCCTGAGCACGCTTGGCAATAGCCTGGCGCAGGGAGAGCAGGACCTTTGCCTTCAACTCGCTCTCTTCAGCGGTTCCCCACTGCACCGTAGTATTATCCCTCAAGGTTATAGTGATACTTGAGGTTGAGGTGGCACCAGCTTCCTTAACCTGAACTAGAAGTTCAGAGGGCATCGCCGAGAGCACCGTAGAAATGGTGCGGAATTCGTCCGAAGTCTTCGGATCATCACCGCTGAAACGAACCAGCGGCACCGAAGTATCGGGCTGAGTCGCCGACTCGAGCAGGCTCACACCATCGCTATCAACAGTATGGTACGTATCTCCCTGCTTCACAACCGCAACAGCGGTACGCTCCTTCAGGGTCACCACCAGCTCATGCGGCGGACGGCTCTCCACCTGCACGCTACGAAGCAGGTTATCCTGCCCAATCAGCTCACGCACCTTCTTCTCGTCAATGCGAGTGAGCGGAACCCCGCGCAGAGGCCCCAGCTTCTGCTCCACCTGAGTGGTTTCCAGCAGGGATGTGCCGCGCACTGTAATCTTCTGAGTCGCCAACAGGGGCGAGAAGAAGACCAGCACCACGTACAGTACCGCAATAATAGCCAGCACCGAGGCGGTGTACAGCAGCTTACGGGCACGAGTCAGAGGCACACGCTCCTTACGGGAGCGCTCCTCAGCACGCAGACCGTCTAGGCCCGGATCCTGACGCAGACGCTCACGGTGAGCCTGACGGCTCGCACGCTCGCGTTCCTTCTCAATCTCCGCTGCACGCTGCTGCTCACGCTCGGCACGCCAACGACCAAAACGGCTCGCGGGGCGAGGGTCTTCGGCAGCCTTCTCCCCCGCCTTATCGGCGCTTTCTTCAGCCTTCTGAGCGACAGACTCTTCGTGAGATTCAACAGAACCGGCAGATGCTTTGCCAGCGGTGGACGCCGACTTCTTGTCAGCGTCCTTATCGCTACCCCTATCTACGCTCTTCACCAACTGCGAGGATGCAGTCTGAGCAGAGCCGCTCTTCGAAGAAGAATCCTCAAACGCCTCAACATCAAACAGCTCGGGAGCGTGCTCCACCTCAGACACGGTACGACCGGTCATCAGCGCCGAACGCACCGAATCCTTCAAAGACTGCGCCGAAGAATGAACCTCCGAAGCGCTCTTGGACGCCGAAGATTCAGAATTCTTCTGCATTGAAGCCTTATGCACAGGCTTACGCGGCATGTGTCGAACGGAACTCGAAGACTGAGTAGCGGCAGACTGCGCAACAGCAGGCTGTGCAGAAGCCTCGGAGGCTACAGACCCAGTAGGCTTCGTAACATCAGTCTGAGCAACACCAGTCGGCTGAGGTTCAGCCTGAGGCACTTCAGCCTTTGTTACCGAAGCCTTCACCTGCTGAGGTGGCACGGACTTAGCCTGTACCGCCTCAACCGGTGCCACCTCAGTCTTCGCATTCTCAGCTACTTGCTGAGCACGCAGACGAGCACGCGAACGCGGAGCCTTTGGCGCGCGCGAGGAGGAATGCCCCTCCGCAGAGAGACCAGAACTCATCGGCACAGCCTAAGCCTCCGACTTCTTCGACTCGCCACCGTGACGGATCCCCAAGGACTCCAGCAGACGCGCACCCAAAGCGGTCACGTCACCAGCGCCCACAGTCATCACAATATCGCCGTCCTGAGCGCAGGTCACAATATCCTCAATAGCGCCCTCAGCGGTAGCGTAACGAACCTCAGAGAAACCAGCACCGGTAATCAATTCACTGGTTACCCCCTCAATCGGCAACTCGCGAGCAGGGTAAATATCCAGCACATGAGCGCGGTCAGCCACCGACAGGGCCTCCGCGAACTCCTTCGCGAACTCACGAGTACGAGAGAACAGGTGCGGCTGGAAAATCACGTACAGGCTATGACCATCAGCCACGGTACGACCGGTCTCCAGGGCACGGAAAACCTCAGTCGGGTGGTGCGCGTAATCATCAAAGACCTTCACACCAGCAACCTCACCGCGCAGGGTAAAGCGGCGGTCAGCACCCACAAACTCAGCCAGCGCACGAGCAATATCAACAGCCTCGTAACCAGAAATCAACGCCGAAGCAAAAGCAGCCGAAGCGTTCAGCTGGTTATGAATACCGGGCACCTTCAGCGCAAGATTCTGCTGGCCTTCATAACGCACACCGCGGCACTCAAAAGACCAGGAAAGGTGCGAAGAAGAGGAAGAACCCGCGCTGGTAATCTCGCTAATGCGCAAGTCAGCATCCTCAGACTCACCGTAGGTCACAACGGAAACACCCGCCGCACGAGAATGAACCGCCAAAGCCGTCGCACCCTCATCATCGGCGCAGGTCACCACAACACCGTTAGGTGCCAGCGAACCCACAAAACGGTTGAACGCCTCAAAGACACGCTCGTCCGTCTTATAGAAATCCAGATGGTCCGGCTCAACATTCGTCACCACAGCAATAGCCGGGCGGTAACGCACAAACGAGCCGTCCGATTCATCAGCCTCAGCCACAAAAATCGACTCGGGGCCCTGAGTACCTAGATGGGCGTTCGTGCCGCGACCAGTAATCACAGTACCCACCGCGAAGGACGGCTGTGCACCCAGCTGATCAAACATCACAGAAATCATGGAGCTGGTCGTGCTCTTACCGTGAGTACCGGCAACAGCAACCACCTGAGACTCACCCATCACAGCGGCGAGCGCCTCAGAACGATGCAGCACACGCAGACCTTGCGCACGAGCGGCAGCAAGTTCCGGGTTATCCTCACGAATCGCAGTAGAAATCACCACGGTATCAACATCCACAATGTTCTCAGCCTGCTGAGGAACAGCCACACGAGCACCCGCAGCACGCAAAGACTCAACAGTAGCCGACTCGGCGCGGTCAGATCCGCTCACCGTCACACCAGCCTGCAGCATCAAAACGGCAATAGCGCTCATACCCGCACCACCAATGCCGATGAAGTGCACACGACCCAACTCGCTCATCTTCGCACGCTCAGGGAACGGCGGGTTCAGCGGTGCCGGCAGCACCATCTCAAGATTCATCAATTCAGTCATTACTTCTCAGCTGCTTTCAATACTGCTTCAGCCATAACGCGTGCCGCGTCACGGATACCAAGTTCATACGCCGCAGCGCCCATGCGCTCCAACTCCTCCGGATTCGCCATAAGAGCCGGAATCTCACGGGCAAACCACTCACCGGTGACCTCTGCATCCTTCACCAGCAGAGCCGCAGACGCCTCCACCAGAGAACGAGCATTCAGAGCCTGCTCACCATTACCAATGGGAAGCGGCACAAAAATCGCGGGAACACCCACTGCAGCAACCTCACTGACAGTCGCCGCGCCCGAACGCACCAGCAGAAGATCAGCGGCAGCGTACACATCCTGCATGCCGTTGCTGAACTCAATCTGACGGTAATTCGGCTCACTCAACGGCTCACCATTCTCATCCAGAACAGTCTTACCCTTACCGGTAATATGCAGAATCTGGAAGTCCCACTCCGCAAAGTGGTCACGGCACGCCGCCACCGCATTGTTCAGGCTCTGCGCACCCAGCGAACCACCGGTGACAATCACGGTAGGCTTCTGCGGGTCCAGACCCAGGTTACGGCGAGCCTTCGAACGGTGCGCCTCACGGTTCAGGTAGGCAATCTCATCCTTCATCGGCATACCTACCAGGGTTGCGCGCGGGAAAGGAGTGTTAGGGAATGCAACACCGGTGAACTTAGCGAACGTGCCACCCAGGCGGTTCGCCAAACCGGGCTTCGCGTTCGCCTCGTGAATCACCACGGGAATCTTAGTGCTCAACGCCGACAAATACGCTGGCGGGCACACGTAGCCACCCACGCCAACGACCACATCCGCATCTACATCCTTGAGGATGCGGCGGGTCTTCGACAGGCCACCCAAGAACTTAGCGGGGAAAGCAAAAGCTGCACGGTTGATGCTACGGGGGAACGCCGCACGGGGAATAAACTCAATATCGAAACCAGCTGCCGGAACCAGCTCGGCTTCCATCTTGTCCGCAGTGCCCAGCATCAGAATCTTAGCGTTCGGCTCAAGATCACGAACCGCACGCGCAATCGCGAGCATCGGATTAATATGACCGGCGGTGCCACCACCGGCGAAGACTATAGAGCGCGTCTTCTTCGTCATAGATCTTTCTCCCAACACATCGATACAGGATTATTTTACGCTATCGCATCTGTTCAATAGAGCGCCCCCGCCGTCGAGCTATGACTCAACGGCGAGGGCTTTATCTCTTATTCAGTGCAAGTGGAGGCTCAAATAGTAGCCCGAACAGCATGCTCCGGCCGCGAGCCTTTCACCCTGCAGAGGCTAACTCTGCCTGCGGGTGCCGCGCTGAGCCGAGTTCCGAGCCGCGCCCTGAGCCGGACGCTGCACCTGCTGAGCGTCATCCTTCGGAACACCCTTTGCCTGGGCGCCCTGTCGCGGCGTTGCCTGACGCGGAGCACCCTGTCGAGGGTTGCCCTGTCGCTGGGCACGACGCTGACGATCCTCAGGATGCAACGGCTGCAGACCCGCAGGCAGCAAACCCGACGGACGGTGCTGCGCGCTACGGAGCTGAGCACCACGAGGCTGCTGCACTCGCTTCTGAGCAACAGGCTGCTGAGCGGTACGAGGCTGAGCGGAGCGCTGCTGTACAGCCTGCTTCGGTGCAGCTTGCTTCGGAGCCGAGGGCATCTGGTCTGCAGGCTTCGCAGCGGTCGCCTTCTGAGCAAGGCGAGCCTGAGCGGGACGACCCTGCGTGGGCAGCCCACTCGCAACACGAGCCTGCTGACCGGTACGAGGCTGAGCGGATGCCTTCTTCGGAGCTGGGTTCGTCGGTGCAGGCTTCTGAGAGACCTTCTGCTTCTGGGCCTCGGCCTTCTGCTCCGCCTTCACAGGGGTAGCTTCCTCACGAGCCTGCGCCGCCTCCTGACGACGACGAACCTCCTCCTCGTGTATACGAGCCTTCTCCTGACGGATACGCTTCTTCTCCTGCTCACGAGCCATACGTGCCAACTCACGCTGCTGATCCGGCGCAAAACCCAACCAGCGGCGCAACGTACTCTCCGGACCAAACATCAGCGCAAACGGGTTATGTTCCTTCAGTAGGTGGCCACCGGCAGCCGCACGAGCTGCCTCCTCCTGATTCAGCACAATCTGCAACGGCGTACGACGCTTCCAGTCAGCATTCGCACGACGAACCTCACGCGCACTCTGGGTTTCAATATTCGACGGTGCCGCTGCGCCACGCATCGGAGTCTGCCACGCAAACGCCAACAACAAACCCGCCGCAAGCAACGAGGACAACAGCGACGAACCACCATAGGAGACAAACGGCAGAGGCACACCAATCACCGGTAAAATACGGGACACCATGGCCATATTGATAATCGCCTGAGAGCTCAACCAAATCATGATGCCGCCCGTAGCCAAACGCACCAGGGGGTCAGTAGTGCGCAGCATAATACGCACTGCGCAGTACACCAGACCTACATACAGCAGCAGAACTGCCAAAGTGCCCAGCAGACCCAGCTCCTCACCAATAATGGCAAAAATATAGTCATTATGCGCCTCAGCCAGGTAGTTATACTTCTGACGCGACTGGCCCAGACCAACACCGAGGAAACCACCGGTTGCCAGCGCCACCTCACCAGAATTCGCCTGATCGCAGTTAGCGTTCGTACACGAACCCCAGATACCGAAGATACGAGCCACACGGTTCGCGCTACTGAAAACACCCAACAGCGCCAGCATCGCAAACGCGCCGCCAATCTTCAGCAACGAGCTACGAGAAGCACCCGCCAGCCACATCATGCCCACAAAGATGAAGCCATACACCATGGCGGTACCCATATCGCCACCGAGCATAATCAGCAGCACCAGGGCGCCCACACCATAAATCGAGGGGAATAGAGTACGCCAAATGCTGTGAGAAATATCGCCGTGACGGCTGTACACCCATGCCAGCCACATAATAATCGCCAGCTTCGAAAATTCCGATGGCTGAATCTGCACAACGCCGGGGATTTTCAGCCAGTTACGGTTACCGTTCACCTCAACGCCAACAACCACCACAGCAAGCTGCATGACCAACGCGGAAATCAGCATCGCGTTCACCACAAATTTCTTGTGGTAATACCCAACAGGGATACGCGTAATACCCACCATCGCGATCACACCAAGAACCAAGAACATGATCTGCGAGGAAACCTGTGAAAACGGCGACTGCCCCTGCGAAATCATGGTGACGCTCGACGCCGACAGCACCATAATGCAGCCAAAAATAGCCAGACCCAGGGTGGTCACCAGTAGCATCACCGGTACATCCCACAGGTCAGCCTTCAAACCACGACGATACAGCCTATCGGCACGAGCACGGAACGGCGCAGAGAAATCCTCCAAACCGGCTCGCAAAGACGCCCAACGACCACTCGCTGTCGAACGCGTCGAAGAAGCCGAACGCGCCGAAGATGCGCTGGTACTCACATGCCCTCCTATAGGCCTCAACTGCCACGGATCCGTCGTGGCGAATACACGAAAAAGGTTCAGGGGTGGGACACCATGACCATCCCACCCCCGAGAAGAACCCGCAGAAAGCACCCCGGTCACCCGAGACACCCCCTACAGGCAACGTCCTAAGAGTCTGCCAGCTGAGCGGCAACAGCATTCGCAAACGCCTCACCGCGCACCGCATAATTCTTGAACTGGTCCATCGACGCAGACGCGGGAGCCATCAGCACAGTATCCCCCGGATGCGCCAGCTCAGCAGCCTTCGCAACGGCCGCATTCATCACGGTAACTCCGTCCGAAGAATCAGCCACAGCGGCAGTCATATTGTAGGTCGGAACCTGCGGGGCATGAGTCGCCAACGCAGACTTCAACGCCGCAGTGTCAGTACCGATAATCAGCACAGCCTTCAGGCGCTGAGCGTGGGCAGCAATTAGCTCATCGTACTCAACGCCCTTCGACAGACCACCAGCAATCCACACCAGAGACGGGTAGCCGCTCATCGACGCATTTGCAGCGTGAGGGTTCGTAGCCTTCGAATCATTCACCCACATGATGTCGTTCGCGTAGCCCACCAGCTGGTTACGGTGCGCACCAGTTTTGAAGGAACGCAGGCCCGCACCAACAGCCTTCGGGTCAATATCAGCCGCACGGCACAGCGCCGCAGCCGCCAGAGCGTTCTCCACGGTGTGCTTCGCCGGCATCTTACCCGGTGCCGGAGCCAAATCCTCCAGAACCGCCAGCTCATACGCCTCGTTATAACGGTTCTTCAAGAAGGCGCGGTCCACCATGATATCCTCAGCCAGTCCCAGCATCGATACGGCGGGCATCTCAGTAGAACTGAATCCAATCGCGCGGGCACCCTCAATAACATCCGCATTCTCAACCATGCGCAAGGTTTCCACGTGATCGGTGTTGAAAATACAAGCAACCTGAGTATGCTCGTACACACGAGCCTTATCAGCCTTATAGCCGTCGAAGGAGCCGTGCCAGTCCACGTGATCCTCAGCAATGTTCAGAACCACAGAAGCGTACGGGGACATCGAGTAGGTCCAGTGCAGCTGGAAGCTGGAGAGTTCCACGGCGAAGAACTCATAGGGTTCATCATCGGCAGTGGCGTACACGATGGGCATACCGACATTACCCACCTGAATAGACTTCTTACCGGCTGCATTCAGGATGGAATCCACCATACCCACGGTGGTGGTCTTACCGTTCGTACCGGTCAGGCACAGCCACTTGGGGGTCGGGCGGTCGCTACGCTCATTCAGGCGCCACGCCAGCTCCACATCGCCCCAAATCTGGATGCGACGCTCATACGCGTCGAGCATGACCGGGTGGTCGGGACGCACGCCCGGGGAGGTCACCACAAGCTCGGGTTCCTGACCATCCACCAGGGGCAGTGCACGCATGTGCTCGGGGCCGAACAGGCCCTCAACATTGCCGTAGGCGTTAGCGTACAGGTCAATGCGTTCACGCTTCTCCGGGGTATCAACCCCGTCGATGACAACAATATGTGCACCCAACTGGGCGAGCACATCGGTCACGGCGTCGCCGCTGGTACCCATACCCACCACAACCACGCGCAGGTTAGCCCAGGGAGAACCCCAGTGAGTCAGCTCCGCGAGTCGCTCATTCTCATACACCGGGTTCACCGCAATAGCGGCGGCGTTCGCTTCGATGCGAGCGGCAACCGGCTGTTCGTTAGTTGACATTAGTGAATCACTCCAGACGTCTGCGAGAACCAGTCACCGAAGAACAGCGCCAGAGCAACGAGCACGCAGAGGGCGTTAATAACCCAGAGGCGGAACACGGAGTTCACTTCGCCGCTGCTGACGGTACCGGGGACAATGCCCTTCTTATCAATTGAGTATTTGCCGTTGACACCGACCTTCTCCATGTGGTGGTGGAATGGAGTCATACGGAAGTAACGGTGCGCGTGCAGGGGCTTCTCCCCCGCTGCCACCGAACGCTTACGGCTGGTTTTGAACACGAACTTCTGCACGATCACAGAGAACACTTCCAGCACGGGAATCAGAGCGATAACCAGCAGGAGCAGCTCGGTGCGGGTAAACAATGCGAAAGCAACCATAGCGCCACCGAGTGCCAGGGATCCGGAGTCGCCCATGAAAATCTGCGCCTTCGACACATTCCACCAGAGGAAGCCAGCCAGCGAACCCACCAGGGATGCGGCAATCAGCGCCAGCGAACCAGGGTCGCGCACATCGTAGCAGGCGGTACCAGCACCAGCGGAGCAAGCGTGCACGTACTGCCAGATGCTTATGGTCAGGTAGCCGGAGAAAATAGTCATCATGATGCCGCCGGCCAGGCCGTCCAGACCATCGGTGAAGTTCACCGCGTTCGTGCCGGACAGGGAAATGATGGTAATCCAAGCAACCATCAGGATGCTGCCAAAGACCGCACCCGCCGCAAACAAATCAATGGGCAGGTCACGCACAAACGAGATAGCCGTAGACGCCGGGCGAGCACCCGACTCGTTCGGGAACTGGAACGCCAAGTACGCGAAGGGCAGGGCCACGCCCAGAAGACCGATGGTCTTCTGCTTCTCGGTCAGGCCCTCATTGCCTTTGTGACGGAATTTCATGATGTCGTCCGCTGCGCCCACGCCAAGCATACCCAGGGTGAAGGCAATGGTCAGCCACGCGGTAGCGGTCGGTACCGGTGTGGTACCGAAGAACAGGGCACTCACCGCCAGGGTCAAGAAGTAGGCGAGAATCGCCGCGGGGATAAAAATCAGACCCGCCATGGTGGGGGTACCCGCCTTATGCTGGTGAGCTGCCGGTCCTTCCTCACGAATCAGCTGGCCAAGCTTGAGAGACTTCATCTTCTTAATGAACACCGGCAGCGCGGTGAGGGAAATGAGGAACCCAAAGATTCCAGCAATGAGCACGGTAATCATAAAGCGCTACCCTTCCTTCGTGGTCTGTTCAGCCGACGTACGGTCGGCGTCAGCTGCGCCGTCCAGATGAGCGGCAAGGTGGTCGCTCAAATCGGTGGTTTCAACAAAGTCACCGGCAGAAAGCCAGGTCGGTGTCTGCTCCTCCTCAGCGCCGAAGGTGTACTCAGCGAAAGCAACCCGGTCGCCCAGAATGCCCAGCTTCGCACCGTTCGAGGACTTAAAGAGCACAATATCGCCGGAGCGAACCTCGGCGCGCAGAATCTGCTCTGCTTCTTCCGGGGTCTTAACCCAGGTCGCTTCATTACCCCATGAGCCTTCCAGGTGAGCCGCATTATAGGTGGGCTTCGTTTCGTCACCCACAGCAATCAGCTTAGAAATATTGATGCGCACCACGAGGCGGCCGATGCGGTCGTGTTCCTCCACGGAGGCGTCTCCGAGCTCCAGCATGGCACCCAGAACAGCCCAGGTGCGGTGCGGCTGACCGGTCACCGGGTCAATGGTGCGGCCCAGCTGCGCCAGAGTACGCAGTGCAGCCGCCATCGACTCGGGGTTCGCGTTGTACGCGTCGTTAATGACGGTCACGCCGTCAGCACGGTCGGTGCGAGCCATACGCCACTTCGAAGCTGCCGCCGCCTTGTTGAGCGCGCGAGCAATCTTCTCACCCGAAATGCCGCTGTTGTAGGCGATTGTCGCCGCAGCCAGCAGGTTGTGCACGTGGTGCTCACCGATCAGCTGCGAGGAAATCTCGTACTCGCCACCGTCAGGCAGGCGCAGAGTGAACTCGGGGCAACCGGCATCGGTAGTACGCAGGTTCAGCGCCGCAACATAGCGTTCGTAGGGGTGACCGTTCGCTTCGGTCTTCTCGCCCACGCCAAAGTAAGTAATGGGGGCAACCGAACGCGATGCCATGCGTAGCACGCGCTCATCATCAGCGTTCAGAGCCAGGGACCCGGTCGGCTGAACGCCCTCAGCCAGCTCACCCTTAGTGCGTTCAATATTGTCCACTCCGCCGAACTCGCCAGCGTGCGCGGTACCAACCTTCAGGATTGCGCCGTGGTCGGGGTGCGTAATATTCGCCAGGTACTCGATGTTACCCACGTGATCCGCGCCCATCTCAATGACCAGGTAGCGGGTGGACTCATCTGCCCGGAAAACGGTCAGGGGCACGCCTACCTCACTGTTGTAGGAGCCGACCGGGGCAACGGTCGGGCCCTCCGGGGTGAAAATGGCGGCAAGAAGGTCCTTGGTGGTGGTCTTACCGGCAGAACCGGTGATACCGATAACAGTCAGCTCACCCTGAGCGCGCATCTGCTCTATGGAGTAGCGCGCCAAATCGCCCATCGCCAGCACCACATCCGGGACCTGGACACTCGGGTACGGCACACCCTGCTCGTCGAGTACTTCACGCTCAACCAGTGCCAGGGTCGCACCCTTCTCAAACGCCATTGGAATAAACCTGTGGCCGTCAGTGACCGCGCCGGGCTTCGCCACGAACAGGGTACCTGTCTGTACCTCACGGGAGTCGGTAGTGGCGAAGTCTGCGAACACCTGCTCCTCACGACCATCCAAGCCGATAGCGGTGCCGCCGGTTGCTTCAATAATCTGGGCGGCGCTGAGCTTAATCATTCTTCACCATACCTTCAGCGGTCTTAGAGTCATTTTCATCGAGCATGAGCTGGTAATCAGGCAGAATCTCGAAACCGTGCGCACGCAGGGCGCGAGCAGTTTCAACACGGTCATCCAGAGCGATATCCACGCCGTCAACATCCTGTTCGGTTTCGTGGCCGCGGCCAGCAATCAGGATGGCATCGTGCTCGCCCGCCAGGGTAATTGCCGCGTCAATAGCGGCGGCACGCGGAGCGATATTCAGAATCTGGGTGGCTCGGCGGTTCTCAGCCCTCTGCGCACCCTCCTCGATGGCGGCACGAATCGGCTCGGGTGCCTCACCGTGCGGGTCATCATCAGTCACGATCACAATATCTGCGTGCTGTGCCGCAATCGCACCCATAATCGGGCGCTTGAGCTCGTCACGTTCACCGGTCGCACCGAAAACAATCATGACCTTACCCTCACCGGGGCGGCCCATCGCTTCCAGAGCGCGAGTCAGACCGTCCGGGTTGTGAGCGAAGTCCACAATCGCGTGCGGAGCCAAAGAAATCAGCTGCATACGACCCGGCACCACCGGGGTCAGAGCTGCACCGGAGGCCAGCTCGGGCAGCAGACGCTCACGCTCAGCGGAGTCAGTGTCCAGGTACGCCATGAGCGCCGCCAGCGCCGCATTCGAAACGTTAAAGTCAGCGGGCAGACCGGTGCAGCATTCAACGCTCTCACCGGCACCATTAGCCACGTGGAAGCGGTGGCCCAGGCCCTCACGCTGAACCTTCACCACAGCCCAATCGCGGGCACCAAACTCAGCGGGCACCTCAGCCAGACCGGCTCCGCGAGCAGTCACCAGACGGTGAACCTGCTGCGCACCCATCTGCTCACAAGCGGTGGAGAACATCTTCTCACCCCACTGGTCATCAGCAGTAATCACAGCCAGCTCGGCACGTTCGGGAGTGAACAATTGAGCCTTCGAATCGAAGTAGTGCTCCATGGTGCCGTGCAGATCCAGGTGATCCTGAGTCAGGTTCGTAAAGCCTGCAACCGCATACTTCACACCGTCCACACGGTGGTAATCAATCGCGTGCGAAGACACCTCCATCGCCGCGCAACGTACCTGCTGCTGACCCATAATCGTCAGCAGAGAATGCACGTGAGGAGACTCCGGGGTGGTCATCTTCGAAGGAACCGAGACACCATCAATCAGAATCTGAATAGTGCCAATCAGACCGGTCTTCACACCCAGGCCGGTGCGGAACACCGACTCCAGCATGTAGGTGGAGGTGGTCTTACCGTTCGTACCGGTGACCGCATAACGGTGAGTAGCAGGGAACGACGCTGAACCATAAATCAGCGCCGCCAAGGGACCGACGTACTCACGCAGGTTTTCAGTCACCAAGAGCGGCACTGGCGCCTTACCCAGCAGCTGCGCACCGGCAGTATCCGTCAAAATAGCGGAAGTTCCCAGCTTCAACGCAGCCTCAGCGAACTGTGCACCGTGCACCTTCGCACCGGGCAGAGCCACGTACAGGTCCTGCGGGCGCACGCCTCGGGAGTCCATGCTGATACCGGTAACCTCAACGGACTCACCGGGTTCAGACCCCTGAACGCCGTTAGCCAGCTGGAAGGTCACCTGAGCACCCAAGCCCTGCAGATGTTCGCGAAGGTGCGCCAAACTCACCGGGCGCACAGAATTCGGGCGCAGAGTCTGAGCGTCGCCGCCCAGCAGGTTCTGGCCGGGTGCGTGAGATGCGGTATCCATCGTCCTTCTTTCCTCCCCGCTGTCCGAAGCGGTGAGCTCTGTATGGTCAATGCGCTCAAGGCACACAGGGTCATTCAATATTCTACGGGCTTTAGGCTTCGACAGGTGTTCAGTATCGGAGCTTCTTCATCACGAATCAGCTGCCGGTACCTCTCCCCCGCTCGCCTTTAGCTCGTCTTATTGGGGCTATCCTCAGCAAAAAGCGGAATCAACTCCGGTTCACCGGTAGAACGCGGCACATTATAGGTGTGCAGGGTCTTCTCCATAATCTTGGAGAACTCAGCCGTCGTACCGTTCGTACCCACGCTACCCTCGGGACGCTGCATGGTCACCGCCACCAAGAACTGCGGGTTCTCAATCGGCGCCACGCCAATAAAGGAGGTCGTGTTGCCGTCATAGCCGCCCTTCTCACTCGGAGCTTCCGCGGTACCAGTCTTACCGCCCACGCGGTAGCCGGTCACCTTCGCCGGACGGGCGTGGCCCTGCTCCACCATATTCTCCATGAGGGTCAGGCAGGAGGCGGCAGTCTGCTCGCTCACCATGCGTTCACCAGGCTCCACGGCACGCTTATGTTCGGTGCCGTCCGCGTCAATAATTGCGTCCACAATGCGCGGCTTCAGACGAACGCCCTTATTGCCCAGCGCCTGGAAAATCATGGCGGTCTGCAGCGGAGTCTGCGCAACACCCTGACCGAACAGCACAGTGTACTGCTGACGGCCATCCCAATCACGCCAATCAGCAATCAGGCCCTGCTCCTCACCGGTCAGCTCAATGCCGGTAAACTCGCCGACGCCGTACTTCTTCAACCAGTTGTAGCGCTCTTCCTTGCTGAGCTTCTGACCGACCAGCACCGTACCGGTATTCATCGAATCAGTAATAATGCCCGAGAAAGTACGCCGCTGCGCCCCGTGCTCAAACGCATCCTTGAAGGTCTGGCCGTCAATCGTGAGGGTCGCGGGCACATCATACACGCTAGTCGGAGTCGTCAGGCCCTGCTCAATCAGCGCCGAAGAAGTCAGCATCTTCTCGGTCGAACCGGGCTCCACGTTCTGCGAAATAGCGCGCGGAGTCATGTCCGCCGCATCCTCAATGGTTGCCGCACCCGGGTCCATCGTGGAGGAATCAGCAAGAGCCAAAATGGAGCCGTCACGCACATCCATAACAATGGCGGTACACCATTCAGCCTTCAGCTCCTCAGCGCGAGCACGTACCACCTGCTGCGCAAAATACTGCACATCACGGTTAATGGTCAGACGAATATTCTTACCGTCCACCGCCAGGCGCTGCTCTTCCTTCGCCACGGGGATACGCACACCATCAGCACTAATCTCGTAGGTACGCTCACCGGGGGTACCGGCAAGCTCCTTCTCGAAGACACGTTCAATACCCACCGAGAAGTTACGAGATACCGTACCGCCCTTACCGTTGCCGTCAGCCTCTTCAACAATGTTGTACTTGCCGACCACGGAGCCACCCACACTACCGTTGGGATACAGGCGCTGGGAGAACGCCTCACCGTAGATGAAGGGCGCGCCCAGGGCATCAATCTTGTTGAAAATTTCCGGGGTGATATTCGCCTTAATCACCGAGTACTTGGAGGTGCCGTCCAGCTTGGACTTGATGAACTCGTCGGTAACGCCTGGGTCAACGGTCTTGAGAATATCTACCATCTCGTACACCAGCTGGTTGGGGGTGACCTCAATCTTCTGGGTGCGGTCCTCGTTGTAACGCTTGAAGGTAGCCACGGCACTCTGGTCAGCGGTCAGGTTATAGCGCTGCACGGTACGCGCCATGACATTGCCGTTGATATCGAGAATCTGCCCGCGCACAGCAGGTAGTACCTGTGAGCGCAGACGCTTCTGACGGGACGCATTCGCCACCGCACCGGGATCAAAGCCCTGGCGGATAAACAGATTTGCACCGATGACGCCCAGAGCGCAGGTGGCAGCAGCGCCGGCTACAAAGCCACGGCGGGTCAGGTCCGGCTGACCGGATGCAGATTCGTTCGCATTACGGCGCGCGTCGAAGCTCATGCGGTGTGTCCTTTCGCTGGTCTAGTCTATCGGTGATGCTACGCATCCTGTGGTCAGTTGGGTTATCGCGCGGGTTGGCTTGCCGCGGGGCTAGCGGCAGGGCTGGGCTGCTGGGCAGTGCTCGGTGCGGCGGAAGCAGCCGGGCTGGCAGGTGCGCTATTCGCAGGTGCAGGATTAGCCTGCTGAGCGGGGCTTGCCGAGGCGCTTGCAGATGTCTTTGCCGCGGCGCTCGCCTGAGCGTGGCGCTGCTGAATAGACTTGTCAGCATCCACAATGCCCTTGGCGTAGCTTTCATTCGAACCCGCTGCCGGCGGCGAAATCAGGTTCTCCTGCTTGGATCCTCCAATGCCGGTGGGGCTTGCAGCCGGGACGGGGGTGCCCTCAATCGTGGAGGACTTCAGGTTCAGGGTCGCCTGCGAAGAGCTGACAAACATACCCAGGGTACTGGCGCGTATCGCCAAATCCTGCGGGGCTTCTTTGAAACCAATCTCCTGCTGTAGCGCTTGGTTCTCCTGCACAAGGCGCTGTTCCTGCGCGCGCAAATCCACCATGTCGTACTGTCGGGTCACAATCAGCACGTTGAGCAGCAGAATAAAAATCAGGGTCAGCGGAATTGCCGCAAAAACAGCGAGCATGGTGGGTGGGCTGAGCTTACGGGCTCGGCGGCGCACGGTCGAGAGCGGGTGACGCGACTTCGGCTTCTCCTCACGGGTCTCCTCGGTACGGGCTGCCGCGCGCACGCTCGAGGGCACGCGGCTCGCATTCGTCGAGGTGCGCTTACCGCCGTGCGAAGCCGCGGTGCTGGCGGGACGAACCACCGGCTGGGCTGCGGTGACCGGCTCCAGACGCGCGGTGCGGGTACGACCGGAGTGAGCTCGGGTGGAGGCGCGGCTCGCCCCGGTGGAGCCACCTGTAGAGGATGCGCGGGTAGAGCCAACGGCGCCGGAGGTACCGGCGGCAGGGCGCGAGGAACCGGCGCGTCGACTCCGCGGGGCGCCCTGGGTGCGGGTGGGGCGCGGGGATGCGTGCTGGGTGCTCACTCTTCTTCGCTTTCTGTCTTCTACTTGGCGGGGATGCGGATCTTCTCGGCGGCGCGCAGCTTGGCACTGGCGGCGCGAGAGTTCTGTTCGATTTCCTCGTCGGTAGGCGGTTCGGCGCCTCGGGTAATGATTTTGACGGTGGGCTTGTGCTCTTCAAGCTCTACCGGGAAGCCCTTGGGTGCCTTGGAGGATGCTTCTGCGGTCAGTGCCCTCTTGACGATCTTGTCTTCGAGGCTGTGGTAGCTCATGGCGACGAATCGGCCGCCGAGGTTGAGCGCGTCCAGGGCCGCCGGTACGGCGCGTTCGAGGGCTTCCAGTTCGTGGTTCACTTCGATGCGCAACGCCTGGAAGGTGCGCTTGGCGGGGTGGCCGCCGATGCGCTGCGCGGCGACGGGCACAGCCTTCTGGATGATACGCACGAGCTCACCGGTGGTTTCCAGGGGTGCGTTGGCTCGGGCGGTGCAGATGGCGCGGGCGATACGCGATGCGAACTTCTCTTCGCCCCAGTTGCGGATAATGCGGCGCAGCTGATCTTCGCTGTATTCGTTGACGACGATGCGGGCGGTGAGCTCGTCTTCGGAGTTCATGCGCATGTCCAGGGGCGCGTCGTAGGAGTAGGCGAAGCCTCGGGTGCGTTCGTCCAGTTGCATGGAGGAGACCCCCAGGTCCATCAGGATGCCATCGATGCCCTGCACGCCAGCGGCTTCCATGGCGCAGTCAATCTTGTCGTAGACAGCGTGAACAGGTACGAAGCGGTCACCGAAGCGTGCCAGACGCTCACCGGCGATAGCGTGTGCCTGCAGGTCGCGGTCAATACCGATCAGCACAAGGTTTTCGAAGCGTTCAAGCAGTGCCTCGGAGTGACCACCCATGCCGAGCGTGCCGTCAATGACGTAGGCGGTGCCGCGTTCCTCAACAGCACGTTCGACACCGGGGGCAAGCAGGTTAATGCAGCGGTCCAGCATGACGGGTACGTGGCGTTCGCTGGCTTCGCGCTGGGAGAGGTTCTCAATGGATGCGCCGGTGACCTTGGCGGCAGTACCGGAGTCGGTCGTACCGGTTTCGGGGGCGTGTTCTACGCTCATGGGTGCTCCTGTGAGAATTTGTCCTGCGGGAAAGCTTACGGAAGAATGGTGCGGTGCGATAGAGAGATGCCGGGCAATAGCCGTCACACCAGCAGAATGCTGGTTAGAGTAGCGGGCTGAATGGGTCCTCGTCGAGGGAGGCGAATTCAGCTTCGGTGCGGGCGAGGTATTCTTCCCAGACTGCGGCATCCCAGATTTCTGCGCGGGTACCGGATCCGATGACGACGAGGTTGTCGGTCAGTCCTGCGTACTGGCGCAGTATCGGAGGGATGGTGATGCGTCCCTGCTTGTCGGGCAGTTCGTCTGAGGCTCCGGAGAGGAAAACTCGTAGGAAGTCTCGGGCGGCTCGTCCTGGCAGGGGTGCGGTGCGCATCCGTTCGTGGATACGTTCAAATTCTGCGGCGGGGAAAACATACAGGCATCGTTCTTGACCGCGGGTCAGAACGAGGCCTGCTGAGAGTTCCTCACGGAATTTGGCGGGAAGGATGATGCGTCCTTTGGCGTCCATTCGTGGTGAGTAGGTACCTAGGAACATTCACTTCACCTCCCCGATGTGTGCCGTTGTGCTGAAGTCTGCGGGAGCGGGGCTGTTCCACAATCCTGCAGGTGCCGGTGGTAGGGTGTGCCAAACCAGCGCCTCCACCGCGTGTTTGAGGGCACGGCGATAGGACTGACTTTTCAGCTTCTTCCTCCACTTTACCCCACTTTGCACCACCTACCCCACCCGGCAGAGTATCTTTTAGTGTTTTTATGCTCTCTTCTGCATTTTTAACGCTGGTGCACAGCTTCTACACAGGTTCGGGCGTATGCACTCAGCGCTCCACCCTCATCATATTTGCCATACCCAGATTCAGTGACGGGGGCTGATTTCAGGATTTGGTGTGCTCCCTCTACCCAATTCCTCATACGTACATCTCTCACTAGTTCCGGCATAGAAAAAGCGGAGGTAAGAGCATTCTTACCTCCGCCTACGAAGTCTTGAGAGTGTAGTAGAGTACGGACACTTAGCCGCAAAAAAATTTATTGAGACAAATCAGTGTTAGAGCTTACCGTTGTTGCGTTCGTCCCAACGGTCCTCCAGTCGGTTCATGAAGGAGGACCGCTCCTTCTGTTCACGCTGACGTACACGCGCTGCGCCTTCTGCTTTACCGCCGAGGAAGGAATCAACCGGGGTCTTCTTACTGGTAGTTGCAAAGTACACGCCACCAGCCGCGAAGAGGAAGCCAAATACACCCAACCAAATCATGTTAGATGCGACCGCGCCAATAATGATACCCAGACCGATGAGAACGAAGAGAATGCCGAGAGCCAAATGGCGAGCACTAAAAACCGGCGCAGTATTGCCGGTTGAAGACATGGAGGAGGCAAAGTGCGGATCCTCATTGCTCATGAGTTCTTCAAGCTGGTCCAGAACCTTCTGTTCACGCTCAGACAGTGCCATCGTTTTCTCCTTTGAGGTGTCTCTGCTCAAGATGACGTCGGTATCAACCGGGTCATAACCGGGTTAGCCGATGTATCAGCTGGCGCGATAGCGCTTCTTCCCGTCGTATGCTTCCCATCGTACCGCGCCGGATGAGGTTGGCGCATTCTTTTTTAGGCAAAAGCAACTTAAGGTCTTCTACGGAGGGTGCCGCCCTTTCCGTGGTGGTTTCCCTCAGCCTCTTTTCCCTTCTTCAGACTCTTGCTCAGCTTTCCGTTGGGGTGAGGCAACTCCGGAGGCGGGTTTGAGGCTTTCCTGCGAGTACTTACGGTGAACGGCGTCCATGACGTGCTCCACCTCGGACCATCTGCCGTTTTTCATGAGGCGAGCGCCAGACCCCAAGCGAATACCAGACCCTGTGTGAGTACCGTTCCGCTGACTATTACCGGCTCCCCCACCGCCCCATTGTATGGAGATGGTTTTTGCGGAGAGGATTCTTGCGGAGCCAGTTTGCATGGAGCGTGAGCTTGCCCTGTTCTCAATGGAGTCGAAGAGAGTCTGTTGCACCCCGTCTTCTGCACGGGTTAGTTTCTCAGCGCGCACTCCAATGAGTCGCAGGGGGCGGGGCGCCGCCTGCCCTACCAAGATTCCATCTGCATGCAGGGCTTCCAATGCCAGGGAGGCAATCTGCATGCCGGAGTCTACAGGCACGTTCAGGGCAATAGCGCGGGTGTGCGTTTCGAAGGTGCTGTAGCGGATTTTGAGGCTGAGCCCTCCGGCGAGTTTCCCGGCTGTGCGCAGGCGCTTGCCCAGTTTGAGGCTCAGCTCCCGAATAGCAGCGCTAATCTCCTGGGCATCGGTCGCATCCACCTCGAAGGTATGCTCGCCCCCCATGCTTTTTTCTTCACGTTCGATCGTCACGGGGCGTTCATCAATGCCGCGCGCCATAGCCCAGAGGTGCTCACCTTGGGCTGTGCCGAAGCGTTCTTTGAGCCAGTCCAGGCTCATGGCCCTCATCTGGGCGATGGTGTGAATACCGTATCGGGAGAGCTGCTCGGTACTTTTCGCACCCACTCCCCACAGGTCGGAGACTTTTCTCGGGTCAAGAAATTCTTGAACGCGCTCGGGCGGAATAACCCACAGCCCGTTCGGCTTGCTACCGGTGGACGCCATTTTGGCGAGTAGTTTATTGGGCGCAACCCCCGCGGAGGAGGGTAGGGAAAGTTCCTGGGCGATGCGGTCGCGAGCATGCTGCGCCAGGGCGACGGGATCTTGGCCGTGCAGATAGGCGCCGGTTAGGTCCACAAAGGCTTCATCCACGCTAACCTGCTCAACGTAGGGGCTCAGATCGTTCAGGATTGCCATGACGGCGCGGGAGTAGTGCCGGTAGTCACCACGTAGCGGCAGGACGGTGGCATTGGGGCTGAGGTTTCGAGCGCGACTAAGCGGCATACCGGAACGCACTCCGTGGGCGCGCGCCTCGTAGGAGGCGGAACAGACGACCGAGCGGGGGCCCAGGGGCGCCACGATGATGGGTTCACCGCGCAGAGCGGGGTTTTCGAGGAGTTCGACGTTGACGAAGAAGGCATCCATGTCCAGGTGCATCATGACGCGACCGTTCCTTGCGCCACTATTCTTACCGGTTCGCGTCTGCCCCATGTCGCCTCCTCTTATAGCTTCTACACCCACCTACCGAAAAATATAGCATATTTCTACGAAAAACAGAGGCATCCTATCGTAAACGTGTTCGCAAATGCATTCTCTTGGACTTTTCTCCACTAAGCTAGAAGAAGTGCACACCGCACCGTATCAGGACCGTACACAGCGACCATCAGCGAGGATAGTATGACTCCCCCTTCTCCTTCCGGAGCACCCACTCCCCGAGCGACCGAGAGCCTCACCGTAGCGGCACCGAATATCCCGGCGGATTCTGCGCACCTCGCTGAGCGCATTGCTGAAGAGCAGCGAGCCTACCTGCACGCTTTTGACACTCTCATGGCTGAGTTTTTTGCAAGCCAGCGCAAGCTACTCGAGGGCATTTCTACCGAAACTCTACCCCTACTTGAGGCTATTGAGTCCCTCTCCACCGGCGGCAAGCGTCTACGTGCCTTGCTGAGCTACTGGGGCTGGCGCGGTGCGGGTGGCGCACCCGTAACCGAGAACCGCGCATCCTGGTCCATTGTGAAGGCTGGCATGGCGGTGGAGCTGTTCCAGACCTCCGCGCTGATTCACGACGACATTATCGACCGGTCCGATACCCGCCGCGGTGCCCCCTCCGTACACAAGCGTTTCGAAGCGGCACACGAGCAGAATAGTTGGCGCGGTGATGCTTTCAACTACGGGCTGACCGGCGGCATTCTTGCTGGCGATCTGACCCTGGCTTGGTCTGCCGAGGTTTTTACTTCCCTGGGTGAGGGGGCAATCTATGGCGCCCCTGCACGTACTATTTTTGACCGGATGCGCACCGAGGTTCTGGCGGGTCAATACCTGGACGTCTACTCCGAGGTTCTCGAAACCGAGGACGCTCAAGCGGCTCTGCAACGTGCCCTGAACGTAATTCGTTTCAAGTCCGCCAAGTACTCGTGCGAGCATCCCTTCACGATTGGTGGTGCTTTGGCTCTGCAGGCTACCGCACTGGAGAACAGCACCAGTGCCGTGAGCGAGCAGCACCCGGTACTTACCGGTTACCGCGCGTTCGGTCTGCCCCTGGGCGAGGGCTTCCAGCTGCGTGATGACGAGCTGGGTGTCTTCGGTCAGCCCGAGGTGACTGGTAAGCCCGCCGGCGATGACCTGCGTGAGGGGAAACGTACCGTGCTGGTGGCACTCACCTCCGCCGCCCTCGACGAGAAGGATGCGGCACTTCTGCATAATAGCTTAGGCGAGTCCGAGCTGAGCGATGAGCAGGTGGAGCGCATCCGTGAGCTAATGGTTTCTTCGGGTGCTTTCGCCAAGCATGAGCAGCTAATTGAGCAGAAGTCTCAGGCTGTGTTTGAGGCTCTGGAGGCAATGAACTTGGACGAGCTGACGCATGCGGCGCTGACCGATATTGTGGGCCGTGCGCTGCTTCGTAAGGCGTAGGGGTTCAATGCAGTTATAAACGTTAAACAAGTTGAGGCGGCATACTCCGGTATGCCGCCTCAACGTATTGAGCTATCGTTCCGGACAGGTGTCACCAAGCAGATGTTACCGGACCGGCGTTACCAAGCTAGTATTACCAAGCCAGTGCCTGCGCACGGCGACGGATTTCAGTCTTACGACCGTCAATCAGTGCGTCGATGGGACGGCCGGGCAGGGACTCGTCGTTAGTGTACAGCCAGGTAATGGCTTCTTCATCGCTAAAGCCGGAGTCCTTCAGGACAGCGAGGGTGCCCTTGAGGGATTCCAGAACTCGCGAACCGTTCATGAACAGTGCGGGTACCTTGCGCACGTTGGTTTCCGGGTCGCGCAGCGCGATAAGCGTACCGTCAGAAATCAGGTTGTGCACGCGGGTCACCTTCAGGTCGAGGGCGTGCGCAATTTCGGGGATAGTTACCCAATCGCCAACGAGGGCGAAGGTCTGAGCAATATTTTCGTTAGTCACCTTTTAAGAGTGCCAGAGCTGGCACGTATTTACCACTTTTGACCCGTATCTGGCACGGGAGCTCTCCTACGCACCTTTCGTTTTTGTTCGTTGTCTACGGTTCTTGAGTTGGGTGCGGAGCCCTCGGTGCTTCTTAAGAATTCGCTGAGTGTTCACCTGCTCGGTTCTCTTTGGCATCGCTTCTATCCAGGTGGGCGGGCTAAAATGAGGAAACGTATGAATACTCCCAGCACACGCCAAACTTCTCCCGTGAACCCCCAAGCTTTCTCATCTTCAAAGACTTCTGTTCCTCCCGCCACTCGTCCCGCTGCCCCGGATACCGCTATCGGTTCTTCGCAGTGGCTTAGTAGCGCCATTATTGAGGGTCACTACCAGGTGGGTTCACTCATTGGCCGCGGCGGCATGAGCGAGGTCTATTATGCGCTGGACCTGTGGTCAAATAACCCGGTTGCGCTCAAGGTCCTCTCCCCCGCTCTGGCTGAAGACGCGGCAAACCGCCAGAAGTTCCACCGTGAAGAGCGTTCAATGCGTCAGGTAGGTGGTGGCGGACATACGGTGGGTGTGATCTCTTCGGGTACCGAATATTTTTTGGGTCAGATGGTCATGTATATCGTGCTCGAGTACGTGCACGGTTGTACACTGAGCCAGCTGCTGCGTGTGCGTGAGGCTCTGTCCCTGGGTGAGGCTCTGGATATCCTCATTCCAGTGGTGGAGGCACTCTCGGAGGTGCATGCGAACCGCTACCTGCACGGCGATATTAAGCCGGGCAATATTCTTCTCGACGCTAACGGTCAGGTGAAGCTCACGGACTTTGGTCTTTCCCGTCGTGATGATCAGGTGGATGCGGGCGCACCCATGGGCACCCCCGTCTACGTTGCACCGGAGGTCCTTGATCCGGAGGTGAAGGTCGGCGCGCAGGCTGATATTTTTGCGCTCGGCGTGATGATGTACCGCATGCTTTCGGGTCGTCTACCCTTTGTGGGTCTGGAGAATGACCAGCAGGTGCTCTACCATAACGCCAACATTGAGATGCCCGCGCTGACCGATGTTGCGCCGGGTGCGGACCGCGATATTGCGGGGCTGGTTTCGTGGTGTACCCGCAAGCAGCCTCATGCCCGTCCCGAGGATGCAACTGACCTGTTCACTGCTCTGCTGGAGATTTCTGAGTCATTGGGTGAGTCCGAGCGCGCTTGGCGTGCCCCCTCGTACCCAGAGCCGGAGCTTCCCCTCTGGGAGGCTGTTGCCGATATTGCGGAGCGTAGCGGCGCTGCACAGATGGTGCGTAACACCCCGATTAGTGCTTTTAGCGATGCCCGCGATCTGCTGGTCTACGATGTCTACTCCCCCGACAGCCTCGTGTACGATACATCGGAGGCTGGTCAGGGTGTGCACCTTGCCGACGTTGACGCTGAGGACTCGGTGCTGAACTGCCAAGGTATTCCGCCTCTGGTCAGTTCCGCTCCCTATAACGAGGATTCTGAGAGCGAGCCGGAGAAGGGCCAAAAGTCCGCTAAGCTCGGTTTGGGTTCTTTCCTTGACCACCGTGCGGGCGCGAAGGTCCCGCAGACTCAGTCCGTTGGTATTGGTCCGCAGACGGAGCAGGAGTTTATCTCAGCTAACGGCGAGTACGCCCCGATTCAGGCGGAACGTTCGTTGAGCCCCTCGGGTTCGCGCCGTTCAAGGGTTAAGGGGGCGGGGAGCGATTCTGAGGCTGAGGAGTCTACGGGTATTTCTAATGATTCCGCTCAGTCTTCGAAGAAGAATCCTCGTCTGCCTGCTAAGCAGTTTAGGACTCCGCCTTCCGGTATGGCGGTGGGCGGTTGGGCTCTGGCCTTGATTCTGATGGGTATGGGCGCGAGCTTTACCGGCTGGTGGCTTGCTACTTCGTTGGTGCAGTCGGCGTGGTGGCGTAATATTGAGGCGTTCCTGACCTTCTAGCGTCTGCTGTGCTTAACATCTGCGGTACCTAGCACCTGCCGCGTCACTCTTCTGCCGAGCGTAGGTTAAACACAATGCCCTGGTCTTCATCTTTGTCAGGTGAAGACCCGGGCATTGTTGTGTCTGCTGCTCACCGCCAACTCTAGCGGCGAAAAGCATGAGCGTTTTTATGCGCGGTTCTTGAGGTACTCGGAGACCAGGAACGCGATTTCCAGGGACTGCGAGTGGTTCAGACGAGGGTCGCACAGGGACTCGTAGCGGCTTGCCAGCGCTGCCTCGTCGATGGCGTCGGAGCCACCCAGGCATTCAGTCACGTCGTCACCGGTCATCTCCACATGAATACCGCCGGGGAATGTGCCCAGCACCTCGTGCACCTCGAAGAAGCCTCGAACCTCGTCGAGTACGTCGTCGAAGCGGCGGGTCTTGTAGCCGGAAGGCACAGAGATAGTGTTGCCGTGCATCGGATCGGTAACCCAGACAACCTTTGCGCCTTCAGCCTGCACGCCCTCAACGATTGCGGGTAGCTTCTCGCGGATGTTCTTTGCGCCCATGCGGGTGATGAAGGTCAGTCGGCCGGGTTCGCGGTTCGGGTCGAGCTTATCGATCAGTGCGAGTGCATCCTCCGCGGTGGTGGTCGGGCCCAGCTTCACGCCGATGGGGTTGCGGACCTTGGAGAGGAAGTCCACGTGTGCATCGTCGATGCCGCGGGTGCGCTCACCAACCCACAGGAAGTGTGCGGAGGTGTCGTAGGGCAGCTGGGTACGCGAGTCGATGCGGGTGAGGGCACGCTCGTAGTCCATTACCAGGGCTTCGTGGCCGACGTACATATCGGTGGTCTTGAGTGCTTCGAAGTTAACGCCGCAGGCTTCCATGAACTTGAGGGCGCGACCGATTTCGCGGGCGGTCTTCTCGTAGCGCTCATGCGCGGGGTTGGAGGTGAAGCCGCGGTTCCACTGGTGTACGGCGCGCAGGTCTGCGAAGCCGCCCTTGGTGAAGGCACGAATCAGGTTCAGGGTGGAGGCGCTGGTGTGGTAGCCCTGTAACATGCGCTTGGGGTCGTGTACGCGGGCTTCGGGGGTGAATTCGAAGCCGTTGACAGTTTCACCGCGGAAGGAGGGCAGGGTAACGTCGCCGCGGGTTTCCATGTCTGCGGAACGCGGCTTGGAGAACTGACCCGCCATACGGCCCATCTTCACCACGGGCATGGAGGCGCCGTAAGTGAGCACTGCAGACATCTGCAGGATAGTCTTGACACGGCCGGAGATCTTATCAGCGGTTGCGCCCGCGAAGGTTTCTGCGCAGTCCCCGCCCTGCAACAGGAATGCGCGGCCTTCAGCAACCTCACCGAGTGCCTGGCGCATGGCGTCGACCTCACCGGCGAAGACGAGCGGCGGTACCGAGTTCAGTTCGGCGATGGTGCTTTCAAAATCTTCGTGTTCGCTCCAGGTGGGCTGCTGGTCAATGTTCAGCTGACGCCAGGTGTCCAGGCCGTGGTCGGGGGTCTGCGAGGTGCCGAGGTTTTGATTGCTCATCTTCACTCCATCGGGATGGTCTTGTGCGTTTTCTGGTTCAGCCCCGTTTCGGGCGCCCGGCGCGCAGCGTACGGCGTGCTGGCTTGCGATTTTTCAAGCTGAATAGACCTAATTGTACTCTTGCTTGCTTCAACACCTAACCCTGCACTCAGGTATATCTCACATGTTTAGATAGCGCCCCAGGTGTCGGCGATAGGAGGGTTGATGAGCACCGTTGCAGAACGCCATACGAAAGGGCAGGATACGGCATGTACCGCATCCCGCCCTCTGTCGTAGGTGTGCACCCGGGGGTGCTGTCTTATTGTTTAGTGCTGCAGGTGTGCGACTGCCGCATCAGCACTCATGTTCTTATCAGTCATGATCTTCTTGACGCGGTCGGCATACACGTCCACGTATTCCTGGCCGCTCAGAGCACGGATCTCGGAGCCGATACGGTCGGCGATTTCACGCTGAACTCGGTGGCTCATGTCTGAGCCGTCGGTGTATTCTTCGAAGCTGAGGGGCTTGCCGATAATCGTGCGCACCTGAATGGGCTTGCCGTCGTGGCGCAGACGGACACGGTTTGAGCCGGAGGGCTGAATCAGGTCGGTACCGATCTGGCCGACGGGTACTACGGGTACGCCGGTTTCTAGGGCGAGGCGGGCTACGCCGACCTTGGGGCGGTAGCCGCGTCCGTCGGGGCTACGGGTGCCTTCGGGGTAGATGCCGATGATACCGCCATCCTTGAGGACCTGCCCGCCGGCGTTGAGGGATTCCTGGCTCTTTTGGCCGCCGGAGCGGTCCATGGGAAGCTGGCCAACACCGCGGAAGAATGCCGCCATGGCACGACCCTTCACGCCGGGGGTGGTGAAGTAGTCGCTCTTGGCGAGGAAGTTCACGGTGCGAGGCATGGCGAGAGGAATAAAAATGGAGTCGCAGAATGCCAGGTGGTTGCTGGCGACAATGTAGGGTCCCTCGGGCAGGTTTTCCAGGCCATCCACGTCGTGGTGGTACAGTCCCTGTAGCAGGGGTGAGCCAAGAACCTTGAGCGTTGAATAGAGGGCGGTGTTTGGCATTGGGGTCTCCTCTCTGAATATTCCCGGGTCAATTCTATCCTGTCTGGAGCGTAGCGAGATAATAAAAGAAAGAGAACGATTTTTCTGCGCACCGGTGTATCGATGCACTTGAGGCGATAAGACCGTGAGTTGCTGCACCTCAGGTGTTCTGAGCGGGTGCGCTATAGAGCCTGCACCTGCGCTAATAGCACCGCAGGTAGGCGAAGGAGGACCATGAGCATTTTCGATAATTCGCTGGAACCGGTTAAAAGAATTCGGTGTAAGGCTCGCGAGCGCAGGCTTCTTGCGACCCAAAATGTTAAGGAATCTTTGGCGCGTTGGCTCGGGGAAGAGCAGGATGCCTTCGACCATTCTCCTGTTTCTTTTACCCCTGATTTGGCGCAGCATTCTGTGGGTATTTTGCTGGTGCATGGCTTTACGGGTTCACCGCACAGTATGCGCCCGGTGGCGCAGCATTTTATGGAGCTCGGGTATGCGGTGGAGATGCCTGTACTGACTGGTCACGCGACCCGTTGGCAAGATTTGCGTGATAGTACGTACCAGCAGTGGCTGGCTTCTGCCGAGCAGGGGTACCGCCGCCTGACTGATCAGGGTCTGCAGGTGGTGGTCATTGGTATGTCGATGGGTGGCACGGTGGCAACTCATCTATCGGCGCATCTGCCGGTGGTGGGCACGGTGCTGATTAACCCCTACATGGTAAATGTGAACCCGATGATGCGCCATACTGGCAAAGTGGCTAAGGTTCTGCCGATACTCAAGGCAATCGGTTCCGATATTGCGGTTCCAGGCGTGAGTGAGGGCGCGTATTCTATCGTTCCGACGGCGGCGGTGTATCAGTTGCATCTTTTGGGTGCAGAGACTCGTGCTCTGATTCCGCAATTGAAGTCACCGGTTCTATATTTGCGTTCACTGGGTGATCATACTGTGTCAGATAGCTCTCACAAATATTTTCTCGAACATTGTTCAGCTCCTGTAGAATTTAGGTGGCTGACCCGCAGCTACCATGTGGCAACGCTCGACTACGACGCCGAGTATCTTCTCTCCACTGTTCAAGCTTTTGTCGCATCCCTAAACCATTAAATTCTGAAGGTTCCACCCGTTGGCGAATGCATCACCCGCCGCGGTGGGCAGAACATTCAGAAAGCCATCACGGCACCTCGAGCCATCGAGGACAGCCCGCGGCACCGAATCCGCCACGGGCTCACGCCCTGATTTGAAAGGCGCATTATGAAAGTCTTCTCCACTCCCGCTGAGGTTATTGTCGACCCCTCACTGAATCTGACAAGCATTGTTGAGCGCCACCGTGCCGATAGCTCCAATCCGGTGCTGTACCGCCGTCAGATGTCTCCAGGTAACTGGCAGCCGGTTCGAGCCCAACAGTTCCACCAGATGGTGACCGACCTGGCTAAGGGTATGATTGCCGCTGGTATCCGCCCGGGTGACCGTGTGGGTATTATGAGCCGTACCCGTTTTGAGTGGACTGTCATTGACTTTGCGATTTGGTATGCCGGCGCTGTCTCCGTGCCGGTGTATGAAACGAACGCTGCCGCCCAGGCGGCGTGGGCACTGTCCCATTCTGAGGCTGTTGCTATTTTTGTTGAGGATGAGAAGCTCCTGAATCGTGTGGCTGAGGCTGAAGATTACGCCGCTTCTACTCCTGAGCCATGCCAACTCAAGCACCGCTGGGTCATTGAGAACGGCGATCTTGACGTTTTGAGCGCTCGCGCGTCCGAGGTGAGCGAGGAGCAACTGGAGCAGGTACGTTCCGCTGCCGGTTGTGATGACCTCGCGACCATTGTGTATACCTCCGGCACGACCGGCCGTCCCAAGGGTTGCGCACTGACTCACGGCCACTTCCTAAACCTAAGTGTCAACACCAAAATGGTCGAACCCGAGATTGCGAATTCCCGCAACTCCTCTATTCTTTTCTTGCCGTTGGCGCACGTTCTGGCGCGTCTGATTCAGGTACTGGCGCTGGACGCTGGCCTGGTTATCGGCCACTCCCCCAATATTAAGAACCTGGCTGCTGACTTGGATAGCTTCAAGCCGACCATGCTGCTGGTGGTTCCTCGCGTCTTTGAGAAGGTATACGAGGGCGCCATGGCGAAGGCGGCTAAGGGCGGTAAGTTCAATAAGTCGCTCTTTGAGCGTTCCACTGACATTGCGGTGCGCTGGTCGCAGGCGAAGGTTGAAGGCCGCATACCCGTCAAGCTGGCGGCACAGTACGCTCTATACGACAAGCTGGTCTACTCGAAGCTGCGTGCGGCTCTGGGCGGCGAGCTACGTTACGCGGTTTCGGGCGGTGGACCCCTCGGCGAGCGCACGGCGCACTTCTTCCACGCGGTAGGTGTTCAGGTGGTTGAGGGTTACGGTCTGACCGAGACCTGCGCCCCGATTGCGGCTGGCCGTATCAACCCGTACCAGATTGGCATGATTGGCCCGCTCATCCCCGGTTCCGAAGGCTATATTGCTGAGGATGGCGAGCTTCTGGTTCGTGGTGTAGGCGTGATTAGCAGCTACTACAAGAACCCCGAAGAGGACGCTCAGGCGTTCACTAAGGATGGTTGGTTCCGTACCGGTGACCTGGCTCGTTTCGATGAGCGCGGCTACCTGAAGATTGTGGGCCGCAAGAAGGAAATCATTGTCACCGCCGGCGGTAAGAACGTGATTCCGGGTATTGCAGAGACTCATCTGCGTACCTCTCCCCTGGTTTCTCAGGCGATGCTGGTAGGCGATGAGAAGCCATTCATTGCGGCTCTGGTGACCCTGGATCCGGATACCCTGCCCGAGCAGTTGGAGCACCTGGGTCTGCCACGTTCGCTCTCCATCCCGGAGGCTGCTGTTCACCCGGCGGTTCGTGCTGCGGTTCAGAAGCTCGTGGACGAGGCGAATCAGTTAGTTTCCCGTGCTGAGGGTATTCGCGAGTTCCGCATTATGAACCGCGACCTGACCGAGGCGGACGGCTATCTGACTCCTTCGCAGAAGCTGCGCCGCGCGAAGATTCTGCAGGACTTCTCCTCCTACGTGGATGAGATGTACGGCAAGGTTTCCGATAGTACGTCGGATTCTTTGGCTCGTCTACAGGAGTACGCGGCGGAGCAGTCTGAGAAGTTCGCTGAGCTGCGTGAGCAGGCTGCCGAGCGTCTGCAAGAATACGCGGATCATCAGGCGGAGCGTCTTGCCGAGCTGCGTGAGCAGGCGGCTGAGAAGTTTGAGGAGCTGCGTGAGCAGACCGCCGAAATGATGCAGAAGCCTCATGACGAGAAGGCTGGGGATTCCTCCGCTGAGGTTTCTTCCGCCGAGACTCCCATTGAGAAGCCCGCGCAGGCTGAGAAGAAGACTGCAGAGCAGAGCCCTCAGAAGTCTGACAGCGACAAGGTATAACCGGCTCTGGCCACTATTAACGAGAGGAGGGGGTCGTACCACTTAGGTACGACCCCCTCCTCTCTGTTTGTTCGCCAGAGACCTCGGTTTCCGGACGTTATCTAGCCGTCGTTAGATGGCAGATTCTTAGTTTGCGGGCTCGTCGAATTCCAGACCGAGCAGCGCATTCTCAACGATTTCGGTCAGCGCCGGGTGAATCCAGTACTGGCCGCGTGCGAGAGTACGCGCATCCATGCCGAAGCTCATTGCCTGCAGTAGCGGCTGAATGAGCACGGAGGACTCTTCACCGACCAGGTGTGCACCGAGCAGCTCGCCGTTGTCCTTGCGAGCAATGAGCTTGCACAGGCCGGTCTTGTCTTCCATTGCCCAGCCGTAAGCGGTGTCGCCAAAGTTCTGTACCTTGACGGTAATCTCAAAGCCTTCACGCTCAGCCGCCTGGCGCGCCTGCTCTTCGGTCATGCCGACTACGGCAATCTGCGGGTTGCTGAAGACCGCGCCGGGCACGTAGCGGTGGTCGCTAGCACGCAGGTCCTCGGGGTGGCTGAGGTTATGCTGCACAACGCGTGCCTCGTGGTTTGCCACGTGCTTGAGCTGGTAGCGGCTGGACACGTCCCCGAGGGCGAAGACGCCGGGTACGGGTGCGCCGTTGTAGAGCACGCGCTGGTACTTATCGACGCTAAGCTGACCGCCGTCCTGCACGTCGAAGTAGTTCTTTGCGTTGAGGGTGTCGGTGTTGGGGCGGCGACCGGTTGCTACGAGCACAGCGTCTGCCGGGATTTCGAGCAGTTCTTCACCGTTCTCGGTGGTGCGCTTCGCTACGACGGTTACGCTGCCGTCGGCGTTTTCACGGATTTCGGAGAGACCAGCATTCTTGACGATGTTCCACTGCTTGCTTGCGGCTTCTTCAAAACGTGCCACGGCCTCTTCGTCCATGCCGCGCAGCAGGCGGGAGGAGCGGTTCAGCTGGGTTACTTCGGTGCCGAATGCGGAGAAAACGTGGGAGAATTCTGCCGCAATCACGCCGCCGCCGATGACGACCATGCGGGCGGGCAGTTCGTCCAGGCGCATGACGTTGTCGTTGGTGTAGACCTTGGAGGAGTCGATACCGGGCACGGGAGGCAGCACGGCGCGCGAACCTGCCGCAACGACGATCTGGCGGCCCTGCAGGCGGGTGCCGTCGGTCAGCTCAACGGTGTGGGAGCCTACGAAGCGTGCGTACTGGTCGTAGAAGTCGACGTTGGGCAGGCCGGCACGCCAGTCGCGACCACCTGCAGAGATCTGGTCAATGCGGGAAGCAAAGATGCGGTCACGAATCTGTGCCCAGTGCACGGCGTCTACGTGTGCGTCGACACCCAGGTGCTTGACCTCGCGGGTCTTCTGCGCGATAGTCGCCGGGTAGACGTACATCTTGGTTGGGATGCACCCAACATTCAGGCAGGTGCCACCGAAGATACCGCCGTCGATGAGGGCAACTTTCTTATCGTCCCATTCGGGGCCGATGAGGCTATTGCCGGATCCGGAGCCGATGACGATGAGGTCGTATTGTGCTACGCCATCAATGCGTTCTACGTTCTCGATGCTCATGTGGTCCTCTCGTTGTTAGTGTTGAGGCTGGTCTCGTTCCCAGCGTGCCCCTCGATCGCGGGGATATTTCTGTTACTGCCACTATAACGTGTACGGGCGGCACGCTATTCCCGCTATCTGGCATCAATGTTGACAGATAAGCGAAAGTGCGCGGTCCCAAAGAACCACAGCACTGAGAACACAGCGGTTCTTTGAGAAGACGCACTTAAGCGTTGAAACTATGTGAACCCGCGGATTAGTGACGCGTAGATGTCTGCGCTTAGAGGTCAGCGATTAGAAGTCTGCCATAAGTCCAGCCAGCAGGCGGGTGAAGTCAATGGCGGGATCAACCGATTCTTCGTCGGGCCAAAAATGAATCGGGTACGCGGCACCCTGGGCGCGCTGCAGCACGGGGCTTTCAGCGAGCACGGGTTCTGCCACGAGCTCGCCGAAGAGGGAACGCATTTCGTCGCGTCGGTAGCGGTGTTCGCTGTCGTTGGGGCGCATCTTGTTGATAACTACTCCCGCACCGTCAATACTGATGCCGCTTTCCTGCTGAAAGCGCACGATGGCACGCAGGGTTCGTTCGGTGCCCGCCACGGAGAAGAGGGAGGGCTCTGCGACCGAGAGGATGCGCTCGCTAACCGCCCAGCCCATGGAAGACAGGGTTCCGAGGAACGGCGGGCAGTCGATTAGGATGACGTCGTAGACGTCTGCTGCTGACTCCACCATGCGCTTGAAGCGGCGGATGAACGGTGCGGCTTCCTGGCGGTCCACGAGGGTGGAACGAGCCGAACCGCGTGCTACCTTCACGCTACCTGTGGTCACGGGGTTATTGGTCAGCAGGGTGGGTTTGCCGACGAGAGCATTCCAGGAGGAGCTACCAGCTTCTTCCGTGAAGGCACGTTCATTGGAGCTAGCGATTAGAGAGGCGACGTCGGGGATGGTTTCATCCACTGCCAGGCCGGTGCTGGCGTCACCGTGGGGGTCGAGGTCAATAACGAGTGTGGAGAGTCCGCTGTGTAATGCCGCGGAGGCTAGCCCCAAAGTGATGGACGTTTTGCCAACGCCACCTTTGAGACTGCTGATACTGACGATACGGGGCATGCAGATCCCTTTTTGAGTGAGGTGTAATGCCCCTTTATTTTAGCGAATCTTCGCTTTTCTTCCGGGTCTTACAGGGGTGTATCTTGAGTTTTTTCTCAAGTAAGCAATGAATATTCCTTCAGATTTAAAAGTTCTGCCCGCGCTCGCCACCTGGTAGGTAGTGAACGCGGGCAGATTCAAGATGTGTGTTTTACACCTATGCTTTATGCCTGTGCACGGCGGGCACGGCGGGCGGCGAGTTCGTCGCCTTCGAAACTTTCGTGCATTTCTTCGCCGGGCTGACCGTTGAGGTTCATTTCGATTTCGCGCCAGACGCGGCCAATCGCGATACCAAAGACGCCCTGGCCAGCCTGAACCAGGTCGATAACCTCGCTCGGGGAGGTACATTCGTAGACGGTGGTACCGTCACTCATCAGGGTGATGTTCGCAAGGTCGTCAATGCCGCGGGTACGCAGATGCTCGATGGAGGTGCGAATCTGCTGCAGGGACACGCCGGTGTCGAGCAGTCGCTTCACAATCTTGAGTACGAGCACATCGCGGAAGCTGTAGAGGCGCTGGGTACCGGATCCGGAGGCGCCACGCACGGTGGGTACAACCAGGTCGGTGCGTGCCCAGTAGTCGAGCTGACGGTAGGTGATGCCGACTGCTTTGCAGGCGACGGCGCCACGGTAACCGAGGTTTTCCTCGACGACAGAGACCGGGTCGGTGAAGAGTACACCTTGTTCACCGCGCGGAGGCGGCGCTACGGGGAAGAGGGTGTCGAAGCCGTCCAGGGGCTGGTCGAAGCCCTGGGATGCCTCATGGGTGCCTGCGGCCTCGCCTGCATTTTCGGCTACCTGCTGCTCTAGCACGGTCCCTCCTTTTCGTTAACCCGTTTAATGCGATTCACCGCGCCCTATCCAATGTGGTCGACTTCGTTCCGGTGCAGCCCCAATTTTCGGGGTGAGATTCTAAGGCTAGACCTTAGAATCTGTATCTATGATTCGCGCGGCTTCCCTCTGCGAGGTTGGCTACGCGGTTTTCAATACTACACATTGGCCCGGCTATTCGGTTCGTAGAACATGATTCGATAGTGCGACCGATGCGCGATAGGCGCGGTTGTTCAATCTATTTTATCTGATAGAGGGCTCTACTTAAAATTGAACCCACCGAAGCGAATGATCTTTTCAAATTCATTTGTACCTCTTTAACGTCCTGTAGATGCGTTCCTCCCCCGCTATTCTCCTCGCTTTTCCTGGGTATCGACCCCATGGGGAGTTTAAAAAGTAAATGCGTACGGATAGGTAGTCCATACGCATTTACAGCTGAGTTGACTGAGCAGCCTTGGCAGGGCGGGAGCCCCCTGGCTAGAAAGCTCTTCGTGTTGGACGACAGGGCAGAAAATCCGAGCGTGCCAGCGTCGGCTTCGTCCAAGTTTAGAGACTGCTACAGACCGCTACCCGTTGGTAAGGGGCAGAGACTATAGAGGGATCACCATGGTCAGTGGTGGTTTCCTGAGGGAAATCCCCGTTTGCGGTGCGATAGAACCGCTGGGAGTTTACGAGGGGCAGACTATCGGTAGCCTGTATCTTCGTGCGCCTACTCGTAGGTAGGCATCGCCGATTCGACGAGAGTTGCGTGCAGCTGCAGGCACAGCTTGCGAATCTTGTCGGCTCGTTCCTGCGCCTGAGCCTGGGAGGCTGCGTCGCGGCGTGATGCCAGCGGAGCCACCGCAATTTCCACGAGGGAAATTTCGCGGTCTGCCGCAGACTTGAATGCGCGCAGGTGACGGGGCTGAATGCCGTGCTTGGTCAGTTCTGCACTAACGCGGGCAATCAGCACATCGTAATCGGTGTACTTCACGCCTGAGCCATCTTCGAGCAGCCCAAAGTCAATCAGCTCGCGAATCTGTTCGGGGGTGGTGTTAGCATATCCTGCCAGCTCGCGGAGAGTGTAGGTGCGACCTTCCTGCTCGTTCGGGCCGAGGACGGTGTCTAGCACGTCTTCGCCTACGGTGGCAGGCATGGAGTTCAGTACGCGACCGGTTTCCAGGTCCTCCAGGTGCTGACGGATTACCTTCAGCGGCATGTAGTGGTCGCGCTGCATGGTGAGGACGTAGCGCAGGCGCTCAATATCCGTCTGGGAGTACTTGCGATAACCGGTTTCGGTACGACTGGGGTGCACGAGACCGCGTTCCTCCAGGAAGCGGATTTTGGATGCGCTAATTCCGGGGAACTCCAAATCAAGCTGGCTAAGAACCTGACCAATGGTCCGGCTTTTAACGTCACGCGGGTTACGGTCAGAGTCACCGTTCTCCACATCCTCTAGTTGGACCTCAGAGTTAGTGAGGTTCTTATCGATGCGTGAGGTCATCTACGTCTTTCGGGTACTTGTTCAGACAATGTCGATACGAGCCGAAATTTGAATGAGTGGCTCGTTCCCCCTGGTGAGGGGGTTATCGCAGCGTACCGAACATCTTTGCTTAGTGTTGAGAGTGTGATAGATAAATTTAGTTGTTTATCACAAAATGATAAACCGCAAACCTTCGAGACAATCTTATAGTTTCACAAGGTATTTTGCTATTCAAATAGCCCTTTTCGGGGGCGTTTTGAACCCAAAAATAATCACGGATTCAGGCAGTTTCCAGTAGTGACAGTACCAATTTTAACAAAATTCCACTGTTGTGAACATGCTTTTCCCACATTGGACCGCTTTACAAGGAAAATTTTATCTTCTCTCGGTAGTAGAAGTTTTCATCACATTTAACTTGAAAGAAATTCCCACTTAGGGTTTAGCCATCTTTCAAGCCTCTTCAGCAGGTTTAGACACCCTCAAGAAGAACCTTAAATGCACCCCGCTACTTGCGTTTGTGTGCATTTTAAAAGAAAAACGGCGAGACCAATAGGTCTCGCCGTTTCACCACTACATACCTCTTATCTGAGGCCTATAGAAGGTCTTAGAATCTATCCGACTTAGAGCTTATCTAGCTCAGCCTTGTATGCCTCTGCATCCAGCAGATTTGCCAGATCATCAGCGTTCTCGGGGCGAATCTCAACAATCCAGCCCTCTCCGTAGGGGTCCGAGTTAACCAGTGCGGGATCATCTTCCAGACCCTCATTCACTGCAACAATCTCGCCGGCAATAGGAGCGAAAAGATCAGAGACGGACTTGGTGGACTCAATCTCGCCGAAGCTATCCTCAGCAACTACAGAGTCGCCGACAGAGGGAAGATCGACGTAGACGACATCACCCAGTGCATCCTGAGCGTGGTCGGTAATACCAACACGGACAGTGCCCTCAGCGGTGAGAGCGGAAACCCACTCATGCTCAGAAGTGTACGAGAGTTCTGCGGGAACGTTGCTCATAGCAGCGGTGTCCTTTCAGTGTGATTTTGCGTAGCGCGGACTATCCCGCGCACGGTGTCGTTCCGCGTGTGGGATAGCGAAACGTCCTACACCAATTATCACATAAGAAGTAATGCGGGGCATGCCTAAACACTCCCGTACTACTTCTAAGACACTATTTTTCATCTACTATACTGTGCCCACCCCCTCCAACCATTCTCAAGAGCCGAATAGTCCCACTATTTATCAATCACCCCGCCGCGCATACTCTACAAGCCACTCCCCCGATTACCGGGCACCTCCCGTAGGTTATGGAACCTACGGAATGGATACAGCGTATACAAAGGGGTACAGCACAGTGCGTAAAAGGTGCAGGGTACGCAAAAAGGCTCAGGACCCCACACCATAAAGGTGTAGGGCCCTGAGCCTAAGACTAGAGAGCTAAACTCTCACAGCGCCTTAGCGGGAAGAAATGACGCGCTCGGAGAAGCGGTTCGGGTTACCGAAACGGTGTGCGGTAATCGAAACAGCCTGCTCGCGGAGGAAGGGCAGCATCTCGATACGGCCAGCCTCGGTGACGGGTGCGAAATACACTGCAACGTCCGGGCGACCACCCAGTGCCGAGTAGATGGACTTCTCATCGTTACCGATGTAGCGGATACGGGTGCCTTCCAGCGGGGTACCAGCCAGTGCGCGAACCGGGGTCTTAGCGTTCGAAGCCAGGTACTCACGGAACTGAGCGTCCGACTTGACTTCGTACTTGATACCCTTGTTCTCGAGGACACCACGGACGTCGACCGGCAGGTCCTTACCGACGGACAGAGCGACCGGTGCGTTAGCTGCCAGACCGGCGAGCACAACACGCAGGGTCTCTGCTGCGGATGCGGACTCGTCAGCACGAACCAGAACCTGGGTGGGTACGTAGCGCAGAATGTTGCGCTCCACGCCCAGCTTCGAGGGATCGTGACCGAAGCCGAACTCGGTATCCCAAGCGTGTGCGTCAGAGGAGACACCGCGCTTGATGAAGCCGAAGTCCTCACGCTTACCCAGCTCGGAGTTCTCGATGGTGGCCAGGGTCTCGCGGACGGTCACGGACTGGGTGACAGCGGTTGCGGTTGCCTGTGCGGGCTCCCAATCGGACAGAGCAATCAGGTAGCTGGGGCCACCAGCCTTGGTACCGGAACCCACGGTGGACTTCTTCCAACCACCGAAGGGCTGACGCTGAACGATTGCACCGGTAATTGCACGGTTGACGTACAGGTTACCTGCCTGGACCTTGGAGAGCCACAGCTCGAGCTCGTCAGCATCCAGCGAGTGCAGACCTGCGGTCAGGCCGTAATCGGGTGCGTTCTGCAGCTCGATTGCTTCTTCCAGGGTGTCAGCGGTCATGATGCCCAGGATGGGGCCGAAGTACTCAGTCATGTGGTACTCGGAACCGGGCTTGACACCTTCACGAACACCGGGGCTCCACAGGCGGCCCGTCTCGTCCAGTTCCTTCGGCTGGATAAGCCAACGCTCGCCCGGGCCGAGGGTGGTCAGACCGCGCAACAGCTTCTCTTCCGGTTTCTGAACAACGGGGCCCATCTCGGACTCAATGTCCTGCGGGTGTGCTACGTGCAGCGAGCTGACGGAGTCAATCAGCTGACGGCGGAAACGCTCGGACTGTGCCACGGAGCCAACCAGGATAACGGTCGAACCAGCGGAGCACTTCTGACCTGCGTGACCGAATGCCGAGTAAACAACATCCTTGACGGCAAGGTCGATGTCAGCGTTCGGGGTGACAATAATCGAGTTCTTACCCGAGGTCTCACCGAACAGGGGCAGGTCATCACGCCATGAGCGGAAGAGCTCAGCAGTCTCGTAACCACCGGTCAGAATCAGGCGGTCAACCTCGGGGTGCGAGATGAGCAACTTGCCTGCAGCGCGGTCAACAACCTTGACGAGCTTCAGAACTTCCTTGGGGACGCCTGCATCCCACATGATCTCTGCGATCAGGGCACCGGTACGTGCGGTAATGGTTGCGGGCTTGAAGATGACAGCAGAACCTGCTGCCAGACCAGCCAGAACACCACCGGCGGGGATAGCGGTCGGGAAGTTCCACGGGGGAACAACCAGGGTCAGGTCAACAGACTTGGGCTTTGCGCCGTCGATCTTCTCGAGGTCCTCAGCCAGCATTGCGTAGTAGTATGCGAAGTCAATCGCCTCGGAGACCTCGGTGTCGCCCTGCTCCAGGGTCTTGCCAGCCTCAGCTGCCATAACCTCCAGCAGGTCACCGCGGCGCAGTGCAATAGCCTTACCGACCTTGCGCAGAATCTCTGCACGCTCGTGACCGGAGAGCTTGCCCCAAGCCTTGCCAGCTTCCTCGGTTTCCTTGATCAGCTTCTCAGCCTCAGCCTCGCTGGTCAGCTCGTTAGCCTTGAGGGTGTCGATACCCAGCTTAGTGGTCTTGGAGCGCTCAAGGATTGCGCGGCCCCACTCACGGTTACCAGCCAGTGCGGGGTCGGTGTCGGGGGTGTTCTCGAAACGGCCAGCCGGTACGAAGACGTCGTCCTCATTCTCGGTCAGACGGTTCTGGGTGCGCTTGGATGCGGGAACCTCGTCGGTGACGGAGTTCAGTGCACGCATGAAGCGGTCCTCTTCACGCTTGAAGATAGACTCGTCGGTTGCCAGGTCGAAGATACCGGACATGAAGTTCTCGGAGGATGCGTTCTCCTCGAGACGACGAATCAGGTATGCGATTGCAACGTCGAATTCCTTGGGGTTCACGACGGGCACGTACAGGAGCAGGTGACCAACGCGGCGGCGGATAATCTCAGCCTGCTGCTCAGCCATACCGATCAGCATCTCGAACTCGACGCGGTCCTTAACACCGCGGTCCTCGGACAGCAGCAGAGCGAAAGCAACGTCGAAGAGGTTGTGGCCTGCAATACCGAGGCGAACGTTCTTCACGTGCTCGGGACGCAGTGCGTAGTCCAGAACGCGCTTGTAGTTGGTGTCAGCAGCCTGCTTGGTGTCCCAGGTGGTCAGCGGCCAGCCGTGCATAACAGCTTCCACGATTTCCATGGAGAGGTTTGCACCCTTAACCAGGCGGACCTTGATGCCTGCGCCGCCAGCAGCAACGCGCTTTGCGGACCACTCCTGCAGGTGCTGCATTGCAGCCAGGGTGTCGGGCAGGTATGCCTGGAGCACGATACCGGCTTCCAGGTCCTTCAGGTGGGGCTGGTCCAGGATCTTGGTGAACACCTCAATGGTGAGGTCCAGGTCCTTGTACTCCTCCATGTCCAGGTTGATGAACTTCTTGGGGGAGGTGGATGCAGCCAGCTCATACAGGGGGGTCAGGCGGCGAACAGCGGTCTCAACGACCTCGTCGAATGCCCAGTGCTGGTGGGGGCCGGAAACAGCGGACACCTTGATGGAGACGTAGTCAACGTCGTCACGTGCCAGCAGGCGCTTGGTCTCAGCCAGGCGGTGCTCTGCCTCCTTGTCACCCAGAACTGCTTCACCGAGCAGGTTAACGTTCAGGCGGTTACCGGTCTTGGTCAGCTCTGCGATAGCGTCGCCCAGCTTCTCTTCAGAAGCGTCAACGATCAGGTGACCGACCATCTCGCGCAGCACGCGACGTGCAACGGGAACGGTGGGCCACGCAACCTTGCCAGCTAGCTTGCCACCGAAGCCAACAGCGGACTTCATGTACCAGGGCAGGAAGGAAGGTGCCAGACCGGAAATGCGGGAGAGGTTGCGGCCGGAGACGTTGTCGTCTTCGGGGCGAATAACGCCATCAACAAAGCCGACGGTGAAGGGAAGACCATTGGGGTCCTTCAGAACACCGGCGAGCTGCTCAGCTGCGAAAGTGGGCTTGATCGACTGGGACTCGTTTACCCACTGACGAACAAGCTGACGAGCTTCCAGAGCCATCTTCTGGTAGTGCTCAGATGCGAAAGGATGGGTCATCCTTGACTCCTAACTATCTTACTGTGTGCGGCGCACACCACGTTTAGCGATGTCTCTATTTCACCACAAAAGGGTAATAAATACCTCATTAGAAAAACTGAATGTTTTTTCCAAAATTCATTTAGATTTTCTTAATGATTGTGTGGTGAGGTTTTCACCCTGCGCCCCCTCCGAACCTACTGTTCGAAGAGACAAAGGTAAGGTTTGTAGCGACATTGCTATCCATCTCTCTCAGGCTAGCACTTTCAGCGCGCAAATATCGAACTAATTTCGTAACAAACGAACACCTCAAAACCATTCCCAGAGGAGTCTTCACACCCAAGAATCGTCCCATCAACGCGAAAATACTCGCTACACAAGCCAACATGCCATCACCCCACTTCATGCGCCTCAAAAAGAACCGGCCAGAAGCCCGCACGGTACCATAGATAAGGGTCCACGATAAGAGACACACCACGGAAGAGTTCGGAAGCGCAGCCTACCCGAATAACCGAGTGCACCAGGGAGGAAAAACGTGTCAATCTACGACATCCGACGCATGCAAATGCTCCTTGAAATCCAAGAACGCGGCACCGTCATCGCCGCCGCTGAAGCACTCAGTCTCACCCCCTCCGCCGTCTCCCAGCAGATTGCCACCCTCGAAAAAGAAACCGGCACCCCCTTGCTGCAGCGCATCGGCAGGCGCGTACAGCTCACCAGCGCCGGACTCATCATCGTCGACAGCGCCCGAAGCATCCTGCGTGAACTCGACCGCATGCAAACCTCCGTCGCCAACCTCACCGGCGAACCGGCAGGCATGGTCCGCCTCGCCATCTTCCAGTCCGCGGCCTTCGCGCTGCTACCGGAAACTCTCACCTACCTTGCCGAGCATGCCCCCTCACTCACCCTGCAGGTACTGCAAATCGACCCCGAAACCGGCACCTCCCTGACCCGAAGCCGCGAATACGACATGGTGCTCTCCGAAGCCTACCCGCACCACCACATCCCCGAATACCCCGAACTGCATTCCGAGCTACTCACCGAAGACCCGCTCAGCCTCATCGTGCCCAGTACCTCCACCATCACCTCAATCGAGGAGGCGCACGCACTGCCATGGGTCCTCGAGATGGAGCAGAACACCTCCCGCAGCTGGGCACTCAACCAGTGCCGCACCGCAGGATTCGAGCCGGTCATCCGCTACAGCGCCAACGACATGATCACGAACTCCAACCTCGTCAAGGCAGGATTCGCCGTCACCATCGTGCCCGGTTTCATCCTTTCCTCTCTTTCCACCACCGAGGGACTACGCATCGTAGAGCTCCCCGGTAAACCCTCCCGCAAAATCTTTACCGCGGTACGCCGAGAGTCCGCCGCCAACCCCGCCATTGCCATGGTGCGTCAAGCGCTACACCACGCCGTGCAGGTGGCATTCAGTGAACACAACAAGACCGAAACCGCATAGGAAAAATTGGTTGCCGCCCATCTCGATAAGCCGACCAACGCAAAGGTCGGGGCCGTTCCCACAAACGGCCTCGACCTTTCAATATGTCTTTTTCAACAGGCGCCTATATGTAGAGCTATAAAAGCACGCAACAGTGGAGCCACCCCCCCCCGTGCACATCCGTCACGGGGCCAGCTCAACTGCTAGTTCAGCGAAGCAACCACAGTCCGGCTCTGCACCTCGTAGCACGAAGAGGACAAACCAGCCGCCGTCATATCCAGCACAGCGCTCAGATGAACCTGCTTCAACGCAGAACCGGTAACACCCGAAGCCACCTGATAATTCAGCTGAATATCCAGACGATGACCGCGAGGAATAGGGGTACTCAACTCCAGAACATTCTCGTCGCCAGTACCAGCCTGACCGGTCTGCGCGCAACAGCGCAGCGCATCAAGATTCAGAGCATCCACAGGAGCCACCAAAGCCGAAGCGCGGCAACGCTCACAGGTGTACATCAGGCCATCAGCGGAGCAATAGCGAATAACAGCCGAAGAGTACACATCATTACGGTCCCAAATCTTACGTAGGCCGCGGTCAGTCATATCCCAACGCTCCATACCGGGAGCAAAAAGCGTGTTCTCAGGAACCGACGGACCGGCACGGCACCCTCCGGGTACCTCGGGTAGGGGTAGCCGTAGGTGCTCACACCAACCATCGTGTTACCCCCACCCATATGGAATTCTCAGTGCCAGAGGTACCGGTAGTAAACAGGCCGGCGCTACCGACCTTCACGCCATTATCGGTGCAGTTTTTGACGACACTAAAGGGCGCCTTGAAACATTGTTCAGGCGACACTTGAGAGCTTCACCAGGAAACCCCTCAGCACTACCCTTTCAGATCAAGGTGCCCCTTTAACCCATCACCACGGACCTTCATACTCACGGGCCCTCATGCCCGCGGCGATTATTTTTAGCTATTTCTCCATGAGCGCCTTTGCCAGGGCATCATCAAGAACCAAGTCAGTAATCGCACCCGTACGCAACGCGCCGCGCAAAGCACGCACACGGTGAGTACCGGACGCAACGCAAATACGGCGCGGAATACGAGCCAGCTCCTTCGGAGTCGGACCGGACGCACGCTTATTCAACTCAAGATCAGCCCACGAGCCGTCCTCACGCAGAAGAATCGTGCACATATCCCCCACAACGCCCAGCTCACGCAGCTGACGCTGCTCCTGCACCTCAAAATAGCCGCCCGAATACACGTGAGAAGGAATAGGTCCGCCAAAAGCACCCACGCCAAAAATAGCGAGGTCAACATTCTGCTGGGCATGCAGATTCTTCTGCACGCTACGCTCACGCCACATGGCGGTCTTGGTGTCCGCATAGTCAAAGAACGCAGGAACCGGGAAGTGAATCGTGTGCGCATCGTAAGCGTTCACCAGATGCCCCAGCAGAGAACCCAGGTACGGAATACCGGAATGGTGGGCGTTACCCGCGCCGTTCAGCTGAACCACAGTCACACCGGTAAGCGGGCGGCGAGGTAGGTGGCGAGAAATCTCAGTCATGGTTGAACCCCACGCCACACCCAGACTCGTTCCGTTGTCAACCAGGGAATCAAGTAGCGCCGCCGCAGTGCGAGATACCTGGCTCATGCGGGCAATGGGGGTTGCGTCGGGTCGCACATTCACGAGGGTGACACGCACCTTATAGCGCTCACCAATACGTCGCTCCAGCTCACTACGGGTACGGAAGGACTCGTCCAGACGAATCTGCACCATTCCGCTCTCGCGAGCGCTTTTAAGCAGGCGTGAGACAGTGGCGCGCGAAACCCCTAGACGGGCCGCGATAGCGTCCATTGTCATGTTGTGGATGTAGTAAAGCTGCGCCGCTTCATAGGTGTGATTAGTGCGTTCGTTCATTGACTACAGACCCCTAGTGAAAATCCGTTCATGCTACTTGGTTATTATTTCACCATTGGGTTTTACTAAATGCAAGATGAAACCCCATGCCGCACACGCGGCACGAGCAGAAAGAGCACTACATGAGCTCCCAACACTTTGCACAGCAGTCTCAGCTGACTGCCGAATCCCGCACCCAGGCCCTCAAGAGCATGGTCAATGAAGAACTTGACATCCTGGTTGTAGGTGGCGGCATTACCGGCGCAGGCATTGCCCTCGACGCAGCGACCCGCGGTCTGCGCACCGGCATCGTCGAAGCAGGTGACTGGGCTGCAGGCACCAGCGCATGGTCCTCCAAGCTCGTCCACGGCGGTCTGCGTTACCTCTACAACCTCGACTTCAAGCTCGTGACTGAAGCACTGACCGAGCGTGGCCTGCTGCTGAACAAGATTGCACCCCACCTGGTGCACGCACAGCCCTTCCTATGGCCGCTGAAGATGCCTGTCATTGAGCGTGCATACTCGGCAATCGGCATCGGCATGTACGACACCCTCGCATTCCTCGGCTCCCGCGGCAACAAGGGCGTCCCCTCCCAGCGTCACTTCTCCAAGACCGGCACCAAGACCGTCTTCCCCGACATCAAGGACTCCGCGTTCAGCGGCGCAATCCAGTTCTACGATGCACGTGTTGACGACGCACGCCTCGTCATCGACGTCATCCGCACCGCTGCAGGCTACGGTGCACTGGCTGCATCCCGCACCCAGGTTGTCGGCTTCACCAAGGACGCATCCGGCCGCGTCATCGGCGCAGAGCTGGCCGATCTGGAGACCGGCGAGCGCCTGAACGTCCGTGCAAAGCACGTCATCAACGCAACCGGCGTGTGGACCGAAGAGTCCGAGTCCCTGGCTAACCCCAATGCTGGCCTGGAGGTTCTGGCTTCCAAGGGTATCCACATCGTTGTTCCCCGTGACCGTATCAACGCAACCAGCGGTATCTTCACCAAGACCGAGAAATCCGTTCTCTTCATCATTCCCTGGCAGCGTTACTGGATTATCGGCACCACCGACACCCCCTACGCCGAGGACCGCGAGCGCCCCGTCGCAACCAGTAAGGACATCGACTACGTCCTGATGCAGGCTAACAAGCTGATCGCTAACCCGCTGACTCGCGAGGATATCATCGGCACCTACACCGGTCTGCGCCCGCTACTGCAGCCCAAGGTCAAGGACGGCGCAGCATCCACCAAGGTTTCCCGCGAGCACACCGTGACCGAGGTTGCACCCGGCATGAGCGCAATCGCAGGCGGCAAGCTCACCACCTACCGTGTCATGGCTGCAGACGCTGTCGACTTCGCACTGGGTGAGCAGGCTAAGCAGAACCCCTCCGTGACCGCAACTATCGGTCTGGTCGGTGCAGACGGCTACCATGCAATCGCTGCTAACCGTGCACGCTACGCAGAGCGTTACGGCTGGGATGAGGACCGCATCACCCACCTGCTGGAGCGTTACGGCGCACAGATTGAGGACCTCGGCGCTCTCATCGACGCTGACCCCTCCCTCGGCACTCCCCTGGCTAAGGCACCCCAGTTCCTGCGTGCAGACGTCGTCTTCGCTATCCGCTACGAAGGTGCCCTACACCTGGAGGACGTTCTGGTCCGCCGTGTACGCCTCGACCTCGAGCAGCGCGACCGCGGGCTGGCGGCAGCAGACGAGATCCTCGACATCATGCGTGCCGAGCTCGGCTGGGATGACAAGAAGGTCAAGGAAGAACTCAACCTCTACGCAGCACGCGTTGCAGCAATGCGCGAGGCAGAGTCCACCTCCACCGACGCTGAGGCATCGGCAAAGATTGAGGCTGTCACCCCCGTGGCACCCCGTGTGAAGCTCTAATCCGTAGAGATTCCACGCACCTTTCGTGACCGGTTATCCGGTACGAACCGACCGTTCACCCCTCACCGAGCATGGATTATCTCATATTTTCGGTGAGGGGTGGACGAGAGGTTAAATAACCGTTTACGATAATCCCCTGCATAAGAAGCAGCGAGCTAAATACAGGGTTAACCCACTGGTACGATCTGCTTCTCATCCAAAAACATCTATCAATTTTTCGTAGCAACCGCTACACATTTCAGCACAGCGTTGTGCCCCGATCCGCCAGTGCGGTGAGGACGCACGGGAACACGCAAGCAAAGGTTCGCTTGCCTTCCAGACGCTTCGTCTTCAAGGAGCATCAATGTCTCTTCTTGCTTCCGCAGGAACTGTACTTGCAGCCGGTTCATCCGCTCTCGTGGATGCATCCGGTGCCCCCACCACCCTCGGAATCTTCGCTTCCGAATTCTTCGGCACCTTCATCCTGATTCTGCTCGGTGCCGGCGTATGTGCCGCAGTGACCCTCAAGAAGTCCTACGCTAAGGACGCAGGCTGGGGTGTTATCACCTTCGGATGGGGTCTGGCAGTGTTCACCGCCGTGTACCTCTCCTTCCATTCCGGTGCACACCTGAACCCCGCTGTGACCGTTGGCCTGGCAACCGCAGGCAAGGACCTGGCAACCGGCGTTCCCGCAACCCCCGGCAACATTGCCCTGTACATCGTCGCTCAGATGCTCGGCGCAATGGCCGGCGCAACCGGAGCGTACCTCACCTACAAGAAGCACTTCGATGAGGACCCGGGCGACCGCCTCGGCATCTTCGCAACCGGCCCCGCCATCAAGTCCTACGGCTGGAACTTGCTCACCGAGATTATCGGCACCTTCGTCCTGATTGGCTGGATCATCGCATCCGGTAAGACCCCCGCCCAGACTGGCCCCTTGGCTGTTGCCCTGGTTGTTGTTTCTATCAGTATGAGCCTTGGTGGCGCAACCGGTTCCGCTATCAACCCCGCACGTGACCTCGGCCCCCGTATCGCCTACACCTTCCTGCCCATCCCCGGTAAGACCGGCTCCAACTGGTCTTACGCATGGGTTCCGGTTGTTGGCCCGATCATCGGCGCTATCCTCGCCGGCCTAATCGTTCCGGCAGTCCTGCCCCTCTAAACCTCTCCAAAACCCCGTCTTTTTAGTTCTAAGGAAAAATCAATGACGACTTCTCTGCACTCCGCAACCCTCAACGTCGAGCGCAAGTACATCCTCTCCATCGACCAGGGCACCACCAGCTCCCGCGCGATCCTGTTCAACAAGGCGGGCGAGAACGTGGCTCAAGGCCAGCTCGAGCACGAGCAGATCTTCCCCAAGGCCGGCTGGGTCGAGCACAACGCAACCGAGATTTGGCAGAACGTCCGCAAGGTCGTAGCAACCGCAATGGCAAACGGCGACGTCAACCACCACGAAATCGCTGCAGTCGGCATCACCAACCAGCGTGAAACCACCGTCGTGTGGGACAAGAACACCGGCGAGCCCGTCTACAACGCAATCGTCTGGCAGGACACCCGCACCCAGGAAATCGTTGAAGAACTCGCAGGCGAAGAGGGCGTTGGTAAGTACCACGACATCGTTGGCCTGAACCTCTCCACCTACTTCTCCGGTCCCAAGATCAAGTGGATCCTGGACAACGTTGAAGGCGCACGCGAGCGCGCAGAGCGCGGCGACCTGCTCTTCGGCAACACCGACACCTGGCTGGTCTGGAACCTGACCGGTGGTGTTGACGGCGGCGTTCACGTCACCGACGTAACCAACGCATCCCGTACCCTGCTGATGGACATCCGCACCCTCGAATGGGATCCGCAGATTGCTGCAGACATGGGCATCCCCATGAGCATGCTGCCCGAAATCAAGTCCTCCTCCGAGGTGTACGGCTTCGGCCGCGCGACTGGTCTACTCAGAGGCACCCCCATCGCGGGTATCCTGGGCGACCAGCAGGCTGCAACCTTCGGTCAGGCTTGCTTCGAGAAGGGCATGGCGAAGAACACCTACGGTACCGGTAACTTCATGCTCATGAACACCGGCAACGAGCCCGTCTTCTCCAACAACGGTCTGCTGACCACCGTCGCCTACAAGATTGGCGACGCAGCTCCCGTCTACGCTCTGGAAGGCTCGGTCGCGATGAGCGGCTCCCTGATTCAGTGGCTGCGCGACAACCTGCGCATGATTGAGAACGCTGCAGAGTCTGAGGAACTGGCTACCTCCGTTGAGGACTCCGGTGGCTGCTACGTTGTTCCCGCGTTCTCCGGCCTGTTCGCGCCTCACTGGCGTTCCGACGCTCGCGGCGTCATCGTTGGTCTGACCCGCTATGTGAACCGTGCACACATCGTGCGTGCGGCACTGGAAGCAACCGCATTCCAGACCCGCGAGGTTCTGGACGCAATGAACGCTGACTCCGGTGTTAAGCTCTCCGAGCTGCGCGTGGACGGCGGCATGACCGCTAACGAGTTCCTCATGCAATTCCAGGCTGACATCCTCGGTGTCCCCGTGATCCGCCCGAAGGTTGTTGAGACCACCGCTCTGGGCGCAGCATACGCTGCAGGTATCGCTGTTGGTTTCTGGGCCGGGGAGCAGGACGTTGTGGACAACTGGGTTGAGGACAAGCGCTGGCTGCCCTCCATGGAACCCGCAGAGGTTGACCGCCAGTACCGCCTCTGGAAGAAGGCTGTCTCGCGCACCCTCGAGTGGGTCGACGAGGACGTTCCGACCGCCTAATCGCAGCACCGTTGCCTGACGGCACGGCCCGCGTACTAACGAAGCCCCGGCTACTTCTCCCCCGCTATGGGGTTGAAGCAGCCGTGGCTTTTTTGCGGCAGTTCTTACTGTAAAAAGCACTCATTTCATGCTTCTTGTTGAGATAACAATTCATCTGTTATGTGGGATTACTCTTATGGCGTATATACGCCTTTTATCTCTATTTCACGCGCCATATCATAGATATATAGGCTTATTGATTCTATTCTGGCCGCCGCAGATGGTGGTTGGTTACGCCTCTAGCACCTACTGGTGTGCATGAGACCAGAGCATACGCTCCCGGAAAGAGGAAGCGGGTTATCCCGCACCGATTATGGTTGATGTCCGTCTCCGCAGGCATGCAATTATTGCTATGAACATTTCAATTCTTGCTGCTGCTCTTTCCTGGTTGTTGGTGCTCTTCTCTATCCTGTATTCAGCCGCCGCTGTGCCGTGGGCTCTGGGTATTGCTATCGTACTGACCGTAATTGGTGCCTACGCGCTGTACCGCGACTACTCCAAGTACTCGCATGTGCTCCCGAACGAGGACCCGGATGCGCACGATGTACTCGGCCACGACCTGCACTCAACCCGCCTGCCGCATCTGCACCACACGGGGGGCAACACTGACGGAGTAGTTGCTAAGTAGTGGGCTTCTTTTCCCCTAGACAATATAAAATGTGCCGCCTCACCGGTGTCAGTGAGGCGGCACATTTATATTAAATCGTGGTTCAGAGCCCGGTTCTGCAACCATTTCTCAACAGTTTGAACCAGTACTTTGACGTGCTTCGGCTCTGGCTAGTTCTGCCTTTGTGTTCTCATGGACTACAAAAGCGTTATATTTCCAGCTGGGGGGTCGTTCAACAAGCCATCCTACCCAGAAGGAGCACCGCTGTAATGAGAACAATAGGAATCAGGTAGATAAGGGCTCTCGGGTCGCGGGTGTGGTCTGAGGTGCTCAGCGCTGTGAGCTCCCACAGCAGAAGGATTGGTACCACTATGGAAGGCATCACTATAAAGTGGAGAAGCCGGAGTATTGAATTGCGATGTATCGGTGTGTACTTCACAGAATGCCAGCTCTTCGGGCTCAATCAAAATTGCCGGGCATCCTGAAATATTTCAACGACGGTGCATATACATCTCATACATAGTGGTCAGTTATAGAAAAAACCAGCTGCGGGTACGGTACGGAGGTGCCCCTCCCCTATGATGGTTGAAAGGAATATTTGCACCTAATACCATCTGCAGTACACGCCCACGAGCCAATGAGGAAGAGCATGACCAAAGCGACCGATTCGCCGCAGCCACCGGAAGCACTTACGCGCTGGTACACTCGCTATTCGAGTCCCGTCGGCGTGCTCTATATTGCTGCCCGAGCGAACGCGATTGTTGGCATCTGGTACGAGGATCAGGCGCATTTTCCGCTCCCCCATGAGCTTGGTGGACTGGTTGAGAATCCCGGGGCTTACCTGCGGGACCACGGCACGCCGGAAGATGATGAGCCTGCCGGCGAGTATGCGGCGGCGCAGCTTCTTGAGTTGGCTACGGTGCAGCTGTCTGAGTACTTTGCGCGCAAGCGCACTTCTTTTACACTGCCGTTAGATCCTGAGGGTACCGATTTTCAGCTGATTGTGTGGGAGCATTTGAAGACTGTTCCTGCCGGGTACACCACCACTTACGGCGATATTTCGCGTGCGGTTGGTCCCGGCGCTCCGGCACAGGCTGTGGGTCAGGCGGTCGGCCGTAATAAGGTTTCTATTATGATTCCGTGCCACCGTGTTATTGGTGCTGACGGTAGCTTGACCGGCTACGCTGGCGGGGTTGAGCGTAAGCAGTTCCTCCTTGACTTGGAGGAGCCGGAAGAGGTGCGGGAGGCGCGGCTCTTCTAGCGCCTACAGACGAGGCTGTTCGGGTCTTTTCAGCTAAGCCTTTGAGCCTCTGGCGCGAAGGTGTGCCCGGGCAGAGAAAAGCCGCGTGGTACTTCGTAGAAGTAACACGCGGCTTCTATACGTTGAGAGGTTCCAATCTGAATTAAATTCGTCGCAAAGAGGAAAATTAGCGCCAGCAGCGGCGGGGTCAGCTGAATCAGCGCCGGCTTGCGCTTATCCGGGGAGGTGAGGAACAGGTAGGCACCGGCAACCGCCATGGAGCCCAGGCCTGCGAATAGGAGCGCCACGCCCACCTGCGGGGAGCCGAACCAGAATGCGAGCAGACCGGTTGCGGCAATCCAGGCGAGCATCAGGTTGTACAGGCCCTGGTTTGCAGCCATTTCCTTGGTGGACTCGGCAAACTCTTCGGTCATTCCGAAGGTTTCGCGGCCTCTAGGCTTAGTCCAGAGGAACGACTCGATAATCCAGATGTACACATGAATAGCGATTGCTACAAAGGCAAAAACGGTGGTGACCGTTGCGAGCGTCTGCATTGTTTCTCCTTGAGTAGTAGGTCATCTGTTAGCTGTGTGGCTCACCAACAGGTCAGCCGGCAACACACGAGTAGCAGCCGGATAGCCTCTCCTATCTACGTATCCGGCGTGTGGGAACAAACACTAATTCTACTCCAGCCCCGTGGATTATCCGCATCGTATGACGTTGGATACCGCAGATAGGTTGAACGCTCGTCACAACAAGACATCGCAACGAGCGTTCAACACATCTGTTTGGTTCTTCCCCCAATAAGGAAAGCAACTAGGCGAAAACAGCTAGTGCACGATAAGCGTGAGCATATACGTCCAAATGCACAGCAACACCAGCAAGAAGAGGCTGTACTTGATTGCCATAGAGGTAACCTTCGATTCCTGACCCGCCTCATTAACAGCGGCAACCGCCACCGCAATCGACTGCGGGGAGACGATCTTACCCATCACGCCACCGGAAGTATTGGCAGCCACTAGCATCGCTGGATCCACACCAATCTGGTGCGCAGTGCTTGCCTGCAGCCCCGCAAAGAGCACATTGTTGTTGGTCACCGAACCGGTCACAAACACACCAATCCAGCCAATGATGGGCGAGAAGAGCGGGAAGAGCGCACCAGCCGTAGCCACTGCCAAAGCAATAGACGAGGTCATACCTGCATAGTTCATGAGGTTTGCAACAGACATCACCAGGCAAATCATATAAATGGGCTTCTTCAGCTGTTGCCACGCACCGTTGAGCTCCTCAAGAGCCGCACGCGCAGTAATCTTCGAGGTCACGGCCGAGAGCAGAGCAGCAACCAGAATAGCTGTACCGGCAGCACCCAGAATATTCCAATTGAAGACCGCGTGAATAGCCAAACCTTCACCGTCACCAATCTGGTGGTGTATACCGGGCACATGGAAACTCAAATTCATAAAGCCCAGCGGTCCGTCAACATCAAAGACAGGGTGCAGTACAGTAGACCAGAGCAAAATGGTGATGGAGAGGAAGATAAAGGGGCTCCAGGCATCCGCGATTTCACGCAGGCTGTACGTCGGTTCTTCTTGCTCTGACAGCTCCTCCAGCGTGGGGGCAGTGGGTTCACGGTAGATAGTCTTCGGCTGCCAGAAACGCATAACAACGGCCAGGAATACTAAGCCAACCAGCGGAGGCAAAATACCAATCAGCTCAGGGGTTTGCAAAACCCACAGCATGATGCTCTGCAGACCAGAAATCACGATACCGGTAGCTAGAGCCACCAGACCAACTTCGCGGATACCGCGCAGGCCATCCTGAATAGCGACCACGAGAACAGGTACTAGCGCTGCAAAAATCTGTAGAACCCACACCATCTGATTGGATAGATGGCCCAAATCTACGTTACCAATAGCAGCACCAGTGGTGACGGGGATACCGACCGCACCGTATGCGCCCACGGTGGCGTTAGCAACCAGTGAAAGCATCGCAGCTTTGAGCGGGTTGAAGCCTAGGGCAGCAAGTAACGCCACGGAAATAGCAATCGGAATGCCGAAGCCCGCCGCACCCTCAATGAAGCCGGCAAAGCAGAGAGCGATGAGTAGCACCTGGATACGCTGATCGGCAGAGATAGATGAGACAGAGGCCCTCACGATGGCAAATTTTCCACTACGTACCGCGATGCGGTAGAGCCACACTGCCATGAGCACAATCCATGCAATAGGCCAGAGCGCTGAGAGGAATCCGTAGAGAATGGACCCGGCTGCTGCCGTCCACGGCAAGTGGAAGACGCCCATTGCAATAGCCAGGGTAAGGACCAGGGTAATCAGCGCTGATTTAATACCGCTGAGCTTGAAAACCGTGAGACAGAGCAGAAAAAGAATTATAGGGGATACCGCGACAAGTGCAGAAAGTACTGAGGCGTTAAGGGGATCGTAGGTTTGCGACCACATGAGAGTAGTTTGTCCTTCCCCGCAGCAGGGTGTACCTACAGCGGTTTGGATGCCGCTGTAGGGTGCGTCCGCCTGCCCTATGGGGTAGCACGAGGCGTAGCCTCACGACGCCTCTATCGCTAAGAATCTCTGAACGTGAAAGGCGTAGCAACATCATGAATATATGTTGGAGCCTTGGCTGAAGGCAGGAGCGCGGGAAGGATGTTTCCACGGTGCGGGGCGTTGGTTCTCTCGTTGGAGGCCTAGAAGCTAAAAATCCTTAAGCTCGTGCTCTCACCTACGGCGCCAATGCCCGCTGGAAATTTTATCACTACACTTTATGAATCTTTTATCCTGCATTGAGTGTTTTTACAGTGTGAAACGACAGTTAAGAGTCATTATGATGCACTCCCTATCGGCACCAGCAGCTGTCCTGATATTCCCACTTCTAGCACTATTTCAAGCCGATAAGTTACATATTGGTGCATAATGCGAAAGCCCCCTCCTACCGAAGTAGAAGGGGGCTTTTGGTAAACCGCCTCGCGGGTACCTCACCTTTCAGAGAAGGTAGGTGACGCGCATCGGAGCTTTACGCTGTTTAGGAAACAACCAGGGACAGGACGTAAACCCAAACACAGGTGATAGCCAACAGTGCTGCACTGTATTTGATAGCCATGGAGGTAATCTTGGATTCCTGACCAGAGCTGTTCACAGCAGCAGCTGCAATTGCGATGGACTGCGGAGAAACAATCTTCGCCATCACACCACCGGCGGTGTTCGATGCAACTAGCAAGGTCGGGCTGACGCCAATCTGCTGTGCGGTGGTAGCCTGCAGGCCAGCGAAGAGGATGTTGTTGTTCACCACCGAGCCGGTCACGAACACGCCAATCCAACCGATAATCGGGGACAGCAGCGGGAAGATTGCACCCACAGCAGCAACAGCCAGCGCGATGGAGGTAATCATACCTGCGTAGTTCATGACGTTAGCAACGGACATGACCAGGCAGATCATGATAATCGGGGTCTGCAGCTGCTTCCAGGTTGCACCGAGTTCCTCAATAGCCTCACCCCAGCTAATGGAGGAGGTCAAGATGGTAATAAGTGCTGCCACCAGAATTGCGGTACCGGAAGCACCAATGATGTTCCAGGTGAAGACCGCGTCAAATGCCTTGGGGGTAGGAACAATCGGTGCCGTCTGCTGGATGCTCTGGTGCACCCACGGAATGTTGAAGCTCAAGTTACTGAAGGCGAGCAGACCACCCTTAGCGAAGAGCGGCTTCATCACGGTGGACCAGAGCAGAATCACGACGGACAGGTAGATGAAGGGGCTCCATGCCTTGAGGATTTCGCTACCGGTGTGCTTGACGCTCTGCTGAGCCTCAACTTCCTCCAGGGAGGGAGCGGTGGGCTCGCGGAAGATGTGCTTGGGCTGCCACTTCTGCATGATGAGTGCCAGAGCAACGAGGGCCAGCAGCGGCGGGATGATGTCGACAAGCTCGGGGTTACCGAGGCCTGCGAGCAGAACGGACTGTCCGCCGGAGTAAATCACGCCGACCATGAGAGCTACCAGACCGACCTCGCGGATACCGCGCAGACCGTCCTGAATAGCGACGAGCAGTACGGGGATGAGAGCCGCCATGATCTGGAGTACCAGGATCATTTCGATGGACAGTGCGTGCAGGTCCACGCCACCGCGGGTTGCTGCGGTGGTCACGGGGATACCGATAGCGCCGTATGCACCGGAGCTCACGTTAGCGATCAGTGCGAACATTGCGGCCTTGAGCGGGTTGAAGCCCAGGGACACAAGCAGTGCAGCACAGATAGCGATCGGAATACCGAAGCCTGCAGCGCCTTCAAGGAAGCCACCGAAGCAGAATGCGATCAGCAGCATCTGGATGCGCTGGTCGGTAGAGATGGAGGAGATGGAGGAGCGAACAATTTCGAAGCCGCCCGAACGCACGGAAATGCGGTAGAGCCACACTGCCATGAGAACAATCCAGCCGATGGGCCACATGCCCGAGAGGAAACCGTGGAGGATGGAGCCTGCACCTGCGGTGACGGGCATTCCGAAGATAGCGCAACCGATGAGGAGAGCTAGGACGAGGGAGATAACGGCAGATTTAATACCGCTGAGCTTCAGGACGGTGAGGCCCAGAAGGAAGAAAATAATCGGGACTGCTGCCACGAGTGCCGAGAGCGCGCTCGAGTTCAGCGGGTCGTAGACTTGCTGCCACATGATGTTTTGTGTTCCTTTCCGCGCCCATGAAGGACGGGATTGTGTTGTGCCGTAAAGCCTGCCCAATGGTGCGCGTAGCCATGTGTATGCCGCATGCTTCAGGTATATTTTCTCGTTGCTTTATGCGTTGGGGAGGCTACCCCACGGGAATATTTACCTTTACTTGGGTTCGTGTTGATTTTACGACTATGAAATTTGGTGTGCTTGAAGCTGTGTTTTAGTCATAGAAACCTAATTATTCCTTGATTTATCAAGGAAAAAATCAGTACCAAAGTCGACGCTTCTGATTCCTAAAACACAGTTCCTCGATTACAAATGTACCACTCGTCCCCCACAAATTCGGTCATATTCCAACATTTAAATCGAAGCTCATAATTGCACGCTAACCTAAACTCTACTACCCCGCGCCATCTCTACATCCATCCTTCACATCCACTGAAGATTCAAGAAACCATTGAATTGATATATAGACACCAAAACAACAGACAACACAAAAAGCTCCGGAAGGAAAAACCTTCCGGAGCTTTATCTGTCGGGTTGACAGGATTTGAACCTGCGACCCCTTGACCCCCAGTCAAGTGCGCTACCAAGCTGCGCCACAACCCGATTCGTTATTCACGATATTATTTTCAAGGTTTCCCTCGAACACTCGAATAACTATACCGGGCTTTCAACCCCCACGCAAGCCAGAATCCCCGTTTTTAGAAAAAATCTTAAAAATCTTTTTCGCGCAGATTTTCTGCACAGAATCCAGCGCGTGGGGGCCGAGCCCCGCAACACAGCATCAAGCAGATATGTCCCGCTACTAGCGGCGGCTGCCCTTGCCCTTCTTAGCCTTCGCGCTCTGACGCTCACCCAGAGAGCGGCGCTCACGCACACGCATCGAAATCTCAATCGGAGTACCCGTGAAATCAAAAGTCTCACGCAGACGACGCATAATGAAGCGGCGGTAGCCCGGATCCAAGAAACCGGTAGTAAACAGCACGAACTTCGGCGGACGCGAAGATACCTGAGTACCAAAAAGAATACGCGGCTGCTTACCGCCACGCAGCGGGTGCGGATGCGCGGCCACAATCTCGCCCAGGAACGCGTTCAGACGACCGGTCGGAATGCGCGAATCCCACGACTCCAGCGAGTACTCCAGAGCGGGAACCAATTTGTCCTTGTGCCAGCCGGTCTTCGCCGAAATGTTCACGCGAGGTGCCCACTGCACGTGCGCCAGGTCGCGCTCAATCTCTCGCTCGAGCATGTCGCGGCGATCCTCATCGAGGGTATCCCACTTATTGAATGCCAGAACCATCGCACGGCCCGAATCAATCACAGTCTGTACGATACGCACATCCTGCTCAGAGATCGGCTCGGAAACATCCAGCAGCACCACGGCAACCTCAGAACGTTCCAGAGCAGTCTGAGTACGCAGCGAAGAGTAGAACTCCGCGCCCTTAGCCATGTGCTGACGACGGCGAATGCCCGCGGTATCCACAAAACGCCAGGGGTAGCCGCCCAGCTCAATAATCTCATCAATCGGGTCACGAGTCGTACCAGCCAGGTCGTTCACCACGGCACGCTCAGAACCAGCCAACTTGTTCAGCAGCGACGACTTACCCACGTTCGGGCGACCCACCAGAGCCACACGACGCGGGCCGCCCAGCGCCTCCGGCTGAGCAAACTGCGAGTGCTTCGGCATGACCTCAAGAATCTCGTCCAGAGCATCCGCCAGGCCACGGCCGTGCAGACCCGACACCGGGAACGGCTGACCCATACCCAGCGACCAGAGGTTATAAATCTCCGGCTCCAGGTGAGCGTCATCAATCTTATTAGCGATCAGAATGATCGGCTTCTTCACACGGCGCAGCATACGAACAATCTGCTCGTCCGAAGCGGTCACACCCACACGGGCATCCACCACCAGGACCACAACATCGGCCTGCTCCACAGCAATCTCAGCCTGCTCAGCCACCTGAGCATCAATACCGCGGGCGTCAGACTCCCAACCACCGGTATCAACCAGGGTGAAGCTCTTACCCAGCCACTCGGCTTTATAGGACACGCGGTCACGAGTCACACCCGGCTTATCCTCAACCACCGCTTCACGGCGGCCCAGAATACGGTTAATAATGGTCGACTTACCCACATTCGGGCGGCCAACAATCGCCACTACCGGATCAGCGAGCTGCTCTTCTTCTTCCTCAATGTCGAAGCCCCAGGCACCCAGCAGGGCGCGGTCCTCTTCATCCAGGTCATAGTCCTCAAGACCTTCAAGCAGAGCCTGAGCACGCTGTTCAGCGGTCTCATCATCAATCTCAGCGAGGCGCTCGGTAACGTCGTCCTCGCCACCGCCCAGGTACTTATCTTCGTAATCGTCGCGGATAGCGTCCTCAGCCATGCGCATTCCTTTCTCTACCCGCCCCCGCGCCCAACCCAATGGTCAGCGCGCGAACGCGGCTCAACGTCTTCTCAGGAGCGGATACGCCACTCCCCCAGCGTTTCGGCGGGCCTAACCCGCGCGCTTCGCCTTCAACTGGTCATTCACAGCGTTAATCACTGCAGAGACCGTCGCATTAAAATCAAGATCCGAGCTGTCCACCCGGGTCACGCCCTCGGCAGCTTCCATAAAGTTATTGACCTTCGAATCCTTCGCATCACGCTCAGCGATCTGCTTGCTCAAGTCACCCGAAGCGCCGGACTTCTCCGCGTTTTCCAGGCCGCGGCGCGCCATGCGCACCTCTTCAGAAGCAGTCAGCAGGATGCGCGCATCAGCGTCGGGCGCGACCACGGTGGTGATGTCACGGCCCTCAGCGACCATGCCGTTAATAGCGTGGTCAATCATCCAACGCTGCAGGCCAATCAGGTGCTCACGAACCGCCGGAACCGAAGCCACAGCAGAAACAGCCGAAGAAATGCGCTCGCTACGAATCTCCTCACGGATATCGGTCAAGCCCATCAGAATCTCTTCTTCCTTAATGTTCGTACCGAACACCAGGGGCATCTCTTCGACAGCCTTCGCTATCGCCTCAGTGTCGTTCAGGTCAATGCCAAGTTCCAGCACACGGTAGGTTGCGGCACGGTACATTGCACCGGTGTCCAGGTACGCCAGACCAAAGTGGCGTGCAACTTCCTTAGACACAGACGACTTACCGGAACCGGAGGGACCGTCAATAGCAATCGTCAGTTTAGGGTTCTCGTGCATCAGCACTCCTTCAAATTCGTCTCAAACTTTATGCCGGAAAATATAGCTTTAACTCTACTTCACAACACGCCAACCGCGAGCCGACAAATCGCGGACCAACGCCTCATGAATAGACGGATTGACCGAGATTTCAGCCATACCCACCGGGGCGCCCGTCGAGTGCTCCAGACGCAAATCCTCAAGGTTCGCGCCCAGCTCACCAATCTCGGCAAGCAAACGAGCCAGCGTGCCGGGGGTGTCATCCACCAGCACCGTCATCTTTGCGAACGCGGCGGGGGCCGTACCGTGCTTACCCGGAATACGGTTAACGCCCGCGTTGCCTTCGCTCATCAGCTGCGCCAAATCCAGGCGAGCACCGGAGGCCGTTGGGTTCTCCAGCGTTGCGATGAGGCGATTCAGGTCATCACGCACCCCGTAGAGGGTCTTCACAATCGGGTCAGCGTTTGCTGCAAAAATCTGTACCCACAGCGTCGGGTCCGAAGCTGCAATACGCACCGTATCGCGCAAACCCTGACCCGCCAGGGACAGCGCATACAGCGGAGTGTCCTGCAGACGCGAAGCCAGAAGCGAACTCATCGCCTGCGGTACATGAGAGATCAGAGCAACCGTCTGATCATGCTCCTCAATGCTCAGAGAAGTCACAATCGCGCCCAGCTCAACCGCCACAGAACGCACCAGACGCACACACTCGGGACGAACCGAATCGTGCTCGCAGATGATCCACGGACGCGCTTGGAACAGCTCACCGCGAGCAGCCACCGGGCCGGACTTCTCACGCCCAGCCATCGGATGCGAACCCACATAACGGGACGCATCCGCACCCGAGGCAAGCACATCAGCTAGCGGTTGCACCTTCACGGAGGCAACATCCGTCACCACGGCGCCTGGGTATCCTACCTCCGGCCGAGGTGCATAGGTGTTCAGTGCGCGAGCGCACACGGCACCGGCACTATCCGGAGGCGCAGCCACCACCACCAGCTGCGGGGCGAGGGAGGCACGCTCCTGCTCCGACAGGGTGGAGAAGCTTGTACCAGCACCGATATCCTGCGCCACAGCCTCGGCGGTGGGTGAAATATCTTGGACGTACACGTCCTCGCATCCTTCCGCGCGCAATCCCAAACCAATGGAGGCGCCCAGCAGACCCGAGCCGATAATGAGTACCGGCCCGGTCAGCGTTGAGTCCATGTGCAGCTCAGATGCGGAAAGCTCAGCGGGCGAGCTCATGACAACTCCTTAGCGTTATTACATATCCACCGAAGCGAGCAGATGTCCAATCTCGACCTTGGAGAGGTTACGGACAGTGCCCTGCTTCTGCGAACCAATACGGATCGGCCCCATCTCAACGCGAACCAGGCGCTCAACCGGGTATCCGACAGCGTCGAAGAGGCGGCGCACAATACGGTTCTTACCGGAGTGGATGGTCACCTCAACGAGCACATGGCCGGGGGTAGAGTCCACCAGCTTAAACTCGTCCACACGAGTCACGCCGTCTTCCAGGCGAATGCCCTTCTTCATGGCTGCGCCGACACCGGGCTCCATCGGGCCGGGAACCTGCACCAGATAGGTCTTGGGCACCTCGTAGGAGGGGTGGGTGAGTCGGTTCGCCAGTTCACCGTCGTTGGTCAGCAGCAGCAGACCCTCAGTTTCAACATCCAGGCGGCCCACGTGGAACACACGCTCGCTCATGGAGGAACGCAGGAAGTCAGAGATGCAGGGGCGACCCTCGGGGTCTTCCATGGTGGAGACCACGCCGGCGGGCTTGTTGAATGCCATGTAGACGAGCTTGTCGTTGGTTTGAACGGTCATGCCGTCCACCTGCACAGTCACCTTGGAGGGGTCCACGCGTACACCCAGCTCGGTCACGACCTCACCGTTGACGGTGACGCGACCTTCAGTAATCATTTCTTCGCAGACGCGACGGGATGCCACACCGGCCTGAGCCAGCAGCTTCTGCAGGCGCACACCGTCGTGGTCGTAGAACTCGTAGTGGTCTACCGGGGCGTTACGTGGGCGGCGGGGACGGTGAGGGCCAGCGTAGTTGCTGACGCGGTATTCACCGCGCTCATTCGCGAAGGCTTCGCCGGAGCGGTAGGGGCGGCCCGGTGCGCGGCGTTCGCGCTTGGGCAGTTCGGTGCCGCGGCCTCGGCCGGAACCTGCGCGGCCTGCGCCGAACTTCTTCTCGCCGAAGCCCTTTGCGCCGCCCTTACCAGCGCCGCTCTTCGGTGCACCGGGACGACCGCCGCGTGCGGATGCACCCTTAGCGCCGGGCTTACCACCCTGACCGGGACGACCGGCGCTGGGACGGCCACCGCGGGAGCTCTGGGGGCGACCGGATGCAGAGCGGCCGCCGCGGGAGGAGTTTCCATATGCCATGGTATTCTTCTCTTTTCTATCGTTGTAGTATTTGTTAGTCTTTGTGCCCCAGCACCGAATGTGTGGTGTTTATATCAGCGCCAGGGGCGCTTATCCGGGGTAGTTCTGCAGCAGGTTTTCAGCAGAACCGTTGAAAGTTTCGTTATTGCCGTAACGGCTGTAGCGGGCGGGTTAGTCGTTACCTTCGGCGAGGACCGCCGCCTCCGTATCATCGGGGAGGAAGGGCGCAAGCGCCGGCAGCTCCTTCAGGGAGTTCAACCCGAGCTTTGTCAGTAGCAACTCCGTGGTTTCGTAGAGGGTCGCGCCGCTTCCGGCTTCGCGACCAGCCTCACGAATCAGCTGCCGTTGGAGTAGCTGACGGATTGCTGCGTCCGCATTCACGCCTCGAATGGAGGCCACCCTCGCCCTGGTCACCGGCTGCTGGTAGGCAATCACGGCCAGTGTCTCGTAGGCGGGATTGCTCAGCGTCGCGCTCTTGGAACGGGTCACGAAGCGTGCCACCCAGGGGGCGAAGTCGTCGCGGGCGTAGAGCTTCCAGCCTCCTGCGATGTTCCGCAACTGGAATCCGCGCGGTTCCGGTGCCACCCCCTCTTCTCCGTAGCCGCTTTCTTCGCCGTTGTACTCGCTGTACAGCTGGTCGAGCGCGTGCTCAACAGCTCGTTCGCTAACGATGAGAGCGGCGGAGAGTTCTTTGACGCTCACGGGTGCTTCGGCAACGGCGAGGATTGCTTCGATGGCGCTTTTGACGCCGCCTGGGATTACCTCGACCTTGGAGAATTCGGCTTCGGCATCGACCGCTACACTGGGTGCGGTGGAGGGGCCTCCCTCCGGAATCTTTACCGGTTTCGCTTCCGGTTTCTTCGACTCGCGGGGCGCAGTTTCCTGCGATTCCTCAGAGCTGTCGGAGTCCTCTACCGTTTCAGCGGCCTCAGCTTCTTCGGCAACCTCAGTACTCAGAGGCGTTGCAGCTACCTCATGCTCAGCCGGCTCAGCGTCCGCCCCAGCAGGCTTTGAGCTCTCAGCCTCTACCGGCGCCGAGTCAGCCTGTTCCGAACCCTCATCCGCGTTCGGATCCCAGTAGCCCATGTTCACGATGGCAAGGTCGTCAGGGGTAAATTCACGGTCAAAGCGTGAGCCGTGGTTACTCATAATCCTCCTCTACCGGTTCCGTTTTAGCTTCAGATTCGTTCACTTCGGGTGATTCAGGCGCTTCACTGGTTTCGTGCGCATCCTGAGTGTCTGTTTCTTCACGAATTACGAACTGTGCCGCGCTCGCGCTCGCACGTACCCGAATGGCTCCGAGTAGTGCGTCCTGTTCTACGTGCAGGGCGCCTTCTTTGTAGAGCTCAAGCAGGGCGAGAAAACGAACCACCGCGATTTCTAGTTCGCCGGATCCTTGAACCAGTTCGGCAAAGCTCAGTTCCCGAGCCGCGGTATCGAGCAGGCTGTGCAGAATATAGTGTTCTTCAGCCGCGATGGTGGTGAGCGGAACGTGCAGGTGCTCGTTGAGTTGTTCAACGATTTCTTCGGGTTCCGGTTCGGGTTCTTTGGGGGTTCGGCTCAGCGCTGCTGCGGCGATGCGGGCGAACTCTTCGGCGCCTCCGGTAAAGACCAGCTCGGGTAGCGCCTGGGCGAATCGTTCTTCGAGGGCTACCGCACGGGGAAAACGCTGTGCTTCTTGCGCCCAGCGTTCAGCAAAAATATCGGCGACTTCGCGGTAGGCGCGGTATTGCAATAGACGGGCAAAGAGCAGGTCGCGTGCCTCCAACAGCGCAACATCCTCTTCGAGGGGTTCACGATGCTGCGGGAGCAGGCGTGCGGTCTTGAGTTCCAGCAGGGTTGCGGCGGTGACCAGAAATTCGCTGGCTTCGTCGAGTGCACGTTCGGTGCCTTCAGCGTAGAGGGCGTGCAAGTATGCGAGGAACTCGTCGGTAACCTCTGCGAGCGCCACCTCGGTAATATCGAGTTTGCGGCGCGAAATCAGGGTCAGTAGAAGATCAAAGGGACCCTCAAAATTACTGAGGGTGAGGGTGAAACCGCGTTCCGGATTCTGCAGGCCGCGGCCCTCAGTCCGGGCGTTCGTGGCGGTGTCTGCGTTCGGTGTCGGTACCCTCACGGCAGCGACGTTCGTGGTCATAAACGACCTATTCTCCTTAGGTTTATTCTCCCCGGCTTTATTGGTGCCGTCTCAGATGCGGCTTCTATTTCGCCTATTTTTCGGCGTAAGCAGTGTGCGGGGTCTTTAGAATCCACACAATTATACGCCCTCTGCCGGTGTGACTCAAGGATGAGAGTCACCTCAGCGGAGGGCGTATAGGTGCGCAGAGGGCTTTAGCGTGCGCCGCCCTTATAGATCAGTTCGCGTGCCACCTGGCGGTATGCTTCCGCACCGGGGTGGCTGGAGGCGTAGCTGAGAATCGGCTCAGCGGACACCGATGCGTCCGGGAACTTCACGGTGCGCTTGATGACGGTGTCGAAGACCTTGTCGCCAAATGCGTCCACGATGCGCGCCAGAACTTCCTTAGAGTGGATAGTGCGGGCATCGAACATAGTGGCAAGTACACCGGAGATTTCGAGGTCGGGGTTCAGACGGTCCTGAACCTTCTCGATGGAGTCGACCAGCAGTGCAACGGCGCGCAGTGCGAAGAACTCACAAATCAGCGGAATGATGACGCCTTCGGAGGCGGTCAGTGCGTTGACGGTCAGCAGGCCCAGGGAGGGTTGGCAGTCGATGAGGATGACATCGTATTCGTCGCGGACCTTGCGCAATGCCGAGGCGAGAACCTGCTCGCGAGCCACTTCGTTGACCAGCTGAACTTCAGCTGCGGAGAGGTCAATGTTCGCGGGCAGCAGGTCGATGTTCTCCACGCCGGTGGGCAGGATGACATCCCTGATGTCGACCTTACGGTCCATCATGACGTTGTAGACGGTCAGGTCCAGTTCGTGCGGGTTCGCGCCGAAACCGGCGGAAAGTGCTCCCTGCGGGTCGAAGTCGACCAGGAGCACCTTACGGCCGCATTCTGCCAGTGCCGCGCCCAGGTTAATGGTGGAGGTGGTCTTACCCACGCCGCCCTTCTGATTCACCATAGAGATAATTCGGGCGGGACCGTGGCTGCTCAGCGGAGCCGGGTCGGGGTATACGCGCAGGGGTCGACCGGTGGGGCCGAGTTCTTGAGCCTGAGCTTCAGTCAATGGTTCACCTTCATCAATGAATTCGAAGTTTTAAAGTTTAAGCGTTGTCTATAAGGTTACCTCAAGAGCGGCTGTTCCGCGGTTTGACGGGGTTTTATCCCCGTTCGTGGGCACGCGGATGCGCCATGCGGTACACCTCCATGAGCCCCTCGGGTGTGACCTTGGTGTACACCTGTGTGGTGGCGATGGAGGCGTGCCCGAGTAGTTCTTGCACCACGCGAATATCGGCGCCACCCTGCAGTAGGTGCGTTGCGAAGCTGTGGCGCATGGAGTGCGGTGAGAAGTCTGAGCTGAGCCCGGCAGCTTCGGCGGCTTCTTTGAGGATGAGCCAAGCGCCTTGGCGTCCGAGTCTGCCGCCTCGTCCATTGACAAAGAGCGCGGCGGTGCCTTTACCGTGCGCTACGAAGGTGGGGCGGGCACGCACCAGGTAGTCTTGGATTGCTTTTTGGGCGTAACTTCCGATAGGTACGAGCCGTTCTTTGTTTCCTTTGCCGAAGAGTCGAACATAGCCGGGCAGGATAATCTGGTTGCTGTCTTCGTCTGTGAGGGTTCCCTCGAAGTGTACGTCGTCAATATCGGCGTTGAGCATTTCGCTCACGCGTGCGCCGGTGGCGTAGAGGAATTCGAGTATGGCTCGGTTGCGTAGCCCGGTGGCGGTTTCGCAGTCGGGTACGGCGAGTAGCCGCTGAATGTCTTCTACACTCACTGCTTTGGGTAGGCGCTTAACGTTCTTGGGCGGAGTGACCGGTGCCGCCGGATCGGTGGGCACGATGAGCGCGGAGACCCAGAAGGCATGTACTCCGCGGACTGCCGCCATGGTGCGGGCGATGGAGTTCGGTCCCAGCGGCAGGGGCAGGCTCGGCACCCCTTCAGCGGTTGGCATTTCTTTTTCAGGGGCTCCAGCTTTCTCCGGCTGCCCGGAACGTGCGTTTCCAGCGCCCCCGTTTCCTGTACCTCGCCCCGATTCGGAGGCAATCATCAGCGCCAGCGATTCTGCGACTTCTTCCTGTGCTTCCTGAGATTCCTGCGCGTTTTGGGTGTTCTTCTCCCCCACCTCGAATCCGGCAAGAGGCACGGTGGGGGCGGCGAGTTCCCGCATGAAGGAACGCACCTGCGCGGTGGTGATGCGTTCGGGGTCGATGACTCCGAGGGTCGCCATGTAGGCGCTGTATCGTCGCAGGTCACACCCGTAGGAGGCGATGGTGTGTTCGCTGCTTCCTCTCTCCACGCGCAGGTGGATGAGGTACTGGTCAATGGCTTTCTGTAGCGGGGTCTGCCCCTCCTGATGGGAAGAACCCAAGGTAGAAGAACCCAGCACGGAGGAACCGGCAAAAGAGGACACGCCGAGCAGACTCGCGCCGCAGAATGTCTTGCTCGCCGTACTTTTTGCCTGCTTCACGCTATCTCCTCTATCGGTTCTCTTGATATGTGGGTTTGCCGTAGGCGGAGCTACTCCCCCGCCCAATGCTCCGTTCTTAGTGGTTGCGGAAGTTCTCCGGCTTTTCGCGGCGCTGCCCCATATAGGGGTGGAACTCCCAGCCACCCTCGGCAGGGCGCAGGCCTTCAAAATTGTTCTGCGCCGCCGCATAGGTGGCGAGTACCGCTTGGATAGCGAGCGCGTTGTGAATCTTTCCGCCTAATACCAGCTGCACCGCGTCGGCGAGGGGTACCCAGCGATAGGTCATTTCGGATTCTTCATCGGTGCGTTCGCTACGTTCTTCGGCGGGCAGTTCCGAGAGGTTGCGCGCCAGGTAGACGCGGCCTGCTTCGCTAGTTGCGCCGGGGCTGCTGAAGTAGTCGGTCAGAGCGTTCCAGGTGGATGCTTTCAGGTCTGTCTCTTCGGCAAGTTCGCGCTGCGCGGCGCCCAGGGGATCTTCACCGTCGATGTCGAGCAGTCCGGCGGGCACTTCCCAGAGGTTCATACGCACCGGATGGCGGTATTGGTTGAGCATCAGCAGTTCGTTGTTGTCGTTGAGAACCGCCACGGCGACGGCGCCGGGCATTTCCACGACATCGCGGGTCAGCGCAGTGTTTTCATTGAGTTCGTACTCTTCGACGGTCGTTTCGATGACGTAGCCGCTGTACTTCACGGTGCGGGTGCGGATGGTACGTTCGGAGGGTGCATCAATAATCTGCTGGTTGTTGCTCATTCTTTCATTGTAGGCGGCTTCTTAGCCCCGCTACATTTGGCGCGTCAGGTACGGCCACGGTTTAAAGCACGTTCAGGTTTACACAAGAGCATCCCGCTCTCCCCTGCGCGGGGTGAGCGGGATGCTGAACGTTTATGCCTAGATATTAGGCGCCGCGGCGCTCCAGAGCAGCCTTAATCAGGCCGGCGAAGAGCGGGTGCGGGCGGGTCGGACGCGAGCGATACTCGGGGTGTGCCTGAGTTGCCACGTAGTAGGGGTGTGTCTCTGCGGGCAGTTCCACATACTCGACCAGCGAGGAGTCCGGGGAGGTACCGGAGATGTGCAGACCTGCTTCTTCAAGCTGCTCGCGGTACTCGTTGTTCACCTCGTAACGGTGGCGGTGACGCTCTGCAACCTCGGTTGCACCGTATGCCTTAGCAACCTGAGAGCCGGGAACGAGGTTTGCCTTGTACAGGCCCAGGCGCATGGTGCCGCCCAGGTCGCCTGCACCTTCGACGAACTGCTTCTGCTCTTCGATAGTTGCGATGACCGGTACGGAGGTTTCGGGCTCGAATTCGGTGGATGATGCTTCGCGCAGGCCCAGTACGTTGCGTGCGTACTCAATGACCATGGACTGCAGACCGAGGCAGATACCCAGGGTCGGGATCTTGTGCTCGCGTGCGTACTTGAGTGCACCAATCTTGCCGTCTAGGCCGCGGATGCCGAAGCCACCGGGCACGAGGATTGCGTCCATGTCGCGCAGCTGGTGGTCTGCATCTTCATCGGTTGCGCACAGGTCGGCTGCAACCCACTTGATGTTGACCTTAACGTTGTTTGCGAAGCCGCCGGCGCGCAGAGCCTCAGAGACGGACAGGTATGCGTCGGGCAGATCGATGTACTTACCGACCAGGCCAACGTTAACCTCTGCCGCGGGGCGGTGCACTGCGTCGAGCAGGCGGTTCCACTGGGTGAAGTCCGGTGCGGAAGCCTCAATGCCGAAGTAGTCGAGGATGTAGTCGTCGAGCTTCTGGCTGTGCAGGGTCTTGGGGATGTCGTAGATGCTGGGTGCGTCGGCGCAGGAGATAACTGCGTCGCTGTCTACGTCGCATGCGTTACCAATCTTGGTACGGTGCGATACGGGAACCTCACGCTCACAGCGCAGGATCAGACCGTCAGGCTGAATGCCCAGGCCGCGCAGTGCTGCGACGGAGTGCTGGGTCGGCTTGGTCTTGAGCTCGCCAGAGGGGCCGATGAACGGCACCAGGGAGACGTGCAGGAAGAAGACGTTCTTGCGGCCAACATCGCGGCGTACCTGGCGTGCTGCTTCCATAAAGGGCAGGGACTCGATATCGCCGACGGTACCACCGATTTCGGTGATAATAATGTCGGGCGCGTCGTCAATTTCCGCTGCGTGACGCATGCGGGCCTTGATTTCGTCGGTAATGTGAGGGATGACCTGGACGGTGTCACCAAGGTATTCACCGCGGCGCTCCTTCGCGATGACGGAGGAGTAGACCTGGCCGGTGGTCACGTTAGCGGACTGGTCGAGGTTTTCGTCCAGGAAGCGCTCGTAGTGTCCGATGTCGAGGTCAGTTTCAGCACCGTCGTCGGTGACAAAGACTTCACCGTGCTGGAAGGGGTTCATCGTACCGGGGTCGACGTTCAGGTAAGGGTCGAACTTCTGCATGGTCACAGAGAGGCCACGTGCGCGAAGAAGCTGACCGAGGGAAGAGGCCGAAAGGCCCTTACCGAGAGAAGATGCAACGCCGCCGGTCACGAAAATCTGGCGGGTTACCTTGTCGTTAGAGGACGCATTCAGAGCGTTATTTTTTTCATTCACCACGGAATTTAAGCCTACCATTTTCTTGTCTGCTATCCAAGCAGAGGGTTTTGCCACAAGAGGATTCTCTCAGGTGGTTTTCCCTCCCCTATTTGTCCTTATCACCACTGTAAACGGAGCCGGGGATTTATTATCCCCGCCGCGCCGTGTAGAAGCAGGTGTAGGAGCATTCACAGAGTATCTCACATCCTCTGAGCTCCATGCACCGCTGTTGGTCACCGGCTTGGACTGTACTGACAACTTTCCGAAGCATGCTCGCGCTCTTCAGTCCCTTTGATGGTCTTTAGCGCCGAAAGGTGGCATCTTTCGGCGCTTTTACCAGCACCTTTCCAATCCTTTTCCCGGTAGGTTTGCATGTTACTTTCAGCGTCCCTACGGCACGTCTCGACCGGCTGCCAGCAGCTCGCGGGCGTGCTCTCGTGCCGATTCTGATTGATCGTGTCCGGAGAGCATTCGCGCCAGTTCCACCACGCGTTCCTCTTCGGAAAGTACCTTGACCTTCGAGAGGGACGCGTCATCATTTTTCAGCACGAGAATGTGCTGGTCCGCAAAGGCGGCAACCTGCGGCAGGTGGGTAACCACCAGAACCTGCACGTGTCGGGCGAGCATGGCAAGGCGGCGACCGATTTCGATAGCTGCCTTACCACCCACGCCGGAGTCCACCTCATCGAAGATGAAGGTGGGCACGGGGTCCACCTCGGCAAGCACCACCTCCAAGGCGAGCATCACGCGGGAGAGCTCACCACCGGAGGCACCCTTACCGAGCGGGCGCGGCACGGCGGTTCGGTGCGGGGCCAACATGAAGGTGACGGTGTCTCGACCGTGCACAGAAAACTTTTCAGCTTCGGCAACCTCCACGACCAGGGATGCGTTCGGCATGGCAAGAGCAGTGAGCTCCTCGCTGACGGCATCCGCCAGTTTCTGTGCGGCAGCACGGCGCAGGGCAGTTAGCTCTTCTGCCTGGGCACCGAGCACCTTGCGTAGCTGTACCAGTTCGGTTTCCAGGGTTTCCTGTCGCTGGGGGTCGTCCACCAGGGTCTCAAGGCGTGCACGGGATTCTTCGGCCCATTCGAGCACCTCGGCAATATCGGCGCCGTACTTGCGGGTGAGGGTTGCCAGTTGGGCGCGGCGAGTCTGTACCTGTGCCAGACGTTCGGGACCTTCAACGTCCAGGGAGGCCATGTAGGAGGACAGATCCGAGGAAATATCGGTGGCAAGAATCAGCAGTTCGTTGACGCGCGCCGCGAGGGAGGCAAGCTCTTCATCAGCGTCCGCCTGCGACTGTAGCGCGGAGCGGCTTGCATCGAGCAGGCTCATGACGCTCTGCTCATCGCCGGTAGAGTATTCACTACCACTGAGCGCTGTGGAGGCGGTTGCCGAGGCAATGCGTAGCGCTTCAACGTTCATGAGCTTCACCATTTCGGCTTTGAGCTCTTCTTCTTCCCCACCCTGCGGGTTGACCGTGCTAATTTCTTCGAGGGCGCCCTGCAGGGTCTGCGCTTCGAGGGCGCGTGCGCGAGAGTTTTCGCGTACCTCCTTGAGCTCTGCGGCGGCGGCACGGTAACGCTCGTAGTTTTCGCGGTACTTCTCAAGCAAGTTGGCGAGCCCTTCACCGGCGTACAGGTCGAGGGAGTGGCGCTGCTCTGCAGCTGATTTGAGGCGCAACTGATCGGACTGGCCGTGGACTGCAACAAGAGTCTGACCAATCTGAGACAGAGTTCCGATGGGTGCGGAACAACCGCCGACGTGGGCGCGGGAGCGCCCCGAAGCGTTGACGGTGCGTGCCAGAAGCAGTTCGGAGGTCTGTTCGTCGATGTCTTCAGCAGTGCCGCCGGCTTCTTCGGCAAGCTCAAGGGCACGGTGTCCGCGGGGCAGGCGAATCACTGCTTCGGCGAGGGCGCTCTTGGCACCGTTACGCACGCTGGATGCGTCGGATCGGGCACCCAGGAGCATGCCGAGGGCGGTGACGACCATGGTTTTACCTGCGCCGGTTTCGCCAGTCAGCACCGAGAATCCGGGTTCGAGGGGGAGCCTTGCATCGGTAATAATGCCGAGGTCTCGAATATGGATTTCCTCAATCACGAACGTTCATTCCTTTTCTTTAGCGCTTCTCGCCGTCCTGTGGACCTCGCCAACCACGAATCGGAAGCTCAAATTTACGCACCAGTCGTTCCGAGAAGGGAGCCGGGTGGATACGGGCAAGCAGCACCGATTTTTCGGAGCGTCGCACCTCAATACGGGATCCGGGGTCCAACTCTACGGTTCGGCGGCCATCACACCAGAGCACGCCGGAGGCACCGTTTCCTGGCATCATTTCTACCGCCAAGGTGGAGGTCGGCGCTGCTACCAGCGGGCGCGCAAAGAGCGCATGAGCCGAGAGTGGCACCATGAGAATTGCTTCAACTTCGGGCCAGACGACCGGACCGCCACCGGAGAAAGCGTAGGCAGTCGAGCCGGTGGGGGTTCCCATGACCACGCCGTCGCAGCCAAAGCTACTGAGCGGGCGGCAATCCACCTCGATAATAACTTCAATCATTTTTTCGCGGTTGCCCTTTTCGACACTAGCTTCATTCAGTGCCCAATCGCTATGCACTCGCTTGCCGTCGTTCCAGACTTCCACGTCGATTGCCATGCGTTCTTCAACGGTGTATTCGTTGTTGACGATGCAGCGAACGGTTTCAGTCAGGTCACTCTCTTCGGATTCAGCAAGGAAGCCAACGTGTCCCAGGTTCACGCCAATGAGCGGAACGCTAGTTCGGCGCACCATTTCGGCGGCGCGAAGAATCGAGCCGTCACCGCCGAGCACCACGCCGAGTTCAATATCAATGAGCGCCACGGATTCGTGGACGACCTGCACGGGGATGGGCTCGTCCCAGTTTTCACTCAGGGTCTCCAGATCGGAGCGAGTCATGACGGGTGCAAGTCCCGCTTCGTAGAGCTGAGTGCACGCCTGTCGGGCGGCATCTCGTGCTTCTTTGCGCCCCACGTGGGCGAAGACGAGAATCTTACGGTGACGTTGTTCCACCGAGTCTTCGGAACCACGACGTTCGGAACCATCGCGCGCATCTACAGCAGCCACCTGTGCGGTTGCTTCCTGCGGGGCGTGGCTTTCGTGTTCTGCCATAAGGATTCTCTCCCATTGGGTGTTGAGATGGTGTATCTACACCTATCATACCGAATATGTTCTCGAAGATTTTCTAAAATACCATATTTTTAGAAAATTATTTCGAATAGCGTACAACTGGGGTATCTCTAAAATACCTGTAAAAATACCTGCGAATAGCGCGGCAGCCTGAGAAAGCTCCGCCCTCAACGCGTCCTGCGTTATCGAGCGGTTTTCTCAGACTGCCTTAGCACTATTTATTTTTGGCACTATAATTTACTTTCGACACCGTTGAATAGGGAGTTGTAAAAAAGTTCCCTTAGCCTGCACAACAAGATAATTTCGAAATATCTTTATCGAACGTAAGTGCAACTAATTTTAGCCCTTCAGCCATTGTTAAATATGGTGCTAGGGTTTCTGTTAAATCTTCTATCGTTAAGCCAAATTTAACAGCTAATGATGCTGCATAGATGACATCTCCTGCATTTTCAGATACAATATGAACCCCTAATACTTTTAGTGTTTCTGCATCTGCTACTAGTTTAAATACACCGGTTGTTTCACGGTTTACAATTGCTCTTGGAACAGCATCTAAAGGTAATACAGATGTCTTCACATCATACCCTTTCTCTTTTGCTTGTTCTTCTGTTAAACCAACCGTTGCAACCGTCGGATTCGTAAACGTAACAGCAGGAACTACCGATAAATCTATTTTTTTGTTTAATCCGCCAATAGCATTATCAGTAATAATTCCACCTTCATAGGCTGCTACATATACAAATTGTGGTCCTAAAGTCACATCTCCTGCTGCATAAATCTTTTCATTACTTGTTTGGCCAAAATCATTGATCAGGATTTCATTATTTTTTCCAGTTTCAACACCTGCTGCACTTAAATTTAAAGAATCCGTATTTGGTTTTCTTCCAGTGGCAACAAGTAACTGATCTGATTCAATGACTTCTCTACTGCCATTTACTGTTACGTAAACCCTTTTTATCTCTCCACTTTGTTCAACACGCTCAAAAGTTGCCCCTTTGACAAGGTTTATACCCTGTTCAATTAACGCTTTTTCAACTGACTCTGAAATCTCAGAATCATACTCCTTTAAAAGTCGCTCACTTCTTTGCATAAGCGTTATTTCTGAACCTAAATGATGAAATAGTTGTCCAAGCTCCATTCCAATGTATCCTGAACCAATTACAGTTAATCGTTTTGGTATTTTCTTTAACTCAAGAAGTGTTGTACTAGTTAAATAGTCCATTTTTTCAAGTCCTGAAATTTGGGGCAACGAAGGCGATGCACCTGTTGCAATTAAAAAGCGTTTTGCAGATAACTTTGTCCCATTGACCTCAACCGTACTAGCATCAACGAATTTTGCTTCACCTTTAATTAAATCAAAATTATATTCATCAATTAAATCCATATATTTTTGATTCCGAAGTTCGCTCACCAATTTATCCTTTTGCGTGATTAAACTAGCTAAATCCACTTCTCCAGCGGATGTTTGTAAACCTATAAACGGATTGTCTTTTGATAAATGATTGATTTCCCCTGCCCTAAGAAGAGTTTTTGACGGAACACAGCCAATATTCACACAGGTTCCCCCAACCGTTCCACGCTCAATCATTCCAACTTTTGCACCGTATTCTATAGCTTTAATTACCGAAGAAAAGGCAGCAGCACCAGAACCAATAATAAGAAGGTCATAATTGTCTTCATTAATTAACGCCACGTTTTCTAGTGATGATACTTCTTCAATTTCTCCGGCTTGGTAATTTGCTTCATCAATCGCCTTTATTGCACTTTCAACCTCAATATCATCGGGCAGTTCAAATACTGCTTCACCACGACGATAACTAGACTCAATATTTTTAGCACCTATCTTTTCAAGTGCTGATTCTACGTGTTTTTCACAACCCGTACAAGTCATTCCTGAAATGTTTACCTTAAATTTATTCATAAAAAAGCTCCTTTCGTTTGTTAATTTTTCTATTATAACATAGTTTCAATTCGTTTTAAATCCTCTATTTGTTTTTGCACTTCCTTTTGTTTTTTAGAAACAAATTCGAACATATCTTGACAACGAACTTCATCTTTATCTACAACACCAAGTAATTTATAAATCTCACTTAAAGAGAAACCAAGTTCCTGTATTCGTTTAATAAACCCAACACGCTTAACGTCATCATATGAATATATCCGATAACCAGCTTCCGTTCGGTGAGGTTCTTGTAATAAATTTTTTCGCTCGTAATATCTGATCGCTTCTTTATTAACTCCACATTTATCTGCAAACTCACTAATGCGATAAATCATCTTATTTCACCCCCTGAATATTATAAACCATGTACCATAGTACACGGTCAAGTAAATTGGACTATTTTATTTTTTTCCCAAAGTATCACTCGTATGTGATTGATACTTTTATATAATACTATTGATTATCCTAACATCCCACCAGAAAATCCGATTTAAACACCAGTTGTTTTTAAACTATTAAGAAAGTAATTCCACTATATATTCCGAAGACCCTTTATTTTTTGCACCATAGGAAGTACTCTACGTTGCCGTCCTGTCCGGGGAGCGGGCTGGGTTCCATACCCATCACGCGCAATCCGTGGCTTACCGCAGATGCCTGGACTTTTTCCACTGCTTCACGGCGGGCGGATTCTTCGTGCACCACTCCCCCGCGTCCGATGCGGTGTTTGCCAACCTCGAACTGCGGCTTGACCATGAGCACCAGGTCGCCACCGGTTTCGGTGGCGTTCGCTAGCGACTCCATGACCAGGGTCAGCGAGATGAACGAGAGGTCAGAAACCGTCAGCTCAACCTGCCCGCCAATATCTTCGGGCTTCATGTAACGAACATTGAGTCCTTCGTACACGCCAACTCGCGGTTCTTTGCGTAGTGTTTCCACAAGCTGCCCGTGTCCTACATCAACGGCGGCTACGTGGGCAGCTCCTCGACGAAGTAGCACGTCGGTAAAGCCTCCGGTGGAGGCTCCCGCGTCCAGGCAGCGCTTACCTTCCACCTCAATATCGGGGAATGCGTCGAGGGCACCGGCGAGCTTGTGGCCTGCGCGACTGACGTATTCGGTCAGTTCGCTCTGGCGCACGTAGAGGGTATCCTCCGGGCCCACGAGCATGGACGCTTTGCGTGCAACCTTGCCGTTGACTTGTACGTCTCCTGCCGCGATGAGTTTTGCGGCGAGGGTTCGTGAGCTCACGAATCCGGCTTCGACCAGGTATTTATCGAGGCGCACGGTGTCTCTGTCTTCTTTCTGTCGTCGTCTGGTGACGGGCTATCTAGTGCTCCTCAGAGCATTGCTGTTCTGAGGGTTCACCGCCGCGAACTAGGAGAGGTTTTCGAGGTCCTTCTCCAGTTGCTCGCTCATCGTTTCGAGGCGCTTGACGCGTTCTACGGGGTCCATGGCGAGGGTCGCTGCGAGTTGGCGCTCAAATTCGGCGTCAAGCTCAGCGGTTTCTTCTGCCGTGCTGTTAGTCTCCGGTTCTTTAGGCACCGGGGATCCCCTGGATGTTGGGGCGTGCGCCCTGTTCGGGGTTTGCCGCCCACCATGCCGCGCAGGCTACGCGCCATGCTTCGGCTTCACTCTCGCTACCCGCGAATGCTTCGGTATCTGCAATCTCGGGGCCGGTCAGGCTCATGTTTTCACCGCGGACTCGTGCCTGCCAGGTGGGGCCGGTTGCGGTGACTTCGTAGCCTTCGTAGAGCACCTCAATTTCGGGGTAGGGTGCGAAGAAGTCCTCGAGGGTGCGCAGAATATAGGTCGGACGCTGGTTCGGCACGGCCTCGATGACGTCCTGGTAGGTCTGTACGCCGGTAAGGACGAGGGCGCCGTCCATCTTTGCGTTGTTGGCTCCGAGAATGTCGGTGTCCAGGCGGTCGCCCACGATGACGGGGTGGCTGGAGTTCACTGCCTGCGCTGCGGTGTGGAAGATTGGTGCTTCGGGTTTACCCGCGACGAGCGGGGTACGGCGCGAGGCAGTTGCTACGGCTGTGACGAGGGTGCCGTTACCGGGTGCCTGGCCTCGTTCCTTGGGGATGCTCTGGTCAGTGTTAGTTGCAATCCAGAGAATGTCGGGGTTTGCGAGGGTGTAGGCGGCTTCCGCGAGGTCTTCCCATCCGATCTTGGGGTCGAATCCCTGGATGACGGCTACAGGGCCTTCTTCTTCCTTGCGTACCGTTTCGAGGCCTACTGCACGAACACAGTCGGCAAGTGCTTCGGTGCCGGTGACGAGTACTTTGGAGCCTGCGGGTACATGCTGTGCAAGCAGTGCTGCGCCTGCCTGTGCGGAGCTGACGACGCGTCCTGCTCGGGTGTGCACGCCCAGTTCACGCAGGTGCTCTGCTACGGATTCTACGGAGCGCGATGCGTTGTTGGTGACAAAAATGACCGGTACGTTGAGTTCTTCTTCGGCACGGTTGAGCGCTTCGGGTGCGCCTTCGATGGCGAAGGGGCCTGCGTAGACTACACCGTCCAGATCGGAGAGGAGGGCATCGTAGCGGGATAGGAGTGCGTTCTTGGTCATAGAGTGTTCCTCTCGGGGTCTCTGGCGGTTGTCGCTATTAATCGTACCTGTTAGACACTCTAGCGTTGGCACCTTCGGGCGATTATATGGAAAACCGCTGGACGCTCTTCCCTGCTTGGGTGTGGCGTCCAGCGGTTTCACGCTGACACTTAGGTCGCGTATTTAGAATTCTTAGATTCTCCGCAGTCTTATTCTGCGGAGGTTTCTTCTGCTTCTTCAGTCTTGGGAGCTTCGGTCTTCTCGTCCTCCGCTACTTCCTCTTCTGCGGAAGCATCCGCGGTCTTTTCAGCGTCTTCTGCGGTTTCAGTGAGTTCTACGGACTTCTCTTCCTGTTCGAAGAGGCCTGCTTCACCGAACATGTCGAAGATTTCGGGTTCTGCGAAGTTACCCTGACCCAATGCTGCTTCTGCCATGAATGAGAGGCGTGCCCAGCGTTCTGCTTCCTGGTTACGGTCTGCGTTAGCAAGCGCGTCGGAGTACGCGCTGAACAGGCGGGGGCTGTATTCGAAGGCACGCTTAGGGTTCAGCTGAGGAATCTGCAGTGCTACGACAGCCTCGGACTTCTTGCCCTGATCGCTGAGGATGCCGGATTCAACGATGGCGAGCTCTACGCGCACGTTGGCGGGCAGTTCTTCCTTCTTGGATTCTGCAATCATTTCCATTGCCTTGGGTAGGCGGCCGAGCGCACGTTCGCAGTCCGCCAGCAGTGCCAGGTGGTCTACGGAGCCGCTAATACGGCGGTGGGTGCGCAGTTCGCGCAGTGCCAGTTCGAAGTCTTCTGCTACGTATGCGGCAACACCAACAGCTTCGCGTACTGCGGCAATACGGCCTGCGCTACGGGATGCGGCAACGGCGTGTTCTAGTGCGAATTCGGGGTCGATGTCGAGGTAGCGACCTGCCATGGCGAGGTGCTTTGCAACGGTTTCTGCGTTGCGCGGCTCAAGGGCGCGCAGCTGACGGAAGGTTGCGCCGTCCAGCTCGCGACCGGTGATGTCATCGTCAATTTCCGGTGCCTTGGGCTTTGCGGGGCGGTAGCCTGCACGGCCACCAATGCTGCGTACTTCTTCGCGAGGTGCTTCAGCCTCGGGACCGTTGGAGCGAGGTGCCTTGGATCGGGAATCGGAGCGACGACCGTCAAACTTTTTGCCTCCGCGGTCATTACGCTTGAAACCGCCCTTACCGCCAAAGTTCTTGCCGCCCTTCTTGGAGCGGATGTCCTTTCCTCCGCTGTTCTTGCGGTGATGGCGGGGGCCGGAGCCGTTAGACTCGTGACGGGGGGTCTCAGACATGAATCTCCTTGGGAGGTATCCGCCAGTGTCGGCGGGTAGGGTATGCAGTCGGTTCGGGCGAACCGCTGCCTGAGGCATCAACTCTATGAGGGGTGCTTTAGATACACCCGCTAATGCCTAAACATAAGCCATACCATTCTAGTATAGAGAGCACCTTCCGTGCACCCGTACCGATAGGATGTTAAAGACAAATGGGGAGGCCGTTAGACCTCCCCAAACGAAAATAGCCCCGGCAAAGCCGGGGCTATTGAACAATAAAGCGGCAATAACCTACTCTCCCACACCCTCAAAAGTGCAGTACCATCGGCGCAAAGAGCCTTAGCTTCTGGGTTCGGAATGGAACCAGGCGTTTCCCTCTCGCTATAATCACCGCAAACCTACGGGATTGTTATCCAAAAACCATACAGTGAACGCAAACAACAAACAACTTCCTGAAAAGTAAG
>NZ_JAOVAM010000001.1 GCF_029850875.1 Rothia similimucilaginosa | reverse complement strand
GGCTGGCATCTGCGAATACGAGACAGGCTTTCCACTTACCGGAAAGCCGCCGCCTCGCTATATTGTCACCACTACCGGGGAGGGGAGTGCAGACTAGGGTCGGGGTGCGAGCGCCTCCAGCACCTGCTGCTGGACCGCCGCCGTATTACTTGCCACCAGGGACACCGGGCGCACACCGGCGGCAGAAACGCCCGCATGCTCGGGCAAATCGCCCTCCAGGGTGGAGGCAACGCCACCAGCCTCACGAATCAGCGGCAGTAGCGCCGCCACCTCGTAGAAAGACAGGGATGCGTCCACGACGGTGTCCACGGCACCCTCAGCGAGCATACACGCCGCCCAGAACGAACCGTACGCGCGGGAACGACCCACACAGCCCAGAAGCTGTACGAGTTCGTCTGAGCGGTCCACAGCGCCTTCAGAGGCCGCCTTCCAGGAGGAGAGGTCGGTGTACGCGGCAGACAGCTGATCCAGCTGAATCAGCGAAGACACCTCAAGACGAGTCGCCTGCGCCAAGGACTTACCCGTGTACGCGCCCGAACCGCGAGCAGCCCACCAGCGGCGACCCAGCGCGGGTGCAGACACCACACCCACCACCGGCTCACCTTGATCCAGCAAAGCAATCAGAGTCGCCCACACCGGCACGCCGCGGCGAAAATTATCCGGCTCAGCAATCGGCGCAATCACCCACTGGCGCGCCGCCTGACCGTTATAGCCGGCATGCTCACCGGCAATACCGTCACGAGTACGCACACGCGACAGCTGCGCGCGCAGAAGCTCCTCAACCTCCTGAGCTACACCCCAGGCGTAATCGGCAGGCTCCTGCACCGGTGCCGGCGGCTCCGCGGGCTGCTGAGTAGCCTGCTGCCACGGCGCCACCGGTGCCGCAGCGGGTGCCGCCTCGGCGGACTCTACCACCTCGGATGCGGGGGAGAAGACCGGGCGGTCACGAAAACGCATGGCGCTCACACGATCGACGCTATCGGCAAGAATATGCGCAAGACGCAAATCGTCGGTGTACTGCTGGGGACGGCTCATAGTAATGCTCTTCTTCAGTATCGGTGAGGTAGTCAGCAAAAATGTGTGTGCAGTGCTGTGTGTAATGCAGGGCAGAGAACCTAGACGAGAGCGCCCAGTTCCTTCTCCGAATCGCCCTCTTCAGGAGTCAACAGCAGCAGCTTACGCAAGGACTCCAGGCGGGCGGGACCGCTCTGACCGGCATGACCGGCAGCAACGTACGCCTCCAGGCCGCACTCGGGAGCTTGTGCCGCGTGAGTACACGCCTTCGGGCAATTCGCCGCACCCGGCGCCAGATCCACGAACGCCTCCACCACGGTCTCCGGCGGCACATGCGCCAGACCGAAAGAACGAATACCCGGAGTATCAATAATCCAGGTGCCCGGCTCCATCGGATCCCCATTCGCATTCACCGGACGCAACGCCAACGCCGACGAGGAAGTGTGGCGGCCACGGCCCGTCACCGCGTTCACATGGCCGGTTGCACGCTCAGAGCCGGTCAGCGCATTCACCAGGGTCGACTTACCCACACCCGAATGGCCCAGAAGCACCGACACCTGACCCAGCAGCTCCTGCAGAAGCTCCTGAACCGGCGCCGACTCCAAACCGGCAGCGCCCTCCTGACTCGGCGCCAAACCATCCGAAGACGAAGACAGCACAATCTTCAAACCGCTCGCCGCATAGTAATCCAGCAGGTTCTGCGGGTACCGCACGTCGGTCTTCGTAATGCACAGGATCGGCTCAATCCCGGCATCAAACGCCGCCACCACGGCACGGTCAATGAAGCCGGTGCGCGGCTCCGGGTTCGCCGCAGCAACCACAATCACCAGCTGCTGAGCATTCGCCACGACCACGCGCTCCGACGGGTCGGTGTCATCGGCGCTACGGCGCAGAATCGAGGTGCGCTCGCCCAGACGCACAATGCGCGCCAGGGTATCCTTCGCACCGGAGGTGTCCCCCACCAGGTCCACAAAGTCACCGGTCACAATCGCGGTGCGGCGCAGCTCCTTAGCGCGCGCCGCAATGAGGGTACGCTCCTTCTCGGTACCCTCATCCACGACGACCGACCAGCGGCCGCGGTCCACCGTAATGACCCTGCCACGAATCGCTTCTTTGAAGGTCGGGCGGTCCTTCGTGCGGGGGCGGGAGCCCTTCTTGTTCGGGCGCACGCGCACATCCGATTCATCCCATTCGGAGAAATCGCGCACGTTCATGCGGGAAGAACCCATTTAGAAGACCTCCTGGTCGGCGGTAACGGTGGAAGCGCCGGTCTGCCATTGCACCAGCATATCCTCCCACATTGCGGTAAATTGGGGCATGGTCTTAGCCACGGTGGCCACATTCTGCACCACCACGTTGGGGCGGCGCAGACCAATAATCGCTGCGAAGGTCGCCATACGGTGATCGTCGTAGGTGCGAGCCAGAACCTGTGCAGCCTCAACGGTAGCGGGGATGGGCGCCTTAATCACCAGCGAATCGGCGGTGTCGTGGGCGCTGCCTCCCAGACGGTTAATCTCAGCGGCGAGCGCGGCAAGGCGGTCCGTCTCATGACCGCGCAGATGCGCAATACCGGTCAGCTCCACGCGACCCTTCACGAAAGCACAGGCAGCCGCCATAGTCGGCGCCAACTCACCACCGGCAGACAGGTCAAAGGAGAAATCACCCTCGGGAAGCTGCACCGGACCGGTTACGGTCAGACGGCCCTCAGAGTAGCGAACCTGTGCACCCAGTGCGGGCAGAAGCTCACGCCACATATCGCCCACCTGGGTCGTGCCCGCCGAAGAATCAGCCGCGGGTTCCGGCCAGTGGGGAATAGTTACCGACTCGCCGGTAACCACGGCAGCGGCAAGGAACGGACCGGCATTCGACAGGTCCGGCTCAATGGTCATCTCAAAGCCGGGGAAAGAACCGGGGTGAACCGTCCAACGGTACTCGCCACCTTCTGCTTCGTTGCCTTGGCTCGGGTAGTGCTCCTGAACCTCGATGCCCATCTGACGCAGTGCCTCCACGGTCATCTGAATGTGCGGGATGGACGGCACCGAAGAGCCCTCGTGCACCAGCACCATGCCCTGCGGCAGGCGAGGGGCCATCAACAGCAGAGCCGAAACGAACTGAGACGAGGTCGAAGCATCAATACGAACAACGGGCGCCTCAGAGACACCCTCCGCGCTCGCCAGACCGGGGGAGCGTAGCACGAAGGGCAGAGCGTTCTCGCCCTGCTCATAATCCACCTGCACACCCAGCTGACGCAGACCCTCTAGGACAGGACCCATCGGACGCTGACGGGCATGCAGGTCACCGTCAAAAGCAAACTCACCCGGCAGCAGTGCCGCCAGAGCGGGTACAAAACGCATCACGGTACCGGCAAGACCGCACTCAATCGACACCGCCTGCGGCTGTATGGAATCTGCCTGCGCAAAGTTGAGGGGAGTGACCTTGATATCCGGACCAAACGGCGAATCGGTCGGCACCAGCTCAATACCCGCCCCTAGCTGACGCAGCGCCTCAATCATCAGCGCCGAATCGCGCGAATGTAGAGGCGCACGAAAATACGAAGGGGAATCGGCCAAAGCAGCAAGCAGCAGATAACGGTTCGTGAGCGACTTAGAACCCGGAATATGCACCAGCGCGTTCTTGCCAGCGGTTTCGCTGGAGGCGGGCACCAGGGGAGCGGGCCAATCGCCGGGGGAAAGTTGCACTGCTGCGTCGCTCATACATCCTCTTCTGGTTCAAATCATGGGGGGCGCAGACTCAGAGACGCTGTGCCCGTTGACGTCTACCACTATTCTACCGGTTGAGGGTTTGCGAGCCGCTGAGGGCTCCAGCGCTGAGATATGCGGCCCGAACGAACCAGGTAACACGAGCTATACAGCGTGAACTAACCAATACGCGTAAAGGCGGCGCACCGTCATTGGTGCACCACCTTTACTCATCATTCGATTTCTGTACCTCAGCGGGACAACAACTTGGGGCAGTTTAGAGGTTCGCTTTGGCGCAGAAATTCTGCACATCCTGCAACAGTCTCACCTTCAACTGCTCGGGCGCCTGCTGAGCGCACGAAGAACGCATCTTCTCACGCACCATCAGCTCAAAGTCCTTTACATCCGCGCACTCGGGGCAGGCATTCAGATGCGCCTGAATTGTGTGTAGCTGCTCGGGGCTCAGCTCCCTATCGAGGAATTCGTAGAGGCGCTTGAGGGTCGATGAGCAGGGCTGGCCTCCGCAATCCTCTAGCGGCTCAGAAGCTACGGAAGCTGCAGGGGTTTGGGGGACGGAAAAATTCTTGTCTGTGCTTGACATCGGGGGTTCCTTTCACACGGAAGGTATAAAGCGTTAGGGGAAGTCTAGCCATAACCTCATGGGGCTATCTCACCGGTAGAAGAACGGAGTTAAGAATCCGCAGGCACCTCGGAACGAGAGCTCGCCGGCGGAGACTTTACGCCCTTGGCTGTGGTAGCCTTAGCCGGCTGCGCCTTAGCATGTGTCTTCGCTGCTACCTTTGCGATAGTCGAAGGGCGCAGACCATTCTCTCGCGCATAATCGAGTAGCTTTTCACGCAAAATCCGGCGGCCACGATGCAGACGAGACATCACCGTGCCCATGGGGATATCCAGAATCTCCGCAATATCCTTGTACGCGAAACCCTCCACATCGGAGTAGTACACCACCATGCGGAAATCCTCAGACAGCTCGTTCAGAGCCTCACGAACCTCGGTATTCGGCAGGGCGCTCAGCGCCTCCGCCTCAGCAGAACGCAGACCTACCGCATCATGCTCGCCGGCCTGAGCTAGCTGCCAATCCTCCACCGTCTCACCTTGAGACTGCTGTGGCTCACGTTTACGCTTACGGTACAGATTGATGTACGTATTCGTCAGGATGCGGTACAGCCACGCCTTCAGGTTCGTACCCTCGGTGAACTGGTGGTACGAGGCAAAAGCCTTCATATAGGTTTCCTGCACCAAGTCTTCAGCATCGGCAGAGTTGCGGCTCATCCGCAGGGCGGCAGCGTAGAGCTGATCCACATACTGCATAGCATCCGCGGTAAAGCGTTCGCGCAGCTCGCGGGTATCCGCCGCGGTGTTGGTTTCAGCCATGTTTCTCCTCTACAGGAACGCGCCAGGCGTTCACATCCATAACGTAGAATTCTTCTCTTTATTCCGCAGAACGCCCACAAACATCTACGGGTAAAGCAAAACCCCGGGTCCGAATAATATCCGAAACGCCGGGGTTTTAAAGTGTATACAAGATACCTTATGCGTTGGGGCGCTTACCGTGGTTTGCGCCGCCCTTACGACGGTCCTTGCGCTTACGACCGCGCTTGCTCATCAGAGCCTCCTTATAGTGTTCATGGATGCACGCCCCACCTTCGCGGTGCGCGCTCCCTATTACCTGCCCTAGCAGAGGCGGCCACCGAAAACCGGTGGCCCACGCTATAAGGGCAACGCCGTCTATTTTTTCATAGAAACGGCATGATTGCATCTTGGAACCGGGATATGAGCTAAAAAACACGAACTTTCTTCGCATCAACTCGCAGTCCCAGCCGGGGGAGCAGGCTCTTAGCCGTGCTCAGGAATGTTCAGCCAGTTGTACCAACCGCGGTGCAGAACCAGCCACGCCATCAGACCGTAACCGGACTGACCCGGGCGACCATCATTTGCAGCAAGATCGTTGCGCCACTGCTCATGGTGAAGCAGCGGGTTGAACGTATCCACGTACACGTGGTTACGGCGGGTCACCACATCCGCGTATGCCGCCGACAGGTCAGCGATACGGCGGTTACGCTCAGCGTCCAGGGTCGGCGGCGGACCAACAACCAGAACCTTAATGTTGTTCTGCGACGCCATGTCCACAATGTTTGCCAGGTTCAAACGCGAACGAGCGCTGGTCAGACCCAAATCAATGTCAAAGGTCGACGGAGCAATAATGAGGCGGTTATCAGCACCGGGAACGAAGCGGCGGCGCGCCTCCTCAAACCAGCGTGCATTCAGCTGCTCGCTACCTTCATTGGGCGCGGCAAGGTTATATGCCGCAATGGATGCAGTGGTCTGCGGGGTGCGCGCCATAACACGGCCAAACCAGCCGAGGGTACGGGGGTCGCCAACACCGGCGAGCAGGTCATCGCCGACTGCCACAATTCGAATATTGCGTTGCTCCACGGAATTCTTTCTTCAGCAGGATGCGCCCGCCGTAGAGGCGGCAAGGCACGTGAGTAATAGTCTTCATATCTAGGATAAGCGCTATTGAGCCTCTTTTCGAACTTAATATCCTCTCCGGTAAGTATCTGAGACTAAAAAACCCGTCTTCGCACCAGAAACATCTGATGGGAAGACGGGTTTTGAAGAGCTAAAACCTTAGCTGCTTAGCCGCAGAAGACCTTAGCCTTCGAAGACCTGGTTGAACAGGGCCTCAGCCTCAGCAGTGTGCAGCTTACCGGTACCAGCAGCCGGGGAAGCCGCAGCAGCACGGGAAGCAAGACGCACGCGGCGGTCCAGCAACGGCAACAGGTTCACTGCCATGAACGGCCACTGACCCTGGTTAGCGGGCTCGTCCTGAGCCCACACAATGTCGGTAGCGTTCGAGTACAGAGCCAGCTGCTCCTTGATCTCCTGCTCGGGCAGCGGGTACAGCTGCTCCACCGAGACAATAGCGGTCTTGGTGTCGCCGCGGCGCTCGCGCTCTGCCTCCAGATCGTAGTAGAGACGACCGGAAACAAAGACCAGACGCTCAACCTGAGCCGGGTTGATGCCCGAACGGTCACCAATCACCGGCTGGAACGAACCCTCAGTGAAGTCCTCAATCGAGGATGCAGCAGCCTTCAGACGCAACAGCTGCTTGGGGCTGATCACCACCAGCGGCTTGTACGGACGGTGCTGAGCATGACGACGCAGCAGGTGGAAGTGCGAAGCCGGGGTCGACGGGCAAGCCACAGTCATGTTGTTTTCAGCGCACAGCTGCAGGTAACGCTCAACACGAGCCGAGGAGTGGTCAGGACCCTGACCCTCGTAGCCGTGAGGAAGCAGCATAACCAGCGAGGAACGCTGACCCCACTTCTGCTCGGAGGAGGACACGAACTCGTCAATGATGGTCTGAGCACCGTTTGCGAAGTCACCGAACTGAGCCTCCCACACCACGAGCGAGTCGGGGCGCTCTACCGAGTAGCCGTACTCGAAGCCGAGAACGCCGTACTCAGAGAGGAAAGAGTTGTAGATACGGAACTTGCCCTGATCCTCAGAGAGGTGCTCCAGCGGCGACCATTCCTCATCAGTGATGTGGTCGTGCAGAACAGCGTGACGCTGAACGAAGGTACCGCGCTGAACATCCTGACCGCTCATACGAACGTCGGTGCCCTCCATCAGCAGCGAACCGAAGGCGAGCAGTTCGCCCATACCCCAGTTCACGTTGCCGCTACGGCCCATCTCAACGCGCTGGTCCATGAGCTTCTTTAGCTTCTTGTGGATGGTGAAGCCCTCGGGAGCCTTACCGAACGCGTCAGCGATGTGCTGCAGAGTGTCGCGGGAGATTGCAGTCTTACCGGAGTGAACGACCTCGGTATTCTGCTGGGATGCGGGCAGTTCCAGACCGGAAACATGTGCGCCAGCAGGAGCCGGTGCCGAAGACTGAGTCTCGACGAAGATAGCGTCCAGCTTCGAGTGGTAGGAGTTCAGAACTTCGTCTGCCTCTTCCTGAGAGACATCGCCACGACCGACCAAATCCTGTGCGTACAGGGTGCGGGTCGAGGGCAGGACGTCAATATCCTGGTACATCTTCGGCTGGGTCATCGACGGATCGTCAGCCTCGTTGTGACCGCGGCGGCGGTAGCAAATCAGGTCAATGACAACGTCGCAACCGAAGCGCTCACGGTACTCGAATGCCAGGCGTGCGGCGCGAACTACAGCATCTGGATCATCAGCGTTGACGTGGAAGACCGGAGCCTTGGTCATACGCGCAATGTCGGAGGCGTGGGTTGCGGTGCGGCCATCGTTCGGCAGGGTAGTGAAGCCAATCTGGTTGTTCACCACAACGTGCAGGGTGCCGCCTGTGGTGTAGGCCTTCAGACCAGCCATCTGCAGGGTCTCCATGACGATGCCCTGGCCCGCGAACGCTGCGTCACCGTGAATCAGGATCGGCAGGACCGGGTGGCCTTCAATGCCCTGCTCGCGGTAGACGTCCTGCTTAGCGCGGACGATGCCTTCGAGTACGGTATTTGCAGCCTCAAGGTGCGAGGGGTTAGCAGCCACGTACACCTGGGTCTGCTTACCGGAATCGGAGGTGAAGACACCCTCGGTACCGAGGTGGTACTTCACGTCACCGGAGCCGCCCTCGTAAGGTGCTGCGGTGCCGGAGAACTCACGGAAAATCTGAGCGTAGGACTTACCGGCAATGTTGGTCAGCACGTTCAGGCGACCGCGGTGTGCCATACCAATCGCAACGCCCTTTAGGTCGTTGTTAGCGGCCTTGTCCAGAACAGCGTCCAGCAGCGGAATCAGGGACTCGCCGCCCTCCAGGGAGAAACGCTTCTGGCCCAGGTACTTGGTCTGCAGGAAGTTTTCAAACGCCTCAGCCTCAACCAGCTTGGAAAGAACACGCAACTGCTCCTCACGGGTGGGCTTAGCGGCACCGCGCTCCAGACGTTCCTGGAACCATGCACGAACCTCGGGGTCCTCAGAGTACATGTACTCAACGGACAGAGAACCGGAGTATGCCTCGTGCAGGCGCTCCAGGATGGTGCGCAGCGGCAGACGCTCAGAACCGCCAAAGCCACCGGTCGGGTAGACGCGGTCCAGATCCCACAGGGTCAGACCGTAGTTCTCCAGCTTCAGGTCCGGGTGCGAACGCATCTTGTAACCAACGGGGTTGGTTGCTGCGGTCAGGTGGCCGTGCACACGGTAAGCGTGAATCAGCTGCTGAATACGTGCAACCTTGGAAATTTCCTGAGCGTCATCGACGTGGTTGTCGCGGGCCCAACGAACCGGCTCGAAAGGAACCTTCAGGTCGCGGAAGATTGCATCGTAGAAGTCGTCGCCGCCGAGTAGGTAGTGCTCAACCAGCTTCAGGAACTCACCGGAACCTGCACCCTGAATGACGCGGTGGTCGTAGGTGCTGGTCAGGGTGATGATCTTGGATAGGCCCTGCTGAGTGATGAGCTTCTCGGACAGGCCGCGGAACTCAGCCGGGTACTCCAAAGCACCCACACCAATGATGGCCGCCTGGCCCTTGGAGAGGCGGGGCACCGAGTGGACGGTACCAATACCACCGGGGTTGGTCAGCGAAACAGTGGTGCCGCGGAAGTCCTCAATGGTCAGCGCGCCATTACGGCCACGCTTAACGATGTCGTTGTACGCATCCCAGAACTCGCGGAAGCTCAGCTGTTCAGCACCCTTCAGGTTCGGAACAACCAGGTTGCGGGAACCATCGGGGCGGGGCAGGTCAATAGCCAGACCAAAGTTCACGTGTGCGTTGTGGATTGCAACGGGCTTGCCCTTCTCATCCACACCGTAGGTCACGTTCATCGAAGGCATCGCTGCTACCGCGCGAATTACTGCGTAACCGATGATGTGAGTGAAGGAGACCTTGCCGCCACGGGTACTTGCCAGGTACTTGTTGATGGCAGTGCGGTTCTCAATGAGCAACTTTGCGGGGACCGCACGAACGGTGGTTGCGGTGGGGACAGTCAGCGACTCTTCCATGGTCGTGACGACTGCCTTAGCAGGGCCGCGGAGGGGGACAATCTTGTCTTCAACAGGTTCCACAGGTTCAGCCTTCTTGGTAGCAGCGGGAGGGGTGGGGGTAGCAGGCGCAGCCGCAGGCTTCGGTGCCGCGGGAGCTGGAGGTGTTACAGGTGCAGCAGGTACAGCGGGTGCCGCAGCAGGAGCTGCACTAGTGGTACCGGCGCCTCCCAGCGCCTTATCGATGGTCTCAAAAATGGGCCACCATGAATGGTCCACGAGGTTCTTGTCCTTCTGGTAACGCTCGTACTGTTCTTCAACGAACCATTCGTTACCGGCAAATTCCTCAGGAACCAGATGTTCTGGCAGATTTGGCACGTTATAACGCCTCTTCCAATTAGTGTGAATTTATCCGTCGCGTCCGGGGCTCGCCCGGCATAGACGACCCGCGTCTTCGAGGGGCGAATCATCACGCTGAGCATGTGCGCATCGCCTTTGGTGGCTGTTGTGTGTGCGGGTGTGCACCGTACCAACCTGCCTAGCGTGCCGTGAACGTCGGGGTTCATCCGCTTGCATGGCGGCACACTCATGCTCCTATGTATAAGTGTAAAGAGAAGCACGGTGAACTTTCCAGCTCATCGCGCTATATCCGCAATGCAATTTTTTACTCTTGCTGATTTGCTATGAGCCGCATGCATAACAATCTCAGTCTTGCACTTGTGAGCAGGCGCTCTAAGGCGTCTGGAAGAGACGAAACCTTCGCTAAAATATGGGGTATGGATGACCCTTTGAGTAAGACTCTGACTACTAGTCAATGCAGAATACTGCCAGCACACGCTGTGCCCTATGGCATCAGCGCACCCGAAAATAGCCCCTCCTCGGGCGCTCAGCATCTGGACAAGATGCCTGTTGAATCTCTACGCCAGAACCAGCACAGCGCAAATCACCCCGCGGAGGCGGTGACTGCGTGGATCTGATACTCCTACTCATCGGTCTACTCCTCATCCTGGGTACCGGCTTCTTTGTCGCCGTAGAGTTCTCCCTCGTGGCACTCGAAACTGCGACCGTGCAGCAGGCAAAAGACTCCGGCGATAAAGCCGCAGACGCTGTCCTGCGTTGCCTCAAAACCCTCTCCACTCAGCTGTCCAGCTGCCAGATTGGCATCACCATCACCACGCTGCTGACCGGCTACACTCTCGATTCCGCCATCAAGGCGCTCACCACCGGTGTAATCAACAGCATGGGGTTGCCCAGCAGCGTGACCGATATGCTCACCCTGCTGCTGGCAATGCTCGTCGCAACCCTGCTGTCCATGATTATTGGCGAGCTGTTGCCCAAAGGCCTCGCCATTGCTGCCCCCTACACCGTGGCACGCCGAGTTGCCCCCGCACAGCTGGCATTCACCCGGGTCATGTCCCCACTCGTGCGCCTCATGAACGGCTCCGCCAACTGGATCCTCGGACGCTTCGGCATGGAAGCCAAAGAAGAACTCTCCGCGGCACGCACCCCAGAAGAGCTCTCCTCCATGGTGCGCCGCTCCGCGGAAGAAGGCACCCTTGACTCCGACACGGCACGTTTTGTGGACCGCACCCTGCGCTTCTCCGAGCTGACCGCCTCCGAAGTGATGACCTCGCGCGGGCAGGTCGCCATGCTCGAAGACACCGCCCCCGTTACCGAAGTCATCAAGCTGGCACGCTCCACCGGCCACTCCCGATTCCCCCTTTACAAGGGCGACCACGACAACATTGTGGGCGTCGTGCACGTGAAGAAGGCAGTCGGTGTGCCCCCGGAGGTCCGCGAAACCCTTGAAGCCGGCGCCCTCGCAGAAGACGTGCTGCAGGTGCCCGAAACCCTGCACCTGGACGCGCTGCTCACCCGGCTGCGCCAGGGCGCCCTGCAGCTTGCCGTGGTCCTCGACGAATACGGCGGAACCGCGGGCATCGCAACCCTTGAAGACCTCGTCGAAGAAATCGTCGGCGAAGTCTCCGACGAACACGACCGCGGCCGCACCGAACGCCCCCTACGCTACGGCAACGGCGACTGGGTGTTCTCCGGTCTGCGCCGCCCCGACGAAATCAACACCCTTATCCCCGGGCTCGAGGTTGAGGAAAGCCCCGAATATGAAACCGTCGGCGGCTTTATGATGGAACGGCTCGGTCGCATCCCCGAAGTAGGCGACAGCGTCCCCGTGCCCGGCGGCACCCTGCGCGTGGACACCCTCGAAGGCCGCCGCGTGGACCGCATCCGATTCACCCCCGCACCTAGTGCGCAGGAACAGACCGAAAAGGGAGGCAACGCATGAACGACTGGGTAGCCATAGTACTGCTCATCATCCTGCTCGCCGGAAACGCCTTCTTCGTCGCCGGTGAATTCGCCATTATGTCCACCCGACGAGCACAAATCGAACCGCTCGCCGAAGAAGGCAATAAACGAGCGCAGACCGTCATCTACGCGCTAGAAAATGTCTCGCTCATGCTCGCCACCTGCCAGCTGGGCATCACCATCTGCTCCCTGCTGATCCTGAACGTTTCAGAACCGGCGCTGCACCACATGCTGGAGGTGCCCCTGCACCTGGTCGGCTTGCCCCACACAATCGTGGATGTGCTCGCCTTCGGTATCACCCTGATCCTGGTCACCTACCTGCACGTGATTTTCGGCGAGATGGTTCCCAAGAACGCCGCCGTGACCCTCGCCGCCCGCGGTGTGGCTCTCTGGATCGTGCCGACTCTGGTGACCGTCTCCAAAATTTTCGCCCCCGTGGTTGCCCTGCTGAACAATCTGTCCAATAAGCTGTTGGCGCTCATGAAGGTCGAAGCGAAGGACGAAGTCGCCTCCACCTTCACCCTGGGTGAGCTGCAGACCATCGTGGCAACCTCAACCGCGGAAGGCACAGTGGAAGACGACGCAGGCGTGATTGAAAGCGCTCTCGAATTCACCGAGAAGGACGTCTACGAAATCATGGTGCCCGGCGATAAACTCGTCACCCTGCCCTTCGGCAGTACCCCAGCCGAGCTGGAACGTGCCGTGGCACGCAGCGGCTACTCCCGCTTCGTCATTGCCGACAGCGACGGAACTTACATGGGCTACCTGCACGTGAAGGACGCCCTCGCCATCGCCTCCGAACGGTTCGATGAGCCCTTCCCCTGGTACAAGCTGCGTTCCCTGGACACGCTCACCCCGACCACCGATATTGATGACGCGCTCGCCTCCATGCAGCGTAGCCGAACCCATATCGCGCAGGTTATGGATGAGCATGGCGTAACCCTCGGCGTGGTCTTCCTCGAAGATGTGCTGGAGGAGCTCGTCGGCGAAATCAACGACACCACCCAGGACGCGGTGCGTGAGCGTGTGCGCCGACAGCAGTCGCGTAAAGCCCAATAACCGCATCGTGAGATACCCCGAGTAAAACAGGGGAATCTTGAACACACAGCCCGCCCGGCACTCTCGTGAAGAAGAGCGCGGGGTGGGCTGTTTTACTGCCAAAAACGGTTGATGGTGGTACGTAAGAGGTAGTCTCAGGGGGCGGTATGAAGCGGCATTGGGGGAGCGGAATGGGCCTGGCTATATATCCCTGCTCCATAAGCTCCTGACAGAGAAATGAGCCGCCCAACATCACCTCAATGAGACCAATAATGAGACCAATAAAGAGTTGTTTATACGGGTGTGCTCATGATGTAGTTAAGAAACCTACAGAACAGAACGAAGCGAAAGAGAGCCCATATGTCGTACCCGAAGATTACCCGTAAGCACTTCCTCACCGCAATGGGCTCACTCGCTGCATCCTCCCTGCTGCTGGCAGGCTGCGCAACCGAGAACAACACCTCCTCCAGTTCATCCTCCTCGGCTGGTTCCAAAGGCAAGGTCAAGGTTGTCGCCTCCACCGACGTCTACGCAGATATCGCTAAGCAGATTGGCGGCGAATACATTGAGGTGACCGCGCTGATTGCCTCCACCAGCACCGACCCCCACTCCTATGAAGCCACCAGCGCCGACCGCCTTAAGGCAAAGGACGCATCCCTAATCGTCATCAACGGCGCAGGCTACGACCTGTTCCTTGAAGACCTCGCGGGCAAGGATAACACCTCCCAGAAGATTGTGAACGCGGTCAAGATCAGCGGTAAGCTCACCGACGCCGAATACACCCACCTGGTCGAGGACCACCGCGGCGGTGAACATCACGAAGACGGCGACGACCACGCCCACGCACACGAATTCAACGAGCACCTCTGGTACGACTTCGAAACCATGAAGAAGATCGCCCAGCAGATCGCTGAAGAGCTTGCAGGCCTCGACTCCGCACATGCTGAGGTGTTCCGCACCAACGCATCCACTTTCGCCAAGGAACTGGACGCACTGGATGCAGCAGCTAAGGCAATCGCCGGCGAGGGTAAGAAGTACCTGTCCACCGAGCCTGTGCCGGACTATCTGATTTCCTCCACCGGCGCAGAGAACGCAACCCCCAGCGAATTCGTTGAGGCGGCCGAAGCCGGCAACGACGTTCCCGCCCTCGTCCTGAAGGAAACCAAGGACATGGTCACCGAGAAGAAGGTCCATCTACTCGCATACAACGAGCAGACCTCTACCTCCCAGACCAATGAGGTGCTACAGGCAGCTAAGGACGCCTCGGTGAACTACGTATCCTTCACCGAAACCCTGCCGGAGAACACCAACTACCTGGCATGGATGAAGACCAACGTCAGCAACCTCGAAAAGGCGCTCTCCTAAGTGACTGGTAATAATAACGGTGCCACCCCCGCGATTTCTATTCGCGGGGGTAACCTCGCTTTCGGGGCCCGCACCCTCTGGAAAGATCTAACCCTCGACATCGGTGCAGGCGAATACTTCGCCGTGCTCGGACCCAACGGCTCCGGTAAGTCCACCTTCCTCAAAGTTGTTCTCGGTCTGACCGGACTCAACGCCGGCGAAATCTCTGTGCTCGGCAAGCCCGCACGCCTGGGCAACGCCGGAGTCGGCTACGTACCGCAACAGAAGTCCATCCCTACCTCCACCCCGATGCGCGCCCGCGACCTGGTGGGACTTGGCGTGGACGGGCCCCGCTGGGGCATCCGCCTGCACGGCCGAAAATACCGCGCCAAGGTGGACGAGCTCCTCGAAGCCGTCGGCGCGACCGAATACGCGAACGTGCCGGTGGGCCTTCTCTCCGGCGGTGAGCAGCAGCGCCTGCGTATTGCTCAGGCGCTCGCGAACGACCCGAAAATTCTGCTGGCTGACGAGGCACTCCTCTCCCTGGACCTCAACCACCAGTACGCGGTGGCTGAGCTGATTCACCGTTTCAATCGTGAACGCGGCGTGGCGGTAGTGTTCGTGACCCACGAGATTAACCCCATCATTGAGCATGTGGATCGTGTCCTCTACTTGGCGAATGGCCGTTTCACGGTCGGCTCGGTGGAAGAGGTTATGACCAGCGAGACCCTCACTTCCCTGTACGGAACTCCGGTGAGCGTGCTCAAATCCAACGGCCGCTATGTGGTGGTGGGTGAGACTCACGCCAGCGACCACTGCCATCTTGTGGGCACCGACCAGAACATTCATGGCTCTCACCTGAAGTCTGGTCTTTCTGAACCGCAGCGCACCCTACACCTTCCGGGAGGAACCACTCGATGACCATTCTTGCTTTCCTCCCTGCTCTGGCTCCGGTTGCCGTCGCGCAGAATGATTTGCTCTCCCGTATCTTCGTCTTTGACCGCTACGGTGAGCTGCTGCAGATGCTGCAGAACTCTATTTTTGCTGGCGCTGTTCTGGGCCTTATCGGCGGTTTCGTCGGTATTTTCGTGATGATGCGCGACCACGCCTTTGCGGTGCACGGCATCTCTGAAATGTCTTTCGCTGGTGCCGCCCTTGCCCTGTTGCTCGGCTATGACGTGGTGACCGGCTCCATGGTTGGTTCGATTGCCTCGGCTCTGCTGATTGCCTTTTTGGGCTCTAAGGCGAGTAACTCGAACTCGGTGATTGGTGCACTCATGCCGTTCGGCTTGGGCTTGGGTATTCTCTTCCTCTCCCTGTACCAGGGTCGTAGCGCCAATAAGTTTGGTCTGCTGACCGGTCAGATTGTGTCTGTGGATGCTGACCAGCTGCACACCATGATTATTGGTGCGGTGGTTATTATTTCCCTGCTGGTGATGGTGTGGCGTCCGCTGAGCTTCGCCTCCCTGGACCCGGAGGTCGCGCGCGCTAAGGGCGTGCCGATGCGCTTTTTGTCCCTGGTGTTCATGGTGATTCTGGGTATTGCTGTGGCGCTGTCGGTGCAGGTAGTCGGTTCGCTGCTGGTGCTAGCGCTACTGATTACTCCGGCGGCTGCGGCGATGCAGGTGACTGCCTCTCCGGTACGCACCCTGATCCTGTCGGTGCTGTTTGCGGAGGCGTCCATTGTGGGGGGTATTCTGCTGGCTCTTGCCGGTTCCCTGCCCATTAGCCCCTACGTGACCAGTATTTCCTTCCTAATTTATGTGGTGTGCCGTGTGATTGGTGGCGTGAAGCGTCGCCATAGCGCGTCGGGCCGTCAGCTGACTGAGAAGGCATAGAACCTATAAGAAAGAGCCCCGCCTCAGGAATGAGGTGGGGCTCTTTCATTGTCGTGCATGGGTGCCGCGGTGAAGGGGGGGGGGTGTCCCGGTGCGGCGGGGGCTTAGTATGTGTGGTGTTGTCTTGTACAGATGCCCTGTGTGTCGTGCTGTCGCGGCGTCAAAGATCTTTGAAGGCGCCGTTTCCTTCGTTGAGAAGGTTTTCCCTGGATGGGGATAGCTCCTCAGAATGAGGGGCTTAGAGGTTGCGGCTTAGCCTGCAACATTAGCGTGCAGCGCCGCCCTGCGATTCTTCCTGGCGACGTGCTAAAGTGCAGTCCGGGCAGTAGCCGGTCACTTCTACCACATGCTCCAGCTCCGAGAAGCCGTATTGCTTGCCCATCGCCAGCGCCCAGTCCTCGAGGGCGGGTGCTTCCAGCTCAATGGCGGTGCCGCATCGGCGGCAGAGCAGGTGGTGGTGGTGATCTTTCACCTGGCAGTGGCGGTACAGGGTCTCACCTTCAATGCCCTTGACCGAGTCGATCTCGCCGGCGTTAGCCAGCGACTGCAGTACACGGTAGGTGGTTGCGAGAGAGACCTGTTCCTTGCGGTTCGCGAGGATCAGGTGCAGATCCTGTGCTGAGATGAAATCACCGAGCTCTTCCATGGTCGCTTTGATGATGCGACGCTGGCGGGTATTTCGGGCTTCGGCGGGCTTCGTAATTCTCCGTACGGGAATATGAGTGTCCATTGCTGAACCTTTCGGGGCGGACCTCCGCCCCATTGTGTGGTCGATCTTGTCTTACGACTTTACACTAGAGGCGTTCAAAAGGTGAGTGATTTGCGCTTTATTCCAAAAGGTGAAGTCACCAACAGGCATGAATGAGAGTTAACGGTAGACTAAAACTATGAAAATGACGAAGTACACCCACTCATGTATCCGCCTTGAGAATGAGGGGCACACCCTCGTTCTTGACCCCGGTAACTTTGCTGCTGAAGGCGAACATGTCACCGTGCTGGAAGGCGCGGATTACCTGTTCGTGACTCACGCGCATCCGGACCATTTTGATGAACCGTCGGTGCTGCCGCTGATTGCTCAGCGCGCCGAGTCGCAGAACCCGTTGAAGATTTGGGCTCCCGAGGCTGTCGCCCAGGTTATTAATGAGGCTGTGCCTGCTGCCGAGGTTACCGTTGTTTCCTCTGATTCTGAGTTCAGCATCCCCGGTTTTGAGGTGAAGACCTACGGCGGTCAGCACGCCCTGATTCACCCGCTGATTCAGATGATCGCCAATGTTGGTTACCTGATTAACGGTGCCGTGTACCACCCGGGTGATTCACTGGTGGTTCCTCACCGGGTGCGTGCAAATACCGTCCTGGTGCCGATTCATGCCCCCTGGTCGAAGGTTCAGGAAGTCATCGATTTTGTGATTGCGACCGGCGCGCAGCGTGTGGTTCCGATTCACAACGGCATGATTAACCAGAACGGTACCGGCATTATTGAGGGCCTGGTGACGAATTTCGGTGCGAAGTACGGTACTGAGCTGAAGCATCTAAACCCCGGTGAGAGTATTGAGGTTCAGGCATAGAGTCTGAATTTTGAGATTCAAACGCGCTGATGACGGCGCATGAAGGAGAGTATCGTGAGCACGATTTTTACTAAGATTATTGATGGCGAAATCCCGGGTCGTTTCGTCTGGAAGGATGACCAGTGCGTGGCGTTCATGGATATCATGCCTCTGTCGGAAGGTCACCTACTGCTCGTTCCCCGCGCTGAGATTGACCGTTGGCCCGATCTGCCGGCTGAACTGGCAGCGCACCTGTTTGCTGTAGCGCACAAGATTTCTGGTGCCCTGGATCAGGCGTTTGATAAGGACCGTGTAGCTCTGATGATTGCGGGCTTCGACGTGCCGCATACCCACATCCACCTGTTCCCAGCTGACGGCATGGCTGATTACGATCCGGCTAATGCAAAGAAGGACGCAACCACTGAAGAGCTGGATGCGGCCGCCGAGAAGGTGCGTGCCGCCCTGCGCGAGCGCGGTTACGGTGAGTTCGTGCCCGAGGCGTAAGCGCCGTTTACAGTGCATATAAACACGAAGGGGCTGCCCTCTACAGATCTGTAGAGGGCAGCCCCTTCGTTGCTATATCCCGGGGGGGGGGAGCTTAGTGCTTTTCAGCCTTAGAAATCTGCTCTGCCAAATCCTCAGGGGAGAGATTAGCGGAGGAGAACTCAGAGGTCAGCGGCAGGTGCAGCTGCAGACCGGTACCGGGGCAAATCTCGACCTTTGCGGAGCGCAGCTTGAAGTCGACCACGTGGCCGCCGCGGGTGCGGTCGTCGTCGATGAAGTGAGCGTGGCAGCCCGGCACCGAAATACCCTGCTCGTAGATGGGTGTACGGAAACCAACAATCGTACCGGTCACGTTGTCAAACTGGACGATGTCTTCATTTTCGGTTGCGTCTACCATCTTCGGGTAGGGCTTTTCCTGCTTCTTCACGGTGCGGGTGCGGACCCATTCGAACTCGCCGTAAATCTTGATGGCGTACATGTAGTTCTTGGAGACGGTGAAGTCATCCAGAATCTGCGAGGCAGACTTACGGAGCAGGTTCTGCGGTAGCTCACGCTTAATCATGGGCACAAAATTAGTGACCACGGCGTAGGGGGTCTGCTGAGTCAGATCCGGCATAGATACGGAACCATCGTGACGCACCTGGTAGCAGACTCCGTCGAGGACGACCATTTCGCCGTCGAGACCGTTGAAGGTACCTACACCGAAGCTGCCGTGGCTCAGGAGTTCACCGATGGTCATCTCACCGTCGTAAATACCGTCCAGCAGCTGGGACATAAGACCGGTCTGAAAAACTTCGTTACGGAAGACAGTTTCACCGTTTAGGATGGTCGGCTGGTAAGCCATGAGAATTCTCCTTGTTGACATTGGAAGTAGCGTCAGACGGGTCGGTCGGTCATCGGCGATACTAGCTTTGGTGTATGAAAAACCCGGATACCTAGTCGAGAGAACACGGCCATGTGATGTCGCTTCTCGCGGAATTCGGAGGTGCCACCGGCCGGACGCTTGCACTTTCATTGTACGCCTGTCTGCGAAAAATTCCGGGACCTGCAAAGATAGTATCTTATAGTATGCTCTCATGCTCTTTGCGTCCGCTATGAGATTTTAGAGCTTCAACAGCATCTCCACATGCTCGATACCGACCTCTGTCCTGCCCACCTCTGCCAATATTTATTAGGTGGGAGCTGACGGCATAAAAAGACTGATGTTTCCTTCGGTTGCAGAACAAAAAAGGGAGGGACCGCCAGCATCAACAGCTTAGCCCTTAGAGCGACTCCAAGCGCAACTAAGACACACGAAGCTCATCGAGGAAGATAAATATTAGACACGAACCGTCACCAAAATGGTTCGGTGAGCCTGCACTCCACAGAATCCCTGCAGATACCCATCAGAACACACAACAATGGCCTATATGCTCCCCCAAGGGAACATATAGGCCATTGCATACTATTCGGAACGTAGCCCTATGCGGGGCCGGGCTCAGAGCTCAAATCTAGAAGCCTGGAATTAGACGCCGTAGTACAGCTGGTACTCAAGCGGGTGCGGAATCAGCGAGAGCGGCTCCAGCTCGTTCTTACGCTTGTAGTCAATCCACGCCTGAATCAGGTCCTCGGTGAAGACACCGCCCTCGAGCAGGAAGTCGTGGTCAGCCTCCAGAGCAGCCAGTGCCTCCTCCAGGTTAGCCGGAGCCTTCTTGATGTCCTTAGCCTCTTCAGCGGGCAGCTCGTACAGGTCCTTATCGATCGGTGCCGGCGGCTCAATGCGGTTACGGATACCGTCCAGACCAGCCATCAGCTGAGCAGCGAACGCGAAGTAGGGGTTAGCGGAGGGGTCCGGTGCACGGAACTCCAGACGCTTAGCCTTCGGGTTGGTACCGGTAATCGGGATGCGGATACCGGCAGAACGGTTACCCTGCGAGTACACCATGTTGATGGGAGCCTCGTAGCCGGGAACCAGACGCTTGTACGAGTTCACGGTCGGGTTAGTGAATGCCAGCACAGCGGAGGAGTGCTCAATCAGACCGCCAATGTACCAGCGTGCAGTGTCAGAGAGGTTAGCGTAGCCGCGCTCATCGTAGAAGAGAGGCTCACCGTCCTGCCACAGCGACTGATGGCAGTGCATACCGGAGCCATTATCGCCGAAGACGGGCTTAGGCATGAAGGTTACGGACTTGCCCCATGCGTCTGCGGTGCCCTTGATGACGTACTTGAACTTCAGCAAATCGTCAGCTGCCTTGGTGAGGGTATCGAACTTGTAATTGATTTCTGCCTGGCCGGCTGCGCCCACCTCGTGGTGGCTACGCTCAACCTCAAGACCAACCTCGTCCATTGCTACGCACATTGCGTCACGCAGGTCAGCCTGCTTGTCGACAGGGGAGACGGGGAAGTAGCCGCCCTTGACGGGGGTCTTGTTGCCCAGGTTGCCGCCCTCTTCCTTGCGGCCGGTGTTCCAGGGAGCCTCGTCGGAATCAATCTTGTAGAACACAGAATTCGGCTCAACCTGGTAGCGGACATCCTCGAAGACAAAGAATTCAGCCTCGGATGCGAAGAACGCGGTATCTGCAATGCCGGTGGACTGCAGGTAAGCCTCAGCGCGCTCAGCAACGCCGCGGGGGTCACGGTGGTAGGGCTCGCCGGTGCGGGGGTTCACGATGGAGCAGATGATGACCAGGGTCTTCTCAATGCGGAAGGGGTCAACGTACGCAGACTGAACATCGGGGATCAGCTGCATGTCAGACTCTGCAATGCCCTGGAAGCCGCGGATAGAGGAGCCATCAAAAAGCTGGCCGTTGATGAAGAAATCGTCATCAATTGCCTTAGCGGGCAAGTTGAAATGCTGCTGCACGCCGGGCATGTCGGTGAATCGGATATCAACGAAGACTACTTCTTCGTTCTTGATAAAGTCGAGAACTTCCTGGGGGCTGGTAAACATGAGGACTGCTCCTTGTGCGATTGAACGTAGGGGAGGGTATCTCCCGAGTAACGCGTCAATCTTTGATGTTAGTGTTGGTCGCGGGCAAAACCCTGTGACATATCCAGGATAGTGGTTATTTTTTGCGTATGCGTGACTATCGTGTTTCGGTAATGTTACAAATCTTGGAAAGCTGTTGCGTCAAAGGCAAACCCACAGTGCAAGGCACCAGATAGACACCCTGATTGCGAGAACAATCACTGGACATGGTAAAAGGCTCCGGAGTTTCCCCGAAAGGAAAAACCAGAGCCTTCACACTTACATAAAATCCTCAATTAGCGGCCGCGCATTGCACGACGGTCAGGACGAGCACGCATCGGGTCAACGCCCTTAGGCAGTCCATTCATCGGGTTACGCATCGTGTTCAGAGTGCTCAGACGACCCGAAATAACCTGCATCTCCTGCTGAGTCAGCGCCTTCGGAAGCTTGTTCATAGTCTTCACAACGTCCTTGAGCTCAACCTGACCTTCTTCGTGACCAGTCTCAATCACGTGAACCGGAACGCCGGGAGCTACACGGTTCAGGTGCTTTTTCTCGGTGTTAACCAGGGAACTCACACGGCTGTGAGGACCCTCGGTCACCAGCACAATACCGGGACGGCCCAGCGCACGGAACACTAGATCCTGGTTGCGGTTCGCAGCAACGGGCTGCTCCTCAACAATCCAGCCGCGGCGCACCGAGTTCATCGCCGCACCACTACGACCGGGCTGGTTCTCAATCTGAGCAAAAGCTGCAGTCTGCGCGCGCCGACCCAGCAGAAGCATCGCCACGATAGCGGCAACGCCCAGACCCAGAATCAGGAAAGTAATCCAGTTATTCAGGGCAATACCGATGAGGAGGAAAACCAAAAGGGTACCCAAAGCCGACAGAGTCAGAATCCAACCGATATTCGGGTCGGATTTCTTGGTCATCTGGTAGACCTGCTTCATCTGGGCGAAAGTGCCCGGAGTGCGTTCCTTCTTCTTTTTCTTCTCTTCGCGCTTATCTGCCACGATTCTTCCTCGGCTGGTTCTTCCGCGGCCCCGAGAAGCGCCTCAAACGCTCACGGAACCATAGTGACGTAACGATGCAGTGTAGCCTGCAATTTTTCTAGTTTACCGTACCCACACAAGGTACGGGGCATAAAGGGAGGCTCCTTGAACACCGAACGAACATCGGGTTCGAGGAGCCTCAACGCTCTCAGAAAGATTCTGAAAAGGCTTAGTAGCCTGCAGCCACCAGGGAGGAGGCTTCCTGCAGGGCTGCGCCCTCACTCTCAATGTGGGCAAGGTTCTCGGGGATCGGGTAGCCGTTCTTACGCATTGCACGAGCCCACAGGCGACCTGCACGGTACGAAGAACGAACCATCGGGCCCGCCATAACGCCAGCAAAACCAATCTCCTCAGCCATGTTCGCGAAGTCCACGAACTGCTGTGGCTTCACCCAACGCTCAATCGGGTGGAAGAGCGGACCGGGGCGCAGGTACTGGGTGAGGGTAATGATGTCACAGCCAGCATCGTGCAGATCGCACAGCGCCTCGTAAATCTCGTCGTCGGTCTCGCCCATACCCAGAATTAGGTTGGACTTGGTGACCATGCCGCCTTCCTTCGCCTGAGTAATAACATCCAGGGAACGCTCGTAACGGAACGCTGGGCGAATCTGACGGAAGATGCGGGGGACGGTCTCCAGGTTGTGCGCGAATACCTCAGGCTTAGCGTCAATCACCTTCTGAACATGCTCGGGAACACCCTTGAAGTCAGGGACGAGCATCTCAACGCCGGTGTTCGGGCACATCTTGTGAATCTGGCGGGTGGTCTCTGCGTACAGCCACGCGCCGCCGTCTTCCAGGTCGTCACGAGCAACACCGGTCACGGTTGCATAACGCAGACCCATGACCTTCACGTTCTTAGCAACCTTGAACGGCTCAGCGTAGTCAACAGCGACGGGCTTGCCGGTTGCAATATTGCAGAAGTCGCAACGACGGGTGCACTCGGAGCCACCAATCAGGTAGGTTGCCTCACGGTCTTCCCAGCATTCGTAAATATTGGGGCAACCAGCCTCTTCACACACGGTGTGCAGACCCTGACCGCGAGCCAGCTCGCGCATCTCGTTGTATTCGGGGCCAACAATAGCCTTGGTCTTAATCCAGTGAGGCTTCTTCTCAATGGGAACCTCAGCGTTGCGGGCTTCCACACGCAGTAGCTTGCGTCCTTCAGGTGCGGTGCTCAAAAGTCTTCTCCTTGGTCTCGGTGTGCCCTCTGTGCAGGTGGGCCACCTTTTATTTTACGCCCGCTTGGGCATAGGTGAAACTGATTGTCGTATATGACGAACAAAGCCGGACGCGTTACGTGTATGGCCCGTTCGATGCTTATTGGCTGCGTCTAACTCTGTGTTTAGTCCTGCGCCGCCACGGGTTCGAAGGACTCCGCCAAGCGGTTCTGATACTTCAGAAGCTCCGCCTCCAGCGGCACCAAAATATCGGCGGGGGTGACAGTGCGGCCCAGCTGCTCCGAAATGGTGGTAACACCAGCATCGCTAATACCGCAGGGAATGAACTGCTGGAAAGGTGCAGTGTCATTGCAGCAGTTAATTGCGAAGCCGTGCATGGTGGTGTTACGCGAAACGCGCATGCCCAGTGCCGCAATCTTCTTGTCCTGGGTGATGCCGTCGCCCAGAATCCACACGCCGCTACGGCCCTCAACGCGCTCACCCTTAATGCCCAGACCAGCCAGGACGTTAATGATGATTTCCTCGATGATACGCACATACGCCACCACGTCAATGGGCTCGGGCAGACGCAGAATCGGGTAGCCGGTCAGCTGGCCGGGGCCGTGCCAGGTCAGCTTGCCGCCGCGGTCAATCTTGACGACGGGGGTGGACTTGTCTGCGGGATACTCGTGGTCTTCCGTGCGTTTACCGGCGGTAATCACTGCCTCGTGCTCAAGTAGAAGAATCGTATTCTGGCGGGTGCGGTTAGCCACCTCATCGTGGATGCGGTACTGCTCGTCAAGGCACTCAACATAGTTCACATAGTTCGGGGCGAAGCCCACGCGTTCAATCGTCACAGACATACTTTCTACCTTAGTACTGCTAGTGGAGGGAAGAAAATTAGGGCGCCCTGAATCACGTGATGAGCGAACACCTCGCAATGTTACATGAGGGTGTGCTTAGGGGCAGGAGGGTTGAAGAGGTAGATAAATACCTGAATCCACCTATAAGATTCTTTGGAGTTCTTGAAGTATTTTAGCGTGATTAAAGATATTATTTGATATGTTTTGATAACATAATGGTATGATAAGCAAAGAAGCACACGTTCTGGAAAGCATCGCCAACCCGGCTCTACCCACTCTGCAGATTGTCGAGTACCGGGGTGAAGCTACCGAGAGTGCGCCCTCCGTAATCTCTGCGCACTCCGGACGCTACACTCTGCGCACCATTCCTCAGCCAGCCCTGTCCGCTCCCGCTCTACGGCCGGCACTCAACGGGTATGGATTCGAGGAAAACACGGATGCATCTGCTCAGGGGCACGCCCAGACCCCGCAGGTAGCCGCCGCCCTACGTAATGCGCCCGGACTCGCCAAGCTCCACGCCGTTACTGGTGACCGCGCCGATAGCACCGATCGACTGTGCCTCTGGTACGAACCCCTCGACGCGGGCACCCTCGACAAGCTCCTGCGCGCTCGCACCCTGACACCCGCCGAGATCATGACCCTGGCGCGAACCCTGCACCGGGCGCTCGGCACCCTCAAAAAGGTAGGGGAGGGGCGCGCCGAACTCAGCGCCGAATATATTGCTCTGAGCGCCTCCGGAGTGCCCAAACTTCTGCTTCCTGATGCGGCCTATCGTGCAGCGACTCCTCAAGATATGGAACAGCTCACCGCCGCTCGGGGCAACTACGCCCGCACCGCAGCAGCCCTGCTCTGGCAAGCCGCATGCGGACACACACCGGAACCCTCCGCTGCCCGCATACCCCTCTCACTGCGCATGGTGTCACTGCGGATGGGAGCCACCGGCACCGCACCCGAAGGAGCACCCAGCAGCGAGTGGATTGAGCGCCTCGGTAGAGCCCTCGAATACCTGCTTGACGCACCCGACCAGGAGGCGGCGCTCGCAGGGCTCAGCTCCGTGGTCGCCCTCGCGGAGGAGGTGCCGCCTCGTCCACTCAACGTGTACCTGAGCTGTTCAGAAAGAGCCCGCGCCCTAATTCCCGCAGCTGTGGAGCCTGCGCCGGTGCAAAAGCTCTCAAAGGCTCAGAAGGCGCAACGCTACCTGTCGGAACCTTTGCTTCGCGTGAAGAAGCTGGGGCTCGCAGCTGTCGCAGGTTCTAAACCATTGAGCTCTGCAACGAGCTCCGGGGCTAGCCTTACAAAGAACCCTGTAAAGACTACACCCGCCCCAAAGAAAGCAAATGCGACGGATGCATCCCGCCTGATGATGCTACGTGGTGCGTTCACCCGCCCCACCGAGCGATTGGGACTGGCTGCGTGGCTGGGCATCGCTGTGCTCGTGCTGGGGGCTATCATGCTGCCTCTTGGGTTTACCCTCTACGGTCAGAACGCCCCGGCAACGGCACAGCCCGTATCCTCTCAAACCATGAACGCAGCGGGGGAGCAAGCACCCGGCGGCATGGCAACACAGAATCAGAGCGCGCAGGACAAGACAACGAAGGGCGAACAAATCCTACGAGCCCTCATCGATCAGCGGAACCACGAACGGCGCATGCGAGGCGGCGCAGAACTCACCCTAGATACAGCCGAAGAACTCAGCCGCGATAGTGAGAATATCCGCGTGATAGCGGTGGTCTCCGCATCCGGCTACCGCGCCAATAAAACTGAGCAGGAAGCCCGTAAGCTCAGCGAAGAAAACGGCGTCACTCGCCAGAAAGTCATCTTCGACCTGCACCGCGGGGAGAAAGGTTGGGAGATAGCCCGTGCCGAACCCATCCAAGCATAGCTGACACCGCGTAACTGACACTGCGAGAACCGCGGACACAACAAAAGCGGCGGCCCCACCCACCGAAATGGATGGAGCCGCCGCCTTTTGCTCGCTGTCCGGCAAATCCCGGAAAGTTACGCTTGGCTACCCATCAGGGTACCCCCACAAGGAAACTTCCTTGAGTCTTTGCAGGTCTTAGAGACCCAGCTCAGACTCGAAGTTTGCCTCCTCCAGGCGGGTCTTGAGGGTGTGGAGGAAGCGACCTGCGTCTGCACCGTCGACCACACGGTGGTCGTAGGTGAGGGACAGGTAGCACATGGAGCGGATAGCGATAACGTCGTTACCGTCAACATCCTTAACAACCATGGGGCGCTTCACGATGGAACCGGTACCGAGGATTGCAACGTTCGGCTGGTTGATGATCGGGGTGTCGAACAGTGCACCGAAGGAACCAATGTTGGTGATGGTGAAGGTCGAACCCGACAGCTCCTCGGGGGAGATGTCACCGGTACGTGCGCGGCCACCCAGGTCGCCAATAGCCTTTGCCAGGCCAGCAATGCCCAGGTCAGAAGCATTCTTGATGACCGGAACCAGCAGACCCTTGGGGGTGTCCACAGCAATAGCGATGTTCTCGGAGCCGTGGTAAGTGATCTGCTTGTAGTCCTCAGTCATGGAAGCGTTCAGAGCGGGGTGCTGCTGCAGAGCCTCAGCAGTTGCCTGGACGAAGAAGGGCAGGAAGGTCAGCTTAGCGCCCTCACGAGCAGCGAAGCCGTCCTTAGCCTTTGCACGCAGCTGAACAACGCGGGTCACGTCAACCTCGGTGACCTGGGTCAGCTGAGTGGAGACGTCCAGGGACTCACGCATACGCTTTGCAATAACCTGGCGGATACGTGCGGTCTTCTCGACGGTGCCACGCTTGGGGGAAACCTCGAAGGTGTGCGGTGCCTTTGCGGAACCAGCAGCCGGAGCAGCAGCTGCAGCGGGTGCAGCAGCGGCGGGAGCAGCGGAACCCTTAGCAGCGATAGCAGCCTGAACATCCTGCTTGCGGATGCGGCCACCAACACCGGTGCCCTTGACGGTGGACAGATCGATGCCGTTGTCCTTAGCGAGCTTACGGACCAGCGGGGTCACGTATGCTTCGCCCTCAGCAGCTGCCGGAGCGGCAGGTGCAGCGGGAGCAGCAGGAGCGGCCGGAGCAGCAGTGGGTGCTGCGGGAGCCTCAGCAACCGGAGCGGGTGCAGCGGGAGCAGCCGGTGCAGCAGCAGCGGAAGCGTCGCCGATGATAGCCAGAACCTGGCCAACCTCTGCGTCCTCATCCTCGGGGATGCGAATCTCGAGCAGGGTACCTGCTACGGGGGAGGGAACCTCGGTGTCAACCTTGTCGGTGGAAACCTCAACCAGGGGCTCGTCAACCTCAACCTGCTCGCCAACTTCCTTCAGCCAGCGGGTAACGGTGCCCTCGGTGACGGACTCGCCCAGTGCGGGCAGCAGAACCTCGGTGCCTGCAGCAGCAGCTGCGGGAGCAGCCGGTGCAGCAGCGGGTGCTGCGGGAGCTTCAGCAGCCGGAGCGGGAGCAGCAGCAGCTGCGGGAGCAGCCGGTGCAGCAGCGCCGGAACCGTCGCCAATGATAGCCAGAGCAGCGCCGACCTCGACGTCCTCATCCTCGGGGACGAGAATCTGCTCAACAACGCCTGCTACGGGGGAGGGAACCTCGGTATCAACCTTGTCAGTGGAAACCTCAACCAGGGGTGCGTCAACCTCAATGGTGTCGCCGACCTCTACGAGCCAGCGGGTAACGGTACCCTCGGTCACGGACTCGCCCAGTGCGGGCAGTACTACGGTGTGGGACATAATCTTTCCCGTTCTCCTTGTGAATGCTTGAACTAGAAAAATGTGAGCGGCGACCCGGATGCGCGCCGTATGCATCGAAGCACGTCGACGCGCATCTGGATAGGGGGCGTTGTTCAGCGGATACGCCCGCAACCGCTAACGACCAACGGTCGTCAATACTAAGCTGACGCGCTAACGCCAGTCAGCAAAATTTATGCGCTGTGCAGCGGGGTGCCGTTCAGGACCATTGCTGCCTCACCCAGGGACTCGTTCTGAGTCGGGTGTGCGTGGATGAACTTAGCGACGTCCTCGGGGAATGCTTCCCAAGCAACCCACATCTGAGCCTCACCAATCTGCTCACCCATGCGCTTACCAATAGCGTGAACACCAACGATGGGGCCGTCCTTCTGGCGGACAACCTTCACGATGCCGGTAGCACCGAGGATAGCGGACTTACCGTTACCAGCCAGGTTGTACTCAGCGGTCTCAACGTTCTCAGCGCCGAACTTCTCCTTAGCCTTGGGCTCGGAGTAACCAACGGAAGCGATCTCCGGGTCACAGAAGGTGACCTTGGGGATGTTGACATCTTCAACGATGGTGGGGTTCAGGCCAGCGATCTCTTCTGCAACGAAGATACCCTGCTGGTAACCGCGGTGAGCCAGCTGAACGCCGGGGACGATGTCGCCAACAGCGTAGATGTTGCCAACACCGGTGTGCAGGCGCTCGTTAGCCAAGACGAAGCCGCGATCCATGGGGATGCCCTGCTCCTCGTAGCCCATGTTTGCAGTGTTCGGGCCACGACCAACAGCGACCAGGACAATCTCTGCCTCGAAGACCTTGCCGTCAGCCAGGGTGACCTTAGCACCGTTAGCGTCCTGCTCAACCTTCTCGAAGAGGGTGCCGGTGTTGAACTTGATGCCGCGCTTCTTGAACGCACGCTCCAGAACCTTGATGATGGCTGGATCCTCGTTGGGAACCAGGTTCGGCAGGCCCTCGATGATGGTGACGTCAACACCCATAGCGTTCCACATGGATGCGAACTCGCAACCAATCACGCCGCCACCGAGCACGATAGCGCTCTTGGGCAGGTAGTCCATCTCCAGCGCCTCAGTGGAGGTCAGAACGCGACCCTCAATGGGCAGACCAAAGGTCTTGGAGACCGAGCCGGATGCCAGGATAATGTTCTTACCCTTGTACTCAACACCACCGACGGTAATGGTGTCCTGAGCGGTCAGCTTACCCTCGCCGGGGATAACCTCTACGCCCTTCATCTTCAGCAGGCCCGCAAGACCCTTGAACTTACCGGAGACGATGCCGTCCTTGTAATCGCGAACCTTGCCCATCTCGATGGACTGCAGTACAGCGTTAACGCCAACCTTGGACGCCTCGCGTGCCTCTTCAGCCAGTTCAGCAGCGTGCAGGTACGCCTTGGTGGGGATACAGCCGGTGTGCAGGCAGGTGCCGCCGACCTTTTCCTTCTCGATCAGACCGACGGTGAAGCCTAGCTGGCGTGCGCGAATAGCTGCCGAGTAGCCAGCGGAACCGCCGCCGAGGATGAGGATGTCGAATTCTTGAGCCACGATATTGCTCCCTTGCATAGTTGTTGGGGCTGAAACCCCTGCAATGAGTTCTTTACCAATTTACTGGTAGGTTCCTCAGCATGCGCGAAAGGCCCGCGAGCTCGAAAAACTTGCGCGCCTCTCCGCGCACGCAGAAAAACACTTAATACAACAATACCCCCGTTGAGGGTCGTTTAAGTTCACTCAGGGCGGTTTTAGCCGATTAATCGCCTAAACACCGCAAATTTTTCACCACGCAAGAAAAGGGCGGGTCATAAAACAGTCAGATGACAGCACCACCACAGTCGGAACATATAACGCAGTCAAGAACAAGACAAAACAAAGAGGAGGGCTCCCCGATAGAAATACAGGAAAGCCCTCCTCAGATCTGCTCTATGCTGTGCGGCCGTGCACCAGATAAGGAGCACCAGTTAGGATGCGCCAGCTAGGAGCCACGCCTAGCCAAGCAGACTACCTAGCGTACGACTCGATGAAGTTCACCAGGGTAGCGGTACCGAAACCGGTGCCTTCCTTCGGAGTGAAGCCGTACGGGGACTCCTCATTGAACGCGGGGCCTGCAATATCCAGATGAGCCCAGGGGATGCCCTCGCCCACAAACTCCTTCAGGAACAGGCCCGCAGTCAGCGCGCCACCGTAGCGGGAACCAATGTTCTTCAGGTCGGCAACAGGGGACTCCAGGCTCTTTCGCAGATAGGACTCTAGCGGCATCGGCCAGTAAGACTCACCCGCAGCAGCGCCGGCTGCAATCACGCGGCCACGAATCTCCTCGTCACCGAGCAGAGCAGCAGTGCGCAGACCCAGAGCAGCCATAGCGGCACCGGTCAGGGTAGCGATGTCCAGGATGACGTCCGGGTTCGACTCAGAAGCCAGAGCGATACCATCAGCCATGACCAGGCGACCCTCAGCGTCAGTGTTCAGCACCTCAACGGTGCGACCATCACGCATGGTGATAATGTCCTCCGGGCGCAGTGCATGACCGCCGGGCATATTCTCAGCCAAGCACAGGTAACCGGTCACAGCAACCGGAATATCCAGCTCCGCGGAAGCAACCACAGCGCTCAGAACCGATGCGGCACCAGCCATATCACACTTCATGGTCATCATCGAAGCGGCAGGCTTCAGCGAGTTACCACCGGTATCGAAGGTGATGCCCTTACCAACCAGAGCAACGTGAGCCTTCGGGTTCTCCGGGGTGTACTTTACAACGGCAAGAACCGGCTTGCGCGGTGAACCCTGACCAACACCGGAAATGCCGCCAAAGCCCTCCTCGGCCAGGCGGTCGTGGTGGAAAAGCTCAATCTCAATGTTCGAGTAATCCTCAGCAACCTCAGCAGCGAACTCAGCGAAAGTCTCCGGGTACAGGTGCGACGGAGGCAGGTTCACCAGTCGGCGAGCGTCCTTAGCGGTCTCGCCCAGAACTAGGCCGTGCACCAGAGCCTCTTCAGCCTCATCCTGATCAATCGACGAAACAATCAGAATGGAATCGAGCTCTTCCTTGACCGAATCCTTAGTCTTGCCGCGCAGACCCTCCTCAACGAAGTTACCCAGCACAGCGCCGTGAGCAATAGCCTCAATTTCCTCTACCGAAGAAACACCGAAATCAAAAGCAATCTCCTCAGCAGAACCAACCAGCTGACGAGCCGCAGAACCGGCAGCATAACGCAGAGCATCCAGGCGCTCCTGACCCTCAGCAGCATCAGAGCCCAGGCCCGCCAGCGCCACAATGCCGGCCCCGGTGTCCTCAAGGCCGGGCAGACGCAGCAGCTGATCGGGGGCACCCGAAGCGCCCAGCGCCTCCAACAGCTCGTTAATACCCTCAAAAGAGTCCTCAGACAGGGAGCTCGGCGCCAGGTACGGGCCGTCCGAACCCTTCAGAACGCCCAGAACCAGAACGTCTGCTTCAAGCGCCTCAAGGTCAGTGCTGTGAATAGACAGAGACAGAGACATCGTTACTCCTTTGCGTATGTCTTCTCAAAATAATGGGGGGACACATCCTCGCGCCCGAATCCTCGCGCCCGAAAAACTCAACTGTAGGCCCGCGACGAGTGAGGATGAATACCGCCGCGCAAAGCCGCGCGGACTACTGCTTCTACTCTACACGGATATGTAGGAGGGTGTGAGGTTCAGCTCTCACCCTGAACAGCTGGCAGAACAGAAAAATGCACAAGAAGCGGAGCTGCGGCGCTTTAAGAACGTCGACGAGACACCAAACAAGTTCACCTACTGCGAGAAAAGTCCGCACACTGTCGAGACAGGGCGGTAGTGGCATAAAATGAAAGACTACGGAAAGCGTCAGATAACAGAAGACGCCCCTTCGCCCCAATACCTCGGGTGCCGGCAGAAACACTAACCCCACCCCGAACACGGTGCGAACTAGACAGAAGTGAGGAGGCGTAATGCTCAACCCCGAAGATCTCTACTTAGCCAACACCAAAATATTGGACGACCCCAGGATGCACGGGCTAACCCTCATCATCGCCCTTTCCAGCCCGCAAGACGCAGGCTCCACGGCAGGCCAGCTCGGACAGGTGCTGCTCAGCGAACTCAAAAATATTGAAATCGTCGAGTTCGACAGCGATCAGTTGCACAACTACCGTGCCCGCCGCCCCTACATCCGCTACGAAAAAGACCACTTCGAAAAGCCGCAATACCCGCAGCTGAAGCTCTACGCCGCAGAAGATAGCCTCGACAAGCCGTTCCTGTTGCTCACCGGCGCCGAACCGGATCTGCAGTGGCAGCGCTTCGAAAAGGCGGTGCTGACCATCGCCCAGCGGGTCAAGCCCTCCCTGGTCGTGCTGGTCTCCGCATTCCCCATGCCGGTGCCGCACACCCGCCCCTTCCCGATTACCGCGCACGGCTCCCGCAAGGACCTGATTCGCGGCATCTCCCCGTGGAAGCCCAGCGCGGACGTACACGCAACCGTCACCAACCTGCTGGAAGTGCTCTTCACTGAAAACGGAATCGACACCGTCGGCTTCGGAGTGAACATTCCCCAGTACATTTCGGAGGCGGACCTGCCGCAGGGCACCCTAACTGCCCTCGAACACGTGGGTATGGCAGCGCACCTCTCCCTACCCACCGAGAACCTGCGCGAAGCCGCACGCCACGTACATAGTCAGATCAACGATCAGGTCAAGCAGAACCCCGAAATCGGTCGGATGATTACGACCATGGAAGAGAACTACGACGAGAACTTCCGCACCTCCGACATTGCGGTTCCCCTCTCGCGACGCGATGCGCACAACGTGCCCAGCCGCGATGAGATTGGTGCGCTCTTCGAACGGTTCCTCGACGAACAATAGGTGCGTCCAGTAGGGGAGACTGCGGGGGCGCGAGTCATAGGGGAGTGGAGGGGTACCCGCCACGAACCTGGCTCAGGGCTACCATCTGGCCCTTCGAATACCGCCCGTCAGATAGTGTGTGACAGATTATGACGCGGCACCCCGCACCGCTGTGGACAAACCTCGGTGCACAAACGAACAATACGAATAAATCTGTGGAACCTTCGGACACATGAACCGAAGTATCCACAGAATTATTTGTATGATCTGCGCACCCACGTAAACCATGCCACCGTGAAAGCATGAACGCAAACAACATCTCCAGCGGCAATACCCCTAACAACAACCACCTCCACGGCAGCTACGACACGCCCCCGCCCATCCGCAACGAATACGATGTGCTCAGCTGCGCCCTCCACCAGCACGGCTACTGGCCCGACCGCTCACTCATCATCCTCACCGCAACCGACAACACCCTCGGCCCCAGCCTGCGCGTCAACCTACCCGACGAACCCTGCCCCCACAGTGAACGCGCCGACTTCCTGCACGAAACCTTCACCAAACTCCCCACCTGTCACAACGGCGAAACCCTCACCCGCTTCTACGCCATCATTATCGACGGCGACAACACTGTACGCCAACGGCAACTGCACTCCAAGACCGCACAACTGGCCGCCATTGAAGAAATCCAACAGGACGTCGACACACAAACCCCCATCAATGCATGGCTCCACCTGCTCCACGACCCTCGCATCGTCAGCGAACTACGCTGCGAAGACGTCATCTACGCAGGCGGCGCCAGTATCTGGGCGCTTAACCCCGAACAGCAAGCGCTCACCCTCCTCGCACCCATCGAAGAAATCCGCCACAGCAACTACTACACCTGGCTCACCCGCCACGGCGACACCATCGCAGACACCGCCCAACACAACTACGCCCACAGCCCTTGGGATACCGACCCCACAACCAACCCTGAAACCCGCCACGACTGGGAAAACGCCGTAGAACTCTGGGACCAGACCCACACCACCCGCCATGACGAAGCCCGCCAGAGCATCCGCACCATCTACCGCCAAGCCCAAATCGACCTGTGCTACTGGGACGCCGCCATCAACGCCGCCGCGCATCTGCTCGCCACCCACCCGGTCGATAACACCGGCAACCCCACCACCAGTGACGTGCCCACCATCGGTGATACACTCCGTGAACTCATCCCCGCCGAAGTCGCCGGGCACCTACGCGCCTCCATCGCACCGGTAACTCTCAACCCCATCACCGCCGAAATGCTCACCTACCTCGCCAGCTACAGGCTGAACCACGCCCAAAAAGCGCTCGCCTACCTGCACTACTCCGCCCAATACACCTACCACGCCTTCGGCGGCGAATACCCCAGCACTAGCCCCAACCCCGCGCCGCTCGAACCACCCCACTACGGCACCCGCATCACCCGCAAAACCTATATACCCGCCAGCTTCACCCATGCACTCAGCACCGCCCCCGGCATCGAACAGGCATACGTACGCGCCGTGCCCGAAAAATGCGTGCAATGGCAAGACTGGATCCGCCGCACCCACCGTACTATCCAACAGAGCGGCACCATTCAGCAGAACCGCAGCATCAAGCACACCAACCTCAACGACTGGGCACTCGAAAACCTCACCCCCGCCGACCACGCCAGCGCCGCCAAACTCAACGCCATCAGCCGCGACGTGCTCCCGCGCCTCGACGAACACCCCAACGACCACAACAAACTCGAAAACCTCCAACAACGAATCGACGAAAGCTGCACCACCAGCGAATACCTCACCAAACACCACGCCGCCTACACCCACTACCTCAATGCCCTCAAAGGAAAACTAGACAGCCCCTACTGGGCACGCCTCAACGCACTCGAACTACTAACCAGCCTGCTCACACCCCACAGCACCGACGGAGAATACGCCGCACTACGCAACACTCAAGCCTGGACCAACTGGTACAAGGGCTACAGCACCTACGCCCGCCTACTCCGCCATGAAGCTTGCCGCCACACATTCGGAAAGGACCTCAATATCCTCGATGTACACCTCAACGCAGGAAACCTACCAGACTGGATCAAACACACCATCTGCGGCGAACCCGGAACACGACGCGAACCTATCAGTGCCCTCAAACCCCGAAAACCCTAAAGCTGGTACCTAAAAGCGAGGTGCAAACAGGGGAGGGGCGCGCCACCGGGCACGCCCCTCCTATTGATTCCTCCCTCCCACAACCGCACCCACCCAAAACCAGGTCCACAAGCCACCCAAACAGCGCGTCAAGTTGAAAGCCACCAAAAATCTGCAATACTTATATATTGACCCCGTACAGTCAATGCGCTACAACGCGCCCTCAAACCGCTCTACACAACGAGCAACGGAACCCTGCAAACCGCCCAACGCACGCGGAATAAAACCCGCCCCCACAGCGTTAAACCGGACAAACGCAGCAAACACCCTGACCGAGGACGCCAGCGCAGACTTGACAGGGTCTTAGGTGTTTTGCAGACAAAGCACCCCACCACAAGCCAGAAAGGGTTCTAGTGGCACCTGCAACCAGCAAGAAGACCGCGACCGGCGACGCAACCGAAGAAACTGTCGCAAAAACCACCACCAAGACCACCCGCACCAAGAAGGCAACCACCAAAGCCGCAGCGGCAACCGAAGACACCACCGGTGCAACCGCCGAAACCGAGGCAGACAAGCCCAAGCGCACCCGCAAAACTACCACCAAAACCGCAACCAAGCGAAAGACCGGTGGCCGCCGCAAAAAGAGCGACGATGACGAATTCGACCTCGGACTCGACGAAGAACTCGAAACCACCGACGGCGAAGACGAAATCGACGAAGAAGACGAAGAAACCGCAGCCAAAATAGAAGAAAAGAAGGCCGCAGAAGCAGTAGCAGCCAAGGGCTCGGGCTTCGTCCTCACCGCAAACGACGAAGACGACGCACCCGCACAGCGCGTCGTCACCCCCGGCGCAACCGCTGACCCCGTCAAGGACTACCTCAAGCAAATCGGCAAAGTCTCCCTGCTCAACGCACAGCAGGAAGTCGACCTCGCCATGCGAATCGAAGCAGGCCTCTACGCCGAACACAAGCTAGCCGAAAACCCCGACATGGACAAAGACCTCCAAAAAGCCCTGCGCTGGGTCATCCACGACGGCAAGCGAGCCAAAAACCACCTGCTAGAAGCCAACCTGCGACTCGTTGTCTCCCTCGCCAAGCGCTACACCGGCCGCGGCATGCTCTTCCTCGACCTCATCCAGGAAGGCAACCTCGGCCTCATCCGCGCTGTCGAAAAGTTCGACTACTCCAAGGGCTTCAAGTTCTCCACCTACGCAACCTGGTGGATCCGTCAGGCCATCACCCGCGCAATGGCAGACCAGGCTCGCACCATCCGCATCCCCGTGCACATGGTAGAGGTCATCAACAAGCTCGCCCGCGTGCAGCGCCAGATGCTCCAGGACCTCGGCCGCGAACCCACCCCCGAAGAACTCGGCAAGGAACTCGATATGACCCCCGAAAAGGTCATCGAAGTCCAGAAGTACGGCCGCGAACCTATCTCCCTGCATACCCCCCTCGGTGAAGACGGCGACTCCGAATTCGGCGACCTCATCGAAGACTCCGAAGCAGTCGTACCCGCAGACGCAGTGTCCTTCACTCTGTTGCAGGAACAGCTCCACTCCGTGCTCGACACCCTCTCTGAGCGTGAAGCCGGCGTGGTCGCAATGCGCTTCGGCATGACCGACGGCCAGCCCAAGACCCTCGACGAAATCGGCAAGGTCTACGGCGTGACCCGCGAACGAATCCGTCAGATTGAGTCCAAGACCATGTCTAAGCTCCGTCACCCGTCGCGTTCGCAGGTACTGCGCGACTACCTGGACTAGTACTCCGATAACGGTGCACAGGTTCCCGCTCGCGGTACAGCTCCGCATGACCGGCACGCGGACGATGCTCGTCTTCAGCGACTGGAGGCGCTTCGAGGACGGAGCCCCCGCTATGCATGCCCGCTATGCCGTCTAGGTTCAGGTTCGCTAGTTCTAACACATACAGAAAGGGCTCTCCGATATACCGGAGAGCCCTTTCTATGTCTACATTAGGTCGCGAAGGATATTCGTGCGGGTAGGGTTCATAAGACAGCTTGCGGACAATGCTCGCGGAGGAGTGCCCCCTCTGCGGCGCTGAGCGCCTTGAGGACGGAGCCCCCGCGCTGCGCATGTCCGCTACGCCGTTGAGGTTTAGCGCCGCTACAGTCCCAGCTGGTGCAGATAGCGTTCTGCCACCGCCTCCACCTGATCCAAACCACGCACACGACCCAGCGCCTCCGACCAAGCATCAGCCTCATCGCCCCCCACCGGGAAACCAGCCGCCGCCCACAACGCCGCCGTCATCGCACCCACCGAATCAGAATCGGAATCCACCGACACCGCACGGCACAACCCGTCAAACAGGGCACCACGCACCGTCGCATCGTCAGCATCAGCTGGTAGACTCTTCGCGGCATCCGCCGAGCACCAGAACGCCACCCCCAACAGCTCAGGCGCTGTCCACCCCGTACCAAAATACTCCGCCACAGCCTCCGGAACCGGTACCGTACCGCCCTCCAGCAGCTCGATGGCACGACTCAACGCCGCCGCCGTACGCGAAGCATCACCCGGAATCGAATCATCCGCCGCCACTGAACCACACCACGAAACCACACGGCGCGCCGCCTCCAATAACGCACCAAATGTGCCAGACGGAGACGCCAACAGGTCACGAACCAGCAACGCATACGCCGCCGCCGAAGCCAACGCCTCCGGATGCCCATGTGTCAATGCTGCCGCACGCACCGCCAACAAAACCACCGTACGCTCCTGCGCTACCGGCAACACACCCAACGCCGCCGAACGTACCAATGCGCCACTACCCAAAGCATCAGGATTCAACGACTTTGATACCAACTGCATCTCACCCGAACCCAACGCCCGCAACGTCGCCGCACCCGGACCACGATGAGCCGTCAGCTCCGACGAACCATCGATTTCACGATCCAACGAAAACGGTGCAGACTCCGGCAGAGCCCCACCAATACCGCGGAACCACCGCAAATATGCCAACCACAGACACGCTAACTCATCCGCCGCCGCACCCTCATTATTCCACTCCAAAACCTCTGTCAAAGCGTCCAGAGTGAAACAGGTCAGCTGTGTATCATCACTGACCAGTAACTCACCAAACGCCGAATCCCACGGCTTAGGGTCGTGCTCCGCAACCTGCTCCGCCGACAACAACTCCAACGGGTACCCCAACGCATCACCCAACGCAGACGCATACAACAAACCACGCACTCTGCCCCCAAATTTAGCCGAAACCTCAGGTGCATGTGTGAACTCAACAGAAGAAAAACTCATAGGGTGATTATCCCACGGGTAGCTAGGATGCACTGGGGGATGTATCGGGCGGTTTCGTGCTTACGCTCGCGGGGGAGTGTCCCCTCTGCGGCGCGGGATGTCTTGCGGACGGAGCCCCCGCTCCGCATGAGCACCTACGCCGTGGATTGAGTACCAGCGCCGTTGTGGGGCTCTGACCCCTGAATGACGAACTGTGAGGCGCAAAACATGATGCAGTGCGATACTGAAACCATGAAGATTCTGCACACCTCCGACTGGCACCTCGGCCGCACCTTCCACCGCAGCCCCCTTACCCGCGAACACCAGCAGTTCATCGACGAACTGCTCAACTACGTGCACGCCGCAGGCGTTGATACTCTCCTCATCAGCGGCGATGTCTATGACAGCACTATCCCCACCGCCGAAAGCACCACTCTGCTCGACCAAGCACTCACCCGCCTCATGCGCGCCGGCGTGCAAGTCATCCTCAGCTCCGGCAACCACGACTCCTTCCGCCGGCTTAGCTACGGCGCCGCCTTCTTTGAAGCCTCCGGCGTGCACCTGCGCACCACCCTCGAAGACGCCACCCGCCCCGTCGAACTCACTGACGGCACCTTGCGCGTACACGTCTACGCCATCCCCTACCTCGCGCCGCGCCTCCATGCCACCGCCCTCGGCGTAGACCCCACCCATCACGCCGTCCTCGGTGCCGTCACCGACGCCATCCGCACCGACGCCGCAGAACGTCACGCCCGCGGTGAAGGCGCCGACCGCATCATCGTCATGAGCCACGCAACCGTCAGCGACACCACCGGCAGCGCAGACACCACACCCCGCAGTGACTCCGAACGTGACATCAGCGTCGGTGGCATCGACTGGGTACCCGCCTCCCTCTTCGACGGCTTCGACTACGTAGCCCTCGGCCACATCCATAAGCGCTACCCCGTCACCCATACCATCCGCTACAGCGGCTCCCCGCTCGGCTTCTCATTCAGCGAAGAACACAACCGCAACGGCGCCTACCTCATCGAACTCAACCCCGGTGAAGAACCCACAATCAGCAGTCACGAATGGGCAACCCGCGTACACATGAAAACCCTGCGCGGCACCATGGAACAGCTACTCAATAGCCCAGAACACACCGACTACGAGCAGGGCTACTACTGCCGCATCGAACTCACCGACGACACCCTACCCGTCGGTGCCGTCGACCGCCTACGCAGCCGCTACGAAACTATCTCCCACTTCAGCTACCGCAGCACACAACCCGCCGCCGACAAACCCGCCGCCGCACCACCCACCCGCGACGACAACCCCGTGGACGTCTTCGACCAATTCCACCAATACGTACGCAACCGCTCCCTCACCAACGAAGAACGCGACGTCATCACCACCCTCAACGACCACATCACAAGCCACAAGGACAACGCATGATCCTGCACAGCCTCGAATTCGAAGCCTTCATGGCATACCCCAATCGCCAAGAAATCAACTTCGACACCCTCAACAACGCCGGTGTATTCCTACTCAATGGCCCCACCGGTGCCGGTAAAACCACCATCCTCGACGCCATCTGCTACGCCCTCTACGGCGAAACCAGCAGCGACCGTGAATCCGCCAAGCTGCACTCCACCTACGCCGCACACAGCGGCGCCAAACCGCGCGTGCTAGTCGACGTCACCCTCCACGGCAAGCGCCTGCGCATCGACCGCACCCCCGCCTACAACAAGCCCATCACCCGAGGCGCCCGCAAAGGCCAGATGCGTGAAGAAAGCGCCAAAGCAACCCTTGCCGAACTCGCACCCGGCGCCGACCCCGCTGACGAAAAAGCCTGGACCCCCATCTCTAGCAGCGTCGCCGAAGTCAACCGCACCATCGCCGAACGCACCCACCTGACCAAAGAACAATTTCTCAAAGTTGTGCTCCTCCCGCAGGGTCAGTTCGCGCAATTCCTCAAGTCCAAGCCCAAAGAACGCAAAGAACTGCTCAAAAAGATGTTCCCCGTCGAACACTACGAGCAGCTCTTCACCGCGCTCACGGAAGAAGCGAAAACCGCCCAGCAGGAAGTCGCCCAGGACGAAAATACCCAGCGCGGCTACCTTGAACGTGCGCGTGTAGAAATGCTTGCCCTGCAGGCGCTACTGGATGCTGCGGATCCGGATGCTGAAGATGCTGCAGGGGAGGGTGCCGCTACCGAAGGCTCAGCGGATACCGAAGGCTCAGCGGAGGTGGAGACTACCGAACAGCTCACCGCTGAGAACATCACCGCCGAAACCCTCGACGCATGGGTCGCCGGCGGGGTAGAACGCGCCCGAGAAACCTCCGCGCGCGAAAAGCAGGAACAGCAGCGCCTCACCGACGAAGCCGACCGGAACACCCGCCTGCTCGTCGAACGCGCCCAGCTACGGGCCGACTGGCGTGAATACGAGCAGCTCTGCGAGCGCCGCATCCGCCTGACCGAACGCGCTGACGAGTACAAGGCGCAGCGTGAAGAGCTGGCGCAGGCACGTGCCGCCGCACCCCTGTACACACAGTACGCGCAGGTCCATGCCGAATCTCAGGCGCTCGCCGCCCGCCAGCAGGAGCAGACAACCTGTGCTGCCGTGCTGGAGGAGAACGGCAACGCCCTGCTTGCGGCACTGCGCGACCATGACATTTCGCCGGAGGTAAACTTCCCCGAGGAGACGATCTTCGCTGCACTCCCTTCCCTTGAGCCCGCCGAACAGGAACCCAAGCTCGAGGCGCTCCTCGACACCCTGCGCGCCCTGCAGCAGAAGGACGCGCAGCTTACCGAGGAGGAAGCCGCCGCAGCCGCCCTGCTGAAGCAAGCTAACTCCCTCGAACAGGACAAGTCGCGTGCCGAAAAGACACTGAGTGACCTCACCGCCCAAGCCGGGCAGCTCGCCGAAGAACTCGCGGGATACAGCACCGCCGACCAGGAACACACCCTCGCTGCGCACCTGGTCACCGAGACGCAGCAAAAGCATGACGCCGCTCAGCAGATGCAGCAAAAGCTGGATGCCGCCTCTGCCGCGGTCGCCGCGGCCCAGAAACAGATCAACCGCACCGCCGCCGCTGAGCAGAAGGCACTGGAAAAGTGGCAGGCTTCGGCTCAGCAGGCGCTCGCCGTGACGGAGGAGTTCAAGAACCTGCAGGTGCTGCGCCTTGCCCAGGCATCCTCGCTGCTAGCGCGCGAGCTCAAGGACGGTGAACCCTGCGCGGTCTGCGGCTCGGTGGAGCACCCTGCCCCAGCGCAGATTGCCGAGGGCGAGCAGCTGGTTGAGCGCGCCGACCTGGATGCCGCCAAGGAACGTGAAGACAAGGCCCACAAGCAGGCGCGCACCCACGAACTGGCTAAGAACCGGGCGAGCAGGACACACCAGGAAGCCTCCGAGGCGCTTGCCGCCGCCCGCACCCAGTACGAGACCCTGGTTGCTCAGGGCGAGTGCGATATTGAGCAGACTGCCACCCAGCTGCAGCAGGCACAGACCCGCCTCGCGCAGGCTCAGTCACGTGTGACCGCGCGTGACGGCGTGCTGGTGAGGGTAGAGCGGGTGCGGGCCGAGCAGCAGAAGGCTCAGGAGGCGCTACGCACCATCGAGGGTGCGGCGGTTGAGGCTCAGACTCGTCACCGTGACGCTGTGGCGCGCTGTGAGGCAGCTGCGGTTGAGTTGCTGCCTGCTCGTGCGGCGGTGGGTTTTGCGCAGCGTGTTGAGGCTGTGGAAAGCTACCGTGCGGTGCATCAGCGTCTTGCTCGTGCGGTGTTGCTGTTGGGCCAGGACCGTGAGCGTCATGCTTTGACTGCGGCGCAGGCTGAGCGTCTGCTGGCTGAGTCTTCGTTTGAGAGCGCTGAGCTGGTGCAGGCAGCGGTGCGTACTCCCGAGCGTGTTGATGCGCTGGAGCAGGCTGTTGCCACGTATGAGTTGGAGCATGCCTGCCTCCTTGAGGGCTTTGGTCGAGAGGCGATTGTTGCGGTGGTGGCGCGTGTTGCCGCTGGTGAGCAGGCTCCGGATGATCTGCAGGGTGTGCGTGAGCAGGTTCAGCAGTTGCGTGCGGCGGCGCACCGTTTGACTCTTCGTGAGGGTGAACGGGAGAGCGTGATGCGTTCTTTGCAGGTGCTTCGTGGCGAGTATGCGGCGTTCCGTGCGCAAACGGCGCAGCGTTATGACCGTGCGCAGATGCTGGCTAATCTGGCGGCGGCTGCCCGCGGTGACACTCTGGGTGGTTATGAGCATCAGGTTGACCTGGTCAGCTATGTGCTGGGTGCTGAGTTTGAGCGTATTCTGCAGTCGGCGTCGCTGCATCTGGATCGTATGAGTGAGGGCCGCTACGGTATGGTGTTTAGTGATCACCGTGCGAAGGGTAGCCGTTCCGGTGGGGGCCTGAACCTTGAGATTACTGACACTTGGACGGGTGAGCCGCGTGAGGCGTCCTCGCTGTCCGGTGGTGAGTCGTTCTTGGCATCGCTGTCGTTGGCATTGGGTTTGGCTGAGGTTGTTCAAGCGAATAATGGCGGTATCGAGTTGGATACCCTCTTCATTGATGAGGGTTTTGGAACGCTTGATGCTGAAACCTTGGACCTGGTGATGGGCACGATCGAGTCCCTGCGTGATAGTGGACGCACTATTGGCCTGATTTCGCATGTGGAGGAGATGAAGAACCGTATTCCCGCCCAGATTGTGGTTGAAAAGGGTCAGAACGGCTCGTCGGTGAGGGTAAACTCCTATTAGGCATAAATTCGCTTCCGGGTTGCTGTTGTAGCATGTCCGGCGGTTTATTCGTGAAAGAGATGATGACCTCGACATCTCAGGGTAGGGACCCGAGCTCAACGTATCGTGTGGAACCTTCGGCTGATGCGCGCGCTAAGGCATCTGCGCCGGAGGTTCCTCCGCGCACCATGAAGGTGACACCCGCCTCCGATTTGCCGGATAAGTTGCGTGCTTCGGGTACGGGTATTCCTACGGTTCCGGGTACGTCCCTGACGGATGTGGTGCGCAGTAACGACCACGTGTTGCAGGAGTTGCCGCCGCGACCGGTGGCGGCTACGGATGAGGTTAATACGAACGCCTCGTTGCCGGATATTTTGCGTCAGCATTGGGCGTTGTTCCTGCGTGACGGTAAGGAGCAGCGTTACCATCTGCGCGGTGTGCTCCGTGATGAGGGTTTTCCCCGTAATGTGTTGACGATTCTGTTGCACATTCCGGCGGCTTCTTCGGCGTTTGCGCTGTATATTCTGTTGGCGAGCCACCTGGGTAGTGTGCATGATGGAGGCTATGCGGTGGCGGCGTTTGCTAGTGCGTATTCGGTCCAGGTTATGCTCGGCCCGATGCTGGTGCGTGCCCTGGGTTTGAGGGCGTTGCTGGCGATTACGTCGGTGCTGAATATTGCTGCGGTGCTGAATATGTTGGTCATTGGTTGGCGTTTGACGGTTGACCCGAATAACGTGAGTACGATGTACACTGCGCTCTCTTGCGTGGCGATGGGTTTTACGACTCCGCCGTGGACGCCGTTTGCGTTGGAGTCGCTGTACCGCCGCAACTATAAGTACACTGATGTTCGCTTGTCGACAGCTACTTCTTGGGGTACGACGGCGACCCTGTCGATGCACCCGCTGGCTGCTCTGCTGGTGTGGCTGGGCGATGCATATATCACCCCGAATCATGAGTATGCGGGCTTCTGGATCACTATGATTCTGGATGCGCTGCTGTTCACTGTGGTTCTGGCTGCGCCGAGGTGGATGCCGGATATTTCGCGTATTCGCATGTCTTCGCCAAAGAACCTGGTCCGCCCGAATAAGCAGACGGTGGTGCTGATCCTGGGTCTGGTGCTGCTGGGCGCGAATATGGGTGCGGTCGGTTCGGGTCTGCTGGGCTTCTCGCTGATTCATGGTTCGATGAACCTGTTCATGGCGATGGTTGCGACCGGTACCGGCGCGATGGCGCTCGTGTCTTTGCCCGTGGCTTTGGGCGCCCGTTCGATAAACCCGTGGCATGGTTGGTTGGTGAGCGGCGTTCTGCTCATTATGGGTGCCCTGTATCTGCCGGCGAGTGATGATACGTCCACGATTTTCTATGCTTTGGTGTTCTGCGGTGTGGCGCTGGGTGTGGCTTTTGCCGGTCAGGAGCTGTCGTTGAACCGTTCGATCAAGCATATTTCGGATGCTCAGGCGAGCTTCTTTACCCGTTCGATGCTGGGCATTGGTATGGCGTTGGGTAGCATGTGGGGCGGCTATATGGGCGATGCTCCGTATTACCGTAATGCGTTTATGGTTCCGGTGATTATTGCGACTCTGTATTTTGCCTTGGGCCATTTGTTTGGCTATTTGTGGCGTAAGGAGCGTGAGGAGCAGCTGGCTCCTTGGGATCAGCTGGAACGCAATTAGAGCATGTGTAAAGGCGGATGCCCCGCCACCTTCTGCAGGTGGTGGGGCATCCGCCTTGTGCGTACTGCACTCGGTTTGTGGTGAGGAGCCTCAGCCTGAGAGTCTCCGCGCGAGAACCTCAGCGTGAGGCTACCGGTTTAGTGACCGCGCTTAATCCATGCCGGAAGCTCGGGTGCCTCCAGTCCGATGCCGGTGCTGTCGCCGTGGCCGGTGAGGACCGCAGTGGACTCGGGCAGGGTCAGCAGACGGGTCGAAATCGACTCGATGATGGTGTCGAAGTCGCTGTAGGAGCGTCCGGTTGCGCCGGGGCCGCCGTTGAAGAGGGTGTCGCCGGAGAAGACGACGCCTTCGCTGTTCTCCCAGCCGAGGGTGGGGGCGTAGAAGCACACGGAGCCGGGGGAGTGGCCGGGGGTGGTGAGGATCTTCAGCTCGGTATCGCCGATGCGTACTACATCGCCGTCAGCCAGTTCGTGGTCGAAGTCCCAGGAGGGATACACCATTTCCCAGAGCACACGGTCCGCGGGGTTTAGGTAGACGGGTGCGCCGAAGCGTTCTGCCGCTTCCTTTGCGCTGCGGATGTGGTCGTCGTGGGCGTGGGTCAGCAGAATCTTCTCTACGGTGCGGCCTGCGACGGTACGGGAAATCTTGTCGACGTCGTGGGCGGGGTCAATGATGATCACCGAGGAGTCATTGCCGATAATCCAGACGTTGTTGTCGACGTCCCAGCAGCCGCCGTCTAGCGAGAAGGTACCGGAGGTGACGACTCGTTCAATACGTTCGCTCACACTACGCTCCTAGAGTTCCACGACCGAGCGCAGCACGCGGCCGGTCTTCATGGTTTCGAATGCTTCGTTGACGTCTTCGAGGCGGATACGCTCGGAGACGAAGCCGTCCAGGTCGAGGCGGCCGAGCAGGTACTGGTCCACGAATTCGGGGAAGTCGCGGGAGGGCAGAGTGTCGCCGTACCATGCGCTCTTGATGGAGCCGCCGCGGCCGAAGATCTCATCCAGAGGGATGTCCCAGGTGGTGCCGGGGGCGGGCACACCGACGAGGACGACGCGGCCAGCAAGGTCGCGTGCTTCGAATGCCTGCTTGAAGGTGGGGGCGATGCCGACAGCGTCAATGACGAGGTCTGCACCAAAGCCGCCGGTGAGTTCCTTGACAGCCTCGACGGGATCGACCTTGGAGGAGTTCACGGTGTGGGTTGCGCCGTGCTTGCGTGCGCGTGCCAGCTTATCTTCGTCGATGTCGACGGCGATGATGGTGGTTGCGCCACCGAGCTGTGCGCCTGCGATTGCTGCGGTGCCGACGCCGCCGCAGCCGATGACTGCGACGGACTCGCCGCGCTTGAGTTCACCGGTGTTCAGCACAGCGCCCAGACCTGCGGTGACGCCGCAGCCGAGCAGACCGATTGCTGCGTACTGTTCAGGGCTGATGTCAGCGGTGATCTTGGTGCACTGACCTGCTGCGACGAGGGTCTTTTCCGCGAAGGAGCCGATACCCAGTGCGGGGGTGAGCTCGGTACCGTCCTCGAGGGTCATCTTCTGGGTTGCGTTGTGGGTTGCGAAGCAGTACTGCGGCTGACCCTTGCGGCATGCGCGGCATTCACCGCAGACTGCACGCCAGTTGAGGATGACCAGGTCGCCGGGGGCGATGTCGGTGACGTCATCGCCGACAGCCTCGACGATACCTGCAGATTCGTGGCCGAGCAGGTAGGGGAAGTCCTGGCCGACGCCGCCGGTGACGTAGTGGTGATCGGTCTGGCAGACACCACAGGTGAGGACCTTGACGAGTGCTTCGCCCTTGCCCGGGTCAGGTACGTTGATGGTGGTGACGGTGACGGGTGCGTCCTGGGAGAGGGCTACAACAGCCTTAACCTTGTGCATGGTGCTCCTTTGCTGAGGTGCGGTTGAAGCCCAACCGCAGATAAAGGTTTTTTGATACGTTCCCATTCTACGAGCATTGGCGTACCTGGTGCACGATAAAGCTGATAGTGAAGCCCCCATGCGAATTTGACGTTTTATGACGTTGTTGGATACTCCGCCCGGAGCCCGGATACCGTAGCCTGCGGCTGCTTACTCTGCCGTTTCTACCTCTGCCGCCTCCACCTCAGCAGCAAAGGCGAGCGCACCGCGTCGGAACGCACCCGAGGTCAGTGCGTTCACGTGGTCCCGGCCGGGTAGGGGAATAAAACGGTTGAGCGGGTCATCCTCGCGCACCATATCGTAGAGTTCCGCACCGTCGGCGGCGATGGTATCCGCGTCACCGAGTACGACCGCAACGGGTACACGCGGATGTGCGCCGGGGTGGCCCGCCGGCAAGTCCGGGGAACCAGCACGCAGGGCGGGCACGTCGAAGAACGGGCCGAAGGGAATCCGAACGAACTTCAGCAGCGCGTCGGGCTGAATGGGGGACCCGTCAATAATCGAGGTGAAGGAGGCGATCGCCTCATCAGTGGAGTCTGCCGCCGGGGTTTCACTATCCGCCGTGACGCTGGTACCCTCGTGCGCTTCGAGCATGGCGCGCAGGGTGATGAGGTGGTCGTGCAGAGGCAGACCGCCCAGAGTGAGTGATGCGACCGCTTCCGGGTGGGTGAGGGCGAGTTCCCAGCCAACGCGGGCACCGAAGGAGAAACCGATAACGTGTGCGCGGGGCTCCAGTTCAACGCCGAGGTCGTTCTCGGTGGCGACTGTTTGCAGCAACTGGGCGAGCAGGTTGGTGAACAGGTGCATGGGGGGCAGCGGCTGACCTGCAGCATCGACGGAAAGCACCGAATTGAACGGAATTGTGTGGCTGCGCACGCCCGTGTGGTTGGGGAGCTTGCAGTCGATGGCCTGCATGGACTCGGGGTCTTTGAGGTATTCGTCTGAGTGGTAGGGCAGGCCAACGATCAGTACGGGGTATCCGGCGCGCAGATATTGGCGGATCCAGCTGGTGCCGCCGTAGAGCTGTTCGCCGCGGGTGGCGAAGCCGTGAATCATGAGGGTGGGGATACGGCTTTTAAGCTGCTGCGGCTGGTAGAGGGTGTACTCGAGGTCGGGGAGAACAATGGCGGGCGCGGCGGCATTGGGTGCATCAACATTGGACGCAGAGGCGTTGGGTACAGCAAAGGGCGCGGGAGAGAAATCTGCACTGGTCATATGTCTATCTTAGTGACCAGCGCAGGGTTTCTGTCCCACGCCCTTGAAAGATTGAGGTGATATGCGCTTAGCTGAGCTGCCGCTTAGTTCTTCTGTGCCGCACCGGTGGACTTATCGGTGCCCGAGGTCGAAGAGCGCCTGCTACTGAGAGTCAGTCTTCGCCTTATATTCGGTAGCTTCCGCCGTGGTGTCTGCCTCCGCATGCTTGGGCTGCTTCTTACCGCCGGCAAAGAACGTGCGAATCTTGGTGGTGCTGGTGCCCACTGCCTTCTTCACGCGAGCCACAATGGAGGGGCCCTTCGGCTTGGGGAGCATGCCCTGGCCTGCCGCCTGCTGTTGCAGTTCGTGTCCGGCGTACATGAGGCGTTCGCGCTGTTCTTCCAGCGTACGGGACGCGGAGGTGCTGCGCGGCTGAACCTTCAGGCGCCCCTGATCGTCTTCACCGGCGAGGACCTGACGCATGAGCATGATTTCTGCGTCCAAGTGCGCTCCAAAGAGGAGCATATTGTTCATAATCCAGATGAACAGTAGCATCACAATCACACCACCGATGAGGCCGTAGGTGGCGTTGTACTTGCTGAAGTTATTGGTGTAGAGGGTGAAGCCGAAACCGCCCAGGCTCATACCGAAGAGCGCCAGCGCCGCACCGGGGGAGAGCTTCCACTGGTTGAAGTGGCGTACGTTCGGGGTGGCGGCGTAGAGCAGAGTGATCAGGGCGATTGCCATGAACAGGATGAGCACCCAGCGGCCGTTGAGCCAGATGAGCTTGATGAGCTCCATATTGACGGTTTCGGGTAGGTACTGACCAATCAAATCGAGGACGGTTACGCCCAGCAGTATCATGAGGATCATGAGTACCACGAGGATGATAAGCACGGTGGTGACGAAGACATTCAGCGGCTTGAGAATCCAGCCGGGGCGGCCTTCACGTACGTTGTAGACCGTGTTGAGAGCTCGGCCGAATGAGCCGGTGTACCCGGAGGCTGACCAGAGCGCACTGAGGATACCGGTCAACAGCACCAGGCCTGCGCCTTGGTCGCCGGTAAGCTGTTTGATGGGGTCTTCCATAATGGCGTACATCTGGGCGGGCGCGTTGTCCTTGAGGAATGCGAGGATGACTGCGGCGCTTTCCTCACCGTGACCGAATACGCCCAGGAGGGAGACAATCGCCAGCAGGGCAGGGAAGATGGACAGCACGGTGAAGTAAGTGAGCGCTGCCGCCATGTCGCTTGCGCCGTTTGCACCGAATGTGAAGATAGCACGGCGCAGAATGTAGAGGACGCTGCCCTTAGGAAAGTCACGCAGTTTCACGCTTGCGTACTTGGGGGCTGCGGGCTTCTTCTTACGGGAGAAGAGTCCGCGTCGAGCTCCGGCGGATACCTTGGTTGAGGAGGTATCAGTGGAAGAGCCAGTGTGTGCAGACAATAGGGCTCCTTGAATGAGTGGGGTGTACACAGTGGTGCGCCTAGTAGCTTCAGCGTGTGGGGCGCACAGAAGGGACGAGGAGAATAATGAGCTGTCCTTCCCGCCCCTGCGGTGACATTATAGGGTTTTCTAACCCTCCCGCATTTTTCTGCGAGTGCAGATAGCTGACCTGTCGGTCAGTTAGAGAGGGTAACCGCCCCGAAAAGCCTCAAAAAAGGCTTGTCAGCTAGGGTATAAAGCTACCTGCTGAGCCTAACTGAAAACTAGTTGTGAATACCCAGAACCTTAGCGGTGTGAGCCATCAGCTCATCAGCCAGGTCAGGGTTATCGTTGAGCTTCACACCGTAACCGGGGATGAGCTCCTTCAGGTGGGGCTCCCAACTAGCAATCTTGGAGGGGAAGCACTTCGCCAGCAGGTTCAGCATAATCGAAGCCACAGTAGAAGCACCGGGGGAAGCGCCCAGCAAAGCCGCAATGGAGCCGTCCGCTGCAGAAACAACCTCGGTACCGAACTGCAGGATGCCGCCCTTCTTCGGGTCCTTCTTCATAATCTGGACGCGCTGACCCGCCTCGATGAGCTCCCACTCGTCGCCGATAGCCTCGGGGTAGTACTGGTGCAGGGTCTCCAGGCGAGCGTTCTTGTTCTGCAACAGCTCGGTGAGCAGGTACTTGACCAAGGAGACGTTATCCAGACCTGCACGGGTCATGGGGTACAGGTTGTGCAGGCGTAGGGACTTCGGTAGATCCAGTACGGAACCCTGCTTCAAGAAGTTCGTCTTGAAACCGGCGTAGGGTCCGAAGAGCAGGGCACGCTTGCCGTCCACGTAGCGGGTGTCCAGGTGAGGCACAGACATGGGAGGTGCACCCACCGAAGCCTGACCGTACACCTTAGCGTTGTGCTGGTTTGCGGTCGCCTCGTGGGTGTTGCGCAGGAATAGGCCGGAAACGGGGAAGCCGCCGTAGCCCTTACCCTCTTCAATGCCGGACTTCTGCAACAGGTTCAGGGCGCCACCACCGGCTCCGAGGAAGACAAACTTTGCGTTGATGCTCAGGGGCTCATTCTTGTTGATGCGGTTAATCGCTTCAACCTGCCAGGAGCCGTTCGATTCACGGTTCAGGTTGGTGACCTGATATCCATAGCGAACCTCAACACCCTTGGTCTGCAGGTAAGCGACCAGCTGCTCGGTGAGGAAACCGAAGTTCACGTCAGTACCCTCGGGGGACCAGGTTGCTGCCATCGGCTCGTTCTCCTTACGACCCTTGACAGTCAGCGGAGCCCACTCAGCAATCTTCTCGCGGTCGGTGGAGAACTGCATACGCTCAAAGAGTTTCTCCTTGCGGAAAGAGTCGTAGCGTGCTGCGAGGTACTTGGAGTGGTCCTCACCGAAGACCAGGGACATATGGGGGACCGGGTTGACGAAGCTGGTGTCTGTCAGGATATTCTTCTCCACCAGGGATGCCCAGAACTGACGAGAAATCTGGAACTGTTCGTTAATGTTTAGCGCCTTGGCAGCGGAGACAGTACCGTCAGGACCAGCGGGAGCGTAGTTGAGCTCGCACAGTGCCGAGTGGCCGGTACCTGCGTTATTCCAGGGGTTGGAGGATTCCTGAGCAACCTTGTCGAGGCGTTCGAGCAGGATAATATTCCAGGTCGGTTCGAGTTCCTTGAGGAACACACCGAGGGTGGCGCTCATGATGCCGCCGCCGACCAGGACGACGTCGGTTCGTTCAGTACGTGCTACCACTGAATTCTCCCTTAGGGTGAGGGTGCCCGTCCTTGGGCACAATGACTGTGGGGTACATCATCTAGCCTACTCCTTTTAGCGGGGGAGGCATAGCTAGAATCAGCAAATAACAGGAGGGTGTTACAGTTCACACACTAGTTTCTTTGGGGGCATAGACCCTTCAAGGCATGCCAAACACGCGCACAATGCAACACTCAAACCTGAACTGTCTACAACTTACGCAGTTTTCCAAACAGCTCAATCGCATTCTGCTCCGTCTGATAACCCTGAACCTCACGGCTCACAGCCACTTTAGACGTCACATTCAACAACGGAACAGCCGGCATAAACTGACCCAACTGAGACACAACCTTCGCATACAACTCACGCTGCGAATCCACCGAAACAGCAGAATCCGCAGTACGAATCGCCTCCATTACCTCAGTAAAACGAGGCGACGGCGCCACCGCTGCAGCAGTAGGCGACGGTGAAGGAGTCGCCGAAAGGCTCGGTGAAGCAGAAACCTCCTCCGGAGACAACGGATCCGGCGAATAACTCGGCTGCGGGCTCGGAGTCGCAGAAATCTGCACATTCGAATCCGCACCATGTGACGACGGAAAATCAGAATTCTTCTTCGTCAAACCTGTCGTCATATCCGTCGGCGCATTCGTAATCAACGAACGCACCTGATGCTCCGCAATCAACTGCGCCAACACCGGACCAAAGAACGCATACGGGTCACGGTACATGCCGTAGAAACCAGCCAACGTAATACCGCGCTCAGAAGAAACATCACGGCTCTTCTCCAAATACTCAGCCCACGGCAACGGCACCGGTTTAATATTCAGACCCACCTCAATCAGCGAACCCACCATCTCCGAATACACCTTCTGCGGAGTATCCATCCACGGCAGAGAAACATCGGCAGGGTAGTAGCACTCAATTATCTGATTGTCATAACCAGCAGCCGCTAACAGTGAGCGCGCCATATTCTGATTGCGGTCCGTGTAATCCTTCGCATCATTAGCCTTAATACGGAATGACGGCGAAATCAGCGTCTGTGCATCCGAGGTGCCCTGCGGATAATACTGATGTAACGCACCACGATCCACCGCATGCGAAATAGCGCGCCGCACCGAAATATTCTTCAACACCGGATGCGCCGTATTCAACCCCAAATACACCAGCGAGAACGGGTCACGACCAGGAGTCTGATAACCATCACGCGCCAACTGACCCAGATCAGAAGAATTCACCTGATCACACGCATCAATATGACCCTCCATCAGCGCAAAATAACGCTTATCCGACGAAGTGAGGGTCGAAATCTGAATCTCATCCAGCTCAGGTACCGGACCGTCAAAATGGGTGTTCTTCAGCAGGCGCACCATGCCAGCCTCGAATGACTCCACACGGAACGCACCCGTACCCACCGGGTTGCCCGTCAGCTTCTGATCAGCACCAAAAAGCGAAGGATCAATAATGCCGAATGCCTGCTGCGTCAAAATACGCGGGAACGCCAACGAAGGACGCGACAGGGTTACCACCACAGAGTTGCCCTTCGCTACCACCGACGAAACCAACGGCAAAAACGACTGCACCGCAGGCGACTGAGCGGCATTCGCCTTCTGTGCGCTCTTCTTATCATCCGGCAGTGCAGGCTCAGGAACCGATGGAGTAGCGTGCGGAGAATCAGCCGCGGAAGCACTTGGAGAAACAGACGCGCTAGCAGAAGCAGACGGAGTAGTCGCACCCGACGGAGACGCCTGAACAGGCGCAGGCTCCACTGCCGAAGAATCAATAGAACCTGGCTTTGGCACACCAAAACCCCATGCAAATAAAGGCTGAGCAGGCACCGCATGAGCAGAAGTATCCTGCCCCGTAGCTAACGCCTGCCATCTCTGGAAATTCTGCACTACAGCATCCGCAGTCAATGCAACGCCACTACTAAAATGCGCCTCACGCAGCACAAACGTATGCACCAAACGGTCATCAGAAACCGTCCACTCAGCACACAAAGAATCCTGAACCTCAGGATCGCCCGTGTAATGATTCGCCACCAATAACGTCTGCAAAACCTGCGCCGTCACCTGATACGTACTCGCCACAGGAAACAATGCCGGATCCAAACCCAATGGCGCCGCACCCTGTGCAAAACGGAACATACGACGAACATCAGCAGGCGACGCACTCGCCAATGAACTAGCAGACGAACCAGTAGAAGACTGACCAGAACACGCAGAAAGTGCTAAACCAGCACTAAAAAGCGCGCCAAAACGCAAAACGGCGCGTCGACTCAAGCCGCTCGAGCCGACAGTGGCTCGAAGCAGTGCGCCAGAATTGCCAACAGCTGATGATGCATAAGGCTGATGCTGCACGGGAGCGTCCTCTCTTCCGTCGCGGATGCTTACCTCTCAGGATAACGGTTCAACACCCAACCGGGCGAGACACACTCACCCCGGCAAGGCACATACAAGAAAACCCGCCGCCACGAAAACCGTGACGGCGGACCCAACGTAAAATGTGTTTGTGCGCGAGGGGGGACTTGAACCCCCACGCCATAAGGCACAGGAACCTAAATCCTGCGTGTCTGCCAATTTCACCACTCGCGCGTAGCGTCACCCCACATCCGAAGATGTATGCGTCTGAGGCAACAAAAAATTAGTGTACACCAGGAACCAAGGTTCTCCAAGCCGTAAAAGAAGCCCCTATAGGGAAAAAGCCCGAAAATACGCCGAACAGCAGCCCCCTTAAGAAGCATCAGAATGGCGATATGCAAGCTCTAGGAAACATGCCCCTACTTCGGGTCAATACCCAAATCACGACGCAGCTTCGCCACATGACCTGTCGCACGCACATTGTACTGAGCCACAGAAACAATACCCCGCTCATCAATCACAAACGTCGAACGAATCAGACCCTCGTACACCCTGCCGTAATTCTTCTTCTCACCCCAAGCGCCATACGCCTCGGCAACCGCATGATCAGCATCAGATAGCAGTGGGAACGTCAACGATTCCTTTTCCACAAAACGTGCAATAGCCGCCGGCGAATCCGGAGAAACACCCAACACTACGTAACCCAACGACTTCAACGATGCCAAATTATCGCGGAAATCGCACGCCTCCTTAGTACAACCCGGAGTCGACGCCTTCGGATAAAAATACAAAATCACCTTACTGCCCGCATAGTCACCTAGACTATGAGTAATACCAGCCGAATCAACCAACGAAAAAGCAGGCGCCGGAGCACCCGGCTCAAGACGAACACTCATAATAACTCCTCAAAACAACAGGGGAGGGGTGCGGACGCGCCCCACACAGTGTACACACTAGTGTCTCACACACCTCACCCAAACAATGTGTCCAGCCTCACTGTAAATCAACTTGCGTGCACCATGAAAACTCGCGTATAGTATTTTTCTGTTGCAAGGGAGACCTTGAAAAATAAATAAGCGCCTCTAGCTCAATTGGCAGAGCAATTGACTCTTAATCAATGGGTTCTGGGTTCGAGTCCCAGGGGGCGCACATCAAAGAAAATCCCGCTGATTCTTCGGAATCGGCGGGATTTTTGCGTTCCCCTTGAAATACAGTCTTCATGGCTTGAGGTGCATATTATCTTCTTTGCTCCTGCAGGGGACCTGTCCTCGCAGAGCTCGGACACCCTGATGTCGCGACAGAGGATATATGCACCTCCGCGTGTATCGGTATTTGAGGTACGCTCGGTCCCGCCGGGGTTGCGGCAGGTACGCGGTGGTTCACCATGTGCGCCCCGTGCCTAGCAAACTTGGGAGGGGGAGGGCTGTCGCGGTTTGGCGTGTTGCGTGGCGGTTGGGAGTTTTGCATGCGGGGCGGGGGAAGGCTGTCGTGGTTTAGTGTGCTGCCTGGCGGCTTGGCGTTTGGGTATAGGAAAGCCCGCCGCAAACCCAGAGGGGTGCGGTGGGCTTTCCATACGAAAAGTCTTGACTACAGGACCGGCCAAATCCGCGTCACAAACTCACGGAAATCCTCAACATCGCGACCCTGCTCCAAAAGTCCAGTGCCAAAGCGAGTCGAAAGCTCAGCATTATCCTCAAAAGACAAGAAGAATGAGCTACCATTCACCGACTCGATTGTCACCGCATCGTCACCCACACGATACGCATGCAGCGCATTCGTATTATCAATCGTCGTAGCAGTACCCGCAGGCGTCAACGCCGGCAAATTCACCGGAGCAATAATCACCTCATCAGGCGCATCCTGATACCCCACAATAAAATGCTCCTGATCAGGATGCTGATGCAACGCCAAATCAGGATTACGGTACACCGCGCGGCCAGATGCATACACCAAATTGTATGCACCGTAGTTAATAATCTGCTCGTCAAAAACCGGGTGCAGAACCCGAATGAGTTCCTCGCCCGTCAAAAACTCGCTACTCTCAATAGAGTTACGGGGGTCGATAACCTCTGCGTACTTACTTGCTTCGGTCAGCTCATCAGCGACCGTGATAATCGGTTCGGTCATAGAAATCAGTCTACCGGGGCAAAGGAAGAAGGTCACGAGTATTCGCACATATTACGCGCCATGACATCCAAAAAAGCGAGTTTTTCTCACCTGTTCAAAAACCTGCGCTAAAATCCACGTACACACGCAAAGTGTCCACATCATGAAAGAAGAAGAAAGTGTCCACATCATGAAAGAAGAAGGTTGACTTGGGGGTTTCCGTGCAGAAACCGCCACGATACCCCATAGAGATTTGACTCACCCCCGCCCAGGGCTTCATCATGGAAGGGTGAAGACAGCAATGCACCAGCGAATTATCAACCTTGTATTCGTCTCCTAGGGCGAGTGGCAGGGTCTATTCACTGCGACTGAGCGCCCCTACCGCTACCACCAACAGCGAGGGGCATTTTTTATAGCTTGGTACCCCCGGGCATAGGATGCGTGAGGACCACACAATCCTCCTGCAGAACATTGAATATAACGAAGAACCATTAAGACACGAGGCATTTCCATGACCATGGGATTTTCCACTTCTGATGACGCGGTAAACGCTCCCGCAGAACGCATGACCGGTTCTCAGGCAATCGTCCGCACCCTCGAAGATTTGGGTGTGACTGACGTATTCGGCCTGCCTGGTGGAGCTATTCTGCCGACCTATGACCCACTGTATGACTCTAAGAAGGTTCGCCACATCCTGGTCCGCCATGAGCAGGGTGCAGGCCACGCAGCTCAGGGCTACGCGGTGTCCAGCGGCAAGACCGGCGTGTGCATCGCAACCTCCGGCCCCGGTGCAACCAACCTGCTGACCGCAATCGCCGACGCAAACATGGACTCCATCCCGCTGGTCGCAATCACCGGCCAGGTGTCCACCGCGTTGCTTGGCTCCGACGCATTCCAGGAAGCTGACATTGTCGGCATGGCAATGCCCATCTCCAAGCACTCCTTCATGATTACCGACCCGCAAGACATCCCCCGTGCGCTCGCAGCAGCATTCCATATCGCATCTACCGGCCGCCCCGGCCCCGTGCTCGTGGACGTCACCAAGGATGCACAGGTTGGCATGATGGAATACCGCGGTATTCCTGAGGACCTCGAATTGCGCGGCTACACCCCCGTCACTCGCGGCCACTCCAAGCAGATCCACGAAGCCGCAAAGTACATTACCGAGTCCAAGCACCCCGTCTTCTACGTTGGCGGTGGCCTGGTCCGTGCAGGTGCTTCCGAAGAGTTCCACAAGCTGGCTAAGCTCATCGGTGCACCCGTCGTCACTACCCTGAACGCTATTGGCGTGTTCCCCGACTCGGACCCCCAGAATCTCGGTATGCCCGGTATGCACGGTACCGTCCCCGCCGTCGCAGCAATGCAGAAGTCTGACCTGCTGATTACCCTCGGTGCACGCTTCGATGACCGCGTTACCGGTAAGCTTGACTCTTTCGCTCCCGAGGCTAAGGTCATCCACATTGACGTTGACCCGGCAGAAATCTCGAAGATTCGCTTCGCGGATGTTCCGATTGTCGGCGACCTCAAGTATGTCCTGCCTGAGCTGACCGACCTGCTCTCCACCGAATTCGCAGACCAGCTGCCGAACCTCACCGAGTGGTGGAACGAGCTGAATGTTATCCGCAAGGATTACCCGCTCGGCTACCAGAAGCCCACCGACGGTCTCGGCTCGCCCGAATACGTCCTCGAGCGTATTAGCGCTCTGACCGGTCCTGACGCATACTACGTCACCGGCGTTGGTCAGCACCAGATGTGGGGTGCACACTACATTCAGCAGGAGAACCCCCGCCACTTCATTAGCTCCGCTGGTCTGGGCACCATGGGCTACGGCGTTCCTGCAGGTATGGGTGCTAAGGTTGCGCACCCCGAATCCACCGTGTGGATTATTGACGGTGACGGTTGCTTCCAGATGACCAACCAGGAACTGGTCACTTGCGCACATAACAACATTCCCGTGAAGGTTGCCATCATCAACAACTCCTCCCTCGGTATGGTGCGTCAGTGGCAGACTCTGTTCTACAACGAGCGCTATTCCAACACCGACCTGAAGGACGGTCACGGCACCGTACGTATCCCCGACTTCGTCAAGCTTGGTGAAGCATATGGCTGTGCAACTTTCCGTTGCGAGCGCGACGAGGATGTGGATGCCACCATTAAGGCTGCCCTGGAAATCAACGACCGCCCTGTCGTCATTGACTTCACTGTCAGCCCCCACGCCCTCGTCTGGCCCATGGTCCCGGCAGGCGTATCTAATGACAAGATTTGGATTGCGAAGAACACTTCGCCCGAGTTCGATCGTGAGGGAGAGAACTAATGGCTCTGCACACTCTGTCCGTTCTGGTAGAAGATAAGCCGGGCGTTCTCACCCGCGTCTCCGGTCTGTTCTCCCGCCGTCTGTTCAACATCCTCTCCCTGGCTGTGGGCCCCACCGAAAACCCCGGTGTTTCCCGTATCACCGTCGTGACCGAGGGTGACGCCCATACCATCGAGCAGATTACCAAGCAGCTGAACAAGCTCGTTCACGTGCTGAAGGTTGTCGAGCTTCCCGCCGAATCCTCCACCCAGCGCGGCCACATCCTGATTAAGGTTAAGGCGGATGCAGTGGCACGTCTGCAGATCGTCCAGGCGGCAGACCTGTTCCGTGCATCTGTGATTGACGTTTCCCCCGAGTCTGTTGTGATCGAGGCAACCGGTTCTGCGGAGAAGCTCAACGCACTGCTGGACGTTCTGGAACCCTATGGTGTTCGCGAAATTGTTCGCGCAGGCACCATCGCCCTGGCACGCGGCCCGCGCGCCATGAGCGAACGTATCTAGCACGAGTGCATCTAGTGCTCCCCACGCTACCCTTGTAGCAGTCCCGCCCGCACCACCGAAACACACCAGTTCACAGTGCGGGCGGGGGAGTGCCAGGTACTGAAAAGCTCGGTACAGAAAATCCGGCACCGAAAACCCCGGCCCCCCCGATAAAGCAGGGTACAAATACTTTCAGCCAAAATCTGAGAAGCACTCTCGTAAGCCTGCATCCCAAAAGCTATCAAGTAGAATAGTCAATGTTGAGCCCAGCCTGGGCCGCATACCAAACTTACTGAGGAGAAGAAATGGCAGCAACCATTTTCTACAACGACGACGCAGACCTCTCCCTGATTCAGGGTCGCACTGTAGCAGTTATCGGCTACGGCTCCCAGGGCCACGCACACGCACTGAACCTGCGTGACTCCGGCGTGAAGGTCATCGTCGGTCTGTCCGAGGGCTCCAAGTCCCGTGCCAAGGCTGAGGCAGAAGGCCTGCGAGTCGCAACCGTTGCAGAAGCAGCAGCAGAAGCAGACGTCATTATGATTCTGACCCCGGACCAGGTCCAGGCAAAGGTCTACGCAGAAAGCATCGAACCTCACCTGAAGCCCGGCAACGCACTGTTCTTCGCACACGGCTTCAATATCCGCTTCGGCTACATCACCGCACCTGAGGGTGTCGACGTGGCAATGGTTGCTCCCAAGGGTCCCGGCCACACCGTCCGCCGAGAATTTGAAGCAGGCCGCGGCGTTCCCGCCCTGGTCGCAGTTGAGAAGGATGCATCCGGCGAAGCACTCGCACTGGCGCTGTCTTACGCAAAGGGCCTCGGCGCAACCCGCGCAGGCGTCATCAAGACCACCTTCACCGAAGAGACCGAGTCCGACCTGTTCGGCGAGCAGGCAGTCCTCTGCGGCTCCACCTCTCAGCTTGTCCAGTACGGCTTCGAGGTCCTCACCGAAGCTGGCTACCAGCCCGAAATCGCATACTTCGAGGTTCTGCACGAGCTCAAGCTCATCGTTGACCTGATGATTGAGGGTGGCATCGCTAAGCAGCGTTGGTCCATCTCCGACACCGCAGAGTACGGCGACTACGTCTCCGGCCCCCGCGTGATTTCCCCCGAGGTCAAGGAAAACATGAAGGCTGTCCTGGCAGACATCCAGAATGGCAACTTTGCAAAGCGCTTCATGGAAGACCAGGCTGCAGGCGCACCCGAGTTCAAGGAACTGCGCGCAAAGGGCGAGGCACACCCCATCGAGGCAACCGGCCGCAAGCTGCGCGAGCTGTTCTCCTGGAACTCCGTTGACGACGACTACACCGAAGGTTCCGTCGCTCGCTAAACGGTAGCTCAGCAATAGCTTTCTAAGAATCCGGCGTTTCACCTCTCGCCCCACATAGAGGAGGGGTGGAGCGCCGGATTCTTTGCTATTTCAAGCTGAAAAGCACCACCTGGCAAATGTGTGATGCAGTTCATTATTAATTGAGTTGCAGGCATTCATAAAATGCCGTATAGTATTTAATCGTTGCAAGGGAGACCTTGAAAAATAAATAAGCGCCTCTAGCTCAATTGGCAGAGCAATTGACTCTTAATCAATGGGTTCTGGGTTCGAGTCCCAGGGGGCGCACATCAAAGAAAATCCCGCTGATTCTTCGGAATTGGCGGGATTTTTGCGTTCTCCTTGTTCCTACAGGGGGACCTGTCCTCGCAGAGCTCGGACACCCTGATGTCACTACGGACGACACCGATTCCTCAGGTGGTTTCTGCAGGTTGGGCAGGGGCGCGTTATCCCGCCGGTTTGTTGGGGTGCACGGTAGTTTCGTGTGCACCCCGTGCCTAGCGAACCGGGTGGGGAGGGTTGTCACGGTTTGGTCTGTTGCTTGGCGGCTTGGTGTTTGGGCCGTCGCATTTCAGACTATACATAACCAGGGTGAGAGCCTAGCCTAAGACTGCGGTAAACTGAAAGTTATGACTGCAACTCCGTTCTACATCACCACCGCCATCTCCTACCCTAATGGCAACCCGCACATCGGCCACGCCTACGAAACCATCGCAGCCGACGTGCTAGCCCGCTTCAAGCGCCTCGACGGCTTCGACGTGCGCTTCATGACCGGCACCGACGAGCACGGCCAGAAGATGCAGACCACCGCAGAGAAGCTCGGTAAGACCGCTAAGGAACTTGCCGACGAGAACTCCGCACGCTTCAAAGCAATGAACGATGCGTTGAACATTAGCTATGACCGCTTCATCCGCACCACCGACCCCGACCACTACACCGCATCCCAGGCCATCTGGAAGCGCATGGAAGAAAACGGCGACATCTACCTTGACAAGTACGCCGGCTGGTACTCCGTACGCGACGAAGCCTACTACGCAGAAGATGAAACTGAAGTGCGCGACGGCCAGCGCTACGCCATCACCACCGGCACCGAAGTCGAATGGACCGAAGAAGAGTCCTACTTCTTCCGCCTCTCCAAGTACGGTGACAAGCTCCTTGAACTCTACGCTAACGAAGGCTACGTCTACCCCGAATCGCGCCGTAACGAGCTGATCTCCTTCGTCAAGGGCGGCCTCAACGACCTGTCCATCTCCCGCACCACCTTCGACTGGGGCGTACCCGTACCCGGCAACGACAAGCACGTCATGTACGTGTGGGTTGACGCCCTCACCAACTACCTCACCGGCCTCGGCTACCCCGATACCGACAACGAACTGTTCACCAAGTACTGGCCGGCCGACCTGCACCTCATCGGTAAGGACATCACCCGATTCCACTCCATCTACTGGCCTGCATTCCTGTGGTCTGCCGGCCTGGAGCTACCCAAGCGCGTCTTCGGCCACGGCTTCCTGCTCGTGAACGGCGAAAAGATGTCCAAGTCCGTCGGCAACGTCGTCGACCCCGCAAACCTCGTCGACGCATTCGGCCTGGACGCCGTACGTTTCTTCCTCATGCGCGAGGTATCCTTCGGCCAGGATGGCTCCTACTCCGAAGAGTCCATCATCAACCGCATCAACTCCGACCTGGCAAACAACCTCGGCAACCTCGCCCAGCGTTCCCTGTCCATGGTCGCCAAGAACTGCGGCGGAGCGGTGCCCACCCACGGCGAATTCACCGAAGCCGACCGCAAGATCCTCGACGAGGCGGCAGCCCTCTACGAGCCGGTCCGTGCAGACTTCGACGAGCAGGCATTCCACCGCGCTTTGGAACGCATCTGGACTGTGCTCGCAGACACCAACGCCTACTTCGCAGAGCAGGAACCCTGGACCTTGCGCAAGAACGGCGAACTCGACCGCATGAACACCGTACTGTACGTAACCCTCGAAGTCGTACGCAAGGTCGCCCTGCTGCTGCAGCCCGTCATGCCCGACGCAACCGCCAAGCTGCTGACCCTGCTCGGCGTACCCGAAGGCGACGCACGCCAGTTCGCAGCCATCGGTACCGCGCTCGTGCCCGGCACGGAACTGCCCGCACCCGCACCGGTGTTCCCCCGCTACGAAGCGCCCAAGGCATAACAACTGCCTGAACACTAGTGGACAGCGCCTGAGATAGCGCTGCAATGATAGCGCTATAACGGATAGTCTATGAAAGCCTCCGGCTTCCCCGCCCCAGACGGGGGAGGAGCCGGGGGTTTTCGCATATATAGGTGTAGGCGCGGGCAGAGATGGGAGGCAGAGAAGCAGGGCAATGATGCGGGGTAAGGGATGCGGGGCGAGAACGCAGATTGCGCCGCCACTCATCCTTAAGGATGAGGCCAGTACCCCGCCCAGCCCTCCTCAAGCTCATTTCAGCCCGTGGAATGAGTGGGGAACCTTCGCATCCGCAGGTCAAGACCCGGTGAACACCCGCCAAAATCAACCTGGAGGATGAGAAAAACCCTGTAGTCAGCGCCACGCTACGTGAAATAATTGAACTATGACTACGACAACTCATCACGCACAGACGGCACAGCCTGCCGTCTCCGCACGAAACCTTTCCAAAACTTACGGCATCGGTGAAGCCACTGTCCATGCCCTCAACAACGTCTCCGTCGACTTTGAGCAGGGCAAGTTCACCGCCATTATGGGTCCCTCCGGCTCGGGTAAGTCCACGCTGATGCAGACCATCGCAACCCTGGATACCCCCGACCCGAACCCGGCAACCTCGATTCGTATCGGCGGTACCGAGCTCTTCGGCCTGAAGGACAACGCCCTCACCGAATTCCGCCGCGAACACATCGGTTTCATCTTCCAGGCGTTCAACCTGGTCCCCACCCTCACCGCGGGCCAGAACATTGATCTGCCTCTGGGCCTTGCCGGTAAGAAGCCGGACCCGCAGTGGCGCGACTACCTGGTCAAGACCCTCGGCCTGGAAACCCGACTCGACCACCGCCCCGAACAGCTCTCCGGCGGTCAGCAGCAGCGTGTCGCCATCGTGCGTGCCCTGCTTGCACGCCCCGAAGTGGTCTTCGCCGACGAACCAACCGGTAACCTCGACTCCAACTCCGGTGCCGAGGTGCTACGCCTGTTGCGTGCCGCCGCAACCGACCACGCACAGACCATCCTCATGGTTACCCACGACGCAAACGCCGCCTCCTACGCAGACCGCGTGGTCTTCATCAAGGACGGCATGGTCGCCGGTGAAATGATCGAACCCACCTACGACGCCGTCCTTGGCGCAATGGCACAGCTGGAAGGTCGATAAGCCGTGGCAACCACATTGAACACGGTGGCGCGCTCCAACCTGCGCGCTTCCAAAGGAAAATACGTCCTCACGGGCATAGGCATCGCGATCTCATCCTTCTTCATCGCCGCCATTATGATGCTCACCAACTCGCTGCAGGCGACCGTCAACTCCTCCATTGGTGACGTGCTCTCCCGCGCCGAGGCGGTCGTCGCCTCCGCCGCTACAACCAGCGACGGTAAAGACAGCAACGCCATCTTCCTGACCCGTGAGCAGATTATGAAGGTGGAGCAGAGCGACTTGCTCTCCGGCTACTGGGTACAGTATGCCGTTACCGGTACGCTCGGCACTGGTGACCAGAAAACCCAGATGCAGTACAACCAGCTGCCCTCCGATTCTAGCCTCTTCCCGTACAAAGTGCAGGGCAAAATCCCCAGCAGCGACCGTGAAATCATGGTCTCTACCTACTTCGCGAAGGAGCACAACCTTTCGCTGAACGGCAAGGTCACCGGCACCGACGTTGTAGAATCCGTTAGTGCTCCCGGTACTGACAAGACCGCCGAATACACCATCGTCGGTATCTTCGACACCGGATTTGAAGGCTCCACCACTAACCGGGCTGTCTTCGTGGGCGGCACCAGCCTCGGCGAAGCCACCCTGAAAGCAGCCGAGACAGAAAACAGTAGCTCGGCGGCAGGCTACCGTAGCATGGCTGGCGCGAACCTCATCTACCTCAAGTTCAAGGACGGCATAACCGACGCCAAACTCAAGAGCCTGCAGGACTCCCTCAGCAGCGGCGACACTAAGAACGACCCGCGCGTTATGACCGGTCAGAAGCTGCTGGAAGACTTCCAGAAGAGCATCTCTGAGGTTTTCACCTCCATTAGCGTGATCCTGGGTGCCTTCGCGGCCCTGGCGCTGCTGGTTTCCTCCTTCGTCATCTCCAACACCTTTGCGGTGCTGGTCGGCCAGCGCATCCGCGAGCTCGCCCTGCTGCGCACCCTCGGTGCCCGCGGCGGCTCCCTCGTACGGATGCTGCTCGTCGAATCCATTACCGTGGGCGTGGTGTTCTCCCTCATCGGTGCTCTGCTGACCTTCCCGGTCGGCATGCTGGTGGGAAGCATGGTTCCGACCATCATGATTTCGTACTCGATCACCCCGGTGATTATTAGTACCCTGCTGTGCACCATTGTGACGGTGCTGGCGTCGCTCTCCCCGGCACGAAGTGCCCTGCGCATCTCGCCCATTAGCGCAATGAGCGAACACACCAACCGCGAAGTCAGCAAGCCCGGTAAGGTCGGCCCGATCATCGGTGTACTCTTCGCCATCGGTGGCGTGGTCGCTGTTGTGACTGCTCTCGATAAGGCAACCAGCACGAACCGTGACGGTAACTCCGCAATCTTCCTCGGTATGATCGCAGCACTGCTGCTCGGTATTGCGATCTTCCTCATCACCCCGCTGATGCTACCTCCGCTGGTACGCGCCCTCGGCATGGTCACCCGCACCCAGACCGGTAAGCTTGCGCTCGCCAACGCTCTGCGTTCGCCCAAGCGCACCGTCTCCACCGGCCGTGCTGTGCTTGTCGGCACCCTGGTCGTGTCGATTGTGCTGACCGGCTACACGGTTCTGAGCGCATCGTTCGTCAAGGCGCTGGATCAGCAGTACCCGATTTCTGCGCAGGCGAAGTACAGCTCGTATGACCAGTCTGAGGCGGCTTCTACCGTGACCAAGGCGGAGGGAATTGCCTCCAAGGTCAAGGGCATTAAGAACGTTCAGGCATCCGCTGTTGGTTACGCCGCTGGCGTGGTTGACTACACCGTCGAGTACGAAGGCCAGAGTGTCAACCAGAACGCTGACCTGGTGGCGTTGAGCTCCTCCGATCTGAAGGCAATCCTGCCGAACGAAAACTCGAACCTTGCTGACGACACCGTGCTCGTACCTCAGGGACTCTGGAAGTCCGCTGGATTGAATGAGTCCAGCCGTCTGAAGGCGCGCGGCCCGCTCGGCGAACTGGAACTCAAGCCCGTCAAGTCCGAAACCAAGCAGCACCTGCTGATTGTCAACCCTGCCACCGCTGCCAAGCTGCAGGACGCCAAGACCCCGCAGGCAGTTGCCAACCCCGCCGCTGAGGAAGCTCAGAAGCGACTGGAAGAAGCAATCGCGAGCGGCGATCAGGAAGCTCAGACAAAGGCATCACATCTGACCGTCACCAGCCAGGCACGCGGTAACGACACCGTCATTCTGGTGCGTGCGGTATCCCCGCTGACCAGTAGCGAGAACGTGACCCTGCAGACTGAACTGAACCGTGCCAGCCCTGACAGCTCCTTCACCGGTGGCTTGCAGGAACGCCAGACGTTTGACCAGCTGCTGACCGTCATGCTGACCTTCACCCTGGTGATGCTCATGCTCGCAGTGGTTATCTCCATCATTGGTGTGGCGAACACGATGACCCTGTCGGTCAACGAACGCCGCCGTGAGAATGCGATGCTCCGCTCGCTGGGTCTGTCCCGCAAGCAGCTGCGCCGCATGATCTCCATTGAGGCGATTCTGATTACGCTCGCCGCAGTGGTGCTCGGCATGATTGCCGGTACGGTCATCGGTGCGGTCTCCGCGAAGATTGTGATGGCTGCCGTAAGCTCCAGCGCCCCGCTCGTGCTTGACCTGCCGTACATCTGGTACGTGGTCATCCTCATTGTGGGTGTACTCGCCGCGATGCTCGCTTCGGCGCTGCCTGCGGCTCGTTCGGCTCGCATGTCCCCGGTTGAGGGTATGCGCGGCTAACCCGGCATAGTCACAGTACCCGGCAAACCCGGATACTCAGCGTGAGATAGTAAAGCCCCGGAGGGTACCTCGATTAGGAGGCGCCCGCCGGGGCTTTACTGTGCTCTCAGGCGCTTGGAGCAGACCTGTAGCCTGGCTTTGCGCGTATGATGGGTGTATGAGCACTAGCCACCCCAATCTGCGTCGCGGGTACACGCTACCCCATGAAGCGGAGGTTCTTCAGATCCTCCGTGATGCCGGTGTGCGCCGTGCCCGACTCTTCGGCAGCGCTGCCCGCGGTGAGCTGACCGAAACCAGCGACCTGGATTTTCTGGTGCAGATGCCGGGTGTAGCCCCTTTTGATGAGTTCATGCAGATGGTGGATGCTCAGCACCGCATTGAACAACTGACCGGCCGTAGCGTTGATATGGCTACCCAATTGCGCCCCGGCATCTATGCGGAAGCAGAACCGGACATGGTGGAGCTGCCGCTATGAAAAGCTCGCTTGATGACTTCTCTCTGATTCTTGAGTCAGCTCAGCGTATCTACGCTTTTACGCCCGAGCGATATGAAGACCTGATAGACGGCTCAAACGGGGTGGTCCAGGACGCGCTCTGCATGCGCTTTCAGGTCATTGGCGAAACCCTCAATAGAATTCGTTCAAAATACCCAGAAGATTATGAACGGTATGAACGGGCTGAGTGGCAGTACCTCATTGCTATTCGTAACATCATTTCTCACAGCTATGTGAGTGTTGATTTTGCTGTCCTATGGGACGTCGCCCGGAATAAGTTGCCTGATCTGATGAGCGACTTTGAACGAATCATCGACGCGATACAAGAAATCACCTAACTAATAGAGCCCCGGAGGGAGCCTCGATTAGGAGGCGCCCGCCGGGGCTTTGCTGTGTCCTCTAGCTTGCCGTATTCCTATATATTAGGGAACGGCTACTGGGCAATACCCGCCTCATACGCCATAATGACCGTCTGCACACGATCACGCGCACCCAGCTTCGCCAATACATGCGACACATGCGTCTTCACCGTCGCTTCCGAAAGTACCAACTCCCGCGTAATCTCCGCATTCGATAAGCCGCGCGCAATCAGACCCAGCACTTCAAACTCACGCGGTGACAACTGTTCAATCAACTCGCGATGCGGATAATCCGCAACAGGCTCAAAGCGCGCAGAATCAGCCGGAATAAACGTCGCCTTAGGAATCTCAGGACCAGCAGCCGGGGGAGTAGCCTGCACAGACTCGGCGGCAGGATCGGGAGAATCCAGCACCGGAATCATCTGCTCCAACAGGCGGCGAGTCGCAGACGGCGCAATCACCGCATCGCCGCGGTGCACCGTACGAATCGCCTCCAGCAGCTGCTCCGGCGGGGTGTCCTTCAACAAGAAACCGCTCGCACCCGCACGCACCGCCGAATACACGTACTCATCAATATCGAAGGTCGTGAGCATAATAATGCGCACCCGCTCATCCTCGGAAACTTCACGCTCGCCGTCACGCTCCAGGATGCGGCGCGCCGCCTCCAGGCCGTCGCAGTGCGGCATGCGCACATCCATGAGGATGACCTGCGGCGCCTGCCCCTCAGACACCATGCGGTCAAAAACGTCAATCGCCGCCAGGCCGTCATCAGCTTCCATGACGACCTGCAGGTCCGGCTGGGAGTTGACGAGCATGCTCAAGCCGCCACGCACTAGGCGCTGGTCGTCAACGAGCATCACGCGGATTGGCTGGGTGGTCTGTGGTGCAGAAGTCTGTGGTGCAGAAGAGTACATAGTTTCAATCCTAGATCACGAGGTAGTAGAGGGCACGGGTATTAGAGATCGCGGTAGGGCAGCGCCGCCTCAACGAGCCAGCCGCCGTCAGGCTGCAGACCGTAGGTGAGGGTGCCGTGGTAGAGGGCGATGCGCTCGCTCATGCCGCGCAGACCGTTGCCGCTGCCGGGTACCGGGCGGGCAATGTGCTGAGCCGCGGCAGAGGAAACCGGGTCGTTCTGCACCTGCAACTGCAGACCGTCCTTACCCCAGTGAATGGTGACGGTGGTTGCCGCGCCGGGGGAGTGCTTGAGCGCGTTGGTGAGCGCCTCCTGCACGGTGCGGTACGCCGCGAGTTCTGCGCCCTGCGGTAGGGTGCGCGCCATGGTGCCGGTGATTCCGGTGAAGGTGACGGGTAGCCCGGCTCGGCGGCTCTGCTCCACGAGGGAAGGCACATCGCTGAGGGTGGGCACGGGTGCGTAGGCGGTTGCCTCGTCTGTGCGCAGTAGCCCGAGTAGGGAGCGCATCTGAGTGAGGGAGTCGCGCGCCGTGTCTGCAATGAGTTCAAGGGTCTGCTCTGCAATATCCGGTTCGCTCTGCTGAGCCTGACCCGGCTGCTCTGCCTGCTGGGCGCGTGCGGTGCGGGCGCTCGCCGCGGCGTAGCATGCCCCGTCCGCCTGGGAAATAATGCTGGAGAGCGAGTGCGCCACAATATCGTGCATTTCACGGGCGATGCGGGTGCGTTCGTCCTGCGCGGCGAGGCGGCGTTCCTGCTCCTGCTCGTATTCGAGGCGGCGGGCGCGTTCTTTGAACTCTTCGCTGCGCAGTTCGCGCATGCGGCGGGAGTCGCCGAGGAACCAGAAGACGGTGAAGATGGATCCGCAGAGCACGCCGAGCATCAGGGAGATGAAGATGCGGGCGGGCATGTCGTCCCAGTGGTAGAGGAACGAGAGCGAGGCCTGCACGGTAACGGCGAGTGCGCCGACCCAGCCGAGAATGAGGGCGCGGAAGCGGGCGCGGCGGGTCCAGTGCCTGCCGGTGTGGTAGGCGGCGAGGCTGACCGGCGGGTAGCAGGTGATGACGAGTGAATCGGGGAAGGGGGTCACGAGGGTGAGGCAGAGCGCCGCGATGACCACGTAGATGCTGCCGTAGGGGAAGCGGTAGCGGAAGTAGAGCGCGGTGGTGCTGCAGAGCGCGGAGATGAGCGGGATCCAGCCGTAGCCGTTGATGAAGGCAACGGAGAGCACGCAGCAGAAGAACTGCATGTGCGCGACGACGATGAAGTTCATCCAGCCGCGTTTGTCTCTGAGGTAGGTTTGCACGCGGCTGGAGGCGGTGATGGCGTCGGCGGGTAGGTCGCTGTTTTCTGAGCTGCCGCGGGTATTCGTTACGGCGTAGCCGGGTTCGGCTGTTGCTGTGCTGTGTTGTGGGTTCTGCTGGGATTCGGTGTACTTGAGGGGCATATTTCCAGTGTATCGAGGTGGTGTAGCTTACCTGGCGTCCGAGCCCTGCATTGATAGCACAGCGATTTGGCAGACTCGCCCCGCAACCGGCGGTATGGACTACGGCAACGGCGGCGTCGGTGGCGAGCAGCCCCTGCTGTACAGCAAGGGCTAACATCTACGGTGTTCTGAGCTTTACCAGCAGAACAAGCAGGAGCCCTTCAGCTCCTCCACCGCTGGCGATAAGGGTGGCTCCGGCTTCGCACAGTTCGGTGGTGCTGGTGGCTCCTACGTGGCTCCCGGTGTTTTCCGGCGGTACTATCGAGTCCGCAGGCAACGCTCCGACCGCTCGTGGCGCACGTGGTAACGGCTACGTCAAGGTCTCCCTCTGCAAGCGCACCGCGTAATTGCATAGACCCTTAGGGCTCTCACACTGAGTGAGAAATCATAACGATATTCCCCGGCTGATTATTCAGTCGAGGAATATCGTTTTAACCGGTGGGATCTGAACGCCACAAAATCCAGAACCCCCAGAATTCAGGAGGTGTTGCCGGGCAGGGATAGGGATTAGCCCAGAGTCTGAGACCCCGCCCGTACACTCTACCGCCCACCCGCGGCGCGTATTACGGTAGAGGCATGACTGAAGCACGTAGCATCGACCTCGCCGTTATCCCCGGTGACGGCATCGGCCCCGAAATCATTACCGAAGCCCAGCGCATCCTCGCCCGCGCCTGCGAGCTCGAAAATATCACCGTGACCCCCACCCACTACAAGCTCGGTGCTGAGCACTGGCTGGAAACTGGTGAAACTCTGCCCGACTCCACCATGGACGCCCTCAAGCAGCACGACGCGATCCTCTTTGGTGCCATCGGTGCAGACCCGCGCAGCGGCAAGATTCCCTCCGGTCTCATCGAACGCGAAATGCTCCTGAAGCTGCGCTTCGCCTTTGACCACTACATCAACCTGCGCCCCTCCCGCCTGTACCCCGGTGCAGTTTCTCCGCTTGCCAACCCCGGAAACATCGACTTCGTCGTCGTGCGTGAAGGCACTGAAGGGCCCTACATCGGCAACGGCGGCGTTATCCGCGGCGGCACCCCCCATGAAATCGCCACCGAAGTCTCCCTTAACACCGCACACGGTGTGGAGCGCCTAGTGCGCTACGCCTTCGAGCTGGCTTCCACCCGCCGCAAGAAGGTCACCCTCGTGCACAAGACCAACGTGCTCACCCACGCAGGCCGCCTCTACAACCGCTACTTCACCGAAATCGCGGCTGAATTCCCCGAGGTTGAGACCGACTACCTGCATATTGACGCCACCACCATCTTCATGGTCACCGACCCTGCCCGATTCGACGTGATTGTCACCGATAACCTCTTCGGCGACATCATAACTGACCTCGCCGGTGCAGTGACCGGTGGTATCGGCTACGCGGCAAGCGGCAATATTAACGCCGTCGGCGAGTTTCCCTCCATGTTCGAGCCCGTACACGGCTCCGCACCGGATATCGCCCGCCAGAACAAAGCAAACCCCACCGCCGCAATCCTCGCCGGCGCGATGCTGCTGCGTCACCTTGGTCACGATGCTGCCGCAGCCCGCATTGAGGACGCTGTCGAAGCAGATATGCGCGAAAACGGCGCGAGCATGCGCGGAACCGATCAGGTCGGTGCAGACGTGCTCGCACGCCTCGGTTAAAATCCACGCGGCTAAAACTTATCAGCCGTAGCAGCTGAATGCGAAACACCCGTGAAGCCCGGAAGGAACATACCTTCCGGGCTTCACCTGTTCATATCCTGAATGGGAGAAAAGGCGCACATGCGGCAAACGCATCTTTCCGGTACTCTAAAACAGGTCAGGCACACCCGCCCGGCACCTCGGCGGTGGACACCATCCACCACTAGCTTTGATGCATCCGACTAGCACAGACCGCTAGATGCACCATCTGCCCCGTACGACAACGCGCCCGGCGGCACACACTGGTCCCTCGCCCCGCCGCGAGAACCGCCACTCAAAGAACGCCCACAGAGGCAACTAGACGAAGAGGAACGCAGAACGATGGCCATCGAATTCAGCCACGAAGCAAACCAGTCACCCGCCACCGCCGAACGCCGCACTGAAATCCTTGCAAACCCCGGCTTCGGCGACTACTTCAGCGACCACATGGTCACCATCGACTGGGAAGGCGACTACAAGACCGGCGGCACCTGGTACGACGCACGAGTTCATCCCTACGGCCCGCTCGTCCTTGACCCCGCAGCATCCGTCTTCCACTACGGTCAGGAAATCTTCGAAGGCATTAAGGGCTACCGCCACGCTGACGGCTCCGTATGGACCTTCCGTCCCGAGAAGAATGCGGCACGTTTCGCGAACTCCGCACGCCGCCTCTCCCTGCCCGAACTGCCCGAAGAACTGTTCATCAAATCCCTGCGTGAACTCGTGAAGGTCGACGAAAACTGGGTACCCACCGGCGACGGTGAAGCCTTCTACTTCCGACCCTTCATGATCGCAACCGAAGCGTACCTCGGCGTGCGCCCTGCAAAGCACGTGCAGTACCACGTCATCGGCTCGCCCGCAGGTAACTACTTTGGCACCCCCGAACCCGTAGACATCTGGCTCTCCACCACTTACGCCCGCGCAGGCGAAGGCGGCACCGGTGCGGCAAAATGCGGCGGTAACTACGCAGCATCCATGATTGCCCAGACCGAAGGCGAAAAACACGGCTGCAAGCAGGTCATCTTCAAGGACCCACACCGCGGCGACGCCATCGAAGAGCTCGGCGGCATGAACGTCTTCTTCGTCTTCGGCAAGGAAAACAAGATCGTCACCCCCGAACTGACCGGCACCATCCTCGAAGGCGTGACCCGCTCCTCGCTGATTCAGCTCGCCAAGGACCGCGGCATGACCGTCGAAGAGCGCGCCATCACCCTCACCGAATGGCGTGAAGGCGTGGCAAACGGCGACATCACCGAAATCTTCGCCTGCGGCACAGCGGCAGTGGTCGCCCCCATCGGCAAGCTCAAGGCTGAAGACTTCGAAATCCCGGCACCCACCGAGCACTTCGGCGAAATCTCCAAGAGCCTGCGCGAAGAGCTCGTCGGTATTCAGCTGGGCACCGTTGAGGACCGCCACGGCTGGATGACCCGCCTCATCTAAACGTTCAACAAACGTAACCCGCGAAATCCCCGCAGGATGCCCCGCCCGACCCCGCACGTCGCGCGGCGAGTAGCCCGCGGGGATTCGCTGTACCCGGTAAATGCTGTGCCCGGTCAATAGTGCGTGCGGCGTTGCTACCCCGAAGATAGGGGAGGGGAGGCGAACCCCACCGCCGCCCCGCCTCGCTCAGACCCCACCCGCCGCCCCGCCCTCGAAGGCTGGTACCCTAGAAGGTATGCGTATTGCACGATTTACCGTAAATAATGAGCTCCACTTCGGGCTGGTAGAAGGCGATGCAGGCGAAGAAACCCTGCGCGTGCTCGCCGGAGACCCCTTCTACTCGGGTATCGAACCGACCGGCACCACCTACCGCATCGACCAGGTGCGCCTGCTCGCCCCGATCATCCCCCGATCCAAGGTGATTGGAGCGATCGCAAACTGGGCAGGAACCGAAGCACCTGCCTCCCCGCAGTTCTTTCTCAAGCCCAACACCACCGTCATTGGTCCCGGTGACCCCGTGACCCTGCCCGAGTATTCCGAAGCTGTCAGCGCAGAAGGTGAACTCGCCGTCATTATCGGTCGTATCGCCAAGTCTGTGCCTCTTGAGCGCGTGCACGAAGTCATCTTCGGCTACACCGTAGCCAACGACCTCACCGCCCGAGACCTGCTCGAAGACCGCCAGTGGACCCGCGCCAAGGGCTTCGACGGCTCCACCCCGCTCGGCCCCTGGATCGAAACCGACCTGGACACCGACTCGCTGAATATTACCACCTGGGTTGACGGCGACGTCGTGCAGGAAGGCAACACCTCCGAAATGCACTACTCTGTAGCCGAACAGGTTGCCGCAGCCTCCGAAATCTTCACCCTGCTGCCCGGCGACGTACTGCTCACCGGCACCCCCGCCGGCATCAGCGTACTGCGCGACGGCAACGAAGTAGAGGTCGAAGTCGAAGGCATCGGCTCTCTCGTCACCCGCGTGCGCGACTAAGCTGACCGCGCCCAAAAACGTAACGTACATCCTGAAACACACCGTTAAGGAGACATCATGACCGAATACCACGGTCCCGTACTCAACAGCCCCGCAGACACCCGCGTCCGCTTCTGCCCCTCGCCCACCGGCACCCCGCACGTGGGCATGGTCCGTACCGCCCTCTTCAACTGGGCGTACGCGCGCCACACCGGCGGCAAGCTAATCTTCCGCATCGAAGACACCGACGCGGCACGTGACTCCGAAGAGTCGTTCAACCAGGTGCTCGAATCCCTGCACTGGCTCGGCATCAACTGGGATGAAGGCGTTGGCGTCGGTGGTCCCCACGAGCCCTACCGCCAGTCCGAGCGTAAGACCGCAAGCATCTACAACGAGATCTTCGCAAAGCTCGTTGAAGGCGGCTACGTGTACGAAGACTTCTCCACCCCCGACGAGGTGAAGGAACGCCGCAAGGCAGCCGGTCAGGACCCGCAGCTCGGCTACGACAACTACGACCGCAACCTCACCGAAGAGCAGAAGGAAGCCTACCGCGCAGAAGGCCGCAAGCCCGTGTGGCGTCTGCGCATGCCCGATGAGGACATCACCTTCAAGGACCTCGTTCGCGGCGAAATCACCTTCAAGGCAGGCACCGTACCCGACTACGTGGTCGTCCGCTCCAACGGCGACCCGCTGTACACCTTCGTGAACCCCGTCGACGACGCACTCATGGGCATCACCCACGTGCTGCGTGGCGAAGACCTGCTCTCCTCTACCCCGCGCCAGATCGCGCTATACCGCGCGCTCATCGACACCGGCGTGACCAGCTTCATCCCCGAATTCGGCCACCTACCCTACGTCATGGGCCAGGGTAACAAGAAGCTCTCCAAGCGTGACCCCGAGTCGAACCTCTTCCTGCTGCGCGACTCCGGCTTCATCAAGGAAGGCCTGCTGAACTACCTGTCGCTGCTGGGCTGGTCCCTCTCCGCAGACCAGGACGTCTTCAGCATCGACGAGCTCGTCGAGCACTTCGACGTGCACGACGTTGTTGCCAACCCCGCACGCTTCGATGTGAAGAAGGCAGAGTCTATCAACGGCGATCACATCCGTGCGCTCGATCCCAAGGACTTCCGCGACCGACTCATCCCGTATCTGCAGGCCGCAGGCGTACTCGGCGAAACCCTCACTGAGCGTGAAGAGCAGGTCCTCACCGAAGCTGCCCCCCTCGTTCAGGAGCGTATGCAGCTGCTTGGCGAAGCACCCGGCCTGCTCGCATTCCTCTTTAAAGCTGACGAAGAAATCAGCACCGCAGACGATGCACGCAAGCAGCTCAAGGAATCCGCACCGCAGGTTCTTGCCGCCGCTATCGAGGCTCTGGAGCCCCTCGAGGACTTCACCGCAGCCAACATTGAGGGAGCCCTGCGCGCCGCAATCGTCGACGGCCTGGCAATCAAGCCACGCCTCGCATTCGGCCCCGTGCGTATCGCAGTGTCCGGTGAGCGCATCTCCCCGCCTTTGTTCGAATCCATGGAAATCCTGGGCAAGGAATCCTCCCTCGCACGCCTGCGCAAGCTTGCCGCTGAACTGAGCTAACCATGAAACAGTCGATCATGGGGAGGGCGCTGCTGAAGGGCTCCATCATGGCGCTCACCAACGCCTGCATTATCTGGCTGTTCGCCTATATTGCTGGCTTAGACCGCTCCGTGTGGATGGTCGTCATCATTATTGCCGCTGCGGCGCTCGCCTACGTGACCGCATTCCTGGAGGCACGCGCCATGCAGAACGCGGTTCACGGCGGCGACGTAAGCACCTCCTCGTCTGTTGTTGATTCTTCGGACCCTTCGGACGAAGAAGAGGAAGAGAACGACGACTTCGTGGACCCGGGCCCCGACCCGGAGGCGGGCGACTTCGACGCTGGAAGCTCCAGTAGCTCCGACTACTCTGGCGGAGGCGACTCCGGTGGAGGCAGCGACTAAGCTCTAGCTACTCTTGATGCAGCTACTCTCTGCGTAGCTACATGGCGTAGTTACTCATGGCGCGCTCGCAGGCACCTCAGGTGTCTGTGGCGCGTACTGTGAGAGTCCGGCGAGAACCCACGTTTCAAGAGAATCCCCTTATCCAGCGGGAATCAGAGGACCGAAAAGTCTGAAGAAACCCGGTGGATAAGGGGATTTTTTATAAATTTGAGAATATTTTTTGTGATGGGTATTTCCTGCAAGACTGCTAGTCAGTATATTTTATGGGGGTTAATCTGGTTCTATCTGGGGGAGTGCGGCAAGAATTTGGTTTGCGTACCCCAGTAAAGACTCGTATAGTAGTACCTGTTGTTGCGACGAACTGAAAAGTTCAAAGCGAAAACATGCGGTTGTAGCTCAGTTGGTAGAGCACCACCTTGCCAAGGTGGATGTCGCGAGTTCAAGTCTCGTCAACCGCTCCACTGAAGCCCCGAGGTTCGCCTCGGGGCTTTTTCGTTGTCTCTGGGTTTTGTTGTCTGCAGAAGTTTTAGCTTTTGAAGGCGTGGGTTGGGAGTGAGATAGAGGTCTTGTGATCTTCTCGAGGTGACTGCTTGGGTGAGCTGACTGTCTGGCTATCTGATTTTCTGCCTGACTGACTGTTCGAATACCCGGCTGTCGGGAGGTGGTGCAGAAAGAAAAAATCTTCAAAAAATTTGAGATGCAAAATGTGCGGGGGAGAGACTAAAGCTGCTCTCTGAGCTCCCTTGAAGCTGCTTTGAGGGGTGAAAAGTGGCCCCAAAACCTTCTTTTTGAAGAAATTTAAAAAACTTTTTAGCCCTAAAAACCCCGGAAATACGCGGAATTGGCGGGCGTAAAACTGTGAATGTGAGGCGTCTCTCCAGGTTTCGGCTTGCACGCCTCCAGAAAGACCCGTATAGTTATTACTCGTTCCGGTGAAAAGCCGAAAGGCAAGAAGCGGAACGGTAACTCAATAGAGTAATGGGATATGGTGTAATTGGCAACACGAAGGTTTCTGGTTCCTTTGTTCTAGGTTCGAGTCCTGGTATCCCAGCTAACCTCCTGTTGGAGGTTGCGGCCCCATCGTATAGCGGCCTAGTACTCCGCCCTCTCACGGCGGCAACACCGGTTCAAATCCGGTTGGGGTCACCACTAGGAAATAAGCCCTCAGTCTTCTGACTGAGGGCTTATTTATTTATTCGGCGAAACTGGTTTTAGATTCTATGGTGTCGCCGTGTACTCATCGAAACTCAAGGGGCTTCTCGGCGGGGAGCAACACAGGAATAAAAAGGGGGTGGCGCGCAAAATTTGACCTTCATGCCAAGCCCCGGTATAGTCTTATCCGTAAGCGTGATTGGCGCAGTGGTAGCGCGCTTCGTTCACACCGAAGAGGTCACTGGTTCGAACCCAGTATCACGCACCAATAACCCCCGTTTCAAGGAACGGGGGTTTTATTATGCCCACCGGTATTTGTGCCCACAGACAGTACAAACTCAGCCGCGGACACAACCACCCGAGAATGAGGTACCCCGTGACAACACCCGAACTCGCCGCAGCCACCGACTACGGACGCATGTACGCACGCGTCCGCGGAGGAGAACCCCTCGTCCCCTCCATCACCACTGTCATCGGGCAGCACACCAGTGATCTCAGTGGCTGGCACGGGTATATGGCAGCCAAAGCCGCCCTCGAAGACCAGCGCGCATACCGCGCCACCGGATCTCACGGCCTCAAATTCGCCATCATCCGCGACGCAGCCAGCGCCTCCGAACGATACCGCGACGTAGCTGCTGCCCGAGGCGACCGCGTCCACAACTACGCCGAAGCAGTCGCCCTACGCACCATGGGACGCGAACACAACCTCGATGAAAGCCGTGAACAACTCATCATCAACGGGGAACAAGCCTACGCTGACCGCTTCGACGAATGGTGGGAAGCCTTCAAGCCCCGACCCCTCGCCGCCGAAGTTACCATCTGGAACGAAACCGTCGGCTACGCGGGCACCCTCGACCTCGTCGCAGAGATCGCAGGTCGAACCTGCATTATCGACTACAAAACCAAGGGCACCGACAAACGCGGTCGCGTCAAAGCACTTGACGAAAAAGTCGTTATGCAACTCGTCGCCGGACTCAAAGCCGAAGAATCCCTCCTCGACCCCGACGAAGGCACCTGGGAACCCTGGAAATACGGCGACGCACCCGTCCTCATGGGCGTGGCACTCGGCGAAACGCAGGTGTTGCCGCAGCAGGCAAACCCCGCCGTACTCGAACGCAACTGGTACAAGTTCTGCGCCCTGCGCCGGGTCTGGGAATTCGATCGCCAGGTCCAAGAATTTGAAGACCCCGTGCTCATGCCCGTAGTACCTCCGCCCGCGGCATAGATCAGTACCTCCGCCCGCGGCATAGATCAGTACCCCCGCCCGCGGTATAGGGGAGAGGCTGTAACCCCCGGGAGGTGAGGCTCAGTCCTCACTCCAATGCCTCGATTCGTTCTAGATTCGCGCTACTGAATCGGCGACAATAGAACAATAGGCAGAACGGCACGCTCCCACTGGGAAAAACCTGCTGGGAAAACCGTCAGCGCAGTTCTGCCACCATTTTGAAATCCGTAAGCACATTCCCGGCACCCGCCGGCAAAGGAGAATCATGACCATCCTGAGCATCCGCACCGTAGGCGACCCTGTGCTACGCAGCGTCTGCGACCCCATCACCGTCTTCGACGACGACCTGGCACGACTCATCGACGACATGCTAGAAACCATGTACGACGTGGGTGGCGTGGGCCTTGCTGGCCCGCAGGTTGGCATCTCCAAGCAGATTTTCACCTTCGGAGGCATTGACGACCGCGAGGGCTACATCATCAACCCCGTGCTTGAGGTCGGCGAAGAAAATCAGGAAGGTGGCGAAGGTTGTCTGTCCGTGCCCGGTCAGAAATCCGCGACCCCACGCAAGAACTGGGCGCGCGTGACCGGCGTGGACCGACACGGTGAACCCCTCGTGCTGGAGGGGGAGGGCCTGTTCGCGCGCATGCTGCAGCACGAGACTGACCACCTGCATGGCAAGCTCTTCATCGACCGTCTCGTGGGTGAAGACCGGCAGCGCGTGATGCGTGCCCTGCGCGCCGCAGACTACAACACGGTCGCAGCTAAGACCGTGACCGAGCGTGCAACCCGCGTGGGCGGTGCCTTCGGTGGTGGTGGCGCCTTCGGTGCCGGTTCCTCCCTCGGTAGCTTCGGAAAGTAGGCTCACATGCTCAACATTATTTACGCAGGCACTCCAGATGTTGCCGTGCCCCCGCTCGACTACCTGGCGAACTCCGATAAGGTGCGCGTGGTCGGCGTGCTCACCCGCGAAGACGCCCCCGTGGGCCGCAAGCGCGTGCTCACCCCCTCCCCGGTGGCACAGCGTGCCGAAGAGCTCGGTCTGCCCATCGTGAAAGCAAATCGTTGGAACGACGAAGCCGCCGCGGCCATTGCCGAACTGAACGCTGACGCAGCCGCCGTGGTTGCCTACGGTGCCCTGCTGCCGCTGCCCGCGCTTGAATCCCTGCGCTACGGTTGGGTCAACCTGCACTTCTCCAAGCTACCCGCATGGCGCGGTGCAGCCCCCGTACAGCGCGCTCTCATCGCCGGTGAGCAGGAAATTTTCTCCACCACCTTCCTGCTTGAAGAAGGCCTGGACACCGGCCCCACCTTCGAACAGGAATCCACACCCGTAGCCGCCGACGACACCGCAGGCACCGTGCTGATGCGCCTCGCCACCAGCGGTGGCGCACTGCTTGAACGCACCTTCGAACGCCTCGAAGCGGGCGAGAGCGGCACCGTGCAGGTCGAGGACGAGTCGGTCAGCTACGCCTCCAAGATGAGCATTGCCGACGGCCGCCTCACCTGGACCGAACCCGCCGAGCAGATCCTGGCACGCTTCCGCGGCGTGACCCCCGAGCCCGGCGCATGGTGCGAACTGGGAGAAAACCGCTTCAAGATCGGTGGTCTGGCGGTTGCCGACGAGCGCCTGGTACAGTCCCTGACCGAGGCGAACAGCGGCCCCCTCGCACCCGGTGCGGTGCGTCTGCACGCGAAGAAGGTACTGGTCGGCACCGGTACCGAACCGCTGATGCTGCTGCAGGTTCAGCCTGCCGGTAAGAAAATGATGGATGCGCCCGCGTGGGCTCGCGGCGCTGGCAAGGACATGGCGGAAGGCCTGGTGGTACTCGCATGAGCAACGAAAAGCGCCCCTACAAGGGTGGACACGGCAAGTCCGGTCACTCCGGTAACGGCAAGTTCAACCAGGGCAAGCCCAATCAGGGTGGCGGCCAGGGTTACGGCCAGGGTGAGGGCGGTGCGAAGCGTAAGCGTCGCCGCCGCTCCGGTGCAGGTACCGGCTCTGGTGTGAGTGAGCAGAACCGCCAGCAGTCTCAGAACTCCGAGCGTTCGCAGAATCAGCGCTCGCAGAATCACCGCTCTCAGAGCCGCCCGCAGAAGTGGGATGACAACTCCCGCCCCGAATCGCGCACCGGTCGCCGCTTTGACGGCCTGACCAGCGTCGAACGCGCCGCACGCCGCGCCAAGACCGAGCACGACGACACCAAACGCGGTGGCGGCGGCACCTCCCAGCGCAATAAGAGCGGCCACGAACGCAACCGCCGCTCCATGTCTGCCCGCGAATTCTCCGCTGCGGCACCCTCTGCACGCGCGCGTACCGCAGACATCGCACGCGCAACCGTCTTCGACGTACTGCGCTCCGTGGCGGAATCTGACGCCTACGCGAACCTCGTGCTACCCAAGACGATTCGTAGCTACCGTCTAGACCACCGAGACGCAGGCTTCGCAACCGAACTAACCTACGGCACGCTACGCCACCAAGGCACCTACGACGCAATCCTCAGCCGCTGTGTAGATCGCTCCATCGAGAAGGTCGGCACCACCACCCTTATCGTGCTGCGCATGGGCGTGCACCAGTTGCTGAACATGCGCGTTCCCGCCCACGCGGCACTGAACCAGAGTGTGTCCCTGGCACGCGAAAAGATTGGTGCGGGCCCGGCAAGCTTCATCAACGCGGTGCTGCGCCGAGTCTCTGAACGCACCCCTGAAGAGTGGTACGAACTCATCATTGAGGACGCGAAAGACGACACCGAGCGCATGGCACTGCTCGCCTCGCACCCCGGCTGGATTGTGCGTTCCATGCGCCAGGCACTCGTCGCGCATGGCCGCCCCGCCTCCGAAATTGAGCAGCTGCTCGAAGCGGACAACCTCGCCCCCGTGGTCAACCTGGTTGCACTGCCCGGTCTGGGTACCCTCGACGAGGCACGCGACCAGGGCGCCGTCGACGGCGAACTGGTTGACGGGTCGGCACTGTACGCCTCCGGCGACTTAGCGCGCCTGGAATCCGTACGTGAAGGCACCGTCCGCGCCCAGGATGCCGGTTCCCAGCTGGTAGCACGCGCGCTCGCCGCAGCACCCCTGGACGGCGCCGACACCGCCTGGCTCGACCTGTGCGCAGGCCCCGGCGGTAAAGCGGCGCTGCTCGGCGCGCTCGGTATTCAGCGCGGCGCATCCCTGGTCGCCAACGAGGCGGCACCGCACCGCGCTCAGCTTGTGGAATCCTCTATGCGCCCTCTTCCCGAGGACAGCTACACGGTACTTACCGGCGACGGCCGCCAGATCCGTGAGACCCTGCGCAGGAACACCTCCGACCTGCCCGGCTCCATTGAACCCGGTCAGCTGTTCGACCGCGTCATGGTGGATGTGCCCTGCTCCGGCCTGGGTGCCCTGCGCCGCCGCCCCGAAGCACGTTGGCGCAAGTCCCCGCGCGATATTGCAGAGCTGCTGCCCCTGCAGCGTCAGCTCTTGGATGCAGCGATTGAGACGACCCGCCCCGGCGGCGTCATCGCGTACGTGACCTGTTCCCCGCACGCGGCAGAAACTCAGAACATTGTGGCTGAGGTGCTCGAAAGCGGCGCGGTCAGCCTGCTCGACTCCGCCGCCGCACTGCGTGAAGTTGCCCAGCACACTGAAGGCGCGAAAGGCGAACCCGTGAGCGTACTAGTGGGGGAGAAGGACCCCGGCCACACCCCCGAGATCAAGGTCAAGAAGGGTGCCCCGGACGTGAAGGCTTCTCAGAACCCGACCACGGCACAGCTGTGGCCGCATGTGCATGGAACCGACGCAATGTTCCTCGCCCTGCTGCGCAAGAACTAGCCGCTTCACCGCCTAGCATCATTCGCCATACGGCACGGATTTGAAAGGAACCCCATGGGTATTGCCATTAACCCGTCGATTCTCTCGGCGGATTTCGCGAACCTGCAACGCGAGCTGGAGCGCATTTCCACCGCAGACGCCGCGCATATTGACGTGATGGACAACCACTTCGTCCCCAACCTCACCTGGGGCCCACCGGTGGTCAAGCGTCTGCGCGAAATCTCCCCGGTGCCGTTCGATGTGCACCTGATGATTGACGAGGCCGACCGCTGGGCACCCGAATACGCCAGCATGGGCTGCGAATCGGTGACCTTCCACGCGGAGGCGGCTATCGCACCCATCAAGCTGGCGCGAACCCTGCGTGCTGAGGGTGCGAAGGCAGGTATGGCGCTACGCCCGGCAACCGCCGTGGAACCCTACTTGGACATGCTCAGCGAACTGGACATGCTGCTGATTATGACCGTGGAACCGGGCTTCGGCGGCCAGGCGTTCCTGGACGTAACCCTGCCGAAGATTGCCCGTGCTGCCAAGGCGATTGAGGGCGCGAACCTGCCGGTGACCGTACAGGTGGACGGCGGCATCACCGAAGAGACCATTCTGCGTGCTGCGGAGGCGGGCGCAACCTGCTTCGTTGCCGGCAGCTCGGTCTACGGTGTGGACGAGGCGCTCGGCGGTCCGGAGGCGGCCATCGCCTCCCTGCGTGCGGCGGCCGCATCGGTCAAGCGCTCTGGCACCGGTTGTGGCTGCTAGCGGTACTCGCCGATAACGGTGTACGCCAGTAATGGCGCCCGGCATCTATAAAACCCCGCACCTATAAAACCTCAACGCCCCGTTGCGAAGACTGCACCCCGTCGCGGTTCTTTGCAACGGGGCGTTTTGCATGTCTTGCTTTTTGCCCACCGTGGTTTTATAACGAGATAACGGTGAGGGAGAGACACTCATTTAAGCGACATAGTGTCAGCAAGACAGTGACAAAGAGTGAAATATGTTAACCCGCCGAATTCCGCGGCAAACCTGGGCATCCTGACGGTCGGAGAATGCAAACTGAATACGTCTTGATGTAACACTCAGATATCTGTAAGGTTAGGTATAGTTTAGTTATATCTAGGGGGAACTATGCCTTTCAACCAAACCGATCTGACCGACACCGAAAACCACGGCGCATCGGGCGTTAACCGCCGCGCCTTCTTCGGCTTGGCGCTTGCCTCCTCGGCTGCTCTCGCCCTCGCGGCATGCAGCAGCGAGACCACCACGACCACCACTTCCGGCGGTTCCACCTCGGGCGGCAACGGCGGCACCCGAACCATCAAGGATATCGACGACGAGAACGTAGAAGTTCCCGCCAGCCCGAAGAAGGTTATCGTCCTCTCCGAACCCACCCTCGACGGCCTGCTCGCCCTCGGCGTGACCCCCGCCGGTTCGGTCTCTGGCCGCGGCCAGTCCGGCGTACCCAACTACCTCGCCGACCGCGCCAAGGACGTGCAGATCATCGGCACCGTCGCCCAGGTCAACTACGAGCAGATCGGCAACCTCGAACCCGACCTGATTCTCGTCGACTCCACTGGCGTGGACAAGCGCTCCGATGCCTACGAAACCCTCAAGAAGATTGCCCCCGTGGTCTACTGCGGCTACGCGGGTGGCGACTGGCGAATCAACTTCCGCAACGTCGCCAACGCCATGAACATGGTCGACAAGGGCGAAGAAGTCATCAAGGCATACGAGGCAAATGCCGCGGCGCTGAAGGGTCAGCTCGCCCCCAAGTACGGCGACAAGACCTTCTCTATCGTCCGTTGGGCAGGCAACGGCCCCGCCCTGATTCTCAAGGAACTGCCCGCCGGCCAGGTGCTCAACGACCTGGGTCTTAAGCGCCCCGAGGCGCAGGACCGTAACGGCCAGGGTCACTCCGAGCCCGTCTCCCTGGAGAACCTGGCAACCATCGACGCGGACTACATGTTCCTGGGCACCCTCGGCGGCGCAAGCCAGCAGAACCCGAACGCGCAGGGCTCCGCAGGTCTGCAGGGCGCCGAAGAAGCACTGAATAAGGCGAAGGAAACCTCCGGCTTCACCAACCTGAAGGCCGTCAAGGACGACCACGTGATTCTCGTGGACGGCTCCAAGTGGACCTCCACCGGCGGTCCGCTGCTGCTCGAGGGCATTATCGAAGACGTCAAGAAGGCGCTTCCGCTCTAAACATCCCGTTCTGAACACTCGGTGAAGCAATCACACGCTGAAGCTTCCGCCACACCCCTTCCCACCGCGACCTGAAAACCGCGGCGGGAAGGGGATGCACGACCCACCACACCATCCTCAAGGAGCACAATGACCGAAACTCGACCCGTGCGCACCGCAGCCCGCTACGGTGCCGTCGTGGCTCTCGCCGGCGCGCTCATCACCCCTGGAGCAGCGCTGACCGGCACCACTCTCGCATTCGCGGATTCCAACCTGCCGATTGGTATCGCCTCGGACCCGGCGGCGACCCCGTCAGCCTCGGCTACCCCTAATGCTGCTCCCTCTGATGAGCCGAGCAAGACCGCTGAGCCTACCCCGTCCGCGTCATCGAGTATTCAGCCGACTAAGTCTGCCAGCTCCAAGACAGCGAACCCTGTGAAGGCACGTGTGACCATCTCCACCGAAAAGTGGCGCGAAGGCAAGATTGTGGTGCGCGGTGAAGGCTTCGTGAGTAATGCCCCCGACCGCGGCGCCATATTTGCGGTCAAGTTCCTGGATGCCCTCCCCGATAAAGCACACCAGGCCATTAATCCCCTGACTAAGGAGGGTGGCAACTCGCCTGCAAACTTCATGGCAATTGCCAATGAAGACGGTACCTTTGAGGTTGAGGTTCCTCTGCCCACCACCGAAAACACCGGTTTGAGTGCCGAAAAACTGGTGGAGGCAGGCTGGGCTACCGAAAATTCCGAGCACAACGTGCAGATCCTCTCCGGTTCCTTGGGTGGAGCAGATGAGCAGGGTAAAAACTACGACCGCGGCGTGTCTATTCGACAGAAGATTAAGCTCAGCGACAAGGCTCCGGAGTACGCCCCCGGTGACGCACCCGAGCCGGTCAACGCCTCCGAACTGACCGCTGGTAATGGCGTGCAGGTGAGCCGTGACGGCTCCACCGTGACCGTGACCGTGCCGAACGCTGAACCGGGCACCTGGGTGTACGCCGCGACCTATCTCGGTAACTCCCCGCAGACCCTCTACGGCTCCGGCTGGAAGCGCCTGGATAACAACCGCAGTTTCAGCTACGAGACTAGCGGAACTATGTCTCCCACCACCTACCGAGTGGTTGTGCACAACGGTAATCAGGATGCTGAGAATGCCGTGCTTGGTTTTGCTGACATAACTATCGAGCGTGTCGTGGCACCCCGCGAGGATGTATCCAATGATGACCAGGGCTCCTACGATGTGGAGCCGTCACTCGCCACAGTTGTTACTCCCGCCGAACCTATTGTGAAGCGAGTGCAGGCTAAGGCGAAGGAAGCAGCTCCCCAAAGCGCTGCCTCGACGCCCCAGGCTAATGCGAGTGTTAAAGCCATCAGCTCACCTTCTGCTTCTGCCTCGCCGCGTTCGAATGCAAGTGCTACCTCCAGCCCTACGGCCCTGACTGCGCAGGGGCCAACCATTGAAGGTACTGAGCTAACCGGTATGACCAAGTGGCTAGTCAATAACGCCAACAACCTGCTGCTTTCGGCAGCTGGCTTGGTGATTCTGACTACGGCTCTGGTGTTGCGTACCTCCAAGAAGTAAATTTTCTGACTGCACACTCACACCGGCACCGGCTCACCCCCCTGGAGAAGGGGTGCGTAAACCGGGTGCCCCTCCGACTACTTGGGTTCAGATATACAGCGTCGCTCCGTTGTTTCTGCTACGGACCGGAATATCCAGAGATGAACCTGGCAAAGATTTGAAAGGACAACCATGCGTGCACCTTTTTCGGGAACCCCGAAGGCATCCCTGACCTCTAAGGCACTGACCGCCTGCGCCGCCGCAACCCTGGCACTGGGCCTGGGTGTTGGCACTGCATCCGCTCTGCCTCCGGGTGGTGCGAAGGCATCTACCGATAACACCTCCTCAACCGTTTCCCCCTCTGTGAGCGAGCACGGCGTGATTTCCTTTAGCGTGAGCGGCTTCCCCGCGAACGCTGTGGTGTCCGTGAAGGTGGACGACGGCAACCTGTGCCCCTCCAATGCGGCTCAGGGCGCTTGCGTGGTGCATCAGCAGAAGACCGATGGCAACGGTAACGTCTCCGGTTCCTTCGTGCTGCCGGATGTAGGCCCTGGCACCCACACTCTGCGTTTCCTCGCTTCCCGTGAGAAGCGTGACAAGGACGGCAAGTACCTGGGTACCGAGGCGTACAGCAACCGCAGCCCCGAGTTCACCGTGGTGGGCGAGAACGGTTCTGAATCTTCTAACTCTTCCTCTCGTCGTTCGGGTTCTGATGATTCCGCAAACTCTCAGAGTGATGAGTCGAATGCTGAGGCTGAGACTGTGTACACCGACGCTGACGGCAACACCATCACCAAGGAGGAGTACGACCGCCTGAACGTGGAAGCTGACTCTTCCGCTGCGCCGGCTGCTTCGGCTTCTGCAAATGCCCAGAAGAAGGCTACCGCTTCGGCGAGCGCATCTTCTTCGGCTGTTGCGCGCGGTAATGCGTCGAACCCGAGCGCTTCAGCTTCGGGCGCGGCTAACACCGCATCCACCGTTCAGACCGTGACTTACGGTGCTGCGTTCCCGTGGATTGGCGTGGTGGTTCTGGGCGTAAGCGTTGTGGGTGCCGCTGCGTTGCTGCTGACCCGTAAGCGCTAAGACTTAACGTCGGATGCGGGTGGGGGAGTAACCCACCCGCTCCGGCGTTTCTCTCATTATCTACCGGTGTGCCGGGTACCCCTCGCGTGGTGTGGGTGCGCCGGGCGCGCCTCCTTAGTTTTCTTGTATCGAGCATAAGGAGCATAGTGGCCCGCACGAGCTCATTGTCCCGAGATGTTCAGCAGGAGAGTACGTCCCGTCAGGGTTCTGTGATTCAGGGGCAGAAGTTGGGTAAGCGCCTGGCTTTTCTGTTCCTGTTTGCGGTGCTTTTGGTGGGGGCTGTGGCTGCTTCTTTGCTGTTCGGGTCGAATAATCTTCCGCCGGATCAGGTTCTGGCTGTTTTCAATGGCACTGCTTCTGAGCAGACGCAGACGATTGTGACGGAGCAGCGTATTCCGCGTACCCTGGTGGGTCTTGCAGCGGGTGCTGCGTTGGCGGTTGCCGGTTCGTTGATGCAGTCGTTGACCCGTAACCCGCTGGCTGAGCCCGGTCTGATGGGTGTGAATGCCGGTGCTGCGGTGGCTGTGATTGCTTCCGTGGTGGTTTTTGGTGTGATGGGCATTTGGCAGTACATGGTTGCTGCGACGATTGGTGGTGCGTTGGCTGCGGTGCTGGTGTACATGCTGGGTCGTGGCCGTGACGGGTCGATTGTGAAGCTTGCGTTGGCGGGTGTGGCGATTTCTGCGGCGTTGTCGGCGATTGCGCAGGGCCTGATTTTGGCTGATCAGGATGCGTATAACGAGTTCCGTGTGTGGGTTGCCGGTTCGCTGGAGGGCCGCGGTATGGATATCGCGTCAACGGTGGGCCCGGTGATTGTGCTGGGTGTGCTGGTGGCATTTTTTGTGGCTCCTGCGATTAATGCTCTGAGTATGGGCGAGGAGGCGGCGACCAGCCTCGGCGTGAGTGTGCGTACGACGCAGAATTTGACGTTGCTGGCGGTGACGGTGCTTGCTGGTGCGGCGACTGCTGCTGTGGGTCCGATTGGATTTGTGGGTTTGGCAGTGCCGTTTGTGGTGCGTGCTCTGCTCGGTAATGATGTGCGCTGGGTGAATTATGGTTCGGCGCTGTTGGGTCCGGTGTGGCTGCTGTGTGCTGACGTGTTGGCGCGTGTGCTGGTGGCTCCGCAGGAGACTCAGGTGGGTATTGTGGCGACTCTTGCCGGTGCCCCGGTGTTCTTGTTCCTGATGACTCGTCGTAAGGTGGAGGCTCTCTAATGTCGAATTCTTCCGCTCTATCGACGGAGGCCGCCACCACTGCGACTAATCGTTCTGCGCGTCGTCGTGGCCGCGATTTGGGTGGCCGCCCGGTGTTGACTGTGCGCGGTCCGCTGAGTGCTCAGGTGCCGTGGCGTGTGCTGATTCTGAATGTGGCGTTGGTGGTGCTGATTGCGGTGCTGGCGTTTTGGGGCATGCTGCAGGGGGACTACAAGATTGCCCCGGAGAAGCTGATCCCGGCGCTGCTAGGTGAGGGTAAGCAGATTACGGTGACTTTTGCTCAGCAGCGTGCGGCGCGTATTGTGGCGGCGCTTCTGGTGGGCGCGGCGCTTGGTCTGTCGGGTGCGATTTTCCAGGTGATTTCGGGTAACGCCCTAGGATCACCGGATATTATCGGCTTCACAAATGGTGCCGCAACCGGTGCGCTGTTGCAGATTATTGTGTTCAATTCCGGCCCCGTTGAGGTTGCCCTGGGCGCTGTGGTTGGTGGCTTAGCGACCTCGGTGCTGGTGTGGTTGTTGACGCGGCACACGGGCCTGTACGGTTTCCGTCTGGTGCTGGTCGGTATTGGTGTGGGTTCGACTCTGGCGGCGTTCAACGCGCTGCTGGTGGTGCGTGCTTCGCTGACTCAGGCGCAGACCGCGGCGTCCTGGCTTGCCGGTTCGCTCAATGACATCACCTGGGAGCGCACCTACGCGCTACTGGGTCTGCTGCTTGTGGTGACTCCGCTGCTGCTGATGCTGGTCCGCCCGCTGGGCGCGATTCGTTTTGGTGACCAGGTGGCATCCGGTTTGGGTGTGAGCGTGAATGCGTACCGTGTGGCGGCTCTGTTCATCGGTGTGCTTCTGGTTTCGCTGGCGACCGCGACGACCGGTCCGATTGCCTTCGTCGCCCTGGCTGCGCCGCACATTGCGAAGACTCTCTCCCGTAGTGGTGGGGTGGGCTTCACCTCCGCGGCACTCATGGGTGCGTTCATGGTGCTCGGCTCCGACCTGATTGGCCGATTCGCTGTTTCCGGACGCATCATTCAGGTGGGTGTGGTGACCGGCGCGATTGGTGGCCTGTACCTGATTTACCTGATTTACCTCGAAAGGAAGAAGAGCTAGTGAACACTAGTGTGACGACCCGCCTTGAAGGCGAGAACATGGTGGTTGCCTACGGTGAGCATACGGTGCTCAACGGGGTAGATTTTCAGGTGCCGGAGGGGGAGCTGGCCGTTATCCTGGGCCCCAACGCCTGTGGTAAGTCGACCACATTGAAGGCTCTTGCCCGCGTGAACCCGCTCAAAGAGGGCGAGGTTCGCCTAGACGGCACCCCGCTGCCGCAGATGAAGTCCCGCGCCATTGCTAAGATCCTGGCGATGTTGCCGCAGACCCCGGAGGCGCCGAGTGGCGTGACCGTGGCGGATGTGGTGGCGCGCGGCCGCTACCCGCACCAGTCGCTACTGCGTTCCTGGTCTGATGAGGACGAGCGAGCCTGCGTGGAGGCGATGCAGGCAGCGAACGTGCTGGAGCTTGCGGAGCGTCCCATTGAGGCGCTCTCGGGCGGTCAGCGTCAGCGCGTGTGGATTGCCATGACCCTGGCGCAGCAGACCCCGCTGATTCTTCTCGATGAGCCGACCACCTACCTGGACATCACACACCAGATTGAGGTGCTGAACCTGACGAAGAAATTGCATTCCGAAGGCCGGACTGTAGCCGTGGTGTTGCATGACCTGAACCTTGCTTTCAGGTATGCTACTCATGTTGTTTTAATGAAGCAGGGTCGGATTATCGCTCAGGGTGATCCGCGTGCGATAATTACACCGGAACTTATTCAGGAAGTTTTTGACCTGCAATCGGTTATTATTCCTGATCCGTGCACTGGTACTCCTTTGGTTATTCCGAAGGAGAACCAATCAATTCATATTGCCGCTGATGCTATTTCGGCGGCCCGCGAAAGCGAATAGTTTTCGCCCCTAAGCCGCGTGGGAGTTGGCGCCAATCGTCTCAGTACGGGTGGAAAAGCTCGGCATTGCGCCGAGTAGCGAACGTTAGGATCTGAGGGACCCAGGATCCCCTGCGCGTAGGGCGCCTACCCGGTGCTCGCCCGTCTTTGACGCATGAACGGATCCGAGCACTGGGTAGGTTCCATTTTGGGAACCCGTAGATGAGGCACCGAGACTGCCGTATGAGGCTTTGAAAGTTACGACTTGAGAGGTTTGATGCACGGTCTCGGTGCCTCATCTCTTTTAACTTTTGGGGTGGACAGGCTGGTTTTAGGTGGGGCTGGGCTGGGCAGGGTTGTGGTGGCTTCGTGCTTGGGTTTTAGTAGTGTGTGCTGGCTGTCATGATTGTCATCTTTTGGTTCTTTCGTTTTTCCCTTTGGCTGGAGTTTGGGTAAGGGATACCATAGAGTGAGGTAGTAGAGGCTAACTAACGATAATGTGCCTCCTCACCGATTCTCATCAATTGAGTGTTTCCACAGACCAAGGAGGAACCGTTGGGCGAGCACGAACCCACCGAGACCGTTCCCGCACAGAGCATTTCTGTACAGGGCATTTCTGTACAGGGCACTTCTGAACAGCCTGCTTCTGTACAGGCTACCTCTGCGCAGCCGTGTACCGTTGCGCCGGCTGTGCGCCCGAGTCCTCCCAAAACCCCGCGCCCCGTACCGGCACCGCGCGTGGATAGCCCCCTCATCAGCGCCCTCATCGCCGAGGCAGTCAGCTCCAAAGAGCTGAACGCCCGCATCGTTGAGGTCGTCTCCGAAGGTACCCCCATCATCGAGCCGGTGCACCGTAAAGACGGCAGCATCAGTGAGAACGAGCGCATCGTTACCTTCCTGTACCACAACGAGCAGGCGGAGCAGGTGCTCATGTTCATCAACCGCCTGACCGATGAGAAGAATCTTGACCGTTCCCTCATGACCCGCATCGAGGGCACCGGATGGTGGCAGCTGAGCATGCAGATGGAAACTACCTGGCGTGCCTCCTACAACTTCTTGCCGGTGCTGCCCGGCGAGCGCCCCGCCTGGCTGGGTGATGACGACCAGGTGCGCCTGCGCGCCGCGCTGGACTCCGGTGAGGGCGACCCGCTGAACCCCGAGACCGTGTGCAACCGCATCGGTCGTTGCATGGGTGTGGTGCAGCTTGAGCACGCGCCGGTGCAGGAGTTCATCCTGACTCAGGAAGAGATTGACGCACTGCCCGCCCCCGAGTGGATGCATACCCCTGACGGCCACCAGTACGTGCTCGGTCGCGTGGGCGATCCCGCCCCGGATGCGCCGTTGTTCATCCAGTTCGACGGCGAAATGTGGTTTAGCCAGGGCATGGAGCGTATCCTCAATCGCGCCCATGAGGTGGGCCGTATTCCGGCGATGCACGTGTTCTTCCTTCACTCTGGCGGTCGTGAGAACCGCTGGAAGGAACTGAACGGTGACAACCCGATTGCCGACTACCTGGTGGAGATTGCCTTCCCGCACCTGGAGGCGGTGCACGGTATTAAGACCGCGCCGCAGAACATTGTGATTAACGGTCAGTCGCTGGGTGGCCTGTCCTCCCTGTTGGCGGTGCTGAGCCGCCCGGAGGCCTTTGGCGGTGCGATCGCGCAGTCATCGTCGCTGTGGCAGCCACAGGTCATGGACCGCCTGGACGAGCTGGAGGCGGCGGGAGAGATTGATCGTCTGCGCCACCTGTACCTTGAGATTGAGGTGGGGGAGCAGGAGTGGGTTTTGGTGCCTCCTCACCGTGAGCTGAAGGTGCGCCTGGAAAAGCTTGGTCTGGAGAGAGCGCGCTGCACGACCTTTAACGGCGGTCACGATTATGCGTGCTGGCGCGGTGCGATTGTGCCGACCCTGGAACGCATCATTGATGCTCACCAGCGGAATATTGAGCGTGGCGAGCAGAACTACGAGAAAGATGCACAAAAAGTAGCGTAGAGCTTGTACCGCTGCCGATGATTGGGCGCCCCGGACCCCTCGCCTGCTGAGGTTTGCCCCGCCCGCTGGGGGCGCATGGTGGGCATGCGGGGTTCCCGTTAGGGTAAACACCGCCGCGCCCGTATCCTAGAAAAGGACAGCATAAGAGATGCGTAGTCTCTTGGTAGATGTAGCACTACCGTGCCACGAGGGGTACCGAAGGGTACCCGGTGTAGGCTGCGCACCCGCCCTCATTGACGAGATGGCATCACGCTGCGAACGCACGCAGCACGTGAGCGCTATAGAAACCGCAAACGACACAGAAATCGAGAGAAGATGACCGTAGAACGTAGCCCCCTGGCCCCCACACCGCTCATCCCCGAGTCTTTTGCCGCGAAGTACCGCGAAGCCGGCTACTGGATTGACCAGACCATCCCCGAGTTCCTGTTGGATGCCTGCCGAGCGAAGCCGCACTTTCCTGCGCTGGTGGCGATCTCGCACGCGCAGCTTAATGAGGACGGCAAGCCCCAGCAGATTCGCCTCTCCTACGGTGAGCTGGAAGCGGCAGGTCGTGCCGCTGCGGCGCGCCTCATTCAGGCTGGCGTGCAGCCCGGTGACCGCGTGCTGCTGCAGCTGGGTAACACCGCCGAGTACCTGGTGTACCTGCTCGGTATTTTCTGGGCGGCTGCTCTGCCGGTGTTCTGCCTGCCGCAGCACCGCACCACTGAGCTCGTGCACTTTGCGACCCGCACCGACGCGGCGGCGCATGTGTTCTCTTCGCTAACCCCGGGTGCAGATTTCTCCGCCCTGCACGAGGATGTTGCCGCCGAGTTGCGCAAGAACTCTCAAGAGCCGCCGGTTGCTATTGACGTTGCGGAGCCGCTGACCCCGCTGACCGAAGAGGAGCTCGCTGAAGAGTTCGTGCCCGGCGTCATTCAGAACACCGAGAACCTGCGTGCGAGCGAGCAGGTGGCGTTCCTGCAGCTTTCCGGCGGTACGACCGGCATTTCGAAGCTGATTCCCCGCACCCACGCTGCCTACCTGTACTCGGTACGCGGTTCGGTCGATATCTGCAAGCTGAACAACAACACGACCATGCTCGTGGTGCTGCCCGCCGCTCATAACTTCACGATGAGCTCGCCCGGTATTCTGGGCGTCATGTGCGCCTCCGGCAAGCTGGTGTTTGCGGCGGATCCGTCCCCGCAGACTGCGTTCCACCTCATTGAGATGGAAGGTGTGACCACCTCCGCGCTGGTGCCGCCGCTGGCTCAGGCGTGGGTCGCCTCCGCGGAGAAGCGCGAAGTGTCCCTGCCCTCCCTGCAGACCCTGCAGGTGGGCGGCTCGAAGCTGGCTCCGGCGGTTGCGGGCAAGATCGAGTCGGTGCTCGGCTGCACCGTTCAGCAGGTGTTCGGCATGGCTGAGGGCCTGGTGAACTACACCCGTTCGACCGACCCGATTGAGATGCGCCTGAGGACTCAGGGCTACCCGATTAGCCCCGACGATGAAATTCTGATTGTTGATGATCAGGACCTGCCGGTTAAGCGCGGCGAGAGCGGCCACCTACTCACCCGCGGCCCGTACACGATTCGCGGCTACTACCTGGAGGAGAACGCGAACCGCTACGGCTTCACCGAGGAAGGCTTCTACCGCACCGGTGATATTGTGCGCCTAGTTGCCGGTAAGTACCTTGAGGTGACCGGCCGCGCGAAGGACCAGATTAACCGCAACGGCGAGAAGATTGCCGTGGATGAAATTGAAGAGCTGGCGCTAACCCACCCCGACGTTTTTGACGCCGTGGTTCTGGGCATCCCGGATGAGACCGTGGGCGAGCGTGTGGGCCTGGTTATTGTGCCGCAGGAAGGCGCCGACCTGGGTGAAAACCCGCGCCGAACGATGCATGAGTTCTTCACTTCGAAGAAGCTAGCTGACTTCAAGATTCCCGAGCGCGTGCAGGTTCTGCAGGAGCTGCCCACCACGAACGTGGGTAAGATTTCTCGCCGCGAACTGCGCGCCAAGCTTGCCGAAATTTTTGGCTAAATCTTAAGCCCGTATTCCTACCCCTATTGAGGAGAAAAATGTCCGCACTTGAGACCCTGCGCCCCATCATGGAGAAGTACATCGTCGAGCCCGACTCTCTGCAGACCGCGTTTGACGAACCGACCACCGACCTGTTTTCTCTGGGCCTGGACTCGATGGGCTCCTTCGCCCTGCTCGACGACCTTGCCGCTGAGGGCGCCGCGATTGAGTTTACCGAGCTGGTGGAGAACCCGACTGTGGAGTTCATCGCTTCCCGCCTGGGCTAAGTTTCATCGTACCCTGAGCGCCTACCTGCCGCGAATGCAGACGGGTGCTCGGGGTGTTTGCTACTCGCCTCGTTTACCCTTGTCAGCTTACTTCTGCCAGCGTGAATTGGCGGGGCAGTAGCCTACCTTTTACACACCGCATATCATCCTTGACTCAGACCCCTGATCCAGACCTTGAGAGGCCACCATGGGCGTAGCTGATACTACCGCAGCCGCTAGCTTCGGGACTGCTTCCTACCTTCGCACCGCCGCGAACCCCTCCGCACAGCATAGTGCTGACAGTCCCTGGCTGCCGCTGACCACTAACGCGCGCGGCATCTATTTTGCCGCCGCGATTGACCCGACGAATCCCTGCTACAACACCGCGGAGGTTCTGCAATGCCCCGCAGACACCGACCTCGCTCTGCTGCGTGAGGCTTTTGAGCAGCTCTACCGCGAGAACGAGGGCTTCCGCGTGCGCACCCGCATTGCCGATGGTGCCGCCTCCCAGCAGATTCTGTCGCTTGAGGCATTCCTCGCGGGCATTGACCTGCTCGTGGATGAGGGGGATCTGAACGACACCGCGGAGGCGGGGGAGGAGAACATCTCTGACCTGCCTAACTCTGACTTGCCTGCGCCGGTGCGCACCTGGGCACAGCGTCTGCTCGCCCAGCCCCTTACCACCGATGAGGGCGTGACCGTACGCAGCGCTGCAGTGCGTTACGACGGGTTCCTCTGGGTGTACCATTCTTTCTCCCATGTGGTTGCTGACGGGTTCGCGGCGTTCAACGGTCTCTCCCGCGTGGCGGCGATATACCGTGCCCTGTCCGCAGGCCAGCCGGTTCCTGCAACCCGCCGCATGAGCCTGCAACAGCTACTCGATGCCGACGATGCTGCCTCAACCTCCCGTGACGAAGACGTCGCCTTCTGGGAGGCGAGCGGCGCCCTGGAGCAGGAAGATACCTCCCTGGCGGGTCGTACAGCCTCCCCGTCGGCGCGGTCTGTGCGCCTGGCGTTCAGCATTGACGTGCCCACCCAGCAGGCTCTGCTGGATGCGGCAAAGCAGCACGCCGTCTCCTGGCCGGTGTTGGCGACCGCTGCCGTGGGCTCGTACCTGGCGCGTGTGGGCGGCTACTCGCAGGCTTCGTTCGGTGTGCCGCAGATGAACCGCATGTTCGCCCGCACCCTGCCGGAGGCGACCCGCGCCCTGGGTGCGGCGAGCGCGCAGACCGGCTGTACCGCGGTGAACGTTCTGCCGGTGCATGTTGCGGCGACCGGTCCCATCGCGGAGTCCCTGCACTCGGTGAAGGAGCAGTACGCCCGCAATGCTGAGCATCCGCTGGCTCGTCAGGAAGATTTGGAACGTACCGCACGTAATGCCCAGTCCAGGCTGTTTGGTGCGCAGATTAACGTGGTGCCCTTTGATGCAGTGTTGCCGCTGGCGGTACCCTCCAAGGATGAGTCCGGAGCCCCGGTACCGACCGCGCACATTCACAATATTTCTGCCGGTCCCGTTGCTGATGCGACCTTCACCCTGCGCGGTATGCCCGGCCGCGGCAACAGTATCTCCTGCGAGATTGACATGAACCCAGCGCTCTACACTGCCAAGGAGCTGGAACGCCACGCCGCCCGCTTGAGTGAGTGGCTGCCCGCCTACGCCGCGGAGGCGCAGCGCGAGGGTGCTTCCCTGAACAACCTGGGTTTGGCGACCGAGGCGGAGCTTGCGACCCTGCGCGAGCTGACTGCCCCGACGCTGACCGAGCACCCGATGGAGTACAAGACCCTGCTGGGTCGCTTCCGTGACGCGGTGGCGGCGCATCCGCAGGCGCTCGCGGTGCTGGATTCTGCCCCCGCGCCCGGTGAGGTGCTCACCCCCGAGGCGGAGCGCGCCTACGCTTTTGACCGCGCCCTCACCTACGCGGAACTGGACGAGCGCGCCCGTGCGCTTGCCTCGCAGCTGCTGGACTGGGGTGTTCGCCCTTCCGATGCGGTGGGTCTGCGTGTGCACCGCGGTGTGGAGCAGTACGTGGCGCTGTACGCCCTGCTGTACGCTGGTGCCACCTATGTTCCGGTGCTTCCGGATCTACCCGCCGAGCGTGTGGGCGTGATGATGGAGGACGCCGAATGTTCCCTGCTGTTGCACGGCCCCGGTCTGCATCCGCTGAGCGCGCAGGAGCTGAACCCGCAGGAACCGCAGCGTCATGTGAACCTGCCCCAGCACGTGCTGTCTGAACAAACCCTGCCGTTGCTGAGCACTAACGATCCCGCCCTGGCCCCCTCCTCAGCACCCGCCGCTGAGGAGCTTCCGGGCATGAAAACCGGCCTGGACGAGGATGCTTACGTGCTCTTCACTTCCGGCTCCACGGGTAGGCCTAAGGGCGTTGCCATCAGCCACCGCGCGATTGATAACCGCCTGCGCTGGCAGCAGCACCAGATTCCGGTAGGGGAGGGTGACCGCGTTCTGCACAAGACCCCCATCTCTTTCGATGTGCACGTGTGGGAGCTGTACTGGCCGCTTGCCGAGGGTGCCGCCGTGGTCATTGCCGCCCCGGATGGGCACCGCGACCCCGCCTACCTGGCGCGCGTGATTGCCGAGCAGTCCGTCACGGCGGTGCACTTTGTGCCGACTATGCTTTCGGCGCTGATCTCTTCGCCGGCGGCGCGCCGCATCCTGGCTGATGCCGGCTTCGGTCAGAATTCCACCCAGCCCCTGCGCTACGTGGTCTGCTCGGGCGAGGCACTGCAGAAGGACCAGGTGCAGGCTGCGGGCGAGGTTCTGGGCGTGTACCCCCTGAACCTGTACGGCCCCACCGAAGCGGCAGTGGACGTGACCTTCTGGGAGACCTCCACCGACCCGCAGCGTGAGAGCGTGCCCATTGGCGAGCCGGTCTGGAACACCGGCACCCTGATTCTTGACCCGACCGGCCACCCCGTGCCGGTGGGTGTGACGGGTGAACTGCACCTGTCGGGCGTGCAACTGGCGCGCGGCTACAAGAACAACCCGCAGGCGACCGCGGCGGCTTTCGTGGAGCAGGCTCCTGCCGGTGCGCTCGCGCTGCTGAACGGTGAGAGCCAGCGCCTGTACCGTACGGGCGATTTGGCGTGCTGGGAGATTCTTCCTGATGGTCGTGCCGTCATCGGCTACCGCGGCCGCACGGACTACCAGATTAAGGTGGGCGGTCAGCGCCTGGAGCTGGGCGATATTGAGATGGCTCTTGCCGCGGTTGAGGGCGTGAGCGCTTCGGTGGCTCTGCTGTACTGCGGTCTGCGTGAGCCTGCCCTGGCGGCGGTGCTGGAGGCCGGCGACGTGCCCGCTGAGCGTGCCGAGCAGCTGGTGGATGCGGCGCGTGAGCATTGCGCGCAGGTTCTGCCGGACTACATGGTTCCGACCCTGTGGCATACCCTGTCTGCTCTGCCGGTAAGCCCCTCCGGCAAGGCGGATCGCAAGCTGTTGGCGTCCCTGGACCTGACCCCGCAGACTTCTGATACTGAGGGCCCGCACGGTCTGCTGGAGCAGCAGCTGTGCTCGATTATTGCCGGCGTGCTGGGTCGTGAGCGTTTCGGCGTAGATGAGGATTTCTTCGCTTCGGGCGGTCATTCACTGGCGGCTCTTGAGGTGATTGCCGCGGTTGAGGAGCAGCTGGGTCTGAGCGTGAGCATTGGTGCGCTGTTTGCACATCCGACCGTGCAGGCTTTGGCGGCGTCCATTGCGGGCGAGCGCGGTGAGGGCGCGGAGTTCGCGCCGGTTCTGCCCCTACGTGAGCATATTTTGACTCAGCGCGAGCACATTGTGACTCAGCGTGAGCATCCTGCCGCGCATGATGCTACTGAGCCAGCTCATCAGCCGCTGTTTATCCTGCCGCCTGCGGGTGGTTTGGGCTGGTGCTATGCGGGGTACCTCTCGCATCTTCCGGTTCAGCAGGGTGTGTATGCTGTGCAGGCTGAGGCGTTCTCTGACCCGCAGGCTGGGTTTGCGTCGAGCCTGCAGGAGTTGGCTGAGGGCTACCTGAAGCTGATTGAGAAGACCCTGGCGGAGCGTTCGTTGCCGCGTCGTTTTGCGTTGATGGGCTGGTCTGTGGGCGGTACTGCCGCGGTGCAGGTGGCGGCTCTGGCGCAGGCTGCGGGTGCGCAGGTTGAGCGTGTGGTTCTGTTGGATGCGTATCCTTCGGAGCAGTGGCAGGGTGTGCCTGCGCCGGATGAACAGGAGAGCTTCCGTGCGCTGCTGCGTATGGGCGGTTTGCCGGAGCCAGCCGCTGATGAGCGGCTTGATTTGCCGGGTACGTTGGAGCGTCTGCAGAGGGCGGGTTCGGCGATGGGTTATTTGCCGGAGGAGAAGTTGGGCGTGTGCCTGGGTAGTATGCGTGCTTCGGCTGCGTTGATGCGTGGTGCTGAGCAGGCGTTCTTTGATGGTGATGTGTTGCTGGTGGGTGTGCCGCATGAGGATCAGCCGTATTTGGAGGCGGCGGGTTGGTCGGCGCATGCGTCGTCCTTCCGTGCGGTGCTGCTGGAGGGTACGCACCCTGACCTGGTGAATCCGACGCGTTTGGCGGAGGTGACCGGCCACTTCGCCGGCTAAACTCGCCAACGCCCACAAGTAACTGAATTAGCCCGGAGGTAATAGTCGTTACCTCCGGGCTACATCGGTTAAAACATGCGGTTGAGTTAAAACACGAATGCCCCCGGTTGATGAATCACCAGCCGGGGGCATTGCTTTATTATCGCAAAGAGTATCTTTTAGGTAATTTTAGTCATATAAAATATTCGTGCAAAAAATTATTAGTATGCAAATGGTATAAAATACCAAATTTTATAGCCTTTAATATACACATGCTCTTAAATTTTGTGACACATACCTCACTCATTGCTTGAAAAGACTCCTTGGTGAGTGCTAGATTGAAGCCACCTCTTAAATATGATTCCGATTACATGGATAGGGATTGTATCTAAGAGAACGACTCGGTATACACCAAGCCGTAGAATGTATTTCACTCACGCAGAAGGATATCCTTCTCAAAACACTAGGAGTTTACGATGAAGCTCTACAAGGCTCTTGCAACCGCGATGGTTGCAACGGCAGCTACCATGGCAGCGATGCCCGCCGGTAACGCCGCAGTCTTTTACGACTGGCGTAACTATAACGAGGCAGGCGGTATTTACGATACCCACGGCGACCGGTACGTGTCTCACCTGCGTGATATGAATGATCGCGTATCTTCCATCCGAAGCTATGGCGAACATTACGTCGCTTTTCAGGATGAGGACTATCAGGGATTCTCATTCGATATCAATTATCGCGACTTCAACAGCCTCGAAGGTTTCTATGAAGGTCGAAATTGGTGGAACGGAGACTGGAACGATAAGATCACTTCCCTTCGCCGAAATGACTATTTTCCCCGCATAAATGGTTGGGCGGCATAATATGACATAAGTATTATGCCGCCCAATCGCAAAAAATAATCCCCTTGTTGTTCTTGAAAGGAAAAATCATGAACCTCAAGAAATTCTTTCAGCCCGCAATGGCTTTAACGTTTGCATTCACGCTAGCCTGCACATCCTGTTCTACAGGCCCGCAACTAGAACGTGATGAAACGGCCCAAGCAACTCTAGACTATAAAAACAACCGAATCATTACTCCACTCGAAGAATACAATGACATTTTCGATGAAAATTCCCAGTATTACGGTCGAGCCTTGGAAATTCTCAGGCAGCGCTGTTTCGCAAAGCACGGCCAGTCCTATGAAATATATATCCCGGATGTAGAAGATAGGAAATTCGTTTCATCCGGTCGCGAGTTTGGTCGCTGGAACCCCGAATACTCCGCCAAATATGGAAGCTACAAGCGACCCGGGAATGCACCATCATCGGGGGGATATGACACAAAAATCATGGAACAGTGCATGCCTGAAATCTTAGCCACGTTGAAAGAGATTGCGGGCATCAGCCTCGAAGAGCAAAGTGGCCTCACAGAAGCCTATCGTCGAATCCACGGTGAATCCTATGCAGCTGCCATGAATCATCCTGAATGGAAAAAATACCGTGAAGCATGGTGGAAATGCCTATCGGATAAAGGTCTAACGCCACGAAAAGGCGACCAAGAATGGGGTACAAAAGAACTATCAAATATAGCCCGCAGTGACGGTGTTAGTAATTCCCCAGCATCGGAAGAAGAAATTCGACTCAGCGTCATCGAAGCACAATGCAGTAAAGATACAGGAATGGCTCAAGGTCTTGCTAATCTTGTAGCTTCGTATCAAAAACCGCTCATCCGGGATAATGAAACAAAACTAGAAGAACAGCGAAAGCAGCTATCAGAAGTTTATCTCCGATATAAAGAGTGGGTTCTCAAAAACCAATAAATAGAATGCCCCCGGTTGATGATTCATCAACCGGGGGCATCGTTTAGCGTCTAACGCAGAACCGGGGTTCTGTCGCTAAATGCTTAGTGCTGCTCCAGCTCGGAGTTAGCGTTCACGTTGAGCAGGTCGTACTTAGCGAATGCCTTCGCGGGAACGTCTGCTGCAACCTCGCCGCGCTTTGCCAGCATCTGCAGGGTGCGGACAACGACCGACTCTGCATCGATGTGGAAGAAGCGACGTGCACCCGGGCGAGTGTCTGCGAAGCCGAAGCCGTCAGCACCCAGGGTTGCGAAGTCGTTCGGAACGAACTGGCGGATCTGGTCGGGAACATCCGAGGAGAAGTCGGTGGTCGCGACGATCGGGCCAGCAGCGCCAGCCAGCTTCTGGGTCACGTAAGGAACGCGAGCGGGCTGGTTCGGGTTCAGCAGAGCCTCTTCCTCAGCGGCAATGCCGTCGCGGCGCAGCTCGGTCCACGAGGTGACAGACCAGACGTCTGCGGAGACGCCCCAGTCCTCAGCCAGCAGCTGCTGAGCCTTCTCAGCCCACGGAACAGCAACACCGGATGCCAGCAGCTGTGCCTTGGGGCCGGAGGTCAGCGGGGACTCGCTGATCTTGTGGATACCCTTGACGATACCCTCAACGTCAACGTTTGCCGGCTCAGCAGGCTGGTGAATCGGCTCGTTGTACACGGTCAGGTAGTACATGACGTTGTGGTCTTCGTCCTTGGTGCCGTACATCTGCTCGATACCGCGCTCCATGATGTGCGCAATCTCGTAGCCGTATGCCGGGTCGTAAATCTTGAACGCCGGGTTGGTGGACGCCAGAATCGGGGAGTGACCGTCAGCGTGCTGCAGACCCTCACCGGACAGGGTGGTACGACCTGCGGTTGCACCGATGACGAAGCCGCGGCACAGCTGGTCGGCAGCAGCCCAGAAGGAGTCGCCAGTACGCTGGAAGCCAAACATCGAGTAGAAGATGTAAATCGGAATCATCGGCTCGCCGTGGGTGTCGTAGGACGAACCCAGAGCGATGAATGCAGCGGTTGCGCCTGCCTCGTTAATACCCACGTGAACAATCTGGCCCTCGGGGGACTCGGTGTAGGTGAGCATGAGCTGGTGGTCAACGGGCACGTAGTTCTGGCCGTTGGGGTTGTACAGCTTAGCCGAGGGGAAGAAGGAGTCCATACCGAAGGTACGTGCCTCATCGGGGGTGATGGGAGCGATACGGTGACCGAAGCCCTTCACACGCATGAGGTCCTTCATCAGGCGGACGAACGCCATGGTGGTAGCAGCGGTCTGCTTGCCGGAGCCCTTCTTGGTCTGTGCGTAGACCTTGGACTCGGGCAGGATAATCTCGGGCTGTGCGTTTGCACGGCCGGGGATGTAACCGCCGAGCTCCTTACGGCGTGCCTGCATGTACTGCAGTGCCGGGTGGCTTGCCTCGGGCAGGTAGTACGGCGGGTTGTACAGATCCTTCTCCAGCTCCTCGTCGGAGATGGGGATGTTCAGGTGGTCACGGAAGCCCTTCAGTGCTTCCATGGTGAACTTCTTAATCTGGTGGGTGGAGTTACGTGCCTCGAAGAACGGGCCGAGCTCCGCACCCTTAATGGACTGTGCCAGGATGACGGTGGGCTTGCCCTTGGTCTCCATAGCTTCCTTGTAGGCTGCGTAGATCTTCTTGTCGTCGTGGCCACCCAGGCGCAGGTTGAAGATCTGCTCGTCGGTCAGGTCTGCAACCAGTTCCTTGGTCTCGGGGTACTTGCCGAAGAAGTGCTCGCGGATGTAGCCGCCGTCTTCGCCGCGGAAGGTCTGGTAGTCACCGTCGAGGGTTTCGTTCATCAGCTGGATGAGCTTGCCGCTCTTGTCCTTCTTGAGCAGCTCGTCGTAGTCAGAGCCCCACAGGACCTTGATAACGTGCCAGCCTGCGCCGCGGAAGAATGCCTCAAGCTCCTGAACAATCTTGCCGTTACCGCGAACGGGGCCGTCCAGACGCTGCAGGTTGCAGTTGACGACGAAGGTCAGGTTGTCCAGGTGCTCGTTTGCAGCCAGCTGCAGTGCACCACGCGACTCGGGCTCGTCCATTTCGCCATCGCCCAGGAAGGCCCAGACGTGCTGCTCGGAGGTGTCCTTGATCTTGTGGTTGTGCAGGTACTTGTTGAAGGATGCCTGGTGGATTGCGTTCAGCGGGCCCAGACCCATAGACACAGTCGGGAACTGCCAGAACTCGGGCATGCAACGGGGGTGCGGGTACGAAGGAATACCGTTTGCGCCCTTGGTCTTCTCCTGGCGGAAGCCGTCCATCTGCTCTTCGGTCAGGACGCCTTCAACGAATGCGCGGGAGTAGACACCGGGGGAGGAGTGACCCTGGAAGAAGACCTGGTCACCGCCACCGGGGTGGTTACGGCCGCGGAAGAAGTGGTTCTGGCCCATTTCGTAGAGGTCAGCAACACCTGCGAAGGTGGAGATGTGGCCACCAACGCCGATGCCCTTCTTCTGGGCACGCTGAACCATAATTGCTGCGTTCCAACGAATCCATGCGCGGTACTGGCGCTCGAGTTCCTCATCACCGGGGTACTCGGGCTGCTGGTCTGCGGGGATGGTGTTGATGTAGTCGGTCTTGACCAGAGTCGGAACCTTTACGCCCTTCTCACCAGCTTCCTTGAGCAGTGCGCGAAGGATGTACTCTGCACGCTCGGTGCCGTGAGTCTTGATAAGGTCCTCGAGGGACTCGGCCCATTCCTGGGTCTCTTCTACGTCGATGTCCTTGAGGCCATCAAGAAGGGTGCTCAGGGAGTGCTCGTTCGGTACGTTAGCCAAACTAATCCAACCTCTCTTCTGTGCGGTTGTGAGATTGCCCGCCCCGCCTTGTTGCGATGTCGAACAATCTTTATGTTTAAGCGATGTAGATCAAAGAGACCTGCTTCGCTTCTTATCTCTACTATCTTAGACCTAAAGGTGCTCCTCTTGGTCTCAAATGAAGGTTTTTGTGATGTGGGTTTCGCATTGTGACAATCTGGGTGGAAAATACGCGCATCAAAAGTACTGGTTAAGGTATTTTTGCACCTAAATAGCGCGGAATGATGGGCTTGGCGGAATGGCGCGGAATGAAGGGGTATGGCCTGCCTAAAAGGTAGTGGCCCAACATGGCTTGCCATGGCTTACTGTGGCTTAGTGTTGGGTATCGTGGGAAAATGAAAAAAATACTGAGATATAGAACACGTATTCAGGATTTGCATGTTGCTCCAGAAGTCCGTATAGTCTTTTCTTGTGTTCGCCACTGGAACGGAAACGAAACAGTGAGAACTATGGGTCTTTAGCTCAGCTGGTAGAGCGCCACGTTTACACCGTGGATGTCATCGGTTCGATCCCGGTAGGACCCACCGCTAACCCCGGTACCGCAAGGTACCGGGGTTTTTGTTTACCCTCGTACAGGCCCCCAGAATGTTTCGCTCAGAGGTTAAAAACACTTCACTCAAGGGTTCAGAAGAAAATCCGGTCGGCAGCGCCAGCCCCCGGGGTATAAAACTGCACTCCACCTATATATAGTCTGCCCTAAGCGCGTATCCTTATATACATGACTGAAAACAAGAAGGCACAGATTGGTGTCACCGGCCTTGCTGTCATGGGCGCAAACCTCGCCCGCAACCTGGCACGTAACGGCTACACCGTGGCATTGCACAACCGTTCCGTAGAGAAGACCGACGCACTGCTGGCTGAGCACGGCGCAGACGGCGACTTCATCCGTACCGAGTCCCTGCAGGAACTTGTTGACTCCCTCGAGTCTCCCCGCCGCATCCTGATTATGGTCAAGGCGGGCGCACCCGTCGATGCAGTGATCGAACAGCTCACCCCCATGCTCGATGAAGGCGACATTATTATCGACGGCGGTAACTCCCACTTCCCCGACACCATCCGTCGCGAGCGCGCCCTGGCTGAAAAGGGTCTGCACTTCGTAGGCGTTGGCGTCTCCGGTGGCGAAGAGGGTGCTCTCTGGGGCCCCTCCATGATGCCCGGCGGCTCCGCAGAGTCCTACAAGCACCTGGGCCCGCTGCTCGAAAAGATCGCAGCGAAGGCACCTCAGGACGGCGCACCCTGCTGCGCATGGATCTCCACCGACGGTGCGGGCCACTTCGTGAAGATGGTCCACAACGGCATCGAGTACGCTGACATGCAGGTCATCGGCGAAGCTTACGACATTCTGCGCTCCATCGCAGGCATTGAGCCGGCACAGCAGGCAGAAATCTTCAAGACCTGGAACGAAGGCGACCTGAGCTCCTACCTGATTGAAATCACCGCAGAGGTGCTCGCACAGGTAGACGCAAAGACTGGCAAGCCCCTGGTCGACGTTATTGTTGACGCAGCGGGCCAGAAGGGTACCGGTCTGTGGACCGCTAAGGCTGGCCTGGACCTCGGTTCCCCCGTCTCAGCTATCGCAGAGTCCGTGTTCGCACGCGCCCTCTCCTCCTCCGAGCGTGAGCAGCGCGAGCAGGCACAGCGCGAACTGCCCGCGGGCCTGATCGCAACCACCGGCATCGGTGCAGGCGACCCCGAGTTCGTTGAGGATGTGCGCCGCGCACTCTTCGCCTCCAAGCTCGTCGCGTACGCACAGGGCATGGACCTGCTCACCCGTGCAGGTAAGGAATACGGCTGGGACCTGAAGCTGGACACCATTGCATCGCTGTGGCGTGCAGGCTGCATCATTCGCGCCGAGCTGCTGGGCGACATCATGGCTGCTTACGCTGATGAGGCTCCCGCGAACATGCTGCTCGCACCGGCGTTCAAGAACCTCATGGAGGAGCTCGTTCCTTCCTGGCGTCGCGTGGTGGCTAAGGCAACCGCACTGGGCATCCCCGTGCCGGTGTTCGCATCCGCACTGTCCTACTACGACGGCCTGCGCCGCGACCGCCTGCCCGCATCCCTGATTCAGGGTCAGCGTGACTTCTTCGGCGCGCACACCTACGGTCGTATTGACGAAGAGGGCGCCTTCCACACTATGTGGAGCGCTGACCGCTCCGAGGTGAACGCAGCGGACATTCACGTTCACTAAGCTCCCGTAGCTGAATACGTCAAAGCCCGCCTTCGGCTGGATGAGAATCCAACCAAAGGCGGGCTTTTATGTCTTGATATAGGACGCCACCGAGATGGGTCAGGGCGAGATGGGTCAGGGGCATCTTTAGGGTATAGCGGGGGAAGACCTGTAAGAACCTAGCTAGGAGCCTCCAGGTGCGCCTCTACCGCCTCAAAACGCTAACAAGCGCTAAATCCACATGGCGGGGTCAATATACTCCACAGCATCCACCAGGGGCTTCTTCTTCTCCGGGGTACGCGGGCGGTGCTTCGCCGGAATACCGGTAATAATCGAATCGGCGGGGTGATCGTTGACCACCACGGCGTTCGCACCAATAGCGCTATCGGCACCAATAACCACCGGACCCAGCACCTTAGCGCCGGCACCAATGGTCACGCGGTCACCAATGGTGGGGTGACGCTTCACCTTCTTCAGGGAACGACCGCCCAGAGTCACGCCGTGGTACAGCATCACGTCGTCACCGACCTCAGCGGTTTCACCAATGACAATGCCCATGCCGTGATCGATGAAGAAACGGCGGCCAATGGTCGCGCCGGGGTGAATCTCCACACCGGTCAAAAAACGAGCAAACTGCGAGAGAGTACGAGCCAGAGCCTTCGTCTCATCCTTCTGCCAGAGTTTGTGGGTCAGACGGTGAACCCAAATGGCGTGCATGCCCGAATAGTTCAGCGCAATCTCGACAGCGCCGCGCGCAGCAGGGTCGTGCTGGCGGACGTTCTCAATATCTTCACGCAGACGCGCAATAAAACTCATGGGTTCCCTTTCCCTCATCGGTCGTGTTCTGTGTATGCGACCCTTCCAAAGGTACCAACAACGGGACCCTTTCGGCTATTTCCGCCGCAACCCTCAGCGGGGATACGGCAAAGAATACGGGGCGACGGTTCACTGCGGGAGTAAAACCCTCTCAGGTAAGCGGTCACAAGAAACACCGCAAGGATGCACAAATGCCCCGCCCGCCGGGTGTAACCGGTAGACGGGGCCGTAGTGCTATAAGCCCCTCCCGGGGCTCAGAAGCTCAATTAGCCGCGGATATCCTCGTACAGCGCGGTAGAGATGTAACGCTCACCGAAGTCGGGAACGATAGCCACAATTAGCTTGTCCTTGTTCTCAGACTTCTTAGCCTCCTCCAGAGCAGCCCAGACAGCCGCGCCGGAAGAAATACCGCCCAGAATACCTTCCTGGGTAGCCAGCAGACGGGAGGTGCGCATAGCGTCCTCAGCGCTGACCGGAGTCACTGAATCGTAGATGCCGCGGTTCAGGGTGTCGGGAACGAAGTTAGCGCCCAGGCCCTGAATCTTGTGGGGACCAACTCGACCCTCGGAGAGTAGCGGGGAGTCCTTCGGCTCAACCGCAACAACCTTCACGTCCGGGTTCTGCTCCTTCAGGTACTTGCCGGCACCGGAGATGGTGCCGCCGGTGCCAATACCCGCCACGAAAATGTCGACCTTACCGTCGGTTGCTTCCCAAATCTCCGGGCCGGTGGTGTTGTAGTGAATAGTGGGGTTTGCCTCGTTAGAGAACTGGGAGGCCAGGATAGCGTTCTCGGTGGTCGCAACGATTTCCTTAGCCTTCTCCACAGCACCGCGCATACCCTCGGTACCGGGGGTCAGCACAATCTGAGCACCGTAAGCACGCAGCAGCACGCGACGCTCAGCAGACATGGTCTCCGGCATGGTCAGGATGACGCGGTAACCGCGAGCAGCACCAACCATAGCCAATGCAATACCGGTATTACCGGAAGTACCCTCAACAATGGCGCCGCCGGGCTTCAGCGCGCCCGACTTCTCAGCGGCGTCAATGATGGCGCGACCGATACGGTCCTTGACCGAGCCTGCGGGGTTGTAGAACTCAAGCTTGACCGCTACGTTACCGGGAAGACCCTCGTCCAGTCGGTTCAGCTTAACCAGGGGGGTCTGGCCGGTTGCTTCAACAATGCTGTTGAGAATCTTTGCCATGGGGTGCTCTCCTTTGTGAGCTTGGGGGAGGCCGGCCGCGTCGGGGGTCTCCATAATGAATAATCGGTTACGTGGCAACTCTACTACTCGCCAGCAACAGGTTTAAACCTGCAGTCACAGTTCGTAATAATGCCAAAGAAAAACCTCAAGGAACGAGGTTCAGGGAAGAGGGTACAGAAAAGCGCCGCACAACCCCTTTCTCAACAAAGGATGATGCATGTGCGGCGCTCTAGAAACATTATGTACCCCAAAAGACAACCTCAATGTATAAGAGGAGTGATGAACTCTGTTCACCGCAATCTGGAGCCATAAATTTTGCCATCAATGGAAAAACAGTGAAAAACCGCATCCTGAGATGGAAAAGATGCAAAAGCGGAGGAGAAAACCAGTCCAGAGGACTAGTTGATGTCCATGTGCAAATCCCACTTGTTGTTCAAGTAACGGCCAACAGACTCACCGAACATCTTCACGTGACGCTTATCAGCCGCCACGGTCTGCTCCTTACCATCCTTGAACAGCTTCTCACCCAGATCCACGTTCAGAGTCACGGTCCAGTTGTACGCGCCCTGCGCCAGAACCGGCTGCTTGGTACCAATGGTCAAAGTAGCGGTCGGGTTCACGTACCAAGTCTTCTTCTCATCAATACCTGCCTTGGTGGAGTCCGCGTACTTCTTCATCGCAGTCAGGGTCTCCTGGTCGGTGCTGACCTCGTTCATATAGCGCATATCGCCGGTACGCAGCAGGTACTCAAATGCCGCACCGAAGTACGCCAGAGCCGCCGCGAAGCCAGCCACCGAGTTCTGGTGCATGGTCTCCGGAATGATCGGGGAGGGAACATTCTGTGGTGGGTGCTCAGCGTTACCCGGCTGGTACTCGCCGTGCTCCTCCATATTCTCCAGCTTCGCTACGCCGCTGTAATCCTTATTGTCGTTAGGCAGCGGAGAATTCGCTGCGGTAGCCGACGCAGACGCAGACGCAGAGGCAGAGGGCGAGGTGGCGGCAGACTCAGAAGCCGATGCAGAAGCACTCTCAGAGCCAGAAGCGGAAGCAGACGCCTCAGAAGTAGTCTTAGAGCCACAAGCCGCCAGCAAAGCCATGGAGCTGACACCCAGCACACCCAGCGCCGCGCGGCGGGTCAGGTTCTCGGACATAGTGATACCTTTCAGTCAGTCGGTGATTGTAACCAGTTTAGCCGCAAACCCAACAGGATACAGAGTTGAGTCAAGCGAAGCGTGAGAAGCGCCTCGCAGATAAAAGTGTTATGACGAACTATCACGCCGCGGAGGTGGCGGAAGCCTCAACAGAAGCTTCAGCAGAACCCGAAACAGACTCGGAAGCAGATGCTGCGCCGGATACCGCCGCGCTCGCGGTGCCCTGAGTAGCGCCTCCCTGGAGTGTCGTACCGTACGCTACGCTCAGCTCCCACATCTTAGAATCAGCATGGTAGCGGCCGCGGAAATCGCACTCCTGAACCGTCACCTGAGAAACCGGATCCGCCGCCGTCGCAGAAGCAGTGGGGGACGGCGCATCAGCCACCAGCGCATCCTCAGAAGACTCAGTAGGCTCAGCAGAAATACTCGCGGAGGTGACCACCGGCTGAATCTTGCCCTCAGCCACCGCATCCGTACCGAAGTCCAGAGTGTACTTGGCTTTAAACAGCAGATTGCCATCACTCATAATGGACGGCTGCGCACTCGAAAGCGCATAGGAAGCCGACGGATTCACATACCAGGACCCCTTCTCCACACCCGCAAGAATAGAAGCCGACAGGGCATCCACCTCCGAGCGAGTCTTTGACGACAGCAGAATGCCGGTCGAGAACGCATCCGTGCTACCGGTCTTCACCAGATAATCCATGGCCGCCGCAAAATAAGCAATTGCTTCATGGAAACCCGTCACCGTATTTACCGACAGAGCATCAGTCACCTTCGGCTTCGGAGCATTACGCGGCGGATGCTCCACCGCGCCCTGCTCATAACTCAGCGTGCCCTCATAGTGGGTGTACTCCACCAGACCCGAATAGTTCTGACCATCATCACTGTACCCATTCGGGTTAGTGCTCGACTTCGAACCGTTCAGGTTACCGCCCTGAGAACCAGACTGGCGGCTAGATCCACCCGAACCGCAAGCGCTCAACAGTGCTGCAGAACCAGCAACAGCAGAAACGCCCAGACCCAGGCGCAGCAGGGAGCGGCGAGAGAGAGAAGACTGAGAAAAAGAAGACATAAGAGAAAAACCTTCAATCCAGGAAAGCTCGTTACTACCAGAGTAAAACAGATCATGCCCTAACCCGAGTGCGAGTTAGGGCATGATGCCTCATCCATCTGAGGGCTTAAAGGTTGTCACCATTAGAATTTCCGCCATTACCGGAGGTACCGGAATTGCCAGCATTACCGAAGTTAGCGCCACCATTCTTAGGCTGAGCTGAAGCCTGAGCCTCATACTCGTCCTGAATAGTCAAAGTCCAATCATTATCGTCGCGTACACCTGTAACCACCAGGCCACGCTCAGTGCGGCGAACCTTCTCAGACATCTCCGCAGGAGCGCCCTCAACCACAACGGTCGGACCCAAATCAATCACCAGATCGAAAGTCCACTGCACGCTCTTCTTCACCAAGGTCGGAACAGCAGTGAATGCAGACATCGTCACCTTCGGCGACACAAACCAATTACGCACCTGTGAGCTTTCATCCGACTCATCCATGAACGATGAGAACGACGCAACGAACTTCTCATCAGCCTTCGACTCACGTAGCGGAGCTGCATCACCGGTCAACACCAGGTAGTTAATCGCCGCATACACAAACGCAATCGAATCGTACAGACCCTGCACCGAGTTCTCCGAAGCGCTCGGCGGGCGCTTCGGGACCGGCACGTTCTGTGCGGGAGTAGACTCGGTCGCCGGAACGAAAATGCCCTTATTCTCATAGTTATCGAAGGTTACCTCGCCGCTAAAGTCAGTGCGCGAAGAAGCAGAGGAGGAAATCTGAGGGGTATTCACGTCAGTGTCCTCGGTGGTGGGGGAAGAGCCACCGCAGGCAACCAGCAGAGCGCTCAATGACACGCCTGCAACGCCCGCACCGGCGTAACGCAGAGCAGAACGGCGGCTGATGCCGGTAGCGGAACTACCAGAAAGCCCAGAGGTCAAAGGGAAAAGCGCCACGGAGTACCTTTCAGGTGAGAATCTCAGGTGAGAGACGAGTGAGAGTGTGCCTCGTCGAACGGATATCACACGCGGATATCCCTCTAGAGACAGTCCTAAGTATAACGCGCCCTCGCCTTCACACCCGTGTGTACCACCGCTCGATTGAGCGTGATATGCCGCCCATCAGCGAACTTACCGCAACCAGTGGCAGCAGGGCAGCGAAGGGGCACAGGACATAGTGCATAGTGAAGGAGAGGACGCGTTCATTGTCTATAGCGGAGGGGCTACTGGGCGCCCCCGGCGGGAGCAGTATCTGTACCAGCGGCACCGGGCTGAGCAACACCGGGTTCAGGAGCGCCGGGAGCTACACTCGGCTGAGCCGTCGCAACGGCAGGCTGAGGATCCTGTGCTCCACCGTTCTGCGCGCCACTATTCTGCGCCGCACCATTCTGGGAGCCGGTGTCCAGTCGTGCGCCGCCGTTCTGTCCACCACTGTTTTGGATGGCAGGCGCCTGCGCAGCACCATTATTTGTGGTACCCTGCGCGGCACCGTTACCCGAGGTGTTCGCACCGGCGTTCGCGCCACCATTAGCCGCCACGGTGCTGTCATCAGTCACCGTCGGGGTATAGGTCGAAGAAGGCTGAGCACGCGGAGTCTGAGTAGGCTTCGGAGTCAACGCAGGATCATACTGCTGAGGCGCAATCACCAACCAGCGCTTCGCCTCCTCATCGTACTCAGCGTACAGAACAGTGGTCTCCGCAGCCTCAGTATTTTCCAGGGGCTTGGTAGCGTTCGTCGACTTCTCAACCTGCAAGCCGTGCGCCTGAGTAACAGAACACGCCCACGAATACTTAGTACCGCGAATAGTCGGCTGCTTCTCGGTCAGACGGAAAGTCCACTCGCCATCAACCAACCAGTTCGTGCCGGGCGCATAGAACGCACGCAGCTTCTCTAAAGAAGCACGCTGAACAGAATTATGCTCATGCACCACCTGCAGAGCCGGACCGGGTTCACCGGTCATACGGGCATAGTTCACCGCCGCCGCAAAATACGCGAAAGTGGCACGCAAACCGCGGGCGTTCTTGTCGTACATGCTCTCATCCTCAATCGGGATGGGCACAGCACTTGCCTTAGAATCTGTGCTAGCAGGACCGGCAGTAGGCTCAATCGTGTACACCTGACCGGTTTCCGGATCGGTACTGCTCATCGGAGCTGCACCATGACCGGGAATGTACTTGGTCCACTTCAACTCGCCCGACAGGTTGTCGTAGGCACCCGCAATCGAAGCGGAAGCAGTGGGGGAGGCGGTCGCCTCCGCAGTCTTCTTGGAACCGCAAGCGGCAAGCATAGTACCCATGGCAACGGTGCCCGTGAGCGCAATAAAGTGGCGGCGGCTGTGAATCATAGTGATCCCCTTGAACGTGCTGTGATGCGGAAATATCGGTGATAAGTGAAGGGCTCACATCCTAATCCTCAGCCTAACATCACGCCCCTACAGGAGGGTGCGAAGCAGTCACCCGCGGGGCGGGTAGACACGGATTGAGACGAAAATGGGCCGACCTCATCTAGCCCTAGCCTATAGATTTCGCGCGTGGCACACAAATAAAAGCCCTCATCCGTGCCTCATATCACCCAATATGGAGGGTTCTTCAAGGCACGGATGGAAAGAAGCTTTAGGCTGAGTCTCGAATGTAACGAGTCGCCTTCGAGAGGCTACTCATGTGAGGTGTTGGCTGTGCACTCGGAGTATTCGTGGATGGTTCAGAGTTAGCCACAGGGGTGGTTATTCGTAGAAACCAGCCATCCAAAGCCGATACCGACAGGGGCTCTACCTGGCGAATGCTAGGGACTCTACGCTAGGAGTTTGACCGTACCTCCTGAGAACCTTGCGGTGCTGAGATGGGGGGGGGAGGCTCTACTACTGAATGAGAATGAGAATCTGCAGTGTTGCTGCACGCGCTTGCGGGCGCACTCAAAGCTGTACCAGATGTGAGAGTAAGAAGATGGCGGCGCGCCAACACCCAAACATGGCATGAAGCAGGTGCGCCCTATGGGACAATAGCGCTGTGACTACCACTGACTATGCGCAGCTCAAAGCAGCTCGCGAACTGCTCACTCGAATCCCCCTCCCACTCGACGTAGAAGCCAGCGAAACCCCTGGCGCGCCCTACACCGTCACCCACGACGGCACCGGCGAGCACGGCACCGCCACCGCGCGCACCCTGCTCGCCGCCATGGCACGCCAACTTGATGACTACATCCTGCCGCGTAGCGCCAGCGTCGACAACCCCCTCACCATCGTGGTCGGAGGCTCCACCGGTGCCGGCAAATCCACCCTCGTCAATACCCTGCTCGGCGAGCCGCTCACCCAGTCCGGTGCGATTCGACCCACCACCCGCCACCCCGTACTCCTGCACCGCGCAGAAGATGAGGAGGCTCTGTCACCCGAACGCTTCCTACCCACCCTGCCGCGCACCCGCACCTCCGGCATGAACGCAGGAGTGCAGGCACTACCCGGCCTCGACCCGAAGATTGCGCGCGCCCTCATTCCTATTACCACCTCGGCACTACCACAGGGCATCGCGCTTATTGACGCACCCGATATCGACTCCGTCTCCGAGGAAAACCGGACCCTCGCCAAGGAGCTACTCTCCGCCGCTGACCTGTGGCTCTTCGTCACCACCGCCAACCGCTACGCCGACGCCGTGCCCTGGGAACTACTCCACCAAGCAGCCGCACGCTCCATCGCTATTGTCGTGGTGCTCAACCGCGTGCCCGAAGGTGATGAAGAAGCCATCGAAAAAGACCTGCGACGCATGCTCGACGAGGCCGGAATCCACGCCGTACTGATTCACACCGTCACCGAACAGCCGCGCGATGAAAGCGGCATGCTCGCACCCGTCAGCCTTGCCCCGCTGACCCTGTGGATCCGCGAACTCGGCGCCGACGCGCCCGCCCGCGCCGCCATCGCCCGGCAGACCCTCGCCGGTGCCGTCGAAACCCTCGCCGGTAACCTGCAGGTGCTCGCCGCCGAACAGGCACGTCAGCAGGTGGCACACCAGTCGCTTGCCGCCATCGCAGCCGAAGAATACGAAGATGCGCTGACGACCATCGACGGTGCCCTCTCCGATGGCTCCTTGCTACGCGGCGAAGTACTCTCACGCTGGCACGACTTCGTGGGAACCGGCGACTTCTTCCGATCCCTCGACAGTACCATCGGTCGCCTGCGCGATCGCGTCGGCTCCGCCCTGCGCGGTCAGCCCGCCGCTGCCCAGAAGGTAGAAGACGCCCTCGAAAGTGGCATCCACGCCGTCGTGCTGGATGCAGCCGCCCGCGCCTCCGAAAACACCCGCACCCGCTGGCGTGCCAGCCGCGCCGGGCGCTCGCTAGTTGCGCGCCTGGATGTGCCACAGACTGTCTCTGCCGCGTCCAAACAGAATGCAGAAGCTAAGGGTGAGGTGCAGTCCGCCGACGACATCTTCTCCGCAGCCGTTGCCGAGCAGATTCGCCTTTGGCAGGGCTCCGTCCTCGAAATGATCCGCAAAGAAGGCGCCGACAAGCGCAAACGCGCCCGCTTCCTCTCCCTGGGTGTGAACGCCACCGCCGTGATACTCATGGTCGCCGCGTTCAGCCTCACAGGCGGCATTACCGGTATTGAAGCGGGTATTGCGGGCAGTAGCGGCGTGGTCGGCACCAAGCTGCTCGAGTCCATCTTTGGTGAAGACGCGGTGCGCCGCATGGCAACCCGCGCCCGCACCGACCTGCTCGAACGCATGGTGGATCTGCTCACCGAGCATGCTCAGCCCTTCACTGCTGTACTCGAAGAAACCGACCCGCAGGCTGAGGCTGAGGACATTCATCGTGCGGCCGAGCAGGTGCAGAAAATCGCCGCAGAAATGAGCGCGCAGAGCCAAGCTGCCCAGGCAAAGGATGTGCAGACCCCCTGGTCGGCTACAGCATAGTCGGGGTAGCGCGGTCAACCGCCTGTCACCAGATCATCTCCACCGCGCACCACCTCACCGCGCACCACAGACGAAGAAAAATACACTATGACTACCCCCGAGAAGAAACTCGAGAACAAAGCCGCTGAGCGCAACGCGGAGCGAGGCGCCACCTCTGTCGTGGCGTCCTCGCCCTTCGCGCGCTCCGTTGCATCCCTGAAGGATGCCATTAGCTACGGTGAAGGACGAGTCCCCGAAACCGTCCTGTTCGACGCCGCAGAAACCCTCGAACGCCTCAGCCAGCGCCGCGAACTCTCCACCGAACACACCGTCATCGGCTTCTTCGGTGCAACCGGTAGCGGCAAATCCACGCTATTTAACGCTATCGCCGGGCAGAATATCGCCCTCTCTGCCCCCACGCGCCCGACCACCTGCACCGTGCAGGCGGCAATCTGGGAGGCAGAAGGCAGCGAAGAACTGCTCGATTGGCTAGGCATTGACAAGCGCGTCTACCCGCAAACTCAGGCGCTCGCGGCCGAAGGAGACGTATCCGAGGGGAATGAAGCAGGCGGAAACAATAAAGCAGCCGGGGGAGCGGCGGCACCCAACGCCGTCACCGAACCGGCACCCGGACTCTTCAACCGCATACGCCGCGCAGCAGGCGGACGCGGCGAAATGCGTACCCGCACCGGCGGCCTCATTCTGCTGGACATGCCCGACTTTGACTCAGTCACCACCACGAACCGCGACCTCGCCGCCCGCATGATGCGCTATGTGGACGTACTCGTCTGGGTAGTCGACCCCCAAAAATACGCCGACGCCGTTATCCACCGCGACTTCATGGTGCCGCTTGCCGCCTCCGGCGCGCAAGCACTCTGCGTGCTCAACCAGGCAGACAAGCTTGCACCTGCCGAGGTGCCCGCCGTGCTCGCATCCTTCACCCGCCTGCTTCAGGCTGAGGGCACCGAAGCGCACCTGCTCGCCGCACCCATCGCCGTTTCCGCACGAACCGGTGAGGGCGTCGACGTGCTACGCGACCTGCTCGCGCAGGTAGCTGCCGCCAAGAGCCTATCCCTCCAACGAACCGACGCACAGCTGCACGCCACTGCATCCCAGCTGCGCACCTATGCCGGGGGAGAGGGAGCCGTGCTCGCCGGAGCCTACGCCCTCGAAGCGGAACAGAAGCTCGCGAAGGCGTGCTACACTTCCAGCCAGGCAGAGCAGGTTTTGCAGGCGGCAACCGCCTCCTACCGTCGCGCCGCAGGTCAGCACACCGGCTGGATCCTCACCCGCTGGATGAGCCGTCTGAAAGCTGACCCCCTGCGCCGCCTGCACTTGGGGCAGCAGGACGAAACGAAGAGCGCGTCTAAGGCGGAGAAATCCTCGGGTATGCTTGGCTCCGATAGTGAGAATGCACCCGAGCTGGTGGCATCCTCGCTACCCCCGCTGAGCGCCGCCCAGAAGGCAGGCATGGCGAACGCCGTGCGCCAATACAGCAATCAGATGGCGGACCGCGTCGAAGACCCGTGGAAGCGCAGTATGAAGGAAGCCGCTCTCTCCCGCGAGGTGGAGCTACCCGAACTGCTCGAACGGGACATGATGCGCATCGACTACGGTCTGGGCCGTACCCGCGCCCCCTGGGTCCTCTTCAACGCGCTGCAGTGGATCGCGCTACTGAGTGCCCTGGTAGGCGTCGGATGGCTGACCCTCATCTCCAGCATGGCGTACCTGCAGATTCAGCTACCGCCCGCCCCGACCCCCGAAGGCTCCCCGGTACCCCTGCCGACCCTGCTTCTGCTGCTGGGCATACTCCTTGGCATCGCTTCGGCGGGGGTGGGCAGATTGCTCACCGCCATGGGCTCACGCTACTACAGACGTAAGCTGCGAGGTCGCCTGCAGACCGGTGTTGAGAAGGCGGTGCAGTCCTGCGTGGTTGCCCCGGTGCAGCTGGAAGCTAAGCGCCTCAACTCCTACCGCAAGGCGCTGGATATTTAGCGGCGTATTATCTGAAAAACAGTATCAGGCTAAGAGCGCATAAAAGGATCCCTCCCCACCTCAAATCGAGGTGGAGAGGGATCCTTTTCATGAAAACTATCCAGAACAGAGCCTTAGCTTTCCTCAACATTCGATGCCGAGTGAGAAGCAGAAAGCTCACGCAAACCGTCAGTAATCGCCTGAGCAGCCTTGACGACCAGCTCGGGGTAGTTGCGGTTCGGCTGGCGGGTCATACGATCCACCGGACCTGAGATAGAGACTGCCGCAATCACCTTGCCACCGGGAGCACACACCGGAGCAGACACCGAGGCGGTACCGCGCTCACGCTCGCCCACGGACTGTGCCCAGCCGATGCGGCGTACAGCGGCGAGCATGGCGGCGCTGAAGTGTGCATCGCGCAGGCCTTCAACAATGCGGTTCTGGTCTTCCCAAGCCAGCAGTACCTGGGCGGCGGAGCCAGCCTGCATGGACAGCTGGGTGCCGACCGGAATAGATTCATGCATGCCGGAGGGGCGTGCCGCGGTCGCCGTGCAGACGCGCCAGTCACCCTGGCGGCGGTACAGCTGGGTGGATTCGTCAGCTGCGAGGCTGAGCTTCTGCAGAATCGGGTCTGCCACGGTGATGAGCTCGTCAGCAATGGTTGCGGATGCGAGTTCGGCCAGACGGGGTCCGAGCATGAAGCGTCCCTGCACGTCGCGGGCTACGAGGCGGTGGTGTGCCAACGCCACGGCGAGGCGGTGTGCGGTGGGGCGTGCCAGACCGGTTGCCTTGACGAGGTCGCCCAGAGATACGGGTCCTGCCTCGAGGCAATCAAGAATGAGGGTCGCTTTGTCGAGTACGCCAACGCCGGAGGAGCCGTGGGAGTTTACCTTTACCATCTGCTCGTCGGCGGCCATGTGTTCGTGCGGCTTGACGGGGTCGACAATCGGTGCGTTGTGGTGTGTGGATGCGTTGGGGTGACGCATTCCGTATGCGTTAAAACGTGAGGCGGAAAGAGTCATTCTTATATTCTATCTCAGAATATGAAAGATGCCCTGGACTTTGTGGACTCTTCCGGGCGCACAGCTGAAGATGGAATCACCCCCTACGGGATAAATTATGAATTTGTCATAATAAGTGTTTATGTGGGTTTATGGGTGAAAATGTGTGAAAGAGTCGCAGAAAAGTGCGTGCAACCCCGCAAAATCACTACGGAGCCATAGTGTAAACCCACAATAAATCACCCGCTATCTCGGGGTGATTCCGGTCTGTCTCACAGGCTAAGAATCCGTGAAAAAATACGCGACACGCCGCAGGGAAATACCGGTTTGAGGGTCCCATCGGGTACATAATCCGCCTCTCAATCCCCAAAACCGGCGGCACGCACCACCCCGAACGCATCCACCGTAGGAACGCATCAAGCAGGAGAAAGCATGACTAGCGAACAGAACGCAACCACCGCGGGCACCCGTCCGCGCACCCTGGCAGAAAAAGTCTGGGACGCACACGTCGTCGTCCCCGGTGAAAACGGCAAGCCCGACCTGCTCTACATCGACCTGCAGCTACTGCACGAAGTGACCTCGCCCCAGGCATTTGAAGGTCTGCGCATCGAGAACCGCCCCCTGCGCCGCCTCGACCTGACGATCGCCACCGAGGACCACAACACCCCCACCGACAACATCTTCGGCACCATTGCCGACCTGACCAGCCGCACCCAGATTGAGACCCTCCGCCGTAACGCTGCAGAGTTCGGCGTGCGCATCCACTCCCTCGGCGACGAGGAGCAGGGCATCGTGCATGTAGTCGGCCCCCAGCTGGGTCTGACTATGCCCGGCATGACCGTGGTCTGCGGCGACTCCCACACCTCCACCCACGGTGCGTTCGGCGCTCTCGCGTTCGGTATCGGCACCTCCGAGGTGGAGCACGTCATGGCAACCCAGACCCTGCCCCTGGCACGCTTCAAGACCATGGCAATCAATGTTGAAGGCACCCTCAAGCCCGGTGTGACCGCGAAGGACATCATCCTTGCTGTTATCGCCCAGATCGGCACCGGCGGTGGTCAGGGCTACGTGCTCGAATACCGTGGCTCCGCGATTCGCTCTCTCTCCATGGAGGGCCGTATGACCATGTGCAATATGTCCATTGAGGCGGGTGCCCGCGCCGGTATGGTCGCCCCCGATGAGACCACCTTCGAGTACGTCAAGGGCCGCCAGCACGCACCCAAGGGCGAAGAGTGGGACAAAGCAGTCGAGTACTGGAAGAGCCTGCCCACCGACGAAGGCGCCATCTTCGACAAGGAAATCTTCATTAACGCTGACGAGCTCGAACCCTTCGTCACCTGGGGCACCAACCCCGGTCAGGGTATTCCGCTGAGCCACGCCATTCCCTCCCCGGATGACTTCGAGGACGAGAACGATAAGGTCGCAGCAGAACGCGCCCTCGAATATATGGGCCTGGAGGCGGGCACCCCCATGAAGGAAATCCCTGTGGATGTCGTCTTCCTGGGCTCCTGCACCAACTCCCGCATCGAGGACCTGCGCGCCGCGGCGGACATCGTGCGTGGCCGCACCATCGCCGAGAACGTGCGCATGATGGTCGTGCCCGGCTCGCAGAAGGTCCGTGCACAGGCTGAAGCAGAAGGCCTGGACAAGATTTTCAAGGACTTCGGTGCCGACTGGCGTTTCGCTGGCTGCTCCATGTGCCTGGGTATGAACCCCGACCAGCTGGCACCCGGTGAGCGTTGCGCCTCCACCTCGAACCGTAACTTTGAGGGCCGCCAGGGCAAGGGTGGCCGCACCCACCTGGTCTCCCCGGTGGTTGCCGCCGCAACCGCTGTACGCGGTACCCTGTCCGCCCCGTCCGACGTCGTGGCCTAGCACGCCGCTATAGCTAAGGAGCCATTATGGAACCCATTATTAAGCACACCGGCATTGGCGTGCCGCTGCGTTCTTCGAATGTTGACACCGACCAGATCATTCCCGCCGTCTACCTCAAGCGAGTGACCAAGACTGGCTTCGACGATGCCCTTTTCGCTAACTGGCGTAAGGACCCCGAGTTCATCCTGAACCAGGAGCCCTACAAGCACGGTAGCGTGTTGGTGGCGGGCCCAGATTTCGGTACCGGTTCTTCCCGTGAGCACGCGGTGTGGGCGCTGAAAGACTACGGTTTCAAGGTCGTTATTTCCGCTCGTTTTGCCGATATTTTCCGTGGCAACTCCGGTAAGCAGGGCCTGGTTACCGCACAGGTTGCACAGGATGATATTGAGCTGATCTGGAAGGCACTGGAGTACGAGCCCGGCACCGAAATCACCGTTGACCTGGAGTCCAAGACCGTAACCGCGGGTGCGCTGGTTGTTCCCTTCGAGATTGACGACTACGTGCGTTGGCGCCTCATGGAGGGCCTGGACGATATTGGTCTGACCCTGCAGAACCTGGACGCTATTGAGGCGTACGAGGCGAAGCGCCCCTCCTGGATGCCCCGCACTCAGGAGCTCTAAGTAGAGAACTCTATATAGGGAATATCTACGCCGAGCGTTCTAAAACCTAGGGATATAAACCTCGAAGGCGGCGACTGAATCAGTCGCCGCCTTCGAGCTTTTCTGTACCTAAAACCCTTGGCACGCAGATAAAAGTGCCTCCCCGGAGCATCAGCTCCCGGAGAGGCGTATTTATTCAATGCCTAGAGATTAGGGACCCTCAGTGATGGGGGTTTCCAAGGTTGTATTCTCGGCGCACTTGTACAGTGCCGCCGAACCGGGGGAGCGCACACCTGCAGTCGGGTTCGCGTTCTGTGCGGTGGTAAGAGCGAAGTCAGAGACCACCTCGTAGTTAATGTAGCTGCCGCCCGCGCCGCCGCCACTGCTCAGGGAGCTGATTGAGTAGATGTTGCCTTCGCCCTCGAACTGTACCTGACGGCCGAAAACGCTCTCGTAGTATGCGCCGATAGTCCAGATGTTCAGACCTGCGCCGCCTCCACCATAGCCGGCGCCACCGCCGGATGCTACGGAAGTGAGGGAGAGCCTGCCGTGGGTGTGGGAGAGTAGAGCGCCTGAGCCACCCTTACCGCGGTAGGAGCCGGTAGCGTCCGCGCCACCGGTGCCCTTCTCGCCCTCATGTACGGAGTCACCCTCGTAGAAGTAGTAGCGCGGGAAGCTGTACGAATCGAACCAGGGGTCGGACATCGACTGAAGCTTTAGCTCATTGTTCTCGTTGAGGATGCCGGTCAGTGCCTCACCGAGGGTGCCGGGTGTGCCGGAGCGACCAGCGGTACCGCCGGTGACCACGAAACGCATATCGAAGGGTTTGTCCCCCTCTTCCAGAGGCTTAAATTCCTGGTAGGGGCTTGCCATGAGTATGCCGCCCTGACCGGTGTTATCGGTGCCCAAGTCACTGCCTGCGCTACCGCCTGCGGTAGTGGATGCGTCGCGGCGGTCCAATGCCACGCGCAGTGCCGGGTTCAGCTGATCCTTGGGCTGTACGTTGAAGACGTGCTGGTGGGTGGTGAGGGTGCCCAGCTGGGCACCGCCGCCCCCTGCACCCGCAACAGCCACGACGGTGACCACACCGTCACGGACCAGCTCGACAGCGGAGGATCCGCCGCCGGAAGCACCGTAGACGTAACCGCTACTGGTGCCCACTACCTGTGCGCTGCCGGTTGCGGTGCTGGAGCCGGTGGAGTCACCACCGGCTGCGTAGCCTTCGCCACCGTATGCGGGCTGCGCGCCGGCTGCGGAGCCGACACCGCCGTTACCCGCCCAGACGCGAAGGATATCGCCGGACTTGACCATCAGAACGCCGCTGAGCTGTGCGCCAGCACCGCCGCCAGCCAGGGACGGGTTCGTGACATTGGTCAGGTAGCTGGGGGTGAAGGAGGATGCGGCACCGCCGGCACCTCCCACGAGGTTGAATCGTACTCGTCCAACGCCTTCAGGAACGAGCCATTCGGTGTACGCACCAGCCTTGTCGTCGAAGCCGGTTGCGGTTGGCTTGAGGGTGAGGACGGGGGAGCATGTGGGCTCGCTACTTGCCGCCCATGCAGGGACGGCTGCACTGGCGAGGATAACGGGGGCACTCCATGCCGCACCCTGTACAAGGCGACGGCGTGAAATGGCAGACGCAGTGTTGTGATGTGTCATATTGGGTCCTCCAGCAGTTCGCGGATGCAGGCGCGAAGTGACCTGTGGTTGGTTGTGATGTGCCCATGGTTTTTAGTTGACTTTCGAATATTTAACGGTGAGGTTGAGATGAATTTTTGAAGTTGAAGTGAATCAGGAAGCCGAACCATTTTGGGTGGGCACTATCGCAAAGGTGTATGCGGTGAATGCACGCCCCGCGCTCTCCCGTGGGACTCTATACTGCGCGGTTGCAAAGGCGGTGCCGGCGCCGATGCCGCAGTGTAGAGCTGATTGGCTCCTCCTAGAGAGCGGAGGTGCCGTTCAGCGGGCACAAGTGTGCACGCTATTGTAGGGGTGAGGTTGCTCTCAAATTTAAATTCGGACGTTAAAAAGACGAAACTAACGTCAAATTTCCGCGAAGAACCCAAAAATGTTTGTATTATTGTGATTTTTTGTGTATTTTTTTGTTTTTCGGCACTGAATCTGAAGGTTCAGACCGGTTCTTCACATACATAGCAGAGCAAAATCCTCGTCGGCCCTGCCAAAGATTATTCATCGTTTGGAGCACCTATATACAGGGCTTAGAATAATGATGAATATGTGCGCCCGTTTCACCCTGCTACCGGCAGGGGCACGTATGAGAACGCGGCGCATTGGCACACTGTTAAAGTTCGGCCTAAACCAGCCGACTCCATAAAGGATTTTTAATGACTGAGAACATCAGCAAGCTTCGCATTGAAGGTGGCACTCCGCTCGTTGGTGAGGTCCACGTTCGAGGCGCCAAGAACCTGGTGCCCAAGGCGATGGTCGCAGCACTGCACGGTTCGACCCTCTCGACCCTGCGTAACGTCCCTGACCTGAGCGATGTCGAAATCGTTACCACCCTCGTGGAGCTGCACGGCGCAAAGGTTGATTACGACCGCGAAGCTGGTGTTCTGACCCTCAACCCCGCACAGGATGCAACCACCGCTGCAAAGAACGCGGAGGAGATTCAGCTCTTCGGCGGTAACTCCCGCATCCCGATTCTGATGGTGGGCCCGCTGCTGCACACCCTTGGTACCGCACGCATCCCCAACCTGGGTGGCTGCAAGATTGGCGACCGCCCCATCGACTACCATATGGCGGCTCTGCGCAAGTTCGGCGCAGTTGTTGAAAAGGATGATGAAACCGGTACCACTCTGATCGTTCCTGAAGAGGGCCTAAAGGGTGCAGAGATTGTACTGAACTATCCCTCCGTGGGTGCTACCGAGCAGGTTCTGCTCACCGGTGTGCGAGCTAAGGGTAAAACCGTCCTGCGCAACGCAGCGATTGAGCCTGAAATTATTGACCTGATCGCTGTTCTGCAGAAGATGGGTGCCATTATCTTCATCAATGAGGACCGCACCATCGTCATTGAGGGTGTGGACGAGCTGACCGGCTACGATCACACGTCCCTGCCCGACCGTAACGAGTCCGCTTCCTGGGCTTCTGCTGCACTGGCTACCGGCGGCGATATTTTTGTGCGCGGCGCAGATCAGAAGGATATGACCGCGTTCCTCAACCAGTTCCGCAAGATGGGCGGCCTGTATGAGGTGACCGCCGAGGGTATTCGCTTCACCCACCCGGCTCAGCGCACCCCCGGTGCTCAGCTGAAGCCCATTGTCTTTGAGACCAATGTGCACCCCGGCTTCATGACCGACTGGCAGCAGCCCCTTGTTGTGGCGCTGACCCAGGCTAAGGGTGCATCTATCGTGCACGAGACTGTGTACGAGGAACGTTTCGGCTTCACCAACGCCCTGAAGCAGATGGGCGCAGATATTGTCGTCATGCGTGACTGCGTGGGCGGCACGCCCTGCCGTTTCGAGGGTAAGGGGTACGGCCACTCCGCTATTATTTCTGGTCCCACCCCGCTGACCGGTGCCGACATAGAGGTTCCGGATCTGCGCGGCGGCTTCTCCCACATCATTGCTGCTCTGGCTGCTAAGGGTACCTCTCACGTGAGCGGTGTTGAGCTGATTGCTCGTGGCTACGAGAACTTTGAGGAGAAGCTCAAGGGCCTGGGCGCCAACTTTGAGGTGCTGACACGCAAGGTGTCGAAGGCTCCCAAGCCCGATGCTGCAATAGTCGTTGTTGAGCCCGAGGAAGTTGAGGTTCAGGACTAGTGAGCGGACAGCAGGGAAAGCAGGCTCTGTCTGAGATTGAGCCCACCGCCTATGGTGACGCTCTGTACAAGGTGCTCGGTAACGCTACGCGTGGGCTGTACAAGCTCATCGCGCATGTTGAGATTACCGGTCGTGAGAACCTGCCTAAGAGTGGCGGGTACATTATCGTGGCTAACCACACCACCGAGCTTGACCCGGTGACTGTGGCTTTCCCTGTTTTCGTTGAAGGTGCCCTGCCGCGCTTCTTGGCGAAGGATTCACTCTTCCGCGCTCCCGTGCTCGGCTACATTATGCGTAAGCTTGCGCATATTCCCGTGGTTCGCGGTTCGGTGGATGCGCGTAAGTCCCTGATTACTGCCCGCAAGATTGTTGAGGCTGGCGGTGCCGTTGTGATTTTCCCGGAGGGCACCACCACCCACGATCCGCAGCTGTGGCCCATGCAGGCGCGTACCGGTGCGGCTCGTCTGGCTCTTGCGACCGGCGCGCCCGTCTACCCGGTGGCGCATTGGGGCGACGAGCAGATTCTTGGTTACGTGGATGAGGACGGCGAGGATGGCCGCATCAAGGAGAAGCGTAAGATTTCGCTGTTCCCGCGCAAGACCGTCCAAGTGAAGGTTGGCAAGGCACTGGATATTGCCTCCCTCGTTGAGGACATCAGCCCCGATGCTAAGCACACCCGCACCGAACTGGGCGTGGTCACGGACGCCATGCTGGATGCTATTACCGCCGAGCTGGAGAAGATCCGCGGTGAGAAGGCTCCTGAGGGTCGTTGGAATCCGCGCGCTAAGCGTCGTGAAGCCTCCGGCACCCCCTCCGGTCCGGTCGGTGGCCCACTCGGCGAACCGGACGAAAAGTAGTATTCCCACTGGGAAACATATGAGAGTCACCGATAGGTGCCCGACCGGGTGCCTTCGGTGGCTCACCTAAGGACCTCACAAGGAAGAGAAGCTGGTGTTTTCGTGACCTTCTTTGGACGCACCCCCGCAGCAAGCCCTGAATTTACCCCTCCGGCAACCGTGCAGTCTATTGCGGTGTTGGGCGCCGGTAGCTGGGGCACCGCTTTCGCTAAGATTGCAGCGGATGCTGCCCGCGAGCGCGGCGATGACACTCGCGTGACTCTCATCGGTCGTGATGAGCAGGTGATGGCTGAGTGCGAGCGCACCCGCGAGAACGCTCGCTATTTTCCGGGAATGAAGCTGCCAGATAACATGCACTTCACTGCGGATGCCCCCGCCGCGCTGACCGGTGCCGATATGGTGGTTCTTGCTTTGCCTGCGCAGGTTCTGCGTTCGCAGTTGCAGAGCTTCGCCCGCTATATTGAGCCGAACGCCATGTTGGTGTCTTTGGCGAAGGGCCTGGAAACCGGTACGGGTCTGCGCATGTCGCAGGTCATTACTGAGGAGCTGGAAGAATCTATGGCTCTGCGTGGTGCTGATGTGCGCGCGATTGGTCATATTCCGCACCGCGTATGCGTGCTCTCGGGCCCGAACCTGGCGAAGGAAATCATGGGGGAGGAGCCTACCGCCTCCGTGGTTGCGGCTCGTACCCTGCCGGTAGCTGAGTCTGTTGCTCACGCAATTGCGTGCGCGTATTTCCGCCCGTACACCAACACGGATGTGGTGGGTACCGAAATTGGCGGCCTGGTGAAGAACGTGATTGCCCTTTGCGTGGGTATTTGCGAGGGCCGCAATTACGGTGATAACTCGAAGGCGTCCATTATGACTCGCGGTCTGGCGGAGATTACCCGCCTGGCGGTGGCCTTGGGTGGCGAGGCTGCGACGATGAGCGGTCTTGCCGGTATGGGCGACTTGATTGCGACCTGCTCTTCGCCGCTGTCTCGTAACCACACGGCGGGGCGCCTGCTGGCCCAGGGTATTACCCCTGACCGCCTGCATGAGCATATGATCCAGACCGCTGAGTCGATTAAGTCGGCGCCGGTGGTGGCTGAGTTGGCTCGTCGTCACAGTGTGGAGATGCCCATTGTTGAGGCTGTGGTGGCTGTGCTTTCGGGTCGTATTGGCATTGAGGAGTTGGCGCCTCAGCTGTTGGGTCGCCGCCTCAAGCATGAGAGCCACTAGGTTTTGAAGCTATCTGGTGTGCTGGTAACCCCTAATTAGTGATGTGTGCCAGGACATACTAGAAGAAGATTGAACGTAGACATCCGAGGACGGATACCGTTGCGGAAGACCTGTGCGTGAGAAACGCATCAGTGACCGCGACGGTATTCGTGCGTTAGGATTATTGACGCATTGCCGTTCCACCTTCCGGCTCTGAGGGTAGGGGAACATTGACTAGGAGAAATATATGACCGAGAAGAAGACCGTCGCCCTGCTGTGCGGTGGCCGCTCCTCCGAGCATCCCATTTCGCTCATTACCGCCGCTGGTGTGCTGAGCGCCATTGACCGCACTGCCTATGAGGTCATCACTATCGGCATTACCCGTGACGGCCGCTGGTATCTGACCGACGAGCAACAGCTCGCCGAGCTGACCGCTGGTACACGCGGTACCGCAGAGTTTCCCGAGGGTACCCAGCAGGTGTTCCTGCCGATGGGTGCCGGTGATTCGCGTTTGACCCTGGTGGATGCTGAGGGTAACGTTACCCGCACCGCACCGGTGGACGTTGTCTTCCCGCTACTGCACGGCCCATTTGGTGAGGACGGTACCGTGCAGGGCCTGCTGGAAATGGCTGACCTGCACTATGTGGGTTGCGGTGTGACCGCATCCGCTGTGGGTATGGATAAGCATTTCATGAAGGTTGCTTTCGAATCTGCTGGCCTGGAGGTCGGACCCTACGAGGTTGTCACTAACCGCCAGTGGGAGCACGAGGACCGCGAGCAGATTCTGGAGCGCGTGCTGAAGCTGGGCTTCCCCATGTTTGTGAAGCCGACTCGTGCTGGTTCTTCTTTCGGTATTACCAAGGTGGATTCGGTGGAGGAGCTTGTGCCGGCGATTGAAGAGGCTCGCTGCCACGATCCGAAGATTATTATTGAGGCCGGTATTGCGGGCCGTGAAATTGAGTGCGCTGTGCTTGATGGTCACCACGGCGAGATGCCTCGCGCATCCTACCCCGGTGAGATTGAGGTTGTGGACGAGGACCACGGCTTCTACGACTTTGAGGCGAAGTATGTTTCTGAGTCTTCTGCTGTGACCGTGTGCCCGGCGAACCTGCCGCAGGATGTGCAAGATCGTCTGCGTGAGCTGGCTGTGAAGGCGTTTTTGGCGCTGGATGGCGAGGGCCTGTCGCGTGCGGACTTCTTCTACACCGAGGATGGCCGCCTGATCATTAACGAGGTGAACACCATGCCCGGCTTCACCCCGATTTCGATGTACAAGACCATGTGGGAGAACACTGGTATTTCCTACACTAATTTGATTAGCGAGCTGCTGACCCTGGCGATGGAACGCCCCTTGGGTCTGCGCTAGTTTTAGAGAGTGCTTAAGCTTTGAGTGGGCTAAGTTCTTGAGCTGACGCTCAGCGTATGAATATTTAACGGTGGAGGAGTGTCCCTGCTGGAAGGCGCCTCGGTGCGGATTCTTGAGACTCTGCATCGGGGCGTTTCTTGCGCGGCTGATAAGTTAGTTGCCGGGGAAAACGGTGAATTGGTATGTATTTTCCGCATATATGCTGATGAGAATCGCTTGTTTTTCATTCATGAGCAAATCACTAATGTCTATCTTGGGGTACTCCAATGGGGGAGTGTAAGTTCTAAAGCGGCATTGATAGGGTGAAATGTAATTCTGTTCATAAGTGCATGAAATAATGCTTCTAGATGGCGAAAAGATTCGCTAGGTAGTCCTAGCACTTGGCAAAGCTCAAAGCTTGCCAGGAAAGCACTAAAATGAGTAATGAAGAAAAAGCTGATTCGGTAGAATAGACGAAGGCAACTCCGGTTTACCTAATGACCGGATATCTATTCACTCACAACGTATTAGAAAGTCAAGGACAACCTTTGGGAAAACGAAGCCGTAAGGTGGTCTCTGCGAGTCTGGCGACAGCACTGGTTGCTTCCGGAAGTCCATGCGTAGCCTCGTTTGCTCAAGATATGCAGGAGGCAGCATCACAGCTTCCGCCGAACCCTGTTGGCACCGCAGAACAAACCCTGGATTCCGCCGCGACCGCGGCATCCTCCTCCCAGACGGTATTACCCGCGCTTACTACCATAAGCGCATGGCCCACCGAGCAGGGGGACAATAAGACTGACAACGCGCAGTCAGAGCCCACCGCTCAGCCTAGCACTTCTTCCAACCCTCAGCCCATTGCTAGTGCTAAACCTTCTGCGATCGCTACGCCCACTCTGGACGCGACACCTACCCCGGACGTGACCGTACAGCCGACTGCCGAGCCCACCGTAGCTCCTGTTGCAGAGCCTACCGATGAGCTCGCTAAGGACGTAACCCCGGAACCTACGGCAGAGCCTACCGCTGAGTTCACTAAGGACGTAACTCCCGAGCTGACCCCGGAACCCACCTCTGATCCGAAGGTAGAGCCTACTCCGGAACCGCAGCCGACTCCGGAACCGGAGCATACTCCCGAACCGAATCCGGAGCCGACCAAGGATGTAACTCCCGAACCGACTCAGGAACCGAGCGAGGCACCCTCCGAGGAGCCGACTCAGGCTCCGGTAGTGCCCGCGCCAACTCAGGAACCCTCTAAGGAAGCAGAAATCCCCGTGGTTCCGGTAGCTCCCGTAGCTCCGGTAAAGGACACAGGTAACGACTCGGACTCCAAATCGGTTGCTCCGGTCGAGACTGAGCCTGTTGCTCCGATTCCTCCGGCGAACAACCAGGTGACCACTCCCGGCAACCGTCAGGAAATCTCTGGGGAAGATGTCATTATTTCGATTGAGCTTCCGCGACCGGGCGGTTCCTCTGAATCCTCCATCTCCTCTTCGGGATCTTCAAGCTCTTCATCGAGTACCAAGGCACCGAATGACGGGCTTGATGACGACGAGGATGATCCGTTGCGTTCTGGCGGCACCACCCTCGGACGAATCGCAGCCAATAATGGCTCGAATGACTCCATCCCGGGGGCGGCAGACTGGGTTGCTGGATACCTCTCGCGCAATACGACCGACGAAGACCACTCCCAGGAGGCAAGCCCCTCGAACTTCTCAAGCTCGGCATCAGCTTCGAAGTCGTCCAGCTCCTCCACCTCGGCTATCGTCAGCCACTCCGCAAAGAGCGTGGCAAAGGCTGACGGCGCGAACGCCGCCCAGGAGCAGGCCGTGAAGAATGCGGACGCTGACGATTCCGGACTTTCCGGCATTGCACCGCTGATTCTCTTCTCACTCATCGGTCTGGTGCTGATTGCTCTGGCAATCCGCTACTTCAGCCGCGGAGCATAAGGCGAACATAACGCGTAAGAATACGCGATAATAGAGGATGTGAATCCTCAGACTTTTAGCGATACGCGGGACAACCCCATGCGAGAGACACCTCTCTCAAAGCTGGGGGAGTCCCGCGTTCTGCGCGCTTTCATGCCGATTATCAACGCCCACAACGAGCAGGTCGCCGCTACGGCACGCCAGGCTGGGCACATTGAACCCCTCGATGTGGGTCCCGGCGACGACTGTGCCGTCCTCGCCGCGCCCGCACCCGGTCAGCGTACAGTGGTCACCACCGACACTCTCGTTGAGGACCAGGACTTCATGAACCTTTGGCCCGGCGGCATCGCGCGGACGGGTGAGGGTGGCGAGTTCATTCTGGAACCCGCCCGCAGCAGCGGTTACGATGTGGGGTGCAAAGCCGCGACCCAGAACCTTGCCGACGTTGCCGCCATGGGTGCACGCCCGGCAAGCCTCTTCATCTCCTTGAGTCTGCCCGGTAGCACTCCTTACGGCTGGATTGACGGCTTCGCCCACGGCATTGTGGATGGAATCAATGCCTGTGGAGCCACCGAATGCGTGATTGGCGGCGGCGATATTGGCGACTCCACCGAAATGTCGGTGACTGTTACCGCCCTCGGCTACACGGATCATGCCGTGCTGCGCTCCGGTGCGCGACCCGGTGACACTATCGCCCTGGCGGGACGTACCGCCTGGTCCGATGCCGGTCTGCGTCTGCTGCTCAACCCCCTTTCCCTACCCGCTACGGCACTGCTATGTGCCATTGTTGCAGGTCAGGATGCTGAGGTGGCACTGAGTGCGGTGGCTCAAGCGTGGGCTCAAAAGCACACTGAGAAGCAGGCTGAAGGTTCGGCTGCACTTGCTGCTCTTCCCGAAGGACTCATCGAGCTTGCCCGCACTCTCACCCCTGAAGACGCCGCGCAGATGCTCGCGGTCTGCGAGCGCGCCGTCGACTCGCAGCACCACCCCGTCAGCCCCATCCCCGCAGGAGAGGTGGCACGCCAGCACAAGGCAAGCTCCATGCTGGACCTCTCCGATGGCCTCGTCAAGGACGCTGGACGAGTTGCCGCCGCCTCCGGGGTGCAGATGCGCCTTGACCGCGCCGCCGTGGATGCGTTCGCCGAGCCGCTACTACCGTTGGCACGCCTGCTACTGGCGATTGGTGAGCGCAATGAGGCGGGGGAGAGCCCTGCATCCTTGGCGCGCGCCTTCGTGCTGGTCGGTGGAGAAGACCACGGTCTGCTGGCGACCTTCCCCAGCGAAGTACCCGAAGAGTTCGTGCCCCTGGGAACCTGCGTTGCGGACGTGCCGGAGCGCGGTCTGAGTGCTGAGCTCTACGGTGCCGAGCGCCGCCACGATACGGTAACCGGCGCGGCGGTCGTGATGGACGGCCGCTCCCTGGACGGCATGGGTTGGGAGCACTACGGAGCTTCCGCGTAGGAGCTTGGTTGAGGGCCGTGAGGTGCGTGCGGTTTGTGCGTTCCCTCTGTGCTTTCATTCCGCGGGACAAATGGCGGACAATACCGTACATTTAACCGAAAATTTACTAGAATAGAAGTACGAAATAGGCTGGATACCGCCCGTGCCGCGGACGCTGAGAAATCAGTCAGGAACTAGCCGAGAACTAGTTGAGAAATCAGCCGAGAACCAGGTGAAACTGATAGGGAGGGTAGCGTGAACGCAGAACAGAACCAGCGCACCGAAGAGCGCGAGATCTACCGCCGCGCCTGCGTGCGCGCCTACCGCTTCGGTATAGCGTGGTCCACCGCCGCCCGCACCACCATCGAACGCTACCGTGAGGCGCTCAATGAACTCAATGGGTTCCCCGTGCCCGATAAGGACACCGGCTCCAATATCGCCCACACCCTGCTGACCCTGACTGAAGAGTTTGAGCGGGGTATGGAGCAGGTTCTGCCCAGTGAAATTCTTCCTAGTGAGGTTCTGTCCGGTGAGGTTCTGCCAGCTAACGAAATTCCTGGCGGGGAGGGTGCGTGCGTGCCCGAGTCGGCGGGTGCCTCCGAAGCCGAAACCCTCGCCGACCTGTGGATTCAGCTGGGCGGTATCTACGAGCACGCGATTATGCGCGCATCCCGCGTGGCGCGCGGCAACTCGGGTACTCTGCTCTGTGCCTGGGCGCTGGAGGCAGTGCGCAGCTACTGGTTCCTGCCTGGAAACCTTGCTCGGGAGCTCGGTGACGCAGCCGATGAGTTGCCGCTCGTGCGAGCCCTGGAGGCAGACTACGAGCGCGTTATTGCTAGCGGCTGCTTGCCGAAGCACCGTGAGGTGAAGTTGGAGTACGCCCACGCGGAAGCACGCGCGATGGCGTTCGCGGCGGAGCGGATTCGCGCCAGCGTGGGGGAGCAGATGGTGCCCTCCACAATGCTGTCGGTTATGGTGGAGCTCGCCCGCCTGGACGCACACTACGATGCATTACAGGACGCAGAAGCCGCTGACGAGGCGCTGAAAGAGCGTCGACGTGCGCTGATGTGTGCCACCCTGGAACGTACCGCGCAGTTTCCGCCCTCGCCAGAGCTTGCCGGTTTCGTGGATGCCGGTGCGCTCGGGTTCTACCTTGCCGTGGTGCACTCCAACCCGCGCTGGGAGGCAGCAACCCTGAACGAGGCGCAGGTGGAGTCCATGCTCCGTGCGCCTTCTGCAGTAGATGCGGTGCGAACGGGCTCTGAATCTGCTGAGCACACAGAACAGGTGGGGCAGAGCGGCTGGGAGCTCATGGGTACACTGAGCTGCGAACCTCTGGCCCTGGCGCAGCTGCGCCCTGAACTTGAAGCCATGGGTGACAGCCTGCTTATTACCCCCCTGGACATGGCGGCTGGGCTCTGGACACTGCACGTGCATGTGCCCGACATCGACCCCGCCCGCGAGCTGATTATGGGCTACGGTCAGTGGTCGGATGAGCGTATTTCTTCCCTCGCGGATGGTCACCACACCGACCACGCGTGCGGTGCGGAGGGCGGCGTATGAGCCCCGCCCGACGTTCCGTGAACACGCAGCAGGAAGCCCTGGACTTGGGGCTTCCTGAGCCTGCGCCCGAAAAAACTAAGCCGATAAATACTAAACCTGCGAAGGTTGAAGTAGCGCAGGGTGAGCCCGTAGATTCAGCGGGTGTCGAGTATACCCGTGCCGATTCTGCGACCCGAGCTCATCATGGGAAAAAAGACGCGCCGCTACTGAGCGATGAGCAGCTCCGCACCACCGCCGAGCTGACCGTGCGTGATCTTGCCGCCTACGCCCGAGGCGAGGTGAGCCGCGCTGAGCTGAGCAAACGCGCCGCGCAGCGCGCCAGTGCCCCCTACCGTAAGGCGCTCAAGACGCTCAAGCATTCGCTGGGCCCCGCAGCGCACACCATGACCGACGACGCTATCTACGAGCTGGTCGATATTGCGTTGGCGGCGCGGCAGGCAACTCAGCCGGATGAACAGCAACCGAAGGAACCTGCCCGGAAAGCGCCCGCCCGGAAGAAGCCAGCTCAGAAGAAGCCAGCTCAGAAGAAGCCAGCTCAGAAGAAAGCAGTTCAGAAGGAACTTGCACAGAAGGAACTAGCTCAGAACGACCCCAACCCGCAGCAGAGCGAAACTGCCGCCCGGGCTACTTCGGCGCGCCCGCAGAAGATAACGAAAGCGAGCGAAGAGGCCGAGCAGAAGCCTGCGCCGAAGAAGAGCGCGCCCGAGGTAGAAGTTGAAAAGTCCGCGACCAAAAAGCCTGCACCTAAAAAGGCTGTAGCGAAGAAGACTGCGCCCGCGGAGAAAGCTCCCGCTTCTAAAGCCTCGGCATCGAAAATCCCGGCAAAGCCGAAAACCGCAGCGCCGAAAACCGCATCCAAGAAGGTAACGCCTGCACAGAAACCCCCCGCCCAGAAAGCTTCGACGAAGAAGGCAACTACTGAGAAGGTTGTGGCTGAGAAGCCCGCATCAGCTACCGCGGAGGCTAAGAGCCGTGCCCTGGCGCGCTACGCCTCCGAAGACCGCATCGAAAATGCGCCGCTCAAAAAGTACCTACCCGCGCCCAGCGCCAAGACAATCTCCACGCACCTGGACCTGCACACCGTCGGGGAGATGCTCGATTACTTCCCTCGCAAGTACCTGCCGCGCGGTGAGCTCAGCTCCTTCGCAAAACTCGTTGAGGGCCAAGACGTCACCATCATCGCCCGCGTGGTGCACGTGAGCACCCGAAATATGGCGGCGCGCCGCGGCAAAATCACGGAAGTGACCATCACTGACCGGCTTTCCGACGCCACCGGGCAGGATGCACCCGCAGGTTTTGGTGCCGCTAATTTTGGGGCTGGCGGTCCTGTATCCGTGGTGCCCGGGCGCGCTAACCGCCCCGGTGCATCCGGCGTATCCAGAGTATCCGGTGCGCCCGCGCAGAACTGGCAAGCAACCGGGATGCACAACCCGCGTATCAACGCGCTCGCTAACTCCACGCAGAACCCAGCCGCCCAGATTCCCAGCGCCCAGAACCCGATACAGGGCAGGGGAGTGCAACCCGCCTCCTACAGCGGTTACGCAGACAGCTACGGTCAGGATAGCTTCGCACAGGATAGTTTTGCACAAGATAGTTTTGCACAGGATAGTTTTGCACAGGGAGGCCTCTTTGGCGTGCCTGCACCTAGCATGACGAACCCCGGCGCGCTCATCGGCTCGCAGATCAAGCTCTCCTTCTTCAACGCCTGGACTGCCGCCCGTGAAATCCGTGAGGGCGAAACCATGATGTTCTCCGGCAGGGTCGGCATCTACCGCGGCGAATACACCCTCACCAACCCGCACTACGCCCTGCTATCGAAGGACGCCTCCGGCGCGGACGTCACCGACGCCGCCACCGCCCCCGTGCCCGTCTACCGCGCCCCAGTGAAGCTACCCACCGACCGCATCAGCGGCTACATGGCGCAGCTGCTCGAAAAGGTGCCGCTCAAAGAACTCGAAGACCCGGTACCCTACACGATTCGTCGCGCCCGCAAGGTGCACTCGCTGGAGTGGACGTATCGTGCCCTGCATACCCCCGACTCGGAGGACACCTGGCGTGCCGCGCAGGCGCAGATGCGTTACCGCGAGGCATTCGTGCTGCAGAGTGCGCTTGCCCGCCTGCATTCGGTGCGTGCCGCGCACCTGACTCAGCCGCGCCCCACCGTGGAGGGTGGACTCGCCGATCAGCTGCTTCAGGTTCTGCCCTACGAGCTGACTGAGGGGCAGCAGAAGGTAGGCGCTGAGATTGCCGCCGATCTGTCGAGCGAATCGCCCATGAACCGCCTGCTACAGGGTGATGTGGGTTCCGGTAAGACCGTGGTGGCTCTGCGTGCCATGCTGCAGGTTGCTGATGCGGGCGGCCAGTCCGCGATGCTCGCCCCGACCGAGGTGCTCGCTGAGCAGCATTTGCGTTCGGTACTAGACATCCTGGGGGATATGGCGGCGTCCGAAGACTCTGATACTGACGATTCAGCCGCCGGTTCTGCCGATGAAACTCCCTGGAGGAGCGGGGAGAAACCCCGCCGTGTGCGTGTGCGCCTGCTGACCGCCTCCATGGGTACCCGCGCTAAGCGCAAGGTACTGCAGGAGCTCGCCGCCGGCGCCGCCCAGATTGTGATTGGCACCCACGCCCTGCTTTCCGATGAGGTGCGCTTCCACGATTTGGGTCTGGTCGTCGTGGACGAGCAGCACCGCTTTGGTGTGGAGCAACGCGACGGTCTGCGCGGCACTGACGGCGCTCTGCCGCACCGCCTAGTCATGACCGCAACGCCCATTCCGCGTACCGTCGCCATGACCGTGTTCGGTGATCTGGATGTGTCCGTGCTCGACACCCTGCCCGCCGGTCGCCAGAAAATCTCAACCCACGTGGTGCCCCTCGCCGAGAAGCCTGCCTGGGCATCCCGGCTGTGGAGGCGTGCCCGCGAAGAAATCGACGCGGGCTACCAGGTGTATGTTGTCGTACCCAAAATTGGGGAGGACGGCGACAGCCTGGAGGAAGGTGCCGCGTTCTTTGGCGCATCCAGCCTGAATGGTGCGGGAACAGGCACGGGCAACTCAGCCCAGGGCTATTTCGGTCAGGGTGGTAATGCCAGCAGCGACGGCAAGGTTCAGCTGACCTCGGTCGCCTCAATGTACTCGTACCTGAGCGCTGAGGACGCCCTCATCGGTGTGCGTATCGGCACCCTGCATGGACGCATGGACCCGGCGGAGAAGACGGCCGTCATGACCGCTTTCGAACGCGGTGAAATTGACCTGCTCATCAGCACCACCGTCATTGAGGTGGGCGTGAACGTTCCGAACGCCACGCTCATGATTATCATGGACGCCGACCGCTTTGGCATCTCGGGCCTACACCAGTTGCGCGGTCGTGTGGGCCGCGGCGGCTACGCGGGCACCTGCCTGCTGGTTACCCGCCAGGAGGCAGGTGGCGTGTCCCGCGAGCGCCTGGATGCGGTTGCCTCCACCACGGACGGCTTTGAGCTCTCTCGCATCGACCTGGCGCAGCGCCGCGAGGGTGATATTCTGGGTGCTGCACAATCGGGCTCAAAGAGCACTCTGCGCTTCTTGCGGGCACTTGCCGATGCTGACATTATTGAGCGTGCCCGCGAGGATGCCCGCTCGGTGGTGGAGAAGGATCCGACGCTGGCTAAGCATCCGTCTTTGGCGCGTACGATTGACCGTGCCCTGGACGCTGACCGTGAGGCGTTCCTCGGCAGGGGATAAGCGCTCAACGGGGCAGAACGCTCTGCCAGCCCCGCCCACCAACTTGCTTTGACCATAACCCACCGAAATCGTGACGTTAACACACCGCACTAGTGAAGAGGAGAATCCCTATGAGCCGTATTATTTCCGGTGCCGCCGGAGGTGTTCGCCTTACCTCGGTTCCGGGGGATAATACTCGCCCCACCACCGATCGGGTGAAGGAATCCCTCTTCTCCAAACTAGAGAGCTACGACATTATTCGTGGCGCCCGTGTGCTGGACGCCTTTGGCGGTTCGGGTGCGCTTGGCTGCGAGGCGCTCTCGCGCGGTGCAGCCTCCGTGACTCTGCTGGATACGTACCCGAAGGCTGTTGCGGTGATTCGCAAGAACATTGCCGCGGTGGAGAAGGCAATGGGGTGCACCGGCTCTGGTCCTTCTGGCGCTACCGGTTCTGTGGCACACGTGCAGCAGTCTCAGGCGCTGACCTACGTGAAGTCCGTCTCCGGTCCGTGGGATCTGGTGTTTGTTGACCCGCCCTACGCCGTGCCAAATGAGCAGGTCAGCGAGCTGCTGGAGGAACTCACCTCTAAGCTTGCCGAGGGTGCCGTGGTCGTGGTGGAGCGTTCTTCGCGCGATCCGGAGCCGGTGTGGGGCGAGGGCCTGTACTGTTTTTCGACCCGTCAGCACGGTGAGACAGTTCTCTACTATGTGGAGCCTGACGAGGTGGAGGAGCAAGCGGGCGACGAGTTCGGCAACGAATCTGGTGAGGACGCTGAAGAGATCGCTGCCTAAGATTTCTGTCTCATCTCACCGATCAATCTTTCCGCCTCAGCCTGCGCTCGCCCGCATGACGCTATCCCGCATCCTAAATTCGCCCGCATCTAGTCATTCCAACGTCTGATATTTATTCGTGAAGGGACCGCCATGATTGTCCTCTGCCCCGGATCTTTTGACCCCGTGCACCACGGCCACCTGGAAATCATTGCCCGCGCCGCTCAGCTCTTTGACGAGGTGATCGTGGGCGTGGCGCACAATAGCTCCAAGAAGTACCGTTTCTCCCTGGAGAAGCGCGTGCAGCTGGTGCGTGAGTCTTTGCGGGAGCTCGGCATTGAGGGTGTGGGCGTGGAGCCGATTCCGCCGGGCGTGCTGCTTGCCGAGTACGCGGCGGAGCGTGGTGCGAAGGTTCTGGTGAAGGGTCTGCGTTCGGCGACGGATTACAGCTATGAGGCTCCGATGGCGAGTATGAACCGCCACTTGGCGCAGGTTGAGACGGTGTTCTTGGCCGGTGAGGACCGCTACGGTGCGGTGTCGTCCACGATTATTCGTGAGGTGGCGTCGTTGGGTGGTGATGTGACTGCCTTCGTGCCGGAGGCGGTCGCCCGCGCGTTGAAAAACGCCTAATCAACCCGGGCAACCCGGATGCGCACCCGTCTCCGATACGCCAGATACGCACACGGCACAGCAAACTGTACCGCCGACCGGGCGCTTAATTACCTCTGGAATGCCCCGACCGACCGATTAAATGCCGCGCGGTGCCTCCTTAAGGGGATATTTAAGAGGTGAGCGCCACTTAAAGAGATTTAAAAGGCGCTTAATCTTGATTAACGGTGCGAATGACCCCTAAAATGGGACTTTGGTTTATACATTTCGTAAGGAGAAACGCCATTTCACGTGCAGACGCATCGCCGCTGGTTGTATCAGTCACTAACCTGATTCACCGCCCCGGCACCATGGAAACTCTCGCTGAGGTTCTGCCCGCACCGGCAGACCTGGGTAACACGCTCATCGGCGTGGAAGAGGGTTCGGATATTGACCTCGATATTCGTATGGAGTCTGTTGTTGATGGTATCCTAGTAACCGGCTCCGTTGTTGTGGATGTACACGGCGAGTGTAGCCTTTGCTTGGATCCGATTGATTATGAGATGTCGGCTAATATTCAAGAGCTTTTCGTCTTTGAGAAGGCCCCGGCTGGCGGCCCCGAAGACGAAGTAGATGAGCAGTACGCCGTTGAGGATGATTCCATCGACCTTGAACCGGCTCTGCGGGACGCAGTAATCCTTCAACTGCCGTTCCAGCCTGTTTGTAGGGATACCTGCCAGGGTCTGTGCGCCGATTGCGGTGCGCGCCTGGAGGATGACCCCGGGCATCATCACGAGGTGTTGGATCCGCGCTGGTCGGCTCTACAGGGCCTGCTCGGCGCAGATACCGAAAACTAAATTGTTGTTACTAGAGATTGTGAGATAGCTGTGGCTGTTCCCAAGCGCAAGATGTCCCGCGCTAACACCCGCGCACGCCGTTCCCAGTGGAAGGCATCCGTGCCCCAGCTGGTTAAGACCGTTGAAAATGGTCGCGTGACCTACAGCCTGCCCCACCAGGCAAAGGTTGTAACCGACGCTGCAGGCAACGCCCTGTTCCTGGAGTACAAGGGCCGTAAGGTTGCAGACGCCTAAGAAGCGGTGAATCCTTATGACTGAATTTCCTAGTGTTGATACTAGGGAGTTGCGTAAACGTCTCGGGGTCGATATCGACGCCGAGACGTTTTTGCTATCCCTAACCCACCGCTCCTACGCCTTCGAGAACCCCGGAGTGGAGCATAATGAGCGCCTGGAGTTCCTGGGCGATTCGGTGCTTTCCCTGGCAATTGCTGAAGAAGTGTACCGACGCTACCCCGACCTGCCCGAGGGAGAGCTCGTGAAGCTGCACCACGTGGTGGTGTCTACTGTGGCGTTGGCGAAGGTGGCACGCGACCTGGATCTGGGTCGGTACATCCTGCTCGGTAAGGGCGAGATTCACACCGGCGGCGCCGATAAGGACTCGATCCTTGCCGACACCATGGAAGCGATTTTCGGCCTGACCTACCTGGAGTGCGGTCGCGAGGCGGCTCGTGACCTGGTGCTACGCCTGATCGCCCCGCTGCTCGATGATGAGAAGGTCCTGAACTCTGGACGAGACTGGAAGACCGAGCTGCTGAACCTCGCCACCGCCCGCGGTTGGGGAGACGTGCGCTATGAGGTCACCGGTGAGGGCCCCGACCACGCGCGCGTGTACACTGCGGTCGCTATTGTGGCGAACCAGCAGACCGGTACCGGTGTGGGTCCGAGCAAGAAGGAAGCAGAGCGCCTTGCCGCTGAGCAGGCGTACCGCGTTCTGGTTTAGGCTCGTTCAATCATCCTGCAGGTCTGCTAACTCTGCGGGGCTCTTGATCCTGCAATCCTGTTGAGGGGAGTAAATCATGCCCGAACTACCCGAGGTAGAAACCGTTCGCGCGGGCATCGCCAATCATTCCTTGGGTCGCCCCGTGCGGGCGGTGCGCGTGGTCGATGCCCGTTCGCTGCGCAGACACCTGACCGGTCCCGCCCACTTTGAGGCGGCACTGACCGGCAGGGTTCTGCGCGGTGCCTACCGCCGCGGCAAGTACCTGTGGCTGACCCTGAGCGAGGCGGACGGCACACTTGCCGACGAGGCACTCGTGGTGCATCTGGGCATGAGCGGTCAGCTGCTTGTGCGCGATGAACCGGGCAGAGATTTGGGCAGTGACTCGGGTAATGATTTGCAGGCGCGTGCGGCCTTTGATGAGCAGCCGCGGCACCTGCGCGTGGCGCTAGAGCTAGGACCGGCGGAAGCCACCGGCGATGCGGTGAGCACCAACCGGGCATGTACCGGGCAGTGCTTGCTTTTCGTGGATCAGCGCATCTTCGGTGGTATGTTCCTCAGCCCGATGGTACCGGACGTACCCGCGGTGGTAGCAGTGAATGAAGCTGCGGCGGGTGAAGTATCTGAGCGTTTTCTGGTGCCGGAAGCAGTCAAACACATTGCCCGCGACCCGCTGGACGAATTCTTCGACCCCGCGGCGGTGCGTCGCAAGTTCCTGCGTACCTCCAGCGGGATTAAGAAGGTGCTGCTGGACCAGTCGGTCATCTCTGGCGTAGGCAATATCTACGCCGATGAGGCGCTGTGGCGTGCGCGGTTGCACTATGCGAAGCCCGCACGCACCCTCAGCGCCGTTCAAACCCGCGAACTGCTGGAGGCTGTCACCCAGGTGCTGCGCGAGTCCTTGGCGGCTGGCGGCACAAGCTTCGACGCCCTGTACGTGAATGTGCTGGGGGAGTCTGGCTACTTTGCGCGCTCGCTGAACGCCTACGGCCGTGCCGGGGAGCCTTGCCACCGTTGCGCGGAGGCGGGCCGCACATCCCTGATAGTGCGCGAACCGTTCCAGAACCGTTCGTCCTACCGTTGCCCGCACTGCCAGCGGGCACCGCGCTCTCGACAAGTTGAGGGCTCTCGATAAGGCTTACGGTAGGCACAAACTCACGCTAGTTATGCATATGACGGCGTAGCTACGTTTCTCCCATATGGGGGATGTAGCTACGCCGTCATTCGTTTAAACTTCATTCATTTAAACCGAGAGTGGGGGAGCCAACCCGAAAGCCACCCCGAAAAGAAGCACTTAGCGGCTGTACTTGTTGCCGTAGAATAAGCCCAGACGCTCATAGCCTTCCTCAATCGACACGGCGGGCTCCCAATGCAGAAGCTCGCGGGTGCGGCGCTGATCAAACCAGTGCGCGGTCGACAGCTGCTCCGCAAGGAACTCCGTCATCGGCGGCTCATCACCGGCGGTCACGTTCTTCGGCAGACGCTCCCACACACGCTCAATAACCTTACCCGCCAGAGCCGCAACCTTCGCTGGAACCGAGAAACGCGGAGCGGGAACACCGACCGCCTCACAGAAACCACCCAGTAGCTCAGCGATAGTGCGCGGCTGACCGTTCGTCACCACCAGCGCCCGACCCGCAAAAGCGTCGATGCGCTGATAGCCATGCACCAGCGCATCCGCGGCGTTATCAATGTAGAGCGTATCAATCAGCCCCGTACCGCCAGAGAGCAACGGCAGGCGGCCCGCGGCGGAACGCTCCAGAATACGCTCCACCAGCTGGGTGTCGCCCGGACCCCACATCAGGTGAGGACGCAACGCACCCACGCGCAACACCCCGCCGTCGGGCAGGGCAGTGCCGTTCGCCTCCAACGCCAGCAGCTCAGCGGCAGCCTTTGAACGCGCATAGTTACCGCGCGCATGCTCCGGGGACGCTACGCCGGCACCATCACCCACGATTGCCGCACCGGCATGAGCCACCGACGGCGAGGAAATATACAGGAACGAACCCACCGAATGGTTCAGTGCCGCCTGCAACAGGGTGCGGGTTCCCTCAATGTTGATGCGCTCATAATCAGACCACTCGCCGCTGACCGAAACCTTCGCCGCAGCATGCACCACGCCGTTCATACCGGTCATCGCCAGATCCACAGCCTGCGCGTTCGTAATATCGCCGCGCACCTGCTCAAAACGCGGGCGCACCGAATCGGGCAACAGAGCCGCAATACCCGAATCACCACGCTGAAAAACGCGCACATCATAGCCGGCACGCAACAACGCCAACACACTCTCACGACCTAGCAGGCCGCTCGCACCGGTAAAGAGGATGCGCTCGCCAATACGCGGCGCAAAATCAGGCTCCTCAATTGGGCGTAGCGAACGCGGGGCGGGATCAGTGTACCGTGCCGCCAGCGGCTGCGCCGGCTTACGGAACCGAGCCGTCGGGGAAGTCACCGCATGCGAGGTCGACAGGCGCGGTTCAGATAAGCGGGGTACAGACTCATGGGAAGAGGACTCACGCGAAGAATGAGGGGACATCATACTCCTTAGACTTAGGGATCCGGCAGGCGCTTACGCCCCCGCAAGAACCTTCGACGCCCACTCACCCAGGGCGGGGCGGTTAATCTTTGAATTATGGCGAATATCGGTCGGATGCTCGTGCACCACCAGCACCGCGGCAAGCTCCACACCGGTATCCTCGGCAACCTTCTGACGCACCAGCTGCGACAGCTCGAAGGGAGCCACACCCTCTACAACGGGGAAGCAGTTGGTGCCAGGCACGCGATTGAGCAGGGCACGCTTGAGACCCGATGCCGACTGGCGTGCCTCCAAAGCGGCAGTATTCGCCGAAGCCTCAATGACCAGCACCGGGGCGGCAGTACCGGCAGGGCCCACAGCAACCAGGGCGGCGCGGCGCACCTCCGGCAGGGACTCGGCGGACTGCTCAGCCGCAACCGGGGTCAGTACACCCTGCGAAGTCAGCAGTACGTGCGCGAGACGGCCTTCAACCCACAGGCGACCCGAAGCGTCCAGGTGTCCAACGTCACCGGTATGATGCCAACCCGGAGTGCTAATGGACTGCTCCTCAGTCACCCACAGGGTGTCGTAGCGGTCCTTCACATGCGGTGCCGACACCAGAATCTCACCGGTCACACCCGGCTCATGGGTCAGCTCATCCGCCACCGAACCGTCCTGCAGCAGCGGCGCAATAGCGACCGCCGCACCGTACACCGCAAACCCAACGCATACGCCGTCACGGGCGAACGGGTCAAGCACCTCACCGGCAGCATTCGGGGTGCCCTCAGCAATCGCCTGGCGAATCATCTCGAAAGACACATCGGTCACCGGCAGGCCCTCGGTCATGCCGTACGGGGTGTGCAGGGAAGCGTTCGGCACCAGGGCGAAGAGCGCCTCCAGCAGCGGCACGGGAATTGGTGCGCCAGCACTCAGCACGGTCTGAACCTTAGCCAATGCCGCACGCTGCTCCCCGTTCAGCTCATCGGCGGTTGCCACAACATTCACCAGAGCGGCAGGGGAAGCGAACACGACCGTCGCATCAATAGCCGCCGCAGCCGACGCCAGTGCAGAAGCCGTCAGAGTCTTCGGGCGGGTCACATCCATCGTAGGAGTCACGCTGGTAGCACCCAGCGCCGGGCCCAACAGAGCAAAAGGCGCGAAGCCAGCCACCAGACCGCTACCGGGCGCAAAACCGTACGTATTCGCAATGGCATCACGCATACCCGCCAGCTGACGCTGCGTGTACACCACGCCCTTAGCCGGGCCGGTCGAACCGGAGGTGTACAGCACCGCTGCATCAGCATCCGGCACGGGGGAGGGGAACTCCACCACGGTCGGGGTGGGCACTGGCGCACCCGGAGTACCGTCAGCGGCGGGCGCGGTAAATACCGAACCGGCAACGCCTAGTAGCTTCTCCTGCACCGGACCCAGCGGATCCACAGAAATACGCACACCCGGCCACAGCAGCGTACGTGCAGCACTGAGCGCAGCGGGAATACCCACCAGGAAGCCCGGGTTAGCACCCTTCAACGCGCGAGTCAGACCCGGCAGACCCAGACCGGTATCAGCCACCACAATGACAGCGCCCAGCTTCATGCAAGCGTAAATCAGAGTGGTCAGACGGGCACCCGGAGGCACCATCAGGTTCACGCGGTCGCCCGGACGCACACCCAGGGCGTGCAGGCGGGTAGCGGTGGCGTTGACCTGCTGGTTCAGTTCAGTCCAGGTCAGGGTCACAGACACGGAGGTGCCGTCACCCTTGGGGTCCATATCCACCACGGCGATGGAGGCATCGTCGGCGCGTTCGGTGAGAGCGGCGAGCATGGGGCGGAACGCCGCGGGAACAGTACCCTCAGATTCCTCAGCGGCAGCGCCCTCGCCGGTCGTAAGGCCGTGGCGGCGTGCGCGTGCGGCACGATGCTCCGCCTCCGCATTACGCGCCGGAACCAACACGCCATCCTCCAGCGTGCCAAAGGTTTGCGCAAGCCACGAAATCATGGGGGTGGCAATATCGTAATCCTCAATGACCAGGTGCGACGCCTTCTCGTAACGGTGCACCTTCGCCTGCGGCATGCGCTCCATCAGATCGAACAGGTAGCGGCGCTGGAACACCGGGTCCTTCGTACCCCACTGGAAGAACGCGGGCACATCCAGCTCACGGATCTGCTCGGCAATATGCTGCATCGGAGCATAGGAGGGGATATCAGTACCGGTCGGAATATCACCCACAAAATTACGCACACCCTCACGCCACGCCGAATGAGCGTACGGCGCACGGTATGTACGGTATATCGCCTCGTTCAGAGGGCTCGGGTATAGGCGCTTAGGCTGCTTACCTACCGGCTGCGGTAGAGCACCATCAAGCGCCCCGGCACCGGCAGAACCCGGCACAGGCAGGCGGCCCTCATTCTGAGCCAAGCCCAAGGTCACATCAATAAACGCGGTCGAATCGTGAGTACCCCACTCGTGCACACCCAACGCCAGACGTAGGGCGGCAGGGATATTCTCAATGCCGTCATGGTAGACCGCGGTGTTCGTCAGCATCACGCCCGAAAGAATCTCACGATGCTCCAGCGCCCAACCAAAGGACACCAGCCCACCCCAATCATGGGCGAGGGTCACGACCGGCTTGTTGGTCTCATCCAGACCCAGCGCCTTCGTAAAGTCACCCAGATCAGTGATACGGTCGGTCAGGGTACGGCGCTCACCCTCCAAATCCAGGTGGGTTCGCTCCGAATAACCCATATCAATCTGATCAACCGCAACCACACGCCACGGAGCGCGCTCATTCACACCCGCATCCAGCACGGTACGCCACAGGTACGACCAGGTCGGGTTCCCGTGCACACAGAGGATTGTGCCAATCGGCTCCAAACCCTGCTCGACCAGCACCGGAAGGTTATCTAGGTAGTGCCAGCGGCGCGCACCAGCCTGCTGCGCCCGCTGCTCAATGGGAGCGGTGGTGGGCACCTCCAGAAGGTGGGAGTAGCGCGGGTTCACGCCCGCCCATTCCTCCGGGTTGTAGGGAGGCTGAGCCTTAGGGAAGTTCAAATGGCGCATGCTGGGGGAATCCTTCCGGATCGAATCGGTAAATGTCTACCGCACAAAGGTTAAGGGGCTGCCGGCTAAAGGTTGCCGACTAACGGGCTACCACTGAATTTCAAGTAGGGCAGTGTTCAGACCAGAACCCACACCCATGCACAAAATACGGTCGCCCCCCTTGTAGGTCGGGGCGCACTCCGCAAGAGTCATCGGCAGAGCTGCCGCAGCCACATTGCCCCACTTCGGGAAGGTCATGGGGATGCGCTCACGCTCAATACCGACCGCCTCAATAATCGCGTTCGTGTGGGCGTTAGAAATCTGGTGGGTCACGTAGGAGGTCATGTCGTTCCACTCCCAGCCGTCCTGATGCGCTTGCTCCCAGGCCTGCGCCACCAGCTCCAGACCGTGCTTGAGCAGGCCCTCAGCATCAGTGTTCATGCCCTGATCCGCTTCGCCACCGATGCACAGGTTACGGTGCTCAGTGCCCGCACGGGATACCGAACCGACAATGCGGTGACCCTCCGGGTGGCGGTCAGCGCGACCGATCACAGCCGCCGCCGCGCCCGAACCGAGGGTCAGGGTCGCGAACTGTGCCAGCACATCCTCGCGGGTCGAATCAGGGTTGTTCAGAATGCGCACCGCGGTACGGTGCCACGGGGAGGGATCCTCGCCAGCGACAATCAGGGCGTAGTCGATAGCACCCGCATCAATCATGGTGGAGGCAACAGTCATCGCGTTCACAAAGCCCAGGCAGGCGTTCGTAATATCGAAGTTCAGGGCGTGACGCGGCAGCTCCAAGCGGTCATGCACACCCACCGAAACGGCGGGCTCAAAGTTATCGCGAGTCACCGAAGCGTTAATCAGCAGGCCAATCTGGGAACGGTCAATACCCGCCTCCGCAATAGCCTTCTCGGCTGCGGCAACCACGCCGTCCTCGAAGGTCTGGCCCTCGGTCCAGCCGCGGCGAGTGCTAATACCTGCAAGACGCTCCAGCAGGCCCTTCGGCATGCGCAGACGCTGATAGGTTTGGGCCAGCTGCTCATCGAAGTAGTCGCTTGTGACGACCTCCGGAGGCAGCTCATGAGTAATGGACAGCAGAGCTGCATTAGCGTGACGAATGTCAGAGTTCGTGCCGACCTTCTCGGCGGGTGCTTTCAACAATGGTGTGGCCCTTGAAAATAGATGTCAGTGGTATACAAAGACGGCGGGGATACGCACTGCGTTCCCGCAGAATTCGCGATGCTCATTCCAACATACCGCACCGGTCGAGCGGACCCGTATCCGTAGACCCAATATGGACGCCCCCGTTCACCCCGCGCGTAAGATGATGCACAATGACGAACTTTGACTCCCCATCACCCGGTGCACGCTAACGCCGCCAGCCCGCCGCACCGCGTACACTAGAGGGATGCCGCCAGGCACCACAAAACGTGCCTGGCACACACCAGTTCTTTTGCAGAAAGGCCCCTTGTGCACCTGATGTCGCTGACCCTGCGCGGGTTCAAGTCTTTCGCCTCCGCCACCACTTTTGAGTTTACCTCCGGCATTAACGCGGTGGTCGGACCCAACGGCTCCGGTAAGTCCAATGTGTTGGATGCGCTCGCCTGGGTGATGGGAGAGCAGGGCGCTAAGAGCCTACGTGGTGGCAGCATGAAGGACGTCATTTTCGCGGGCTCCGGCGAGGCTGGTTCGGGCGACGGGGCCCAGCGTGCGCCCCTGGGTCGGGCCAAAGTCACCCTGACTTTCGATAATTCCGACGGCACCCTCAGCATTCCCGCTGACCGGGTGCAGATTTCGCGCACCATGTTCCGCTCAGGTGGCAGCGAGTACGAGATTAACGGTTCCCCGGCGCGTCTTGCCGATATTCAGGACCTGCTCTCGGAGGCGGGTCTGGGTCAGCAGATGCACGTGCTCGTCGGGCAGGGGCAGCTGGATGCGGTTCTGCACGCTACCGCCCAGCAGCGCCGCGACATGATTGAGCAGGCGGCAGGCGTGGTCAAGTACCGCCGCCGCCAGGAAAAGACCAGCCGCAAGCTGGAGTCTGTGGCATCGAACGTTACCCGCCTGAGCGACCTGGTGGCCGAGCTGGATTCGCAGCTGCAGCCGCTGAGCGAGCAGGCGGAATCCGCCGCGACCGCGCGTCAGCTGCAGGCGCGCATCCGCCAGCTGGAGGCGGTACTTTTGGCGCGTCAGCTGGGTGTTCTGCAGGCTGAGCAAGCGCAGGCTCTCGCCTCCGAGTCTGAAGGTACCCGTCGCACCGAAACCCTGAAAGAACAGCTGGAGGCGGCGCGTGCCGCATCCGCGAAGCATCAGCAGGAGCAGAACCGTCTGAACGCTGAGGTCACCGCTTGCCAGAAGGCCGTGTCGACCCTGCGCGAGTCCGCCGCGCGCGTGCGCACCGTGCAGTCCATCGCCGCCGAACGTGTGCGCACCTACCGCGTGGAGCTGACCGAGGCAACCGCCGCCGCCCGCGCCGGATACGAACGTACCCTGGAACTGCTGGAGGAACGCCGCGAAGAGGCAGAACGCGCAGTTGAAATCTACTCTAGCTTTGAAGAGCGCTACGATGCGGCACTGAAGACCGTTGAGAAGGCGGCATCTGAGGTGGCGCAGACTGAGCGTGTCTCGGGTGAGGCAGCGCAGTCTCGTTCCCGCGCGCAGGCTCAGCTCGATACCGCCCGCGCCGCTGCGGTGGAGGCGACCCGCGCCTACGCGGCGGCGGCTGAGCGTGCAGCAACTCTGCGTGAGGCGCTGGGTCAGAGCCTGGGGGAAGTACCCGCCGAGCTGGGCACTGAATCTGCCGAGGCGTTGTTCGACCCTGAGACTGGTGAGCTCATGGATTCTGCGAGCGAGGGCGCGAGCCTGCTGCGTGTGCTGGATGCCGTGCAGATTAACCCCGAGTATGCGCGCGCGGCATCTGCGGCACTGACCTCGCTGGCAACCGCGGCGTTGAGCGTGCCGGTTGAGGGCGCCGAGGTATCGCAGCTGCGCGGTAATAAGGGTGAAGAAAGCGGCGAATCTGCCGCGAAGGAACTTTCAACAGAACTGCCCGAATCCTGCGCCGCTGAGCTGCGTGAGCTGGGTATCCGCCCCGCAACCGAGATGATTGAACCGCTCAGCGAGGACGCCGCCGCGCTCGCCGGTATCGACGAGCACGCCCTGGCACGCGTCACCGCGGCGCTGGGTGAGCGCCTGGCGGGTGTGCTGTTCGCGCCGGACGCCGCCTCCGCAGAGCACGCCCTGCACCTGCTCGCAGAGAATCCCCTCGCAGGTCAGCGCACTATGTGGCGTATTTTTGACCCCGCAGGCACCGAGCACACCCGCTACAGCCTGCTCTACCCGGCTGAGGGCGCCAGCCCCCTGGAACTTGCCGCCGCATACCGCGCCGCCTCCCAGGTCGTGACCCGCACCCGCGCGGAACTGGACGAAGCCGAGCAGTCCGTTCAGCAGGCTCAGACCGCGGCAGAATCGGCGGTCGAAGCAGAACGCGAGGCAGCGAAGGCGGCGGGCGTGGCGAGCGCCGAGCATGCCCGCGCCCGCGCCCAGGCGGAGTCCCTGGAAGCCTCCGCGCAGAACATTCAGAATGAGCGTGCCCGCCTGAACGAGCGCCTCACCGCCGCGGAGGAGTCCGTAGCCGAAGCGCGCACCGCCTACGAGTCGGCGCGTACCCGCGAGGATTCCTACCTGGCGGGCACGGGGGAGCAGGCTCCTGCTGCAACAATTGAGCGCCGCGCCCAGCGTCTGGGTGAGGTACTTGCCGAGCAGGTGAGCGAGCGCGAGCAGCAGCTGCACGAGCTGAGCGGTGCCCTGAAGAACGCCCAGGAGGGCCTGACCAGCACGAATGATGAGGTGCAGGACCTGCAGGCGGCGCACGCGGCGGCGCTGACCCTGCTGGCGCGCACCCAGACGGAGGCGGCGCGCGTGCAGGAGCGCGTACAGGCGCTGGCTGAGCGTGCCCGCCTGGTGACCGGTTTGACCCTGGAGCAGCTGGAGGAGGAGTACTCCGAGCAGCTGCCGGTTGACGTGCCCGCAGAGGAGGCTTCCGAAAATTCCGCCCCCGAAAATACTGCTACCGAGACGGCATCAGAGACTGCCGAAGCCTCCACCGAGAGCGTCCGCGCTCGCCTCAAGGCGACCCGCGCCGAACTGGATGCGCTGGGCGCCATTAACCCGCTGGCGTTGGAGGAGTACGAGGCGCTTTCGGAACGCCACGCCTACCTGAATCAGCAGATTGAGGATTTGAAGGCGACCCGCCGCGACCTGAACACGGTCATGGACGAGGTCAGTAGCCACATTGCGGAGGTGTTCACCGCCGCTATGGATGACATCAACACCCACTACCGCCGCATCTTTGAGACCCTGTTCCCGGGAGGCGAGGGCCACCTGGAGCTGGACGACCCCTCCGATCCGTTGAACTCGGGTGTGGAGATTCACGCGCGCCCGGCGGGTAAGAAGGTCAAGCGCCTGTCGCTGCTGTCCGGCGGTGAGCGTTCGCTCGCGTCGCTGGCGTTGCTGATTGCGATTTATATGTCTCGCCCGTCGCCGTTCTACGCCCTGGATGAGGTTGAGGCGGCGCTAGATGACCGCAACCTCTCGCGCCTGCTGCAGGTGATTGGTGAGCTGGGGGAGCGTTCGCAGCTGATTGTGGTGACGCATCAGAAGCGCACGATGCAGATTGCGGAGACCCTGTACGGGGTGTCGATGCGCGGTGGCGTGTCGACGGTGCTTTCCCAGCAGATGGAGGAGCTGCGCGAGCTGCTGTAGCTCGCCGCCCTTGCCCGGTCCTGCGCCACCCCTTCCCAGCGTTTAGACCTTCCAATGCGAGCCGCCCATACCCGCGGGCGCACCCACCCCGGCGAACGTCACATGTCCTAGGAATGGTCATGTGAACCTCAAGGTACTGTTCACTGCCCGTGCCCGGGTACTATAGGGGGATATGTGCGAACACCGCGCACCTATTCGCGGTTGGCGTGGTGTTTCGCTGTGATCAGGCCTGATGCCCCGCCCTACCCGCGGTGCGCATCCGGCGGCAACCATCCAGGGAAGGAATAGTGATGAGCGAGAACCTGGCAGATGCTTTCCTCAACGGCGAGTCGTTGAAGAATGCCCCCGGCCCCTATTTTGGTGAGTACGGCGGGCGGTGGATGCCCGAGTCGCTGATTGCCGCCATGGATGAGCTGGAGGCAACCTTTAACGAGGCGAAGAACGACCCCGAGTTTATTGCTGAGTTCCAGCGTCTTTCTGCTGAGTATTCGAACCGTCCGTCGCTGCTGACGGAGGTTCCGAAGTTCTCTGAGCATGCTGGTGCGCGTGTGTTCCTCAAGCGTGAGGACCTGAACCACACCGGTAGCCATAAGATTAATAACGTGCTGGGTCAGGCTCTGCTGGCTAAGCGTATGGGTAAGACCCGTCTGATTGCGGAGACTGGCGCGGGTCAGCACGGTGTTGCGACTGCTACTGCGGCTGCGCTCTTCGGCATGGAGTGCGTGGTCTACATGGGTGAGGAAGATACTGAGCGTCAGTCGCTGAATGTGGCCCGTATGCAGCTACTGGGTGCGAAGGTGATTGCGGTTCAGAACGGTTCCCGCACTCTCAAGGATGCCATTAATGAGGCGCTGCGCGATTGGGTTTCGAACGTTGAAAACACCCACTATCTGCTGGGTACTGCTGCTGGTGCGCATCCGTTCCCGGCGATGGTGCGTTTCTTCCACGACGCTATCGGTGAGGAGGCCCGCGAGCAGATTCTGGTTGAGACCGGCCGCCTGCCCGATGGTATTGCTGCCTGCGTGGGTGGCGGTTCGAACGCGATTGGCCTGTTCCACGCGTTCTTGGACGATTCGTCGGTTGAGATTTACGGTTTTGAGGCTGGTGGCGACGGCGTGGAGACGGGCCGTCACGCGGCGACTATTACTCTGGGACGCCCGGGCATGCTGCACGGCGCGATGACCTACCTGATGCAGGATGAAGACGGTCAGACTATTGAGTCCCACTCGATTTCGGCTGGTTTGGATTACCCTGGTGTGGGTCCGGAACACTCTTACCTGTCTGATATTGGTCGCGTGACCTACGAGCCGGTGACTGACACCGAGGCGATGGATGCCCTGAGCCTGCTGTGCCGTACTGAGGGTATTATCCCGGCGATTGAATCCTCGCACGCTCTGGCGGGCGCGCTGCGCGTGTGCCAGCGTTGGGCTGCGGAGGACCCGGAAGCCGCACGCGAGAAGACGATGATTGTCTGCCTGTCCGGTCGTGGCGATAAGGACATGGAGACCGCCCTGAAGTGGTTCGGCCTGGGTAAGGCGATTCCCTCTTCAACCCTGATGACCGGTAATAAGGAAGCTGCCGCATCCACTGCACAGAACGCACAGGCTGAAAGTGAGGCTAAGTAATGAGCTACCAGGACGCTATTTCGCATGCTGCCCCCTTTGAGGTGTTGGACGGTACGTTCCCGACTTCTAACCCCGATTCGCCGCTGGCAGCTCGTCTGACTGAGTGTGAGAAGCAGGGCCGCGCGGCGCTGATTGGCTACCTGCCGGTGGGCTTCCCGACCCTGGATGAGTCGATTGACGCGGCGATTGCTTTGGGCAATAACGGCGCGGACATTATTGAGCTGGGCGTGCCTTATTCTGATCCGGTCATGGATGGCCCGGTGATTCAGAAGGCGACTGGCGTGGCGCTGGAGAACGGTTTCAAGCTTCCTCATCTGTTTGAGGCGGTCCGCCGTATTACCGAGGCGACCGACGCGGTGGTTGTAGTGATGACTTACTGGAACCCGGTTCTGGCGTACGGTGTGAAGAATTTTGCGCGTGATTTGGTAGCTGCCGGTGGCGCGGGTATGATCACCCCGGATTTGGTGCCTGATGAGGCGTCGGCGTGGTTTGAGGCTTCTGACGAGTACGGTCTGGATCGTATATTCTTGGCGGCTCTTTCTTCTTCGCCGGAGCGTCTGGCGACTATTGCGAAGGCGTCGAGCGGCTTCGTATACGCCGTGTCGGTGATGGGTGTGACTGGTGCCCGCACCTCCGTGTCGGAGGCGGCTCGTACCCTGGTTGCAGACATTAAGGCTGCCGGTGCGCCTCGTGCGTGCGTGGGCCTGGGTGTTTCGACTCGCGCTCACGTCGAGGAGATTGGTGCGTATGCGGACGGCGTGATTGTCGGTACCGCACTGGTGAAGGCTTTGGCTTCTGGCGGTGTTGATGCGGTGGCTAAGCTGACCCGTGAGCTGGCGGGGTGTGAAGGCTAATGTCTGATGTACTCTCTCTGGCGAGCGTGCCGGTAGCTAACGTGCTGGCTTCGATTCCCTCCCCGAGCGTTTCGTACCTGCAGCTGGGCCCGTTCCGTGTGCATTTCTATGCCCTGTGTATTCTTGCGGGTATGGCGGTGTGCTTGTGGCTGGGCGCTCGCCGTTGGAAGGCGGCGGGTGGCACCCCTGAACGCGTTTTTGACGTGGCGATGTGGGCTATTCCGGCGGGCATTATTGGTGCTCGCGCCTACCACGTGCTGATTACTGACCCGGGTAGCTATTTCGGTCCGAATGTTGCTGATCCGTGGGCTTTCCTGAAGATTTGGGAGGGCGGCATCGGCATCATGGGTGCCGTGTCGGTTGGCGCATTGGGTGCTTGGTATGGTTGCCGCCGCTACGGGATTAATTTCCCGGCTTTTGCGGATGCGGTAGCGCCGGGTATACTGCTGGCTCAGGCGTTTGGCCGCTGGGGTAACTGGTTCAACCAGGAACTGTTCGGCAAGCCGACGACTCTGCCGTGGGGCTTGGAGATTAGCGCGTCGAGCAGTAATTTCCCGCCCCAGTATCCGGCGGGTACGCTGTTCCATCCGACATTTCTGTACGAGTCGTTGTGGAACCTGCTGGGTGTGGCTTTGTTGCTGTGGCTGGGCCGTAAGGGCGTGCTGAAGCTGGGGCAGACCCTGTGGCTGTACGTGCTCTACTACGGTATAGGGCGCCTCTTCATTGAGATGTTCCTGCGTATTGATACCTCGGAGATGCTCTGGGGTGTTCGTATTCACGTGTGGACTGCTCTGCTGCTGGTTCTGCTGGGTGCTACTGGTTTTGTGGTGGCTGGTCGTCGTGCGGCGGCGAAGGCTGCTGCGGGTATTGAGCCAGCTCCTGCGGAGTTCGTTCTGAAGCCTGCCGCAGATGAGTCTGCAGAGGACGCTGAGAAGAAGGCATCCGAGAGGGTAGAGTCCGCCGAGGATTCTGACTCTTCTGAGTCTTCGAGGAAGGGCTCCTAGCTTTCGTCTTCTAGCTTTCGTCTAAATTTCATCTTGATTGAACCCGCCGTGTGGAGGTGCACTCCGCACGGCGGGTTTGCTGTACTTGCCGATGCTTCATCTGCCCTGTCACGCCGCCGACTGCTGATGGTTCGGTGATTGATTTTTCGAGCACTTGCACCCAGAAGCTAGTGAGTACTGCGACTGCCGGTGCAGCTGGCTGACGGTGGCGCTGGCAGCGGTAGTAGGTTCATGGATCTGGGCTAGGCGTTGAACGCTCCGAATGGTCCGGGTGAGCGCGGCGGTGCAGGCTATTAGGGTTGTATTCTGCTTCTAGACGGTGGCTATGAGCGGCTATGAGCCTGTAGGGATTGTATAGGTGCAGATTGAACCCTTTCTTTAGGGTGGTATGCGCCTCAAACTTAATATTTAAATTTTTTTCTAAATGCTTCCCAGGCCTCTGGTTTAGGAAGCATTCTCATCTTCTGTGTCACTTCGTCATAGCGTCATATAAACCTTTGGCGGTTTAGTGCATTGGTAGGAATAGACCTTATCGAAAGCTTATCCTCGCTCGCGTGCCGACCACTAAGTAACCCCTCTGTCATATTCGGGGGTAAACCTTTAGATTGGCGGCTCATCATTTTACGGTGGAAATGTAAAGAATACGCGCGCCCACCCCGTTAGGTTGTACAGCGCAAATTGCGGCTTGAGCGCGGCCACCAATGACTAAGGAGTTTAGGTCATGTGCAAGGAAACCATGAAGGCTGTTGTCGTCCCTGAGAAGGTTGACGGTTCGGTTGTTGTCCGTGAGGTTCCCGTTCCGGCTGTCGGTCACGGCCAGGCGCTTGTGAAAATTGAGTACTCGGGTGTGTGCCACACTGACCTGCATGTGGCTTCCGGCGATTTCGGTGAGGTTCCGGGTCGTATTCTGGGCCACGAGGGTATCGGTCGTGTTGTCAAGGTAGGCGAGGGTGTTGAGTCCCTGAAGGAAGGCGACCGCGTGTCGGTGGCTTGGTTCTTCGAGGGCTGCGGTCACTGTGAGTACTGCACCTCGGGCCGTGAGACCCTGTGTCGTTCGGTGAAGAATGCAGGCTACTCGGTTGATGGCGGCATGAGCGAGTACACCCTGGTGACCGCTGATTACGCTGTGAAGGTTCCCGAGGGTCTTGACCCGGCGCAGGCAAGCTCGATTACCTGCGCCGGTGTGACCACCTACAAGGCGATTAAGGAGTCGCTGGTTCGCCCCGGCGAGTGGCTGGTTGCTTACGGTGCTGGCGGTCTGGGTAACCTGGCTGTTCAGTACGCTAAGAAGGTTTTCGGCGCTAAGGTTATCGCTGTTGACATCAACGATGACAAGTTGGCTCTGGCTCGTGAGACCGGCGCTGACCACGTCATCAACGGCCGTAAGGTTGAGGATGTTCCGGCTCGTATTCGTGAGCTGACCGGCGGTGGCGCTCACGCTGCTGTGGTGACCGCAGTGTCGAAGGTCGCGTTCAACCAGGCTGTCGAGTCGGTTCGTGCGGGCGGTTCTGTGGTTGCTGTTGGCCTGCCCTCGGAGATGATGGAGCTGTCCATTGTGAAGATTATTCTGGATGGCATCCGCGTGGTGGGCTCCCTGGTGGGCACCCGTCAGGATCTGGCGGAGGCGTTCCAGTTCGGTGCTGACGGCATCGTGGTTCCGGTGGTTCAGCTGCGTGAGGTTGACGAAGCACCGGCTGTCTTCGAGGAAATGGCGGCAGGTAAGATTACCGGCCGTATGGTTCTGGACTTCACCAGCCTCTAAGCTGGCGGATGATTCCAGGTCCTCGGTAGGGCTTCAAGGTCTCACTCGGCTGGGGTCCTGCCGGTAGTTTCGATGGTTATAACGTCTAGGGCGCATCCCGTGTGGCGGGGGAGTAGGGGTACTCTTTCTGCCGTGCATACGACGCGGGGTGCGTCCTAGTGTTTTTAGCTAGATGTTTTAGTGCCGGGTTTTTGAGAGCCGTTATCGTAAGGGGCTGAAAATCTGTGTGAGTACTATGTTCATAAACGTAATATGTACGGGAATTTATTTTGAAAATATCGGAGAATATCTCAAAATTCCCACCAAATTAGTTCATTAGAGTACCTTATTTGACGTCTATTGACCTTAAAATACATACTTACATTGTAAACATTTAATCACTGGTTGAAGTGTAATATTTGCCTAAAAGATAGGTTTCGAACGCCCCTGCGCATACCCTTGATGTATCGGGATGTAACGTGTGAAGGTTTCGGCCTCCTAGATATAGATTCCTTCTCCCAGAACGTTATACCCGGGTGAATTTCAGCATCTTCGTACCGTGCCGTTATTCACCATTGAGTCCTTACTTCCGGCCAGGCACCCCTCTAAGATACCTGCGGAAGAGGTCTCAGAAAGATTAGTGTGGGCCCCACGGACATAGTCAATGGGGACTATGTCCGCCACACTAATCCGAAATTCTTGGACGATACCGCACCAACGCTTTGCGGCGGCGCACTGCCTCGACATAAATTTATCTGCAGGCACGGGTAATATAGCCGAGTTCTCTACTCACTCGGTACCCCACCCGCTACAGAGCACATCTTGATTTTTGTGTTGTTCAAAAGATGCGTCCCGTAGCGAAAGAACGAGGGGCACCTCTGCCAGGTGCCTCTCGTTCTTATATGTGCGTTTTATCGTTGAGTAGATTCCACGCCGTTTAGTACCTGACGCGCTCTTTGGTAGATTCCACGCTGCGCGGTCCTGGCCGTTCACCCAGTTGCGGTGCACCGCGTTGGGGTTCTTCGCCAGAGCCTTCAGATCATTCACGGTGCCGAGGAAAAAGTTCGAGTCACCCACGAACGGGCCGGAGTTGGTGAACTGCCACATGCTGTAGCTGCTCCAACCCGCCGGAATTGCATCGACCACGGTCGAGTAGCTTGCCAGGTGCAGCGGCAGAGTGCCGAACTGCGCCGAGCCGTTGTACTGCTGAGCAAAGTAGGGGTTGGTGTAGTAGGTGCTCTCGGTCGCTTTCGCGTAGGCAAAGCGGGAATCTACGGCGTAGGCACTCACCCAGTTCACGTTCTGCTGGTGTGAGGAGACGTCCATGCCGAGGGTTCCGCCGGAAGGAATCTAGAAGGAGCGGCCTTGCGCCAGCGCTTGACCGGATGCCAGGCCCTGACCAGCCGCCAGACCCTGTGCGGAGCTCCGGGTTGTGGAAATACCGCTCAGAGTTGTGGTAAAAGCGGGGGAGGTGGCACCGGTTCGTGTGTTCATTACTGTGCGGACCGCACTATCGGGCGACTGTCTGTCGAGGTGTCTGTCGGAGGTGTCTAGCGCGGTGTGATTGGCCTGAGGGAATACCTCTTGGAGCGCGAAGGAAGGGGGGGTGGGCCGCACACACAAAGACCCACCCCCTCAGCGTCCGGCTACTGTTGGGGTGCGGCCTCGCATCCAGCATCCGGAGTTACATGGCCGATGCAGGAGAGATGAAGAGTCATCGACCACGCTATGGTGCCTGTTGGCACGTTTATCTCGGTGAGCCCCGCCCGACCTCTCGGCTTCTTACCGTGCCTATCCGAGAGGGGCGGGTGGGGGTCAACGAAAGCTAGTGAATCCTGAAGGATTTAGAGGAACTTCGCGATGTCCTCAATCAGCGGCTTGAGAGTCTCGCGGTCGATGTACTCAGCCTTGCCGGTCTTGTAGCATTCGAGCATCTGCTGAATACCTTCGTTGGGGTGCGGGTTCGCCATGAGCCATGCGCGTACCGGGCCCTTCAGTGCGGTCTTATGAGCCAGTGAAATCTTGTCGAAGTCGATACCGCCACGCAGGTGGTAGACGGGGCGACCTTCGGTGAGTTCAGGCGTGTAGCTCTTGGCGACGGCCTTGTCCAGCAGCTTCTTGGAGTATTCACCGGTGAAAGAGACGGTGAAGAATGCGGTGCGGTTCTTCTTGGGTGCAATAATCGGCAGAATCTTCTTGCGAAGTGCCGGTGCCCCGTTGAGGAATCCACCGTAGTCGCTGCCGGCAATTACGAAAGCGTCGAATGCCTCTGCCTGCTCGGGGGTGACCTTGGAAGCGGGGACAGTCTCAACTTCGGGAGCCTGCGGGAGTGCACGCAAATCTTCTGCCAACCAGGTGGCGTACTGTTCGGTGTAGCCGTAGGTGGAGCCGAAGATAATCAGCACGCGAGTAGTCATCTGTGAACCTTCCAGATATATTTCGCATTTCAAATACTAATTATGGGTTCCAATATAGGCTAGGCGCGCGAAAATGTGAAATCGCCTAGCTCTTGGATGCCCTATCTATTTTCTCATAGCCCAGTCTGAGTGTCTCTATGTTTTTGAAATATGCTCGAACGTTCTCGAATGTAACTAAATATTGTGCAGTAGGGGCTATGCATGAGTAAAAAGTACCCTAATCTACTTTCCGGGGAATGAGGGTGAATGGGGTGACGGTTGGCTCCCTCTGGTGTGTCCAGTGGGGAGGGGTAAATAAAATGCGATGTGAAACACTATTCTTCAAGTGGAAAGAGTTGGGTGAGGCATACCCAACTAGAGCCAAAACGCCTATAATTAAGAAGGAACCCCACGCATCTGGCACGTGGTGACCTGTTAGAGCACGTGGGAATAGTTGGGAATTTTGACGTTAGTCTTCCCTGGAAAATCAGCGTGAACCCTAGAGGTCACGCAAAACAATACACAAAGGTTAGGTACATGAGGCGCGCAAAAATCGTTGCAACCATCGGTCCGGCAATCGAATCCCCCGAGAAGATTTCCGAGGCAATCAAGGCTGGCCTGAACGTCGCCCGTCTGAACATGAGCCACGGTGACCACGCCGAGCACCAGGGGCGTTACAACACTATCCGTGAAGAATCCGCAAAGCTCGGTAAGGATGTTGCAATCCTCGCCGACCTGCAGGGCCCCAAGATTCGCCTCGAGCGTTTCGCCAACGGTAAGGAATACCTTGAGCCCGGTGCAGATTTTACCATCACCTCCGAAGACGTTGAAGGTACCGCAGAAATCTGCGGCACCACTTACAAGGGCCTGCCCGGCGACGTAAAGCTCGGTGACAAGCTCCTGCTCGATGACGGCAAGATTCGCCTCGAAGCAATTGAGGTCACCCCCACCACCGTTCGCACCCGCGTGATTGTCGGCGGCCCCATCTCTAACAACAAGGGTATTAACCTGCCCGGCGCAGCAGTCTCCCTGCCCGCGCTGACCGAGAAGGACGCAGACGACCTGCGCTTCGCACTGAAGATGGGTGCAGACATTATTGCACTCTCTTTCGTTCGTACCGGTGCAGACGTTGACCCCGTCCACAAGATCATGGACGAAGAGGGCATCCGCGTGCCCGTTATCGCAAAGATTGAGAAGCCCCAGGCAGTTGAGAACCTGCAGGACATCATTGACAAGTTCGACGGCATTATGGTCGCTCGTGGTGACCTCGGTGTTGAGCTACCCTTCTCTGAGGTTCCCCTCGTCCAGAAGAAGGCTATTGACATGGCACGCCGCTGGGCAAAGCCCGTCATCGTGGCAACCCAGGTGCTCGAGTCCATGACCGACAACCCCGTTCCCACCCGTGCAGAGGTTTCTGACTGCGCTAACGCAATCCTCGACGGTGCAGACGCCGTTATGCTCTCCGGTGAGACCTCGGTCGGTAAGTACCCGATTCTGACCCTGCAGGCAATGGCTGCAATCGTCAAGGACACCGAAAAGGACGGCCTGTACCGCGTACCTGAGTTGGACCGCAAGCCCCGAACCCGCGGTGGTGCAATCACCCGTGCAGCAGTGAACATCGCAGACCAGCTGGATGCAAAGCTCATCGTAACCTTCACCCAGTCCGGTGACTCGGCACGTCGTCTGGCACGTCTGCGCCCCGAGACTCCGATTGTTGCGTTCACCACCAGCTCGAAGGTTCGCTCCTTCCTGTCCATGCTGTGGGGTGTTGACGCTGAGCAGGTTGAGATGATTACCAACCAGGAAGATATGTTCCACTACGTGGATGAGTACCTGCTTGAGAATGGTCTGGCAGAAGCTGGCGACCTGGTCGTCGTTGCTGCTGGTGCTCCTGCAGGCCACGCAGGTACCACCAACATGGTGCAGGTACACCGCGTCTCCGGTGCTGAGGGGGAGCGTGAGGACCTGCGTCCTTACGAGGAGAACGAGGTCAAGCGCTAAGCCGCTAACTCTTTCTGAGTGAATTTTTGAGGGGTAGCTCGGATTAGTTCCCGGAACATACTGCCCGATGTATAGAAATCTCCGCCCGGTCGTGAACTATTATGGCTGGGCGGAGGTTTCTTATGCTTACGGGTGTTTACCTTCGGCTGGCTATGCGAAGGTATGGGCATGCACAGGTATAGAAAAAGCGGCGGGAAAGTTTTAAACTTTCCCGCCGCTTCAGTATGAGTGCCCGAGGTGGGACTCGAACCCACACTCCGAAGAACCTGATTTTGAGTCAGGCGCGTCTGCCAATTCCGCCACTCGGGCGTATCACGCACTAGTGCGTAACACCTTTAGAATTCTAACCCAGGCTGCCTAGAAAATCTAATTCATCTGACATGTTGAGGGTACTACGGGGTGCGGAGCGTCTGTTGAAGGTATTTGCCGTGCTTCTGATATGCCTTGGCTAGAGGCGCCCCTCGGTCTAAATCCTGAGCTGAGGGTGAACCGGTGGAGCTTATCCACAGGTGGAGGCGGGGGAGAAAGCGCTCATCCTGTATCCTTAAAGACTGACTAACCATCCCCGTTCGCCTTCGCGGCTGGGGGCCACCTCAACGTTAAGAAAGTGATCACGGCTCGTGTTCAATTCTCTCTCAGACCGCTTGACGGCAACTTTTAAGAACCTGCGCGGCAAGGGCCGCCTCTCCGAGGCAGACATTGATGCAACCGTCCGCGAAATCCGCCGCGCCCTGCTCGACGCTGACGTCGCTGTCCCCGTGGTCCGCGAATTCACCGCCCACGTGAAGGAACGCGCTCTCGGTGCGGAAGTTTCCGAGGCGCTGAACCCCTCCCAGCAGATCGTCAAGATTGTGAACGAGGAGCTGGTGAATATTCTCGGCGGCTCTACCCGCCGCATCAACATGGCGAAGAGCGGCCCGACCATCATTATGCTGGCGGGTCTGCAGGGTGCTGGTAAGACCACCTTGGCTGGCAAACTGGCTCACTGGCTGAAGGGCCAGGGCCACACCCCGATGCTGATTGCATCCGACCTGCAGCGCCCCAACGCGGTGACTCAGCTGAAGGTCGTCGGCGAGCGCGCGGGCGTGCCCGTGTACGCGCCGCACCCCGGTGTGACCAGCGAGTTTGACGTACCCACCGGCGACCCCGTGCAGGTGGCGCGTGACGGCGTAGCTGAGGCTCGCGCTAAGCTGCACGATGTGGTCATCGTCGATACCGCGGGTCGTCTGGGTGTTGACGCTGAGCTCATGCAGCAGGCACGTAATATCCGTGACGCTATTGAGCCGCACGAAGTTCTGTTCGTCATCGATGCGATGATTGGTCAGGACGCCGTGAACACTGCTAACGCCTTCAACGAGGGGGTGGACTTCACCGGCGTGGTCCTCTCTAAGCTTGATGGTGATGCCCGCGGTGGTGCGGCACTGTCGGTGGCTTCGGTTACCGGCAAGCCGATTATGTTCGCGTCCACCGGTGAGAACGTCACTGACTTCGAGCAGTTCCACCCGGACCGTATGGCAAGCCGCATCCTGGATATGGGTGACATCCTGACTCTGATTGAGCAGGCTGAAGCTCAGTGGGATAAGGCTGAAGCCGACCGCATGGCGAAGAAGTTCATCGATCAGGAGGACTTCACGTTTGAGGACTTCCTGGCTCAGATGCAGCAGATTCGTAAGCTCGGTTCCATGAAGAAACTGCTTATGATGATGCCCGGTGCGGCTCAGATGCGTCAGCAGCTTGAGGCTTTTGACGAGCGCGAAATTGACCGCGTGGAGGCGATTGTTCGCTCCATGACCCCGCACGAGCGTGTGGCTCCGCGCATCATTAACGGGTCTCGCCGTGCCCGTATTGCTAAGGGTGCGGGTGTAACCGTGTCTGAGGTGAACCAGCTGATGGAGCGTTTCGCTCAGGCTCAGAAGATGATGAAGAAGCTTGCTTCGGGCAAGATGCCCGGCATGCCCGGTGGTATGCAGATGCCCGGTATGGCGGCTGCAGCCGGTGGCGCTCGTAAGAACGCGAAGAACAACAAGAAGAAGAAGGCTCGCTCCGGCAACCCGCAGAAGCGTGCGGCTCAGGAGGCGGCAGCAGCTAAGGCACAGCAGGCCCGCGCCGGTGCTGCATTCGGTCAGCAGGCTCAGAGCCAGGAGATGGATCTGTCCAGCATGAACTTGCCGAAGGGCTTCGAGAAGTTCCTGCAGTAAGAGCAAATATGAGCCCCGGTAAGGGGTGGTACGGGTGCGCACGTGGTGACGGGGCGCACCCGTACCGGTATGGTGCCCGGGTTGGGTATATGAACGGGTGTGTGAAGGGAAGGTATCAATGGCTCAGAACGAGCAGAATTGGAATCGAGAGAACGCGGATGATCAGCTGGATGAGCAGGTCATGCCGTGGTCTCAGCGCGCCTTCGCTGATGACGCTGTAGAGGACCCCGCCGGCGAATCTGCAGTTGAGTCTGCAGCTGAGCCTGTAGCTGAGGAGGGCTCGCTGGGCTTCTCCGATGCTCCCGCAGAGGGCAGTGAAGACGACCTTTCAGGTGACTTTTCAAAGGACTTTGCGGATGGCTTCGACGATGGTTCGAGCATCCTTCCCGGGTACACCCCCGTCTGGGCGCGTATCGCCCTCGAGTACGGGGAGCACTCCGCCGAACTGACGGGCGACCTCATCTACTCCAGCGAGAGCGAAGACCCCGCCGTTGACGACGTTGCCGCAACCATCATGAACCTCATTCGTGAAGCCCGCAGCATACACGATGAGGTGAAGGCGGAAGACCACGATAAGCAGCGCACCTGGAACGACCGCACGAAGGTTGACCGCCTAGCCGCCGCCCTGGAGAGCGAAGAGTGGACCGTCGATAAGCTCACCGGCATGTGGGACGACGCCCCCGCACCCGCCGGAACCGGCGAATCGGATAACCCAGAGTACCTGCGCGCCCAGAATGAGGAGCGAACCGCTAAGAAGCAGCGCAATGAGCGCATCGAGCAGACCATGGAGCTGGAGGAGAACATTCAGCGCCGCCGCATCATGGCTCGCTCCACCACCGATGAGGAGCTGATTGTCGCCCTCATTGAAGCGACCGCCGCCTCCCCGGAACTGATTGCCTACGAGGTGGGCGAGCATCAGGTACAGCTCTACGTGCTGTGCGCCGTGGATGATGAAGGTTACATGAATGTGCTGGAGGTCGCTGACGGCCACCTGCACGTGGGTACTCCGGTTGAGGATTACGTGGCGCAGCTGGTGGATCAGCTGCCGGTTACCGGTGCCGCCCTTGAGGGTGAGGCGACCGTGTGGGAGGAACTGCCCAATGGACAGGGTGAGTTGGAGTTCCTGGTGGACGGCGACGCCGCCATGCTCATTGACCTGCCCATTGACATGATTACGGGGCTTCTTTTGGCGTACCTTCCTGCTGGTACCCGGCAGGTTGTTGCCGCGCCGGCGGGGGAGTGGACCCTCATTTCTGCCGATCCGGTGGATCTGATGGGCCTGCTGGGCCTGCTGAACTGTAACGCCCTGATTGCTGAGGGCAACGCGAACCAGCAGCACCTGGTGGTCTATGAGGAGCCTGCCCGTGAACCCTACTCGGATGAGGAGTGGTACCTGGAGGCGTTCGGCGAACCCTACGAGAATATCGTGGAGGAGTTCACCTGGCAGCGTGTCCCTAAGCGCCTGAACCGTGCTCTCAGTCGTGAGGAAATCGCACGTTTTGGCGGTGTGTTGGAGGACCTGCTTTCGGAGCTTCCCGGTAGCGCCCCGGAGCTGTCGGGTTCGAAGATTTTCGGTTCCGAGGAGGAGGAAATCGAGCAGGGTATCGCTAATGTCATGGCGATGTTTGGTGTGGAGGTTGACTCCATTACCAGTCGCCGCCTGAATGCGTACCTGCGCGATACGAGCAATACCTTAGCGTTGGAGTCGGTGCTGCAGCTGCTGGGTGTTCCCACGGAGCTGGCGCTGGTGCCGACCACCGGTTTTGATGTGGCGTCGATTAGTACGGCGCGCGTCTTCGGCAATGAGGATGAGGGCTTCACGCAGCCTGCAGATGCGGCTGAAACTGCCGATGTGTCTAAAGGTACGTTCTCTGAGGAGGATGAGGAGGTCGCACCTTACCCGGGCGGCTACACCTCGCCGCTGGATCGTAGCTACCGCCTCGTGGCGACTGGCCGCCGCGTGACTCTTGCCGAGTGGACGGACGCTATCAATAACGCTCATATTCCTTACGAGTACACCCACCTGGGTTCCCCGGAAGGTTCTGAGTCGGACTCTTTTGTGGAGACTGAAGAAGGCTACCTGACTCTTGACAGCGCCCTGCATGAGGCTGACTCCGCGGTGGATGAGGGGTATGGCATCGTATCGCAGGAGGTGATGGTGAGTCAGCAGGATTTCGAGGGTTCTGCTGGGCTCGTGCCTCAGAAGAACGCTGTGGTGAGTGAAAGAAATGAGCCGAATGCCCCGCAGATGAGTGCATCTCAGAGCTCCGCACCGCAGGGTTCCTTCGTGCAGAGCCTTGTACCACGTTCGCGCTGCAAGCGTCTGACTCCGGAGCAGATTCGTGCCAAGACCCGCCGCGTGGGCATTGCCCTCAGTATTGATGTGACGGCTCAGAGCGCTATCGCCTTGATCCTGGCGAATGTGGCACGCCGCCGTCGCGCTCAGGGTAAGGCGAGCCGTAAGTGCTCGGTGGCCGCAGCGCTCTTTGCTCTGAATGCCACCGTGGAATCTGCGCTGATTCCCACTGTGCTGCGTTCTTTTGAACGTACTCAGACGAAGAAGCATGCCCACACGGTGGCGGACGCTGAGCTGGTGCATCCGGGTGTTAGCGGGAGCGGTGAGCGCTCGACCAAGAAGCGCACTCTGATTGATGATTTGCGTGAGGGGCACTACCGCACGGTGGAGGATGCTACCCCGTCCACGGAGCAGGCACCCTCTGGACTGCGCGAGCGTGCCCTGGGTATAGTGCGTAGCATCAGGCAGCGTACTGCGAAGAAAACCGAACGCTAAAGGAAAGAAGCCATGAAGGATTCCTATCTGAGCAATGAAGAGCTGAAGGCTTTTATCGCCACCTTGCCCACGCGCCGTTTGGCGGCGGGCGCGCTGATTCGTAATGAGCGTGGCGAGATGCTGCTGGTGAAGCCGAACTATAAGGACGGCTGGATTCTTCCCGGCGGTACCGTGGAGGCAGGCGAGGCGCCCAAGCCCGGTTGTGAGCGTGAGATTACGGAGGAGCTGGGCCTGGGTGTGAAGCTGGGTCGTGTGTTGCTGATTTTCCACGGCCTGGCGTTGGGCGTGTGGGGCGATTCGACCTACTACATGTATGACGGCGGCGTGATAGCAGCGGATACGAAGATTACCCTGCAGGATGCTGAGCTGGTGACCTACGAGTGGGTTGCTCCGGAGAACCTAGATGGCTACGTGCGTCCGTCGATGGTGGAGCGTCTGCGTGAGTGCTACCGCGCTCTAGAGACGGGGGAGACCCTGGAGATGAGCAACCTTGACTAGTGGCGGCTATGCTGCGGCTCGCCGGGCATAGCTATCTGAGCCGAGTAACAGCCTAATGACCGGGCACATCACGGGTGCATCACCGGGCACAGAACGCTGTTTAAAAGTGATGTTCGGTGCCTTGAGCAATTATTTTTCCGTGGCGCTAGCTTAAAATCTTGGGCTCTGATACCCTAGCTGAGTACCCGGCGACGCGCGACCCCTCTCTTCGCGCGCTGTTGTGTCCATAGAGGTGCCGTGAACGGCCCGCCCCACGGGTGCTGAACCGTGTGCCTCGCACCAATATTATGAAACAGGAGTAACCACTAAAGTGGCTGTTAAGATTCGTCTCAAGCGTATGGGTAAGATCCGCGATCCTCGTTACCGCGTCGTGATCGCTGATTCGCGCGTCAAGCGCGATGGTAAGACCATCGAAGAGATCGGTATTTACCACCCGACCGAGCACCCCTCGCGTATCGAGATCAACTCTGAGCGTGCTCAGTACTGGCTCTCCGTCGGCGCACAGCCGACCGAGCAGGTTCTGGCTCTGCTGAAGCTCTCGGGCGACTGGGCTGCATTCAAGGGCGAGAAGGCAGAGTCCAAGGTTCTGCCCGTTGAAGCTAAGGCTGAGTTCGTTGTTCCCGAAAAGGGTTCCGTGATCCTGCCCGAGGCTATCACCCCCAAGGCTGAGAAGGCTGAAGAGGCTGCTGAAGAAGCAGCACCCGAGGCTGAGGCTGAGGAAGCAGCTGAGTAATTATGTTGGCTGATGCACTCGAACACCTGGTTCGAGGGATTGTCGATCGTCCGGAGGACGTAAAGGTGCGCCTGCGCACCCAGCGTCACCGTGAAACCCTTGAGGTTCGCGTGCATCCGGATGACCTGGGCCGAGTTATCGGCAGGTCCGGTCGTACCGCCAAGAGCATCCGTCTGGTGATGGACGCGATATCTGATGGCGAGCCGATGCGTATCGACATTATCGACACCGACAAAAAGCGACGCTAGCTCGTAAACGCTTGAAGCCCCCGCTCCCGGAATTATTCCGGAAGGCGGGGGCTTTTGCGTACCCGTTTTCTCTGCGCGAGTTATTGCTGTGAGTTATCTGTACGAGCGCTCGCCCCGGTCACCGTGGAGGCGAGGGAGAGGCGGCAGAATGCGCCCGTCCTAAGTGCCCGGTAGAATAGTGGGAGCCGTGTACGCGCACGGCGTAGGTTTTAACTTGTATCCAGCGGAGGAAAATTATGCAGGTTGTGGTGGCTCGTATCGGTAAGCCTCACGGTATTCGTGGTGAGGTGACGGTTCAGCTCTTTACTGATGCCCCGCAGGAGCGTTTTGCCCGCGGTGAGGTGCTCGGTATCGAGAATTTCAAGCCCGGCTCTGCTGCCGCTTCGGTGGCGCCTACCGGTGAGCTGACGGTTGCCGGTGCCCGCTGGAACAAGAAGATTCTGGTGGTCCGTTTTGATGAGGTGACTACCCGCAACCAGGCTGAGGAGCTGCGCGGTAGCCGCCTGGTCTACGAGGTTCCCGAGGATGAGGGCGATGAAGAGGGCTTCTACGAGCAGGAGCTGGTGAACCTGCCCGTGTACCTGCTGGCGGACGTTCCCGAGGGTGAGAGCCCCGTGGATAACCCGGCTGTGGGCAAGCCGCTGGGTAAGGTGACCGGTCTGCAGACCATGCCGGTTCAGGATTTGCTGCTGATTAAGCTGGCTCGTTCGCCGCGTCTTGCATCCGGTGCGGGTGAAGAGATCATGATTCCTTTTGTTGAGGAGATTGTGCCCGAGGTGGTTCCCTCGACCGAGAATGAGCCCGGCTTTGTACTGCTGACTCCTCCGGCGGGTTTGATTGACCTGGTTGAGGATTCTGCCCAGGTGACTGAGCATTCGACCGAGCAGGCGGGGGAGTAGTCCGTGCGCTACGATGTGGTCACGATTTTCCCCGAGTACCTGGAGCCGCTGAAGCTGTCCCTGCTGGGTAAGGCGCGCGAGAAGGGCCTGGTGGACCTGCACCTGCACGATTTGCGTGAGCACACCTTTGACCGTCACCGCACGGTGGATGACACCCCGTATGGCGGTGGTGCGGGCATGGTGATGAAGGCGGAGCCGTGGGGCTTGGCGCTGGATGAGGTGCTTGCCGCCTCCCCGCTGAACGTTACCGAAGATGCTCCTGAGGGTGCTAAGTCTGAGGGTGCTGGGCCCGAGGCTGATACCCGCCCGCTACTGATTGTCCCGTCCCCGGCGGGTGCCGTTTTTGATCAGGCAATGGCGTACAAGCTGGCGGAGGAGAAGCATATCGTCTTCGCCCCGGCGCGCTACGAGGGCATTGACGAGCGCGTGCTGGACTGGGCGCAGGAGAGCTTCCGCGTGATGCCCGTTTCCCTGGGCGACTACGTGCTCTACGGTGGTGAGGTTGCAGTCATGGCAATGATTGAGGCTATCACCCGCCTGATTCCGGGTGCGATGGGTAACCCCGCCTCCCTGGAGGAGGAGTCGCATACGGGTGGTCTGCTGGAGTATCCGGTGTACACGAAGCCCGCCGTGTGGCGTAACCGTGAGGTGCCGGAGGTGCTGCTATCGGGTAATCACGGTGCGATTGCGCGTTGGCGTCGTGACCGTCAGATTGAGCGCACCCTGGAGCGCCGCCCCGACCTGTTGGAGGCGTACCCGGTGGAGCAGTGGGATAAGAAGGACCGCCGCTTCTTGGCTGAGCGTGGGGTGCATTTTGCGAACCAGGCGAAGGCTGCTCAGAAGAAGGCGAAGAAGAACCCCGCACCTCAGGCTGATGGTGTGGCTCAGACTGATATCGTGGCTCAGACAGCACAGACTGATACCGTGCAGACTCAGCCGGAATCCTAAGCTGAACGGGTGCTCGTGAGTGCCTTGTGATTCTCTGAACGGGGGTTAGCGTCATATAACTGTTAGTTGGTGCTAACCCCTATTTTTTGTGTCCATGAACCGTTATGCTGAGGTTAACCTCGCTAAGAGCATAGTCTACCTATAGCTGGCGCGAGGTTGTAACCCGCTTTCATTGTTGAAAGTACGTACTCAACAGAAGGAGGACATATGTCCGTTGTTAAGGTTCACCGTTTGACTGTCGTTGGCGACAACCGCGCTGAGCTGGAGAAGCGCTTTGCTGCTGCCCGCCACATTGCTGACTCTTTCCCCGGCTTTGAGGGGTTTGAGCTCTGGCGCCCCCTGGATGAGGGTGGCGACTACTTTGTGGTGACCCGCTGGGTTGATGAGGCAAGCCATGATGCGTACGCGGCGGCTCGTCGTGAGCGTGACCCCAATACTGTTGTCTCTCACGCTGATGGCACCATGAGCTTCGAGAAGGTGGAGTTCGGCGAGTAACCGGTTACTCGGGAGAACTACGGATAAACTCCACCGGTTATCGCCCTGAGTAGGGTTCTATCTCATTTTTATCTCAAACAGTGAGGGGCTGCACTAACTTTTCTGCATATTGCTTTAGGTGGGTATTAGCCCAGATGGAGTGATATAGGGAAGGTTTAGGGTGGCCCCTCCTTGATTTTTCAGGGGTTATAGTCCGCGGGTGTTTTGTCCTGGCTGGATATATGGGGTCGGCACTATAAAGCACCTGAAATGTGCTCAACGGGAACCGGTGGAATACCTCAACCTGAAAGTGACACCTTGATGCAAAAAGGTTATTATGGTTCCCGAGAGCACACATTCGTCCGTGCCGGTAGTTCGGGCGAAGACAGCGATCCCCTCTCAGCTATGTCGTATGATGTGGTTGAGTCACTCAAGGGAAATATTCAGCGCACCCATGTGAGCGCTTCCTCTCCATAGGAAGCTCTGGCAAGGGAGCCAACTCAACTATCACGTATTCACACAAGTGGTGCATGGTACAAAACCCCGCAATATATGGGATGGGAGCTTGGTGGTTCGAGCGTTCATCGTGGTTGATGACCCACCCAATGCGGATAGGAATGTGCTTTGCAAAGCGGGTGAGTAAGCCGGTGGTCCGGACCGGTGCTCACCCGCTCCGCCGTTAAGGACCGCTTTTCACACACTAGGCTCAGTGCTTCCTGCTTTAAGTCTTCTTGTGATAGCTTCGAGTATAGTGCCTGCGTGGTACTCCGCATAGCATGTAATCCAAAACTCTCGTACCCTCAATCGAATTCACGCTAAAATAGGTAACTATGGCTGAATTTATTTATCAGATGATCAAGGCCCGCAAGACTGTGGGTGACAAGGTCATCCTTAACGACGTGACGATGTCGTTCTTCCCCGGCGCCAAGATCGGTATGGTTGGTCCGAACGGCGCGGGTAAGTCGACCATCCTGAAAATCATGGCTGGCCTCGACCAGCCCTCCAACGGTGAGGCGCGCCTGACCGCAGGCTACAGCGTGGGCATCCTCATGCAGGAGCCGCCGCTGAACGAAGAGAAGACCGTTCTGGGCAACGTTGAAGAAGGCGTGGGCGAAATCAAGTCCAAGCTGGACCGCTTCAACGAAATCTCCGCCCTCATGGCTGAGCCCGACGCTGACTTCGACGCCCTCATGGAAGAAATGGGTCAGCTGCAGGAAGCTATCGACGCTGCTAACGCTTGGGACCTCGACTCCCAGCTGGAGCAGGCAATGGAAGCGCTGCGCTGCCCGCCCGCTGACATGCCCGTCACCCACCTCTCCGGTGGTGAGCGCCGCCGCGTGGCGCTGTGCAAGCTGCTACTGCAGAAGCCTGACCTGCTGCTGCTCGACGAGCCCACCAACCACCTGGACGCAGAGTCCGTGCTCTGGCTGGAGCAGCACCTGCAGTCCTACGAGGGTGCGGTCATCGCGATTACCCACGACCGTTACTTCCTCGACCACGTGGCCGAGTGGATTGCTGAGGTTGACCGCGGTAACCTGTACCCCTACGAGGGTAACTACTCCACCTACCTGGAGAAGAAGCGCTCCCGCCTCGAAGTTCAAGGCAAGAAGGACGCTAAGCTCGCTAAGCGCCTGAGCGAGGAACTGGACTGGGTCCGTTCCAACGCTAAGGGCCGCCAGGCTAAGTCAAAGGCTCGTCTGGCACGCTACGAGGAGATGGCTGCGGAGGCTGAGAAGACCCGCAAGCTTGACTTCGAAGAGATTCAGATTCCTCCGGGACCCCGCCTGGGTAACGTCGTTATTGAGGCTGAGAACCTGCAGAAGGGCTTCGACGGCCGTTCCCTGATTAACGGTCTGTCCTTCTCCCTGCCCCGTAACGGCATTGTGGGTGTGATTGGTCCGAACGGTGTGGGTAAGTCCACCCTGTTCAAGACCATCGTTGGCCTGGAGCCCCTCGACGGCGGCGAGCTGAAGGTCGGCGAGACCGTGAAGATCTCGTACGTTGACCAGAACCGCGCGAACATCGACCCGGAGAAGAGCCTCTGGGAGGTCGTCTCTGACGGTCTGGACTACATCCAGGTCGGCAACGTTGAAATGCCTTCGCGTGCGTACGTTTCCGCGTTCGGCTTCAAGGGCCCGGACCAGCAGAAGAAGGCGGGTGTGCTCTCCGGTGGTGAGCGCAACCGCCTGAACCTGGCGCTGACCCTCAAGCAGGGTGGTAACCTGCTGCTGCTCGATGAGCCCACTAACGACCTGGACGTTGAGACCCTCGCATCCCTGGAAAATGCGCTGCTGGAATTCCCCGGCTGCGCCGTGGTCGTCTCTCACGACCGTTGGTTCCTGGACCGCGTGGCAACCCACATCCTGGCGTGGGAGGGCACCGACGAGAACCCGGATCAGTGGTACTGGTTCGAGGGTAACTTCGAGTCCTACGAGAAGAACAAGATTGAGCGCCTCGGCCCCGAGGCCGCCAAGCCGCACCGCGTGGTGCACCGCAAGCTGACCCGATAGGGTTTAGTTCGGTAGCGAGCCCCGCCTCCTGCGCTGTTGAAGCGTGGGGAGGCGGGGCTTTGCTGTGCCCGCTAGATGCCATATGCGCTGGATGCCGTACGCGCTGTGTGTACTGGATGCTGCGCGCGTTGGCTGCTGTATGTGCTGGCGAGGGGAGGGTCGCGTGTTCGCCGGTAGAAATAGTTCGCTCAGTGGCGACCGATATATCGTGGCGGACTTCGTATTTACGGTTTATAATGGGTATGTGCGTAAGTACAACTGACACATGTGATTACGAAGAGAAGAGCATTATGCTTTCAAAATATAACTGGATGTCCTTGGTTACCGGTCTGTTGCTGATTGCAGCGGCAATCTACATGTTCGCCAATCCCGCTATTCCGCTGGTAGTTCTGGGTTATGTGTTCTCCATTTCGGTGTGGCTTGGTGGCGTGTTTGAACTGGTACGTTACTTCGGCACGCCAAAGCAGGCACGTACCGGCTGGGACCTGGTTGACGGCATCTTGACCGTGGTGGCTGGCCTGATTCTGCTGACTGCCTCGGTGGGTGCACAGGCAACCTTCATCCCGACCATTGTGGGTACGTGGATGATTATGTGGGCGCTGATTCGTCTGATGACTGCCCAGGGCGTGAAATACCTGAGCTACGCCGCCGGACGCCACCTGCAGCTCTCTGCTATTGGTACCCTTATTCTGGGCTTGCTCGTGGTGCTGTTCCCGATAATCTACGGCGTGGCGGCAGTATGGATGGCAGCACTGGGTCTTCTGGTGACCGGTCTGGTATTCGTGGGTGACTTCTTTGTTTCCCGCCGCACCAAGAGCACCGTGCACATTTCCCCGGACGGTGTGATTGACGGCGAAGCTAAATAAGAGCTTCCAAACGGCTTCTAGACCGTACACTAGAACATAAGAAAGACCGTGTGAGACAACCACCTCACACGGTCTTTCTGTATGCTCTGCCAGGTTCGCCTGACGCCTTCCGGTAGTCCTAGCGGTGCTCTGCTTTATCGATATTCCGGCAGGCGGAACATCATTTCCTGCGCCACGGTCGCCACCAGCTCACCGGAACGATTGAAAATCGAACCCTGCGCGAGCATCCTGCCGCCCTGCGCGCTCGGGGAATCCAGCACGTACAGTAGCCACTTATCGGCACGTGCCGAACGGTGGAACCACATTGCGTGATCTAGCGAGGCGCTCTTGAGGCCCGGCTCCAGCCAGAACTTGCCGTGACGGCGCAGAGCCGGCTCCAGCGGCAGGTAATCCGAAGCGTAGGCGATAGCGGCGCGGTGCTCCGCCTCCGACGCCTCAGAACCATCAGCATGCACCAGGCGGTCAAAGGTCTTGAACCACACGCAGGCACGCGGCTGTGTCGAGGAGGCATCCGGCTGAGTGTACAGGGGCGCATCCACGTGGCGCATATCAATCGGACGTTCCCACGCTACCGCCTGTGCAATGGGGTGGGGGAGCTGGCCCAGATAATCGCTGACCTTCGGAAGGGACTCGGGGTCCGGAACCTCCGGCATGGTGACCGCGGTGTGCTCCGGGCCGCGGCTATCCGCCTGGAAAGACATAATTGCAGAGAACATGGGCGCCTCATCCTGGAACACCTGCACGCGGCGGGTCGAGAAGGAACGGCTATCGTTCAGGCGCTGAGTGGCGAAGAACAGTTCACGCTCAATATCGCCGGGACGCAGAAAATAGGCGTGAATCGAGTGGATGTCCTTGCCCTCCACCGTGCGGTCGGCGGCAATAATCGACTGGGCAAGAACCTGACCACCGAAAGTACGCGGCTGCTCGCGGGTGAGCGTCACGCCGGTAGACACTTCATCACTACCGAAGGAGGCGGGCGCCGCCTCCACGGGGGAGAGGTCCAGCATCCGCATGAGGTTTTGGGTCACAGTGGGCTTGGTCATGGTTTTATTCTCGCACGTTTTCAATGAGCCGGTTTCTGGCGTAGAGTGGGAGAGCATACTCTGAGACAACCACGACAGGTTGATTCGGAACATTGACTAGGAACAACGGCCCGGATTATCGATCTGGATGAACAATCCGGAACGTTCCCCTAACACACCATCGCATATATCACCCACCAACTTGCCACCGAGCAGGCCAACGCCGAAAAGGAGCAGAAATGACTACGCCGTCTGAAACCACCCCTGACAATACCCCCGTGCAGGAGAACGCTCCCGAACAGAACAGCGCACCGAACGCGGCAGCACCTATTGAGCTCAAGTACAACCCCCACGAAGGCGTGGAGGAACCCTACCTGATTCTGCCCGGCGGAGCCCAGGGGGCCGCAGTGGTTAAGGACCTTGCCACCTACATTTCTCGCGCCCTGGCGGTGAACCCGGACGCCGTTATCCGACTGACCGCGCGCGGCCGCGTGGTGGCGGTATTCGCCTGCTCCCTGGAGCCGGAGGACGCATCCTCGGATACCCCGGTCATCATGGGTCTGCGTGCCCTGCATCTGCTGGCTGACTCCACCCTGGACATGACTGTTCAGGCGCAGGCGCTGCTGGACCGTCTGGCACATCTGCAGAAGCAGGCAGAAGAACAGCGCAACGAAGGGAACCCGCAGCTGGTGCTGTTCATGCCGCCGGTGACCGTCAACGCTAGCTGGGCAGGTAAGTCAGCCCCGCTCAGCGGCTGGTACGAGGTCGGCACCGTCCCGGTTGAAGAGTTCCACCGGGCCACCGCAGAAGGCCTGGAGGCGGTAGAACGCGCCCTGCCCGAGAACCCCGGCGCCGCGGTGCTTTCCACGGTGCGCTCTCGTATTTGGTCCTCCGATATGGTGCTGGAGTACCTACCAGAATTTGATATCGTGCTTGTACCGACCGGTGCAGCATTTGCCCTGCGCGTGTTCGGTTTCATCCCGGAAGGCTTCACGGGTGATCTGCCGCTGTTCGCGGCGCATGTAGGTTCGGAAGAGTGGCTACGCATTGTGGCGCCCGCCGGTATGGTGCTGGTGCGCCGCGGTTCCGGTTCGCTGCTCTAAACCGCTCCTTGAGACACTTGTTGACTCTTTACGCTGGTGGCGTGGGATTTTCGCCTGCACCACCAGCGGTTTTTCTAGACGCATTAAAATAAAGATGACGAGCTTAATATGATGCTCGATGAGGCATTACTTTACAAAAATAGGGTTTTCTAGAAAAAACACGCCCTTTCACCGGGGCATCTTTGACACGCCGATTACCAGCTACACCGCACGGGAACTCTTCCGCAGCACCCTAACCAGGCGTATCCTTCCCGTACAGATCGAACGTGAGACCTTTATGGATCTGATGGCAGTCAACATCGACGGTACTCTTGCCAGTAACCGAGATTAGATGGACAAATACCTGACCGGTCTCTTCGCCAGCTACTGCCGATTCTTCAAGGCGATTCGCCACGCAACTGTTAACGTTGAAGTTGCTGACCGTATTCGCGACATGGCGGTATAAACGGGAACAGGTCAAACAAATGAGGCGCCGGAAGGCTTGAATCCTTCCGGCGCCTCATTTTTGATGCTATATGCGTTGATTGAAGCTGATGTACGCAGCTGATTAGGCGGTGCCGAGCAATTCACGCAGGCGAGTTGCAAAGGGTACCGCCAGCTTGTACTGTGCCTCATCCTTCAGGTGCACGCTATCAGCCATGTCACCCTCAGCCAGATAAATGGTCTGCCAGCCCGCGGTGTCCATGAATAGTACACCAGTCTCGCGGGCACCCTGCTGTGCGACCTCGTTCGCCACGTGACGCTTATGGGCCAGCTGCTTATCCGGTGCAGACGCCTCATCCATAGACACCACGCCACCGAGCACAATCTTCGAAGACGGGTACATGCGTCGCAACTGCTCAATGACCTGAGTCTGGTGCGCGTTCACGTGCTCACGAGCCTTCGTCTCATCCTCGTGAATATAAATGTCGTTACCGGAGGCATCCAGATAAATCACGCCGGGGTTACCGCTCGGTAGAGCCCAACGGCCACCCATCACACCCTGATAGTAGGAGGGGCATGCACCGTCGCGGGCGATCACAAAACCCACGCCGCCGCAACGGAACAGATAAGGAATGAAACCTGCCTGCTTCAGACCCAAACCAACCCATGAGGTTGAGGTCACCTGCGAGTCACCAATCACCAGGGCATCCTGAGCGCCCAGGATGTTCGCGTTACGCGGCAGACCATTCGCCTTATCCCAGTAGAGTTCAGCCTTCTCAAACTTGGTGTACAGTACGCCGTTCTCGGATCGCCAGCTCACCGGCAGACCCTCCCAAGCGGCAAAGTCGCTGTACCCGCGCTGCTTCCACCAATGCTCGTAGACACCGGATTCCACCGCAACCGGACCGTACTTGGGGGTGTACATGACCACGCCACCCTTGAACTGCTGAACCAGCATGTCGGCGGTATCAGCGGAGGTAGAGAACGGCACCTGAGCCTCGCTGGTTGCCTGCGCCCCCTCCTTGCCGAAGGCGTTCTGTGCGGTGCGTTCCATCTTCTGCGCCGGGGTGGTCGGTTCCGGAGTCGGCTCGGGGGAGGGGGACTCACTCGGGCTTTCCTGCGCTGACTGGGTAGGATCAGCACTCGCCGCAGCAGTTGCGGCGGTGCTACCAGGTGAGTTGAAGCCTCCTGCGGAGTAGTACACGCCAACAGAACCGGTGGCAACCACAGCAAGGATTGCGCCGGTCAGAGAAACTTTCGCGATAGGAGACTGGATAGAAGGCATGCACAACAGTATACGATAGCCGCAACCCCAAGTAGAGAGCCTTTGAAGGATAATCAAATGAAAATAACAAAAAATATGCACCGCAGTGACAAGATTTTAAACACTTGATGCAAAACGTCCCCTCCCACCCCAGAACGGGGCAGAAGGGGACGAACAAAACCTATGAGAGCAGACGGTCAACCCACCTCAACTCACAAGCATTGTTAGATGTCAGCAGCCTGAACCTTCAAGGCACGAGCCACGCCATCACGTGCCTCCGCAATCTGACGGTACAGAGCCGCAGCATCATCAGGTAAAGAAGCCAAGTACGACTCAGTGCGCTCCAACAGCTCAGCAGTCGGCTCGCTCGGGTACATGCCGCTAATAATCTGCATGGAAATCTCATGCGAACGCGAACGCCAGATACCCTCAATCTGCTCGAAATACGGCTCGTGGTACTGCTTGATCAGCTCGGGCTTGCCGGACTGGAAACCAGAAATAGCGTAACGCTGAATCATGTTCGACAGCTCGCCGGTAACCATAATCTTATTCCAGTACTCTGCCTTTGCCTCAGCAGAGGGCATGGAAGCGTACGCCTGAGCAGCATACTGCTGGCCGTTAGCGGTGTTGTCGTTCTCCAGCTCTTCAGCGACCTGCTCCGCGGTGAAGCGGCCACCGGTTGCCAGACGGCACACCAGGTTCCAACGCAGGTCAGCATCAATGTCCAGGCCCTCAAGGGCCAGCTCGCCCTCGAAGAGGCGCTGCACGTTGTCGTACTGCACCTCGGTGCGGGTCTGGTTGATAAACGCCTGCACCAGCTGCAACTGAGCATCCGAATCGGGCTCTGCGGCGTTAGCCAGCTCCCACAGACGGTCAGCAGCACGGCGGCGAGTCTCCTCACGAGCCTCGGGAGCCACGAAGGAGTGCAGGGTAGCAGACAGGTTGTTAATCTGGGTGCGCAGAGCGGTGGAGTTGGTCTCCTGACCGATGTTGTTCAGCACCAAGTCAACGTACTTGCGTGCTGGCATCTGAGCGTCACGCACGGTATCCCAGAGCGAACCCCAGACTACGCCGCGAGCCACGGAAGAATCAATGTCACCTAGGTGCTTGATCGCGGTCTCGATGGAACGCTCATCCAGGCGAATCTTTGCGTATGCCAGGTCCTCATCGTTGAGCAGTAGCAGGTCAGGACGCTTCTTGCCGAGAGCCTCCTCAACCACGGTCAGCTCGCCGTCAATGTCCAGCTCAATGCGGTCGGTACGGGTCAGCTTGCCGTCTACCAGGTTGTAGAAACCAATGACGGCACGGTGCGGGCGCAGAGTCTCGAAGCCCTCAGCGTAGGACTGGCGAATACCCAGAGACGAGATGTTACCTGCCTCGTCGTTCTCAACCTCAACAGCCAGAGTGTTTACTCCAGCAGTCTCAAGCCACTTAGCGCTCCACGCGCGTACGTCACGGCCGGAGGTGCGCTCCAGCTCAACCAGCAGGTCATCCAGAACGGTGTTACCCCAGCTGTGCTTATCGAAGTACACCTTCAGCGCAGCCATGAAGTTCTCCTGGCCGACCCACGCCACCATCTGACGCAGCACCGAAGCGCCCTTCGCGTACGTAATACCGTCGAAATTCACCTGGACATCGGCAAGGTCACGAATCTCAGCCACAATCGGGTGAGTCGAAGACAGCTGATCCTGACGGTAAGCCCAGGTCTTCTCCGAAGCAGCGAAGGTAGCCCACGCCTCCTTGGCGTAGCGAGTGTTCTCCGCAGCAGCCAGAGTCGACATGAACTCAGCGAAAGACTCGTTCAGCCACAGGTCGTTCCACCACTTCATGGTGACCAGGTCGCCGAACCACATGTGAGCCAGCTCGTGCAGAACGGTGATAGCGCGGCGCTCACGCAGAGCCTCCGCAACCTTGGAGCGGAAGACGTAAGTCTCCAGGTAGGTCACGCAGCCAGCGTTCTCCATTGCACCTGCGTTGAACTCGGGCACGAACAGCTGATCATACTTCTCGAACGGGTACGGGGTCTTGAACTGCTCCTCGTAGAACTCGAAGCCCTGACGGGTCAGCTCAAACATGTCCTCAGCATCCACGAAAGGCATGAGAGACTTACGAGCGTACACGCCCAGCGGAATCACGCGACCCTCAGAGTTAGTCAGTTCGCTGGTGACCTTCTCGTAGGGGCCAGCCACAATCGCGGTAATGTACGAAGACATGCGCGGGGTTGGCTTGAAGAACCAGGTCTTCGCACGGCCGCAACCGCATTCCTTATCCTCAACCTTCACCTCGGGCTGGTTCGACACAACCACCCAGTGCGAAGGAACACGCACAATAAACTCGAACTCAGCCTTCAGGTCGGGCTGCTCGAAGACCGGGAACACTCGGCGGGAATCCGGCACCTCAAACTGGGAGTACAGGTACACTTCGCCGTCGGCGGGATCCACGAAACGGTGCAGGCCCTCACCGGTGTTGGTGTAGAACATCTCTGCATCAATGACCAGGGTGTTCTCAGCAGCCAGGTTCGGCAGCTGGATGCGCTCGCCGTCAGCCAGCTCGGTGCTCAGCTCTTCACCGTTGAGGTTAATGGACTTAACTGAGGAGGTAATCGCGTCAATGAAGGTGGAGGTACCTTCCTGAGCATCGAAACGGATTTCAACCTTCGAGGAGAAGACGTCTTTGTCCTTCGGCAGGTCGAGTTCAATACGGTACGAGTGCACACGCTTAATAATGGATGCGCGTTCGATTGCCTCATTGCGGGTTAGGTTCAGGCCGGGCATACAGCTCCCTCTCCTTAGATGTGAATAGCGTGCCGTGCTGGCACGCTCTGTCATGGTGTCCTGGTTCCCGAGGTGCGGCTCCTGCGACGCTGCATACGTAGTGCTGGAGGTTTTGAAACTCAGGCGCGGTGAATCGGGACACTCAAAGTGCCATATCCCACAGTCTACCGCATAGGCGGGGGTCTAGAAGGCATCCCATTACCCGAACCAACGCGAATTCGATACAGTTAAGACAGAAAAACCTAAACGGGGAAGCGCATCCCACCTGATGGATGCGCGGCGCACTCTAGCAACGGTGCTCAGAACTGAGAACCGGCGTCTCCCACGAACACACATTCGCACGTCACACCAAGACAAAATCACCAGGAGAGTACCCATGCGCGTACACATCGCAACCGACCACGCTGGCCTCGAACTGAGCCACTATCTGATCGAGTCCCTCACCGCTGCGGGCTACGAAATGATTGATCATGGCCCCGCCGACTACGACCCGCTGGATGACTACCCCTCGTTCTGTATTAACGCAGCCCTTGGCGTGAAGCGCGACCGCGAGGGCGGCCTGGACTCCCTGGGTATCGTGCTCGGCGGTAGCGGCAACGGCGAACAGATGGCTGCGAACAAGGTTGAGGGTATCCGTGCGGCTCTGGCATGGAACCATGACACCGCGGCACTGGCTCGCGAGCACAACAACGCACAGGTCGTTGCTGTGGGCGGCCGCCAGCACACCAAGGAAGAAGCACTGGAAATCATCAAGGTCTTCCTGGCTACCCCCTGGACCAACGAAGAGCGTCACGCACGCCGTATCGGTCAGCTGGCTGAGTACGAGCAGACCGGCGACATTGCCGGCAAGCAGATTGACGCTGCCTAAGCTCTAAAATCTGAGGCGTATAGTGCAGGCTATACGCCTCAGTTATTTCTGCACCCCATATAATCCACGCTATTTCTAACCAGCAAGTTTTCGAGGAGAACCCGTGCCCGAAGGCCACTCCATCCACCGTATCGCCCGCCAGATTAGCGACGTCTTCACCGGCGAGCACGTGCAGGTTTCCTCCCCGCAGGGCCGCTACGCTGAGGGTGCCGCCCTGCTGGACGGGCACACCATCACCGGTGCATACGCGCACGGTAAGCACCTGTTCGTGACTTTCGACAACGACCTGACCCTGAATGTGCATCTGGGTATTTACGGTAACTGGAGCTTCGGCGGAGACGAAACGTTCACGGGTGCTTCGAGCATCGGTGCGCCCCGCAAGATTGGCGAAAAAGAATACGCCGCGGGGGAGGGAGAGCCCTACGCCGGTCCTCCCGAGCCGAAGAGCACGGTGCGTTGCCGTATTGTTTCCGAACACGGCTGGGCGGATCTGGTGGGCCCGACTATCTGCCGCACCCTTACGCCGGATGAGGTTCGCACCGTCCGCTCTAAGCTTGGCCCCGACCCGCTCAACCCGGACGCCGACCCCGAACATTTCTACCGCGCCGCACGTAAGAGCTCCCGCCCGATCGGTGTGATTCTGATGGATCAGGCAGCAATCTCCGGCGTGGGCAATATCTTCCGCGCCGAATCGCTCTACCGCCAGGAAATTGACCCGCTACGCCCCGGCAAGAGCCTTAGCGACGAGGAGCTGAAGCGACTCTGGGAAGACAATAAGCATCTGCTGGTCATCGGCGTGCGCGTGGGTCGCATCATCACCACCGAACCCAAAGACCGCCCCGGCATACTCGAAACCGAAGCCTGGCCCGAGCACGCCAACTACGTGTACATGCACCACGGCGAGCCTTGCCGTCGCTGCGGAACCACCATCCGTATGGAAGAAATCGCCGGCCGCAAACTCTACTGGTGCCCCGGCTGCCAGGTCTAAAAACTACTCATACATTTGCTCATATATTTGACAGCCCAGATGGAACCTCGCTACTATAGTCAAGTTCCATTCCGGGGATGTAGCTTAATGGTAAAGCCTCAGTCTTCCAAACTGATTACGCGGGTTCGATTCCCGTCATCCCCTCCACTTCAAAGGCTCCGGCGTAAGCACCGGGGCCTTTTTCGTTGCGGGATGACGGGAATCCCTTCCGCATGCGGATTTGTTTCCTCGCGCGCTCGGAATCCGCATGCTCCAGCTCGTCATCCCCTCACCGCGCATCCACACAAAACACCCTACAAAACCAAGGAAGACAGAAGAGTACGCGCTGAGTGGAAATAATTTGTGCACGAGCCGCTGTGTTGGGCATTTAGCAGGAAAACAGGTAAACTAGAGCACTGATTGTGTTATGCATGTATATGTTTAGCATGGTCAGTTTCACGGGGCGTGGCGTAGCTTGGCTAACGCGCCTGCTTTGGGAGCAGGAGATCGCAGGTTCGAATCCTGTCGCCCCGACGTGAAACGAGCGCCGCGACATCGTATCGTGTCGCGGCGCTCTTTCCAGTAAGCAACCGCGGCACACACGATTCGTGCCGCACCGAAACGATATGAGGAGATCACGGACGTGAAGACCGCCGTCGAGAAGCTCAACCCGACCCTCGCAAAGATTGAGGTCGAGGTTCCCTTCGCAGAATTCAAGCCCTACCTGGACCGCACCTACAAGAACCTCGCAGGCCAGATCAGCGTTCCCGGCTTCCGCAAGGGTAAGCTGCCCAAGCAGCTCATCGAGCAGCGTGCGGGCTTCGACTACATCGTCGAGGCATCCCTGAACGACGCTCTGAACGACTACTACGCACAGGCACTGGGCGAGAACGAACTCTCCCCCCTGGCACAGCCCGAGCTGGACGTTCAGTCCCAGCCCTCCACCGAGAACCGTGAGGCAGACGTCAAGCTGACCATTACCGTCACCGTCCGCCCCGAAATCGAGCTGCCCAACTACGAGGGCCTCGAGATTGAGGTTGACGAGGTAGAGGTCACCGCTGAGGACGAGGTTCAGGCACTGGACGCTCTGCGTGAGCGCTTCGGCACGCTGAAGACCGTTGAGCGCCCCGCAGCTGACAAGGACTTCGTGACCATCGACATCACCGCAGAAATCGACGGCGAGCAGGTAGACGCAGCAAACGACCTGTCCTACCAGATCGGTTCCGGTACCATGCTTGACGGCATCGACGAGGCTCTGACCGGCCTGTCTGCTGGCGAGGACGCAACCTTCGAGACCAAGCTCTCCGGTGGCGAGCACGCAGGCGAGCAGGCAGTCATCAAGGTCAAGCTCTCGGCAGTTAAGGAGCGCGAGCTGCCCGCAGCTGACGACGAGTTCGCACAGCTGGCTTCCGAGTTCGACACCATCGACGAGCTGAAGGAAGACATCAAGAAGCAGGTTGCAGAAGCTAAGGTTGCCGAGCAGGGCACCCAGGCACGCGACAAGGTCCTCGCAAAGCTCGTTGAGCTCGTTGAGATCCCCGTCCCCGAGAAGGTTATCGAAGACCAGCTCGAGCAGCACTTCAACAGCCCCAACGCTGAAGCAGCTCACGATACCGAGGAGCACCGCGCCGAGGTTCGCGAGAACACCGAGACCGCATTCAAGAACGAGATGGTTCTCGACGCTGTTGCGGACAAGGAAGAAGTGACCGTTGACCAGGCTGAGATGATCAACTACATCATCACCATGAGCTCCCAGTACGGCATGGACCCCAACCAGTTCGCACAGATGCTGGATGGCTCCGGCCAGGCTGGCGCACTGGTCGGCGAGGTTCGCCGCTCCAAGGCTCTGGCAACTGTGCTGAAGACCGCAGTGGTCAAGGACACCAAGGGCAACGTTGTTGACCTGTCCAAGTACCTGGGTGAGGGCGAAGAGGCAGCTGCCTAAATCCCGCCATGGTCTGCAAGAAGCCACCCCGCTAGAGGGCGTGAGCTGATTGGTTGAAACGTGTAGCCTCAGCGGGCATCCACCGAGTTACCGGTTGGGTGCCCGCTGAGGCTCTTTTCACCCCCCAATCTATTCCACCCCAAGTTTTTGCCTATGCTTCACCCCCTGGCGAACGAACAACGTGCAGAGAAGCGGGGGAGAGCAACTATCGGTAAGGTAGTAGCAACGAAACTTTTCGCGTGCGCTCCGGCGCGTAAATCGCGCAAAGACGCAGCGAAGACCCATTAGAGAAGAAGAGGAAGAATGTCCAGCTACATGCCTCTGCCCATCGGCGCCTCCCAGGCAGCCGGCGTGGCGCCCGCGCCGTCTATGGCAACCCCCATCGTTGGTGCCCAGGAAGATTACGTCTACAACAGCCTCCTGAAGGAGCGTATTATCTGGCTCGGCTCCGAGGTGCGCGACTCCAACGCTAACCTCATCTGCTCCCAGATGCTGCTGCTCTCGGCTGAAGACCCCGAGGCAGACATCTACCTGTACATCAACTCTCCCGGCGGTTCTGTAACCGCCGGCATGGCTATCTACGACACCATGCAGCTCATCCCGAACGACGTGGTGACCGTGGTGACCGGTATGGCAGCATCCATGGGTCAGTTCCTGCTCACTGCAGGCACCATCGGCAAGCGCTACGCAACCCCGAACGCCCGCATCCTCATGCACCAGCCCCTCGGTGGCATTGGCGGTACCGCATCGGATATCCGCACCCAGGCTGAGCTGATTCTGGACATGAAGAAGCGCCTGGCAGAGATCACCGCTGAGCGCACCGGCAAGAGCCTGGAAACCATCCTGAAGGATAACGACCGCGACAACTGGTTCAACGCGGAAGAAGGCCTGGAATACGGCTTCTTCGACCACATTGCCACCACCGCCGGTAAGCTGCCCGAATCGAAGAACGCATAAGGGAGATGCACATGAACTACCTGCCGAACGATATCACCACCTCGGCGCCGGCTATGCCGAGCAACCGCTATGTGCTCCCCAGCTTCGAGGAGCGCACCCCCTATGGTTACAAGCGTCAGGACCCGTACGCAAAGCTGTTCGAGGACCGCATCATCTTCCTGGGCACCCAGGTGGATGACGCATCCGCTGACGACATCATGGCTCAGCTGCTGGTGCTGGAGGCACAGGACCCCGAGCGTGACATCACCCTGTACATCAACTCGCCCGGCGGCTCCTTCACCGCAATGACCGCCATCTACGACACCATGCAGTTCATCCGCCCCGAAATCCAGACCGTGTGCCTGGGCCAGGCGGCATCCGCTGCGGCGGTTCTGCTGGCTGCCGGTACCCCCGGCAAGCGTCTGGCACTGCCGAACGCTCGCGTGCTGATTCACCAGCCCGCGCTGAGCGGCCAGCAGGGCGGTCAGGCATCTGACATTGAGATTCACGCAAACGAGGTTATGCGTATGCGTGAGTGGACTGCACAGACCCTGGCACTGCACTCGGGCAAGACCTACGAGGAAGTTGACCTATCCATTGAGCGTGACAACATTCTGACTGCGGCTGCTGCCCTGGAGTACGGCCTGGTCGATAAGGTGCTGGAGTCTCGTAAGCTACGTAAGCCTGCGACCAACACCGCTATTTCCCACACCTAAACTTTAGTTTTGAGGAATATCCCCGAGCATTTTTTAGGGGAGGGGCGGCATCGTGCCGTGTGCGAGCCTTCGGGCTGGTGCGCGGTGTGGTGCCGCCCTTTTTGTGTCCGCTGATTTGTGCCCGCCGGGTGGGGTGCGGCGAGATCAGCTGATAGGTGGCGTTGGCCTGCGCTTTCTTGTAAGGTTTTGCGATCTGCCAGGCTTTAGCCTCTGCCGGGTTGTCGCGTCACATGCCGGAGTATCAGCCCCCGGCGCCGTCATAAAAGACGCGCTTTGTCATATGCCCGGTAAGTCCGTGCATTTGCGGTGCGTAATTCTTGGTTCCGGGGTGAACTCCGGTAGCCTTAGAGAAGGAGAAAATTCGAGTATTTCATACCGTTTTCTCACTCAAACTAAGGCACCCACTACCCGCCGGTGCACCTCCTGAGAAATCACCGCAGATATCAGGTCACCGACCCTTCTGTACCGATTTCACCACGCCGATTGAAAGGGAATTTTCGTGGCCACAGACATCATTGTGCCTCCCGAACAGCCCAACGCCAGCATGCGATGCTCATTCTGCAAGAAGACTCGCGCGCAGGTTTTCAAGATTGTGCTCGGCCCGAACGTTTCCATCTGCGACGAATGCGTGGAGCTGTGCGAAGAGATTCTCGCGGAAGAGCGTCTGAAAGTCAAAGCCCCCGCAGCTGCCCCCGCGGCTCAGCTGGCTACTCCGCGCGAAATTTACAGCTACCTCAACGACTACGTCATCGGTCAGGACGCGGCGAAACGCACCCTGGCGGTGGCGGTGTACAACCACTACAAGCGCATCCACGATATTGATAACCCAGTACTGACTTCCCGCATTCTTTCGGCGACCGCGGGGGAGCAGGTGGAGCTGGGCAAGTCGAATATTCTGATGCTCGGCCCGACCGGTTGCGGTAAAACCTACCTGGCGGCAACCCTGGCGAAGAAGCTGGATGTGCCCTTCGCCCTGGTCGACGCAACCACTCTCACCGAGGCGGGCTACGTGGGTGACGACGTGGAGAACATTCTGCTGCGCCTCATTAACGCTGCTGACGGTGATATTGCCAAGGCTCAGCGCGGCATTATTTATATTGACGAGATCGACAAGATTGCCCGCAAGGGTGGCGAGAACCTCTCCATCACCCGTGACGTGTCCGGTGAAGGCGTGCAGCAGGCGCTGCTGAAGATTATTGAGGGCACCGTGGCGACCGTACCGCCGGAGGGCGGACGCAAGCATCCCGCGCACGCAAACATTGAGATTGATACCTCAAACATTCTCTTCATCGTGGCTGGTGCCTTCGACAATATTGACGACCGCATCGCAGCCCGCGTGGGTGCCGGCGGTATCGGTTTCGGTGCTGAACTGGGCGGTTCCGTGAAGAACCCGCTGGACCAGATCATGCCCGAGGACCTGGCGCACTACGGCATCATCCCCGAGCTGATTGGCCGTCTGCCGGTTATCTCGACCCTGAGCGAGCTCAATGAAGAAGAGCTGGCTCGCGTGCTGACCGAACCGAAGAACGCACTGCTCAAGCAGTACCGTCACCTCTTCGCCCTGGACGGAGTAGAACTCATCATCGATGACGCAGCAGTCGAGGCTATTGCGCGCCTCGCTGCCGAGCGCGGTACTGGTGCCCGCGGCCTGCGTTCCATGATGGAGCAGATTCTGCAGCCGATTATGTTTGACATCCCGGACCGTACCGATGTGGTATCTATCGTCATTGGTGAGGACACCGTGCTCAACGGCACGGAACCCCGCTACGTGCTACAGGCGCCCGACCCTGAAGCCGAGGCCACCCGCACCGTGAAGGGGGGAGCGAAGACCGCCTCCCTGAAAGATGCGGACCGTCAGGCAGCATAACCGAATACTTCCAGCCGATAAGGCTAGGGAATAAAGAAGCCGTCGCCCTGGTTGTATGGGGTGACGGCTCACTAGCAGGTACCGCTCTCATTCACATGTCCTGAAGAGCATATGTTGAAGAGCATGTACCCAAGAATAAGCGCCGGCTCATAGAAGCGGCTGGCGTAATCATATGAGAGAGGAACACTCATGGCTGAGAACGCACCCGCACAGGTTGATTTTTGGTTTGACCCGATTTGCCCCTGGTGCTGGATTACCTCCCGTTGGATTGGTGAGGTGCAGAAGGTCCGCAACGTTGAGGTGACCTGGCGCCCCTTCTCCCTGTCCATGCACAACCAGGGTCGCGAGCTGCCCGCTGACTACCAGACAATGATGGACCAGTCCTGGGCGCCGACCCGCCTTATCACTGCTGTGCGGGAGCTGCACGGCAACAAGGTCATCAAGCCCCTCTACGACGCTCTGGGTGAGCAGATTCACCACAATAGCAACAAGGCTGATTCCTACCGCGACGCAATCGTCAAGGCACTGGAGGAGGTCAACCTGCCCGTAGAGCTGGCAGATGTCGCCTTCACCGATCAGTACGATGAGCAGATGCGCGCTTCCTTGAACCTGGCGCTGGAGACCGTGGGCGGCACCGATGTTGGTGTTCCGCTGATCTCTATCAACGGCACCGCTTTCTTCGGCCCGGTCATCTCCCCGAGCCCTGCCGGTGAAGAGGCAGGTAAGCTCTTCGACGGCGCCCTGGCGCTGGCTTCCTACCCCGGCTTCTTTGAGCTCAAGCGCCCCCGTAACGTGGGCCCGATTTTCCACGGCGAAATCGGCGAAGCCTAAGAATCCTGCACTGCGCTGAGGCTCGTTAGAGTCTGCGGCTGCAGAGCATAAAAGTACCGCCCGGTTACTGACCGGGCGGTACTTTTCTATTCACTATGTTGCCCTGAAGCGTACAATCCCTGAAGCGTGCACTCTACGCGCGGTGAGTGCGGCTTGCAGAGGTACCCCTGCGAGCCTTCTGCGTTTTCTGTGCCTTGTGCTGAGCCCTGTGCTCGAGCACCTTCGGGTGCGTTGCGCGCTGCACGATCTTCGTATCACGCATATGGAAGGTGCGGGTTGCCGTGTACTGGACTGCCGCGTCCGAGGTGAAAGCTAGCATCGCGAACACGGCAACGCCCAACTGGAAGAAAATCGTGGACAGCATTAGGGACTGGCGCCCCAACAGCACGCCGCCGGTAATCGCCGTGAAGTTCAGAGCCGTTAATAGTAGAGCCAGTCGGCGAGCCTTCGACGAGCCTCGCAAGGTGCTCCACAGCAGGAACAGGTGCACCGCCGAATAAATCGCTACGAAACCAACCAGCACCGTACTGGTAATGGTCAGCAGTACGTCGCTATCCATCTGATCGAAAAGGCTTAACAACTCAACATCGTTGCCGGAGCCTTCCTCCAGCAACTTGGCGCGCATTGCCGGGCGGCTGAGCGCCAGAATGATGCTATTGATAATGTCTGCGAGCGTCACGGCGATGAGCATACCCGAGCCGACCAGCAGACTCAGCGGCATGCGGTACGCCAGGTCGTGTGCGCTGGAGAGGTGAATTTCTTCCTGCTCCTGCGGCTCCAGGCCCTCGTTGTTCAGCACGATGACCGGGAGCGCGCCGTCCGTGCGGATTGCGTCACCGCCACCGTTACGGGCGTGGTACCCGGAGGAAAAATCGTGCAGAATCTCAACGTGAGTTTCCGGGTGAGCGTACTGAATGGACTCCACAATGTAGTCGCGTTCAAAGTCGGTTTCAGCGTCAATGCGGTGCGTGACCTGCAGGGTGAAGAAGCTGAAACCCACGCCGGAGTCGTACGTGCCCGCTGCCAACCAATCCACCTGGTGACCGCCCGGCAGCAACCAGCCGTCCGGGGTTTTCCAGAAGCGCACATGGTGGCGTTTCTCGGGGTTGCCGTCCACTTCCTTCTGATAGGCGAAAGCCTGTGTCTTGCCAAAAATTTTCAGCGGGGAGACGGGTGCCTCCGCGTAGGAGCGGCGGGTGATGGTGGAAAGAATAATCTTCCAGGAAGAGACGAGGGTAACGTCGTCAGCGCGAGTCCAGCCGGCGTCCTGCATGACCTGGTGAATCTGCTCCTCGGTACCAATCAGACCGATATTGACCGGGTCACCAAGCAGGCCGTCCGGGGTGCGGGTACGGCCAATAAAGTAGTCGGGTACGTAGATGCGGGTCATGATGGCGTGAAAACGCGGTAGCGTCAGGTATGCGGTGACCGCCCAGAAAATGAAGGCGATGGGGAAACCCCAAAAAGAGTGGCCGACAGTATTCGCCAGAATCATGAAGGTCAGTACGAGAGCCGCGATGCCTGCGAAGATGAAGAACAGAATATCCCAGAAATTGACCCACAAGCTGCGCGGGACGAGGTCTTGAGCTGAGCCGCGTGTGTCAATATCGCCACGGTAGACCGGTGGAGAGGTAACTGGGGGAGCAACGTCACTACGTATAGGCCGCAGGACGCGTTTTTGGTGGGGCATTCCCGCCCTTTCTGCAAAACATAGTTAGGGTCTTTGAATACCCATAACTATAGCAAGGGACGGGTTGTGTGAAGTATGCATTCCGGGCAGGGCTTAATTGCTTGGCTCGATTGCCCCGCCCCAGAAAAACGCGGTACCAACGCGAAAGTGCTAGTGTTGCCGCACGAAAGAGAATATGGGGTGGCCCTACTTGGGGGGGGCTTAATCTCAACCGCGGCACGTGCGGCGGTGATGGAGCTTTCGTGGTGCAGCATATCGCAGTTTTCGCGCATGAAGCGCACCCACTTGCGGGTCAGGCCTCAAGCTGCTGAGCGCTCAAAGAACCGGAGGCGATGCTCGCCTCATCGGTGGCGGCGCTGGTGGAGATGTGTTGATGCCAGAGCTCATACACTTCGTTGGTGTAGCTGGCGTGTAGAGCCTGGGCAGACTTATGCGTCTGCCGAAGTTGAATATTCCATGGTCTAACGGACCTAAACCCAACCCCAGAAAATAGAAAACTAACATACAGAGGCACAGAAGACGGGGCAGTACCGTCAATCGGTACCGCCCCGTCTTCAACGCTCAAACAGCGTCATAAATTTAAACGAAGAACGCTTAAAATTTGGCGAAATTACTCAGCTGCTTCTTCCACAACGAGCATAACATCGCGAACCTCCAGCTCGCCCTCAGCCGCCACCAGAGACAGCTCACGAGCGTTACCGGCAGCCTTCAAGTCAGCCATGCCAGCGGCAATGCGATTCAGCTGAGCTTGAGGAGCCGCAATAGTTGCGGACTCAACCTCGGTGCGCTGCTTAACCTTCGCGTCGCTCTTAGCCTTGCGCAGGCCACCCAGAGCCTCAGCAACATCCGGCAGGATCTGCTTCAGCGACTCAATCTGAGCCGGGTCAGCATCCGCCAGGACCCACTGGGCAGAAATGCCGGCAGTCGGGTTCTGTGCAGAGTACTCAGCCAGCAGGGTACCTTCCAGAATGGGCAGTGCCTGCGGCCACTCGGCGCGGTGCACGCTACCTGCACGCCACCAGGACCAAATCTCTTCGGTCACGAACGGCAGGAAGGGCGCGAACAAGCGCAGCAGAGCATCCAGGGTGGTTGCCAGCGCAGCCAGAACAGAAGCCTGCTCCTCCTCGCCGCGAGCACCGTACGCACGGTCCTTAACCAGCTCAACGAAGTCGTCGGTGAAGGACCAGAAGAAGCTCTCGCAAATCTGCAGGGCACGAGCGTACTCGTACTTCTCGAATGCGGCGGTTGCTTCCTCAATCAGGTACGCCAAGCGAGCCAGCAGGGAACGGTCCAGAGCGTTGATCAGCACACGACCCTGAGCCTGAGAAGTAATCACGGACTTCTCGGTAGCGCCCAGGTTCAGCACGAACTTGGATGCGTTCAGCAGCTTGATAGCAAGACGGCGGCCAATCTTCATCTGGCCTTCGTCGTAGGCGGTGTCAGCACCCAGGCGAGCGGAAGCAGCCCAGTAGCGTACAGCGTCCGAACCGTACTTCTCCAGAACCTCGTTCGGGACCACAACGTTGCCCTTAGACTTGGACATCTTCTTGCGGTCCGGGTCAAGGATCCATCCGGAAAGCGCGGTGTTGTACCAGGGTACGGAGGAAGCCAGGGTCTCCGCGCGAACAGCGGTGGAGAACAGCCAGGTACGGATAATGTCGTGACCCTGCGGGCGCAGATCCATGGGGAAGGTCTTCGCATGCAGGTCCGGGTTCACGCCCCAGCCGGTCGCAATCTGCGGGGTCAGGGAGGAAGTAGCCCAGGTGTCCAGAACGTCCGGGTCAGCGATGAAGCCACCCGCTACGCCGCGCTGGTCCTCGGTGTAACCGGGAGCAGCCTGAGATGCGGGGTCAACCGGCAGCATCTCTTCGGTCGGCAGAATCGGGTTCTCGTAGTCCGGCTCGCCCTCAGCGTCCAGCGGGTACCAGACGGGGAAGGGAACGCCGAAGAAACGCTGGCGAGAAATCAGCCAGTCGCCGTTCAGACCCTCAACCCAGTTCTCGTAGCGGCTACGCATGAAGGAGGGGAACCAGTTCATCTCACGGCCGCGCTCAATAAGCTTCTCGCGGCGTGCCGCGTCACGGCCACCGTTGCGGATGTACCACTGACGGGAAGCAACGATTTCGAGGGGCTTGTCACCCTTCTCGTAGAACTTCACGGGGTGGGTAATCGGCTTGGGGTCGCCGTCCATTTCGCCAGCCTCAGCCAGCATCTCCACGACGGTCTTCTGCGCGGTGAAGACAGTGGTGCCTGCCATGCGTTCGTAGCGCTCGCGACCCTCGGCGGAGGTAATCCACTCGGGGGTTTCACGGGAGAAACGGCCATCGCGACCGATGAGGGCGCGGGTGTCCAGCTGCAGTTCACGCCACCAGGTGACGTCGGTGGTGTCACCGAAGGTACAGATCATGGCGATACCGGCACCCTTATCCGGCTGTGCCAGCGGGTGCGCCTTGATCTCGACCTCAACGCCAAACAGCGGGGAGGTGACGGTGGTGCCGAACAGCGGCTTGTAACGCTCATCGTTCGGGTGTGCCACGAGAGCCACACAGGAGGGCAGCAGCTCGGGGCGGGTGGTCTCAATCCAGACCTTCTCACCGTTGGGGCGGTGGAAGCTGATGCGATGGTACGCGCCGGGGCGTTCCTTGTCTTCTAGCTCAGCCTGTGCCACTGCGGTGCGGAATGTGACGTCCCACATGGTCGGTGCTTCTGCCATGTAGGCGTTGCCTGCTTCCAGATCCTTCAGGAAGGCGAGCTGGGAGACCTTGCGGGAGTGCGCGTCGATGGTGCGGTAGGTGCGCGACCAGTCAACGGACAGACCCAGGGTGGTGAAGAGGTTTTCGAAGACCTTCTCGTCTTCAACCGCGAGCTCTTCGCAGAGTTCAATGAAGTTGTTGCGGGAGATACGCGGCCACTTTGCCTGGCTGCGGTCAGGCTTGGGGGTACCGTCTGCCTTCCAAGTGATCAGGTCACGGAAGGAGTCGTTGTCTGCCACCGAGGGGTCGCAGAGAACGCCGTAGTAGTTCTGAACACGGCGTTCGGTGGGCAGGCCGTTGTCATCCCAGCCGAGCGGGTAGAACACGTTCTTGCCGGTCATGCGCTGGTATCGTGCAATGACGTCGGTCTGGGTGTAGGAGAACATGTGACCCACGTGCAGGGAGCCAGATGCGGTCGGCGGCGGGGTGTCAATGGAGTAGACCTGTTCGCGAGTGGTGTTCTCGTCGAATGCGTAGGTTTTCTCGTCGGTCCAGCGCTGCGAGAGCTTCTCTTCGAGGCCTTCCAGGGCGGGGCGGTCGGGAACGTTAATCTGTACGGGCGAGTCTGAGCCCAAAATGTTTTCAGCCATAACGGCTATTTTCTCATATTCACGGCATTCTCTCAGCTCCAGGGGAATTCCGCGCTGTGCTGTGCTGTTCGTACCGCTCGATGGCGGCTTCTAGACGCGCCAGGAGGTGCCGGTACCGGCGCGCAAATTGTGCCCTGCGTGCTGCGGCACGTATCCCGCTGGAGGCGGCGAGTTCTTGCCAACTGGCGGGGTCGAGGTAGCTCTGCCCGAGTAGCAGGTGAACCTCAGAACTGTAGGGGGTTCCGGTGGCGGCACGGATGCTGTGTGCTCTCTGCTGTAGGGTGCGGCGTTGCTCGTGTAGCGCGGTGATGCGCTCGTGCGGTATTGCTGTCATGGAAGTTCCCTATATGAGGAGTAACCGGTATGAGGAGTAACCGGGGATTCAACGGTAAACTCAGCGGAAAATGGCGAGGGGGAGAGAACCCCCTATTATCTGTCCTTGATTACCAGCAGTGTAGGCGCGAAAATCTTGAGTATCAACAGCTGGTGAATCCTTCTCAGTAGCGCGGAGGCGGCGTAGACTGAAAGTACATGACCTTCGAGGAGTTGCCAATGAGTTCTCTGAGTATTTTTGGTTTGGGTACGCCTGAAACTGTTTTGCTGATACTGCACCTGGTGCTGGTTGCGTTGTGCGTCTGGCATTTGACTGTGTGTAGCGGTTACGGTGAGGCGCGTATGCGTTTCGTACTGCCTCTGATTGTGTTCATGCCCGGTGCCGCGATTCTTTATCTGATGTCGGCGCGTGAAGGTACAGTCCCTCCGGACACCATCAGGACCGGTAGTAGCTCGCCCGTCTATTTTGAGCACCGCCTTGGGTTCCGTGACGGCGGCAGGAGCCGTTGGGGGTTGCCTCGCCGCCGCAAGTAGTAGGTGTGACAGTGCCTGTACCGTTCGTCCTGAATAGTGGCATTGTAGGCATCTATCTCGCTATCGAACATTTCAAAATATATGCCCGCGGGTCTGCTCGAACAGAGCACCCGCGGGCATCGCTCTACTAGGATTAAAGTATGACTGAGAACACCCACATTCCTGTATCTCCTTTCCTGCCCAATACCGGTGTTGGCAAAGTTGCCGTGGTGACCGGCGCCTCCAGTGGTATTGGGCGAGCTACGGTGCATCAGCTGGTGGCTAGCGGATGGACTGTTTATGCAGTGGCGCGGCGTACTGACCGCCTCTACACGCTTTACACCGAGACTGGTGCACATCCGGTTACGTGTGATGTGACCGACGAGCATTCCGTACGCTTCGTTGCCGAGCAGATTTTGGAAGAGCAGGGCACTATTGATGCCCTGGTCAATATTGCTGGTGGTGCTATTGGTGTGGACAAGGTCGCAGAGGGTAAGCCTGATGATTATCTGAAGATGTACCAGATGAATGTGCTCGGTATTCTGCATATGGTGCGTGCTTTCGCGGAGGCACTGCGGCAGAATGGCCACGGCACGATTCTGAATCTGACCTCCACCGCTGCTGAGCACGGCTACGAGGGTGGCGCCGGATATAACGCGGCGAAGTTCGGCGCTCGCGGCCTGACGGAGGCGCTGCGCTTGGAAGAGGCAGAGCATAATGTGCGCGTGATTGAGATCTGCCCGGGCATGGTGCATACCGAGGAATTCTCCCTGAATCGTCTGGGTTCTAAGGAGGCGGCTGAGCGTGTTTATGCCGGAGTCGAGAAACCTTTGACTGCCGAGGATGTGGCGCAGACTGTGACCTTTGCGTTAAACGTTCCGCACCACGTGAACCTCGACCGTATTACTATTCGCCCGGTGGCGCAGCCCAGCCAGTTCAAGGTGATTCGCAAAGAGAGCTAAGTTTTGTGATCTTGCGTCCGCTGATGCGGGGGTTTTATATTTGCCTCGCCTGCACTCCTGATTCTTAGGATGCGGGCGAGGCTTTTTGTTCGTGTGCGCGGGAGGTCTGCGGCTTGTATGGAGCTTTGGTTGGGGTGCTACGCGGGGTGGGAAAGAGTGGGGGAGAGATGTCCAAGAGTACTTAATAGAACCATAAAGTGGTACATGAGACTTATGGTTCACTATGGTGAAATAGTTGGGATGAAATTATTCATGGAAAGTATCCTAATTTCCTAAAATGCAATCAAAGTGTAAGGTCGTCGGCGCTCATATGTCAGTATATGACTGGAAAACACCACAATTGGTCTGTAATAACCCTCAACTTAAGAGATGGTTTTATAACGATTTCATTACAGTTACTTAAAGTGGATATTAAAAGAGTAGAAGACTCAGAGTCGGGTGTTAGCCTTTTAGCAATCACACCCATATGTGAATCTGTGCGTCCCTCAATGACGGAGGCGCGCCGCTTAGGTTCACCATCGATAATTCAGAGATCGAGGAAAAATGTCGAAGACTACCCGTCGCGTTTACAAGATTGCAGCTGCGGCAGCTTTTACCGCTGGATCTGTAGCAGCAATCCCGGCAACCTTTGCGGCAGAAGCACCCGCCGATCAGCAGCAGGTTGTTGATCAGAAGGCATCTTCTCAGACTTCTTCCCTGCCCGGCGGCAACGCAACCGAGACTCCTAAGGCTGAAGCCCTTAAGGCTGAGGCAACCGAAGCACCTAAGACCGAAACCCCCAAGGCAGACGCAACCGAGACTCCCAAGGCTGAGACTCCTGCCCCCACCACTCCGGCAACCCCCGAGCCGACCAGCCCCGCCACCCCGGCTCCCGAGGTGAAGCAGGCTGACCCCTCCATCGTTATTGAGGATGCTCGCTTCCCCGCTGATGCACAGCTGAACACTGTGAACATTGTTGGCGCAGGCTTCTACGGCGAGAAGGTTGGCCCCGGTGTGCAGGTCAGCATCTACGCACTGGATGCAGACAACCAGATCACCGGCGAGGCTCTCGCTACCGTTGTGGTACCCGCAGACCAGATTCAGGATGGCACCTTCAAAGGTTCCATCACCGTTGAAACAGGCAAGCTGCCCGCCGGCGCATCCTACGCACTGTCTGCTGTAAGCAACCCGCAGGGTCAGCCCGATCAGAGGCTCGTAGCTATCTCCTCCTTCAAGGTTACTGAGAGCGTTACCCACGCACCGGAGACCCCCAAGGAAGAGACCCCCGTTCCTGTAACTCCCACACCGGAAGCTCCCAAGGAAGAGGCCCCGGCACCCGAGGCACCCAAGGATGAGACTCCCGCACCCAAGGCACCCAAGGAAGAGACCCCCGTTCCCGTAACTCCCACACCGGAAGCTCCCAAGGAAGAGCCCCCCGCGCCCGAGGCTCCCGCGGTACCCGAGAACGCAACCCTCACCACCGAGGATGCTTCCCTAGATCCGAACGACCAGTACAACGTTCTGACCTTCAACGGCTCCGGCTTCACCCACGAGTCCGTCGCTAACGGTGTCCAGATCGCGATCTTCCGCTTGGATGCAAGCGGCAACATCACCGGTGAGGCTCTGGCAACCCACGATGTGCCTGCTTCTGAAATCGTGAACGGCACCTTCCGTGTCAAGGTTGGCGTTCTTGCTGAACTGCTGCAGCCCGGTTACGCATACGCAATGGTGGCAACCAGCGACCCCAATGGTCTGGTTCACCAGGTTGCAGTCACCACCGCTACTGTGAGCGATGCGAACAACCCAGCACCGACCCTGCCGGCAGCAACCGAGGATGACAATACCACTGTTCGTGATAACGGCGACGGTACCACCAGCGTCTTCACCGCTGAAATGCGCGAAGACGGTTCGGTTGTCGTAACCGAGACCCGCATGCCCACTTCTCAGGCACCCAAGGCTAAGGTTGGCAACGCTTCTGCTGCTACCTCCTCTAGCTCCAAGGGTCACACCGTAGGCTTCTCCGGCACTAAGGGTTCGACTTCGACCTCTTCTTCGGCTTCCTCGAAGCCGCAGCTGGCTAACACCGGTGCTGAAGGTGTTGCAGGTATCGCAGGCGTTGGCGCTGCAACTCTGATTGCTGGTGCCGCACTGATGCTCCTGCGCCGCCGCAGCCTCTAATAGCTTAGGCTTTAATAGCCCAGGCTCTAAACATCTGATGCTCACCGCGAGGTGTGTGAAGTAAGTGCCGCTAATACTTTAGACAGAGTGTTAGTGGCACTTTTGCGTATCTGTGTTTTTTCTTTCCCGTGCTTTCTGTGCCTGGATGCTTGGGGGAGGGGGCGTGTCGGTTGAGGGGTTGGCTTGTTGCGCTCAATGGTGAGGGGGGGTTCTATCAGGAGTATCGGTCTGTACTCTTTGTGAAACAATGTAGGAAAAGTGGCATGACCTGCTATTTTTTGACTTAAAATAAATAAATTAAATGCATTAAAGCACAGAATATTTTTATTGCAAATCCATTAATCTACATATATATGCAATAAAACTTTGACTCTCAAGGTGGAGTTGAAAAGTTTTATCTAGTCTATGTATTTTGAGTGCTCTTGATGGAGTTCTGAAAGATAAAAAATATGCTATGTGGGTTATTGCACAGTAAAATACTTGGGAGGTAAAGCATATTTACCACAATAAATAAAAAAGTATTGTTAGTGTGGAATTACCGATAAATAGAGCAATTCCCTTCATGATCGTGCCCGCAGCTCATCTGATTGTCTCAAAAGAATGAAGAAGGCAACTTGGAGCTGAGCATACACCAGTGCCTCAATGTTGAGCAGCCGTACATGGCGGAAATTGAGAACCTGAGCAACAGTGAGACTGTCTCGATTGAGTTTACGCCCAAGCCTGGTGTAACAGTCGACGAGATTATGGCTAGCTGCCAGAACATTTTTCCCGGACACCACCGGAGTTCCCCGTGCCGTAAAGGTGGAGGCGCGGCTTGAGGCTCAGTGTTCTGCTCGTGCGGATTACTGCGCAGTCTCGAAGCTCTGTGGCGGATACTTCTGTGCAGGCTCCTGAGACGATGATTATGTCTGGCTATGCACGCTATTGCCCGGCTGTACTGTGGTGAACCTGCTGGGTTATCAGTCTTCGGAGTCTGAAACGGTGAATGTTGCTTCTCCTCAGGAGAGTATGGGTGCTGAAGGGTTAGGTGCGGAGTAGTTTAGCGTATCTGTTTCTTGGTGCTGTGAGGCGTGGCTCTCTGTAGGGGAGTTGTTGAGGGGGAGAGGCTCTGCCGGGTGCCTGCGTGTTCGGTAGGGTACCTTCTGTGAGCCCTACTGCGATTTCTAGCGGCGATTCTACCGTAAATAGTGCTGCGGGCGGCAACAAGGTCCGCGGTATCCGTTCCGATACTGCTATGGCGCCGGGAACTCGGGACGCCACGATTTCTGTTCCTCGCTCCTTGCGCTCTTCGAGCCCTGAATCTTCTTCGGCTCTGGGGTACCGTACTGGGCAGGCCCATGTTGTGCAGGCAACCCCTGAGTCTGATTTGCCGTCCGGTAATGATTCGGCGGTACAGTCTCGTCGCGCCGCGATTTTGAGTGGCTCCTCGTCGAAGGTGCGCACTGAGTCGGGGTCACCGAATGGTGTGAAGGAGACGGAGGCGCAAATTACTCGCGGAGTTGAGAAGTCCTCGCCCTTGTTGCCGATTTTGGTGATTTTGGGTGGCGGTCTGATTCTTGGCACCCTGGGTGTGTCACGTTTTAACTCTTGGAAGCGAGACTAGGTGAAACGAGGCTAGGGGAGTAGAAGCCGTCTTAGCGCTCTACCTGGCGGAGTGTAGCCGTCGGCGTGCGAGGGTATTTAGGTGATGCGGTATATTTCGCGCGCTGTCACAAAACGGTTTCTTGGAATCTGATGTTGAGAAATGCTTACACTGTCGATATAGTAAGCCTGTCCTAACAATGTCGATAGTATGGATACACACCAATGAAGATTTTCACATCTGGCACCCGCTTCTCCAAGGGAGCCTGCGCCCTCGTCGTCGCTGGCGCTGTCACTCTGCCCCTGGCACCCGTTCTCGCTGAGAACATTAATATCGCTGCCCAGAACGTTGCCGCACAGAACGTTGCAGCAGGCGACCAGGCAACTGCCGGCGCATCCTTCGGATGGGGCGTGCGCGCCTCCTTCCTGTCCTACAACGGTATGCCCCGCGAAATGACCGACGGCGCAGCCTGGGACGCAACCGCAAAGCAGTTCACCTTCACCCCGACCTCCACCACCATCTCTGAAGACGGCAAGCAGGTCACTCTGCAGGCTGCCGGCCGCCTCTGGTTCACCGGCCACTGCGCTGAAGGTCAGGACCCCGAAACCGGCTGTGCCCTGAACCTCACCTTCTCCAACCCTCGTGTGGAACTGAACCTCGCTGACGGCACCGGCTCCCTCTACATGACCGTGCGCACCAAGAACTACGCCTCCGGCAAGTTCGAAGGCCCCGCGGAAGTCAAGATGGCGACCCTGAGCACCGGCACCGCCAAGCAGAGCGAGAAGGGCGGCGTGGTCAGCATCAGCGGCATCTCCGCGAACCTGACCGCCGATGGTAACCACGCCTTCTCCGACTTCTACAACGAAGGCGCTAGCCTCGACCCGCTGAGCATCTCCTACACCGGTAGCGCAGCCAACACCCCCAAGAGCGCCTACAGCGTCGCCGAGTCTTACAACACCGGCGCGGGCGTGAGCCAGCCCCAGAACACCGCACGTCTGGGTCAGAACCACATCGTGCACGTGGCACCCCCGAGCTTCGGCGGCGACACCACCTACACCGTGCTGACCAGCTCCAACTTGAAGATGACCGACACCGGCGTCCTGAAGGCAAATAAGGGCGTTTTCGCTGTGGATACTGACGGCAACCGCATGCTCGTCATCGGCAGCGAGACCAACAAGCCCGAGCTGTACACCGTGACCGCGGAGGGTAAGCTCGTCTCCTCCGGTATCTATTCCAACGCAGAGCTCGGCGCCAACACCGTCAAGGCAATCGGCTACAACCCCGCCAATAACACCTGGGGTATCGTTAGCATTGACGGTCAGGGCGGCGGCAAGCTGACCATTATCGACGCATCCGGCAAGGCAACCTCGCAGGCTCTGCCGAAGCCCGACTCTATCGACCCGCAGGTTGTGAAAGCCTACTCGCTCGACGAGTACTACGGTGATTCGTTCTCCACCAACACCGTGACCCTCGCACCGCTGCCCGACGGCAGCTTCGTTTACGCGCCGTCGACCTCCATCTACGACGCGGCTGGCGAAAAGGTGGTTCAGAAGGGCCACCTGCTGCACCTGAGCAGCAACGGCGTGTCCCTGGTGCCGAACTCCTCGCCCGAGGGCTACACCACCACCCTGTCCTCGACCCTGGTCAGCCCCAAGGGTTATATTTACCGTTGGAACAACTGGTACGGCGGTAAGGTGCAGATCCTCAAGTACGAGAACGGCACTTTCAGCGTGGTCCGCGAGTCCGCAACCCTTGAGGGCTTCGAGAAGACTGAGGTCGCCACCATGTTCCTGACCCGCGCGGGTAACGTGGTTGTGGTGGACGCCTCCGGCTCCCGCCTGGTGTTCATGGATGACACCCTGAACAAGGTGAACGAGGTGGTGCTCTCCTCGATGCGCAAGACCGACAAGAGCGGCGGCTACAACGCTCTCGAACTGCCCAACGGCGATATTATCTACCCGTCCAGCTTCGAGAACCCGAATACCTACGAGGATCAGTTGTGGCTGAACCGTCTGGCAGCAAACTCGGCACCGGAACCGGCCCCAGCACCCGAGCCGACCAAGGCACCGGAACCGACCAAGTCTGCTGAGCCGACCGTTGAACCCACTGTGGAGCCTTCTGCAACCGCTAAGCCGACCGTGGAGCCTTCTGCAACCGCTAAGCCTAGCGTGACCGCAGAACCCACCGCAGTGCCTTCGGAGGAGCCCACCTCGCCGTCTCTGCCGACCGAGTCCGTGGTGCCTTCTGTTGCGCCGAGCGCTTCTGTAACCCCGAGCGCTTCTGTAACCCCGAGCGCATCGGTGAGCGCATCCCCGACCTCGGTTCCGAGCGTTCCCGCCGTGACCCCCTCAGCGAGCGAGTCCGCATCGGCGTCCGCTAGTGCGTCCGCTTCTTCGAGTGTTTCCGCGAGCGCATCGAGTTCCGCAAGCAGCTCCAGCAGTGCATCGGCGACCGCTTCGGCGAGCGAGTCGGCATCTTCGAGTGCTTCCACTTCTGCGAGCGCTTCCGCTTCTGAGAGCAGCACCGCCGACCAGAACGCTGCCGGCTACAAGGGTGGCTCCGACGGTGGTTCTGATGCGGGTTCCGGAGCATCCGACAACTTGGGTGTGAGCGGCTCCAATGGCGGTTCCTCTAACGGCGGTTCCTCCCTCGGTGGTGGTTCTTCCGCAGGTGGCTCCTCGACCTCCGGTAGCTCCTCCTCGAAGCTAGCGCAGACCGGCGCATCCGGCGCTATGTTTGCCACAGCAGCTGGTGCTATCACCCTGGCGGTAGGTACCGCACTGGTTGTGGCACGCCGCCGCAAGAGCTAATATTTAGCTTTCGTGCAACACCCCGCTTCGTCACTCGTGTTCATGAGTGGGGAAGCGGGGTGTTCCTTTCATACAATGGAAGTATGACTATTCTGAATGTAATCGCCACCTCGCACGGCACCGACTCGGCCGCCGGTCGCGAGGCTATTACGCTGATTCGTGAGCAGATCAAGTTCCTGCTCGCGCAGCGTAATGACGGCGTGGAATACCGTATCCATGCCGCATATGTGGATGTGGAATCTCCCAGCGTTGATGATGCCGCAGCCTCTCTACCCAATGATGAGCCCTGCGTGATTGTGCCGATTCTGCTGTCGACCGGCTTTCACACTCAGGTGGATTTGCGCCGTGCCGCGCGTAATAGCGGCATTGAGCGTATCGGCATTGGTGAGTCGCTGGGTCCGGATCCTCGCCTTGCCGCTTTGACTCGCACCCGCCTGGAGGAGGTCGGCTGGGCTCCCGGTGATGGCCCTGTGGTGCAGGGCGCGGCTGGTTCTTCCCGCGCTGATGGTCGCGCGGATATGAGCCGTGCCGCTGAGCTGCTGGCTGAGGAACTGAATACTCCGGTGCATCACGGCTTCGTTGCCTCTATCGATCCGAAGTTCCACGAGGTGGTTGCTGAGCATCAGCCTAAGTTTGCTGCAACCTACCTTCTGGCGGAGGGGTTCTTCTCCGGTAAGATGCGCCGTGATGCTGAGTCGACCGGTGTGCCGGTGAAGGTTGCCGCGCCGCTGGTGAACGCGCAGGGTGGTGCTTCTGCTGCCGTGGTGGCGGAGTGCTTTATTGACCGCATGGATGCGGCTATTGCGCAGCTGGACGCTGCCTAGATGACTTAAAATCAGGTTAGTGCGCTCGCTGTTCACTCACCTGATGAGGCGGCTTCTAAAAATCCGTACAAAAAACCTCGGGACGTTATGTTCCCGAGGTTTTTTGTGTTGCTGTTTTTGAGAGCCGTAGGCGGCTGAGTGCTTAGGCGGTCTTGAGGTAGACGTCGCCGTCGCGGACCTCTACTGGGTAGACCTTGATGGAGTAGGAGGGGTCGGAGAGGCACTCGCCGGTGGTCAGGTCGTAGACCTCCTTGTAGAGGGGGGAGGTGATGGTGGGGTTGCCGTTCTTCTCGCCGACGATGCCGCGTGCGAGGACCAGTGCCTGGCTGTGCGGGTCGAGGTGGTCGCCGGCGAAGATGCCGTGCTTGGTCTTGTAGATGGCGTACTGGTAGCCGTCGATCAGGGCGACTTCACCCCAGTTTTCTTCGAGGTCAGATTCGGCGCAGATGCGTACCCAGTTCTCAGCCATGGGGGTTTCCTTTCGAAGTGGTGGTCTGCGCCGCGCGGGGTGCAGGATACAATAGCGGTTCGTGTGTTCTTTGTTTGGAGTTTACCTTATAAAACCCACATTTGGAAATGGGGCACGCGGACGGTGCTAAAGGTTATTTTTACCCTAAAACTCAAGTCCGATTTTTGTAGATTAGCCTTACCTAAATTAAGTGCCGGTAAGGTAAGAGTACCCTATTCTAGCCCGGTATTCCGCGGATTTTTTAGAAAATTTTTCCCAAAAAATGCCAATTTTCGACGCCTGAGGTACCTGAGAACGTGTACGATAAAAGTCGTAGTTAAAAACGCCTTTTGACTGCCTGGAGAAAACAACACAATCCCACATAAAAGTGTTTCGTAATTCTCATATGCATTCTAAAGAAGCGGGCGCCTCAACTATCCGGTACGCACCGGTACGAGCCCAAAACCGGGAAACTAGGAGTTCCCGCCGAAGGCACGCCACCACCGCGTATCGAGAGTAGGAACGTGCCATGAACTACCTGCATTACAACTAGGAAGGAAAATCCATGTCGCACACTCCCCGCAACATTCTCGTTGTCGGCGCAGGCCCCGCAGCGTGGCGATTCGTACGCGCATACCACGAAGGCGCTGAAGCTGCAGGTCGCGCGACGGACACCGTCACCATCCTCAACGATGAGCCCTACATCCCCTACGACCGCGTTGCTATCGAGCAGATTTTCAAGGACACCGAGAAAGACCTGACCCTCGGTGACCCCGAACTGTGGAATGCAGAGAACATCAACCTGGTCAACAACTGCCGCGCAGAGAAGCTTGACCGCACCCGCCGCGTCGTCATCGACACCGAGGGCAACGAGTACCCCTACGACGTGCTGGTCTTCGCAACCGGTTCCCGCGCGGTTCGCATCCCCATTCTTAACTCGGACGCCGCACACGTTTTCCGCACCATCGATGACGTGAAGAACATGGTCTCCGAGGTCAAGCGCCTGCAGTCCACCCTCGGTCGCGCGCCCCGCAGTATCGTCGTCGGTGGCGGTCTGCTCGGCCTCGAAGCAGCTGAGGGTCTGAAAGACCTGGGTGCAGAGCCCACCATCCTGGACGTGGCTCCCTGGCTCCTTTCCGTTGAGGTTGACCAGGGTGGCGGTTACGCCGTGAACGCCCAGATTAAGGCAACCGGCATTGAGATTGAGACCGGCGTGTTCATCTCCGGTATCAACAAGGACGCTGACGGTAACGTCGTCTCCGTCTCCATCGCAGATTCTCCCTCTGAGGACGCTGAAATCCGCACCCTGCCCGCCGACATGGTGGTCTTTGGTGCCGGTATTCGCGCTAACGACGAGCTGGCACGTGACGCTGACCTGGCACTGGGTGAGCGCGGCGGTATTCTCGTCAACGATGCATGCCACACCTCCGACGAGCACATTTGGGCTATCGGTGAGGTCGCCTGCGTACTGGGCCGCACCTGGGGTCTGGTTGCGCCGGCTAACGCTATGGCTGACGCTGTGGCAGCTAACCTGCTCAACGACAACGAAGAAGCTCAGGTTGAAGAGTTCGACATCGCAACCAAGCTGAAGTTCTCCGGCGTTCAGGTGGCTGGCTTCGGTGACCGCCGCGGCACCACCGAGGGTTGCCTCGAGGTTCTGTTCGCCGACCCCGCACGCGGCATGTACCAGAAGATCGTGACCAGCGGCGACGCAAAGACCCTGCTTGGTGGCGTGTTCGTCGGTGACACCGCTCCCTTCGACTCCCTCAAGCCCCTGCTCGGTCGTGAACTACCCGCTGAGCCGAACGTCTATCTGACTGCAGCTGGCGGCGGTGACGGCATCCCTGACACCGAACTGCCCGACGACGCGATCCTGTGTTCCTGCAACAACATCAGCTTCGGTGCTGTCCGCGAGGCAATCGTAGACGGCAACCACGATGTTGCCTCCCTGAAGTCCTGCACCACCGCGGGTACCCAGTGTGGTTCCTGTGTTCCGATGCTGCAGAAGACTCTGGAACAGCAGATGAAGAAGATGGGTCTGACCGTCTCCAAGGCACTGTGTGAGCACTTCGACTTCTCCCGTGCAGAGCTGGCTGAGGCTGTGCGCCTGACCAGCCTGGATGACTTCGACTCCGTGCTGGCACGCTTCGGTCATGGCGGCGACGGCTGTGCAATCTGTAAGCCGACCGTTGCATCGATTCTCTCCTCCTTCCGCAACTCCTACGTTCTGGACGCTGGTCGCGGTGGCCTGCAGGAGACCAACGACCGTGCACTGGCGAACATGCAGAAGAACGGTACCTACTCCGTCGTTCCGCGTATTCCCGCAGGTGAGATTCCCGCTAAGAAGCTGGGCGTCATCGCAGAGGTCGCTGAAGAGTTCGGCCTGTACGTGAAGATCACCGGTGCTCAGCGTATCGGTATGTTCGGTGCTCGCCTGGAGCAGCTGCCCTACATTTGGGAGCGCCTGGTGGATGCTGGCTTCGAGTCCGGTCAGGCATACGGTAAGTCCCTGCGTAACGTGAAGTCCTGCATGGGTTCGACCTGGTGCCGCTTCGGCGTTCAGGACTCGACCGGCATGGCAGTCCAGCTCGAGAACCGTTACCGTGGTCTGCGCTCCCCGCACAAGTTCAAGTTCGGTGTTTCCGGTTGTAACCGTGAATGTGCCGAGGCACAGGGTAAGGACGTTGGTCTGATTGCAACCACCAACGGCTGGAACCTGTACCTGGGTGGTAACGGTGGTGCAAACCCCGCTCACGGTCGCCTCTTCGTCAAGGACGCCTCCAGCGAGGACATCATCCGCTACATTGACCGCTACCTGATGTACTACATCCGCACCGCAGATAAGCTACAGCGTACCGCTCGCTGGCTTGAGGATCTGGATGAGGAGCACGGCGACGGTCTGGCACACCTGCAGTCCGTCCTCATTGAGGACTCCCTGGGTGTGTGCGAGGACCTGGAGCGCGATATGCAGCGTCACGTTGACTCTTACGAGGACGAGTGGGCTGCAACCCTGCGCGACGAGCGCCGCCTGCGCCGCTTCCGTGCCTTCATCAACGAACCCAACGGCAGCGACGAGGGTTCGCACCTGTACGTGCTGGAGCGCGAGCAGATTCGCCCCGCAACCCCGGAGGAGATTGCGGCAGCAGAATCTGGCGAGTCCAATACCGTCCTGCTGACCGGTGCCAAGATTCCCGTGGGTAAGCCCAGTGACCTCAACCCGGTCCCGGCAGCATAGTATGTGCCCGAAGATTCCTCCGTTCCCGCCCCGTGAATTCGCCACTATTGATGAAATACTCGCGGGCGGGGCGCCCGGGCACACCCTGGACGATAGCGTGACGGAACGCGGTATTGCCCTGCCCGGCGAGCCCGCCGAGAACCCCGGTAAGGTCTACATTGTCGGTGGTGGCCCCGGCGCCGCCGACCTACTCACCCTGCGTGCAGCAAGTGCCCTGAGCGAGGCGGACGTGGTCCTTCTAGATCACCTCGCCCCGCAGGAGTACGGCGAGTATGCACCGAACGCTCTCATCGTTGATGTGGGCAAGGTTCCTGGTAAGCATGCTGTTCCGCAGTCCCGTATTCAGCAGCTCATGATTGATTACGCGCTCTCAGGTAAGACCGTGGTGCGTTTGAAGGGCGGCGACCCGTACGTGTACGGTCGTGGCGCTGAAGAGCTGGATGCATGCATCGCAGCCGGCCTGGAGGCTGAGGTTATTCCCGGGATTACCAGTGCCATTGCGGTTCCTGCGCGTGCGGCGATTCCGGTGACCCTGCGTAAGGTGTCCTCGATTTTCACCGTCATTTCTGGTCACTCCGGCCTGTCGGAGACCGAAGTGTCGGCTGTTGAGGCGACCCTGCGTGCCCAGGGCACCGTGGTGTTGCTGATGGGCGTTCGTACTCTGCCCGATACGGTGGCGTCTCTGCTCTCTCGTGGGATTGAGGCTGACACGCCGCTGGCAACCATTGAAAACGGTTTCTCTGAGAAGGAGCGCGTGACTGTCACGACCCTTCAGAACGCTCAGGGAGATTGCGCATCGGTCAAACCGCCGGCTATTACCGTCATCGGCGAGGTCGTACATTATGCTCGCGATCATCACAACCGCTTTGTGAGCGAGGTTCACGAGCGTCTGCGTGAGCGTTCCACCTCCTAGAGGCGGTGCGCTAGATAGTATTGCGCAGCCCCGCATCCTTAGTTTTCCTAGTTGCCAAGGAGCGGGGCTGTTGCTGTGCCTGCTGTTATTGTTGCGCGTGCAGATGCTAGATGTTGGGTAACTGAGGCGCTCGCAGGTGCAGTAGCGCCGGGAACGCCGCGGTATAAAAACATACGAAAGCGGGGCGGGTATCAGCTGATACTCGCCTCGCTTTCGTCGGGGGCGTTGCTCTCAGAGCCTATATCTTGAATTCGTTGCTGCTACCGGAGCCACTGGAATTGCTTGCCGAAGCCGAGGCAGACTCAGAAGGCGAAGCCGAAGCTGAGAGGGAAGCGGAGGCGCTCGGGGAGCCGGAGAAAGTATCACCGGTACCGGTGGGGTGGAATATCCTTATTGAAAGCGCATCCTGCTAGAGCCAAAGCACAGGCGGTCAGACCACCAAAAAGAACAGTGCAGCGGGTCAATCCGTTTCGGTCGTTAGCAGAGAAGCTGGCGTGTGCGCTCGACCGGAAGCACATGGTATTTCCTGAAAATGGTTGATTGAGGTAGCGCACTTCACAACGCTGTGATGCGTACGAAAGAATCCGTCTCATCGTTCTGTATGGTGTGCAGTACAAAGGAGGTACCGGGATACGGGTGTGTCGGAGCGCAAATTGCGGCGGTATGAAGTATCCATTTTTTACTATAGAAGATTGGTTTAAAGCTTCATTAGACCTTAGTGGAGCCGCGACCCGAGGACGAAGAACCACTCGAACCGGTAGAGCTGGATTCTCCGGAGCCAGAAGAGCCCTTGCCTCCGATAAAACGCTCACTCAGGTAGTCGTTGCTAATGCGCCACCACTTACCTTCGGTGTAGAGCATCACGTGCGAAACGAATACCTGAGTAATCGCCGGAACCTTGCGCTCGGTGCCATCCGGCTGATGAATGGCAGCGGCAGAATACTCGGCGTCCATCACGATTTCTACGTAGCCGTCACCGTTTTTCAAGGCACTGTCCGGTTCGGTGTTCTGCATGACAATGCTGCACGTGAATTTCATGTACCAGCCATTCTTCTCGTGCAGTTCCTTGAATACTTTGACCTCATCACTGGCACGCTTATCAGCCGGGTAGGTCAAATCATTCGTCTGGTCTATGTAGCGTCCGTCCTTGAGTGTGGCAATCTGAGCGCTGTAGTAGGCGTGCAACGTCTCGTAGACACCCTGAAAGGTCGGTTCCTCACGGTGAGGTCCGGAAGTGACCTCGGGTGTACCTCATGTCGTGGGCGAGGGGTACTGGTGAAACTGCTGTGGTCATGCCCCCGCTGAGAGGGTAGATACTACCGAATCGCCATTGATCTGTTGCATGATTCATTTTAGATTATTTTGAGCTCAAAATGCACGAAAAAGAATCTTAGTAATCTCTGGGAGCCTATGGGACACTCAAGATGTCAGTTACTGTAAAGTATTACGGCTACTCCCTGTTGGTGAGGGGCTATTTGATAGAGGCGACTACTCAGCGAGGGGGTTACATGCATGTCGAGCTAAGTGATTTCAGTCATATTTATGACTTGAAAAATAAAAGAACTGCACTTCAGCATTTCCAAAAGATGGGGGAGCGGAGGGTGGTTGGTTCAGCCTTCTTACCCTAAGGAAGTCTTCAATAGTCCAGAAGAAATACCCGATTCAATAAGGGGAAAACCTGCTCAATAATCCCCAAATATGCACTCTATTCACCCGCTATGCACTGCTGAATAATCCAGGAAAACGGGTTCCCACACGGGATATCGAGGGTGTGGAAACTTATAGGGGTGAATATCTAGTGGAATTACATCGGTGTTCACCCTATATCTTGTGGTTGTACCGGCACTAATTCTGCAGGTTCCCTTAAAAAAATCAAAACCCACTTAAAGCAACACTTGAGGAATGTAAAAACATACATCCTTAAACACGCCCGAGTGTGGGGTGAGTCGAGCCCCCTTAAGCCCCCTACTCGCTCTAGATATCGCCGAACGAAGAACCATTCTGTTTTACACCTTCAGTATCGGTACATTAGAAAAGTGCTGTTCAAACCCACACCCCGTGGGGTTGCATACAGACACAAAAGCCACATAAACTATTAGTGTTTGCAACGACCCGGCCATCACCGGCGAGCAATTCGGAAGAACGGACCGCACCTGCGGACACCCGCCAATCGCTGCGGCGAGGGTGTCTTAGCGGAAGAGATGTAGTCCCAGTAGAACCGGACGGTTAAGCCCGATATAGCTGTAATAAGCGACTGATACCCGCCCAACGCGCCGCTCTTCCGGTGGCTAGGTATCGCGGTCATGAGCCGTGGCACCCCGTAGCCCCGGGAGGGTTCGGTGCGTTGAGCTGTTAAATCAGTAAGCAAGGTGGTACCGCGCCGCATCCTGCCCCGGCACAGCCCGGATCAGTCAGCGATGCCCAGGCGTCCTTGCACCCGTCATGTCAATCCTCACCCGCTGAAAGGGCGCGGACGACGAGTGCCAACGTACCCTGTCGCCCCAACCTCTCAGCGTTGAGAACAACAGATAAGGGCGCACAAACACATGTCCCATGTATACCCCAAGGCGAGCGCCTTCGAAGCCGCAGGAAGCGGCGTCACCGCATCGCCCAAGTTCCCCGCACTTGAAGAGGCAGTCCTCGACTACTGGAAGAAGGACAACACCTTCTCCGCATCCGTCGAGAACCGCCCCGCAGGCGAAAACGGCGAAAACGAATTCGTCTTCTACGACGGCCCTCCCTTCGCTAACGGCCTGCCCCACTACGGCCACCTGCTCACTGGCTACGCTAAGGACCTCGTCGCACGCTACCAGACTCAGCGCGGCCACAAGGTAGAACGCCGCTTCGGCTGGGATACCCACGGCCTGCCCGCAGAACTCGAGGCAATGAAGCAACTCGGCATGACCGATAAGCGCGAAATCCTCGAAATGGGCATCGACAACTTCAACGATGCTGCCCGCGCATCCGTGCTCAAGTACACCAACGAGTGGGAAAAGTACGTCACACGCCAGGCACGCTGGGTCGACTTCGAAAACGACTACAAGACCCTGAACGTCGAGTACATGGAGTCCGTCATCTGGGCGTTCAAGCGCCTCTATGACAAGGGCCTGACCTACCAGGGCTTCCGCGTGCTGCCCTACTGCTGGAAGGACGAGACCCCTCTCTCCAATCACGAGCTGCGCATGGACGACGACGTGTACAAGGACCGCCAGGACCAGACCGTCACCGTCTCATTCCGTCTCACCGCAGACACCGCCCTCGGTGCTGACGAGAAGGTCGCCGCAGAACTCGACGGCGTCGAAGCACTCGCATGGACCACCACCCCCTGGACCCTGCCCACCAACCAGGCGCTCGCTGTCGGACCCGAGATTGAATACTCCGTCGTGCCCGGTGCAGGCAAGTTCGAGGGCCGCTCCTTCCTGATCGCCTCCGAGCTGCTTGGCTCCTACGCTAAGGACCTCGACTACGAAGGCGACCAGCCCGAAAAGGACGCAGCCGCAGCCGTCACCGCACGCTATACCGGCTCCCAGCTCGAGCATGTGCGCTACACCCCGCTGTGGGACTACTTCGCAGATACCGAAAAGTGGGGCACCGAAACCTCCTGGCAGATCCTCGTCGCCGACTACGTCACCACCGGTGACGGTACCGGCATCGTCCACCAAGCACCCGCCTACGGTGAAGACGACCAGAAAGTCTGTGAAGGCTACGGCATCCCCGTGATTCTCTCCCTCGACGAAGGCGCAAAGTTCCTGAACCTCTTCGCCGAGCCCACCGCCTCCGGTGCCACCGCCCTGGCTGAGATTGCAGGCGTGCAGGCATTCGACGCGAACCGCACCATCATCAACGCCCTCAAGGCAGATGACGTGCTAATCCGCGAGAAGTCCTACGTGCACTCCTACCCGCACTGCTGGCGCTGCCGGACCCCGCTCATTTACCGTGCAATCACCTCCTGGTACGTGAAGGTCACCGACTTCAAGGACCGCATGTACGAGCTGAACAAGCAGATCAACTGGATTCCGGAAAACGTGAAGTACGGCCAGTTCGGCAAGTGGGTTGAGAACGCGCGCGACTGGTCCATCTCCCGTAACCGCTTCTGGGGCTCCCCGATTCCCGTGTGGGTTTCGGACGACCCGAACTACCCCCGCATGGACGTGTACGGCTCCCTCGAAGAGCTCAAGGCAGACTTCGGTCGCCTGCCCCTGAACAAGGACGGCGAACCCGACCTGCACCGCCCGTACATCGACGAGCTGACCCGCCCGAACCCGGATGACCCGACCGGCAAGTCCACCATGCGCCGCGTGGAAGATGTGCTTGACGTCTGGTTCGACTCCGGTTCCATGCCCTACGCACAGGTGCACTACCCCTTCGAGAACCAGGAATGGTTCGAGAACCACTACCCGGCAGACTTCATCGTCGAGTACATCGGCCAGACCCGCGGTTGGTTCTACGTGTTGCACGTCCTGGCGACCGCACTCTTCGACCGCCCCGCGTTCAAGAACGTCATCAGCCACGGTATTGTGCTTGGCTCGGACGGTCAGAAGATGTCCAAGTCCCTGCGCAACTACCCGGATGTCTCCGAGGTCCTCGACCGCGACGGCTCCGACGCGATGCGCTGGTTCCTGATGTCCTCCCCGATCCTGCGCGGCGGCAACCTGATCGTGACCGAGCAGGGTATCCGTGAAGGTGTTCGCCAGGTCATGTTGCCGCTGTGGAACGTCTACCACTTCTTCGCCCTGTACGCTAACGCCGCCAACAACGGCGAAGGCTACAGCGCGAAGCTCAAGTACGACTCACAGCACGTGATGGACCGCTTCATCCTCGGCAAGACCCGCGAACTCATCGAGCAGGTCACCGCAGCGATGGACTCCTACGACATCTGGAACGCCTGTGAATCCCTGCGCCAGTACGCCGACGCACTGACCAACTGGTACGTGCGCCGCTCCCGCGAGCGCTTCTTCAACGAAGACACCGACGCATTCGACACCCTCTACACCGCACTGGTGACCGTGTCGAAGGTTGCTGCGTCCCTGCTGCCGCTCAGCAGTGAGGAAATCTACCGCGGCCTCACCGGTGAACGCTCCGTGCACCTGGCTGACTGGCCCGAGGCATCTGCTTTCGCTGACGAGTCCAACCTGCTGGCTCTCATGCAGACCGTGCGTGAGGTCTGCTCCGCCGGTTCGGCACTGCGTAAGGAAAAGAAGATCCGTGTGCGTCAGCCGCTGCAGAAGATGACCGTGGCAATCGCACCCGAGCAGTTCGCTGCCCTGGGTACCGCATTCGGCGAGAAGGGCGCGGAGTACTTTGCGAACATCGTTGAGGACGAGCTGAACCTGCGCCAGGTGGAGCTGGTCAGCGCCGACACCGTCGACCCCGCCGATTACGGCATCTCCCAGCAGCTGAAGGTCAACGCACGTGCGGCAGGTCCGCGCCTGGGCAAGCAGGTGCAGGTTGCTATTAAGGCGTCCAAGTCCGGTGACTGGGCCGTGACCGAGGACGGCACTGTCCTAGTCGGCGTGGCAGCTCTGGACGGCGGCCTGGCTCTGGAAGAGGGCGAATACGAGCTGGCAACCGTGGTTGCCGCTGATGCTGAGGGTGCTGAGCATACTGCGGCTGCGGTTCTGCCCGGCGGCTTCCTGGTCCTCAACATTGAGCTGACCGACGAGCTGGTTGCCGAGGGCATCGCCCGCGACACTATCCGCGCTATTCAGCAGGCACGTAAGGACGCCGACCTGAACGTTTCGGACCGCATCAACCTGAACATCGCGGCGCCGGAGGAAACTCTGGCAGCTCTGCGCGCCAACGAAGCACTGGTGACCGGCGAAACCCTCGCCGTGTCCCTGCAGCTGAGCGAAGCAGCCGAGCTGAGCATTAGCGTAGCCAAGGCATAAAACGCCTGAACCGTACGGCCGTCTCGCCCCTTTATTGGGCGGGGCGGCCCGTCGTCTATCCCGCCACACGGCGGGCCACCTGCCGGCACCGACCGGCTATCCCAGTGAGGAGAACAATGAGCGAGAAGAATTACCCCGCAATTCCCGACCCCGAGGGCGTGGAGCGGGTCTACGGTGAACTGCTGGCGCGAGCACCCGAAAACAAGATGGCGCCGCGCCTGGACGCCGTGGCGCGCGCCGTCGAAATCCTCGGCGACGTGCACCGTGCCGCGCCGGTCATCCACATCACCGGCACGAACGGCAAGACCAGCACCGCCCGCATGATTGAGGCCCTGTTGCTCGGCCACGACCTGCACGTGGGCCGCTTTACCAGTCCGCACCTCGAAAGCGTCACCGAACGTATCTGCATTAACGGCGCGCCCGTACCGGATACCACCTTCGTGCGCATTTGGGATGAAATCGCCCCCTACCTGCAGATTGTGGACGCGGAGATGACCTCCCGCGGCGAGCCCGCCCTGACTTTCTTCGAGTCCATTACCGTGCTTGCCTTCGCGATTTTCGCGGACGAGCCGGTGGACGTGGTGGTGCTTGAAGTCGGTATCGGCGGTACCTGGGACTCCACAAACGTTGCCGACGGCGTGGTTTCTGTGGTCACCCCGATCGGCCTGGACCACACCGATATGCTCGGTGAAACCCTCGCCGAGATCGCAACTGAAAAGTCTGGCATTATCAAGCCCGGTGGCTTCCTAGTTTCTGCCGCCCAGGACCCGGAAGCGGCGGATGTGCTGCTCGCCTCTGCCCGGGAGAAGGAAGCATCCTTCGCCTTCGAGGGGGTGGAGTTCGGCATTGTCTCCCGTGAGCTTGCGGTCGGCGGTCAGCTGCTGACCCTGCGCGGCCTGGCTGGCGAGTACCCGGATGTGCCGCTGTCCCTGCACGGTGCGCATCAGGCGCAGAACGCCGTGGTGGCTCTCGCCGCTGTGGAGGCGTTCTTCGGCGGTCGGCGTCAGCTGCCCGAGGACGTGGTCCGTACCGCGTTGGAGACGGTGCGTTCGCCGGGCCGTCTGGAGGTTGTGCGCACCGAGCCGTTGACCATCCTGGATGCGGGCCACAACCCGCACGGTGTGCGTGCTTCCGCGGCTGCGCTGACTGAGGCGTTCAAGCTGTCGCATCTGCATTCCGTGGTCGGAATTTTGGGCGAGAAGGACGCTCTGGGTATGTTCGAGACCATGCGCGAAGAGTACGTGGATGCTTCTGATGGCACTTTCCGCCTGTACTTGGCGGCGTCGGATTCGCCGCGTGCGATTGCACCGGAGCGTCTGCACGAGCTGGCATTGGATGCGGGACTGGATGAAGGCTCGATCGAGGTGTTTGAACACTTGGATGAGGCGATTGCCACCGCCATGGAGAACGCCCTCTTTGAGCAGGAGTCGGCGGGCGTGCTGATTACCGGCTCGATTACGGTCATCGGTGAGGCGCGTACCCTGCTGGCGGCACACGAGGAGGCAAAGACCCCCGGCGCTGAGGCTGAGGAGCTGCCGGATGAGCTGGGTGCCGAGGGCGCTTATGCGGGTTCTGTGGGCGCGGCGTCGGCTTCGACTCTGGCTGCCGCGGCGGCTGCGGCTGCCTCTGCTGAGCCGGATGAGCTGCTGGACGGCATCATGGCTGAGCTGGGCGGCGAGTCTGCGGCGGGTTCTTCGCTGGAGGATTCGCTGGGCCTGCCGCTGGGTGACTCGTACACCGATGATTTCTTCGGTGGTGATGATTCCGAGGACGATGCGGATCACTAAATTGACCTGTTGAGGTCATCGACATGAGGCGGGGTGCCGTTCTCTGGCTGGTTTTACTGGCTGAGCTGGTTCTTTTGGCTGCTGAGCTAGTATTGACCGGCTAGAGGAATTGCGCCCTGCCTTTTTTGTGTGCTGTTTTTGCGGCCCGTTTTGTATTTGGGAGAAAAAGAGTAGCTTCATGCCTGAAACCTAAGAGCCCTCATCCACCCCAAAAACGAAAAGAACGAAAATTTTCGGGTGCCGGGGGTACAAAAACCGGGCACACCGTGGTATCCCGGTGCTATATTCACTGAGGCACCGGCCCCATTGTCTGAGGCTGCACCAACTAAACCCGCATATATGCGTATACCAGCGACGGTATGCATTATCTCGAAAGGCAACTCTTATGTCCGCGCCCTTTGCTGATGCGAATGGAACTGATTCGTTCACTGAAACGTTGCGCCAGGAAAACATTGATACCTGGCTTTCCGCCACGAATCACCGCTTTGTGACTGAACTTTTTGAGGGCACGATTGCCCCGCAGGTTATGGCGGGGTACCTGGTGCAGGACTACCGCTTCCTCGATACCTTCCTCGCCCTGATTGGTGGCGCAATCGCCAATGCTGACACTCTCTCTGGGCGCTTGCGGTTGGCGCAGTTTGCTGGTGAAATTGCCGGTGATGAGAACACCTACTTCCTGCGTTGTTTTGAGACTCTGGGCGTGACCGAGCATCAGCGTGAATCCATACCCGATACAGAGGCGACCACCGGCTTTAAGCGTCTCTTCCTGGACGCTGCGGCAAGCGGCAGCTACGCGGCGATTCTATCGGTGCTGGTGGTTTGCGAGGGCCTGTACCTGGATTGGGCGTCAAAGGCTCCCACCAAGCGCCCCGATTCTTTTGTGCACCACGAGTGGATTACCCTGCACGACTACCCGGAGTTCCGTGAGCTGGTTGATTTCCTGCGCAGCGAACTGGACCGTGTGGGCCCCTCGGATGCGCAGCGTGCCCGTGAGTTCTTTAGCCGCGCGGTGGAGCTGGAGCAGCTGTTCTTTGATGAGTCGTACACCCACCCGCTGCCCTAACGCACTGCCCTAACGTGCTGTCTGTGCGCTCCACGGTAGTTGCCGTGGGAGCCGCCGCGCGTTGATGAGGCGAATGCCCTAGAAAACATGCGCACCATGCCCCGAAAGGTTCCGCCCGCCGCTACGTTGCGGGCTCCTTCCGGGGTTTTCTGGGTTTAAGGTACGTCACAAAAACGCGCCTATTTGCATGATGTGAGGCGTCATATGGGAAATGTAAAAGCTAATGGCGTGCTATTTAGCAATGTGAGAGGCAATGTGAGAGGCTAGGATAAATGGAGTACTGCTTCCGGGGTGCTGGCTATGCCGCGTCGGTGAATACCTCCTGACAAGCGGGGGGGCGCGACTTTCAGGAACCTCCTAGAGGAACCTAGCGAACCCTCCCTGTGCCTGTCGGCTTGAAGATTGCCAGGCGCCCGAACACCCCAATTTTTCTGGCAGAGCTAAGACGGTACTGCCGTGAACGTACCACCGTAAAACACTATCTAAAGGAGTCGTATGAGTACTGCCGCATCGAGTACTACCGAGCCCACCCACGCTGAAAAAGAAGCGCAACACGGGCACGCGGGAACCCCGGGCAGCTACTCAGACCGACAGCTCGGATTCTGGCTGGTTGGTGCCGGCCTGATTGCACTCATTTCTTCAGCGATTCTGGTGTATGAGCGCCTGCAGATTTACATTGATGCCGGCCACTCAACGGTCTGCGATATCAACGCCCTGCTCAGCTGCGGCACGGTGATGCGCTCGCCGCAGGCGGAAGCTTTCGGCTTCCCGAACCCGTTCATTGGCATGGTGGGCTTCTCGATTGTAGTGACTATCGGCGGCGCGATGATGGCGGGTGCACAGTTCAAGAAGTGGTTCTGGGTGTGCATGAACATTGGTTTGGCTGCAGCGACCGCGTTCACTATGTGGCTGTGGTACCAGACGACCTTCCAGATTAACGCTCTGTGCCTGTTCTGTATGATCGTGTGGATTATGACCATCATGCTTTTTGTGAAGACCACGGTCCGCAATATTTCGGCGGGTGTTATTCCGGCGTCGCAGTCGATGTGTGAGAGCGCTCGCGGCTGGTCCTGGTTTGCGGTTAGCCTGTGGCTGATCCTGATTTTCGGCATTATTGTGATCCGCTTCTTTGAGGTCATTATGAATATGATGCGCTAAGCGTTCATCTCTGAACTTGGTTTGAGGGCCGATACCCCGAACATGCAACGCCCCGGTACTTGTTGGTGCCGGGGCGTTACTGTGTCTGCGGGCGGGTGAGGCTGTGCAGGGTTGGGGGCCCGGGCTGGTTACGCCGGGTAGTGGGGAGGGGAGGGGCCGGTGGCGGCCAGCGGGGAGGCGGAGTGGGTGCGTATAATGGTCAGGTATATTCTTGAACGGCATCGGACGGAGCCGTCCGCGGGGTTCACCTGCGACGTTGACTGCCTGCCGTTCTGCTGGAGACTAGATTCTTGATACCCCTTCGAGGAGAACCGTGAAGACTGCCGGAATTGCCGCAATGGGCGCTGCTGCCGTTATTTTTCTGACTGCCCTGCTGTTGCTGACCGCCGGTCACTTCTCGCTGCTGTGGGTAATTCTGCTGGTGGTTTCTCCGTTTGTTTTTATTCTGGGTGTTCCGTTTGCGACCGGTTCCGGTCCGGAGTATCTGCCGACCGACCCGAAGCTTGCTCAGCAGGCTCGTGAGGCGCGTGATGCGGAGCTGGGTCTGGACTAGCCCCTCCTCTCAAAGTTTTTTGAAGCCGGGTGGTGCGTAGTGGCACGCCCGGCTTTGCTGTGCCCGCTAGATGACCGCCATAATCTGTCCCACGCATCCTGCCCGGAAGTGGAGCCCGGATACGAAGGGTAGGGTGGCTTAGAAGCACACTCTACCGGGTATAATGGAACGCGGTGTCTTGTGCGCCCCGCACGCGCATAAAGATCCCCACCAACGCATCGAGGGAGAGTACCCGAAGAGCGCCGGCTATAAGCCGCGGAGCATAACTGTCGCACCGCGCGAGCCGCCCGCCACGGCGAAGAAACCCGAAGACCGGCAGAACACCCAGGAAGGGTGTGAGCGTGCCGTGCTCGAGAGCGAGGTGGCTGTGACCGTCGCGGCGCGCTCTGCGTTCCGCCCGCTCGCCCCTTACTGCAGAAGCGCTGAACGAGATAGTGCCCGGTAGCGCCAATGAATGTGCACTGTAAGGTGAAGCTTGAGCCGCGGTGACAGCAACTAGGCTTTGCGCTGTATGCGCGCTATTAAAATCCTTGCGGTGCGGAGCAGGGTGTAACGAAAGAAGATTAATGTCTGACGAGAAGAACGTCGAACTTGGGGTTTTTGAGGCGCTGAACGCCCTCGCGGAGGAGAAGAACGCCTCTGCAGAGACCCGTGAAACTCTGCGTAAAAATGTTCGTGAGAGCTCTGAGGCCCAGCAGGGTACTGAGCGCCGCCGCCCGGGTCGCCCGAAGAAGGAGAAGGCTTCTGAGGTTCCCCTGGATGAGGCGATTGCTACTGGCCTGACTAACCTGCGTAACGCTAAGGCTAAGCACGCGCCAGCACCGAAGGTTGCCGCTCCCGCTGTGTCTGAGGCCGAGGTTGCTTCTACTCTAGATAGCCTGTTTGAGGTTGCTGAAAAGAAGGCGGCTGAGTCTGCTGTCGTGGAGAACACCGCGAAGGTCGAGACTGTCGAGAAGACCGCGAAGGTTGAGGAAGTTGTTACGCCCGCCGCTGCGCCTGCTGAGTCTACCGTTGAGATGAAGGAAGAGACCGCCAAGGTTGAGGTCGTAACCCCGACAAAGGCTGAGGAAGCTACCGAGAAGGTCGCTGAGAAGAAGCGCCCTATGAAGAAGGCTGCCGCTCAGAAGGCGGAAGTTGCCGAGGCTAACGCAGCTGAGGTGTCTGTACCCGCCGCGGAGCAGCCCGCTGAGACTGCTGTAGTTGCGGAGGAATCTGCAACCGAAGAAGCTACTTCTGAGGCACCCGCCGCAGAAGAATCTGCTGAAAAGCCCGCAGCTGAGGAACCCGTAGCTGAGGAGTCTGAAGTAGCTCCCGAGCCGGTAAAGACCATTAGCGACCTACAGCGCGAAAAGCTGCAGGAGCTACGCTCGCGTACCCCCATGGGTGCGATGCCGCTGTTCATGGCTCCCGAGCCGGAGGAGCTGAGTGATCTCGCTATCGCCGCCAAGCTGGAGCGTGAGGCACGCCGCGCCGCTGCCGAGGAGCAGAAGCGTAAGGAGCGCATGGAGCGCCGCCGCGAGGAGGCTGCCGCTGAGGCTGAGGTGACGAGCCACCGTCGCCGTCGCCGTCGCCGCGGTACCGAAGATATTGAGATTGAGGGCGGAGTTGATGATGAGGTTGAGACCGTCACCAAGGTGCGTGCACCGCGCCTGGCTGACTCTCACGCATCCAACACTGTGACCGGTGTGCGTGGTTCTACCCGCCTGGAGGCGAAGCGCGTGCGCCGCCGCGAGTCCCGTTCCCTGGGTCGCCGCCGGCACATCGTGACCGAAGCCGAGTTCCTGGCCCGCCGCGAGTCCGTGGACCGTCAGATGCTGGTTCGCCAGAAGGACGGTCGCATCCAGATTGGCGTGCTCGAGGATGGCGTGCTGGCTGAGCACTTCGTGTCCAAGACCCAGCAGGATTCCCTGATTGGCAACGTGTACCTGGGTAAGGTACAGAACGTTCTGCCGTCCATGGAAGCTGCATTCGTTGACATTGGACGCGGCCGTAACGCTGTGCTGTACGCGGGCGAGGTCAACTGGGATGTCACCGGCCTGGACGGTGCACCCCGCAAGATTGAGAACGCCCTGAAGCCCGGCGATTCGGTTCTGGTGCAGGTCACCAAGGACCCGATTGGCCACAAGGGTGCCCGCCTGACCAGCCAGGTTTCCCTGCCCGGTCGCTTCCTGGTGTACGTGCCGGGTGGTTCGATGACCGGTATTTCCCGCAAGTTGCCCGACACTGAGCGTGCTCGTCTGAAGAAGATTCTGAAGGACAAGTTGCCCGAGGGTGCTGGCGTGATTGTTCGTACCGCGGCGGAGGGTGCTTCTGAGGAGGAGCTGACTCATGATATTAACCGTCTGCGTGCGCAGTGGGAAGAGATTCAGGAGAAGGCTAACTCCCGCAAGGTGCTGGCTCCTGAGATGCTCTACCAGGAGCCCGACCTGATGATTAAGACCGTGCGTGACGTCTTCAACGAGGACTTCACCGCGATGATTGTTCAGGGTAAGAACGCGTGGGATTCCATCGAGGCGTACGTAACCTACGTGGCCCCGGATCTGGTGTCCCGCCTGCAGCAGTGGGACGGTGATGACGACCTCTTCGATCATTACCGCATTAACGAGCAGCTGGCGAAGGCTCTGGACCGTAAGGTGTACTTGCCTTCGGGTGGTTCGCTGGTAATTGACCGTACCGAAGCCATGACCGTGGTGGACGTGAACACCGGTAAGTTCACCGGTAGCGGCGGCAACCTGGAAGAGACCGTCACCAAGAACAACCTGGAAGCTGCTGAGGAGATTGTCCGTCAGCTGCGTCTGCGCGATATTGGTGGCATTATCGTCATTGACTTCATTGACATGGTGCTTGAGTCGAATCGTGACCTGGTTCTGCGTCGTCTGATTGAGTGCCTGGGCCGTGACCGTACCAAGCATCAGGTGGCTGAGGTGACTTCGCTGGGTCTGGTTCAGATGACCCGTAAGCGCCTGGGTACCGGTCTGCTTGAGGTCTTCTCGGAGCCCTGTGAGCAGTGCGCCGGTCGTGGCCTGGTGGTTCATGATCAGCCGCTGAGCGGTCGTAACGGTGGCGCGTCGGATTATATCCACCGCCATGAGCGTAATGACCGTAAGCGTAGCCGTGCCGCTGCCCGCGAGGATTCTCGTGACCAGCAGAAGCAGGACGCTCTGGAGTCGAAGAAGGCTGAGCGCCGTAATGCTATGGCTGCGGTGGCTGCCGCATCCGCTCCGAGTGAGGACGTTTCGGAGGAAACTGCTTCGACCCGTAAGAAGCGTAAGCGCCGCAAGCGTTCACGCCGCGCGGAGACCGCTGAGCTTTCGCTTGAGCAGGAGATTCAGGGTATTGCCGAGGCTGCCGGCGAGCAGACTCACGCGGAGGTCGCTCAGCGTGAAGACAAGGTCGCGGAGGTCACCGAGGGCAACTGGATCGGTGAGCAGGGCGGTTTCTCCCTGGAGCAGCTGGCAAACGCGTTCGACCGCGTGGAAGAGGAGTCCGCTGAGGATTCCTCGAAGGACTCTGCTGAGGACCGTTGGGATGAGCGTCGTTCGTCCAAGCATGGCGGTAAGAAGTCTTCTCGTAACCATAAGCGTCGCGAGCTGACTGATGCAGATATTGCCGCTGTAGAGGATTCCGGTGCGGGTGCTCTGGAGGATGAGCACCACGTTGACCCGGAGCTCGACCCGCGCTTTACTCGTTCGTCGGATCGTTTTGAGGCGATTCGCGCCGGCGAGGCGAAGGCCCGTGCTTCTCAGAAGGCCGGCCGTATTGCCCGCGCTGAGGGTGAGTTGTTCCGTTCGGGCCGTGAGGACCGTGCGGCGAAGCGCTCGGAGCATAAGGGTGCGGAGGCAACCTCCGGCGAGCAGAAGGCTCAGGAATCCAAGCGTGTTGAGCGTGAGGACCTGCGCATCGAGGATGTTCGCGAGACTCCGCGTGCGTCCCGCCGCCGTGCTCGTCGTGCCGCTGATGAGAAGCGCGCCGAGAAGGCAGCTGAGCAGGCACCCGCGAAGGCTGATAAGGTTCAGAAGTCTGAGTCTCGTACGGTTGTGACCGGCGTGGTGGGCGCAGCTCCTGCAGCGGTTGAGGCTCCGGTTGAGGACCTCCAGAAGCCTGTAGCTCAGGTGCCCGGTTTGACCCCGCGTAAGCGTCGCACTCGCCGTGCGGCTTCGAGCGCCGGTGCCGGTGCTCAGGTCGTGACCGTGGACGCTTCCGAGCGTGCTGAGGGTTCCGTGGTTGCTTCCGCTTCTGTTGCGGATGTGGCTCCGGTGTCTAATGACGCTTCGGCCCCTGTCTTGTTCGGCATTGGCGTGGCCGCTGCCGACATTAAGCGTGAAGGTAAGGGCGATTAGTCTTTAGCTTCCAATCATCGGAATTACGATGGTGTGTGTATGTCGAGCCCCGGTGGGGTGGAGTAATCCACCTTGCCGGGGCTTGCCTATGGGCGGCTGTCTCAGCGTTGTTGATACGGACGGGTTGCGTGTGGTTTATGTACGGTGCGTGTGCAGGTTGAGTAGTATCACGTGCCGACTTCGAGCGTTCCGCAAAATTATCTATTGCGTGGCACGTAGATCATGCCGTATCCTTAAGGACTGGTGTTTATCTCAGTGAAGCCCTATCGACGCAGGGCCAGCGGGAGACACCGCTCCCACCCGCATCGTCTTCGGCGCGGTCGAGTAAGCGGCTGAGTTTTGAACGTGCGGGAGAGAGACACCACCGGTGAGCCTCGCGTGTTGGCTTCAGCGGGCAATCCCGCCGGAACGCACGGGCCGTTCCTCCTTGTTCGCGGTCATTCGACTGGCGGGGGAGGGCGCACAGCAATGAAAGCGCAGGCTGCTCATTCGTGTGAGATTCAAGAAGCAAAGTTGTCGAGAAAAGTGAGTCCCATAGTGGCATACGCGATTGTACGCGCTGGCGGCCGCCAGGAGAAGGTTTCCGTAGGCGACCTCGTTACCCTTGACCGTGTTGCAGGCGAGCCCGGTAGCACCATCGAGCTGCCCGTGCTGCTGCTCGTCGACGGTGACAAGGTCACCGCTGACGCAAAGTCCCTGGCTTCCGCCAAGGTTGTTGCTGAGAAGGTTGAGGACCTGCGCGGTCCGAAGATCGTTATTCAGAAGTACAAGAACAAGACCGGTTACAAGAAGCGTCAGGGCTTCCGCGCCGAGCTGACCACCGTCAAGATTACCGCTATCAACGCGTAATCGAAACGACCGGAATTCAACCCTAAGGTAGGAATACAGAATGGCACATAAGAAGGGCGCAAGCTCCACCCGTAACGGCCGTGACTCGAACCCCCAGTACCTCGGTGTTAAGCGCTACGGCGGCCAGTCCGTCAACGCAGGCGAGATTCTCGTTCGTCAGCGCGGCACCCACTTCCACCCCGGCCTGAACGTTGGCCGTGGTGGCGACGACACCCTGTTTGCTCTGGCAGCAGGCACCGTCGAATTCGGTACCCGCAAGGGCCGCAAGGTCGTTAACATCCTGGCAGCAGCTGAGTAATACTCACCGCTAGGGCAGAGGGGGTAGGCGTTAGTCTACCCCCTCTCGCTATGACCTCGAATGCCGTGGATGCCCGCCTGTGCTGGGCTCCACGATGAGGCGCACCCCAACCCGGTCGCGCCTGCCGCCGCATCCGCAGCATGATTGGTGTGTGCCGTGCGGTGGCGAAGTGAAGATTTTCCAAGATAAGGAGAACCCGTGGCAGAATTCGTGGACCGCGTGGTCTTGCATGTATCTGGCGGTCGCGGAGGTAACGGCTGCGTCTCCGTGCGACGTGAAAAGTTTAAGCCTCTGGGCGGCCCTAACGGCGGTAACGGTGGTAATGGTGGCGCGGTGATTCTGCGCGTGGATAACCAGACCACGACCCTGCTGGAGTACCACCACAGCCCGCACCAGCACGCCCCGAATGGCGATATTGGTCGTGGCGATATGCACCACGGCTTTAACGGTGAGGACCTGATTCTGACCGTGCCGCAGGGTACTGTGGTGAAGGACCGCGAGGGTAATGTTTTAGCTGACCTGCTGCGTGTGGGCGATGAGTACGTTGCTGCCCCTGGCGGTATGGGCGGTCTGGGTAACGCTGCGTTGGCTTCGGCTAAGCGTAAGGCTCCCGGTTTTGCTCTGTTGGGCACCCCCGGTGAAGAGGCTGATATTGTTCTGGAGCTCAAGTCCATTGCGGATGTGGCTCTGGTGGGTTACCCCTCGGCGGGTAAGTCTTCGTTGATTGCTGCGATTTCTGCGGCGCGTCCGAAGATTGCTGACTACCCATTCACCACTTTGATCCCGAACCTGGGTGTGGTGCAGGCGGGCGATGTTCGCTACACTGTCGCGGATGTTCCCGGTCTGATTGAGGGCGCTTCGGAGGGCCGCGGTCTGGGTCACCGCTTCCTGCGCCATGTGGAGCGTTCTTCGGCTCTGGTGCATGTGATTGACTGCGCTACTTTGGAGCCGGGCCGCGACCCGATCAGTGACTTTGAGGTGATTCGCGGCGAGCTGGAAAACTACGAGGTTGACCCGACTGCAGGTGTGACCGTGCCGTTGCATGAGCGTCCGCAGATTGTGGTTCTCAATAAGATTGACGTTCCTGAGGCTCGTGAGCTGGCTGAGTTTGTTCGCCCTGAGTTTGAGGAGATGGGCTTCGAGGTCTTTGAGATTTCGACTGCTTCCCATGAGGGTCTGAAGTCTCTGATTTTTGCGATGGCAAAGCTCGTGGAGGAGGACCGCGTGGCTCGTGCCGCTGCCGAGAAGGAAGCGGAGCGTGTAGTCGTTGAGGCTCCTGTAGTTCGCCCGAAGGGGTTCCGCGGTAAGAAAAAGCAGGAGTTCATTATTCGCCGCGAGGAGCGTAACCTTGAGCCGCTGTTCCGCGTGATTGGTGAGAAGCCTGAGCGTTGGATTCAGCAAACTGACTTCAATAATGATGAGGCTGTCGGCTACCTGGCGGACCGCCTGGCGCGCCTGGGTGTTGAGGACGAGCTGTTCAAGGCTGGTGCTCGTGCCGGTGACGCCGTGGTGATTGGCGAGAACGATAACTCGGTGATTTTCGATTGGGAGCCGACCATGGTTGGTGGCGCTGAGCTGCTGTCCTCCCCGCGTGGTACGGACGCTCGTCTGGAAGAGCTCATTCGCCCGACTCGTGCGCAGAAGCGTGTGGAGTACAAGGAGCGTATGGACGCGAAGGCGGAGGCTCGTGCCGAGCTAGAGTCCGAGCGCGTTGCAGGCGTGTGGACTGAGTCCGTTGAGTACCGCAAGAAGTTGAAGGAAGGTAAGGTCGACGAGAATATCGACATGCCGAACGTCGACGACTAATAGCTGAAGCGTTAGCTATTGCATAGACAGTGAATGGTGCCGTGCATCGGGGTTTGCTCCGGTGCGCGGCACTTTCTTGTGTTCGCGATGCTTTCTTGTGTTCTCTGCGGTTGCCTCTCGCGCTGGATGTGTGTGTCGGAACATGCGGGTGAGCCTGTGGCGAACCTGCGATCGGACATGCTGGTTGGGTATTCCACCGGCGGCTTAGCTCACCCCCGTCATTTCGGTTTTTTTAACCGGAAGCAGGTAGCATAGAGGAGAATGTACGCGGGCACCGTTTTCGGTGTTGCGTACCTTCTGTATACCTGCCCGCATCCGCACCTGTGGTGGCTCTTTAAGTTGCCCTGGCGCGGTCTCTGTCCCCAGCAAGGACGGCATTTGTGACTGACCAGCCTGTTCACCTTGATTTTGGTGCTTTGAGCACCGAGTCGATTCCCCCGCGCACTCCCGGCCGGGTGCGTCTGGGCGTGATGGGTGGAACCTTTGACCCGATTCACCACGGACACCTGGTGGCAGCTAGTGAAGTTGCCGCCGTGTTCGACCTGGATGAGGTTGTTTTCGTTCCGACCTGTCAGCCCTGGCAGAAGGTGGGGGAGCGGCATGTGAGTGACGCTGAGCATCGCTACCTGATGACGGTGATTGCGACCGCGTCGAATCCGCGTTTTACAGTGAGCCGTATTGATATTGACCGTGGCGGCGCCACCTACACCTTTGATACGCTTAACGAGCTGCGCGCCCTGCGCCCGGATGCTGACCTGTTCTTTATTACCGGTGCGGACGCGATTAGCCAGATTATGACCTGGCGCAATGCCCATAAGCTGTGGGATTTGGCGACTTTTGTGGGCGTGACCCGCCCCGATCATGAGCTGGATCCGCCGCTGGCAGAGGGTCGTCATATTACGACCCTAAAGATTCCTGCGATGGCGATTTCTTCGACCGATATTCGTCGCCGCGCAGCTGAAGATGCCCCCATCTGGTACCTGGTGCCGGATGGCGTGGTGCAGTACATTACTAAGTACGGCCTGTACAAGAAGGACGCCTTGACGGCGTACCGTGACGGCTTGCCCCGCGTGAAGGATGAGTCTGGGCAGGCACCCCCAATGGACGAATAATGAGGGAACACATGAGTGAAGCTACGGGTTCGAAGCCCTATAGCGAGGACGAAGCGTACCTCTACGAGACGTACGTGACCGAGGACGGTATTGAGGTGCCGCCGCCTACTAAGGTGATGGGTCCGCGCCGTCTTGCCCGTTACCGTGAAGAAGTTGCCGAGTACCTGCGTGCGAGCCGCCGCGGTGAGCCCGCGAAGCCTGTTGCGAACATGGGCTCAGTGGTTCATACGGACGCTATCGACCCGCGGGTTCTGGCTGTTCAGCGTCGTTTTGCAGCGCTGGCTGCTCAGGGCAAGATTGACACTGAGGCGAACGATGAGGAGAAGCTGCACGAGCCTGCTCCTCTGACCACTAGCCTGCGTGTTCTGCGCCCCGAAGACATCGCGCAGAACCGTGTGGATGCGACCAGCCCCTCCGCGGTGGATAACCCGATGAATTCTTCGATCCCGATCATTGCCGTGGTCAAGAAGGAGAAGCCGGAACCCGAGCCTGAGCTGCACCAGTACCTGGTGCGCGATGAGCCGAAGGTTGAGAAGATGGACAGTTCTGACACTGAGGCTGAGCACACCGAGGCTGCTTCCGTTGAGGAAGAGACCGTTGAGGTTGCTGAGGTTGAAGAATCTGCTGACGAGCTGCCCACCCGCGTGAGCGCGGTGGACGCGCAGGGTCTTGATCTGAGCGTGCTGGATAGTGCCTCCGCTGGTGACACCGTGGATTCGGTGGACGGCGACCCGACTGTTGCTCTGAGCCCGGATGAGGTTGAGGAGCTGTTGCAGCGCATGGTGGATCGTCAGAATCCCGAAGAGGCACTGGTCGAGGAGACTGCTGAAGAGTCCGAAGAGGACTCTGAGGATGAAGAGTCTGAACCGGCTGAGCCGAAGTCTGCTTCGACTGTTTCTGCTGAGGCTTCGGAGGCAGCTGAGGAAGAGTCTGCTTCTGAGAGCGCTGTTGAGAAGGGTGAAGAGGTTCTGCAGCCTGCGCGGAAGACCTCCCTGGCGTGGCTGTGGATTGTGCTGCTGCTCGCCCTGTTCGTTGTTGGTTTGATTATGATTTTTGGCCCTAAGTAGGCCGTGAACAATGCACCCCTGTTGCGGGTGCTGCCGGTGGGTGTTCTGCTGGCAAGGAAGGAAAATATGACTGCTGCACAGTCCTCGATTGAGGCTCTGCGCATTGCCGCCCGCGCTGCGGAGGAGAAGCAGGGAACTAACCTGTTCGCTGTGGATGCATCCGACGCGATGGGTCTGATTGATGGCTTCCTGGTGGTTTCTGCCCACAATGAGCGCCTCGTGAACGCTGTTGCGGATGAGGTTGAGGATGCTCTGCGTGAGCAGGCAGGCCTGAAGCCGGTTCGCCGTGAGGGGCGTTCCTCGGGTCGTTGGATTCTGCTGGACTTCGGCGACATTGTTGTGCACGTTCAGCATGAGGAGGACCGCGAGTTCTACGCTCTGGATCGTCTGTGGGCTGAGGCTCCGCGTATTGAGCTGGGCGTTGAGAACGAGGCTCCCTTCGACATCGAGGGTGAGACTGAGGAGGATGCTGCACGCATTATTCCCGCTCAGGATGAGGCGTAAGCTTCCGCTTATTTTTAGCTGATGAGGGGTGGACTCTGCTGGCGCTGTATGGTGCCCGCGGGGTCCGCCCCTTTCTGCGTGTTTGTGGGTGTTTCTGTATGCCCGGTTGCTCCGGAACTTTTTTGTATTTTTGGGTGTGCTGGTTTGCAACGTTCTCCGTGGTGTGTGTAATATATTCATGTTGCCTTATTGAGGTCACTAACAGAATATGGGGATATGGCGCAGCTGGTAGCGCACCTGCATGGCATGCAGGGGGTCAGGGGTTCGAGTCCCCTTATCTCCACGTTTTCCTCGGTTGAGGAGCTTTTCGCCCGGTTCTTGTGACTCGGGCGATTTTGCTATCTGCCGGTAGGTTTTGGTAGCCGACAATTCTTTAGAGCTGACGGTGTAGTGAGTAGTTGAGGAGCCACTTATGGGAGCACACAAACATCACCATGGGCACGACCATTCGCATGCCCCGAGCCCGGAGGACGCCGCTTCGATGCGTCCGCGTCTGCTGATTGCGTTCAGCTTGGCGGTCGTTATTGTGTTGGCTCAGGCGATTGGGTCGTTGGTCACGGGAAGTCTTGCGCTGCTGACTGATACGGCGCACGCCCTGGCGGATGCCTCAGGCCTGCTGGTAGCACTTACAGCGGCTTCACTGATGACCCGGCCCGCGACGTCCCGCCATACATGGGGTTTCCGGCGCATTGAGGTGCTTGCCGCTCTCGGACAGTCGGTGCTGCTGCTGGCGGTGGGTATCTACACGGCGGTGGAGGGCGTGCATCGCCTGTTCGCCCCGCCGGCGGTACCCGGCACCGAACTGCTGATCTTTGGTGTGGTTGGCCTGGTCGCGAACGCTATTGGTATTGCGGTGCTGGCTACGGCGAGGAACACGAACTTCAATATGCGTGCCGCGTTCCTGGAGGTGCTCAATGACGCCCTGGGTTCGTTGGGTGTGATTCTGGCAGCTATCGTGATTTGGCTGACCGGCTTCTATCAGGCGGATGCCCTTGCCGGTCTGCTTATTGCGGCGCTGATTGTGCCGCGTGCGATGCGTCTGATGAAGCAGACGACTGCGGTGCTCATGGAGTTCACCCCGGACGGCCTGGACCTGGATGCGATGCGTGAGCACATGCTACGCGTTGACGGCGTTGTAGAAGTGCACGATGTGCACGCCTCGATGGTGGCGACCGGCCTGCCGGTGGTGACCGCGCACGTGGTGGTTGCCGATTCGTGTTTCCGTGACGGGTCTGCGGTGGCGATTTTGGACCGTATCCGTTCATGTGTGGCGAGCCATTTTGAGGTGTCGGTGGAGCATTCAACGTTCCAGTTGGAGACTGCCGAGTTGGGTGGTCGTGAGCCGGCTTCGATTCGCCACCCCTAAGCCACCTGAAAACCCTGCGTGTATGATTTCTGCGGGCCGAAATGGCAGGGGAGTGCCTACCGTATATTTGGTAGCTCAACTACGCAAAAGATACACTCATTAGGGAGCAAAAGGTGCTCCTCACCCGCATACATTGACAGGCTTCGCAGCTTGTGGGGGATTGCCGCACTAGCCGGCCTGTAATGGCACAGCCGGCAGTCGCATCCTCGAATTGTTGACGAGAAAAACCACGATTAGCAGCAGATACGGAATACTATGCATTCACCTATTGCCACTTACCTGACCGAGACCCTCGAGTCGGTCGCTTCTGATACCTCCGGTGAGCTGGCAAACTACATTCCGGAACTTGCCGCCGTGGACCCGGACAAGCTTGCCGCGTCCATCGCCATGGTTGATGGTGAGCAGTATGCCGCCGGTGACTCTGATGTGGAGTTCACGATCCAGTCGATTTCTAAGCCGTTCGTGTACGCCCTAGCGCTCGCGGACCGCGGCTATGATGACGTGCTTGCGAAGGTGGGCGTGGAGCCTTCCGGCGAGCCGTTCAATGAGCTGTCCCTGGAAGATGACTCCGGTAAGCCGCTGAACCCGATGATTAACGCCGGCGCAATTACCACCCATTCGCTGGTGGGTCCTCCCGGTGCGACTCAGGGCGAGCGCATGGAACGCGTCATTTCTGGTCTGTCTGCGTTTGCAGGCCGCCGCCTGTCGGTGAATGAGCGCGTGTATGAGTCTGAGCTGGAGCACGCGCACCGCAACTACGCGATTGCGCACATGCTGCGCGGTCACGGCATCCTGACCGGTGACCCGACCGTGGCGGTGCAGGGTTACACCCGCCAGTGCTCGCTAATGGTGACGGTCAAGGATTTGGCGTTGATGGCGGCGACTTTGGCGAACTATGGTGTGCATCCGGTGACGGGTGAGCAGGTGGTCCCTAAGGACGTGGTGCGTCAGGTGCTGAGCGTCATGTTCACGTGCGGTATGTATAACGCTGCGGGCGACTGGGCGACCCAGGTGGGTGTTCCGGCTAAGAGCGGCGTGGGCGGCGGCATTATTGGTGCGGTGCCCGGTCAGCTGGGTGTGGCGACGTTCTCGCCGCGCCTGGATGGTCACGGTAACAGTGTGCGTGGTGTGGAGCTGTTTGAGCAGTTCTCTGATGACATGGGCATGCACGTGATGAACGTTCCGACGGTGGCTCGTTCGGCGTTGCGCGCGAACTACCAGGTCGGTTCGGGTGATGAGTCTATGCGCCTGATTCAGCTGCAGGGCCGTATCCGTTTTGCGGGTGCGGAGCGTGTGATTCGTGAGATTGTGGAATCTCCGTTAGAGGGTTCGAAGGTCGCCCTGGATGTTACTCGCGTGTACGCGGTGGATGAGGTCGCTCAGAGCATGCTCCTGGAGCTGATGCGTCGCCTGCGGAATGACGGGTACAAGGTGTATCTGATTGATAATGATGAGACGATTACTGATACGGATGCTCTACGTAGTATGGGCGTGAAGGTTCTGACGAACCCGGCGGCGGTGACTTCTGCCGAGTCGGATAGTGAGCGTGTGGCTGAGGCTGATGCTGAAGAGGCTGCGGAGGCGGCGGCCATAGAGGCGCTGAATGCGCTGGAGCCTGCTGAGGCGCAGCAGTCGGTAGCTTCAGAATCTGAGTAGTTGTGTTTCTGAGCTGGGTCGTATCTGTGTGGCTGGCCCTGTGCGGCTGGCTGCCGGATGCGTGTTTGAAGTCCCCTTTCCGGGGTGCGTTCTGAAGGGAACGCATTGCGGAAGGGGCTTTATTGTTCATAATGTAATATTTTGAATTTTTCGATAGCTCAGGGCATGCCCCGCTATACACTCATAATATGAACACTGTTCCACACCCAGAAACACCTATCACTCCTCGTCAATCCGCTATCGCCAACCCCGCGACTGATCACATGATATCGGGCGCCTCTACCCGCGCCTCCATCGGTCGACGGGAACTTTTACAGCATATTGGTACCTATAGTCTGGGTACTGCGGGTTTTGGTCTGCTGGGTCTTGGACTGAGCGGCTGCACCCCGCCCGCGGCGAAAGATGCCCACGGGGCGTCGGCTGGTGGTTCTGCCTCGGGTAGCGCGTCGGGTAATGCTTCTGCGACTCCTTTGCCAACCGCCGCGGTGTCTAAGACCGCTTCTGCGACTGCTGCCTCGTCAAACCCGGTTCCCGTAGCGCGCACCTGGACTGGCCCGCAGACCGGCCTTCCCGGTGAGGGCAAGTATATTGCGTGGACGGTTGATGACGGTGCCGACCCGGAGGTGGTGCGCGCCTACGCGGAGTTTGCCCGCCGTACCGGTACACGTCTGACGTTTTTTGTGAACTGTCAGTATCCGGCATTCAAGCAGCATCGTGACCTGTTGTTGCCGCTGGTGAAGAGTGGCCAGTTGCAGATCGCAAACCATACGTATAGTCATCCGGCGTTAACGAGTTTGACGGATGAGCAGATTGTGCGTGAGCTGACCCGTAATGATGAGGAGATTATGCGGCTTTTTGGGGTGTCTTCGAAGCCGTATTTCCGCCCGCCGTACGGGTATTATGATGCGCGCGTGTTGGCGGCTGCGGCCTCGTGTGGTTTTACGCGCCCGGTTCTGTGGTACGGGTCGTTGGCGGATTCGTCTAATATTTCTTCGGCTGAGGTGTATGCCTACGCGGAGAAGTACGCTTTGGCTCAGCATATTGTGATTGGGCATTTGAATTATCGGGGTGTGGTGTCTGAGTTGGACCGTATTCGGGAGTTATTAGATCGGCGCGGTTTGACGACGGTGACGATTCGTGACTATTACGGGTGACCCCAGCGAGTAGGTTTGAAGGCCGGCGGGTATACTGGGAGGCATGATGAAGCTTCCTCAGAATCCTATCGTTCGACAGGTGCACCGTTTCCGTGAGCCGCTGCTGCTTCTGCTGTATTATTCGCTGTCTTTTCTGGGTGTGCGGTGGATGCGCACGGGGCATCCGCGTGTGGCGGCGGTGTGGTCTGTTGGTTTGTGGCTGAATTTGGTGGTGCGCGGCATGGGCCAGCTGGTGCGTATGCTGGTGCCGATTCTGCAGGATGCGGAGGCGCGCCGTGCTCGCGCTGAGCGTGCTCGCGCCTACCAGCCGCGCTAACCTCCCTGCTACCCGCAGGTTCTTACCCTGTGCGGATTCTATGCTGATATGCTGAAGCCCCCTCGTACTAGAAATAGTACGAGGGGGCTTCGCTATATCTGAGGGGGGCGCCAACCGGGGGACGCTAGGGGAGTAGCGGCCTCTCCAGGACGGCTCTAGCCAGAGCCGCCGCTAGGAGCAGTTGCCGTTCACATCGCAGGACGCGCCAGCCTCAGAAGCCTGAGCGTTCTCGGTAGCCAGCGGGTTCAGGAACTCAACGCGGTGAGTCTGCTCCCACACATGACGCAGCGCCTGCAACAGCGCCTCCGCAGGCTGCGCACCATTCACCGCCCACTTCGACTCAAACAAGAAGAACGGCACACCGTTAATACCCAGCTGGTGCGCCAACTGCTCATCAGCACGCACATCCGCCACATAACGATCGCTCTTCAACACCGCCTCAACCTCGGCGGTATCCAAACCAACTTCAGAGGCGATATCCAGAATCGACTCGTGATCCTGCACCGAACGGCCCTCCGTGAAGTATGCCTTCTTAAACGCCTCCTGTGCCGCCGCCGCCAAACCCTGCTCGGACGCATAATGAATCACACGGTGCGCATCAAAGGTGTTACCGTAGCGTGCCTGCCGCCAATTGAAATCCAAACCGACCTCGCGGGCACGCTCCGCCAACGACTCCTGGCTCACAATCGCCTGCTCCAACGGCATCTGATACTTGCTGGCAATCAGCTCAGGCAGCGAACCTGCCGGATGCTCCGTAGCCGACGGGTCCAGCTCAAAACTATGCCACACCACATCCACCTCGTCACGGTGCTCAAACTCGGCGAGCGCCAGCTCCAAGTTACGCTTGCCCACGTAGCAGAAGGGACACACAATATCGGACCAAATATCAATACGCATAGTATCTATTCCTCTCACACTCGGACGCGGCAACTGCCGTAACTGTACGACCACCTAACATCCTGGCTGCCACGTTTATTCCTGCCGGGCATGGCAAAGCCCCCTCGTGCCGCTCCGCATGGGAACCGGAGCCAAGGGGGCTTAGCACACACGATATACGCGAGCCTATCGACGGGAAGCCGCCGGAGCGGTAGTGGCAGTAGCCACAGGTGCAGTCGTAGCCTGCTGGTTTGCCGCTACCTCATCCTCATAGCGGGTGGTTGGTGCCTGAGTCGGAGCCTCAACGGTAGACTTCTGGGTAGGGGTTTCCGGTGCCTCAGCGGTCTGCTCGGGTGCCGGGGTGTTCTCCTCCGGGGTAGGAGTCGGTTCGGGCGCTGCCGCCTTAATCTCTTCCTCGGATGCGTCACCGTAGTAGTCGTGAATCGTCACCGCAGTCAGACCGCGGTCATCGAGTAGGCCCTTCACCTTATCGAGAATCGGGATGATCGTCTCGTAGTTCAAGTGACCCAGCACAATCTGCTGCGGCAGCATGTAGCGGATGCAGCGCGTGTAAATCACGCGGGCGCTCGTCTTCGCCTCATCGCCGGTAGTGCCGTTCCACATGACCGGGCGGGTAAAGCCAATCTCGCCTGCAGCCTTCAGCACCGCATCGTTGTAGCGGCCGTAGGGCGGGCGGAAGTACGGCTTTGACGAGACACCGAACATGCTCATAATTTCGTCTTCGTTACGCTGCAGCTCTTCTTTCACGCCCTCAGCGTCCAGGGTGGTCAGGTCGGCGTGGCTGTAGGTGTGGTTCGCAACCTGAATCTGGCCGCTCTGAACCAGTGGACGCAGCAATGACACATGCTCCTTAAAACCGGTGTACGAAGCGTTAATGAAGAATGTCAGGCGCGTATTCGTACGCTTCGAAAACTCAGCGTAGCCGCGAATCGCCTCCGGGCTCGCGCCGTCATCAACAGTCCACGCAATATACTTGCCGTCACCAATGAGGGAATTGCCAATGCCGGGCCATTCGCGCGGCTTATCAACCGGGTTGCCAGCAGCAGCAACGGTCGGTGAATTCGTGGCTGCGGGGCGAGTAGCAGCAGTGGTCTCGCCGCCAGCCTGATACGGAGTGAAATTGCCGCTGGTGCCGTCGTAGTCATTTGACTTCTTCGAGCAGGCAGCAAGCAGCGGAAGCATAGCAGTGCCGAGCACAAAAAGTCGGCGGTTAGGCTGTGAGTGGGTCATACTCTCCAGGATAACGCCCCCACCTGCAAGGAACGAAGCTGAACAGCGAATACACCCCTAAATAATGTGCACATCACACCGCACGTTCAGCACCACAGTATTAATAGGTATAAAACTAGGTATAAGAACACAAAATTAAGAAGCCTCAAGCCGGTAACGCTCCGCTACACTAGTGGGATGGAGAATTTGGGCACTCACGAATTGCGCAACCTTGTGAACGATGCTGCCGACGAGGCAGTCAACATCGGCTACCGTGTTGCTGACCGGCTGCACAGGTGGCGCGAAAAGCACGCTATCGCCGCTGGCCGTGAGCCTATCCTCGTGCCCACCGAAGGCTACGGTCGCACCGCCTCCGACGGCAACCCCGGCTGGGTCCGCGTCATCGCCCGCGCAGTTTACAAGACGGTCAACCTCGAACGCCTCCTGCAGGTTGTAGAAGGAACCCAAGACACCGCCAACCCCATGCGCGGCTGGCGCTCCTTCACTGCAACCGCAATGTCCGATGCACCCGTCACCATCGTCATTGACGGCACCAAGTATGAGGCGTACACCGACCACGGCGGCGTGCTTGACGTCAAACTTAGCATCGACCTCGAACCCGGCATACACGAAGTCATCATGTACGTGCCCGGCTCTCGTGCTGTAGCAACCAGCGTCTACATCGTTCCCGAAAGCCAGAAGCTCGGCGTCATCATGGACGTCGATGACACCGTCATGGTCACCATGCTGCCGCGCCCCATGGTTGCCGCCTGGAACTCCTTCATCCTCGACGAGCACGCACGCATCCCCACCCCCGGCATGGCGGTCATGACCGACCGTATCCGCCGCAGCCACCCGGATGCGCCGTTCATGTACCTGTCTACCGGCGCCTGGAACATCACCCCGACCCTGCGCCGCTTCCTCGGCCGCAACGGCTACCCGCGCGGCACGTTCCTGCTCACCGACTGGGGCCCCACCCCCGACCGTTGGTTCCGCTCCGGCACCAATCACAAGGTTGAGTCCCTACGCCGCCTCGCCGAGGAATTCCCGCAGATGAAGTGGATCCTCGTCGGTGACGACGGGCAGCGTGACCCGTACATCTACAACGGCTTCGCGGTACGCTACCCGGACAACGTGGCGGCAATCGTCATCCGCAATCTGACGGTGGGGGAGAGCATGCTCGCCTCCGGTCGCGTGTGGAGTGACTATCGTGCCGAACAGATGATGCGCTCGCCGCTGTGGATTGAAGCCACTGACGGCATAACGCTGAGTAAGAAGCTGCGTGAGCTGGGTCTGATCGATTTCTAGCCGGCCACTGCTCACCGGTTGCTAAAATCTGTGCCTATGGCTTGTAAACCCACTGTGAGTACCGTGAAATAGCGGTATCTGCGGTGGGTTTTACTGTTTCAGCGGAATTAAACAACTTAAACCCACGACACACCGGTTACTAGAAAAGAGTTAAAAATCTTTTCTACAGCTTTAATCACATAGCTTAAACCCGCTCGAAGGGGGTCAACCCTCGTCTTTAAGAAAGTCCGTTCTGCTTTAAAACCCCGCTGTTCCGCGCAAGAACGCGTGAGAGTTAAGATCTCTTTAAAATCAAGCCCGGATCTGTCGGGTTTTATGCCCCCGAAAGCATACATGAGGTTAACTGAACCTCAACTTGGCGGGCGAATGAACCCTTAAAAATCCTGACCAACTTAAACCCCACCTGTGGATAACCCGGCGTACTCCGCGAAAATCCGGCGAACCAGTCCTATGGGAAGGTGTGGATAAGCTGTAGGCACCCCCTCTTAAGTGGGTTCAGCTGTGGGTTTATCGAACGAAACACGACCCTTGCACCACATCATCTTGTGGCGAAGAAAAATCTCGACACTAGATGTAGTATTAATACTCGGTTCCACCACTACGGTACTTTTATGGGCCCTGCCCTAGCGCAGGAAACCGCCACACCTCACTAGAAGGGGGCAGCGGACGGCACCGCACCTGCCGTAAACAACACATGGTGAGCCATAAACGAAACACACCCGATTCATTCACGAGATAAGCCCGCCTGAGCGGGAGAAAGTAAGAGGCATTCCCATGGTAGTGACCGTGTACACCAAGCCCCAGTGCGTCCAGTGCAACATGACCTACCGCGCCCTCGACGCGAAGGGTATCAGCTACACCAAGGTTGATATCACCGAAGACGCTCAGGCCCTCGAAATGGTCAAGTCCCTCGGCTACATGCAGGCACCCGTCGTCATCGCAGGCGACGAGCACTGGTCCGGCTTCCAGCCCGACAAGATTAACGCTCTGGCAGCGTAACAGCCCTGCCGAAACCCGTACAAACGGAAAATCGGCACGGAACCACACCGGCACACGAGAATAAGGAGTACAGATTGAGTACCGCCCTCACGCCCAACCCCGTCGACGAGCACGCAGAAATCCGCAAGATCCTTCTGGATGCACGCAATGCCTCCGAGGGTCGAGCGACCGAGGCCGAACTGGACGGCACAGCGCCGCTCATCGTGTACTTCTCCTCCATCTCCGGTAACACCCACAAGTTCGTGGAGAAGATCCGTGCCCGCCGCCTCCGCCTGCCGCTGCGCACCGGCGAAGACACCCTCATTCTTGATGAGCCGTTCGTGCTCATAGTCCCCACCTACGGCAAGCCTGAAGGCGCCGGTAACGTTCCCCCGCAGGTGGTTAAATTCCTGAACGTGGAGCAGAATCGCCACCACATGCTCGGTGTGATTGGCTCCGGCAACACCAACTTTGGTCCGCTCTTCGGTATTGCGGCAGACATTGTCGCCAAGAAGTGCGATGTGCCCGTGCTCTTCAAATTTGAGCTCATGGGCACCGATTCAGATGTAGAAAAAGTCAACGAAGGATTGGAAGCATTTTGGACGCAAAACTGCCCTCAGCACTAGAAACTCTCGGTGCGAGCCACAGCGGCAAGAGCGTACCCGAGAAATTCAAGGGTATGAGCTACCACGAGCTGAACGCACTGCTGAACCTCTACGATGAGGACGGCCAGATTCAGTTCGATGCCGACCGCCAGGCTGCACGTCAGTACTTCCTGCAGCACGTCAACAACAACACTGTCTTCTTCCACGACCTGGAAGAGAAGATTGAGTACCTGATCGAGAACCAGTACTACGAGCCGGAACTCTTCGACAAGTACAACTTCCAGTTCATTAAGAACCTGTTCAAGCGCGCCTATGCCGTGAAATTCCGCTTCCCGACCTTCCTGGGTGCCTTCAAGTTCTACACCTCCTACGCGCTCAAGACCTTCGACGGTCAGCGCTACCTGGAGCGTTTTGAAGACCGCGTCTGCATGGTCGCACTGCTGTTGGCAGAAGGCAACGAGAAGCTCGCCGAAGACATTGTCGACGAGATTATCTCCGGCCGTTTCCAGCCGGCAACTCCGACCTTCCTCAACGCAGGTAAGAAGCAGCGCGGCGAGCTCGTCTCCTGCTTCCTGCTGCGCATGGAAGATAACATGGAGTCCATTGGCCGCTCCATCAACTCTGCACTGCAGCTCTCCAAGCGCGGCGGCGGTGTGGCATTCGCTCTGACCAACCTGCGCGAGTCCGGTGCGCCCATTAAGAAGATTGAGAACCAGTCCTCGGGCGTTATCCCCGTCATGAAGCTGTTGGAAGACGCCTTCTCCTACGCAAACCAGCTCGGCGCACGTCAGGGTGCCGGTGCCGTGTACCTGCACGCACACCACCCCGACATCTACGCCTTCCTGGACACCAAGCGTGAGAACGCTGACGAGAAGATCCGCATCAAGACCCTCTCCCTGGGCGTTGTCATCCCCGACATCACCTTCGAGCTGGCTAAGAAGAACGAGGACATGTACCTCTTCTCCCCGTACGATGTGGAACGCATCTACGGTGTGCCCTTCTCCGACATCAACGTTTCCGAGAAGTATTACGAGATGGTCGATGATGCACGCATCACCAAGACCAAGATCAACGCACGCGAGTTCTTCCAGACCATCGCAGAGATTCAGTTCGAGTCCGGCTACCCCTACGTGATGTTCGAAGACACCGTCAACCGCGCGAACCCCATCGCCGGTAAGGTCATCATGTCCAACCTGTGCTCCGAGATCCTGCAGGTTTCTGAGCCGTCCACCTACCATGCTGACCTCGGCTACGAGACCGTCGGTAAGGACATCTCCTGCAACCTCGGTTCGCTGAACATTGCACTGACCATGGACGGAGAAGATTTCGGCAAGACCGTGGAAACCGCAATTCGTTCGCTGACCTCCGTCTCCGACCAGTCAGACATCCGCTCCGTACCCTCCATCGAGCGCGGCAACAACATGAGCCACGCCGTGGGTCTGGGCCAGATGAACCTGCACGGCTACCTGGCACGCGAGCACGTCTACTACGGTTCCGAAGAAGCACTAGACTTCACCAACATGTACTTCTACACCGTCGCCTACCACGCAATCCGCGCCTCCATGCAGATTGCTAAGGAACGCGGTCAGCGTTTTGAGGGCTTCGAGAACTCGAAGTATGCATCCGGTGAGTTCTTCGCCAAGTACATTGAGAAGGAATGGGCACCGCAGACCGAGCGTACCCGCGAACTGTTCGCTAAGCACCACATCCCCACCCGCGAAGAGTGGATTCAGTTGGCTGCTGACGTGGCACAGTACGGCATGTACAACCAGAACCTGCAGGCTGTTCCGCCGACTGGCTCCATCTCCTACATCAACGGTTCGACCTCTTCGATTCACCCGATCGCTTCGAAGATTGAGATCCGTAAGGAAGGCAAGCTCGGCCGAGTCTACTACCCGGCGCCCTACATGACCAACGAGAACCTGGAGTACTACCAGGACTCCTACGAAATTGGTTACGAGAAGATCATCGATACCTACGCTGTGGCAACCCAGCACGTGGACCAGGGCCTGTCGCTGACTCTCTTCTTCCGCGATACTGCAACCACCCGCGATATTAACCGCGCCCAGATTTACGCGTGGCGTAAGGGCATCAAGACCATCTACTACATCCGTCTGCGTCAGATGGCTCTTGAGGGTACCGAGGTTGAAGGCTGCGTATCATGCATGCTTTAGCCTGAATGCTGTGACGCATTCAGCCTGAGCTGGCACACTATAACTAAAGACTGGAAGGGGCGGTTACGGTGAACACGCAAACCGCTTGCGCGACTGGCTGGGCGCGCGTGGGACCGTAACCACCCTTTAAGAATCGGAGAATTACTAATGAGCGAAAAGGTGAAGCTCGTCGACCACGTGGTTGAGGCTATCAACTGGAACCGTATTGAGGACGAGAAGGACCTTGAGGTTTGGGATCGTCTGACCGGTAACTTCTGGCTGCCGGAAAAGGTGCCGCTGAGCAACGACGTACCCTCCTGGAAGACTCTGACTGAGGAAGAGAAGCAGCTGACCATGCGCGTCTTCACCGGTCTGACCCTGCTGGACACCATCCAGGGTACTGTCGGTGCAGTGTCCCTGCTGCCGGACGCTGTGACCGCGCACGAAGAGGCCGTGTACACCAACATTGCGTTCATGGAGTCCGTGCACGCAAAGTCGTACTCCTCGATCTTCTCGACCCTCGCTTCCACTAAGGAGATTGACGAGGCGTTCCGCTGGGCTTCTGAGAATGAGTACCTGCAGAAGAAGGCGAAGATTGTTCTGTCCTACTACACCGGTGACGACCCGCTGAAGAAGAAGGTTGCCTCCACTCTGCTGGAGTCCTTCCTGTTCTACTCGGGCTTCTACCTGCCGATGTACTGGTCTTCGCACGCGAAGCTGACCAACACCGCTGACCTGATTCGTCTGATTATTCGTGACGAGGCAGTGCACGGCTACTACATTGGCTACAAGTTCCAGCGTGGCCTGGCGAAGGAGTCTGCGGAGCGTCAGGCAGAGCTGAAGGAGTACACCTTCAACCTGCTGTACGAACTGTACGAGAATGAGGTGGCGTACACCCACTCCCTGTATGACGGTGTGGGTTGGAGCGAGGACGTTAAGAAGTTCCTGCACTATAACGCTAACAAGGCTCTGATGAACCTGGGCTACGAGCCGATGTTCCCGGCATCCGTGACGAACGTGTCCCCGGCGATTCTGTCGGCGCTGTCCCCGAATGCTGATGAGAACCACGACTTCTTCTCCGGTTCCGGCTCTTCCTACGTGATTGGTAAGGCTGTGAACACCGAGGACGAGGACTGGGACTTCTAAGGCTGAAATTTCTAAGTCTGAGACTTCTAAGCCCCTTCTCGCCTTCAGATATAGGCTGAGATAAACCGAGCGGAATCCCCGCGTGTCCACTATGGATGCGCGGGGATTCCGCCGTTTAACCGGGCTATTCAACGTGCCGGGATACCCAGGATTTCCCGGTTTAACCAGGCGCGGAAGCGGCAGAGAAGCTACGGAGAAGCAGGGGAGCGGGAACGATCTGCTGGTGCTGATTGTCGGAATTTTTACCTTCATCCGGTAGCATAAAAAATTATTGATATATCTGCGCGCGGGGCGTACTGTTGGACTACTATCCCACAACCCCTAAAGGAACATCATGCGTTCAGTTGTTATGGAAGCTCCCGGCAAGGTTGTCGTCAACGAAGTTGAGAAGCCGACCCTGCTCGAACCCACCGACGCCATCATCAAACTCGCAGCATCCTGTATCTGCGGCTCCGACCTGTGGCCCTACCGCGGCGCACAGCCCGTTGACCACAGCGCAATGGGTCACGAATACATCGGCGAGGTCGTAGAAATCGGCTCCGAAGTCAACACCGTAGCCCCCGGCGACTTCGTCGTAGGCTCCTTCTGCATCTCCTGCGGTGAGTGCGAAACCTGCACCGCAGGCTATCCCTCCCGCTGCCTCAAGGCAATCGCAGCAGGCGATGCCTTCATTGGCGCACGCTCCAACGGCACCCAGGCAGAATACGCCCGCGTACCCTTCGCAGACGGCACCCTCGTCAAGACCCCCGCCGCACCCACCGCAGAGCAGATCCCGCACCTGATGGCGGCATCCGACGTGCTCGGCACCGGCTGGTACGCAGCAGACGCAGCGCAGGCAGGCCCCGGCAAGACCATCGTCGTTGTTGGCGACGGTGCAGTCGGCCTGAGCGCAGTCATCGGCGCTAAGCAGCTCGGCGCAGAGAAGATCATCATCATGTCCCGCAACCCGGAACGTCAGGCGCTCGCTAAGGCATTCGGCGCAACCCACATCGTGGAAGAGCGCGGCGAAGAGGGTATCGCCAAGGTTCTGGAGCTCACCGACGGCGTGGGCGCGCACGGCGTCGCGGAAGCTGTTGGCTCCCAGCAGTCTTTCGACCAGGCACTCGGCTGTGTACGCCACGGCGGTTACATCGGCTTCGTAGGTGTGCCGCACGACAGCTCCATCGGCACCGATAAGCTCTTCGGCAAGCAGGTTCACCTGGAGGGAGGCCCCGCCCCCGTGCGCAAGTACCTGCCGACCCTCATCGACCTGATTTACAAGGGTGAAATTGAGCCCGGTAAGGTATTTGACCTGGTTCTGCCTATTGACGAGGCAGCTAAGGGTTACGAGGCAATGGACCAGCGTACCGCCACCAAGGTTCTGCTGACTATGCCGTAATAGCCGATCGTATTGCCGGTTCTTGTGCTTTCTTGCACCGGCAACCGGCATGTAAGAGCTACTGATCCCCGCACTGACCCTGCTCGTTCCACGTGAGAGTAGGGCCCCGGTTGCGGGGATTAGTGCATTAAAAATTGAGTTTATTCGCCACCTTCCGGCGAGGTGAGGGACAAATGAGTGAGCCAAGGCATAGAATAAAAGAGCATGATTCGTACAACTCGAAGGATGACAATGACGAAGAAGCCTTTCCCTTCCGACCTCGAAATCGCACTTGCCGCCGATCTTTGGCCTATCAATAAGATCGCAGCGGACAACGGCATCAGCGAAGATCGCCTTGAACCCTACGGCAAGTACGTTGCTAAGGTCCTCCTCGACGAAACCACCAACGCAGAGACCACCCGCAAGCGCGGCTCCAAGTACATCGTGGTTACCGCAGTAACCCCCACCCCCCTCGGTGAAGGTAAGACCGCAACCTCCGTCTCCCTCGCACAGGGCTTCGCCCAGACCGGCCGCAAGGCAGTCCTCGCTCTGCGTCAGCCCGCAATGGGCCCGACCTTCGGCATCAAGGGCGGCGCAGCAGGTGGCGGCTACTCCCAGATCGTTCCCATGGAGAAGCTGAACCTACACCTGACCGGCGACTTCCACGCCGTCACCGCAGCACACAACCTGCTTGCCGCCATGATTGACAACCACCTGCACCACGGCAACGAGCTGCGCATCGACCCGCGTGCAATCGAGTGGCGCCGCGTTATCGACATGAACGACCGCTCCCTGCGCAACATCGTCGTGGGCCTGGGCGAACGCATGGACGGCGTGGTCCGCGAGACCGGTTTTGACATCACCAGCGCCTCCGAAATCATGGTGATTCTCTCGCTGGCAACCTCCTTCAAGGACCTGCGCGAGCGCTTGGCAAAGATCGTTATCGGCCTGAACTACGACGGCGAGCCCGTCACCGCAGCCGATCTGAAGGCTGACGGCGCAATGTCCGTCATCCTGGCAGACGCTATCAACCCGAACCTGCTGCAGACCCTGGAGCACACCCCCGCTCTGATTCACGCCGGTCCCTTCGGCAACATTGCAACCGGTAACTCCTCCGTGGTCGCAGACTATGTTGGTCTGGAGTACTCCGACTACGTGATTACCGAGGCTGGCTTCGGCGCAGACATGGGTGCGGAGCGTTTCTTCAACGTCAAGTGCCGCGTCTCCGGCCTGAAGCCGGACGCAGCAGTGCTCGTTGTCACCGTGCGCTCCCTGAAGTCCCACTCCGGCCTGTACAAGATTGTTCCGGGCAAGCCTCTGCCCGAAGGTATGTTGCAGGAAAGCCCCTCCGACGTGGAGAAGGGCGCAGAGAACCTGAAGAAGCACATCGAGATTGTGCGCAACTTCGGTATTCAGCCGGTTGTGGCAATCAACGCCTTCCCGACCGACTTTGAGTCCGAGCACGAGACCATCCGCCGTATCGCTGAGGAAGCTGGCGCTCGCGTCGCTATCCACCGTGGTGTGGCTGAGGGCGGTAAGGGCACCACCGACCTGGCCAACGTGGTTGCTGAGGCATGTGACGACGTTTCGGACCTGAAGTACACCTACGATCTTGAGGACTCCATCGAGACCAAGATTGAGAAGGTTGCCACCAAGGTCTACGGTGCGGACGGCATCTCTATTGCTCCCGCTGCCGCTAAGCAGCTGAAGCGTTTCGCTGAGCTGGGCTACTCGCACCTGCCGGTGGTTATTGCTAAGACTCACCTGTCCATCTCGTCGGATGCAACTCTGAAGGGTGCGCCGACCGGCTGGACCCTCCCCGTGCGTGAGGTTCGCCTGGCTGCTGGTGCTGGCTACGTCTACGCTATCTGCGGCACCATGCGCACTATGCCGGGCCTGAGCAAGAGCCCCGCAGCTGAGCGCATCGGCTTCGATGAGAACGGCGTGATGGTCGGCCTGTCCTAAGGCGACTGTGTTAGCTAATCTATAGCTAGTGGAGGCGGCGCTCCTTCCCCGCAGCGGGGGAGAGGCGCCGCTTTGCTGTGCCCGGCAGTTTACCGTGCCCGGTACCGGCAAATGGGGTGAACACCCAGGGTGGTTGCCGGTGAAAGGGGGAGCGTATTGGCGTTTTCGGTGCTGAACGGTGTGGTACTGAAGGAATCTAAAACCCCTAGTGGAAGGGGATTGTAACCTTTCATGGAGACTCGAATGAGGCCTCTGCGGAGACTGTAAATGGTACGTATGGGTTAATAATTGGGCTCTATGCTTGCTTGAGTGTCAAGTTTTATCAACAATCTATAGAGGTTGATTTTTAGTGACACACTATCTTGTATTTTGTGAAAATATAGTTTTGACTAGGTGTTTTGCTCTTTGAATGGAGTTTCAGTGGGTGTGCCCAGTGAACCTGAAGGTAGGGCTGCTGTTATCGTTTTGTTATAAAAGCTCTACTTCCGCGGAATACCGGGCTAAAACTGGGGATTGAGCCTTCAAAATTACTAAGTGTGAAGCTTGGGTCAAAGGTGTGCAGAAGCGCCAAATGGGGGAAATATTAAACCTATTTTAGGTGAAATAAGTCACGCCAAAACCCGTAAAATGAAATTGGTACGTATGGATAGCCAAAAAATACCTATTTTTATTACAGAACGATTATATTGAGACTCAAGTCGCCAAAACCGGCTCCCCGCGCCAAATCGAGTGGCAAAACAATCCCAAAAAGTTTGCTACCATTAAGTCATCAAGTAATCGTGAGATTTCCAAAGTCCTCGGGTTGCTTGTGTTTGAGTGAGTGATAGATACCCCTGGGTGTCATGAGAAGCGACTGTGTATCGATGCGCAGTCGCTTCTCTGTTTAACTTTGGAATTTCACTGGAGTCTCAGATAGACGGGACCTGGCTAGAGCTTGTTCCGAGCGTGCTCCAGTATCTGTTCCCTGTGCATCCCGCACAGTCAATGCCGAATGCGCTCACAGGGAAGTGCTCTATATAGACTCCTCCTGCAATGTGGGAACCCCTACACTGGAACTATGACTACTTACCCCGAACCCACCCTCATCTTTGAAAACCCCGAACTGACTGTCCGAGCGTTCAGCGTCTCCGAGATGGACAACAGCGTCTACCTCATCACCATGCGCGCCACCGGTGAGCAGGTGCTCATTGACCCCGCAGACGAGGCAGAAGAACTCTATGCCTACACCCTCGATGCGCTTCTGAACGATTGCCCGCAGCTGGAACTGACTGACTCGGAAGACCGTCGCGTGCGCGTTATGGAGAAGGAAGAGGACTTCAACTCCCTTAGGCCCCGGGCAGTGGGTCTGACCGGCATCCTTGTCACCCACGGCCACTGGGACCATATTCGCGCTATTAAGGAGCTCGACCACCTCACCGGTGCCGTCACCTCCGCAGGTGCAGCTGACGCAGCCGCTATTAAGGAGCAGGAAGACTACACCGTCGAAGAGGAGCTGGCCGGCGGCGAAAGCTTCGACTTCTACCGCTCCGACACCGTCATCCGCTCGCTGCACGTGCCTGGCCACACCCCCGGATCCATCGTCTACACCCTCGAAACCAGCTGGGAAGACGGCACCCCCGCAACCCTGCTATTCACCGGTGATACTCTCTTCCCCGGCGGCGTGGGCAAGACCGACTCCCCGCAGCAGTTTAGTGAACTCTTCTCCAATGTGCTCGAAAAGCTCTTCGGCGGCTTTGAAGATGACGCAATCGTGCTGCCCGGCCACGGCCGCTCCACCACTCTCGGTGACGAGCGCCCACACCTGGAAGACTGGGCAACCCGCGGCTGGTAAACCGTGCCTGTCAGTCCGCCTCATATAAGTACTGCACCCTCAGGCCTTCACCGGTCGCATAATCCCGCCGGTGAAAGACATGAGGGTGTAGAATTTAAGTTCGAAGATAAGACGAAAGGATTTTCGATGACACCCCGCCCTGCACACGGTAGCACCGCACTCAAAGCGAACGATCTGACCAGCATCCGGGTTCAGGGTGCCCGCGAAAACAACCTCAAGAACGTAGACCTTACCATTCCGCGTGATGCAATGGTCGTCTTCACCGGACTCTCCGGCTCCGGTAAGTCCTCCCTCGCCTTCGACACCATCTTTGCGGAAGGTCAGCGCCGCTACGTTGAGTCGCTGTCCTCCTACGCGCGTATGTTCCTCGGACAGGTCGATAAGCCCGATGTAGACTTCATCGAGGGCCTCTCCCCGGCGGTGTCTATCGACCAGAAGTCCACCTCCAAAAACCCGCGCTCAACCGTCGGTACCATCACCGAAATCTACGATTACATGCGTCTGCTCTGGGCGCGCATCGGCCACCCGCACTGCCCCGAATGTGGCGAAGAAATCACCCAGCAGACCCCGCAGCAAATCGTGGACATTCTGCAAGAGTACCCCGAACGCACCCGCCTGCAGATCCTCGCGCCCGTTGTCAGCGCACGTAAGGGCGAGTTCGTTGACCTCTTCAAGGACCTGCTGACCCAGGGCTACTCGCGCGCCCGCGTGGACGGTGAAACCGTGCAGCTCTCCGACCCGCCCAAGCTCGCCAAGCAGTACAAGCACACCATCGAGGTGGTCGTCGACCGCATCGTCATCAAGGACGGTATTCACCAGCGCCTGACCGACTCTATCGAAACCGCGCTCAAGCTTGCTGATGGCCGCGTGCTCATCGACTTCGTGGATCGTGAGCAGGACGACCCCGAACGCACCCGCTCCTTCAGTGAAAACCTCGCCTGCCCCAACAACCACCCGCTACAGATCGACACGATTGAGCCGCGAGCCTTCTCCTTCAACTCGCCGTTCGGTGCGTGTAGCGCCTGCGACGGCATCGGCTCGCGCCTGGAAGTGGACACTGACCTGCTCGTACCCAACCCCGACCTGACCCTCGGCGAGGGCGCTATCGCTCCCTGGTCGCAGGGCAAAGCAACCACCGAATACTGGCTGCGCCTGCTCGCGGGTCTGGGGGAGGAGCTCGGCTTCGACCTGAACACCCCCTTCAAAGACCTGCCCGCCAAGACCCGCGCTGCCATTCTGGACGGTAAGGACTATAAGGTTGAGGTGTCCTACCGCAACCGATTCGGCCGCGAACGCCGCTACACTTCCGGATTCGAGGGCGTGAAGGCGTACATCAAGCGCAAGCACGAAGAAACCGAATCGGACTTCGCCCGCGACCGCTACGAACAGTACATGCGTCAGGTCGCCTGCCCCTCCTGCGGCGGCGCGCGCCTGAACCCGACCATCCTCGGCGTGAAGGTTGGCGGCAAGTCCATCGCAGATATTACCGACCTGTCCCTAGCTGACGCACTTAGCTTTGTGCGTGGCCTGCAGCTCAGCGCCCGTGAAGCCAAGATTGGTGAGCAGGTCCTCAAGGAAATTGACGCGCGCCTGCAGTTCCTGCTGGACGTGGGGCTGGACTACCTGACCCTCTCACGCTCCGCCGGTACGCTCTCCGGCGGTGAGGCGCAGCGCATCCGCCTCGCAACCCAGATCGGTTCGGGTCTGGTTGGCGTGCTCTACGTGCTCGACGAGCCCTCTATTGGTCTGCACCAGCGCGATAACCGCCGCCTCATCGAAACCCTCACCAAGCTGCGCGATATGGGTAACACGCTTATTGTGGTCGAGCATGACGAAGACACCATGCGTGAAGCCGACTGGATCGTGGATGTAGGACCCGGCGCCGGCGAGCACGGCGGTGAAATCGTGCACTCCGGCAGCTTTGAGGAGTTGCTGAAGAACACCAAGTCCATTACCGGCGACTACATGGCTGGCCGCCGCACTATTGAGGTGCCCGCATCCCGCCGCCCCGTGGACAAGAAGCGTCAGCTGACCGTGCGCGGCGCCCGCAAAAACAACCTCAAGAACGTGACCGTGTCCTTCCCGCTGGGCGTATTTACCGCGGTGACCGGTGTGTCTGGCTCGGGTAAGTCCACCCTCGTCAATGACATTCTGTACACCTCCCTGGCAAACAAACTCAACGGCGCCAAGCAGGTACCCGGCCGCCACAAGAGCATCGACGGCCTGGAACACCTGGACAAGGTCATTCACGTGGACCAGTCGCCCATCGGCCGCACCCCGCGCTCGAACCCCGCCACCTACACCGGCGTGTTCGACCATATCCGCAAGCTGTTCGCAGAGACCAGCGAAGCGAAAATGCGCGGCTACACCCCCGGCCGATTCTCCTTCAACGTCAAGGGTGGCCGCTGTGAGGACTGTTCCGGCGACGGCACCCTGAAGATTGAAATGAACTTCCTGCCGGACGTGTACGTACCCTGCGAAACCTGCCACGGCAAGCGCTACAACCGCGAAACCCTCGAAGTGTACTACAAGGGCAAGACCATTGCCGACGTACTCGAAATGCCCGTGGAAGAAGCCGCAGAGTTCTTTGCCGCATTCACCCCGATTGCGCGCCACCTGAACACCCTTGTGGATGTGGGCCTGGGCTACATTCGCCTGGGCCAGCCTGCAACCACCCTCTCCGGCGGTGAAGCGCAGCGCGTGAAGCTTGCAACCGAATTGCAGAAGCGCTCCAACGGCCGCTCCATCTACGTGCTGGATGAGCCGACCACCGGCCTGCACTTTGAAGATATCCGCAAGCTGCTCACCGTGCTGCAATCGCTGGTTGACAAGGGCAATAGCGTCATCACCATCGAGCACAACCTGGACGTGGTCAAGTGTGCCGACTGGATTATCGACATGGGGCCCGAAGGTGGTAGTGGCGGCGGCACCGTGATTGCTGAAGGTACCCCGGAACAGGTGGCTCAGGTGAAGGGCTCGCACACCGGTGTGTTCCTTGCCGAGATCCTGAACTAGTCGAGAACTTGACCTAGAGGAAACCTACGTGACTGATACTCAAGGAACCGAACCCACTCGGGGAGCTCAGGCAACCCGCGGCGCTGTGAACCGGGGAGCTATGAACCGAGGCGCTGTGACCACCGCGGACCGTGCCCGGCACATCCTGCACACCCAGCTGGAGGCGGATTTCTGCCAGGCACCCGGCTCGATTAGCCGCGCCCTCGAAGAGCTACGCGACTACCCGGAAGCCGAAAGCCTGCCGCTACTCGCCGCCGTGCAGCCGCCCTCCGAGAAGATGGGCGCCGCACGTCGCCGCAACGACGACATATGGGAGTTGCGCGTCGCCAACTACGCGAGCGTCGGTATTCTCTGCGCCAAGCATCCGCGTGTGCTCGACAGGGCTATCGACTACATGCTTGGAGACCAGTCGAACTGGCTGGGCGACTACGCGCCGCTGCGCCAGCTCAACGAACTGGTTACCCCTTACACGCTGCAGGTCAGCGGCACGAGCGTCTACTACACGCCCGGCCGCGCCCTGCTGAACTCGGTCGTACCCGAGGGCGTGCAGGCGCAGGAAGTCAAGTGCGCCGTACCCGGTGTGGGTATGATGCGCCGCGTTGACCCTGCCGAACTGAAGGCGGCGCTGCTTGCCGAAATCACCGGCGAGCGCACCATCCGCAGGGAGGCAAACGCCTCCGCGGGCGCGCTTGAGGTTGACCCGGAGGACACGGAGGCGCGCGTAACTCGCCTGTGCGTGGAGCTGCTGGACGCTGAGCAGTTTGAGCGTTTCCGTGGGGATAAGCGCTACTCGAATGCGCTGGGCTTTAGCGTGACCCGCCCGGATGTGTTGGTGCTCGCCGCATACCCAGTGGAAGAGAATGCATCTGAGACATCCGAAGTAACTGTGGCAGGGGAGAGCGACCCTGCGCTCACAGACCCTATCGCCCTCGTGGGTGTGAGCGATGATTCGCCGATAATGCGCCAAATCGGTATTGACGTGCTGCCCTCCTGGCGCGGTGCTGGCATCGCCAGCGTGCTGGTGCGTGATGCCGCACGTCTGACCCTGGCGGAAGGGTACCTGCCGTTCTACGGTACAAGCCCGTCGCATATCCTCTCGCAGAGGGTTGCGATGAATGCCGGGTTGGTGCCGACCTGGTGGGAGTACGTCTCGACCAGTCTGAATGACCTGCCCATGGACTAAGTGTTATATATGAAAAAGCCCCCGAGATTCAGAGTCCCGGGGGCTTTTTATATGCTCATTTCGCGGGGTTCAGAGTCTAGAGTCGCCGCATAAGGAACAACTTCTAGAGCCTGACCGGTTACAGCTCCGCGCCGTTGCTGGCAATCACCTCTCGGTACCAGTGGAAGGACTTCTTGCGGTAGCGCGCCAGGGTGCCAGTGCCGTCGTCGTTGCGGTCCACGTAGATGAACCCGTAGCGCTTGGACATCTGCGCGGTGGAGGCGCTAATCATGTCGATGCAACCCCAGGTGGTGTAGCCGAGCACGTTCACGCCGTCCTCAATCGCCTCGCGTACCGCGTGCAGGTGCTGGCGCAGGTAGTCGATGCGGTAGTCGTCTTCCACGGTGAACTCACCGTTCACTTTGACCAGCTCGTCACGGGCACCCAGGCCGTTCTCCACGATGAACAGCGGCTTTTGCCAGCGGTCCCAATACTGGTTGAGGACCACACGCAGACCGGTCGGGTCGATCTGCCAGCCCCATTCGCTGGCGGGCAGGGTCGGGTTCACTACGCCGCCGAGGATGTTGCCTTCGCCGCGCTCGCCTCGTGCCGGATCACCGGTCGCACAGGTAGACATGTAGTAGCTGAACGACACGAAATCTACGGTGTTCTTCAGGTCCTCGCGGTCCTGCTCGGTGATGTTCAGCTCCACGCCCTTCTCACGCAGGGCACGCAGGAAGTAGCCTGGGTATGTGCCGCGCACGTGCACGTCACCGAACGCGAAGTTCGCCTGCTCCGCCTGCAACGCGGCGAGTACGTCGGCGGGGTCGGGGGTGAGCGGGTAGGTGGGCATGGCTAGAATCATGCAGCCGATCTGTGCCCCCGGTGCCAGTTTGCGTGCCGCAGCGGTGGCACGCGCGGATGCGACCAGCTCGTGGTGCATCGCCTGGTACAGGTCGGCGTCGCTGAGCTGATCTGCCGGGGTGTTGATGCCGCCGGACATGAACGGAAGGTGCAGCATCGAGTTGATTTCGTTGAAGGTCAGCCAGTACTTCACGCGCTTGCCGTAGCGGGCGAACACGGTGCGGGCGTAGCGTTCGTAGAAACCAATGAGTTCGCGGCTGGTCCAGCCGTTGTACTGCTCGACCAGGTGCAGCGGGGTTTCATAGTGGCTGAGGGTGATGAGCGGTTCCATGCCGTGCTTCTCGAGCTCGTCGAGCACGCGGTCGTAGAAGGCGAGGCCCGCCTCGTTCGGGGTTTCTTCGTCGCCACGAGGGAAGATACGTGACCAGGCGATGGAGAAACGGAAGACCTTGAAGCCCATCTCCGCGAGCAGGGCGATGTCTTCGCGATAGCGGTGATAGAAGTCGATGCCTTCCAGTTTGAGGTTGTCCTCGGTGGGTTCGGCGGTGCGCGGGTACAGGCCGCCGGCGGGCAGCACATCTTGCAGGCTGGGGCCCTTGCCGTCTTCGTTCCAGGCGCCCTCGAACTGGTTGGCGGCGGTGGCACCTCCGAAGAGAAAACCGTCAGGGAACGTGCCGAGCGGCTGCGGCTCAGTCACCGCCGGGCTAGTGCGCTGTTCAGTGCTGACGCGCGGTAGCGCGGTGGTTTGGGCGGTGATGTGCTGGTCCTGATGCACGGCATCCTCCAAGGTATTTTGGGCTTTTCTTCTACCCTAGCGGAGGGGGAGGGGGATTACTAGGTTTTAGCTACCCAGGTGGGCGTTTCCGTAATGTGGGGAGCCGTAGGACCTGTGGCGGGCGTAACCGTAAAATAGGAACGTGCAGATTATTCGAGAGACCGGCCCCGAATCCGGCGATATCCTCATTCACCACGATCAGACGGTGCAGATGCTCCGCGAGGTGGCAAGCGGGCAGCGTGAAGCAACCCTACGCATATATCAGCCGAACCCGACGGTTGCGTTCGGCCGCCGTGACGAACTGAACCCCGGCTTCGCGGCTGCCTCCGCGGCGTGCGCCGAGCACGGTTTTGAGGTGCTGGTGCGCAAGGTCGGCGGGCATGCCGCCGCCTACCATCAGGGGTGCCTGGTCGTGGACCATTTTCAGCCCGCCTCCGACGCCCGCAGCGGCAACACCCTACGCTACGAACTGTTCGGTTCCATGTATGCACAGGCGCTACGCGAAGTTGGCGTGGATGCACGCATGGGCGAGATCCCGGGGGAGTACTGCCCCGGCGAGTATTCGGTGCACGCGCAGCTTCCCGCCTCCGCAGGTGGTGGCCGCATTAAGCTGGTCGGTACCGCCCAGCGTGTGGTGACCGGCGGCTGGTGGTTCAGCACCGGCATTGTGGTCTCTGATTCTGCACCACTGCGGGCGGTCACCGCGGATGTGTACCGTGCCCTCGGCATGGAGCTGGACCCTGCCACGGTCGGTGCGGCGCAGGATGCGAACCCCGCCCTGCTTATGGAAGACCTGGAAGACGCCATTGTTGAGGTGTACGCCCAAAACGGTTTTCGCTGAAGCGGCTTACTGAGTGATTCGCTGGAGTGATTCGCTGGAGTGATTCACAGGGCTGATTTCGCTCATTTTTACCTCTGACTTTTACCTCTAACCCACCTCAAACCACCCCTACCTGAAGCGAAGGAGCATCCATGCGTTGGGCACAGATTAAAGACTCGAAGGGCAGCCGCGCGGTCTGCTTCTTTGAAGAGACCGTGTACGGGCTTCCGGCGAAGCTCAGCCCGCTACTGAATTTCTACAGCCGGTTCCGCCTGAACTTTGGCGACCCGAAGAACGCCGTGGCAATCCTGAAGGAGAACGGCGCGACCGTCATGGGCTACGGCGAGGAGCTGTGGAACTCCCTACCCTTTATTCGCCCGCTGGATAAGCCCGGCAAGATTGTGTGCGCCGGCCTGAACTACCGCGACCACGCCGCAGAAATGAACCTTGAGGTGCCCGAGCATCCGGCGCTGTTCGCGAAGTTTCCGAACGCGCTGATTGGCCCCGGCGAGCAGATCCGCATGCCCGCCGCTGACGGCACCGGCAGCACGAAGGTCGACTGGGAGGTTGAGCTATGCCTGGTCGTGGGCGCTCGCCTGCGTAACGCCACGGAGGAGCAGGCACTTGAGGCTCTGATGGGGTACACGGTCATGAATGATGTGTCGGTGCGTGACTGGCAGGGTCGTTCCTCGGAGTGGTTCCAGGGTAAGAACTGGGATGCGATGACTCCGTTCGGTCCGGTGATTGTGAGCCCCGATGAGGTTGATCCGGTTGCTGGCCTGGAGCTGGTCTGCGAGGTGGATGGCGTGGTGCGTCAGCGCGGCACGACGGCGAATATGGTGTTCACCCCGGCGCAGCTATTGTCCTATATTTCGCGGTTCATGACTCTGGAGCCGGGTGATTTGGTGGCGACGGGTACCCCCGCCGGGGTTGGCCTGTCGTTACATCCGCGTCAGTGGTTGAAACCGGGTCAGACGGTGCGCACCCGCATTGAAGGTATTGGTGAACTGGTGAATGTCTGTTCGGAGGCGGGTGCATTGTAACTCTGCAGCTGGGTAGCTCTGCAAGTGGCACTTTCTTGACGTGCCCCCTTTCCTGTACTTAAGGTGAAAATACTATGACTCAGAGCCATCACACAGACCACCATCACACAAAACAGACCGAAACTAACACCCACCACCCCGCAGAACATGTGGCGGCGCATGTAGCTGAGCATGCCCATGAGGTGCCCGCTAACGCTCCCCTCCTCGAAGGCAGTGGCCCCAAAGACTGGGAGGAACAGTTCGGCCCGTCCGTGGCGATTTTCTCTGCGCTCGCGAACCCGCTGCGCCTGGCGATTGCACACCACCTGATGCACCGCCCGCATAGCGTGAGCGAACTGCACACCTGCCTGGGTATTTCGCAGCCGCTCGCATCGCACCACCTGCGCATCCTGCGTGAGGCGCACGTGATTGACCGTGAGCAGCGGGGGCGTGCCACGATTTACCGTCTGAAAGACCACCACATTAGCCATATTGTGCTTGATGTTTATGAGCATACGCGTGAGCATCATGTGGACTAGTCTGCCCTCAAGCTGAGCGTTGGCTGGGAGCCGTTGTAAGATGGTGTGTGTCCGTGCACCTGTACAGTGCGGAATAGTATGCGCACCCGCGGCGCCCACAGTGGCACGCTTGCGCCTGAGTTAAGGAGACTTATGTCTGCCGCTGAATCTTCAGCAATTGTTATTAACGTTTCTGGTGAGGAGCGCGAGGTCACCGCGAAGACTGCCGCTGAGCTGTTCGCTGACGACCCGAAGATCGTTGTGGCACGCGTGAACGGCGTGCTCGTTGATCTCTCCCACGAGCTGTCTGCTGGCGACTCCGTTGAACCGGTTTTCATTCACGAACCGGACGGCCTGAACGTTCTGCGCCACTCCGCTGCGCACGTGATGGCGCAGGCGGTACAGGAGTACCGCAAGGACGCCAAGCTGGGCATTGGCCCGTACATTACTGACGGCTTCTACTTTGACTTTGATGTGGCTGAGCCCTTCACCCCGGAAGATCTGAAGAAGATCGAGAAGTCGATGATTAAGATCATCAAGTCCGGTCAGCTGTTCCGCCGCCGCGTGGTCACCCACGACGAGGCTGTCGCCGAGATGGCGAACGAGCCGTACAAGCTGGAGCTGCTCTCCCTGACCCAGGGCCCCGGTTCTGGTGCGGATGCTGCCGAGGGCGCATCCGTGGAGGTCGGCGAGGGTGAAATCACCATCTACGACAACGTGCACCCGAAGACCGGCGAGACCGTCTGGAAGGACCTCTGCCGCGGTCCGCACCTGCCGAACACCAAGCTGATCGCTAACGGTTACGCTCTGATGCGTGCCGGTGGCGCGTACTGGCGCGGTTCTGAGAAGAACCCCATGCTGCAGCGTATTTACGGTACCGCTTGGCCGACTAAGGACGAGCTGGTGGCGTACAAGGAGCGTATCGCTGAGGCGGAGCGCCGTGACCACCGCCGCCTGGGCCGTGAGCTGGACCTGTTCTCTTTCCCGAAGAACATTGGCCCCGGCCTGCCGGTGATTCACCCTAAGGGTGGCGTGATTAAGCGCGAGATGGAAGACTACGTGCGTACCCGCCACATTCAGGAGGGTTTCCAGTACGTCAGCACTCCGCACATTTCGAAGGAAGACCTGTTCTATACTTCCGGTCACCTTCCGTACTATGCGGACGGCATGTTCCCCTCCATGGAGCTGGATAACGGTAACTACCGTCTGAAGGCTATGAACTGCCCGATGCACAACGAGATTTACCGTTCTCGTGGCCGTTCGTACCGTGAGCTGCCGCTGCGTTTCTTCGAGTTCGGCACCGTGTACCGTGACGAGAAGTCCGGCGTGCTGCAGGGCCTGACCCGCGTGCGCATGATCAGCCAGGACGACTCCCACTCGTATGTGACCAAGGAGCAGGCACCGGACGAGGTGCGTCACCTGCTGAAGTTCATGCTGAGCCTGCTTGAGGACTTCGGCATGACTGACTTCTACCTTGAGCTGTCGACCCGCGACACTGAGGGTGATAAGAAGGATAAGTTCATCGGTACTGATGAGCAGTGGGAGGCGGCTACCGCGGTTCTGGAGCAGGTTGCGAAGGAGACCGGCCTGGAGCTCGTCCCGGATCCGGGTGGTGCTGCGTTCTACGGTCCGAAGATTTCGGTTCAGGCGAAGGACGCGATTGGCCGTACCTGGCAGATGTCGACTGTTCAGTACGACTTCAACCAGCCGAGCCGTTTCGGTCTGGAGTACCAGGCTGCGGACGGCACCGTGCAGGAGCCGGTCATGATTCACTCGGCGAAGTTCGGCTCGATTGAGCGCTTCTTGGGTGTGCTGACTGAGCACTATGCGGGTGCGTTCCCGGCATGGCTGTCGCCGGTCCAGGTGATTGGTGTGCCGGTGGCTGAGGCGTTCAACGACTACATGACCGAGATCGCGGATAAGCTGCGTGCACACGGTGTGCGTGTTGAGGTGGATTACGGTTCGGACCGCTTCACCAAGAAGATTCGTACTGCGTCTACTGAGAAGGTTCCGTTCATTCTGATTGCTGGCGGTGAGGATGCGGAGCACGGCGCTGTTTCGTTCCGTTTCCGCGGCAACAAGCAGGAGAACGGTGTGCCCGTGGATGAGGCTGTGGCACGTATTGTGGAGCATATCCGCAACCGCGTGAACGAAGACCCCAAGCCCAGCACGGAGGCTGCTGAGTAGTACTAGGCTTCTGGTCTAGCTCATATATAGAAACCACCCCCTTTGCGGCGACAAGCTGCGGAGGGGTGGTCTCTTTGTGTTTTGAGGAGGCGCGGGTGGGGGAGTGCGGTTGGGTGCAGAAAGTTGTGTCGTGGGCTAGTTTTTAGCTTCAGATTGCTAATGTGGTAGTAAGGCGAACATCCATAGCCATTCAGAAAATGGGTAGCTGGATGGTCTTGAAAATAATGTATCGCTGTTGATTATTGAGGGAGCACGGGCATATGAAGTCGAATAAGTATGTTCTTTTTGGCATGATGTTCTTGATTGAGGCAACTATCTTGAATGTAGTGTCAAATGCCAGTGACCTAGTGCTTGGAATTCTCTACGGCATCTCGATAGCAGTATTGATTATTGGACTATCTAATAGCCGAAAATAGGTGCTGCAACTGAGAAAAGGGGGCTGGGGGTCTTCCCGGTTTGGCCGCTCAGCTGGCAGTAGCTGCATGGAGCTGCCGAGGTGCATTATAAGCAATCAAGGAGGTATATTATGAAAAGTATTAATTTTCAGAGCATCGGTGCTTTTATCCTCGTATTTTCTCTTTCCTGTCTGTTCTTGACAGTGATTCAGGGAATGGGAAATCTTTGTTCACCAAACGTTCTTATGATTTCCTTAGGTATGGGTTTGGTATCGGCTACCATGTACTTCTTTGCATTCAGGAATCATGACTAGTCAACCGTGCTATCTTAAAACATCTTAGAGGTAGGGCTATTGTCAGCCCTACCTCTTTTTGTGTGTCTGTGCCATATGGTGTGTCTACGGTAGCGCACTAGGGTTCGTTTGAAATCCTGTACTCGCACCTAGTTGTTCCCAATCTTTTTGCGCGACGGCGGCGGTCAAGCACGGTGCTTGCGCGGGTATACCTGTGCCTTCGCTATTACATAGTCAAAGAGAACCGACCCCTGAATAGTATTATGGAAAGCAACGCCGCTTACGAAGAAGCAACAGCCTTTATCGTAGAAGGTGCATTTGAAAGGATTGAAGAATGGCAAGCATCGAAGTGATGAAGGAACGGGCTCGTATTGCGGGTCGTTTCAACCTGTCTGCTCGCCGAAACCCGGAACACAAGGCACTTGTTGCGCTCGCCGCGCAGAAGGCGGGAGGGGAGTGCCACGTTATCCCTGTGGCTCCCGGTGAAGATGGGGCTGATGTGCTCCAGCGCGCAAGCAAGGTCGCGGGCGGTAAGCCGGTCATTATCGTGACGGAGGTTGACGGGGAGCTTCATGCTCGTCTTGCCAATATTTTATTGAGAATATGTGCAAAAATTTAAAAGGACCTGACAAGCATATTTTGAGAAGCATGTCAGGTCCTTATATTAGTGTTATTTACTTAGAAATTATGAACATAAGAAGCTATATTGGTTATTAATTGGCTAGCTTCGTGTATCGAAATTTTATGGATGTGTCAAAGGTATGTATTTCTTTTGATTACTGTCGTAGTATTCGCAATTCGAGAAATCATGATTTTTGATTGTTTTTGTTTTTGATAGATTGGGTTTAACATGGAATTTTGTCCTTATGGCTTCCATTTTTTCAATTTCAGGCACCTCCAAAATAAAGCGTGTATAAAAATTAGATCCATTAAGATTTAGTAATGTAATATATTGTGCTTTGATTGTTACCTTTGACTTGCTGTTAATAAAATCGACTCCCTGATGATTAGTGGAACCGTTTATATGGAAGGTGGCATTACATGCAGTCAGGGTTTCAATTTTTTCTGAACAGTCTATATCTAAACCACGATTAAATATTGTATCGATGAAACCCATCTCCTTAATGTTTGCTGCCTTGATTGTCGCCTTTTCATTTAGAATGCAGTCATTAATTTTTACTTCATTAAGATTTTCTTCACTGCAGGATATATTGATTTCTCCATTAAATGTATGCCTGTCGGGTATTTCAAAGGAAGCATTGTCACATTTTTCAATAAGTATGTTCCCTTGGATTGTTGTATGTTGGATTGCTCCTGAATAGTTGGGATCCCTAGAATCATATTTTTGGCCGATAATAATATGGGGTTGCGGCGTGTTTTTAAATGATGTATTGGCAGGTAAATCTCCATAAACATATATAGGTAGTTCAACCCCCTTACTTTTGGGGTTATCCCCCTCTGAGTAATAATCTGGTGGACAAAGATTTTTTATTTCTAGTTTTGAACCCTTGGCAAAATGTGAATCTTCGAGCGCAATATTAGATGCAGTTGCTCGAATAATTTCACTCTGAGTGAATTTGCTGGAGGCTAAAATGACTGAACCTTTAAATGTGCAGTGATTAATAATAATTTCTCTTGAGGTATCTTGATTATTATATTCTATAGAAAAGTAAATTTCTAAATCATTTACAAATGTGCAACCGTCGAGATTTATTTTATTAATATCAGCAACATTTTTAAATATAATCGGGTAGGTAAAAGTCGCGCCTTCGAAGTCGAACGTGAAGTCACTCCAATCAGAATAACCGTTGTCTGACTTATTAAGCCTATTATGTATTTCTTTCATGATGATTTTACAGACTGTTTCATGGTGTTTATCACTTGATGGTTTCCCGTACTCTCTGACGTAGGCGCATAATACATTTATTATTGACTGAGCTTCTTGTTTGCTACTGCGATTAGTTTTCTCATCGCCATTAATGTATTCATCAACCCATTCATCTGTAATCTTGCACAGGCTGTGCACCGCAGAAATTGCGGCTGGTGTTTTTTTGGAGAATATAAGTTCAATAGATTTTGTATTTCTCTCGTATCGCGAAGCGTGCATTTTTTGATTTTTTTCATCGATGTTTTTCGATTCATCGATGTTGTTCTTCCTGCGGTTTTCTATATAGCCTAGTAGAACAACTAGTCCGCCACTTATAGTTAGAAGTGATTGGAGTAGGACTGGCCCAGATCCCTCTTTTTGAAAGCTTAGGTTTAGCGCAATTGGTAGAGCAAAAGATATCTCAATAAAGATAGATGCAGCACATATTGTAGATAAATCTTTTCTGTCTGTTTTTGATTTATTGACGAAGTAAATTATTGATGTTATGACGAATAAAACTGTAATTAGTATAAGTATTTCTACTCTTTTTTGACTGAGAGTAGTCAAGGTTTTGAAAAGTTCAAGATTCAAAATAGTTAATCCTTTCTTGAGTAGTGTAATCAGTGACATCTTTGCATTCTGGAAGGAAAATATTGTTGATAATGGATATATTTTATTTTAATATTATCATGAAATATATTTATTTTGTATTAATTTATGGTGTCCAAGAATGAAAATTATAATGAGGGTATATATGATTCAAGGGACCCGGCAGGCCATCCGATTGGATAGCTCGCCGGGTCCCTTCTTTATGCCGCTATGCGCTCAACTTTTTAGCGGGTGGTGCGTTCCAACAGCTGCAGCACGTTCTGGTAGCTGCGGCCGGTCGCCTCCGTCATACCCTGCTCACAGGTACGGTTCGCCGAAATGTATGCGGCGAACTGCTTCTGGCCGCTCAGCTCCGCAGCCTCCGCCTCCGTAGCGCTCGCCGTCAGCTCCGGGTGCAACATACCGCGGTCACCCGCATAACCACAGCAACCCCAGTTCTTCGGCACGTACACGTCGTCACTCATCGCGTTCGCAATCTTCTCAAACGCAGGCTGAGTACCCAAGTGAGTCATCGAACAGGTCGGGTGCAGAGCAACCGACGGCAGGGGAGCAGACACGGCCAGCTTATCCAGCATGTTATCGGCGGCAAACTGAACCGCATCGTACATGCGCAGACGCGAGAAGTCCGGCTCACCCGGCTTCAAGCCGTTCACAATCTTGTGCTCAAGCGCCTTAATCACCTTCTGGCGCATCACCTCAAGACCCTCAGTACAGGACGAAGCGTCACACACAACCGGCAGGCGGCCACCGTCAGTAGCCTCCCACAGAGACTTCAACACACGGTCGCTCATAATCGAGTAGCCGTCGGTGAAGCCCTTCGACTTCCACGGGGTGGAGCAGCACATCTCACCAATATTGTCAGGGACGCGGTACTTCACGCCCGCACGCTCACACAGGCGAATGAACGCCTGAGTTGCGTTGACCGGGTCGTGCTTGCCGTCGCCGTCCACGCCGCCGAACATGGAGTTCACGCAGGCGGGGAAGAACACAATCTCAGCGGTTGCGTCCTTGTGCGGCTTACGTGCCGGGCCACCGACCGGCAGGTCCTTCTTGTAGGAAGGCACCATGTCATCACCCATGACCTTACGGGCAATGTTGGTGGTGCCGTGAACCACGGGGAACGGCAGCTTCTTAGCCACGGTCAGGGCCTTGCCGGCGACCTTATCCATGACGCCCCACTGCTGTGCGGCAACCTTCCAGCCGGTAGCAGTCAGCTTGTCCTGGTTCTCAGAACGCAGGCGGCGAATCAGGTCACCGGTGTTAATGTTCACGGGGCAGCGGGTCTGGCACATGCCGTCCACGGCGCAGGTGTCGATGCCGTTGTACTCGTACTCCTTACGCAGACGCTCAGCGAGCTCGTGGTCGCCGTTCGCCTCAGCGGCAGCAATCTCACGGCGCATCACGATGCGCTGGCGCGGGGTCAAAGTCAGGTTGCGGGAGGGGCAGACCGGCTCGCAGTAGCCGCATTCCACGCAGCGGTCGACTTCTTCCTCGACGGTTTCGGCGACCTTCAGGTCGGTTACATAGTCGGTGTCCGGCTCGGTAATCAGCACGCCGGGGTTCATGAAGCCCTTCGGGTCAATGAGGCGCTTAATCTGGCGCATCACGTCGAAGAGCTCGTCACCGAACTGGCGGCTCACAAACGGAGCCATGATGCGACCGGTACCGTGCTCAGCCTTCAGTGAGCCGTCAGCGGAAAGGATCAGCTGAACCATTTCTTCAGTGAACTCGCGGTAGCGGTCCAGCTGCTTCGGGTTGCGGAACTGCTCGTTCAGCATGAAGTGGATGTTACCGTCCTTCGCGTGACCGAAGATCACGGAGTCCTGGTAGCCGTGGGCGTCGAACAGCTTGGTCAGGTCGCTACAGGTGTTGCCCAGAACCTCGACGGGCACGACCACGTCTTCAAGCAGCGCGTTCGTGCCGGAGGGGCGGTTGCCCGCAACGGTGGTGTACAGGCCGCGGCGTGCCGCCCACAGGGCGTTACGCTCAGACAGCTTGCTGGTCATCGACACCGGCGAAGCCACCGGCAGGCTCTTAAACATGGGTGCTGCTGCGGCGGCAAGGTCGCTCAGTTCCTGCTCAGAGTTGCCCTGGAACTCAACCAGCAGGGCGGCGTGGTCCTTCACGTCGATGGCGGCGAGCGCCTCCGCAGCCTGACCGGTACGCTGAGCCACACGAATACTGGTGGCGTCCATCAGCTCGACGGTAGCGAGCTTGTTAGCAACCAGTTCGGGCACGGAGCGTGCCGCATCAATCAGGTTGTCGAACACGAGCAGGCCGGTCGAGGTGTTCTTCAGGATCGGCAGGGTGCGGTAGGTTGCCGAAGCAACGAAGCCGAGGGTGCCCTCCGAACCGATTAGCAGGTGCTGCAGAATATCGACCGGGGTTTCAAAGTCGACCAGGGAGTTCAGGCCGTAACCCATGGTGTTCTTCATGGAGTACTGCTGGCGAATCTTCGCCATGGATTCGGGGTTCTCAAGCACGCGCTTGCGCAGGCGCAGCAGACCCTCGTGAAGTTCAGGTTCGAGGGAGCGCAACTTCTGGTCGGCGTCCGGCTCGGCGGTATCAATGATGGTGCCGCTGGGCAGTACGAACACCATGGAGTCCAGGGTGTTGTACGTGTTGTACTTGGTACCCGAAGACATGCCGGAGGAGTTGTTAGCGACCACGCCACCGATGGTGCATGCGGACCAGGATGCCGGGTCGGGGCCGAGCTTGTAGCCGTAAGGTGCCAGGTAGTTGTTGACCATCATAATGGTCGCGCCGGGCTGCACACGCACCTTCTTGCCGTCTTCAAGGACCTCAATCTTCTTGAAGTGGCGGCGGGTGTCGACCATCAGGCCGTCACCGCTGGACTGACCGGAGAGGGAGGTACCGCCGGAACGGAAGGTGAGGGGCAGGCCGAGGTCGCCGGCTGCGCGGAAGATGTTGGCGACATCTTCGGCGGAATCGGGGCGGATCAGGCCGGCGGGCACGAGCAGGTAGTGGGATGCGTCGTGTGCAATAGCGAGGCGTTCGAGTTCGGAGACGCTGGATTCGACGGCTTCTGCGCGTGCATCGGAAAGTAGACGGTTGAGGGTGTCCGCGTAGGGGGACTTGAGGGCTTCAGATGTATTTGACACGACGGTCATGATCTTGCTTCCTTACTGGTGACAGGTGTGTGAATGCTGTCTTTATTCCAGTATCTTCCTTTGAACGCCGTCTTTTCCGCTTAGCTATGGCTAAGCTTGGCGACTACTTGTCACCATAAGGGGAGTGGGTTATACACCGTGCTGATGCGTAGCTTTGCCGCGTGTTTGCTGGTTTTCCGGGGGAGTAAGCGCGGGCTTGCGGAGGCGCACCCACCACACTCTGAACGCTGCGGCTGCTGTTAGGCGCGACCGCCGAGCGCCGTAACATTCCAGCTAGCAGCACTATCAGAAGTCACCACACCACAAAACAGGGGAGAACCCGCCGAAGCACGCACCCCCAAATCCTCCACAAACACGCGACCACCCGCAGGCACACTACGCTCCTTACGATCCACACCCGCACAATACACCGTCATCTTCGCACCCGAACGGTTCTCCACAGCCACCGAACCGCCGCTCGCACCCGTATCGTGCACAAAACCGCGGCTGCCCTGCATCTGAATCTCACCAACCTCCGCGCCCTGACTCGTCAATGGCACACCATCAGGCGCAGTGAACTTGCCCGAAGCATCCACGCCCGCCGCACGAACCGATACCATCCACTGCGCGTCATCAGTCAGCTGCGAGGTCGAAGCCGTCACACGCGCCGAACTATACGGCACACTCACCGCACCGGCAGACTTAGCGGAACCAGAAGGACCGGTACTAGAAGGACTCGGCGCCGTCGCGCTCGCCGTATTACGAACCCACACGCCCGCACCCTCACCCGAACCGCCAGCAATCACCTCAACCGTGGTACCCGAACCGTCCGCGACCGAAACCTTCATAGTGCCCTCAGGCTCACCGCGACGCTCAAACTCCACATACGAATAAGTAGCGGGAGCCGCGGGGCCCTCAAAGACCGCCTCCTCAACCGCGCCGCGGCCCGTAAACAGGCGGAAACCCTCAGAATCCTGAATCACCGGCGCCGTTGCGTGGCTCGCCGCCGTCGGCTCAGACGAAGCCTCCGCAGAAGCAGAAGGGGAGGAATTCAAGGTGGCGCACCCACCCAGGGCGACGGCGAGCGCACCTGACAGGCAGAGGCTCGCGCCCAGCTGGCGGAAACCTGACTGGCGGAAGAACAGGGTCTGGAAAGCGGCGGTGTGTGAAGGCATGAAGCACTCCGATGTGCGGGTCGGCAACGCAACGGGACCGCAACGCAACGGGGCAGCAACACTGCGAGGCAGTAACATTGCGGGGCGGCGCAACCGACGTGATGGATACACCACATATTGTGTCAGGTTAAATGCTCACCGTGCAAAGACCACAGCACGGCGTAAAGACCGCCAGACGAAGACCACAGTGCAACGAAATAGAAACGCAAACGCAACGGCGTGGAGTATCATTCACACTATGGATAAGGCAGAACAGAACCAGACAGACAACACGGTAAAGAACGGCACAGCACCCAATACCTCGGGGAATACCTCGGGCAATATTCCGGGGAACAGCCCGGTGGGTGCGTCTGCGCGCCCTGAAACTGTTGCATCTGAAACTACCGCATCTGAAGCCGCCGCTGAGAATACCACGAAGGCTGGTTATACCCAGTCGGCACCGGCAGAATCCAGTGCCGCCAAAACTAGTGCTGCAGCAAGTAGCCCCGCAGAGGCTACCGCCCCCGGCATGGAGGCAGTACAGGTTGATGCCGTGCAGATTGATAGCGCCCGCCTGGACAGCACCCACTCCGTCTACTCCACCGACCTGGACCCCGACGACGACTACGAAGAGGTCGTCGAAGAGTACGCCACCACCGACGCGCCGGACGGTACGCACCGCGAGGAGCGTCGCATCACCCGCACCACGCATCACCCGCACGGCAAGGGCGACCAGAAAGCTGGCACCCAGAAGGCAGGCACCCAGGGTAACCCTGATAGTGCCGCCGAGATTATTGACGCGGGCGAACCCGAAACGCACACCACGACCATTCGCACGGTCACCCGCACCGTCACGGACCCGCCGCGTCGCACTCCGCGAACCCGCCTCTTCCGCACGCTCAGCAAGTACCGCGGCGAGAAGAACCTGGCCGCGTGGGAAGACCGCACTTCCACGCCCATGTTCGTGGCGTCCGTGCTGTACCTGCTTGCGTTCGCCGCGCCCATCATGAGCACGCGTATTCAGGAGCCGTACGACGGGTACCTCAACATCATTCAGATGATTCTGTGGGGCCTCTTCGCCGCCGACTACTGCGTGCGCCTGTACCTGGCGCCGCGGCGACTCTACTTCATCACGCACAACCTGATGAACCTGGCCATCGTGCTGCTGCCGGCGTGGCGTATCGTTAGCTTCCTGGCCATGATTCACCTGACCGCCAACCGCCAATACAAGAGGCTCTCCGAACTGGGGATGAAGCTCTTCGGCTACACCGCGATCTTCATCATCATGTTTGCCCTGTCGATCTATTCGGTGGAGTCCTCCGAGCCGGGCGCGATGATTCGTGACCTGCCCACCGCCTACTGGTGGATGTTCACGACCCTCGCCACGGTCGGCTACGGAGACGTTTACCCGGTCACCGGTATCGGCAGGGTCATCGCCGTGATCGTCATGCTGTACGGCGGGGGCTTGGTCGCGGTTGCTACCGGTGCGCTCGCGAGCTGGATTATCGAGAAAATCGGGGGAGTGGAGGAACAGGAGCACCCCGCAACCAAGGCTGACGTGGACGATCTTCGCCAGGAGATTTCTGAGCTGCGCGCCCTGCTAGCTCGTGAGTATGCGCGCCGTGAAGCCCACGATTACACGTTGCGTGAGGTCGTGGATGAGGACGGCGTGCACCCGGTTCCTTCGGAGGCGGAGGCGGCACGCCGCGCCGGTTTCAGCGCCGCCGCGGGCTTTACTGCCCCTGGTACTCCTGGCGCTCCGGGTGCTGCTGCGGCAGCTTCTGCGGAGGCTACCCCGAACACCGCGCCCGGCGCCGCGCGGGCTGGTGAACCTGCCGACTCCTCGGCATCTCATGAGGTTGCGGTAGCGCAGATAGCAGCGCAGATATAACAGTTCAGTTGAGGCTTGGCGCTCAAACCCACACCGCATACTTATTGAAGCGGTGGGTTTGGGTGCCGAGCCCACGCGAAGGCAAGACGAAGGCAAGAAAATTGCCGCCCACGCCACCGTGCGGGATATTTCGCCTTGTCGAGGCAAAATTAGCCCGTGGAGAGTGCAAATTGGGGCTCGTGTGCGCGAAAAACCCCTCAACTTAAGATCTAATGTGACCAAACTATCTTTTAAAAATGGCCGCCACTGGTGAAACTCCTAGCCAGAGCCTATAAACTATCTACCGTGCCGGTTATCGAACGCCCTGTAGCCTCAATGCGCTACGGGGTGTCGTCGTATCCCCACCTCACTCACGGGGAGGCACCACTCAACTCACAAACTCACTCAAACACATAACTCTGTTAGGACACGTTCGTGGTACCTAAGTCCACTCTGGGCGCGCTCGCTCTACTCGGCGCGCTCTCTCTCACCGCGTGTGCACCCGCACCGAATAACGCCTCCGCAAGTGCGGTTGTTGACCCCGCAGCTTTTGAAACCGTCGAGCCCAGCGCCGTTCCCGCCCCCGGCGACGACAGCACCGGAATTAAGGCGGCGGTCAATACCTCGCAGGACCCGTCGATTCACCCTACCGCGACCCAGCCCACTGAAACCCCCGCGCCGGCGGGTGCCGGTAGCTATACGCCGGATGCTCAGGAACAGACCGCATACACCGCGGCGCCCATGCCTTCCTCGGCAGCCGTTGCGCGCTCGCAGAAAATCATGGACGGCACCTGGGTTCAGCAGGACTCTACCAATCTCGAGAACTACATGGACGCAGTCATTCACGACGGCATTATCGAGGTCACCTACCACCTGAACCACGAAGAGCTGGCAACCCCCTTCTGGGTTGGCACTTTCGAGGCGAAGACCGGCAACTTCAGCTACATTTCGCACGTGGACCATGCGAAGCTGAGCCACGCGCCGTACGCCTCCGATAAGGAAACCAAGGAATTCGTCATGGAGGACGGCGTGCTGAGCTTCCCCATGACCTTTGAGGGTGCCACCCGCATCATTCACTTGGAAAAGCAGCACAGCTAAGCGCGCTGCCGGGGGAGTTATCTCATATCTGGCACGCATGACGGGCCGGGCGTTCCCGTTGCCGCGTGCGGGTTATAGAATGGGACTATGAGCGAGAACACGACCCCCGAGCATGGCACCGCAGCCTCGGTGCAGGATTCCTTCGAGCTGCCCGGCGCACCGGACCAGTTCCAGCGCCTGTGGACCCCTCACCGCACCGCCTACGTGAGCGGCGGCCAGAAGGACTACACCGAGAAGACCTGCCCTTTCTGCACTGCGCCCAGCCGCAGTGATGAGGAGTCGCTGATTGTGCACCGCGGCGAGCACGCCTTCGTGATTCTCAACCTCTACCCGTACAACCCCGGGCACCTGCTGGTCTGCCCGTATCGCCACATCCCGTTTTACGATGATGCGACCGAGGCGGAAACCATGGAGATTGCGCAGCTGACCCAGCTCGCTATGAAGGTTCTGCGCGAGGTGTCGCATAATGACGGCTTCAACATTGGCATTAATCAGGGCAAGGTGGGCGGCGCGGGCATTGCTGATCACCTGCATCAGCACATTCTGCCGCGCTGGAGTGGGGATACGAATTTCCTGCCGATTATCGCTCACACCAAGACTATGTCCCGCACGCTGGATGATATGCGTTCTGCGATTGCGGAGGGGTTTGCCCGCCTCAGCTAGATGGCCCGGTGCGCCGGTTGAGAGGCTTGGTGAGTTTGCGAATCTGCACCCATTGCTTCAATTTGCAAACCAGTGCAGAAAAAATTTGCTTCATAAATGCGTAGATTAGGTGTTTAACGCTCATTTGAATGATGTTACGTCTGCTATGTATGGCAAAGTTTTAAATGCAGCGACGCTGCGGGGAAGCTTCCGGCTTCCATGAACACCGCATAGCTCACCGAAAAATAGCGGTCACCGATCGCTTTCGGGCTTGGCAGGGTAAGCGCCCTGCCTCAACCACAGAGGTCAGCGCCTCAGCTGAGAACCCACCCCGCCGTGCGTGAACGCACGGCAACACTGCGGGGGTGCGGATCAGCGTGAAGGACGCTGGCCTCTTTTTCCTTCCGAGGATATGCGCCTGTACTGAACGCATGAGGATGCGCCACCGAAGGTGCGATACCGGATGCACCGCCCCCCCACCCCGTGAGAGAACTAGCCAGACCCGCTAGAGTGGAATGCTATGGACTACCCCAACCTGCTTGAGACCGCTTTCGACGAGTTTTCTGCCATGCCTGCTGATGCCACCGCCGGTAATGCCGCCGGTGCCGGTGATTTTGCAAGCGCGCCGCAGCTGCTCATCTGGAGGCAGATCCGTTGGTCCAACCGCCGCCCGCTGATTGAGGTGGAGCCCGTCGTACCCGGCGGAGCCGCTGAAGGAGTGCGCAACTCAGCGCCTCAGACGACATCTCACACGGCGGGGGAGAACGCCCCTATCCAGGAAAGCAACCCCGCCCAGGTTTACCGCCCGAGCGGGGTTCGCATCCAGATTCCATTGACCCCCGGCGCCTACCTGGGGTTGCGCATTCCGCGCGATAGCGAGGGGGAACTCTACCGCTACTGCGCCGGATACACCACCGGCACGAGCAATGACGCCGCCACCGAATCCGCGGGAATCCGCCGCGTACCCTGCCCGGAGGGCACCCGCATCCAGCGTGGCCAGCAGTGCCCGCGCTGCACCGCCCGCGACGAATTTACCGCCCTGCACAGCGCGCACCTGTACCCCGGAACGCTCACCGAATCCATGCGCGCCTACGCTATGCTGGAGCATCGCCTCTACATCGCGACCTTCCCCGACGGCACGCACAAGGTCGGCACGAGCTCCCTGCATTCGACCCCGCGCCGCCTGGATGAGCAGGCGGTCGCCACCGCCACCTACATTGCGCTCGCACCCGACGGGCTTGCCATTCGCCGCGCCGAGGACGCCGTGACCGCTCTCGCGAAGATTCCGCAGGTCAAGCAGGTGGCGAGCAAGTACCGCGCCTGGACGAACCCGCTGCCCGGCGCGCAGCTTCGTGTTGCCCATCAGGAGGCGGTTGCCCGCGCCCGCGAAGCGCTCGCCGAACTAGCACGCACCGAGCTGGAGGTGCCGCTCACCGCCCTGGATGAGCCGTGGATTCCGTCGCTTGCCATGAACCGCCCCTACGCGGCTCTGCGGGCGCAATCACCCGAACCTCTGGCACCGTGTGATCCCGGTCTGGGCGATTCCGGAACCGAGAGCGGAGCGGCTGGTTTCTTCTGTACCGGTGCGGCGGGTCAGTTTTTGAGCGCCCACACCGGCGATGCTGACGCGGCGTTCCTGGTGAATACTGCCGCGTGGCGGAACGTGCTGGTGGAGCCCGCGAAGGAGTTCACGCGGGTGAGGGTGCAGGGTTCTCTGTTCTAAACGGGCTCGCTGTTTTAATACCCCCGGCGCTCCGCCCTAGCCGGAGCCCCACACCAAAACCCCCCCAGTAACCCCGCCCCGTCCGGCATGAGCGAACGGGCCCGGCGGACCATTCAGCCGCTGGCGTGCGTGTACTAAAATGGTAAGCATGTCCAAACCCCTCATTCGTCTTCTCGGCCAGGGCGTACGCGCCGCGACTAAGCTTCGCGGCGGCGGCTCCGCCTTCCCCGGCCTTGTCATGGAAAAATTGCACCCCGACTTCGTCGCTGAAGAGCTCGCGAAGCTGCCCTACGGTGTGGTTGTTGTCTCCGGCACGAACGGTAAGACCACCACCACGAAGATGGCTGTGCAGCTGCTTGAAGCTCAGGGTCTGAAGGTTTTCACTAACCGCACCGGTTCGAACTTTGTGCGCGGTGTCGCCGCGGCACTGCTGGGCGAGATGACCCTCGGCGGCAAGCTTGACGCTGATATTGCTGTGCTTGAGCTGGACGAGGCGCACGCCGTGCACTTCGTCAAGGCCGTCAAGCCCGACTACGCTCTGTTGCTGAACGTTCTGCGTGACCAGCTGGACCGTTTCGGTGAGATTGACACGACCCGCCGCATGCTGGCGACCGTCGCCTCCGCAACGACCGGTACCGTGGTGCTCAACCGTGAGGACCCGCGCATCCGCTCCCTCGCTGAGAACGTGCAGCCTGGCGTGACCGTCAAGTATTACGGTCTGGATGAGTCCCTGCGCTCGTACTTCCCCTCGGACGATGAGATGCGCGGCGGCACTGTCGCGAAGGCAACCCTGCCCGAGGCTGATGTCACCCTGACCGCGTTCTCCGGCACCTCCGCAACCTTCGACCTGGCGGGTGTGGAGCGAGTCGGCGAGATCAACCTCTACGGCATTTACAACATCTTCAACGCGGCAGGCGCTATGGCGCTGACCCGCGCCGTCATGGGCGAGAAGCTCAACGAAGATAAGCTCATCGCGGAGCTGGCGAAGATTACCCCCGCCTTCGGTCGCGGTGAGACTCTGAACGTGAACGGCCGCCCGCTGCAGCTGCTGCTGGTGAAGAACCCGAGCGGTTTCCGCCTGTCCCTGGCGAGCGCGAACGCTGACGACTACGCCACCATGATCACGATTAACGACCAGTACGCTGACGGTCGTGACGTGTCCTGGCTGTGGGATGTTGACTTCGACAGCTTGAAGAAGACCGGCGTGCAGATGGTTTCGGGTGTGCGTGCCTGGGATATGGCGCTGCGCCTGGAGCATGACGGCGTGAAGGTTGACGAGGTCAACGAGAACCTCGCCGATGCGCTCAAGGGCTTCATTGCCTCCAGCGGTAACGCGCCCATGCGTATTTTCTGCACCTACACCGCAATGCTGGCTCTGCGTGAAGAGCTCGCAAAGATCACTGACGTTGAGAGGGTCTCCTAATGACGGCAACTCACACTTTTGAGGGCACCCCCGCCTCCGGCCCCAATAACGGTAAGACTCTGCGTATTCTGCAGCTGTACCCGCTCGACATGAACATTTACGGCGACTGGGGTAACACTCTGGCGTTGGCTCGTCGCGCGCAGGCGCACGGCTTTGACGTGCAGATTCTGGACCACAACCCCGGTCAGCCTTTCCCGGAAGATGTTGACATCATTCTGGGTGGCGGCGGCCAGGACTCGGGTCAGTCCGTGATTCAGGACGACCTGCACGCGAACGGTGACACGCTGCGCTCGCTGGCTGAGGCTGGCGTGCCGATGCTCGTCATTTGTGGCCTGTACCAGCTGTTCGGCAAGGAGTTCCGCACCCGTGAGGGTGAGGTGCTGAAGGGTATCGGCATTTTTGATGCGCACACGGTCGGCGGCGATGACCGCCTGATCGGCAACATCGTGGAGGAGTCTGAGGAGTTCGGCACCGTGATTGGTTTTGAGAACCACTCGGGCCTGACTTACCTGGGTTCCGGCTGCACCCCGCTGGCGACCGTCACCAAGGGTGAGGGCAACAACGTGACCGACTCGCATGAGGGTGCGCGCGTGCACAATGTGATTGGCACCTACCTGCACGGTTCGCTGCTGCCGAAGAACCCGAAGATTTCGGACTACCTGATTGAGCAGGCGGCTCAGCGTAAGTTTGGCGAGTTCACGCCGAACACTATTGACGACTCGCTGGTGGAGAAGGCGCGCGCTTCGGCTGCGTCGCGCCCCCGCTAGCCTATTCCTGGCGGTGGCGTGCACTTTCTGAGGTGGTGTGCGCCTCCGCTACGGTATAGTTATGTGAGTACAGTACGGTGCGTGGGACGTTTCGCCGTGCCCGCACGGAGGTTTTGACTAAGGGAGATACGAATGTCCGGTCACTCTAAATGGGCGACTACTAAGCACAAGAAGGCTGCTATCGACGCTAAGCGCGCGAAGGCTTTCGCGAAGTTCATTAAGGCAATTGAAGTTGCGGCACGTATGGGTGGCGCTGATATTGCTGGTAACCCCGCTCTTGACCTGGCTGTGTCGAAGGCGAAGAAGAACTCCGTTCCTAACGACAACATTGACCGCGCAATCAAGCGTGGCGCTGGCCTGACCGGTGAGACCATTGACTACACCGAAATCATGTACGAAGCACGCGGCCCGCAGGGTACCGCTCTGTACATTGAGTGTCTGACCGATAACCGTAACCGTGCAGCGTCTGAGGTTCGCCTGGCTGTGACCCGTAACGGTGGCACCATGGCTGATCAGGGTTCGGTTGCGTTCCTGTTCGAGCGTAAGGGCGTTGCTGAGGTCACCAAGACTGACGGTCTGACCGAGGACGACGTTCTGATGGCTGTTCTGGATGCAGGCGCCGAAGAGGTTCTGGACGAGGGCGACGTGTTCACCGTTGTTTCCGCACCGACCGACCTGCCCGAGATCCGTAAGGCACTGGACGAGGCTGGCCTGGAGTACAACAACGATGACCCGGTCTTCCGCCCGACCATGCAGGTTGACCTGGACGCTGAGGGTGCTAAGAAGTTCATGAAGCTGGCAGACGCTATTGAAGAGCTCGACGACGTTCAGAACGTCTACTCGAACGCTAACGTTTCTGCTGAGGTCATGGCAGAGCTGGAAGCTGAGTAATCACTCGGATTCTGATATCTGATGCTTGAAGAAGCCGCTCCTTTAACCGAGCCGCCGTAGGGTGGCTGGTTGGGGGAGTGGCTTCTTAGCGTCTTGGGGCTATTTGGGGGATGCGCTGGGTGCTTTTCGCGGGGCGCACGGTGGCTGTACTTGTGGTGACTGTGCTCGTTATGACCGCGCTCGTGGCACGCCCCGGTGCCGGGTGCTAGGATTCTGAAGGGCTAGAATCTAGAGATTCTAGAGGGAGTTTGTCGAAAGGGGAGATGATGGCCGCTGCTCAACCTGCCGCACGCGATAGCATGCGTGAGAACCGTACTGCCGCCGCTGTGGAGCGTGTGCCGGGTGCAACCCGCATCATGGGTGTTGACCCGGGTCTGACCCGCTGCGGCTTCTCCATGCTCGATATGACCGCCGACCGTAAGGCGCACTTCGTGAACGTGGGTGTTGCCGGCACGATCCCGGCGGAGTCCCTGGACCAGCGTATTCTCTGGATTTTCAACGCCGCCTCCCACTGGCTGGATACCTATAAGCCGGATGCCCTGGCGATTGAGCGTATCTTTGCGCAGGAGCAGGTGAACACGGTGATTGGTACGGCGCATGCTTCGGGCGCGGTGATTTCTGCGGCGGCGATGCGCGGCGTGCCAGTGTTCTTCCATACCCCTTCGGAGGTGAAGGCGGCGGTGACCGGTAGCGGCCGCGCCGATAAGGCGTCCGTGGGTCGTATGGTGACCCGCATTTTGGGGCTGGATTCCATGCCGAAGCCCGCTGATGCTGCCGATGCCCTGGCGATTGCAATCTGTCACGGCTGGCGTGGCGGCGGCATCGGTTCGGGTATCAACATGGCGGCCCAGACGCAGACTCACCAGGGTTCACGCCCGGTGCAGGCGCGCCGTGGCGGGTCGTTGACTCCGGCGCAGCGTGCCTGGATGGAAGCGGAGGCGCGTGCTCGCCGCTAGAGATGCCGCCGCTAGAGGTGCCTTCGTGGGTCTGTGCGCTGCCTCCTGCTAGCTTGCGTGTATTCGCTAAGAAGTTCGAATATATGCTTGATTTCAGAAGAAATATTCTAATATACTTGTAGTGTCTCCCCGTTGAATTGGGGGAGTGCGTTCTGTGGGTGCCGGAGTTCCCGGTGCCCTCACACTGCCGCGAGCCTCAACCCGGGGGCGCGGTGTTGAAAGGTGGAGAGAAATGATTGCATCCCTGACCGGTCGTGTGGCTCAGGTGGGCCTTGATCATGCGGTGATTAACGTGAACGGTTTCGGCATGCTCGTGTACGCGACCGCGCGTACTCTCTCCAAGCTACGCACGGGTGAGGAAGCTACCGTACTGACCACTATGATTGTGCGTGAAGAGTCGATGACTCTCTACGGTTTTTCGGAGCCTGCCGAGCGTGAAGTGTTCGATATGATGCTTTCGGTTTCCGGTATTGGTCCTCGTATTGCTCTGGCGGTGTTGAGTGTTCACACTGCCGCTGAGGTGGAGCGTGCCGTGGCGACCGGTGACGATAAGGCGTTCACGAAGGTTCCCGGTATTGGCCCGAAGGGTGCCCGCCGTATTGTACTGGAGCTTGCCGGCAAGCTGATTCTCAGCGATGGTCAGACTGATGAGCTGCCGCTGAGCCAGGGCATTGTCTGGAAGCCGCAGGTGCTTGACGCTCTCACCTCTCTGGGCTGGAGCGAGAAGGACGCTTCCGCCGCTATTGACGCTTACGTGCAGCACAACCCTGCCGCAGAGACTGAGCCGGTGGGTGTGGCTCTGCGCGGTGTGCTCGCATCCTTGGGTACTCAGAACACGGTGGGCCGCCACTAAGCGGCGCGCCCTGTTCGATGTATCCCACTCAAACTTTTGTGAAAGAAGAATTCTATGAGCCAGAATCCCTATGAGCCGCAGCCCGCGGCGTCCCTGGTTTCCGGCGGGTATTTTCCCGGTCAGGTGCCCGGCACTCAGGCGTCTTCAGCTCCCGCCCAGCGCCTGGTGGCGATGGAAGAAGAGCCTGAAGAGAAGATGATTGAGGCGGCACTGCGCCCTAAGTCCCTGGACGACTTTGTGGGTCAGCGCCGTGTGCGTCAGCAGCTGTCCCTGGTGCTGGAGGCTTCGAAGATGCGTGGCCGTAGCGCCGACCATGTGCTACTGTCGGGCCCTCCCGGTCTGGGCAAGACCACTCTCGCGATGATTATTGCGGCAGAGATGGAGGCGCCGCTGCGCATCACCTCCGGCCCGGCGATTCAGCATTCGGGTGATTTGGCGGCGATTCTGTCTTCGCTGACCCCCGGTGAGGTGTTGTTCCTGGATGAGATCCACCGTATGAGCCGCCCGGCTGAGGAAATGCTCTACATGGCGATGGAAGATTTCCGTGTGGACATTGTGGTCGGTAAGGGCGCGGGTGCGACTTCCATTCCGCTGGAGCTGCCGCAGTTCACCCTGGTGGGTGCGACGACCCGTGCGGGTCTGCTGCCCGGTCCTCTGCGTGACCGCTTCGGCTTTACCGGTCACTTGGAGTTCTACTCGGTGGAGGAGCTGGAGCTGGTACTGCGCCGCAGCGCGGGTCTGATGGATATGCAGATTACCTCCGAGGGTTTCACCGAGATTGCCGGTCGTTCCCGCGGCACGCCGCGTATCGCGAACCGCCTGCTGCGCCGTGTGCGTGACTGGGCGCTGGTGAACGGTGTGGATCGCATTAACGCGACCGATGCCGCAACCGCGTTGGACATGTACGAGGTGGATTCGCGCGGCCTGGACCGCCTGGACCGCGCCGTGCTGGAGGCGCTGATCCACAAGTTCGGCGGCGGCCCGGTGGGTCTGTCCACCCTCGCCATTGCGGTGGGTGAAGAGACGGAGACCGTGGAGACGGTTGCCGAACCGTACCTGGTGCGTGAGGGCCTGATTGGTCGCACCCCGCGCGGTCGTGTGGCTCTGCCCGCGGCGTGGGAGCACCTCGGCTTGGAAGCGCCGGAGATTCAGCTCTAGATCCGCATCAGCTCTAGCCCCGTATCAGCTTTAGCCCCGCACCAGCTGATAACACTGTAGTAGCCCGTGGGAGGTATCCGCCTCCTGCGGGCTTCTCTGTACCCCGGTAGCTTTTCTACAGGCACGGTAGCTCTTCTGCAGACGCGGCAAGCTCTTCTACCGGTTCTGCAGGCGCTGTCGGGTTCCATTGGGCTCTACCGGGCTCTGCTGGTCTTTATTGGCGACATAAAATTACGCCGAGAGAGTCCAAAACTCAGGTTAACCTCACAAAAACGCTGGTTCGGGGCGCTAAAGCTCATGCTCTCGCGTAGGATGGATACGTACTGTATCTACGATTCCACACCTTCTGGTACGCTCAACCCTCGCGGTGAGCGGCACGGGTGCGGATGTGAAAGTGAGACCATGGATTTTAACCTCCTGATTATGATCGCCATGATGGCGCTGCTGGCATGGATGATGTTCTCCGCCCAGAAGCGTCAGCGTAAGCAGATGGAGGAACTGCGCGCAATGCAGCAGTCTCTCGTCCCCGGCACCCAGGTGATGACTGGTTCCGGCATCTACGGCACCGTTGTCAGCACTGACCTTGAGAACAACAAGCTGCAGCTTCAGATTGCGGACGGTGTTGTTATCACCCTGGCACTGAACGCGATTATGGCCGTCGTCGAGGAGGAAGCCCCCGCGGCGCCCCTGACCGAGGACGTGTACGAGGCTACCGCATCCGAAGCTCCCGCTTCCGATACCTCTTCTGATACTGCTAAGTAATTCAGAGCGTATGAGCCCGGCGCCCAGTGAGCGGCGTCGGGTTTTCGCGTTACGGAATCTGTAGAACACTCAATACTATTCACACGAAGAAGGAACATTATGGCTAAGCGTTCACCGCTTGCAGCCGCGCGAGGGGCACTCCTCTCGATGGTCCTGCTCATGGTTGTTATGGCTGCCGGTATTTTCGGCACCACCTACTCGGGAGGTTCTTGGGCACCGAAGCTCGCCCTGGACCTTTCGGGTGGTACTCAAATGATTCTTTCTCCGAAGGTCAATGGCTCTTCGGATGAGAACGTCTCCCAGGAGCAGTTGAACCAGGCGGTTGAGATTATTCGTCAGCGCGTTGATGGTGCCGGCGTTTCGGAGGCGGAGGTTACCACCTCCTTCGGCTCGGGCAATAACGTAGTTGTTTCGGTTCCCGGAACGATGAGCGCTGAGACTCGTCAGCTGATTCAGGCGTCTGCAAATATGACGTTCCGCCCGGTGCTGCTGTCTGGTGCCGGTACTGCGGTGGCTGAGGATGCCCGCACTGCGGACGATAAGCTGCCCAAGCCGTCTGCGGAGCCGACTAATGGTTCGGACCGTAACTGGATTACTGCGGATCTGTACAAGCAGTACGAGGCGAAGGACTGCACCGCGGCACGCAATGAGGACGCCGATAGTGCGGACCCGACTAAGCCGATGGTGGCGTGCTCCACTGACGGTCAGGAGAAGTACATTCTGGGTCCTGTGGAGCTGAGCGGTAGCGATATTTCTACCGCAAGCCACTCGCAGGAGACGAGCGGCCAGGGCGTGACTACGGGCCGTTGGGCTGTGAACATTCAGTTCAACGATGAGGCTCGTGAGAAGTTCCAGAACATTACTTCTCGCCTGAACGCGATTCGTGCGCAGAACGCACATGATCCGCGTGCCCGCTTCGCGATTCTGCTGGACGGCAAGGTGCTGTCTTCCCCGGTGTCGCAGGCAGTGATTTCTGACGGCAAGCCGCAGATTACCGGTAACTTCACCGAGCAGGAGGCGAAGGCTCTCGCCGATCAGCTCAAGTACGGTGCCCTGCCGATTAGCTTCACGATCCAGTCGGAGCAGCAGATTTCTGCGACCCTGGGTTCGGAGCAGTTGCGTGTGGGTCTGCTGACCGGCCTGATTGGTCTGCTGCTGGTGTTTGTCTACTCGCTGTTCCAGTACCGTCTGCTGGGCTTTGTGACGATTGCGTCGCTGATTGTTGCGGGCATCATCTCGTATGAGGCGATTGCGCTGCTGGGCTGGGCGTTGAACTACCGCCTGTCCCTGGCTGGTGTGGCGGGTCTGATTGTGGCGATTGGTGCTACGGCTGACTCGTTCATCGTCTACTTTGAGCGTATCCGTGATGAGATCCGTGCGGGCCGCACGATCCCGTCGGCGGTGAACCACGGTTGGCAGCGTGCATCCCGCACTATTCTGGCGTCGAAGGCTGTGAACCTGCTGGCTGCTGTGGTGCTGTACGTGGTGTCGGTCGGTTCGGTGAAGGGCTTCGCGTTCACCCTTGGTTTGACTGCGATTGCTGACCTTGTGGTTGTGTACCTGTTCACCCACCCGATGCTGACTCTGCTGGCGAATACCCGCTACTTCGGTGAGGGTCACCGCCACTCGGGCTTGTCGCCTGAGTCGCTGGGCGCTACGCCGCTGTACCGTGGTGCCGGTCGCCTCCGCAGCCCGGAGGAGAAGCAGCTGAGCATTGCTGAGCGTCGCCGTGCAGAGCGTACTGCCGCTGAGGCTGACGAGTCTGCTTCTGATGAGAAGAAGGAGAGCTAAGCATGGCTACCGATGTGAAACCTAATGCTTTTGCCCGCTTCGGTAATGACCTGCATTCGGGCGCCCGCTCGTACCCCTTCGTGGGTAAGCGCCGCCTGTGGCTGCTACTGGCTACTGTGCTGATGGCCGTTTCGGTTCTGATTCCGGCTGTTGGTGGCGGCTTCAACTTGGGCATTGATTTCCGTGGCGGTTCGGAGTTCGTGGTCTCGAAGACCGCGCACGTTGATACTGCTACGGGTGAGCGCATTATTCACGAGAAGGCGAAGGACGCTTCGGATGTTCGCGTGACCAATATTGCGCCGGGTACGATTCGTGCCCAGATGAGCAAGCTCAGCGATGATGAGACTCTGCAGGTGAAGGCCGCTTTGCAGGAGGGTTACGGCGTCTCTGAGAATGACGTGACCTCCTCGTTTGTGGGCCCGACCTGGGGCGCGGATGTGACCCGTCAGGCATTCTGGGGTCTGGTCGCGTTTGTGGTGCTTGCGCTGATTGGTATGGCGTTCTACTTCCGTACCTGGAAGATGTCGCTGGCGTCTATTGCGGGCCTGTTCTTCACCGTGGTGGTGACGGTTGGCCTGTACGCCGCGTTCGGCTTCGAGATCACTCCGAGTGCAATTATTGGTTTCTTGACGATTCTGAGCTACTCGCTGTACGACTCGGTGGTGGTGTTCGATAAGATCCGTGAGAACACCGAGGATGTGCTGGAACGTCGTGACACGACCTTTGCCGAGCAGATTAACCTGGCGGTGAACCAGACCCTGGTCCGTTCGATTAACACCGCTATTGTGGGTGTTCTGCCGGTGGGCGCGATCCTGTTCATTGGTGCCTTTATCCTGGGTGCGGGTACTTTGCAGGACCTGTCCCTGTCGCTGTTTGTGGGTATTCTGGTGGGCATGTTCGGCACGCTGTTCGTGTCTGCTCCGCTGTATGCTTCGCTGCGTTTGGGGGAGGCTCAGATTCGTGAGCACACCGCGAAGGTGGAGAGCGGCAACCTCAAGGACGCTGACGAGGCTGAGGGTGACTCTTCGGAGGAGCCCGCCGAAGCTGAGAAGTCCGAGGATTCCGCAGAGGTCAAGAAAGCAACCGAGAAGCCCGCTAAGAAGCCAGCACGTGCAACCATTGAGATTCACCGCGTGAACCTGAACGGTTAGCCAACGTTCCGCCAGCGCTACTGGCGTTGCTAACGATAGGGGAGTCGATACCGAAAGGTGTCGGCTCCCCTTTAGCGTGCCCGCGGTTTTATATCCGCTGGTTTGTTCCCCATGGCTTGTTCTAGCAGTGGCGTGGGGTAGCAGAGCCGGGGGAGTGGCGCCTCCTTGTTCCCCGCTGAACCTCATGTTCGCCGGGCTAATGTGTCACCGGCCTAATATTTCGCAGCGCGGCATAGTTTACGCGCATATTTTGGCTCATATCCGCGTGCTGGGTAGGATAAAGGTAGAAGATACTGCGCGCCCGCATCCACGCCTTTCAACGACGAGCAGATTCGGGGGCTCAGGCCATCGCTGTTACGTCCAAAGGAGCCTGGAATGAGTGCAGAACCTGCCGTGAACATCAACGCTGAGAAATCTGCAGGGACCGCCGAGAAGCCCGCGGTTCGGCCCGCTGGCCCGATTCCTCTGCCTGAAACTGATTCGTCTGACGCAAAGAAGAAACGCGGCTCGCACCGCGTCATGGCTGCTGGCGGACGTGTGCCGAACCGCCTGGTATTCGGTAGCCGCAGCGGCAAGATAGAGGCGCCCGATTCGCACGGCGGCACTATCCGTTTCTCCCCGATGATTGCGCCGGTCGTGCGTGCCGTGCGCCGCTACCACCCGGACGAAGACATCCAGGTGCTGCAGCGCGCCTACGAGGTGGCGAACCGCTGCCACGAGGGTCAGAAGCGTAAGAGTGGCGACCCGTACATCACCCATCCGGTTGCTGTGACCGCGATTCTTGCTGAGATGGGCGCGACCGGCCCCGTGCTCGCCGCTGGCCTGCTACATGACACGGTGGAAGACACCGACTACACGATGGAGCAGCTTACTGACGAGTTCGGTGAGGAGGTCGCCTACCTGGTCGACGGCGTGACCAAGCTAGACAAGATGACCTACGGCGAGAACGCCTCCATTGAGACGATTCGTAAGCTCGTGCTGTCTATGAGCAAGGACATCCGTGTGCTGCTCATCAAGCTTGCCGACCGCCTGCACAACGCCCGCACCTGGCGTTTTGTGCCGCAGGCTTCTGCCGCGAAGAAGGCAGAAGAGACCCTAAAGATTTACGCGCCGCTCGCGCACCGCCTGGGCCTGAACACGATCAAGTGGGAGCTGGAGGACCTGTCCTTCGCCGCTATGAGCCCGGAAATTTACGCCGAAATGGTGCGCATGGTCGGCGAACGCACCCCCGCCCTCGAAAAGTTCCTGAACGAGGCGCGCACCAAGATTAAGGAGCGCCTGGCGCAGGTCGGTATTGAGGCGACCGTGACGGGCCGCCCCAAGCACTACTATTCGATTCATCAGAAGATGAAGACGAAGGGCCGCAGCTTCGACGAGATTAATGACATTCTCGCCGTGCGTATCATGGTTGAGGAAGAGGCAGAGTGCTACACCGTGCTCGGTCACGTGCTGTCCTTGTGGCCGTCGATGACCGGCCGTTTCAAGGACTACATTAAGAACCCGAAGAACAATAACTACCAGTCGTTGCATTTGACTGTGTACGGTCCGGGTAACCTGCCGCTTGAAATTCAGATTCGCACCTATAAGATGCATGAAGAGGCCGAGTACGGTGTGGCGGCGCACTGGCGCTACAAGGCGGCGTCGCGCGGTGAGAAGGTCGCAGCTCGTGGCGGCGCGCCCGCGAAGGACCCGAAGGAGCCGGGCACCCAGACCTCGGCGATGATGAACGTCGGCATCCTGCAGTCCATCGCCGAAATTTCGAACTCCAACCCCGAGTCGGAGAAGTTCTACGAGTCGCTGGCTGACACCCTCGACACCGACGAAATCGTCGTACTCACCCCCAACGGCGAAGCAATCGCCCTGCCCAACGGCTCCACCCCCGTGGACTTTGCCTATGCCATCCACAGCGAGGTCGGCGACCGCACCGTCGGCGCGAAGGTCAACGGCCGCCTGGTACCGCTGCACACGGTCCTGCCCACCGGCGCCACCGTGGAAATTATGACCACGAAGAACGAGGATGCTGGCCCCAGTGAGGACTGGCTGAAGTTCGTTCGCTCCTCACGCGCTCGCACGAAGATTCGTCAGTATTTTGCGAAGGAACGCCGCCTGGAGGCGCTGCTCGCCGGCCGCGAGATGCTGACGAAGAGCATGCGTAACAGTGAGTTGCCGTTGCAGAAGATGATGAGCCCGGAGATTATGACTCAGGTGGCTCAGCTGCTGCATAAGAATGATGTGGCGTCGCTGTACCGTGCGATTGGTGAGCATGAGATTGCGCCGAAGCAGGTCATCGAAACCCTGGTTGAGGTGCATCGCGGCGATGAGCCGGCGCCTGAGGTTGAGGTCAACGACTTTGACGAGACGCTGCTGAAGTCCACCCGCAAGGCGATTGGCGATAACGGCGTGATTGTGCCGGGTGCTGAGGGCGTGTTGACGAAGATTGCGCGCTGCTGCACCCCGGTTCCTCCGGATGACATTATCGGCATTGTGACCCGCTACAACGGTATTTCGGTGCACCGCCGAGATTGCCCGAACATGCGTAACGCTGATGAGGAGCCGCGCGTGACCACGGTCAAGTGGGCGTCTTCGCCGACTGCTACGTACCGTGTGCAGATTCAGGTGGAGGCACTGGACCGTAAGGGCCTGCTGAGCGACCTGATTCGCGCTATCTCTGAGTCGGGCGTAAACATCCTGGATGCGCGCGTGCACACCTCGGAGGATCGTACCGTGGTGGACCGCTTTGCCCTGGAACTGGGTGACCGTTTCATGCTGGAGCACGTGCTGAACGTGGTCCGTAACGTGACGGGCGTGTACAAGGCGTACCGCCTGACCGGCGCGAAGCCCTCGGAGGCGTAGGCTCTTTAGAAATATCCTTCATGTGTTGATTTTGGGGTGCTGGTTTTTGTACTCTTGAGTTAACCGTTCGGCCCGCTACTCTTGATGGAGTAGACGGGCCGGATTTCTATTTTCTGGTCTTTACGTTGAGAAGCCACAGGTGTTTCGAAAAGCCACTTCTTTGGTGGCTTCTCGAAACACATGTGGCTTTTCGCTGTTAAGCGGGTTGGGTTCCATTATGACGAACCGGTACGCATATGTCGTTCTCATTAGGCATAATGAATGTGGTGGCAATGGTCGCCGCTGCACATACAACGAAATGGTTTTTATATGTCTATTGAAAAGGCAAACACTCACATTTCCTCGTGCCTGTATTATCTGAGCCGTGAGCTTGACCCTCTGCTGACTGAGTTGTTGGCTCAGAAGGAGTTCATGCCTCAGAAGGTTCTTGAAGAGCGTGGCTGGACCATCATTTTGAAGATTCATGATGAGAATCGTGACCGCCTCCGTCATCCTGATCTGTATAACCCGAAGGACCTTCAGGTTCAGCTTCGTATGTTTACTGAAGGTGTGGGTCCCCAGAATGACAGGTTCCCTTTTGAACCTGACGGTGCTCGTAAGGTGCGTACTTATGCGCAAGATTTGCGTATTTTCCGTAATAAGAGCGCGCATTATGTTGATTTGGACCGTAATGACGCGGTGCGTATCTATGATTCGGCGGCTCGTCTTTTTGAGGCGTTGGGTGCGTCGGAGCAGCAGGCGTGGTGTGAGGGCCAGCTGAATCGTGTGCATGCTGATTTGTTTGGTGCTGGTGAGGCGGCTCCGGTTCGTCGTGAGTTGGATGAGGAGGTTCGTCAGGCTGCGTCGACTGCCCGTGAGGTGAAGACTGAGGTGTCTGCGCCTCGTGGTGCGTTTACTCGCCCGGCTCGTCCGGCACCGGTTCCGCGACCTGCCCAGCCTGCGCCTGCCGCTTCGACTGCTCAGCCGGCACCGGTCTCTGATTCCTCGGTCCCTCAGCTGTGCCTCGCGGTGGGGGAGGGCCGTTACCCGTTTGAGCCGTGGGAGCCGATTTCGCTGGGTGACCGTGACATTTTTGATTCGCTGCGCAGCAAGCGTTCTAAGGAGCAGATGTCTGCTGCTCTTGAAGAGATTGTGTCTGCTGAGGGTCCGGTTCAGGCTGATCGTTTGGCGACTTTGGCGGCGCAGTGCTTTGGTGTGAGCCGTTTGGCGAAGAAGAACCGCGACTGGATTATCCGTTTGGCTGACCGCATGCCTGAGCTGCAGGTGGATGAGCATAAGTTCGTGTGGCATGTTGAGGAGCCGCGCGAGGAGTATGGCGAGTTCCGTCCTTCGGTTGATGGTGCGGTGCGCGAGTTTGACCAGATTAGCCCGGTTGAGATTGCGAACGCGTGGCGCTTCTATGAGCAGAATCCTGAGCTGATGGATGAGGGTCAGGATGTTGAGTCGGCTGTGTTGGCGACTTTTGGCCGTAAGCGTCGTACTGCGAAGGTTAAGGCGCAGTTGGAGCTGGCTAAGGCGCTGTTGGCTGCCTAATTTTTTCACTCACTTTTAATCACTCACATGTAAAGGTTATTTTCATGGCTGAAATTTACGATAATCTTGGTTACCTTCCGCAGGGGGAGGGTAAGGGCGCAAAGCTTGCTGACGCACTGCATCGCACGATGAAGTACTATGATCGTCTGGATATTGCGACGGGCTATATGAACTTAAGCGCGTGGGATGAGTTCGCTGATGAGATTGGTCAGGCTCCGTTTGAGCCGGGCACTCCGGTGGCTCGTATTCTGCTGGGTATGGTGCGGCGTTCGATTACGGAGCAGATGCATCGTGAGGCGCAGGCGGAGATGCGCGGCGAGTCGGTGTCTTTGGTGCCGAAGAATGATGAGCGTGCGGGTTATCGTGATGAGCTGGTTCAGCATTTGCGTGGTCAGCTGATGGCTGGTGGTACGAGCTCTGCGCGTCGTCAGGCTTTGTTGACTTTGAAGGAGCATTTGGAGTCTGGCCGTGTGCAGATGAAGGTGTATACGAAGCAGGCGTTGCACGGTAAGACGTATGTTGCGCACACTCCGAAGCCTGGCAATCTGCATCCGGTGATGAGTTTTGTGGGTTCTTCGAACTTTACTCGTCCGGGTTTGCACACGAATTTGGAGCTCAATGTTGAGTTGACTGATTCGGATCATGCGGCGAAGTTGAAGAATTGGTTTGAGAAGCTGTGGCGTGAGCGTACGTCGTTTGATATTACCCGCGAGATTATTGATTTGATTGATCAGTCGTGGGTTGAGCCGGCTGACCCGTATGACGTGTATATGAAGGTCTGCTACGAGCTGTCTGAGGATGCTCGTTTTGGTGAGCAGGAGTATGCGCTTTCTCCGCGTTTGGAGCATATGCTGATGGACTATCAGAAGTCGGCTGCTCATACTTTGGCGCGCCGTTTGATGCGCCGTGGTGGCACGATGTTGGGTGACGTGGTGGGTCTGGGTAAGACTTTGACTGCGATTGCTGTGGCGTCGATGTTGCAGAACGAAGAGAATATGCGCGTTCTGGTGTTGTGCCCGAAGAACTTGGAGCAGATGTGGGATAAGCATCTGAGCGAGTATGACGTGGTGGGTAAGGTGGTTCGCTATTCGATGGCGGCTGCTGAGTTGCCTGATTTGGCGCGTTATCAGCTGGTGATTTGTGATGAGTCGCATAATCTGCGTAATGAGAATACGCAGGTGTGGCGTGCTATTAAGGAGTATGTCTCGCGTAATGAGTCGCGTGTTCTGCTTCTGACTGCGACCCCGTTTAACTTGTCGTTTAGTGATGTGAAGGCGCAGCTGGCTCTGTATCTTGATGAGGATGCTGACCTGGGCATCATTCCGGAGAAGGGTCTGGAGAAGTACTCGAAGAAGTTCGACAAGCTGGAGGGTAACCTGTCGACTCTGCGTGCTTTTGAGATTTCTGAGGAGCCGGAGGATTGGCGCACGTTGATGAGTGACCATCTGGTGCGTCGTACTCGTGCGTACACTAAGCGCCAGGCACCGACGGAGATGTGGACTTCTCCTGATGGTTTGGTGACGAAGGAGCGCAGCTACCTGGAGCTGTCGACGGGTAAGTTCTATTACCCGGATTGGGTGTCGCAGCCGGTGAGCCATAGCTTTAAGGCTGACGACCCTGCCCGTTTTATGGAGGACGACCAGACCCTTGATGATTTGAGGGATTTGCGTCTGCCGCGTTATGACATTTCTGGGTATGACAACCCGAATGCGCACCATTCTCCGGAGGATAAGGCGATTATTGAGGCGGCTCGTTCGGGTCGCGGTAATGTGCGTGGCTTTGTGCTTTCGGGCCTGTATAAGCGTTTGAGCTCTTCGGGTTATTCGTTTATTCAGTCGTTGACTCGTCAGTTGATTCGTAATGAGTTGTGGATTTATGCGATTGACCACCAGCTGAGTGTTCCGACGGGTAGTTTCTCGGATGACCAGTTGGGTCTGGAGGGTTCTGACGCGGCTGATTTTGAGTCTGTGGATGGCCTGCAGGTTCAGGATTTGGGTGGAAACCTGGAGCAGATGTATGAGAGCTTGGTTCAGAGTGCGCCGGCTCAGACGAAGTGGGTTTCGTCGACTGTGTTTACGTCTCGTCTGCATGATGATTTGCAGCATGATAGCGAGCTGATTAAGGCTATGCTGGGGCGTTTTGGCACGTGGCAGGTTGAGACTGACTCGAAGCTTCATGCTCTGCGTGATTTGATTGAGCAGAAGCACGCGAATGATAAGGTGCTGGTGTTCACGGAGTATAAGGACACTGCGTACTACATTGCTGAGGGCCTGCAGAAGCTGGGCGTTGAGAATGTGGCTGCGGTCGCTGGTGATACTAATGATCCGGCTTCGTATGCTCGTCGGTTCTCGCCGGTGTCGAACCGTGTGCCGACGGAGCAGGCCTCTGACACGGAGGCTCCTGCTCTGAATGCTCCTGAGCTGCGTGTGCTGGTAGCGACCGACGTGCTGTCTGAGGGCCAGAACCTTCAGGATGCTCACGTGGTGGTGAACTATGACTTGCCGTGGGCGATTATTCGTTTGATTCAGCGTGCGGGTCGTGTGGACCGTGTAGGTCAGGTTCATCATGAGGTGAATGTGTATCTGATTTCGCATCAGACGGTGGAAAAGACTTTGAAGTTGCGTTCGCGTATTCGTGAGCGTTTGGAGTCTGCGGCTGAGGCTTTTGGTGCTGACCAGGCGTTCTTTACTGATATGTCTTCTGATGATGCTGCGGCTCGTACTCTTGAGGATTTCTACTCGGGCAATCTGGATAGCGAGGAGCCTGAGGAAGAGGGTATCGACGCGGTGTCTGAGGCTGCGGAGCGTTGGGCTGATTTTGCGAAGAATCGTCCTGAGCATGCTGAGCGGATTATGAAGATGCAGGATAAGCGTTTGGCTACTCGTGCGTTGCGCGGTGAGTCGGCTGTTCATCCGGCGGATGATAATGCTTTGATGGTGTCGTATGTGCGCACGAACTCTGAGATCGACCTGTTTGCGGTGAGGTCGTATGACCCGGCTACGGACAGCACGAAGGAGAGCATGGTGCCGCCGGCGAAGGCTCTAGGCTTGTTCTATGCTGAGTATTCGACGCCGAGTCAGGAAACTGACCCGAAGGATTATGACCTGCAGCAGAAGTTGACTCAGTACGTTTTGCGGCAGGAAGGTACGACGCACGGTAATCTGCGTGGTGTGCGTCGTCAGGTGTTCCGTTGTTTCTACGGGGCTGATAGCACGGCTTCGCTGGATACTTTGGAACTGCAGGAGCGGGAGCAGAAGGTGCTGGATAAGCTGTACCATTACCCGTTGCGTCGTCAGGCTGAGTCTGAGCTTCGCCGTATGTTGCGCCGTAAGGCGGATAACCGCTCTTTGTTGGATGCGTTGTTGCGCATGCAGCAGGATGATGAGCTGTTGGTGAAGGAATCTGATATGCAGATGGCACGTGTGGTGTGTTCGTTGGCGATTGCAAATCCTGATTTTGAGGGGAAGAATCCCGTGCGTTAGTGCGCCCCGGTGGGTGCTACGGCCTGTGGTGCGGGGCGCGGTGAAGCGTCTCGCACCGCGGGGCTGTGTGTAGTTTTTCTGTGAATCGGTTGGTTCACTATTCTCTTGTGAAGGAGTATTTTTATGGCCGTTATGTGGCCTGATGATGACCTGGACCAGGCGCGTTCGTACCTGGTGGAGGGTCGCCTGGGTGATTTCTTTAGGGAATCTCTGGGCTGGGATGAGTCGGATTTGGGAGATTCCTCGTTTCAGACCGTGAAGGTGGATGATCCGCTGGTTCCTTCTGGCGTGTTGAAGGTGGAGTGTGTGGCGGCGCAGTCGGGCATTCCGGTGTGGGTGTGCCGTGTGGACCGTATTCCGTCGAACACTTCGCAGCTTGAGGTTGACCGTACGCTGCGTGCGTTGAGCATGCACCGCCTGTGCATTTTTGTGCAGGAGGGTGTTGGTTTTACGCCGCGTCAGGTGTGGCGTTGGCCGAGCGCTTCGTCGTCGCGTTTGACTCGTCATGAGCTGTTGGTGATGGATGAGGCTCAGGTTGAGGCGTTGTCGGAGCGTTGTGCTCTGCTGTATCTGACCTCTGACGACATTGTGAATGGCGTGTCGATTCTGGACCTTTTGGACCGTATGCGTCGTGGTTTTGATGTTGAGACGGTGAATGAGACTCGTGTTGCGTCGAATCAGATGGCGGGTCTTTTTGAGTCGTTGGCGAAGGCTGGCATGTCGGAGGCTCAGATTTCGACGGTGATGGCGCGTCTGCTGTTCTTGTTGTTTGCTGATGATACGCAGATGTGGTCTGAGTCTGAGGATTCGAACTCGTTTGAGCGGATGATTCGTGGTACTCATCAGGAGGGTACGGATCTGGCGCAGCGCCTGAATGAGCTCTTCGACCTGCTGAATAAGAAGCCTTCGGGTGCCTCGGCTGTGGCGGATGCTCCGGAGTATCTGTCTGGCTTTAAGTACGTGAATGGCGGCATGTTTGCGGATGCTGTGCCGCTTCCTGCTGAGATGAGCGGCGCGGTGGCGAAGACGTTCCGTCAGCAGCTGTTGGCGACTTCGGAGCGTGATTGGTCGAAGGTTTCTCCGGCTATTTTTGGTTCGATGTTCCAGTCGGTGCGTGACGCGAAGACTCGTCGTGAGATGGGTGAGCACTATACCTCGGAGGAGGATGTGCTGAAGACCTTGAACCCGTTGTTCCTGGATGAGTTGCGGGATAAGTTCACGAACGCGGTAGATAAGTCGGATGAGCCGACTCGCCTGCGTAACCTGCGCCGTGAACTGGCGAATATTCGCTTCATGGATCCGGCGTGTGGTTGCGGTAACTTCATCATTATTGCCTACCGTGAGATGCGTAAGCTGGAGCTGGATATTCTGGTGCGCCTGCGTAATCTGGGTCAGATCGATGAGAGTGAGCTGGGTTCGCTGGTCGTGGGTACGGCTGGTGTGAGTGAGGGCGTGCGTAAGCGTGCCCGCTCGATTGAGCCGCTGGTAACCATCGATAATTTCTATGGTTTGGAGCTTGATCCGTGGCCCGCGTCGATTGCGCGTACGGCGATGTTTTTGGTGGAGCGTCAGATGGACCAGAAGATGATGGAGGAGTTTGGTTATGCTCCGGTGCGTCTTCCTCTGGCTCATAGCGCCCACATTCTTGAGGGCGATGCCCTGACTGAGGTTGATGAGGCCTCGGGCGAGCAGGTGGACCGTGATTGGTCAAAGGTTCTGCCGGTGACCGCGCAGGATGTGGCGGATGGCGTGCGTGTCTACATTGCGGGTAACCCGCCCTTCGTGGGTCAGGCGAAGAAGGACGAAGAGCAAGAACAGGGTATGCGCTTGGCGTGGGGTGATGACTATGCTGGCTACCTGGATTTTGCGACGGCATGGTTCGCTAAGGCTGCCCGCTACCTGAAAACCCTTCAGGAACAGGCTGAAGCGCTGGATGTGAAAGTGGTTCCGGGCGAGTTTGCCTTCGTGTCTACGAATTCGATTGTTCAGGGCCAGCCGGTGCCTTCGCTCTTTGGCCCGCTTTTCCGGGATGGCTGGCGTATTAAGTTTGCGTACCGTTCCTTCCCGTGGGAGTCGGAAGCTGCCGGTAAGGCTGCTGTGCACTGCGTGATTACCGGATTTACTCGTTCGGTAGCTCCGGAGAAGCGTAGCGTGCGTGTCTTTGACTACGATTGGTCAGCTCGCCGCACGATAGAGCAGGACCCGGTACATGCTCTGAATGCCTATCTGGTGGAGGGCCCGAATGTGCTGGTTAAGAAACGTTCTAACCCTCTCTCTGCACAGCTTCCGTTGGCGTATTTCGGGTCAAAACCGACAGATGGTGGAAATCTAGTCGTTGAGGTGGAGGACTACCCGGCGCTTGCCGCTGACCCGGTGGCGGCTCGTTACCTGCGTCCTTTCCGTATGGGTAAGGAGCTGGTACAGGGGCTGGATCGCTGGTGCCTCTGGTTGGAGAACGCAACCGAAGAAGAGATCGCCTCTAGCCCGGTGCTGAGTGCACGTGTGGCAGCTGTAGCTGAGATGCGATCTCAGAGCACGAAGAAAGCGACTCAGCTGAAGGCAGCTACTCCGCACCTTTTTGATGAGAATCATCAGCCCACAGATGCTTATGTAGGTATCCCTCGTGTGGTTTCTGAACTTCGTCCGTACTATACGGTGGCACGTTTGTCGCCTGAAGTAATTTCGGGGGATAAAGTCTATACAGCTATTGACCCGGACAGTTTCCTTTTTGCGGTTATTTCGTCGTCTATGTTCATTACTTGGCAGAAGGCTATCGGTGGACGATTGGAGTCTCGTCTGAGTTTCTCCAACACAGTCGTGTGGAATAACCTTCCGCTTCCCGAGGTTTCCGAGGAGCAGCGTCGTAAGGTGATTGCTGCGGGCCGTAAGGTGTTGGCTGCGCGTGAGGCGATTGAGGAGCGTGCGGGTGAGCCTGTGCCGCTGGCTAAGATGTATGCTTCGTTGGCGACGATGGATCCGGCGTTGCGTGCGGCTCATGATGAGTTGGATTCTGCGGTGGATGTCGCTTTTGGTGCGTCGCGTCGTTGTTCTTCTGAAGCGAAGCGCCTGGAGATTCTTTTTGAGCGCTATCAGGAGCTGATTGCGGCGGAGGAAGCGGCTAAGCCGGCTAAGAAGCCTCGCGCTCGTAGGCGAACCGCTAAGTAGCTGATTCGATGGGGGGAGGGCTGTGTGCTGGCTGAGTTAAGCTCGGCGGGCACGCAGCCCTCCCGCATACCTGCACAATTTGACTGATTCAGGGGCAGAAATTTCGTGAGGAATCTATACTGAGTTTTGAGGGCGGATAGCACTCAGATTCTATGGGTATTTCCTCTTTTGATAAGGAGTTCTAATGTTTACACCCATTCACCGTGCCCTGGGTTTGGAGCCTGGGGATCTCACGCTGGAGCTTATTGAAAAGGCTATTGAGGAAGGCCTGGAAGAGACTGCGGACTTTGACATGAAACGAGTTGTTCCAAATCTCAAAGAGGATAAATCTAAACAAGAAATTGCTAAGGATATCGCTGCTATGGCGAATAGCGGCGGCGGATGGATTATTTATGGTGTGGGCGAAGGAGCATCCGATATTGCTGGATCTATACACCCTTGTGAATGGACTGCTACAGAAGAACAGCAGATGTTGAATATTGCCTATACCAAAATTGACCCTCCGGTTGTAGGCCTGGAGTTCAATAAAATTTCTTGTGGAGAAAACCCGGATGAAAAATATCTTGTACTAATGCATATTCCGGATTCGGTGGATGCTCCCCATTTTGCTCGGGAGGAGAAGAATAATTTTTCTGCTCCACGCCGTAACGGCCCCCATACAAAACCGATGACCTATCGGGATATTGAGCGCGGTTTCCGTGAGCGTTTCCAGCGTAGGGCTGAGCAGGAAAAGACTCTACAGGGGTACTTTGAAGAAGCGACAGAAGCACTCAACCCTGAACAAGGCGTATTCCTAGCAATCGCAGCCGTTCCTGTAACCCCTAAAATCTCTGCGGGTTCAGTGGATAGAGATAAAGCTATTCAGCATACTAACCCGTGGGCTTATTCCTATCTCATTGCTTCACGGCGAGGAAATTGTTCAAAAGAAGAAAAAATCGAGACTGAATTTAATTTTATTTGGAATCAAGGAGAACACGTCAAAGGAATGCGCCGGTGGGTGATTCGGAACTTACCTCAAACAATTGCTGGTAAATATCGCAAATACCTGCACGATGACGGGACTTTGGTGGGAGCGTATCAGCTCGGGGGCGTATACAATAAGCCATCCGCTTCAAATCAGTATCCAGTTGGAAAACCTAATCATTGCATGTCAGCCGACATTGAGAAGGCTCTTATAGATTTCTTCTCTCTTCTTCGGGAACATGCGAAAGAACGTCGCACTTCTGGGGGATTCCGCATTCGTGTTGGCTTGGTAGGCGATACTAGTAGCCCAATCTTGGTGAGAACTTTTGACGGGTTTATGCAGGTTCTTACTGATGAAAGCTACTCTGAACCCATTAAGCGTTTTCAGCCGGTGTCTACATTTATCGATCCGCTGGCACCGATTGAGGATATTCTGTCGCCGTTGCGTATTCTAGCTCTGGATATGGTGAATCAGGGCGGTATTCAGAACTTGCAGATTATTGCTGGGGAAGAGTCTTAGCCGGATTCCTCCCCATCGAATATTGGCGGGTACATGCATCGTCTCTTCATGCCCCTCCCAGAAGCCACATGCGTTTCGAAAAGCCACGATAATGGTAGCTTCTTGAAACACATGTGGCTTCTCGGCGTTAATGAGACAAGTAACCCGGGGCGCCAGCCTCTAGCAGCCAGCACCCCGGGCACTTACCTGTCGGCTAGAACTCCGGCTAGACCCTAGTTGCCGAAGCCCTGCAGGGTTGCTGCCCAGGCGCGGCGCGCCTCCAGAGCTTCCTTAGCCTTGGCGATCTTCTTGGAGTCGCCGCCCTTCTCAGCTGCGGTGAGCTCTGCCTCCAGCTCGGCGAGGGAGTCCTCAATCTGTGCGAGCAGGGAGTTCGCCCGGGCTGCCTTGGCGGGGTCGTTGCGCTTCCACTTTGCCTCTTCGGCGCCGTTGATTTCGTCCTGAATACGGCGCAGTTCGCCGTCGACGCGGCGCAGGTCGTTGCGGGGCACGCGGCCTGCCGCATCCCAGCGGTCCAGGATCTTGTCGAAGGCTGCCTTTGCAGCCTCAATGTCTTCGACGGGCAGGAGTGCGCGTGCTTCTTCGAGCAGTGCTTCCTTGACCTTGAGGTTTTCGGCGTAGACTGCGTCCTGCGCTGCTTCGGCTTCGTTACGGGCGTTGAAGAACACGTCCTGTGCCGCGCGGAAGCGTGCCCACAGCTTGTCGTCCTCACGACGGTGGCCGCGGGGTACCTGCTTCCAGGCGCGCATCAGATCTCCGTATGCGCGGGAAGCCTCAGACCAGTCAGTGGAGGTGGACAGCTCTTCCGCACGCGCAATCAGCTCTTCCTTGGCACGCTTGATGCGTGCGTTGCGGTCGTCCAGCTGCGAGAAGTGCGCGCGGCGGTTGCGGTCGAAGGTGGTGCGAGCTGCACGGAAACGCTTCCACAGCTCGTCCTCTACGCTCTTTGCCAGGTGAATTTCGCGCTGTGCTTTCTTCCACGCTTCGAACAGTTCGTTCATGCGGGAGTGGGAGTTCTTCCAGTGAATCTGGTCAGGGTCCTGGCCGGCAATCTGTTCGGCTTCGGCGACGATTTCTTCACGGACGGCGAGGGCGCGTTCACGGTTTTCGCTGCGTGCCTGCTGCTGCTTTTCGCCGAGTTCAGTGATCTGCTCTGCGAGGGAGATGAGGCGCTTCTGCAGGCCGGTGTAGTCGCCGACCATGTTGCGCACACCGATTTGTGCGCCGATGGAGGTGATGCCCTTCTGCAGGTCTGCGGCAGGGGCGTTGTTGGCGAGGCGGGATTCGAGCAGGGAAACCTGCGCCTCGACATTTTCAAATTTGCGGGCGAAGTAGCTGAGTGCTTCTTCTTCGGAGGCGCCGGGCAGCTGGCCTACTGCGTATTCTTCGCCGTCGACAATGACGAAGACGTGGCCGTCCTCGGAGACGCGGCCGTACTGGCGTGCCTTTTCGAGGTTTACAGTGTCGTCGGGTTTGGTAGTCACCGCTATAACTCTTTCACTCGGGGGTGCTGGGGGTGGGGCGCCTATGCGCTGTTCCCAGTGGTGGGCACCCGTTTGGGTGTGCGTGTGCACCTCCTAAGCATAGCCTCTGTGGGGTGTGTGTGAGTAGTGTCTGGTCGTGTTGTGTTGTGGGCGAACCTGCTAGCCGCGGGTTTGTGCGGGTTGTGCTGGGGGAGTGGGTGCTGTGCTGGGGTGGGTGTTGGTATGATGGGTAGATATGCCCGGAGGTGTTCCGGGGGTTTTGTTGTCGAGTTCTTTGTCAAGGAGTATCGCGTATGGCTCGCAAGGCTTCGCTGTCTGGTTTTCCCGAGTACCTTCCGGCTGAGCGGTTGGTTGAGAATCATGTTCTGGACACTTTGCGTGAGACTTTTGAGTTGCACGGTTTCTCCCCGATTGAGACTCGTTCGGTAGAGACTATTGAGCAGCTGCTGCGCAAGGGTGAGATTGACAAGGAAGTTTACGCAATTTCTCGCCTGCAGGAGGATGAGGCTGCTAAGGCTAAGGAAAAGCTGGCTCTGCACTTTGACCTGACCGTGCCGTTTGCCCGTTACGTGGTGGAGAACGCCGGTTACCTGAATTTCCCGTTCTCGCGTTACCAGATTCAGAAGGTGTGGCGTGGTGAGCGTCCGCAGGAGGGTCGTGCCCGCGAGTTCACTCAGGCTGATATTGACGTGGTTGGTGACGGCGAGCTGCCGTTCCGTTACGACGTGACCCTGGCGTTGGTTGTTGTTGATGCGCTGTCGAAGCTGCCGATTCCTGAGTTCAAGCTGCGTGTGAATAACCGCAAGCTGGCTGAGGGTTTCTACCTGGGTCTGGGTTTGACTGATACTGCGGCTGTTCTGCGTTCTATTGACAAGCTGGAGAAGATCGGTGTTGAGCGCGTGGCTGAGGAGTTGCAGGCTGAGGCTGGTGCGAGCGCGGATGCTGCCGCTGCCGCCTTGGAGCTGGCGCAGATCCGCACTGAGGATGCTTCTTTTGTGGAGCAGGTGCGTGCGCTTGCCGCTAAGTATTCGGTGGAGCATGAGCTGCTGGATCAGGGTCTTGCTGAGCTGGCTGAGGTCATTGAGGAGGCGTCTCGCCGTGCGCCGGGTAAGGTGCTGGCTGACCTGTCGATTGCTCGTGGCCTGGACTACTACACTGGCACCGTGTATGAGACTGTGCTGGTTGGTCACGAGTCGCTGGGTTCGATCTGCTCGGGTGGCCGTTATGAGTCGCTGGCGTCGAATGGTAAGAAGACATACCCGGGTGTTGGCCTGTCGATTGGTGTGACCCGTGTGGTGGCTCGTATTCTGTCGCAGGGTTTTGCGCAGGCGAGCCGTAAGGTGCCTTCGGCTGTGTTCGTTGCCTTGACAAATGATGAGGGCTGGTCTGCTGCGAATGATGTTGCGGATGCACTGCGTGCCCGCGGCATTGCCTGCGAGGTGTCTGCGAATGCGGCGAAGTTCGGTAAGCAGATTAAGTACGCTGAGAAGCGCGGCATTCCGTTCGTGTGGTTCATTTCCTCGGATGAGTCGGGTGCCCCGGTTCATGAGGTGAAGGACATCCGTTCGGGTGAGCAGGTGGCTGCTGATCCGGCTTCATGGATGCCGCCGGCTGAGGACCTGCACGTTCAGATTGTGCGTGCTGAGGGCCTGTAAATAGTAGGTAAATAGTAGGGGCCCGTCATACCCTGTGGGGTTTGGCCACTGTAGTATCTGACTACTCTAAGCCTGGATATGTACCCGCCTGGTGGGGAGGATTGACCTCCTTGCCGGGCGGGTTTTTGTTGCGCTGTGTGGATTTGTACTGGGCAGATTTGTGCCATGGGTTAGTGTCTTCTGCCATGGTTTTTACCTACGACAGAAGACACTAACCCATGGCACAAAAATTCTGAGATACAACCTAAACCTGTGGATAGTGGATATTTCCCTAAAAACAGCGAAGTTATCCACAGATTTCACGAACAGATTCCACGACTTCGCAGAGACTGTCAGGATAAAGCCATGAATACCGTAAATATCCTGAATCCCCAAACCCCAGCCGTGCAAGGCCCAATCACACGTGCAGCCGAGCTATACCCTCTCGTGCTCACCCCTCGCATCCTTAACTCACGAGGCATTGGAGCCCGGCATATCCGTGCGATGATAGCGGCAGGAACATTGCAACGTATTCAGCGAGGAGCCTATATTTACACCCGCGATGCTCAGGTGCTCACTCCTGATGAGCGGCTCGCGGTACGGTGCATTGCCGCCTACCTCATGGGTCTTCAGGGGGTTTTCTCACACACATCAGCAGCTGCACTCTGGGGGCTAGATGTACTCAACGTGCCTTCAATCGTGCATGTGTACAGTACCGCCACTAGCCCATCCGATAGAGGGCGCATCTGCAGGCATAGGCGAGGTTTTGACCCTAATGCAGTGACCGCAATACCCGGTACACACGTCATGGTGACAACGGTGGCTCGTACACTGCAGGATTGCGCTCGCACTATGCCCTTTCGGGAGGCGGTAGTCCTCGCCGACTCCATCATGCGACGGGGACTAATGGAACCCCACGAAGTTATCGAGACTCTGCTGAATCTCACCGGCTATGGCGGTTCCGCAGGGCCCCTCCTGGCACAGGCGGTGGATGCATCCAGCGAGTCGGCTGGTGAAAGCCTCACCCGGTGCCTACTCATGGAACATGAGTTACCTACCCCCATGACGCAGTACCCGATTTCGTGCGAGGGGCGTAACTATCGGGTGGACTTCGCCTGGCCCGAGGCGCGGCTCATTCTCGAGTTCGACGGTGAACAGAAATACGTGGACCACCCCGGCAGGGACCGCTACGAGGCTGCCCGTGACCGCGCTCTAACCCGCGCCGGCTGGAGAATCGTGCATCTAACCTGGGCTGATATTTTTCAGAAAGAGCGGGAATTTATTGCCCATCTTCGGGGACTGCTCATACGGTAAGGCTAACGCTACAAATTTCGACCATAGGTTAGTGTCTTCTGCCATGGTTTTTAACTACGACAAAAGATACTAACCTATGGTACAAACCCGCGTCCTGCCTCCTCACCCCATTTTCTGCCCTCGACATGCCTAGAGGGGATACAATATATGAGGCGCACGCAGTGTGCGCATATCATCAACCGCGTGTACCCGGCTACTGTCTATAGTCGTGAGGTGCGCGCTATGAAAGGAATGTCTGTGCTTCGCACTCACACCAACGGCGAGCTGACCGCCGCAAATATTGGAGAGACTGTTACCCTGACCGGTTGGGTGGCTCGCCGCCGCGACCACGGTGGTGTCGCCTTCGTTGACCTGCGTGACCGCGAGGGCGTCACCCAGTGCGTTTTCCACAATGAGGCTGACTTTGAGCACCTGCGTAATGAGTACGTTCTGCGCGTGACCGGCCAGGTTTCTAAGCGCCCGGAGGGTAACGAGAACCCGAACCTGGCGACTGGCGAGATTGAGGTTGAGGTGTCCGCCGTTGAGGTGCTGAACACTGCCGCTCCGCTGCCTTTCCAGATTGACGAGCACGTTGAGGTGGGTGAGGAGGCGCGCCTGCGCTACCGCTACCTGGATCTTCGCCGCCCGGAGCCGGCTCGCATCATGCGCCTGCGTTCGGACGCGAACCGTGCGGCACGCAACCTGCTGGCCGAGGACGGCTACATTGAGGTTGAGACCCCGACCCTGACCCGTTCCACCCCTGAGGGTGCGCGTGACTTCCTGGTGCCGGCTCGTCTGGCTCCGGGTTCTTGGTACGCGCTGCCGCAGTCCCCGCAGCTGTTCAAGCAGCTGCTGCAGGTGGGCGGTATTGAGAAGTACTACCAGATTGCTCGCTGCTACCGTGACGAGGATTTCCGTGCGGACCGTCAGCCTGAGTTCACTCAGCTGGACATTGAGGCTTCGTTCGTTGATCAGGAAGACATCATTGACCTGGGCGAACGCATCGTTGAGGCTGTGTGGAACCTGATTGATGTGAAGGTTCCCCGCCCGATTCAGCGCATGACCTACAAGGATGCGATGGAGAAGTACGGTTCGGATAAGCCTGACCTGCGTTTTGGTCTGGAGCTGACTGAGCTGACCGAGTACTTCAAGGACACCACTTTCCGCGTGTTCAAGGCTCCTTACGTGGGTGCTGTGGTCATGCCCGGTGGTGCTTCTCAGCCTCGCCGTACTTTGGACGCTTGGCAGGAATGGGCTAAGCAGCGTGGTGCTAAGGGCCTGGCTTATGTCCTCATTCAGGAGGATGGCGAGCTGACCGGTCCGGTTGCTAAGAACATTACTGATGCTGAGCGTGCTGGCCTGGCTGAGGCTACCGGCGCGAAGCCCGGCGACTGCATCTTCTTCGCTGCTGGGGAGGCTAAGGCTTCCCGCGCACTGCTGGGTGCTGCGCGTGTTGAGATTGGTCACCGTACCGGCCTGATTAAGGACGGCGAGTGGTCCTTCGTGTGGGTTGTTGACGCTCCCATGTTCGAGTCTTCTGCTGACGCTACTGAGTCCGGTGACGTGGCTCTGGGTCACTCCGCGTGGACTGCTGTGCACCACGCGTTCACCTCCCCGAAGCCCGAGTTCATGGATACTTTCGACACCGACCCGGGTTCGGCTCTGGCGTACGCTTACGACATTGTCTGCAACGGTAACGAGATTGGTGGCGGTTCGATCCGTATTCACCGCCGTGACGTGCAGGAACGCGTGTTCGCTGTGATGGGCATTGGTGAGGAAGAGGCTCAGGAGAAGTTCGGCTTCCTGCTGGATGCGTTCAAGTACGGCGCACCGCCCATGGGTGGTATTGCGTTCGGTTGGGACCGTATTGTGTCTCTGCTGGCTGGCGTTGATTCGATCCGCGAGGTTATTGCGTTCCCGAAGACCGGTAATGGTTACGATCCGCTGACTGCGGCTCCTGCACCGATTACTCCGGAGCAGCGTAAGGAAGCTGGCGTTGATTTCAAGCCGAAGAAGAAGGACGAAGAGTAGTTAGTCTTCTCTAGTCTTTGGTCATGCGCCCCGTAGGGGTGTGGGCCTGTGCGGCGTGGACCCGGCGGGCGTTGAGTTGTGCCGGGGTCGCCGTTGAGGGTGGGCTGTGTATTCTGCCTGTGCAGGGTCACAGCCCGCCCTTTGTCTCAACTGGCGTGCGTGCCGATCTGTGTACTAAGTAAAGGGGGAGGGGAGCATGCGTATTCTGGTTGCCGGCCCGAGCGGTAGCGGTAAGACGACGTTCGCGGCGCGGTTAGGGCGCCTCCTGGACATTCCGCATACGGAGATGGACTCGTTGCATTGGGGTCCGAACTGGACTCCGCGCCCTAGTTTTGAGGCGGATGTTCAGGCGCTCATTGATCGGCCTGCGTGGATTACGGAGTGGCAGTATCCGCAGGTGCGTGGCCGCCTGCTGGAGCGTGCGGATGTGGTGATTTACTTGCGCTATAGCCGTGCGGTAGTCATATGGCGTGTGGTTCGCCGGACGGTGCGCCGTGCGGTGACGGGTCAGAGGCTGTGGGCTGATAATGTGGAGCCGCCATTGAAGAATATTCTGCGTGACCCGGACAACATGATTCGGTACACGTGGAGGAGCTACCCGCACGTCGGTGAGTTGCTGGCGGAGGCTCGCGGGCAGCATCTGCAGAAGCGTTTTATTGAGTTTCGTACCCCGCGGGCGGCGAACCAGTTTTTGCGTGCCGTGCAGCTGCGCGGCGTGCTCTGAGGCGGCTGCCCTAAACCAGCCGCCGAGAGCGGTGTTGAGTGAGATGTATGAGCCCGGTGAAGGCCGGCTCCAAGTTGAAAGATGAACCCAGTTGAAAGGTGAACGATGCGAGCTGTTATTCAGCGTGTGACCCGCGCGGTGGTGCGCGTGAACGGTGAGACGGTCGGCGCGATTGAGCAGCCCGGCTACCTGATTCTGGTCGGCATCACGCACGGTGACGGTGCGGCGCAGATTGCGAAGCTTGCCGATAAGACCGCGAACCTGCGCCTGCTGGAGGGAGAAAAGTCACTGCTCGATGAGGGTGCACCCGTGCTGGCGGTCAGCCAGTTCACCCTGTACGGGGATGCGAAGAAGGGCCGCCGCCCCTCCTGGTCTGCTGCTGCGCCCGGCGCGGTGAGTGAGCCGCTGTTCAACGATTATGTTCAGGCGTTGCGTGAGCATGGCCTGCACGTGGAGACCGGCGTATTCGGTGCGGACATGCAGGTGGAGCTGGTCAATGACGGTCCGGTAACCCTGATCCTAGATAGTGAGACCCTCTAGGCCGGCGCTTTCGATAGGTTAGTGGATTGCCCCGGGGTGTAAAACCCACGGCGAAGACACTAACCTATCGAAACCCCATCGAAAACCCGTATGGCGTCACGCCGCGAGCTAAATCCGCACCCCGCGCCCACCTCAAGCCTGCAAAACGATAGAGTAAGACTATGGCTGATTCCCTCTTTGATCTTGAATTGCCCGATGACGGGGACCGCGTGAGCCTGATTGGCGCGCCCGCTGAGGAGCCCTCCTCGCGTGCCTCTGCGTCGCGTGCGCACTCTTCCCGTTCGGCGTCTCGTGCACCGTTGGCGGTGCGTATGCGTCCGCGCACTATTGATGAGGTTCTCGGCCAGGATCATCTGCTGACTCCGGGTGCGCCTTTGCGCGTATTGGCGGGGGAGAACGCCGGACCGGCTGGCCCGTCTTCGGTGATTCTATACGGCCCTCCGGGTACGGGCAAGACCACCCTGGCGCATGTGATTGCGCGCGCGCCGGGTCGTAAGTTCGTGGAGCTTTCGGCGATTACCGCGGGCGTGAAGGATGTTCGCGCTGTCATGGATCAGGCGCTGCTCGACCGCGATATGTACGGCACGACTACCGTACTCTTCCTCGATGAGATTCACCGTTTCACGAAGGCTCAGCAGGATGCGCTCCTACCCGGCGTGGAGAACCGCTGGGTGATTCTGGTGGCGGCTACGACGGAGAACCCGTCGTTCAGCATTATTTCGCCGCTGCTTTCGCGCTCGCTGCTGTTGCGGGTTCATTCGCTGGAGCAGTCCGATATTGAGCACCTGATTGACCGTGCGTTGGCTGACCCGCGCGGTTTTGGCGGCGCGGCGGTCATTGATGCGGATGCGCGCGCCCACCTCGCGGCAGTTTCTGGAGGCGATGCTCGCCGCTCCCTAACCTCGCTGGAGGCGGCGGTTGCGATTGCGTTTAGTGAGGCTGAGGACGCCGGGGTTGAGTATTCGGTCAAGCAGCCCCTGCCGGTGACGGCAGAGCACGCGAGCTTGGCGGTCAATCGGTCGGTGGTGCACTATGATAAGCAGGGCGATCAGCACTACGACGTCACCAGTGCCTTTATTAAGTCGATTCGTGGCTCAGACGTGGATGCTGCCCTACACTATCTAGCGCGCATGATTGAGGCGGGGGAGGACCCCCGGTTTATTGCCCGCCGCCTGATTGTTCATGCCAGTGAGGATATCGGTATGGCTGACCCCACGGCCCTGACTGCTGCCGTGAATGCTGCTCAGGCTGTTCAGCTGGTGGGGCTGCCGGAGGCTCGGTTGAATTTGGCGCAGGCGACGATTCATCTAGCGTCTGCCCCTAAGTCGAATGCCGTGTACCGGGCTATCGATGGGGCGTTGGCGGACGTCCGTGCGGGCTTGGCAGGGCCGGTTCCGGTTCATCTGCGCGATGGTCACTACCCGGGGGCTACTGCACTGGGGCATGGTAAGGGCTATGTCTACCCTCACGATCAGAAGAACGGGGTGGCCCGCCAACAATATGCCCCTGAGGCTCTGGTGGGGAAGGTCTACTATACTCCCACAGTTTTTGGGGCTGAGGGACAGATAGGGGAGCGTCTGAAAAAAATAGCCTGCCTACGCGAGCCCGCCTAGTGAAAATCTGCAAAGAAAAGAGAGGAAGCCAGACGCTCTGTGGTTAACAGAATACGAAAGAAACTTGGGCGATTACGTCTGCTTTTCTAGCTTACGGGTCTATAATTAAGGAGTTGTAAGTACATCTGTGAGAGCATTGTGTTTTCATAGAGCTTTGTGGTATTTACACGTCTTATTTCTCCCTAAATACTTTAAGGAAAAGTTACACATGACTCACGGTTTTTCCCGACGCACCCTAGCAAAGGGTGTTGCCTGGGCAGCTCCTGTGGTTGTTGCGTCTGCGTCGGTTCCCGTTTACGCGGCTTCTTCTCCCTGCCCCGCTGACATCGACGCACAGGTAGAGGCTGTCTTCCAGAGGCGTCTGGCCGCTCTGCCCAACCTGCAGAACACCACCATTCGTTTCTGGTACAACAATAACGCTAGCTCCAACGGTGCCCTAGGAACCTCCAACCTGCGTGTGCAGGTAACCAACGGTGGTGTTCTGGACGTTCCTCAGCTGCCCTTCGGCTTCGAGTTCGCTCAGCGTAACGTTGCCACCTCTCCCGCTATCAACAAGCTCTTCGGCGGCGGCAAGATCCGTTCCGCCCAGATGCCTGCTGAATGGCCTGCCAACAACAAATGGAACACCAGCACCGGTGTAGCTGACGATTCTCCCGCAGCTGTCAACGTGGATGATCCCAATGCTCCTAACCAGCGCGACGTCTCCCATGCCTCTTCCTACATCGACGTCTACTCTGCTGACGGCCGCTACAACAACCTGGGTGCTGGCGAGTTCGGTGAAGAGACCGGTGTTGCCGAGGGTAACCATCTCAAGTGGCTCTTCGCCATCAAGCCCAACACTGCAGCCACCAAGGGCGACGCTGTTGACTTCGTTAACTCCCACTGGCGTGATGGTACCGTTATTGGCTCTGGCGCAATCTACACTGCCATTGGTGTTCGCCCCGTTGGCTTCCTGCCCCCCAGCTTCGATGAGGTCCGTTCTTCCGTTGGCTCCTCTGTTGACGAGGCCTGCCTGCTGAACGCCTACACCAAGAGTGTAGACAACTGGAACAAGAGCAAAAAGCGTTTCGCCGGTGCCACCATCCAGTTCTCTGGTTGGGCTCACGACACCAGCGGTGACACCAAGGCTGTTACCTACACCGGTAGCGGCTACGTCTACTCCAACGAGATTGGTGCCTTCCAGAAGACCACCTCTGCAGGCGCTGCCGGTACCGGCTTCAATGGTTCCACCTCCAATGCTGTGACCTTCTTCAACGCCCAGCTGGTTGGACTCACTCGTGGCCAGGACACCCAGCTTGGCTACCAGCTCATGTATGCCGATGGTATCTGGTAAGATCAAAGGTAAATCCAACTCTTTGTGTCTATAGTTAGACTCATAGGGAAAGGGTTAAGCGGGGGAGGGGTTACATATCCCTCCCCCGCTCTGTGATACCCTCTAAAAGCCCCGCATGGGGGCTGATAAGGCGCAAATGGAGTGTTTTTGCCCCCATAAAAGGAAGTAAAAACCGAATACATAGTCAGCCTTTAGCTTGCTAAAATCTTAGGTGTGCCACTGATTGGTTGAGACCTAGTAGTCGGCCCCTCCTCGACATATTGCTCACGCTTTCGCATCTTTAGAGATTGGATGATGTACTTATCATGAAAAAGACCCTGACTGCAACCCTTGTAGGCGCTCTAGCCCTGGGCGGTGCAGCCCTGACTCCTGCAGAGGCAGCTACCGCACCTACCTCTGTTAATGCCTACACCAACGTAAGTTCTTTCGCTCCGGTTCCCGGCCTAGCCACCATCGGCCAGCTCTATCTAGGGAATGCAGGCTCCGCCTCAGGCAACCTGCCCAGCGGAACTCGTTTCTACGTAACCGTCGAGGATATGAGCGGTGCCCCCGTCCGGAACACCTCTTTAACCCTCACTACTCCCATGTCAACCAAGATCAAGATTGCTCGTGTCAACTCCCACACCTTTATGGTAACCCTCCGCGGTGAGCTGGGTCCCGGCGAGCAGATTCGTCTTGACTGGGCTCATGGCCACTACTTGAACCACTCCAAGCGTAACAAGATTGTGGTTACCACCGACTACATCCCTAACACTGCTGTAGACACCAACACTGCTAACAATACCAGCGTTTACGATAACTACGGCTACGGCATCTAAGAAATTTAAGGTTCCACCTATATGAGAGTAAGTCGGCTCTAGGAGATTTTTTTCCCTTAGAGCCGACTTCTTATATTTGTAAACCAGAAAAAGCTTGTTGAGCATACAGTAGACGCTATGTTTAATATCATAGTCAGTTCCTCCTCCCTGACCTACCTTGAGTGGCTACACTAGAAAGGTGGCTGGCAGACTACCCAAAACGCAGCGTCCGTCCCGGTAACGGGGTAGAAACTGATCATCGGGTAGCTCATAGTACCGAGAGTGCGGCTGCTCTCTACTCTCCACCGCCCAAACCGTGGGCGGCCTACCGGAGGCCAGACCACCAGAACAATGGCACACCCACACCCATGGGAAATGCTCAGCACATCACCGTATATGCGTTATGAGCCGTGCCAACCGCTAAAGAAAAGGAATACGAACTGTGGCAAACCACAACCGCCCCCGCCGTACCGTGCGTCAGTCCCGTGCCCTGGGCATTGCACTGACCCCGAAGGCAGAAAAGTACCTCGAGCGTCGTCCTTACGGCCCCGGCCAGCACGGCCGTGCCCGCAAGAAGGCTGACTCCAACTACGCTACCCAGCTGAAGGAAAAGCAGCGTCTGCGCGCTCAGTACAACATTCGCGAGGCACAGATGCGCCGCGCATACCTCGAGGCAAAGCGTATTGAGGGCCAGACCGGTAAGAACATGGTCGAGCTGCTCGAGACCCGCCTCGACGCTCTGGTTCTGCGTGCAGGCTTCGCCCGCACCATTGCACAGGCGCGTCAGATGGTTGTTCACCGTCACATCATGGTTGACGGCGTTCGCGTGGACCGCCCCTCGTTCCAGGTTAAGCCCGGCCAGTTGATCCACGTTCACCCCAAGGCTGAGAAGACCACCCCCTTCCAGGCTGCGGCTGCAGGTGAGAACCAGGCAGTTCTGCCCGAGGTTCCCGCGTACCTGAACGTTGAGATTGAGAAGCTGCACGCAAAGCTTGAGCGTAAGCCCAAGCGCGAAGAGATCCCCGTGATCTGCGACGAGCAGCTGGTCGTTGAGTACTACTCGCGTCTGGCATAATCTCGATTTTCGAGAAGCAACCCGTCCTGCACCGTTCGGTGGGGGCGGGTTGTTCCCGTTTAACGCGCGGGTTTTTGGGTATATACACCAGAGAGCAGTGGCGCCACTGAACCTGTGAATCTTCCGTCGCTGGGAGTTTCATGAGAGTTTAGGGGGCGCTTGAAGGATTTTTCGACTAAAATAAGGGATTGAACTGTGTGTACAGTCCTGATCTGTACGCACAATCCGGCTGCATGCCACGGTGGCATGCGGTCCTGTACGACTATTTGATAAGCATCATGCATTGAGCGGAATGGGGTTATAGATGACCGGCGGAGATATTGCGGGCCTGATTGCAGCAGGAGTTTTTGCGATTCTGGTGGCTCTTCTTGCGCTACCCATTATTCGCCTGACTAAGGTATTTGATGAGCTTATCGTGACGATTCGTTCGCTGAACCAGAGCACCGGCCCCCTCATTGAAGAGGTGACCCGCACTGTGGTAACCACCAATGAGCAGCTGGAGAAGGTTGACGACATCACCTCGAACGTTTCAGATGCGTCTGCGAATGTTTCTGCGCTGTCCTCGCTGGTGACCTCGACTGTGGGTCAGCCGCTGATTAAGGTTGCGTCCTTCTCCTACGGTGTGCGTCAGGCGTTCCGCGGAGGTAAGCCCGGCGACGCACACGGCACCGGCAACAACAACGCTGGCGGTCAGTATGGTTCGGCACAGTCCTCTTACTCTGCAGGTGGTGAGAACTAATGGGTCTGCTTCGTTCAGCTCTTCTGCTTGGCGCCGGCGCGGCGGTTGGTTACTTTGCTTCCAAGCGTGCCACCGCCTCCGAACCTGCTCAGCGTACCCCCGGCAGCGCCCTGCTCATGCGTGAGCACGGTGAACTGGCCCTCAACCCGGAGTCTCAGATGGGAAAGTTCTTCGATTCGCCGATTGGCAAGCCCCTGCAGCCGTATGCGTTGCGTGCTGTTGAGTTCGCCGCTCGCGTGCGTGAGGGCATGCAGGAAAAGGAGATGGAGCTCAACGCTAAGGTGGAGCGCCAGAAGCAGGATCTGCGTCCTGGCTCCCTGGATACCTGGGAGCGCAAGATGAGCTCGACTGAGATTGAGTCCACGAACCGCCGCCTGGCTGAGCGTGAACTTATTGAGGTGGAGGCTGAGATTGCCTCCTTGGAAGAGGCGCAGAAGCGAGCGCGTGAGCAGCGCATTGCGCGTGACCGTCAGCTCGGTGACGGCTTCTTCAACTAGGTTTTAAAACGTGGTGTCTTCGCCCGTAAACCACGGTACGAGACTGGCTCAATTAGCCATTTTGCTCTCGGGCAGGCACCATAGGTCAGTAGACTAATTTAGAATTTCGCACAGATTACTCTAAGGAACGAGATGCTCTCACAGGAGATTTCTAAGCGCTGGATCGATTTCTTCGCTTCCCGCGGCCATACTGTGGTGCCTTCGGCATCGCTGATTTCGAACGAGCCCGGCGCTATGTTCACTATTGCCGGTATGGTGCCGTTCATTCCCTACTTTTTGGGCCGTGAGACCCCTCCGTTCTCCCGCGCGACCAGCGTACAGAAGTGCATCCGCACCCTGGACATTGAAGAGGTCGGTAAGACTGCGCGTCACGGTACCTTCTTCCAGATGGCTGGTAACTTCTCCTTCGGTGATTACTTCAAGGAGAAGGCGATTCCTTTCGCTTACGAGTTGCTGACTACCTCTCAGGATCAGGGTGGTTTTGGCCTGGACCCCGAGCGTTTGTGGGTCACCATCTACGAGGGTGACGAAGAAGCATTCGAGATTTGGACTAAGACCGTTGGGTTCCCCGCTGAGCGTATTCAGCGTATGGGCATGAAGGAAAACTACTGGTCCACTGGTCAGCCCGGCCCTGCAGGTCCCGACTCGGAGATTTTCTATGACCGTGGCCCCGCCTATGGTAAGGAAGGCGGCCCGGCGGCTGACGACGACCGTTACATTGAGATTTGGAACCTCGTGTTTATGCAGTACCAGCGTGGCGAGGGCCTCGGCAAGGATGACTTCGAGATTCTGGGTGAGCTGCCGAAGAAGAACATTGATACCGGCCTGGGTGTTGAGCGCCTGGCAATGCTGTTGCAGGGTGTTGAGAACTTCTACGAGACCGACCAGGTTCGCCCGGTTTTGGATGCAGCATCCAAACTGTCCGGTAAGAAGTACCACGGCTCTGAGTCCCCTGAGGACGAAGGCTACGAGGACGACGTGCGTATGCGCGTGGTGGCTGACCACATCCGCTCCTCCCTCATGCTGATTGCTGACGGTGTCACCCCCTCCAATGAGGGTCGCGGCTACATTCTGCGCCGTCTGATGCGCCGCGCTATCCGTGCGATGCGTCTGCTGGGCGTGACTGAGCCTTGCCTGCCCGTGCTGTTCCCGGCGTCTTGCGAGGCTATGAAGGGTGCTTTCCCGTACGTGGGTGATGACTTCGAGCGTATTTCCCGCATTGCCTACGCTGAGGAGAAGGCGTTCCTGCATACCATTGAGACCGGTACTGAGCGTCTGGAAGAGGCAGTTGCTGCCGCTAAGAAGGACGGCTCCAACGCTGTTTCCGGTGCTGAGGCGTTTGCTCTGCACGACACCTACGGCTTCCCGATTGACCTGACCCTGGAGATGGCTGCTGAGGCTGGCGTGAAGGTTGACGAGAAGGCTTTCCGTGAGCTGATGGCTGAGCAGCGTCACCGTGCACAGGCTGACGCTAAGGCGAAGAAGGGCGCGTTCGCTGACCTGTCCGAGCTGCGTAAGCTCGTGGATGAGCGTGGCTCCATCTTCACCGGTTACACCGAGCTGCGTACTGAGACTCACCTGCGTGCAATCCTGGTGGACGGCGTATCTGTTCCCGCAGCTAAGGCTGGCGACAAGATTGAGGTTGTCCTGGATGAGACTCCGTTCTACGCTGAGGCTGGTGGCCAGGCAGCTGATACCGGTGTTATTACCGGCAACGGCTTCATCATTGACGTTCAGGACGTTCAGCAGCCCGTGAAGGGCCTGAGTGTTCACCGCGCCGTTGTACGTGAGGGCGAGGTTCACACCGGTGCTGAGGTTGTGGCACAGGTTGACGTTCAGCGTCGCCGCGACGGTGAGAAGGCACACTCCGGTACCCACATTATTCACGCAGCTCTGCACCAGGTGTTGGGTAATGAAGCAACTCAGCGCGGCTCCTTCAACAAGGAAGGCTACCTGCGCTTCGACTTCGCATGGGGCGAGGGCCTGTCCGAGTCTGCTAAGCGTGAGGTTGAAGAGGTAGCAAACCTCGCTATTCGCGATAACCACCAGGTGATTACCCGTGAGATGCCACTGGCTGAGGCTAAGGCTCTTGGCGCTATGAGCCTCTTCGGCGAGAAGTACGGCGACGTGGTGCGTGTTGTTGAAATCGGTGGCGAGTTCTCCCGCGAGCTGTGCGGTGGTACCCACGTTGGTTCGTCCGCTGAGGTTGGTTCCCTGACCCTGCTGACTGAGGGTTCTGTTGGCTCCGGTAACCGCCGTGTTGAGGCTCTGGTGGGTCTGGACTCCTTCAACCACCTGACTGCTGAGCGTACCCTGGTGAACCAGCTGACCGGTCTGATGAAGGTTCAGTCCTCCGCTGATCTGCCGGAGAAGATTAACCAGACTCTGGCTAAGCTGAAGGCTGCTGAGAAGGAACTGGCTCAGCTGCGCCGCGAGAAGCTGCAGGCTGAGGCTGGCAAGTTGCTGGAGAATGCACAGACCATCGGTTCTGTTCGCGTTCTGGCGCATGACGCTGGCGAACTGGACGCTAACGGCGTTCGTGAGCTGGCTCTGAATTTGCGTTCGCGCTTCGGCTCCGAGGCTGCGGTTGTTGCTGTGGTGGGTGTGGCTAATGGTCACCCCGTTATCCTGGTGGCAACCAATGAGGGCGCTCGTGAGGCTGGCGTGAAGGCTGGCGCTCTGGTCCGCGTCGCTGCCGGTGTTCTCGGCGGCGGTGGCGGCGGTAAGGACGACGTCGCTCAGGGTGGTGGCCAGGATGCATCCAAGATTGGTGCTGCACTGGACGCTGTCCGCGACGCTATCGCACAGGCTCAGGCCTAAATATGGCAGAATTCCAGCGGGGAGTGCGGATGGGCGTCGATGTGGGTAATGCTCGCGTCGGCACCGCCCTCAGCGACCCCGACGGCATCCTTGCCACCCCGCTCAAGACATTACGCCGCGACGCGAAGAAGAACTCTGACCGCCGTGTTTTGCGCAAGCTGATTGAGGTGAACGAGGTGGTGGAGGTTTTCGTCGGGCTTCCGAAGACCATGCGTGGTGGGGATTCTCCCTCCACGGAAATGGCTAGGGAGTACGCGCAGGCTCTGCGCTCCGAGCTGGATGCCGAAGAGAAAACACATATTAATATTTGGCTGGTGGATGAGCGACTCACCACCGTGAGCGCTCACCGTGCACTGCACGAGGCTGGGGTTTCCAGCCGAGATTTCAAGACTATGGTTGACCAGGTGGCGGCTGTGAACATTTTGCAGTACAGCCTGGATGCCCTCAAGGCGGGGCAGTCCGTAGCCGGGTACAAGGTGAGCGATCCGGCCCACGAAGAAAACCGACCGTCCGAGTCAGAAGGGACCGCGGTTGGTGCCGTCAACGAAACGGAGAACCTTCAGTGACCGAACAGAATAAACAGCCCGAAGAGAGCGGGCTCGACCTCTTTAGGCCTACGGCTGAGGACGAACGTAAGGGTATTACCGGCATTACGATGGAACAGGAAATCGTGTCGGTGGCTACGTTGCGTGCGCGTAAGCGCCGCCGCCGCGCCGTTTTGCTGAGCGCAATTTCCCTGTTTGTCGTGGCTCTGGTCATCATTTCTGGTGCCCTGATTACTCGCTACGACCCGTTCAAGAATCGTGACTACTCGGGTGGCGGTAACGGCATGACCGTAACTTTCACGATTCGTTCCGGCCAGTCCACCGCGCAGGTGGCTGCTGAGCTAGAAAATGCTGGCGTCATTGCTGATGCTGATAAGTTCCTTGAGGTGTACGCCAAGGAGAGCAAGGGTAAGTACTTGCAGCCTGGCACCTATGAATTGCAGCAGCACATGAGCAGCTCGAACGCTATCAACACGATTATTCAGGCGAACAGCAACGTACTGTACCTGGCTATTCCTCAGGGTAAGCGCGTGAGCGAGACCATCGATCTGATTGTTTCTGGCTCCGATGGCGCGTTCACCCGCAAGCAGGTTGAGGACGCGATCAGCAACTACACCCAGTACGGCGTGCCGAGCAACTTCCCGTCGATTGAGGGCTGGTTGCACCCGGGTGAGTACCGCTTCCCGAAGGATACCGACATCAAGAAGGTTATTCAGACCATGGTTGATAAGACCAAGGCTGACCTGAAGGAAGCCGGTGTGAGCGGCGATCAGAAGATCTTTGAGGTTCTGACTATTGCCTCTATCGTGGAACTTGAGGCTCAGCCGAAGGACTACGTGGCGGTTGCAGGCATCATTGAGAACCGTCTGAACAACCCCGACGGTGAGACCTCGGGTCTGATTCAGTCGGATGCGACCGTGACCTACGGTCTGGGTGTCCGCTCGTACCACCTGACTGAAGAGCAGAAGGCCGATAAGAGCAATAAGTACAATACTTATGCGAATAAGGGTCTTCCTAAGGGTCCGATTGGTTCCCCGCAGCTGGCTTCGATTAAGGCTGCTGCAGCTCCCGAGAAGAACCCGTACTTCTACTGGGTGACTGTGAATCTGGATTCCGGTGAGACCAAGTATTCCCGCACTTATGCTGAGCACCAGCGTTATGTTGAAGAGTACAACCAGTGGTGTTCTAAGCACCCGAACCGTTGTAGCTAAGCTGTAGCTGATTGGTTCAGCAGGTAGCTACGATTCGGTAGCTTTGGACTGAAGGTTCTTTGCTGAGGCGGGTACCGCCTCCACGAGAGTGGGGGAGGTGCCCGCCTTTGCTGTACCCGAATGCTGGGTCGTGCTCGAGTGGTGGGCTGTACCCGAATAGTGGTTTGTCCCTTAAAATGGGTAGAGTGCGCCTATGAACGTGGGTTCGTGGCGTGCGTGTCCGCAAAGCCCCAAGCGTTGAGAGCATTCCCCAGCGTTGAGAGCGAGAGAGTACCGATGAAGACTGAGCCGTACCGTGAAGCCCCGTATCTTCGCCGTGCCTACGTGCTGGGGCACCCGATTTCCCATTCCCTGTCACCCGCGTTGCATCGTGCGGCGTATAACTTTTTGGGTGAGCAGAATTTGGGGTATGAGCGCCGCGATACTTTGCCTGATGATTTGCCGGCGATGATGCACGGTGTGCGACACCCGGACGGTATGGAGGATGCTCCGTATATTGCAGGTCTGTCGGTGACGATGCCGTTGAAGACCGCGGTCATCCAGTATTGCGATGAGATTAGCGAGATGGCGCAGGTGACCGGTGCGGTGAATACGGTGTATCCGCGTGGTGAGAAGATTCTGGGGCATAATACGGACGTCATTGGCATTGTGAACGCGCTGCGCCACGCCGGTTTGGAACCGGAACCGCTCAAGGATTCTGCCGCGATTGTGGGTGGGGGAGCGACCGCTATTTCTGCTTTGGCGGCGCTGCACGCGCTGGGGTACCGCCGCGTGAGCGTGTACGCCCGTTCGTTGCATAAGCTCGGTAGTGTGCAGGAGGCGGCGGGCCGCCTGGGCGTTCAGCTGGAACAGATTACGTTGGCTGATTTGCCGCAGAATCTTGCTGAGCGCGGTCATCACCCGGTGGTGTCTACTCTTCCTGCTCATGCGGCGGATGAGTGGGCGAGCTGGCTGAGCGGGTTGAAAGGTGCCTCCGCGACGCACCGGCCGGTACTGCTCGATGTTGCGTATAACCCGTGGCCTTCGGTGCTGGCGAGCGCCTGGGAGGCGAACGGCGGTACGGTGGTTTCTGGCCTGGAGATGCTGCTGTATCAGGCGGTGGAGCAGGTTCTGATTTTTACTGACCGCACCCTGTCTGAGGGTGAGCTGCTGGGCTTGGTGAATGCGATGTGTGCGGCGGTTGATCTTGCGCCTCGTGCTTCCGTTTCGTGAAAAAAGCGTGCTTTCACTCGCTCAGTAAACAGGCATTTTATACACTATTTATACACGTGAAGAATTATTATTCCTTCCTCCTGCGCTGCGGTGCGGGTGCGATGAAAAGAGGTTAACCTATGGCCCTGCGTTGGCTCACTGCCGGAGAATCCCACGGCGAGGCGCTCGTCGGCATTATTGAGGGCGTACCCGCCGGTGTGGAACTCACCAGCGACATGGTGCGTGACGCCCTGGCTCGCCGCCGCCTCGGCTACGGCCGCGGTGCCCGCATGAAGTTCGAGGAGGACCGCGTGCGCATCCTGGGCGGTGTGCGTCACGGCCTGACTCAGGGCGGCCCGGTCGCGATTGAGATTGCGAACACCGAGTGGCCCAAGTGGACTGACGTGATGAGCTCCGACCCGGTGGATCCGAAGCTGATTGAGGGTCGTGCGCGTAACGCTGCGCTGACTCGTCCGCGCCCCGGTCATGCCGATTTTGCGGGTATGCAGAAGTACAACTTCTCTGAAGCTCGCCCGGTGCTGGAGCGCGCCTCCGCGCGTGAGACTGCGACCCGCGTAGCTCTTGGCGTGGTTGCCGCACAGATTTTGAAGGCTCTGGGTGTTGAGCTGGTTTCTCACACCGTAGCTGTGGGTGGCGTGCAAGCTCCTGAGGGTGCCCCGGTACCTTCGCCCCGCAACGTTGAGGAGCTGGACGCTGACCCGCTGCGCTGCTTCGACAAGGCAACCTCCGACGCGATGGTTCACCGCGTGGATGAGGCGCACAAGGACGGTGAGACTCTCGGCGGTGTGGTTGAAGTGCTCGCGTACGGTATGCCTCCCGGACTGGGTTCGTACGTGCACTGGGACCGCCGCTTGGACGCGCGCCTTGCCGCGGCTCTGATGGGTATTCAGGCCATTAAGGGCGTTGAGGTTGGCGACGGTTTCGCGACCGCTGACCGCCCGGGCACTGCAGCTCACGACGAGATTTCCATTGGCGAAAATGGCGTCACCCGCGATACCAACCGTGCAGGTGGTATTGAGGGTGGTATGAGCATCGGTGACCTGCTGCGTGTGCGCGCGGCAATGAAGCCCATTGCGACCGTGCCGAAGGCCCTGAAGACCATTGACACGTCCACCGGTGAAGAGGCCCGCGCCCACCACCAGCGTTCGGACGTGTGTGCTGTTCCCGCCGCTGGCGTGGTGGCGGAGGCTATGGTCGCCCTAGTGCTCGCTGAGGCGGCACTGGAGAAGTTTGGTGGCGACTCCATGGGTGAGACTCGCCGCAACATGGATTCCTATCTGGACGCTATTCCGGCGTCTCTGGCTTGGGAGTCTAACGTGGCTGGTTGGGACGCGTAGTGCCCCTTCCTGCGGAGTCTGAGGGCAGCGGCGTGAACGGTTGTGGTTCCGGGGCGGTTTCTGTGGAACAGAGTGTCCGCCCGGTCGCTTCGAGCCCCCTCGCGCGTATTGCTGCGGCAACGCAGCGTGCGCGAGGGGGCGCTTCGCCGCGCCCGGAATCTGGTGTATCGGAATCCGTATCTGCCACGGCTGAGCAGGCTGTTGAGTGTGAGGATTCCTCCCGTCCGGCCTTTCGCGTGCCCACCCCGGCTGACCTGATGCATTCTGGTACCCGCCCCGTGCCTGCCGCTACTATGGCGAGCACGCAGGGTGTGCGCCTGTACGCTTCCTCGGTGTCTGAGGATGCTGACCCGGCACTCGGTCTGGGCGAGGACCTGCGCCTGAAGCTGCTCAGCGCCCTGCAGGGCATGGGCACCGACGAAGAGGAGCCCCGCAAGGAGCCCGCGAAGGCGGAATCACCTAAGCCGCCTGTGTCCAAGCCTGCAGCTCCGAAGCCGGCTGCACCTAAACCTGCCGCGCCCAAGCCGGCACCTGTAAAGCAGGTACAGCCTGCAGAGGCGGCGGGGGAGAGCGCTACCGCTCCCGTGCAGAAGACTGAACCGCAGTCTGCCCCCGTAGCCCCCATAGCCGCATCCGCAACTCCCGTAGCTGTGCCCGCGGCTGAACCGGCCAAGCCGGTTCGTCCGACTCCGGCGCTGTTCGGCAAGGTTCAGCTTGCCGCACCCGCAGTACCCGCCGCGGAAGCAGAGAGTCAACCAGGGGAGAATCCCCTCGAAGCTTTCGAACTGCCCGCAACTTCCGCTGAATCTGCGGCACCTGCAGATATTGCAGCGTCGGAAGAACTGGGCGCGCCGGAAGAAACCCACGCAGAAGTGCTCGCAGAAGACGAGTCTGCCGGCGGCGCTCGCATACACCCGCAACAGGTGCGTGAAATGCACGAGAACTTCGCGGAACGCGCCCGCCCCATCGTGCTCATCGGCCCCATGGCGGCAGGTAAGACCTATATTGGTACGCACCTGGCGCGTTTTTACGGCTACGAGTTCCTCGACGCCGACCAGCTCATCGTGGAACGCTACGGCGAAGTCTCCGAAATCTTCGAGATTTTCGGTGAGACGCACTTCCGCGAGCTCGAACGCAAAACCATCGAAGAGGTCCTCACCTCGCCGGTGTACCGCAATACGGTGTTCTCCCTGGGCGGTGGCGCACCCATGACCGATTCGGTTGCGGAGCTGCTCAAGGACGAATGCGTGGTGTACATCCTCGTTGATGCTGACACCGTCACCCCGCGCATTACCGGCAGCAAGACCCGCCCGCTGCTGCAGCCGAACCCGGTGGAGCGGTGGACCGAAATTTTTGAGCGTCGCCGCAGCCGATACGAAGAGCTGGCGCACTTCACCCTGGACGCACGAGGCGGCCGCCCCATCACCGAGATGACTGCAGAAATCCAGGCGTACGTGACCGCAATCCGTACTTCCCGAGCGCAGCACCCCCAAGCATAACCCCTCACCTGTGAAAGGACACATGATGAGCACTCAGCCCGCCCCCACTTTCGGTGCCTCCGGCGCGGAAGATATTACCCGCATCCTGGTGACCGGCAGCTCCCCGCGTGAGAACTATGAGGTTCTCATTGGCCACAACCTGCTCGGTAAGATTCCCGAAATTCTGGGCAACCGCACCAAGAAGGTGCTCGTGATTCACCCGCGTGCCCTGCGTTCTACCGGTGAGCTGGTCATGGAAGACCTACGTGCCATGGGATACGAATCTTTCAGCGCCGAAATCCCGGATGCTGAGGAGGCGAAGCACTACCAGGTGGCGGCATTCTGCTGGCAGGTGCTCGGCCAGAACGACTTCACCCGCACCGACGCAATCATCTCCGTGGGTGGCGGCGCTATTACCGACGTTGCCGGCTTCGTGGCGGCAACCTGGCTGCGCGGCGTGCGCGTTATTCACATTCCGACCACCCTGCTCGGCATGGTGGACGCTGCCGTGGGCGGTAAGACCGGCATCAACACTGCCGAGGGTAAGAACCTGGTCGGCGCGTTCTGGCCGCCCGCCGCGGTACTCTGCGAGATCGGCACCCTGCGCACCCTGCCCGAGAACGAGCTGCTGACCGGCATGGGTGAGATCGTCAAGTGCGGCTTCATCGCAGACCCCGAAATCCTCGACCTGATTGAGGCGAATCCGAACGCCGTGCGTGACTCGCAGTCCGCCATCATGCGTGAACTCATTGAGCGTAGCGTGCGTGTGAAGGCTGAGGTCGTCTCCGAGGACCTGCGCGAATCCGGCCGCCGCGAAATCCTGAACTACGGCCACACCCTCGCCCACGCCATTGAACGTAACGAACGCTACCAGTGGCGTCACGGCGCGGCAGTGTCCGTCGGCATGGTCTACGCCGCCGAACTGGCGCTGGCAACCGGCCACGCCGACGAAGAACTCGTGGCACGCACCCGCCGCATCCTCGAATCCCTGGGCCTGCCCACCTCCTACAAGGCAGACGCCTGGCCCCAGCTGCTCGAAGCAATGCGCCGCGACAAGAAGGCACGCGGCAACCTGCTGCGCTTCATCATTCTTGACGGTTTGGCTCACCCGCGCGTCTACGAGGTGCCGGACGACTCAATCCTGTACATGACCTACCAGGAGATTATCTCCGAGTAGGCCTGAGTCCCGTACAGTCACCGCCACGCACCCGCCACACGACTGCCAACATATGACAGTCAGCATGTGGCAACAGGGCGGGGTGCCACAGCATCTGTGGTGCCCCTGCTAGGCAAATTCGTGCGCATCCTGTAGAATGTACTGGACATATTTTTGCTTATTGAAAACTTAGCGCCGCGCCGGGTACCACTACGGCGTGAGCGTCGATGACACGAAGGAGAGCCCCATGGCATCCACTACCGATATTAAGAACGGCGCCGTCCTGAAGATTGACGGCAACCTCTGGTCCGTCGTAGAGTTCCAGCACGTTAAGCCCGGTAAGGGTGGCGCATTCGTCCGCACCAAGCTGCGCAACGTTACCTCCGGCAAGGTCGTCGATCGTACCTTCAACGCTGGCGCTAAGATTGAAACCGCAACCGTTGACCGCTCCGACTACCAGTACCTGTACCAGGACGGCGACGACTACGTCTTCATGGACATGAAGACCTACGACCAGATCAATGTTCCCGCAACCGTTGTTGGCGACGCAGCAAACTACATGCTCGAGTCCCAGACCGCAACCATCGCGCTGAACGAGGGCACCCCCCTGTACATTGAGCTGCCCGCATCCGTGGTCCTCGAAATCACCTACACCGAGCCCGGCCTGCAGGGTGACCGCTCCACCGGCGGCACCAAGCCCGCAACCGTTGAGACCGGCTACGAGATCCAGGTTCCCCTGTTCCTGGAGACCGGCACCAAGGTCAAGGTTGACACCCGCACCGGTGAGTACCTCGGTCGCGTGAACGACTAATGAATTCGCGTACTAAAGCCCGATTGCGCGCCCTCGAAGTGCTCTTCGAGGCGGATCAGCGCAACGAAGATTATATTGAGGTACTCCGCCGCCGCCGACTGTACACGGTAGCGCAGATTTCTGCTTACTCTGAGGAAATCATTCGTGGCGTCCGCGACCACGATGAAGAAATCCGCGAGTTTGTGGAGACTTACGCCCGTGACTGGTCCTTCGAGCGTATGCCCGCCGTCGACCGTGCCGTGCTACGTATTGGCACTTGGGAGCTTCTGTACAATGACGAAGTTCCGGATGCTGTCGCAATTTCTGAGGCTGTCGGTCTGGCGCGTGTGCTGTCCACGAATGAATCTCCGAAGTTCGTGAACGGTCTGCTGGATAAGCTCCGTCAGGTGAAGCCGACCCTGCTCGCGTAAGACATCCCGCCGCGGCCTGCCGCTGGCTCTTATGGCTGGTTGGCTTGCCGCCGTTGAGGATGCACCCGCAGGGGAGCGTACGTGAAACCCCCGCTGTACTGTAGTTCGCTACAGGACGGCGGGGGTTTTCTGTGTCTAGGTTGCGCTTGGTTGGTGCAGTTCTGCGTGGGGTTCCGTATTGGGGGCGGATGCGCTCGCAGGGTTTGTTAGCAACAGTTGAGGCTTCACCGGACAACGCGGGCGGGGGAGTGCCCCCTCTGCAGCCCCCTAGTTATAAACAACATAGGCGCCTCGAGGATGGAGCCTGCCCCGCTCCATACCAGCTCCGTCCCCGCCGTGAGCGGTCTCTCGCCGAACCTGAACGTAGCCTGTGAACTGTGGTACCCTACTAGAAGCACAAAACCTTTAAATCCGTCCCGTGAGGCGGGGAAGGAGACGGCTATGCCTGGGTCAACTGTACCCACATCCGGCGCGAATCAGGGGCGAAATCTAACCGCTGCCCCCCATTCGGCAACCCCTCAAAGCACCTCCGAGGACGCGACCACCGTCGGCCGCACGATCCTCAGCGAGGACGAAATCCGCCGCGCCCTCACCCGCATCGCCTACGAAATTATTGAAACCAATAAAGGCGTAGAAAATCTCGTACTCATCGGCATCCGCTCCCGCGGCGTGCCCCTCGCTGTACGACTCGCCGCCCGCATCCAAGCCATCGAGCCGAACTTCAACGCAGAAACACGAATCGGCGCCCTGGACATCACCGCCTACCGCGACGACCAACCCACCGGCGGCACCACCTCCCCAGACACCGCAGGGGAAAGCATCATGCCCACCATCGGCATTGAAGGCAAAACCGTAGTCCTCGTTGACGACGTCCTCTACTCCGGCCGCACCGTACGCGCCGCCCTCGACGCACTCAACGCCCACGGGCGACCCGCCCTCGTACGCCTGGCAGTCCTCGTAGACCGCGGACACCGGCAACTACCCATCCGCGCCGACCACGTGGGCAAAAACCTGCCCACCAGCGCCAGCGAAACGGTGCGCGTCGTACTGACCGAAACTGACAACGCAACAGACCGAGTCGATATTATCCAGCTGGGAGGGCTCTCATGAAGCATCTGCTCGACACCCGCGAACTAACCCGCGAAGAAGCCATCGAAATCCTTGACGTCGCCGACTACATGGCGCAGGTCAAAGCCGAAAACCGCACCCTGAACGTACTCAACGGAAAGACCGTCGTCAACCTCTTCTTTGAGGACTCCACCCGTACCCGCCTCTCCTTCGAAGCCGCGGAGAAGCGCCTGGGTGCAGCCGTCACGAACTTCTCTGCTTCTGGCTCCTCCATATCTAAGGGCGAGTCGCTCAAGGACACGGCGCAGACTCTCAAGGCGATTGCCGCGGATGCTTTCGTGATCCGCCACTCGGCATCCGGCGCACCGCAGCGCCTCGCCGAGGCAGGCTGGACTGATATCCCCGTGCTCAACGCGGGCGACGGCACCCATGCGCACCCCACCCAGGCACTGCTCGACGCCGTATCCCTGCGCCAGTACAAGGCAGAACGCGACGGCCTCGATAGCCCCCGCGGCACCGACCTGTCCGGTATGCGCGTGCTCATCGTCGGCGACATTCTGCACTCGCGCGTGGCACGATCCAACCTCTGGCTGCTGACCACCCTCGGTGCGCAGGTCGTCTTCGTCGCACCGCCGACCCTGCTGCCGCTGAATACTGCCTCCTGGGTTGAAGAAGCCGGCGTAGAAATCTTCCACGACCTCGACGAAGCCATCGCCACCAACCCCGATGCCGTCATGCTGCTGCGCATCCAGAAGGAACGCATGAACGCCGCGTACTTCCCCTCCGCAGAGGAGTACACCGAACTGTGGGGCCTGACCGCCGAACGCTTCGCAACCCTGCAGGGGCAGCCGCAGCCGGTCGCAATCCTGCACCCGGGCCCCATGAACCGCGGCCTGGAGATCTGCTCCGAAGCCGCCGACGCCACCAACTCCTGGGTCCTGCGCCAGGTCAGCAACGGCGTGGCGCTACGCATGGCGGTGCTCTACCTGCTTCTAACCGACGGCTCCAGCGCCAAACTCTACGCCGGCGACGAATCCTAAACGACCTTCCTAACGAGAGGAACCAACACCATGAGCAAGTACCTGATCAAGGGCGCAAGCCTCTACGGCGAAAAGGTCGCCGACATCCTCATCGAGGACGGCGTGATTAGCCGCATCGCAGAGAACATCGACGCCGCAGACGCACAGGTTGTCGAGGCGGCAGGCCAGGTGGCACTGCCCGGCCTGGTTGATATCCACACCCACCTGCGTCAGCCCGGCTACGAGGCATCCGAAACCGTCGAGACCGGTACCCGCGCAGCAGCCCTGGGCGGGTACACCGCAGTGTTTGCCATGGCAAACTCCATGCCCGTGGCAGACACCGCCGCAGTGGTTGAACAGGTTGACCGCCTCGGCAAGGAATCCGCATGGTGCCGCGTGCAGCCCATCGGCGCAGTGACCGTGGGCCTGAAGGGTGAGCGTCTCTCCGATATTGGCGGTATGGCGAACTCCACCGCGAACGTGCGTGTGTTCTCCGACGACGGCATGTGCGTGTACGACCCTGCCGTGATGCGCCGCGCCCTCGAATATGTCAAGACCTTCGACGGCGTCATTGCGCAGCATGCGCAGGAGCCGCGCCTGACTGAAGGCGCCCAGATGAATGAAGGTAAGGTGTCCGCTGACCTGGGTCTGACCGGCTGGCCCGCCGTCGCTGAAGAGGCAATCATTGCCCGCGACGTGCTGCTGGCTGAGCACCTGGACTCCAAGCTGCACATCTGTCACCTGTCCACCAAGGGTTCCATTGAGGTTGTGCGCTGGGCTAAGTCCCGCGGCGTGAAGGTGACCGCGGAGGCAACCCCGCACCACCTGCTTCTCACCGACGAGACCGCACGCACCTACGACCCGGTCTTCAAGGTGAACCCGCCGTTGCGCACCGAAGAGGACGTCATGGCGCTGCGTCAGGCTGTTGCTGACGGCATCATCGACGTGATTGGTACCGACCACGCACCGCACCCGGCAGAGACCAAGGAGTGCGAGTGGGCGTGTGCCGCGAACGGTATGACCGGTCTGGAGCAGGCACTGTCCATCATCCAGATGACTCTGGTTGACACCGGCATGATTACCTGGCGCGATGTGGCACGCATTCTCTCCGAGGAGCCCGCGAAGATTGGTCGCCTGGACCATGAGCAGGGCCGCCCGCTGGCCGAAGGTGAACCGGCAAATATTGTGCTGGTTGACCCGAAGGCAACTCGCGTGATCAAGCCGGAGGAGCAGGCAACCAAGGGTAAGAACAACCCCTACCGCGGTATGGAGGTGCCCGGCTCGATCCGTGCAACCTTCTACGCCGGCCACCCGACCGTGCTGAATGGCGAGCTGGCAACCCCGCGCCGCTAACCCGCGAGGCGAACCACGAAGTAACCGTGCCTGGCGGTGGTAGGTTCACGCCTGCCACCGCCTCGCGAGGAATACAGCCTCGTGGGAGCTAGTAACGGCTAGTAGCGGGGGAGAAACCTCCCCGAAACACGACCGGAACCACCAGCGCAAAAACACCCCTCCCTATCAACCCAGGCCGAGACAATCGACCGAGACCCAACCGAAAGAGAGAACCTTCGTGGGAAAGTTCCTGACCGCCATCATCTGCATCGCCCTGGTTGCGCTATGCATCTACGGCATGTGGCATGGATGGCGCTCGCGCCTGGCACGCCAGGCGAACATGTTCGGCTCCCTCAAGGAAGTTCCCGAACGCTACGAGGGCATGACCGCTGACGCTGCTTTCGAGGGCGAGTACGTCAGCACCACGATATTCGGTAACTGGCTGGACCGCGTGGGGTTCGATTCGCTCGGCTTCAAGAGCAAGTCCACCCTGCTGATTTATCCGGACAGCATCATCTTCACCCGTAACGGCGCGAAGGACCTGTGGATTCCAGCGAAGAAGCTCGCAGTCATCACCACCGACCGCGGTATGGCAGGCAAGGTTGTGGAGAAGAACGGCCTGGTTGTGATTGGTTGGACCCTGGACGGTCACCGCGTGCAGACTGGCTTCCGCACCCGCTACGCCGAGGATAAGCAGGCGGTACTGCAGGAGCTACGCCGCATCGCCCCGAACGCGGTAGATGCGCCCGAGAAGTGGGCGGCAGAACCGGAAGCCTAACCCCCGGACAAACCGCGAAACGTATAGATTTGGCCTAGCGGCAGGGGAACAACCCGCCGAAGGCACCATAGACTACCCCGGAACCTGCACGGTAGAGGCCGCACAGGAAGCGGGGGAGAACACCAGAGAAAAGGAAGAAGAGCATGACTGACATGACACGATCCGGCGCCCTGCGTACGGACCGCGCGCTGCTCGTCCTGGAGGACGGCACCGTCTACCGCGGCTATGGCTACGGCGCAACCGGCGCGTCCCTGGGCGAGGCGGTTTTCTCGACCGGCATGACCGGCTACCAGGAAACCCTGACCGACCCCTCCTACGCGGGTCAGATTGTGGTTCAGACCGCTCCGCATATTGGCAACACCGGCGTGAACACCACCGACGCCGAATCCCGCAAGATTTGGGTTGCTGGCTACGTGGTTCGCGATGCCGCACGTGTGGCATCCAACTGGCGTTCTGAGCGCACCCTCGACGAAGAGCTCATCGAGCAGGGCATCATCGGTATTCAGGGCATTGACACTCGCGCTCTGACCCGCCGTCTGCGTTCGAGCGGTTCGATGCGTGCTGGCGTGTTCTCCGGTGAGTACGCAGAACGCTCTGAAGCTGAACTGCTGGAGGAGGTGCGCGCCTCCGAACCGATGGCCGGCCGTAAGCTCGCTGACTCCGTTTCGGTTGATACCGCCTACACCGTTGAGCCGCACCAGTTCAACTGGTTCGCGCCCCCGGTTGCAACCGTCGTAGCCCTGGACCTGGGCATTAAGTCGATGACCCCGCAGCGTTTCGCTGAGCGTGGCGTGCGCGTGCACGTGCTGCCCGCAAGCGCAACCCTCGAGGACATCTACTCCCACAACCCCGACGGAGTGTTCTTCTCCAACGGCCCCGGTGACCCGGCAACCGCTGACGAGCAGGTTGAGCTGCTGCAGGGCGTGCTGCGTAAGGGCACCCCGTTCTTCGGTATCTGCTTCGGTAACCAGCTACTGGGCCGTGCGCTGGGCTTCGGCACCTACAAGCTGCCCTTCGGTCACCGCGGCATCAACCAGCCGGTCATGGATAAAACCACCGGCAAGGTTGAAATCACCGCGCAGAACCACGGCTTCGCTGTGGACGCGCCGATTGGCGACTACGTGACCGCACCGAACGCCGAGTTCGGTCAGGTCAGGGTCTCCCACGTGGGTCTGAACGACAACGTGGTTGAGGGCCTGACCTGTAAGGATATCCCCGCCTTCTCCGTGCAGTACCACCCCGAGGCTGCTGCTGGCCCGCACGATTCCGCCTACCTCTTTGACCGTTTCATCGACCTGATGGTCGCAACCAAGACTGCAAAGGAAGCATAAATGCCTCGTCGTACTGACCTTAATAGCGTCCTCGTCATCGGTTCCGGCCCCATCGTCATCGGTCAGGCAGCGGAATTCGACTACTCCGGCACTCAGGCACTGCGCGTGCTGAAGGAGGAGGGCGTACGCGTCATCCTCGTTAACTCGAACCCGGCAACCATCATGACCGACCCCGAGTTCGCGGACGCCACCTACATTGAACCCATCACCCCCGAGGTGATTGAGAAGATCATCGCTAAGGAAAAGCCGGACGCAATCCTGCCGACCCTGGGTGGTCAGACCGCACTGAACGCGGCAATCTCCCTGGATGAGCGCGGCGTGCTCGCCAAGTACAATGTTGAGCTCATCGGCGCGAACATTGAGGCGATTAACCTCGGTGAGGACCGTGAAGCATTCAAGGGCGTGGTGGAACGCGCCGGCGGCGAGTCTGCACGCTCGGTGATCGTTCACTCCATGCCGGAGGCGTTGGAAGCCGCTAAGGAACTGGGCTACCCGATGGTGGTCCGCCCCTCCTTCACCATGGGTGGTCTCGGCTCGGGTATGGCGTACAACGAGGAAGACCTCTACCGTATTGCCGGTGCCGGTATTCAGTACTCGCCCACCAGCGAGGTTCTGCTGGAGGAGTCCATCCTCGGCTGGAAGGAATACGAGCTGGAGATGATGCGTGACACTAACGACAACGTCGTGGTCGTCTGCTCCATCGAAAACTTCGACCCCGTGGGCGTGCACACCGGTGACTCCATCACCGTGGCACCCGCACTGACCCTGACCGACCGTGAGTTCCAGAAGCTGCGCGATATCGCAATCAACGTGATTCGTGAGGTTGGCGTGGACACCGGTGGTTGTAACATCCAGTTCGCGATTGACCCGAAGACCGGCCGCATCATCGTCATTGAGATGAACCCGCGAGTGTCTCGTTCCTCGGCGCTCGCGTCGAAGGCTACCGGCTTCCCGATTGCGAAGATTGCGACCAAGCTGTCCCTGGGCTACACCCTGGATGAGATTCCGAACGATATCACCCAGAAGACCCCGGCATCCTTCGAGCCGACCCTCGACTACGTGGTCGTGAAGGTTCCGCGCTTCGCGTTTGAGAAGTTCCCGGCTGCTGACCCGACCCTGACCACCACCATGAAGAGTGTTGGCGAGGCTATGGCCCTGGGCCGTAACTTCACTGAGGCTCTGCAGAAGGCGATGCGTTCGCTGGAGCAGAAGGGCGCGTCCTTCTCATTCAAGCCGCTGACCCTGTCTGAGGCTGAGCTGGCTGAGCTGATTGAGAAGACGAAGATTCCTACCACTCAGCGTATCTACCAGGTTCAGCAGGCTCTGCTGGCTGGTGCTACCGTGGAGCAGCTGCACGAGGCTACTAAGATTGACCCGTGGTTCCTGGATCAGCTGGTGCTGCTGAATGAGGTTGCCGGTGTGGTTCACGCTAAGCGTGACCACCTTGATCCGGAGACCTTGAAGCTGGCTAAGCGCCACGGTTTCTCGGATGCTCAGATTGCTGAGATTATCGGCTCTTCTGAGGATGTTGTGCGCGGTGTGCGCCACGCTCTGGGTATCCGCCCGGTCTTCAAGACTGTTGACACCTGTGCTGCCGAGTTTGAGGCATTCACTCCGTACCACTACTCCTCCTACGACCTGGAGGATGAGGTTACGCACCACGAGAAGCCCTCGATTATGATTCTGGGTTCGGGCCCGAACCGTATCGGTCAGGGTATTGAGTTCGATTACTCCTGTGTGCACGCTTCGCTGGTGCTGCGTTCGCTCGGCTACGAGACCGTCATGGTCAACTGCAACCCTGAGACTGTTTCAACTGACTACGATATTTCAACTCGCCTGTACTTTGAGCCGCTGACCCTTGAGGATGTACTTGAGATTGTTGAGTCGGAGCGTCGTACCGGCGGTCTAATGGGCGTGTTCGTTCAGCTGGGCGGTCAGACTCCGCTGAAGCTGGCTCGTGCACTGAAGGATGCGGGTGTGCCAATTCTGGGCACCACCCCCGAGGCTATTGACCTGGCTGAGGACCGCGGTGAGTTCTCCCGCGTGCTGGAGGAGGGCGGCCTGATTTCGCCCAAGAACGGTACCGCGTTCACTTTCGAGGGTGCTAAGCGCATCGCTGACGAGATTGGTTACCCGGTTCTGGTTCGTCCTTCGTACGTGCTGGGCGGCCGTGGCATGGAGATCGTCTATGATGAGGCGAACCTGGCACGCTACCTGGAGAACGCTACCGAGGTTTCGCCTTCGCAGCCTGCTTTGATTGATAAGTTCCTTGAGGACGCTATCGAGATTGACGTTGACGCCCTGTTCGACGGCGAGGAGCTGTACCTGGGCGGCGTCATGGAGCACATTGAGGAAGCTGGTATTCACTCGGGTGACTCCTCCTGTACTCTGCCTCCGATTACTCTCGGCCCGGACATCATCGCGAAGGTGAAGGACGCTACCGAGAAGATTGCTCGCGGTACCGGTGTACGCGGCCTGATTAACATTCAGTTCGCGTACGTGTCGGAGAACCTGTACGTGATTGAGGCGAACCCGCGTGCGTCTCGTACTGTTCCGTTCGTGTCGAAGGCTACCGGCGTGCAGATGGCTAAGGCTGCTGTGCTGATTGGTCTGGGCAAGAGCATTGCGGAACTGAAGGCTGAGGGCTACCTGCCGTCGAACATGGATGGTGCGTCCCTGCCTGAGGAAACCGCGATTGCTGTGAAGGCTGCGGTTCTGCCGTTCGCTCGTTTCCGCACTCCCGAGGGTGTTGTGGTGGATTCGCTGCTGAGCCCGGAGATGCGTTCGACCGGTGAAGTCATGGGTCTGGATAAGCACTATGACACCGCATTCGCGAAGGCTCAGGCTGGTGCTGGTTCGCCGCTGCCGACCTCCGGTAAGGTGTTCATTTCGGTGGCTAACCACGATAAGCGTAATGTCATTATTTACGCGAAGATGCTGGAGTCGCTGGGCTTTGAGATTGTTTCGACCGGTGGTACTGCTGAGATTCTGCGTCGTAACGGCCTGAACTCGATTCTGGTGGCTTCGAAGTTCGCTGAGGCGAATGGCGACCACTCGATTGTGGACATGGTCCGCAATGGTGATATTGACCTGATTCTAAACACCCCTGCCGGTGGTGCTGCTCGTAGCGATGGTTACGAGATTCGTGCCGCTGCGGTTTCGGTGGGCTGCCCGGTTATGACCACCATTTCTGAGTTCGCTGCGGCTGTTCAGGCGATTACTGCTCTGCGTGAACACAGCTGGGACATCATGAGCCTGCAGGAGCACGGCGTTCAGCTGGCTGCTGCTGTGGATGCTCGTTCCGAGGGTGGCGAGGAGTAATGTCCGCTGCTTTTGGTGATCGTCTGGCGAAGGCGATGGCGGAGCGCGGCCCGCTGTGTGTGGGTATTGACCCGCATCCGAACCTGTTGGAGCAGTGGGGTCTTGAGGATTCCGCTGCCGGCCTGGCTGCTTTTACTGAGGCAGTCTATGAGGGTTGCGCCCCGTTTGCGGCGACGTTGAAGCCTCAGGTGGCGCTGTTTGAGCGTCACGGTTCGGCTGGCCTTGCTGTGCTGGAGGCACTATTTGCCCGCGCTGCCGCTGATGGTGTGCTGATTGTTGCTGACGCTAAGCGTGGCGATATCGGTTCGACCATGAAGGCGTACGCGGATGCGTGGCTCGGCTCCTCGTCGCCGCTGGGTACCGATTCGGTGACTTTGAGCCCGTATCTGGGTTTTGAGTCGCTGCGTCCGGCACTGGATTTGGCTGATGAGAATGATCGCGGCACTTTTGTGCTGGCGCTGACCTCGAACCCTGAGGGTAAGAGCGTTCAGCACGTGGGCGCATCGGAGTCTGAGGGCGCTGTGGCTAAGCGTATTATCGCTGCGTCTACCGCTGAGAATGCTTCCCGCCAATGGGAGCAGATGGGCCCGTGCGGTCTGGTCGTTGGTGCGACTGTTGGTCAGGCGCTGGTTGATTTGGGTATTGACCTGAGCGTGTTCAACGGCCCGATTCTGTCGCCTGGTTATGGTGCGCAGGGTGCTTCGGCAGCTGATCTGTACCGCGTGTTTGCTGGCGTTGAGTCGCAGGTGCTGGTAAATTCCAGCCGTGGCGTGCTGGCTGCTGGCCCGTCAGTTGAGGGCTTGGCGCAGGCTGCGCAGGCGGCTCGTAATGACCTGTTGGCGGCTCGCGGCGCATAGTTTGCGTGTTGTGTGAGAGGGGCGTGTGCTCCGGGTGGATTCTGTTGAGGGTCTGTTCGGGGTGTGCGCCCCTTTTGTGTGCCCATTTTTCTTGCCGGTGGTTTGGGCCGATAGCACTACAATTGTGGCTGTTCTATCGCATTTTTTGTACATCCTGATGCATATTTTGCCGCTACATACTCGCGCCAATGCGAGTTTGCTCACCTCTGTAGTGGGGGAGTACGCCTGCTCTATGAGGTGTGTGCGTGGCTCCGCTTTTGATAGAGCGAATACTCCGCTATGCTATAGGGGTACTCCCCGATATTTACGTGCTGACGTGCGTAGACGCATTGTTGGTGCGAGTGTGAGTGCCGCGGATGGAATGAGGGTTCTCACGCTATCCGTGTTATATTAGTTGATAGGTAAAATTCTATAACTCGCAGAAATGGGGGACCCAACCATGCCGCTGACTCCGCTAACTGAGGATGCGCGCGCCTCCGCCCGCGAGAAGGCAGTACTTGCCCGAGCACACCGCCAGGAAATTAAGCGTGCACTGAGTGAACGTGAACTTTCTGTGCGTCAGGTACTCGATATGGTCGATTCCGACCCTGCGCTGGCTAAAATGCCGGTGGGGCAAATGTTACGCGCACTTCCGGGCATTGGTGCCGTTCGAGCTGAACGTATCATTGAAGAACTTCATATTGCACCGACTCGCCGCCTTGGCGGCCTGGGTGTACACCAGCGTCGCAAGATGGTGGAGTACTTCAACCGTAATTCGCGGTATTTGAACCGCGCACGTCGTAAGACTGCTGGTAAGTCTTCCGAGTCTTCTCAGTCCTAATACCTCGTGCCTTCAGTCGATGAGGGTGCAGTAAGGAAGCTATGTTTCAGCCGACTCTCACCGTACTGGCTGGCCCCACTGCTGTTGGCAAGGGTACGGTGTGCCAGTACATTCGTGAGAACTATCCGAACGTGTGGTTCTCTGTTTCCGCTACTACTCGTGATCCTCGACCCGGTGAGGTTGACGGTACTCACTACTATTTCGTTTCGATGGAAGAGTTTGACCAGATGATTGCTGACGGTCAGATGCTTGAGTACGCTGTGGTGCACGGTAAGAACAAGTACGGTACTCCGCGCGCTAAGGTCCAGGAGGCCCTGGACGCTGGCCACCCGGTGATTCTTGAGATTGACCTGCAGGGTGCTCGCCAGATCCGCGAGGCCATGCCTGACGCCCGCCTGATTTTCTTGGCTCCTCCGAGCTGGGATGAGCTGGTATCACGTCTGGTAGGTCGAGGTACCGAGAGTGAGCAGGAGCAGGCTCGTCGCCTTGAAACTGCGAAGGTTGAGCTGGCTGCCGAGAAGGAATTTGATATCACGGTTGTCAACGACACTGTCGAGCGTGCAGCGAAGGAGATTGCTGAGTTGATTGGCGCTGCCTAATCTGCATGTTTTGCGTTTGCGATGAGGCTAGAATTTCTTCCGACCTGTAGTTCCGCCGTGAGATGTTGTGAAGGGTGGGGGTTTCGAAGAGTTTTCTTCGGGCCCCCACCTTTTTGTATGGGCTGGTACGTGCGTTTTAGCCGTTGAGAGGGTAGAATAGTTCTTTAGTTTTGACCGTGCCCTCAGTATGCCCGGTTTGCGCCATGGCGCGAACGGTATGTGGGGACGTTCGGTACGTACATTCCATCAAGCTATTTGGAGTTTTTAGTGGCAAACGAAATCAAGGAACACGAGGACTACAACTTCGTTGACGGCGTCGCTCCCGAGGGCATCGTGAGCCCCAGCGCTGACGCGCTGATTGAGAAGGCGGAGTCCAAGTACGGCCTGGTGATTTTCGGTGCCCGCCGTGCACGCCAGATTAACGCGTACTACGCTAACCTGCAGGACAATACTGCTGCGCACGTTGGCCCGCTGGTTGACGCTGAGTCGAACGAGAAGTCCCTGTCGGTGGCAATGCGTGAAATCATTGCTGACCGTGTTGTGTCGGAGCACCACCCGGACGCAAAGTTTGACGAGGACGGCTACCCCGTTCCCGAGGATCTGTCCGCTGTGATTGATTTCAGCGCGGCTGAGTTCTCCGGCGCTATCGAGGAGGAGTACATCCCCGCAGGTAGCGAAGAGGTTATTGCCATCGAAGAGGTTATCCTCGACGAGTCCGCTGAGTAATCTGCTTTTTATAAGGATTCTATAACGTACCATGCGCATTATCGTTGGTATTGGAGGGGGCATTGCTGCGTATAAGGCGGCGATGCTCCTTCGTCTTTTTGTGAAGAATGGCGACGAAGTTATCGCCATGCCCACCCCGAACGCGACGAAGTTCGTGGGTGTTCCGACTCTGGAGGCGCTGAGCGGCAACCCCGTCTCAACGGACGTGTTTGACCGTGTGCCGGAGGTGAACCACGTGCGTCAGGCTGAACAGGCTGACGCTGTGGTGATTGCCCCGGCGACCGCTGATTTGCTGGCTCGTTTGGCGGCTGGTCGTGCGGATGATTTGTTGTCCTCTACGGTGTTGACCACGCACGCCCCGGTGATTTTGGCACCCGCGATGCATACCCAGATGTGGGAGCATCCGGCGACTCAGGCAAATGTACAGACTCTGCGTGCGTGGGGTTATCACGTGATTGAGCCTGCGATTGGGCGTTTGACGGGCCCGGATTCTGGTCCCGGTCGTATGCCTGAGCCGGAGGATATTTTCGCAGTCGCGCTGGATGTGATTGCTCGCTTCCCGAAGGGTCAGGTGCACCCGGTGTACACGCCCGGTTACGCGCCGACTGAGCCCCTGTACACGAGTACGGAGCAGGAGCGTATGGCGGCGACACGTGCGGCGACCCTGACTTCGGTGCTGCTGGGTCAGTTTGAACCTGGTCAGGCTGATTCGGGTCAGGCAACTGGCGCATCTGAATCGCTGCATGGTCCTCTGGCAGGTCGCCTCGTGGTCATTACCGCCGGCGGCACCCGTGAGGCGCTGGACCCGGTACGCTTCCTCGGCAACCGTTCGACTGGCAAGCAGGGCGTAGCCCTGGCGGAGGCGGCACGCGACCTGGGCGCGACCGTGCACCTGATTGGCGCGAACCTTGAGGTTCCCGCACCCGAAGGTGTACAGGTGACCCGCGTGGTGAGTGCCCTGGAGCTGCGTGAGGCGACCCTTGAGGCGAGCGCGGCGGCGGATGTGCTGATCATGTCTGCGGCGGTGGCTGATTTTAGGCCCGCCGAATTTGCCGAGTTCAAAATTAAGAAGAGCGCCGATTCTGAGGATGCGCCGGTGATTCAGTTGGTGCGTAACCCGGATATTTTGCGTGAGGTCGTGGTTCGCCGCCAGCAGGCTCGTGAGGCGGGGGAGAGCACCCCCGGTCCGAAGCTCATTGTTGGTTTTGCAGCGGAGACCGGTTCGGCGGAGAAGACTCCGTTGGAGCTGGGTCGTGAGAAGCTACAGCGTAAGGGTACGGACTTCTTGGCGGTTAATACAGTGGGCGTGAATCGTGGTTTCGGCACGGACGATAATGCGATTACGCTGCTGTCGACTCTGAATGATGAGGTGCCGGTGTTCTCCGGTTCGAAGAAGGAACTGTCGGTGCGTCTAGTGGAGCATGTGGCAGCTTTCCTACCTGAGCTTTCTGCCTGAGGCGACCTGCGCATCCGCGTAAAGTTTCGCAGCGTCTATAGTGTAGAGCCCGTGCGGTGCCCCCTGTGGGAGGTATAGTGCGGGCTTTGCTGTACCCTCCGTGGCTCCGCTGTACCCTTTGACTCTGCTACCCGTCTCTTTCTGCAGACCCCCTTGTAGAGCATTATGCGCAAGCACTTGTGATGCGGGTTTCTTTCTTCTGGGGTTCTGTCGGGAGAGCGCCTCATATTTCTGTCATACTGGTGAAATTTCTGACCGTACCCCCGAACCGTCAGATAAAGGTCTAGTATCATAGCATAGAGACAATTTCGCGTTGAAGGGGACGAAGAACCATGTCCGAAAATCAGAGCAAGCCCACTACGGTACAGCCCGTCCAGAGCGAGGAACGTCCTCAGATTCTGGTCATTACTGGTATTTCTGGTGCAGGCCGTAGCACTGTCGCAAATGTACTGGAGGATGAGGGCTGGTACGTCATTGATAACATCCCCCCGCAGATGCTCGGTTCCCTGGCTGAACTGGTGACCCGCGACGGTGCACGAGTGCCAAAGGTGGCGCTCGGTATTGACGTTCGCGCCCGCGCCTTGTTCTCTGATTTGCCCGCTGCAATTGAGACTTTGCGCAAGTCAGATATTGATTTCTCCATGCTCTTCCTTGATGCCAAGGACGAGACCATTATTGCCCGTTATGAGGCTCAGCGCCGCCCGCACCCGTTGCAGGGTGAGGGTCGCGTCCTCGACGGCATCCGTGCTGAGCGCACGCTCTTTGAGGGTCTGCGTCTTGCATCTGACCGTACCATTGACACCACCGGCATGAACGTTCACGAGCTGGCTCGTACTGTGCGTGAAATGTTTGCTGAGGGTGCAGATAAGAAGCTGAACCTGACCGTGATGAGCTTCGGCTTCAAGTACGGTGCGCCTTCGGATGCTAACTACATGGCTGATATGCGTTTCATCCCGAACCCGCACTGGGTTCCGGAGCTGCGCCCCCTGACTGGTCAGGACGCCCCGGTGCGCGACTACGTGCTGGAGCACGCCGGTACCGAGGAGTTCATCAGCAACTATCTTGCGGCTCTTCGCCCCGTACTTGAGGGCTACCGCCGTGAGGGTAAGTACTACGCCACCATCGCAATTGGTTGCACCGGTGGTAAGCATCGTTCCGTGGCTGTGACGGAAGAACTGGCTCGTCGTCTCTCTGCTTTCGGTGAGCTGAACGTGAATGTTCAGCACCGTGACAAGGGCCGCGAGTAAGTTCCGCACGGCGCGTCCCAACCACCGCGTCGTAATTCATTAGCCGCCGTCCGGCCCCGCACCCGTGGGGCCGGCATACCATTCCTTCCGGGTATATGAGGTATTACTATGTCCACCCATTCGACCAGTTATGACACTCAGGGTATTCCGCGCCTGCCGACTCTGCCGACTCAGGCTCTGCGCCTGTTGAAGACCACGCACCGTTCGCCTAAGGTCACTGCGATGGGCGGAGGCCACGGACTGTACGGTTCCCTTTCTGCGCTTCGCCACGTCACGCCTGATTTAACGGCCGTTGTGACGGTTGCTGACGATGGCGGCTCGTCGGGTCGTTTGCGTGAGGAGATGGGTATTCTCCCTCCCGGGGACTTGCGTATGGCGCTTTCTGCGCTGTGTGATGACACCGATTGGGGTCGCACGTGGCGTGATGTGATGCAGCATCGTTTTAGCGCGCCGGAGGGTTATGAGGATGAGTTCCCGCTGGATTACCATGCTCTCGGTAACCTGCTGATTGCTACTCTCTGGCAACTGTTGGATGACCCGGTCGCCGGTCTGGACTGGGCGGGTGCTCTACTGAATGCGCGCGGCCGCGTGCTGCCGATGGCGCTGGATCCGATGATCATTTACGGGACCGTGTTGCGTGAGTATAACGGTGGCGGTATCGAGCGTGTGAAGGTGGTCGGCCAGGTGAACCTCTCGAAGGAGGAACGCGTTCACGATATTGGTCTGACCCCGGAGAATGCTCGCCCCTGCCCAGAGGCACTCTCCGCTATTGAAGAATCCGACTGGATTGTTTTGGGTCCGGGTTCGTGGCGTACGTCGGTTCTGCCGCATCTGCTGCTGGACGCTCAGCGTGAGGCGATTATCCGCACGGAGGCACGCCGTTGCGTGGTTATGAACCTCTCCGACGATAGGGAGACGGTCGGCTTTACCCCGGCAACGCATCTGGAATTGTTGCGCCAGTACGCCCCGAAGCTTCACCTGGACGCGGTGATTGCTGACGCTGACATGCAGGCTAATCACCAGTCCGAGCTGGAGCGTGAGGCTTCTGCGATGGGTGCGAAGGTTGTGTGGGCGCATCTGCGTTCGAGCTCCCAGCCGAACGTGCACGACCCGCTCAAGCTTGCGGCTGCGTATAACGAAGCGTTTGAGCTGAGCTCTTAGATTGACTGGCTTGGATGTGCAGCTCAGGTGTACTGCTTGAGCTGGCTATTTTGGTGCGCCCTTCTCCTGATTTTTTAGACTTAGACACTACGCCCAGAAGGATCTGTTCATGGCATTAACCACGCTCGTCAAGGACGAACTCGCCAACTACGAGGCAACGAAAGTCTCTGCTCGTAAGGCAGAAATCTCTACGATTCTGCGTTTTACCGGAGGCCTGCACATTGTCTCAGGGCGAATCGTGGTGGAGTCTGAGGTCGACCACGAGGCAACAGCCCACCGCATGCGCCGCACCATTGCGGAGATTTACGGCCATGACTCTGAGCTGACCGGCGTCAGCGGTGGTGGTCTGCGTCGAGGCGGCCGCTACATTGTGCGTGTGGATCACGGCGGAGAGGCGCTGGCTCGCCAGACCGGTCTGCTGGATTTGCGTGGCCGCCCGGTGCGTGGCCTGCCGCCGGCTGTGGTGAACGGCTCGCTGCAGGATGCTGAGGCGGTTATGCGCGGTGCGTTCTTGGCGCATGGTTCGCTGACTGAGCCGGGTCGTTCTTCCTCCCTTGAGATTACCTGCCCCGGCCCGGAGGCGGCGCTTGCGCTGGTGGGTGCGGCTCGTCGCCTGGATATTATTGCGAAGGCACGCGAGGTGCGCGGCACCGACCGTGTGGTGGTGCGTGACGGCGAGACCATTTCGCAGCTGCTGGAGCGTATGGGCGCGACCGGTACTCTGACCACGTGGCGTGAGGCGCGCACCCGCAAGGAGGTTCGTGCGACCGCTAACCGTTTGGCGAATTTTGATGATGCGAACCTGCGCCGTAGCGCTCAGGCGGCTGTTGCAGCGAGCGCCCGCGTGGAGCGTGCCCTGCTGATTCTGGGTCATGAGGTGCCGGATCATCTGCGCTATGCCGGTGAGCTGCGTGTGCTGCATAAGCACGCCTCATTGGATGAGCTGGGTCGTCTGGCTGATCCGCCGATGACGAAGGACGCGATTGCGGGCCGTATTCGTCGCCTGCTGGTGATGGCTGATAAGCGTGCTTCGGAGCTGGGTGTTCCGGGTACTGAGCTTCCGCGCGAGGACTAAGCAAGGGCTAGATCCTGGTCTTAAACGGTGCGGGAAGCTCGTGTGGCTGAGGTGTATGTGACGGTTTTTGTGACAAACCATAACCCGCTGCTTTTGAACAAAAACCGCATATTTTTCAAAAATGAGCCTGTGGATGGCTCCTTTCGCGTTGTGCGAGGGGAGTTATCCACAGGTTCTTTGCATGCCCTCGTGCGTTCGTGCGCGTGAGCCTAGGGTAGGGGTATGACGAGCATGACCCCCAACCCCGACCAGAATGCGGCACAGAACACTGTGCAGGATAGTGCAGCCCAGCAGGGCGGCACAACTCAGCAGGGCGGCACACAGCGTAGCGCCCGATCCCTGATGAACAGTCTCTACCGCAGCCCGCGCGCCCGTAAGAACGGTGCGCCGGATGCCGAGGACACCGTGCCGCTGGCTATTGCCGCTGAGGTAACACCGGCGGAGGTACCTGCCGAAGAAACACCTGCCGAGCCCGCGGCATCCGGCCCAGAGTCGAATGGCTGGGCTGACTGGAATCAGCAGCCCGATTGGAACGAGGTGGACGACTGGGCGGAGTGGGAGCAGGCTGATCAGCCCGGCACCACCCGCAGTACCCGTTGGGGCTTGTCGCCGCGCGTGCTGCTTCTAGTGGCAGTGTTGGCGTTGGTTGCCGTGGTGTGGGCTGTGACCCAGTTTTCAGCGGCGCCGCGTGCCGAGCAGCTTGCCTCCCCGAGTGCTACCGCCGAGTCGGCGCATGCGGTGGGTGCCCAGCAGAGCCCCGGAACTCAACCCGGTGCCCAGTCCACCGCCCAGCCGGGCGCTAACCCGAGTGAATCCGCTCAGGGCGGCGCCTCCGGTGAGGCTACCGTGCGGGTGCACGTCGCGGGTGCCGTGAACAACCCCGGCGTATACACACTGCCCGCTCAGGGTCGTTCCGTGGATGCGATTGCCGCCGCCTCCGGTGCCGCCGCGGATGCTGATCTGGATCGCGTGAACCTTGCCGGTGCGTTGAGTGATGGGGTGCAGATTTATGTGCCGCATCGTGGTGAGACGGCTGCTCCAGCGCAGATTCAGCCCAATGGCGGCACAGCGAATGCAGGTCAGGGTAACGCGGCGAATGGTGCATCTCAGGGTGGTACTCAGCCCCAGTCTGCACGCACGCTGACCGCTTCGGGGAGCGCACAGAAGGGCTCGACCCAGGTGAACATTAACACCGCCACCGCTGAGGAGCTGCAGACCCTGCCGCGTATTGGTCCGGCGATGGCTCAGCGCATTATTGCCTGGCGTGAGGCACATGGTGGTTTCCGTAGCGTGGATGAGCTGGATGCGGTGCCCGGCATTGGTCCGTCGATGCTGGAGAATCTGCGCCCGCTGGTGACGGTCTAATGTACCGCCAGCAGAAGCGTCGCCAGAACCGCCAGCAGGCAGGGGAGCGGGTACTATTTCCCGAATCCTTGCGCCTCACCCGGTCCGCAGCTACTACGTATGACCGTGACCGCTACCGCTGGAGCATCGGCGCTGAACGGTGGCGTACCCGCCGCGACGAACAGGAGCTACGCGCCCAGGGAAGCCTCATTCACCTGGACTTTCGCCTGAGTTTTACGGTGCTGGCACTGTGGGCTTTTACCGCGCTGGCGCTGACCGTAGGCACGTGGCGGGTGGTGCATCCGCTAGCGTGTGTGCTCATTGCCCTGCTGGGTTGCCTGGCGATTCTGCTTTTCTTTCCGCCTCGTGCGGTGATGCCCTACAGCTTGCTCTTTCGCACGACCGGTCAGCTGGTTTTTCTGGCGTGTATTGTGACTGTTCAAGCAGTGCTTTTGTGCGCTACGGGGGTAGATGCATCCCGCGCCACGTTGCAGCAGGCGCAGGGGGCATCGCTTCGTCTGAATGGCACGGTGGAGCAGGTTCGCCGCGTGGATCCACGCACTACTCTGGTGGTTATTAAGCTGGAGGACATTCAGGGGCGGAGCGTGCGTGCGCTGGTGAATGAGCGGGTGCGTGTGTATCGGCGTGATGGTTCGGCAAAGAACACCGCGCAGCGTCTGGAGGCAAGTTCGGTGACGAGCGCAGAGGTGAGCTCGTCGGCTAGGTACCGGGGGAGCGGTACCGCGCGCTCGCAGGCGATTTATCCGGGTATGAGGGTGACCGCCCTCGGCACGGTGGAGTTTAACGGCCCCACGGCGAAGCTGAGCGGCGCGACTATTTTTCCCGCGCCCGCCTACGGTGCCGGGTCGAACACTGTCGCCCGGACTATGGAGGAGCCGTACCTGTCCACGCTCAAGGAGCAGCTGCGCATCCGCGCTTTAGATACCCTTGGCACGGAATCGGCGGCGCTGGTTTTGGGCACCGCCTACGGGGACGATTCTCTGATGAGTTCCACCACGCGGGAGGAGTATAAGCTCAGCGGGCTCAGCCATATTACGGCGGTGTCCGGGGCGAATATTGCCATCGTATTTCTGGGCGCGTACCGGCTGGTGTTGGCGACTCACCCGTACCGCTTCGCCAGCGCATACCTGCTGCTTCGGTCCTGGATACAGCGGTTACGGGGGAGAGGCACGGGTCATTCTCGCCGCTCCGCGTACCCCCGGCACCCTGGATACCCTCAACAACCGGCGCACCCTCAACGACCCGCCCAGCTTCAACAAGCTACCCCGCCAAACGCCCACGCCCTGCCGCCGCTCGTACATCGGCTGAGTACTCTCACCATTCCGCACCGCGTCATGGTGCTGTGCGGAGTTGCGGCAGTACTCGCCTACGCCATGCTGCTGGATTCTGAGGGGTCCGTGATTCGTTCCCTCGCCATGGGTCTGCTCGGTGCTTACGCGATGCTGCGCGGTTCGGGTCGCCAGTCCTTGGCGGCGCTTCAAACAACGGTGCTGATATGTCTGCTTGCTGCCCCGCACCTCGCCGTGGATATGGGGTTCGCCCTGTCGGTGACGGCAACCTCCGCGCTGATTCTGCTGGGCCCCCCGCTGATTCGCCTGCTCATGCGCCTCATGCCGGTGTTCTGCGCGGAAATGCTCGCCGCGCCGATTGTGGCGTCCCTGTGGTGTACTCCGCTGATTTTGGCGATGAGCGGTAAGGTGCCGCTCTACTCGGTTCCGGCGAACCTGATTGCCGCTCCTTTGGCGCCGCTGAGTATGCTCGCCGGGTTGGTGGCGCTCGGATTCATGCTTCTGGGTCTGCCCGCCCTGTCGGATCTGTGTCTTCGTGCCGGTGGCCTTGCGGCGCGGGGCATCGAATGGGCGGCACACACTGCCGCGCACGCGCCGGGTAACCCGTGGGAGCCCGGTTCGAGCGTTCCCGCGGTGGTGTGTAGCGCCCTTTGCGTGCTGGTGTTGAGCATTGCCCTCTGGTGGGTGGATGCACGCCGCTACCGCGCGGTCACGCACCGGCAGTATTTGCGGGTGGTACCGCACACCGCGCCCTCCTATCAGCACACCCATTAGCCCGCCCGTTCCTAATCAACTAACCCTGCCTAATTCGCCCTGACCGGCTAACCCTAACCAACGCTAGGAGGCAACTGAGAAGAAAACGCTATGATGGATACTCGAGACTCTACCCGCGCAGCGCCCCCGTGTGCAGCGGGGTCGAGTTCAGCCCGTACCCTGCAGATAAAGGCGAGTGATAAGCGTGTCCGAGCGTAAGCGTTCAACCCAGCGTGGTGGTTCCCGAGGCTACGCCCGCCGAGGCACCCCCGCCCTCGACACCGCGTGGCGTACCGTCACCCCGGCACCCGCCGTCATGCTCTACGGCCCGGAGGAGTACTTCGCATCCCGTGCCGCGGCACGCCTGCGTGAACTGTTCCGCAGTATCCACCCGGAGGTGGATCGCGTTCAGATTAACGCTGCCACCTACACGGCGGGGGAGCTGATTCTGCACGCTTCGCCTTCCCTATTCGGTTCGGCAAAGATCATTGAGGTTGAGAACGTCGCCTCCATGAGCAACGATTTTTTGACCGATACGCTCGCTTACCTGAACGCCCCCGAGCCGGACATCATGCTCGTTCTGAACCACTCGGGCGGTAACCGTGGCAAGAAGCTTATCGACCTGGTGCGCTCCCAGTTCGTGCTCATTAACTGCAAGGCGCTCAAGACTGATCGTGAGAAGAGCGAGTTCTTGGCGGGGGAGTTCGCCACCGCCCAGCGCCCGATTACTGGCGGCGCTCTGGCGCTACTGACGGCTGCCGCCTCCGACACTGCGGAGCTCGCCGCCGCCTGCCAGCAGCTACTCTCAGATGTGCCCGGCGAAATCACCGAAGAGGCGGTGAACCGCTACTACGGCGGCCGCACCGAAGTCACCGCGTTCCGCGTCAGTGATGCCGCAATTTCCGGTAACGCCCCGGAGGCTCTGCGTCTGCTCCGCCACTCCCTTGCCACCGGCACGGAGCCGATTCCGATGCTGGGTGCGCTCGCCATGCGTATCCGCAATATTGCTCGCGTACACCACGTGCGTTTGAGCGCTAATGAGCTGGCGCGTGAGGTGGGTATGGCACCGTGGCAGGTTGAGCAGGCTCAGCGTGACGGCCGCCGTTTTACCGGCGCCCAGTTGGCGCATATTGTGCAGCTTCTGGCTGATGCGGACGCTCAACTGAAGGGCGAGTCCCAGGATGCGGTGTATGCGGTGGAGCGGGCTGTTTTGGCGATTGCTCGACCTCCGCGTCTGTAGTGCATAATAGAGCCCATGCTCAAAATTCTGAAGAAAATTTTCTTTGCCCTGCTGCCCTTCCTGCAGAAGGCGGCAGAGGATGCCCTCAACGACGCTACTGCGCCTAAGGGCGGCTCCGAATCCTCCCAAAAGAGTGAGTCCCACAAGGGCAAATCTCGTCAGGGTGAGGTTCGTACCTCCGGCTCTTCGGCACCCAAGCCAAGCGCCTTGAAGTCTTCCTCGGCAAAGTCCTCGGCACCTATGCCTTCCGCACCGGCTTCGACCGGCGCATCCGACGGTTCGGATTACCCGGGCGATTACCGCGACATGATCAACTTTGAGTACTCGCCCTCCCTGGACGGCGACGCTGACCCGGGTGAAATCGTGTGGACGTGGGTTCCCTTCGAGGAGGACCACTCGCAGGGTAAGGACCGCCCGGTGCTTCTGGTGGGTCGTGACGGTGAGTACCTGCTGGCGCTGATGATGACCAGCAAGGATCACAATAACCGTGAGCACGCTGATTCGAACTACCTTGATATTGGTTCAGGTCCGTGGGATTCGCAGGGCCGCGCCTCTGAGGTGAAGCTGAACCGCGTGATTCGTGTTCGCTCGGATGCGATGCGCCGCGAGGGTGCCATTATGCCGGAGGATACGTTCCGCCTGATTGAGCGTGCGTGGACTCGCCATAACGGCTAACATCCTGTGCCGGTAGTTTCACCGGCGGCCGGCGCCGATTATCTGCGCCGGATGTGGAGGCTGCGTGTAGCGGTTTTCACAGTATTTTTCTCTCCGCGGGGGTCTGTCGTGGAGGCTGTTCATCTGGTATTATGTGTGGTTGAGTGTCCGATGGTCATCGGGCACTGCTGGCCGGTTGCCATAGGCATCCCCACGCCGCTCAGTCGATGATCGGCCAGCGTCGCCCTCACCGACCAATAAGACAAAACAGAAAGTTTAATTGTGGCTAACATTAAGTCTCAGAAGAAGCGTATCCTCACCAACGAGAAGGCTCGCCTGCGCAACAACATTGTAAAGTCCGAGCTGAAGACCGCGACCCGCAAGGTCAAGGCTGCTGTTGAGGCACAGAACCAGGAAGCTGCTGTTGAGGCTCTGCGTTTTGTGAACCGTAAGCTGGACAAGGCTGTTTCCAAGGGTGTTCTGCACAAGAAGACCGCTGCAAACAAGAAGTCCGGTCTTGCTGCGCTGGTAAACAAGGCTTTCTAAAACTTGCGGGGTACCTAAGTACCTCTCTGGTTTAAGGGCAGAGACCCCCTGTGTTCCCCCTCCTCTAAGGGGAATGCAGGGGGTTTCTTTATACCCGAATCGTTTATTGTGGGTGCTTCCTTGCTTCAAAATCGTGAGTAAATCGTGACCAAAATTAGCTGCGTCCCAGACCTCCTCAGAGCCCTAACGAGCCAGATATACGTTTAAGCAGATACCGTCTCTATTGCGGTTATATGCAATTACCGGCTTTAACCTGCTTAGCTGGATTTACGCAGGAATCTGAACGTGGATAGGTTCATTCCGACCCGCGACCTGAAGAATTAAATTTGAAGGTAAGGGAATCTCCCCCGCACCACCTAGAAGAATGTCGAGTGATTCGCCTGGATTAAACTGCTGGTTGATATCATCGCACCGGAAAAATTCATTCTGGTTTACAACTTTAAGCACATCTAAAGAATGCTCGCTGATGTTTTGTAGTTTGTACCGCATTTCTCGGACATGAGTTAGCTGAAATTTAGGGCGCCATAGGTTAGCCGCAATCTTAGACTGCGACTGGGATTGGCTCTGCTGTTCAGCGACAATCTGTTGCATCTGCTTGAGTGACTTTTCAGCTTGTTGGGCTCGTTCCTCTGCAGCTTTACGTGCCAGCTCAGCCTGGTTAGCCTGTTCTTCTGCAGCCTTTGCAGAACGCTGAGCCGCATCACGCATATCTAGAGCTGCCTTGTGTGATTCCTCTGCTTTTGCCTTCGCTTCCTTAGAACCAATAGCCTGCCGCCTTGTATAAATGGCCGCAACGACGGTAGCAAGTGCTGATATGCCAGAAATAAGATTTGCTATAAATTGTGAATCCATACCAGTCATCATAACCAGTCACACTTCACTATGACAGGACACGCTGCAACATGTGAAAGGCTAAACGCAACTGCGGGTGAGTAATCTGTTTGCATCTGGTGACTCGTTACTGAATTTTTATGCCCAATCCTATGAAGGCGCCCGCCCGGTGACGAAACCGCTTGCGGGTCGCGCGGGAGCCCGTATAGTGGGAACTATCGGCGGTACCGCACACCGCCCGCACCATATATATAGCGTGGGGGAGTGAGCATCGCCGATACACACTACACAACCACCGACAGTTCACCGGCAACTTTCCATACACCCCCCCCATGTACCCGGTGAACCGACCACGAGCTAAGGACAACGATGAGCCAGTCGAACTTCCCGCCCGCCCGACTCTTTGACGCTTTCACCAAGCCCGCCTCCACAGAACAGCCCGTGAAGAAGGGCCTGCTCGGCAAGCTGGGCCTGGGCGAATCCTCCGAAGAGGACAACTACACGACCGTCATGCTGGTCGGCTTCAACTCCGCGAAGGAACCCCCGGGCAACGGCGAGGACGCCCTCGACGTGATTCACCGCGCATTCGACCCGTGCGATGAGAGCCCCGGCTTCGACATGGACGACTTCTACGACTATGGTTCCGTCGCCCCGCAGCTGCAGAACAGCGACGACTCCGATTCCACGGTTCTGGTGTGGCCCAAGATGTTCTACAACATGGTCACCATCCCGGAGCACCGCCTGCGCCTGCTCGTGGTGACCGGCCCCGCCCCCAGCCTGTGCCTGCGGCGGTTCATGACCCGCTTCTTCAAGTACGTGAAGAAACTCCACGTGGACCATGCGATCTTCGTTGAGACCTTCGAGGATGAGGTGGCGCACACCCGCCCGTACCCGTACACGCTGACCACTCACGACGAGAAGCTAGCAGCAATCCCCGGTATTCTGCACGAGTATTTCACCGGTTCTACCTCGGTGACGATGGCAATGTCTGCGCTCGCCGCTGAGCACGGCCTGTCTTCCTCGGTCATGCTGCGTATGAGCATCCCGGGGTATCTGAGCTTTGACCAGCAGAACCCGCGCGCGGTCGTGAGCCTGATTGAGGCGCTGGAGGTCATCCTCGGCATTAAGGTCGAGTCTGAGGAGTACGACCGCCTGCGTGCCCACGCTGATGAGTGGGAGGCGGAGCTCGCCGAAGAAATGGCGAAGGACTACGAGAAGGTTGAGCTGGTGCGTGAGATTGAGAAGAAGATGGATTCGACTCTGCGCACTGTCTCCGGCGAGGTGATTGCCGAGGATATTGAGGGCTACCTGGATTCCCTCAGCGCTGCCTCCGAGGGCGTAAATCCTGCCGATGATGGTGCGGAATCCGCGGAGGATTCTTCGGAACGTTAGGTCCGTTCGCACATATGGCGCGGGTATGGGAAAATGATAGGTAACTATGCCCATACCCGCAGCCAGCATCTCGAAAGGATGATGTGATTGGCACCCATGTCGAAGAACCCGCCCGTTCCGGCGGCGACCGACCCCGCGATTATTCGCAACTTCTGCATTATCGCCCACATTGACCACGGTAAGTCCACCCTCGCAGACCGTATGCTGCAGGCCACCGGCGTGGTTGCCCCGCGCGATATGAAGGCGCAGTACCTGGACCGCATGGACATTGAACGTGAACGCGGTATCACCATTAAGTCTCAGGCTGTGCGCATGCCCTGGGATGTTGACGGCACCTCCTACGCGCTGAACATGATTGACACCCCCGGCCACGTGGACTTCACCTATGAGGTGTCCCGCTCCCTGGCTGCGTGTGAGGGTGCGCTTCTGCTCGTGGATGCCGCCCAGGGTATTGAGGCTCAGACCCTGGCGAACCTGTACCTGGCGATGGAGAACGACCTGACCATCATCCCGGTGCTGAACAAGATTGACCTTCCCGCGGCTCAGCCCGATAAGTACGCTGAGGAGCTGGCGAACCTGATTGGTTGCGAGCCGGAGGAGGTTCTGCGCGTATCGGGTAAGACCGGTGAGGGTGTTGAGGCTCTGCTGGACCGTATTGTGGAGGCGATTCCCGCCCCGCAGGGTGACGCATCCGCCCCGGCGCGTGCCATGATTTTTGACTCGGTGTACGACTCGTACCGCGGCGTGGTCACCTATGTGCGTGTTGTGGACGGTAGCCTGCAGCCGCGTCAGAAGATTAAGATGATGTCCACCGGCGCTGAGCATGACCTGCTTGAAATCGGCGTGATTTCCCCTGAGCCTGTCCCGTCGAAGGGCCTGGGCGTGGGCGAGGTGGGTTACCTTATTACCGGTGTGAAAGACGTCCGTCAGTCCCGTGTGGGTGATACTGTCACCTCCGCCGCGAAGCCTGCGCAGGAGTCCCTGGGCGGTTATGAGGATCCCAAGCCAATGGTGTTCTCGGGCCTGTTCCCGATTGATGGTTCGGATTACCCGGCGCTGCGTGACGCGCTGGATAAGCTGAAGCTCAACGACGCCGCGTTGATTTACGAGCCGGAAACTTCTGCCGCGCTGGGCTTCGGTTTCCGCTGTGGCTTCCTGGGTCTGCTGCACCTGGAGATTGTGCGTGAGCGCCTGGAACGCGAGTTCAACCTGGACCTGATTTCGACCGCACCGAACGTTATTTACGACGTGGTGGACGAGGCTGGCAACGCTAAGCGAGTGACCAACCCGAGCGAATTCCCTGAGGGTAAGGTCGCCACCATCCGAGAGCCCATGGTGGCGTGTACGATTATTGCCCCGAGCGAGTACATTGGCGCGATTATGGAGCTGTGCCAGGCTCGCCGCGGCCAGATCGGCGGCATGGATTACCTCTCCGAGGATCGTGTGGAGATGCGTTACCGCCTGCCCCTGGCAGAGATTGTGTTCGACTTCTTCGATCAGTTGAAGTCTCGTACCCGCGGCTACGCGTCGCTGGACTGGAAGTTCGACGGTGAGGAAGAGGCCGACCTGGTGAAGGTCGACATCCTGCTGCAGGGTGAGAAGGTGGATGCGTTCAGCGCCATTACTCACCGCGATAAGGCCTACTCGTACGGCCTGATGATGACTTCTAAGCTGCGTGAGCTGATTCCTCGCCAGCAGTTTGAGGTGCCGATTCAGGCGGCTATCGGTTCGCGTATTATTGCCCGCGAGAATATCCGCGCGATGCGTAAGGACGTTCTTTCTAAGTGTTATGGTGGCGATATTTCGCGTAAGCGTAAGCTGCTGGAGAAGCAGAAGGAAGGCAAGAAGCGCATGAAGATGGTCGGTCGTGTGGAGGTTCCTCAGGAAGCCTTCATTGCGGCACTGTCTTCGGGCGAGGAGAAGGAAAAGAAGAAGTAGCCTTCCGCTGCTGTAGCTTTTCCGGCTGTGTGCTGACCTGTTTGAGTGGAGAACCCGGCTGGTGCCTCGTGTACCGCCGGGTTCTCTGCACGCTGTCGTTGATATACCGTCTGTTGATGTCACCCGCGTAGCCACATGCGCGGTGCCCATATTTGATTCCCCCAACCGCCACATCTAGTCCCAGGAGGCAGAATGCCCGCCCAGCCCACCGGCGCCCCCGCACCCCGCGACGGGCGCATCCCCGCCACCAGTGCGGCAGGATGCGAAACCCGCGACTTCAGCCTCTACGTACACATCCCCTTCTGCTCCGTACGCTGCGGCTACTGCGACTTCAACACCTACGCCACCGAAGACTTCGGCGACGGCATCGGCTTGGGCACCTACGCTGATGACGCCATCGCAGAAATTCTCTTCGCCGCCCGCACCCTCGAAACCTCCGGCGTCGCAAAACGCCCTATGCACACCGTCTTCCTCGGAGGCGGCACCCCCACCAAACTGCCCGCCCGCGACCTCGTGCGCATCCTGCAGGCAGCCATCGACGTATTCGGTCTGGTTGAAGGCGCAGAAGTCACCACCGAAGCGAACCCCGACTCCGTCACCCGCGAAGACCTGCAGACCCTCAAGGACGGCGGCTTCACCCGCGTCTCCTTCGGCATGCAGTCCGTCGTACCCGAGGTGCTGCAGGTGCTCGACCGCACCCACACGCCGTCGAACGTGCCGAAGGTCGTTGCCTGGGCTAAGGAGGTAGGCCTGCAGGTGTCCGTGGATCTGATTTATGGTTCGCCGGGGGAGAGCCTGCAGCAGTGGGAGCGCAGCGTTCGTGCCGCCATCTCTTACGAACCGGACCATATCTCCGCCTACTCGCTGATCGTGGAGGACGGCACGAAGCTTGCCGCGCAGATTCGCCGCGGTGAATACACCATGCCCGATGAGGACCTTATGGCGGACATGTACCTGCTCGCCGAGGAGCTACTCACAGAAGCCGGCTACAACTGGTACGAGGTCTCCAACTACTCACGCAGCGAGGACACCCGCAGCGACCACAACCTCGCCTACTGGCGTAACCAGGACTGGTGGGGTATCGGCCCGGGCGCCCACTCGCACGTGAACGGTACCCGCTGGTGGAACGTGAAGCACCCGGTACCGTACGCGCAGAAGGTGCGTGCGGGGGAGTCCCCGGCGGCGGCACGTGAGGTGCTGGACACCGCTACTCGTGCTTTTGAAACGATTATGCTCATGATTCGTGTGCGTGAGGGCTTGGCGATGCGCGAGCTGATTGCCGTGCATGATGAGGCGCAGCTGGGCGCCTCCCTGCGCTGGCTGGTCTCTCAAGCTCTGATTGAACCTGACGCTTTAACTTCTCAGGCTGAACCTGACCCTGAAGCCCACGTGCGTCTGACCCTCAAAGGCCGCCTGCTGGGGGATGCGGTTACCCGTGAGCTGCTTCCGGAAGTTAGTGAGGAGCACGAGGAATTCTAGAGGGCCTCAACGCCTCCCTGAGTTTCGGGTGGGTTCGTGATGCGCTGACATGCCGGCATCTTGCCCCGCTCCAGTTGCCCTTCCTAGGGTGGGTTTCTCAGGTTGAGCGCTCCGGGCCGCCGTAATATTTCGGCAGTTTCGGGGTGTTTCTGCGGGGGTTGAAAGACTTTTAAAATTTTTTTGGTGCTTTTGGAGGAGCATCAGAGGAGTTCAGAAGGAAAACCCCCGCAGAAGAACCTTGCAAGCCCTCCACGCGCAGAACCAGCGGATACAGAACACCCGACAGCCGTATAACCTGCAGGTAGAGAATCAACGAACACTGAAGCAGTAGGTAGATCCCACCGGGTAGCGTCTCCGTCAGTAGCCTTTAGAACAGTTGTACTTAAACACGAAACGCCCCGCACACAACGTGCGGGGCGTTCGTCGTAAAAGCTATTAGCGCGGTTTAGGACTCAGTAGATTCTGCGTTCTCGGTGGGGTAGAAGCGGTCCAGCAAGCGGGGGTTCACACGATAGCTGTACGGCTCACCGCGGTTCACCTCAATACCGGCGCGGACAGAAGCAACCGCCATGAACAGCCACACCAGGGTGCCCAAAACCATGGCAATGTTGCCTATGCCGGGTAGGAAGGACAGCACCCACAGCACTATCAGAGCAATGGAGGGTACGAAGGTGAAGTTCATCGCCTCGCGAGCTTCCTGCTCAGCGAAGGGTGCGTTATTGCGGCTGACGTAGAAAACCGCAGCGGAAGGGATGATGCCGAGAATACCGCCGAAATGCGCGAGAGTCGCACGGTTGCGATCCTGAATCACGCTAATCTTACGGGTTTTCTGAGGCCCGGTTGCCGGGCGAACATCGTTAGTCACGAAAATCCTGGTTCGATAGAAGTTTCTTGTGGTGATCACCTAAGCTGGTGGAAATACCCTCCGAAGAGGTAAGTCGTTTGAGCGATGGTGACCCAGAGTGTAGTGACGTTGCGGCAAACCCCGCAGGGGCAATGCCACACGCTCAACCATTGTACCGCTTTAGCGGGCAAAACCCACAGGATAATGCCCTCGAGGGAAAGGTTCTGAGCAAATTCACATCTGCGCCCGCAGACGAGGGCGCAATAACGGGTTTTCGGTGCGGTTAGGCACCCGGTTCGGTCAGAAAATCGATGAGCGATTCGACCGGGCCAAGCAGCGTCGAATCCAGGTCAGCGTAGGAGTCAACGCGGGAGAGGATGTACTTCCACGCTTGCGCCACATCCGCCTGCGTTTCGTGCGGCTGGCCCAGACGACGCAGCGTGCCCTTCTTGAAGTCCTCACCGCGCGGCACCTGCGGCCACGTCTTCAAACCCAGCGCTGAGGGCTTGACTGCCTGCCAAATATCGATGAACGGGTGGCCCACGATTTTCACGTGCCTGGCGGCACCCGGTACAGCCAATGCCTCCGCGACAATACGCTGCTCCTTCGTGCCCTCAATCAGGTGGTCGACCAGAATACCCAGGCGGCGGCCTGGGCCCGGCCCAAACTCGCGTATAGCACCGGCAAGATCATCCACGCCGTGTAGCGGCTCCACGACAATGCCCTCAACGCGCAGATCGTGGCCCCAGACCTTCTCCACAAGCTCGGCGTCGTGCAGACCCTCAACCCAGATGCGGGAGGCACGCGCCACCCGAGCCGGGGCATTCTTCACCGCAATAGAACCGGAGCGAGAAATCGTGCGCTTCGGCTCCTTCGCAGCTACCGGGGCGACAATCTCAACGGGCTCACCATCGATCAGGTAGCCAGGACCCAGCGGGAAGTTCTTCACACGGCCCTTCGCGTCCTCGAGTCCGAAGAAGAGAGCACCGCCGATGCGTTCAGCCTTCACGACCTCACCCACCCAGCCGTTAATATCCTCAATGAGTAGGCCGCGCTGCAGCGGTACTTTACGCGGGGCCGGCGCCTGGCGGCTCATGCGGGCGGTATTTAGATCCTGGGCACCCCAGCCGTAGGGGGAGTGGTGGGTACTCAACGTATTCTCCTTTGGGGCGGTAGGGGTAACAGGGGCGGCAGAGCCAGTAGGTCGGTGACAGCGCCGGAACAACGTGATAGAACTATGAGACGGAACCTGCAGGGGAACTCAAACGGGGTTCTGGGTGCACCGCAGATTAAGCGGATAGCGGGAGCGACCCCCATTCAGCCTAGCCATTGTATCGGGTCGGGGGTAGTATCCCCTAGAATTGATACGACCATTGTTGGCGGTGCACTCATCGAGCACCGCCATCGTCTCGCGAGGAAGGAAACGCATGAGCCACTACGATACTCTTGGCGTATCGAACGACGCCAGCGCTGAAGAGATTAAGAAGGCGTACCGGAAGAAGGCACGCCAGCTGCACCCCGACGTGAATCCCTCCGAGGACGCCGCCGAAGAGTTCAAGCGCGTCACCCTCGCCTACGAGGTGCTCTCCGACCCCGAAAAGCGCCGCAACTATGACACCACCGGCGATGAACAGGGCCGCGCAGGCTACCCCGGAGGCGGCTACCCGGGCGGCGGATTCAGCGGCTTCGGCGGTTTCGAGGACCTGCTGAACATGTTCACCGGCGGCGCGGCAGGTACCCGCGGCCCTGCATCCCGTATGCGTCAGGGCCAGGACGACCTGATTACCGTCTCCATCAGTCTGCAGGACGCCGTGTTCGGTGTTGAGAAGACCATTGAGCGTCGCTCCGCCGTGACCTGTAAATCCTGTAACGGTGAAGGAACCGCTGAAGGTACCCAGCCCGAAACCTGCACCACCTGCTCCGGTCACGGTTTCATGCAGCGCCGCGTGCAGTCCATCCTCGGTACCGTCATGCAGCAGGTCGAATGCCCTGACTGCCACGGCTACGGCACCGTCATCAAGACTCCCTGCGCCGAATGTCACGGTCAGGGACGCGTGCGTGAAGACGTACCGCTGACCTTCAACGTTCCCGCCGGCGTGCACGATCAGGCGCGTATCCGCCTGCGAGGCAAGGGCGAAGCAGGCCTGTACGGTGGCCCCAACGGCGACCTGTACGTTGACCTGAACGTCAAGCGTGACAAGTACTTTAGCCGCGAGGGCGACAACCTGGTCACCACCGTGAACATCCCCATGGTTGCGGCGGCACTGGGCACTACCATCCCGCTGAAGACCTTTGATGGCGACCAGGAAGTTGCTATCCCCGCAGGCACTCAGAGCGGTGACGTGATTACCCTCAACGGCCTGGGCGCGACCGTGCTCGGCACCGAGCGTCGCGGTGACCTGCTGGTACGTATCCAGGTGATCACTCCCACCGACATAACCGAAGAACAGCGTGAACTGCTGCGCCAGTTCGCCGCCCTGCGCGGTGAATCCCTCACCGAAGGTTCGCAGGTCAAGCACCGCGGTGGTCTCTTCTCCCGACTGAAGGACCAGTTCAAGTAGGATTCCTACACCATGTAGTTGAGGATGCGGCGGGTGCAGTTGAGCCTGCACCCGCCGCATCCGCATTGCTACACAGCCCAATATTTCACGCTACCGGCACCGGCAAGCCGCACCTCAAGGAGACCCATGAGCGCCCCCATCTTCTACATCAGCACGGAAGAATACGACGCACTCACCCCCGGCGCCACCTACGCGCTTGGCGGCTCCGAAGGCAAGCACGCCCTCGTCAAGCGCCTTGAGCTCGGCGAACGCATTGACCTGGGTGACGGCACCGGCCGCCGCGCACTCGGTACGGTCGCCTCCATTAACGCGGACGGCGTGAGCGTGCAGGTGCAGGAGCTTTGCGAGGAACACAGCGTGCCCTCCATCTACCTGGTGCAGGCGCTCGCGAAGGACGGCCGCGACCTACTCGCCATCGAAACTGCGACCGAACTGGGCGTGTACGGTGTGCTTCCGTGGAGTGCGGACCGCTCCATCGTACGTTGGAAGGGGGAGCGCGCCTCCAAGGCACACACCAAGTGGCAGAATACCGTCACCGCCGCCGCGAAGCAGTCGCGCCGCGCGCTCATTCCCGTAGTGTACGAGCTGTACAGCACTACCGACCTGGTGAAGCTCATTGAAGAAGTAGCCGGCTCTGAGCAGTCCGCCGCCGTGTTCATCCTGCATGAGCAGGCGACCGAACGCCTCAGCGCCCTGGCACGCAAGCTTGTCGAGGCAGAAAAGCTACCCGAAGAAATCTACCTGCTCGTCGGACCTGAAGGCGGTATTAGCGACCGCGAAGTGCAGCTCTTCACCGACGCCGGCGCGCAGCTGGCACTGCTCGGTGATGAGGTGCTGCGTTCCTCCACCGCCGGTTCTGCTGCCATGTGCACCCTGAACGTGGTGCTGGGTCGCTGGTAGAGCGCCGTCGAGGGCGACCCCGGTAAAGTAGCCGGTAGCACCCCTCTGCTAAAACCCAGCCGGCAGGAATCCACCAGGGCGTGGCACATCACGCACATCTATACTTGTAAATACATCACTAGCCAAGGAGCCCATATGACTACCTCCCGACCTCTATCGACCGCGCGCACCGTATCTTTCAAAAGCGCTGCAGAAATGATTGCAGTTCTCGGCCCGCAGGACGCGCACCTGGCAATTATTGAGGACTACTTCGAGCAGATTAGCCTGCACCCCAAGGACCTGGACGTACTCATCACCGGCCCCTCCGAGTCCGTGAACACCGCCGCTAAGCTGCTGAACGAACTGCGCGTGCTCTCCAGCCACGACACGCAGATTACCGTGCAGGTCATTCACCGCCTCATGGGTATGCTCGGTGACGAACTGAGCAACCCGGCACATTCACTGTCTACCAGCATCCTCTCTACCCGCGGCACCACGATTCGTCCCAAGACCATTAACCAGAAGAAGTACGTGGACGCTATCGATGCGAACACAGTCATCTTCGGTATCGGCCCGGCGGGTACCGGTAAGACCTACCTCGCCATGGCGAAGGCTGTGCAGGCGCTGCAGACCCACGAAGTGAACCGCATTATTCTCACCCGCCCCGCCGTGGAGGCTGGCGAGCGTCTGGGATTCCTGCCCGGTACCCTCAACGAAAAGATTGACCCGTACCTGCGCCCGCTCTACGACGCACTGCACGACATGCTCGAACCCGAAACCATCCCCAAGCTCATGGAAGCGGGCACCATTGAGGTCGCGCCGCTGGCGTACATGCGCGGTCGAACCCTCAACGACGCATTCATCATCCTCGATGAGGCGCAGAACACCACCGCCGAGCAGATGAAGATGTTCCTGACCCGCCTGGGCTTCGGCTCGAAGATGGTCATTACCGGTGACATCACCCAGATTGACCTGCCCGGTGGCGCCCCCTCCGGCCTGAAGCAGGTACGAAACATCCTTGACGGCGTGGAGGATATTCACTTCAGCATCCTGGAATCCTCTGACGTGGTCCGCCACACCCTGGTGTCGAACATTGTGTCCGCCTACGATCAGTGGGGCGAAGATCAGAAGGCCATGGAACGCAAGCGCAACCGTAAGGTCAAGCGCGCCACCATCGAGGCCGCGGCCGAGAAGCTGCTGGACCGCGCCGGCATCAACGGCGGCTCCGAAAAGAACGCAGAGAATAACACTGACAACGCCCACCCGGAAGGACGCTAAACGGTGGCAGAGATCGAATTCGACTGTGAAGACCCCGCAACCGGTGCCGACCCGGCAACCAACGCCTTCATCCGTGAATCTTTCGAAGCGGTAGATACTGAGGTGCTCACCCGCCTCGTCGAGCACGCCTTCAAGCGTATGCACCTTGCCGATGACACCTACCTGTCCATCGCCATCGTGAATGAAGACGAAATGGAACGCGTGCACATCGAATGGATGGACCTGCCCGGTGCAACCGACGTCATGAGCTTCCCCATGGATGAGATGGAACCGGGAACCCCCGAGAACCCCTCCAGCGGAATGCTCGGCGACATCATCCTCTGCCCACCCGTCGCCGCACGTCAGGGCGCAGATGCTGGCCACAGCACCCTCGACGAGCTATGCCTACTCACCACCCACGGCATTCTGCACTGCCTCGGCTACGACCACGGCACCGCCGAAGAGGAAGCTGAAATGTTCGGCATTCAGCGCTCCATCCTCGAAGAGTTCCTGGGGCGCCCCGCCCCGGTCGAAACCCGACACTAGGGGAGCGGCGTGGATATTCTACTCACAGCCCTCCTTGCCGTTCTCGCGCTCTGTCTGACCGTGGTCGCCGCAATTGCCGAAACCGCGTTCACCTACCTGCCGCATAACGAAGTTGCAGAAGCAGTAGAGGCACACCCGGATACCCTCGGTGCCCGCGTCCTACAGCGCACCCTCGACGGTGGCTCCGAGGCGTACACACACCCGCTACGCCTGACCCGCCTCATTGCCGCTGCCGCCGCGGTGCTTGCCACCATGACCTGCCTACTATACTTGGTCGAGGTGCACGCACTCGCCGCCGTGCTAACCCTCGTGATCGTTGCGCTGGTGGGCTACCCGATTCTGCACGTGCTGGCACGTGCTCTAGGTCGTAACCGCCCGGTCGCGTCAATTCGTATGCTGGCGCGCCCGGTGCACTACCTGTCGGTTCTGCTGAGCCCGGCGACCGGTCTGCTCGATAAGCTCAGTGCGCGCCTGGCACCGGAACGTTCGGCGGAAGCCCCGGTGGGCGTGTTCGATGAGGAGGAGCTACGCGAGTTTCTGGACCGTGCCTCCGAGGCTGAAACCATTGAGGATAACGAAGCACAGATGGTGCAGTCCGTCTTTGAAATGGACGATACCCGCATCCGTTCGCTCATGGTTCCGCGTACCGATATGCTCACCGCCAGCCGTGACACCCCTCTGCGTGAGACGCTGAGCCTGTTCCTGCGTTCGGGTTATTCGCGTATGCCGGTGATTGGTGATTCGAGCGATGAGATTCTGGGCGTACTCTACCTGAAGGACGCGATGCGCGCCTTCATCCTGTATTCAGAGTCTCCGGAGGGTACCGCTTTGCCGACCGTGGTTGAGCTGATGCGCCCGGCTCGTTTTGAGCCCGAGTCGAAGCGTGCCATGGACCTGCTGCGTGAGATGCAGCGCGAGTCCACGCACGTGGCGATCATTGTTGACGAGTACGGCGGCACCGCCGGTCTGATTACCCTTGAGGATTTGATCGAGGAGCTGGTCGGTGACATTTCTGATGAGTATGACCATGAGAGCCCCGATTACACGCTGAATGATGACGGCACGTTCCGTCTCTCTGCTCGTCTGGGTATTGATGAGCTGGGTGAGATTTTTGGTCGTGAGCTCGACGATGAAGATGTTGATACGGTGGGCGGTCTGCTCGCTAAGCATCTGGGCATGGTGCCGATTATCGGTTCTGAAGTTGAGATTGATGGCATTCATATTCGTGCGATTGGTTCGTCGGGTCGCCGCCACCAGGTGGATATGCTGCAGGCGTGGTATGAGCCGCCTCGTGATGAGCGTCAGAACGCTGAAGATTCCCTGATCTCTAATTCACCGGAGTCTTATTCCCTGAAGTCTGAGGTTGCTGACATCCTCACCGTGGATACCGATCCGCCCGCTGTGGCTGAGCCTCACGCGCATCCGGATCTTCCGGGAGATACTGCAGAGGCTGAACCTGCCACCGACAAGCACGGTAAGCGCTAGATATCGAATATAGACGCCGCATTTTCTACCGCACTTTGAGTCGGCTGCCCCACCCCTGAAGGCACAGGCAGATGAGATTGGCACCCCATACACCCCGCACGAGGTTTGATAAGGAGAAACACAATGGACCAGGAGTACACCCCGCTCGATTTGAGCATGCTGGACTTAAGCACCCCGCTGCCAACCTACCCGGAGAATTTCCGTTCGGGTTTTGCGTCGCTGGTGGGTCGCCCAAATGCGGGTAAATCTACTCTGACGAACGCTATGGTTGGTCAGAAGGTGGCTATCACCTCGAACCGTCCGCAGACGACCCGCCACACGATCCGCGGTATTGTACACAAGGACGAGTACCAGCTGATTCTGGTGGACACCCCGGGTATTCACCGCCCCCGCACTCTGCTGGGTGAGCGTCTGAACGACCTGGTAGCAAGCACCCTTTCACAGGTGGATGTACTGGGCTTCTGCATTCCGGCGAATGAGAAGATTGGTCCGGGTGACCGTTATATTGCCTCGCAGCTGGTGGCGTCGAGCAATAAGCCGGTGGTTGCCATTGTGACAAAGGCTGACACTGTGAGCTCTGAGGAGCTGCGTGAGCAGTTGCTGGCTGTTGAGGCGCTCGGCGAGGAAGTCATGAGCGCTGAGCGTGCGGCTCGTGCTAAGCGTGCCGCGCATCGTGCGAAGCAGAAGGCTAAGGGCCCCAAGGGTAAGGGCGGCAAGAATGATGCTGTGCCTTTCGCGAAGGGTTCGGGTCCTGCGGCTAAGCGCCGTGCCGGTGAGGTTGCTGAGCCGATGCCGGTTGACGGTAAGGGTGGCTGGGCTGCGATTATCCCGGTGTCTGCTGTAAAGCATTTCCAGGTGGATGCGGTTGCTGACCTGCTGGCGCAGTACACTCCGCTGTCGCCGCCGCTGTACCCGGAGGGTGAGCTGACCGATGAGCCGGAGGCAACCCTCATCGCGGAGCTGGTACGTGAGGCCGCCCTGGAGGGTGCGCGTGAGGAGCTGCCCCACTCAATTGCTGTAACGGTTGAGGAGATGGAGTTCCGTGAGGGCCGCCCGGAGGATAACCCGCTGCTGGATGTGCACGTAAACCTGTTTGTGGAGCGTGAGTCGCAGAAGTACATCATTATCGGTAAGGGCGGCTCGAATCTACGCAAGATTGGTACGAAGGCTCGTGAGCAGATTGAGGCAATGCTCGGTACCCGCATTTATTTGAATATTCATGTGAAGGTTGCGAAGGAATGGCAGTCTGACGCGCGTGCGTTGAACCGACTGGGATTCTAGTAGCTTTCCTGAGCGCATCGCCCAGAGAATTTGCTCTGCGCGGTCGCCCCGAGAGGTGGCCTTCGGGGGCGGTCGCGCATCCTTAGTTTTCACCCGGTGGCTTGCATAAATATGTGCATACCTCCGGGTGAAACTTTTCGTTTTTATTCGGCGCTCATAGGGAAGAGTGTTACTCTGAGAAAGCACTTGCTCACCGGCAGAAAGAGAAAAGGTATGCCCCAGGCACCTCGTTTACGAAGCACCGGTCGTCATATGCGCACGACGGTGCTGACATCAAACCGCAATAAGTGGATTGCTCTGCTTACTACTTGCATGCTCGTCATTGTTGTTGGCTTTGGTGGCGTGGTGGCTCTACGTATGCGTAATAATCTGCATACTCAAGAGCTGAACATCAGCAATTACAAGAACGGCCTGGAGAACGGTGCCTTGGACATTCTCGTGATTGGCTCCGATACCCGTAAGGGTAATAACGGTGCGTACGGTGATGAGGATGACCGCAATTCTGAGGCTCGTGCGGACGTGATGATGCTGCTACAAATCAGCAAGGACCGTAAGAACGTGAGCGTGCTGTCGTTCCCGCGTGACCTGATGGTTGACGTGCCGCAGTGTACTGATCCTGAGAGCGGCACTGTGTATCCGGCTGAGAAGAGCGTTCAGATTAACGAGTCTCTGTCTCGCGGTGGTCCCGGTTGTACTGTGGCGACCATTAGCAAGCTGACCGGTGTGAATATTGACCACTTTATGTTGGTCGACTTTAACGCTGTGAAGGAGCTGTCGAAGGTTGTTGGCGGCGTTCAGGTGTGCGTGGACGCTCCGATTGATGATGAGTACAGTGGCCTGAAGCTTCCTGCCGGTACTTCTTCGGTTGAGGGTGAGCAGGCTCTTGCGTTCTTGCGTAGCCGCCACGGCTTCTCGGATGGTTCCGATATTGGTCGTATTCAGGCTCAGCAGGGCTTCTTGTCTTCACTGCTGCGTAAGGTGAAGCGAGAGGGTACTCTGTCGAATCCGGGTCGTCTGATTAACATTGCTGAGGCGATTACTCAGAATGTGACGGTGGATAATAACCTGAGCAATATCAGCACTCTGGTGGGTGTTGGTGCGTCTCTTGGTGGCGTGGACCTGTCAAACGTTGTGTTTGCGACTGTGCCGACTGAGCCGTGGAGCCAGGATGCGAACCGCCTGCAGGTTTCTGCGGATGCTGCGAATGTGTTCCAGCGTCTGCGTGATGATAAGTCACTGAAGGAAGAGCAGGCTCCGGAGGCTCCAGCTATTTCTGCCGCTCCGGTTCAGCTCGATCATACGGTTCCGGTGAGCGTATACAACGCGACCGGTCTGGAGGGCCGCTCGGCTACAATCGCTTCGGTGGTTAAGGGCCTGGGCTACACGAATGTTACTCCGGGTACCTCTGCTAGCCCGACGAACTTCACCACGGTCTTCTACTCGACCGGTTACGAGGCGGAGGCGAAGGAAATCGCCGCGAAGCTGAACGTGACCCGTGTGGTGGCAACCGAAGAGGTTCTGGGCGTGTCGGTGACGATTGGCGCTGACTTCCCGTCCGGTGAGGCGATAGAGAAGCAGGAGGCTGCGATTGCGGGTAACGCGACCGGTCAAACTGCTGATCAGCACAAGTGCCAGACTGCTTTCGCCTACTAGGTTGTAGCTGGTAGAACATAGCGCAGATGCGTGAATATTGAGTGAAGGGGCGTAGGGCCAGAAATGGTGGCTACGCCCCTTTGTCGTTGATTCTTTCCAGATGATGGACGGCTTCCCAGGTGCCCTGCCACCGCCTCCGATCCCTGTGATAGCGTGGAAGCATGATTATTGACGGTGAGAGCACGCGCGGGGTTACCCGCCAGGCAGTGAACCTGCTGCTTATTCGCCGGAACGGGGCACGCTAGAAATCTGCCGCAACCGTTCCGGCTTTTTCACGCGGCATCTCACCTTCGCATCCTTTCTGATGCACCGCCTTGACCACTGCTGCCGGGAACCGATACCCGGCACGGTACGAGCCCCACAAGTGGGGTAGAGCGAGACGGACCAACCAACAGGAAAATCATCATGAAAAACCACCAGAAGCCCAGCCCCATGCCGGTACATAAGTACCGCCCTTTCCACGAGCAGATTGTTGTTGACCTGCCGGACCGCACCTGGCCGGATAAGGTCATTGAGAAGGCTCCGCGCTGGTGCGCAGTGGATCTGCGTGACGGCAACCAGGCACTGATTGACCCCATGGACACCGACCGTAAGCTTGCGATGTTCAAGCTGCTGGTGAAGATGGGTTACAAGGAAATTGAGGTTGGTTTCCCCTCGGCGTCGCAGACTGACTTTGATTTTGTGCGCACTCTCATTGAGGACGGCCACATCCCCGCAGATGTAACCATTCAGGTTCTGGTGCAGGCTCGTGAGCACCTGATTGCCCGCACTTTTGAGGCAATTGAGGGCGCACCGCAGGCGATTGTGCACTTCTACAACTCAACCTCCGTGCTGCAGCGTCGCGTGGTGTTCAACCAGGATCAGGAGGGCGTGCTGGATATCGCCCTGCAGGGTGCGCGCCTGTGCCGCAAGTACGAAGAGCAGATGGTCTCCGATACTAAGGTCATCTATGAGTACTCGCCCGAGTCCTTCACCGGTACCGAGCTTGAGTACGCGGCTCGCGTGGTGAACGCTGTGGCTGAAGAGCTGGAGATTGGTCAGAACGGTAGCGAGCTGATTGTAAACCTGCCCGCTACCGTTGAGATGGCTACCCCGAACGTGTACGCCGACTCGGTCGAGTGGATGCACCGCAACCTGAACCACCGTGAGCACATTGTGCTGTCATTGCACCCGCATAATGACCGCGGTACCGGCGTGGCTGCTGCTGAGCTAGGTTACCTGGCGGGCGCTGACCGTATTGAGGGTTGCCTCTTCGGTAATGGCGAGCGCACCGGTAACGTTGACCTGGTGACTTTGGGCCTGAACATGTACACCCAGGGTGTGGATCCGCAGATTGATTTCTCTGATATTGACGGTATCCGTAAGACTGTTGAGTACTGCAACCAGTTGAAGGTGCACGAGCGTTCGCCGTATGGTGGCGACCTGGTGTTCACTGCGTTCTCTGGTTCGCATCAGGACGCTATTAAGAAGGGCTTTGAGGCTCTGGAGCGTACTGCTGCTGAGGCGGGTAAGACCGTGGATGAGGTTTATTGGGAGGTTCCGTACCTGCCGATTGATCCTCGCGATCTGGGTCGTACCTATGAGGCGATTATTCGTGTGAACTCGCAGTCCGGTAAGGGCGGTATGGCGTACCTGCTGAAGCAGGATCACGGTCTGGATTTACCGCGTCGTGCGCAGGTTGAGTTCTCGAAGATTGTTCAGGCTCGCACTGATGCTGAAGGTGGCGAGATGACCAGCCAGAAGCTGTGGAACATCTTCACCGATGAGTACCTGCCGGCTCCGGATCCGCAGAACCGTTGGGGTAAGTACCGTATTGAGTCGATTAATATTGATTCGGCTGATACTGGTGCGACTACTCTGCGTGTTGGCCTGAACATTGATGGTCACACGTACACTCGTACTGCTTCGGGTACAGGTCCGGTGGATGCTCTGCAGAACATCCTTTCAGGTGAGGGCATGGATATTCGCGTGATGGATTATTCGGAGCACACCATGTCGGCTTCGTCAACTGCTAACGCTGCTTGCTATGTTGAGGCTGCTGTTGGTTCTCGCGTGCTGTGGGGTATTGGCGTGGATAACTCAACGACTCGTGCGGCGTTGAAGGCGATGATTTCGGCTGTGAACCGTGCGCTGCGTGATGAGCGCCAGGCGTAGGCGATGACCGTTTATGCTTTGTACGGGGTTCACGTGTGACCGTTAACCGTGCATGATGTAAGGGGCGGGATGCATACTGGGAGTATGTATCCCGCCCCTTAGTCGTTTAGTGTGAGCAGGCATTGTGTGTATCGGCGGTTTGCGCGGCTTTCTTGAGCCGTGGATGCACCGCGGTGTACTGCTTGAACCGGCACCCTGAGCGTTCCACAGTGTGGACGGGGCGGTTTGCGGAAGTCCCACATCACCTTCCGTGAACCGCTCCGGGCGGGCGCGCCTCCTGTATCCTTGAATGCGTGGAATGGATTCAAGCAATTATTTTGGGCTTCGTTCAGGGCCTTACCGAATTTCTGCCGATTTCGTCATCGGCGCATCTGAACATTGTTGGCCAGATCCTGCCGGAGAGGGCTGACCCGGGTGCCGCGTTTACCGCAATCACCCAGCTGGGTACTGAGACTGCGGTTCTGATTTTCTTCTGGCGCGATATTGTTCGCATCCTGAAGTCCTGGTTCGGATCCTTAACCGGCCGCGTACCGCGTAACGACCCGGATGCCCGCATGGGTTGGCTGATTATTCTCGGCTCCCTGCCCATCGGCGTTCTGGGTCTGCTCCTGGAAGACTACATTGACACCCAGTTCCGCAGCCTGTGGGTTGTGGCGACCATGCTGATTGTCTTCGCGGTGTTCCTGGGTCTTGCGGACCGTTTTGGTCGTGAGCAGCGTGAGCTAAAGGACCTGACTTTCCGTCACGGTATTCTGTACGGTTGCGCGCAGGCGCTGGCACTGATCCCGGGTGTTTCACGTTCGGGCGGTACAATTACCGCGGGTCTGTTCATGGGTTATACCCGTGAGGCTGCGGCTCGTTACTCGTTCCTTCTGGCTCTGCCGGCAGTGTTCATGTCTGGTCTGTACAAGACGTTCAAGGTGTTCACTGGTGCTGAGGCTACCGGCTACTACGGTATCCCGTCGACTATCCTTGCGACTCTGGTCGCGTTCGTGGTGGGTTACCTAATGATTGGCTGGTTCCTGAAGTACGTGTCTTCGAAGTCCTACGGCATTTTCATTTGGTACCGCATTGCGCTCGGTATCCTGATTTTCGTTGGTCTGGGCACTGGCGTTCTGAACGCTACTTCTTCGGCGTTCTAAGGCTTTAGCCCTCAGCGTGATATGACATACCCGTCCGTGATTTTCTCACGGGCGGGTATTCTTATTGGAGTAGATTTTTTGGCACCCGAATGCCCTGAGGCTGGGCGGCGGGTGTGGCGCGTCCACCGGTTGTGGGCGTTTTTACGGAAAGGAAACCCATGCGAGCTTGGGATGCCCCCGCCTCTGTGACTCTGCCCGGTCAGGCTGCGCTGCCGCGTATTTTTGATACTTCTGCCGGTGAGATTATTCAGGTTCAGGAGGACAAGGCGGCGAGCCTGTACGTTTGCGGTATCACCCCGTACGACGCGACGCATATGGGTCACGCCTCCACCTATGTTGCTTTTGACCTGCTGCACCGCGCCTGGCTGGATGCGGGCGTGCCGGTGACGTACGTGCAGAACGTGACCGATGTGGACGACCCGCTGCTTGAGCGTGCGACCGCCACGAACGTTGATTGGCGTGAACTGGCTGAGGATCAGACGGAGCTGTTCCGCACCGATATGAAGGCGCTGAACGTGATTCCGCCGGCGCACTATGTGGGTGTGGTGGAGTCCATTGAGTGGCTGTTCCCGCTGATTGAGGATTTGCTACGCCGCGGCCTGGCGTACCGCGTGCCCGGTTTCACGGATGAGCAGGGTGTGGTGCATCCTGACGGTGACGTGTACCTGGACTTGAAGGCTGTGCGTGAGCTGCCCGCGAACGCTGAGGGCTACTCGTGGGCACCGGGGGAGGTTAGCCACCTGAGCCGTGATGAGATGCTGGAGATTTTTGCTGAGCGCGGCGGCGACCCGAACCGTGCCGGTAAGCGTGACGCACTGGATCCGCTGCTGTGGCGTGTTAAGCGTGAGGGCGAGCCGAGCTGGGATGCCGGCGAGCTGCGCGCGGGCCGCCCCGGCTGGCACATCGAGTGCACGATGATTGCCCGCCGTTTTGTGGATGGTTCGCTGACCGTTCAGGCTGGCGGTAACGACCTGACGTTCCCACACCACGATTTGGGTGCGGGCCATTCGTGGGCTGTGTCTGCGCGCCCGCACGCTAAGCATTACGCGCACACCGGCATGGTCGGTTTGGACGGCCAAAAGATGAGCAAGTCCCGCGGCAACCTGGTGCTGGTTTCGCGTCTGCGCGCAGCAGGTGAGGATGCGAACGCGGTGCGCCTGGCGATTATGGGTCAGCATTACCGTTCGGATTGGTTCTGGACTGATGAGCTGCTGGAGCACGCGAAGGCTCGCCTGGACACCTACCGTCATGCGGTGTCGGTGGCTGAGGGCCGCGAGGGCGCGAGCGATGAGGCGGCGGTTGAGCTACTGGCCGCTGTGCGTGAGGCGCTCGGTGAGGACCTGAACGCTCCGGCGGCGTTGGCTGCTGTGGATGCGTGGGCTGTGAAGGCTCTGGCGGACACCACCGTCGGCGGTGGCGCGCTGGTGCGTGACATCCTGGCGGCACGCCTGGGTGTGGTCCTCTAAGATGACTTCGTCGGTCATGGAGGAGCTGTACGCTCTTCGCCCGTACAACCGTGAGACGGTCGATGCGCTCTCCGCAGAGATGTTAGCTGAGGTGCGCGCGTACGAGGCGCAGAGGGAAGCGTAGGGCTTCTGAGAGCAATACAAAGGGGTGGGTGATCCTGGACTATTCCAGGATCACCCACCCCCTTGCGTTTAACCGCCTGATACCGGCAGTTATTGAGCGGCTAGTCTTCGGTGTCTACAAATTCCTCACGGAAAATCTGTTCACCGGCGAGAACCTCATCCAGGAGCTTCTCCTGAGCGGGTTCTAGATGCACCAGGTGCGTAAGAGTGTAGAGCAGACGCTCGTACTCTTCGCTCCAGGCGTCCGGCCATTCGCGCTGAACAATATCGTTGAGTGAGGAACTACGGCGCACTACCGGCTTCTTGAGGCGGTATTTAGCCCACAGTCCCAGCACCTGGTTGCCACCGACGGTGTAGTCGAAGACGCGTTTCTCCACGTTCTCACAGCGTGCCCGACCGAAGGAGACGGTGCCCATGACGGGGTTATTCTCTTCCTTGGAGAGGCTATCGACCGGGTCGGGGGAGAAGCTGGGCTTCTTCTCCGGCATGGTTTTGCCCATGTCTACCGTCGGATTCGGCAGGGTGTAGTCTGCGTCCTTAGGCAACTGGTGCAGATACTTTATACCCGGTAGCGGCTCACCACGCTCACCGTAGGTGTGCAGCCACACGACCTGCTTACCAAGCTGAACAGCGCGTTCCCAGAGTGCAGGGTCGGCGGTGAGGGGCACGCGGATACCCGCCTGTTGGAGGGGCTCGTCAAAGGTGCGCACGTAGCCGGGGTGTCCGGTGAGTGCCGCCAGGTAGTAGACGAGGTCGCCGGGGGCGTTATCTCCGAAACGCTCACGTAGCATCTGCGTGGCAGGTTCGGTGAGGTTGGGGGCACCGCCAGCAGTTAGTGCCGGATGCGCACGGCCACCACGATTATTGAAGGCGTGCATATCCGGGATAAGGGTACTAAAGTACAGTCCCGGGCCCGCCTTGGGGTAGTGTGCGTGCTGCTCCACAATAAAAATCTGCTCGGGAACGCGATGCTCCCATAGATCAGGAGAAGCACGATGGAGTAAGCGTGAATCGGCCAAGATATACTGCCGGTCAAAGGAGCGATACCCCACCTGCACAATATTCGGCGTATCAGGAATGAGCTCACGTGCAATCTGGTTGTTCAGGCTTTCGAGACTTCCCTGGAATGTATCGTTCCCAGGAAGCGGCTTTTTACCAACTGCTATACCCGTACTACTAGTTTCCTTAAAACGTTCAGCACGTACTTCCAAATCATTGCCTTCGATGAGCTCAGCCCAGCGTTCCTGTAGTACGCTCTCCGAGGGAGCATAAACCCAGGTCTTATTGGGCTTCACACCGGGGAAGCAGCTGGCATAGAAATCAGGCAATGCCGGGTAACTATCCCAATCACCACCCGCTTCGGGAGCGAACTTATCACCCCAGCCAGAGCGCACCGGCTCAAACTCGGCACCGTCCAGGTTGAGGGTAGCAAGAGCCTGCATTTTCTCCGCAAAGGTACCGTGTAGAGCCACGTAGCGAATATCCGCGGGGGTTTCCTCATCGGTATTTTCTTCACGCAAGAACAGGGCAATAGACACCGGAGTCTCAATAGCAAAGACAGCATTCTTTGCCGGCGGACGCTTACCCTCAGGGGTCACATTAATAACCCATCCGCGGCTAGAAGAGCGGCGAATATACTCACGCATTCCCGCGAAGCCAGGTCCATTCAGATAGCCGTCTGCGGTAATAAAGCAGACCACACCCGCATTCTGAGCACTATCGAGCTGGTCCTCCAGAGCACGGAAAGAATCCTCAAAAACCTTCCAGAAAGCCCAGCGCCAGAAATAGACGTACAGGTTCTTCAGCACATACTCGTACCTACCCATACCCGGTGCACGGAAGTCATCCAGAATCGGGGAGGCAACATCGGCAGAGCGGAAACCCGACTCCACCCAGCCACCCATACCCTCGGCCTTATCCTTATACGGCGGATTACCAATGCACACCTGAATAGGCACCTCACGCTTCACCCTAGTTGCCTTATTCGACAACTGAGAAAGCAGACGCAGAGTATTACCGTTCACCGGCTTCTGCTTAGCGTAGGGGTCGCTCAGAGTATCCGCCACATAGAGGTTCAGACCGTCCTCGGGAATATCAGCCCCCAGCTCCTTAAGGGTCTGGTTCAGGCGAAGCTCAGCCACGGAGAAAGGACCGGACTGCAGCTCAAAGCCGTACAGGTTCTTCGCCAGACGATTCAGAGCACGAGTACGCGCAGCGGGAGCGAGGCTCTCCGTCTTCGCCACCTTGTGCATAACCGACAGAGGATAGGTGCCGGTACCCATCGCCGGGTCAATCACAGACACACCCTCGCTCGCCAGACCGTGCTCCTTGCCCAGGTAGGTGCGTAGAGCATCGTCTACCAGGCGCACCATCTGATCCACCACCTCAACGGGGGTGTAGTAGCTACCGGTCTTCTTGCGCTGCTCGGGGTTATAGACCTTCAGGAAGTGCTCGTAGAGGTGAAGATACACATCCGACTTGCCGCCAGAAATGTATTTCCAGGAGGCTGCACCCATGACACGCACAATCACAGCCAGAGCGTTATACAGGGAGCTTTTCTCATCCAGATGCTCGGTCAGCAGACCCAGCGCATTACCCAGCAGACCGTGCTGAGAACGCAAACGACCCGCCATGGTCGAGAACGTCTCAAGGCTCAGGTCGTGACCCTCTGAGAGAGCAACCACCAGTGAGAAAACCACCGTCTGCGCAAAACTATCGGCAAACTCTTCATTACTGGTACTCGGGGCGAGAGTATCACGCCAATCCTTACGCAGACCCACCAGCGGGGGAGGAATCACAAAATCTTCCTCACCCTTCTTCTTAGCCTTTGTCTGATCCGCTTTATATGTCTTTTCCTGTACGGCAAGACCTATAAGCATCTCTTCACGCAGCAAAGCCGCAAGGGGAGCGAGAGTTTCTACCAGCTGATCGGCACTCGTAATCGGGGAGGGAGCCCAACGCAGAAAGTTAAGGAAGAACGCCGCGAGAGCATCCGGTGCGCTCAGCGTGCCATGGCCGCTAAAAGAACCATGCATATGCACTGCATCGTACCCGGTGCTCGTCAGCACCGGTTCGCCATAACGGTATAGGCGCCACTCGGTGCCATTGGTGTACAAAAGGTTCGGAAGGTTCCGCAGCCGCTGCCACTGCTTATACTCGTGGCTCTTCTTAGTGAAAGAAGCGGGGTCAATGTTCTTACCCGGAGCCTTCAGCTCCACGTAACCGGTTAAAACACCATCGACCATGATGGCGTAATCAGGGCGCACCAGACCCTCAGAAACTAGACCCCCCCCGCTGTTTTCAGCGAGGTTTCACGGACGGTCACAACCTTCATCGAATGCAAAGCGCCAAAGTCCTGCAACAGGGTAGCGACCGGGTTCGTCAGCTGAGCCTCCGGTTCACCATCCCCAACGCGCAGATTCTCCCGCACCTGCCTGCCGAACTCGGCAATCAGTGAGTTGAAATCAGTCACAATACTCTTTCCTCTGCCCCATAATTCGTGGGCACTAAGGTGTTTCGGCCCGCAGAGGAGTTCCGCGGACTCCACTCCAGTCTAACCAAAAATGAGTAGCCCCAATCGCTCAGTGGTCATTGCTCCATCCGGGCCCCGCATTATCACGCCCGCGGGGTAATGCACCACAGCCGATATGCAGACTCCGCTAAAATAGAAAAGGACTTTTTCCGTACCCTAGTTCGCCGCAAAGCGCGAACAGCACAGACTGACCCAAACCCGAGGAGAACCACCCCGTGAGCAGCGGCACCCCCACCCCCACCGGCGCAATCAACCGCCGCGGCCCCTTCCGCCCCGGCGAGCGCGTCCAGATCACTGATGAACGCGGCCGCATCACCACCATCACCCTCGCCGAAGGCGGCGAATACCACTCCCACAAGGGCTTCCTCAAGCATGACGACCTCATCGGCGCACCCGAAGGCACCGTCATCGCCAACACTCACGGCATCCTCTACCAGGCGCTGCGCCCCCTCTACAAGGACTTCGTGCTCTCCATGCCGCGCGGCGCAGCCGTCGTCTACCCCAAGGACGCCGCGCAGATCATCGTCAAGGCAGATATCTTCCCCGGCGCACGCGTCGTCGAGGCAGGCGTCGGCTCTGGTGCACTGTCCATCGCCCTGCTGCGCGCAGTCGGCGACTACGGTTGCGTGCACTCCTTCGAACGTCGTGAAGAGTTCGCGGACGTCGCCCGCGGCAACATTGAGACCATGTTCGGTGGACCGCACCCGGCGTGGAAGCTGAGCATCGGCGACCTGCAGGACACCCTGCCGCAGGTTGAAGAGCCCGGCAGCGTCGACCGCGTCGTACTCGACATGCTCGCACCCTGGGAGTGCCTGGACGCTGTGGCGGAGGCGCTCGCACCCGGCGGCGTGCTCATCTGCTACGTTGCGACCGTAACCCAGATGTCCCGCCTGGTTGAGGGCATGCGCCTGGACGGCCGCTTCACCGAACCCGAATGTGACGAAACCATTGTTCGCGGCTGGCACGTGGAGGGCCTGGCAGTCCGCCCCGACCACCGCATGGTTGCACACACCGCATTCCTGGTTGTGGCTCGTCGCCTCGCTGACGGTGCGGTGCGCCTGGCTCCGAAGCGTCGCGCGTCCAAGACTGACTTCTCTGAAGAGGATATGAACGCGTGGATTCCCATGAACGTGGGTGAGCGTGAGGTGACCGATAAGAAGATTCGCCGCGCAGCCCGCGATGCGAAGAACCTTGCCGCTCACGCCGCACGCGCGAACGAGATTGCGCTGGAACAGAACGGCTTGGAGACTGAGCAGAACGAAGCATCTGAGTCTGCCGAATAATTGATGAATCATTAACCTGCGGGGGCACGGGCGTTACCTGGAGCCCCCGCAGTGCACTCACCAGGCTACTCCTTGCGCCCAACGACCCGCACCGAGTAGCCACCGATTAGGACGAACAGCTAAAGGAGCTACCGTGTCCACCCACGAATCTGCAGATCAGGCAGGAACCCCCCAACACGGCACCGCCCACAGTGCAGCCAGCGCGGCACCGCACTACTCGGCTGCTTTCGGGTCGACCTCCCTGCCCGGCAGTCAGCCCGTCAGCGCGCAGGAGTATGACGCCGTGCTGCGTCGACTCTCCGCGGCGGAGGCAACCCGCGACAATATGAGCCGACAGATTCGTGGTGCGGGGGAGAAGAACCGCAAGCTCGTTGAGGCAATCACCAGCATGCGCTACCAGGTGGAGCGTCTGCGCGCCTCCCTGTCGCAGAACGTTATGCCGCCGCTGAATTCGGCGATTGTGTTGGCGGTGCATGAGGGTCAGACCATGACCTACGAGCAGGTCGCTGACGATAAGACTCCCGCCGAGATTGACACCTACCTGGATGTTCAGGTGAGCGGCCGTATGATGCGTATTCCCGTATCCCCGCTCATTGACTTGTCCACACTGACTCCCGGCATGACCGTGCTGCTCAACGACAAGACGGAAGCGGTGCTCGCCCTGGACACCGAACCCTTCGGTGACGTGGTGACCGTGCGCGAGGTGCTGGATGAGCAGCGCGTGCTGGTTGATACGTCCTCGGGTGCTCAGCAGGTGGCGCGTGTGGCTGGTTCCCTCGACATTGAGCAGCTGCGTACCGGTGACGCGGTCACCCTCGACACGCGCACCCGTATGCTGACCTCGCAGGTTCCCGCCTCCCGCTCGCAGGAGCTGGTGCTGGAAGAGATTCCTGACGTCACCTACGAGCAGATTGGTGGCCTGGGCGCGCAGATTGAGCAGATTCGCGACGCGGTGGAGCTGCCGTACCTGCACCCCGAGATTTTTGAGCGCTACCACCTGGCACCGCCCAAGGGCATTCTGCTGTACGGTCCTCCCGGTAACGGTAAGACCATGATTGCTAAGGCTGTGGCGAACTCCCTGGCGGCTCGTGCGGCTGCGCTGAACCCGGGTTCGGCTACTCGCGGCTACTTCTTGAACATTAAGGGCCCCGAGCTGCTCGATAAGTTCGTCGGTGAGACCGAGCGTCAGATCCGCGATATTTTCGTTGCCGCCCGTGAGAAGGCGGAGGCAGGCCACCCGGTCGTCGTGTTCTTTGACGAGATGGAGTCGCTGTTCCGTATGCGCGGTTCGGGTCGTTCCTCCGATATTGAGACGACCATCGTACCGCAGCTGCTTGCCGAAATTGACGGCGTGGAGTCGCTGCAGAACGTCATCGTCATTGGTGCGACCAACCGTGAAGATTTGATCGATGCCGCGGTGATGCGCCCGGGTCGACTCGACCTGAAGATCCGCATTAACCGCCCGGATGCCGCCGGTGCGGCAGAGATTTTCAGCCTGTACCTGACCGAAGACCTGCCCCTGGACGCTGCGGAGGTAGCAGCCGCCGGCTCGACCCGCGCCGCCCTGACCGCGATGATTGCGGCGGCGGCAGGTCAGCTGTACGCACGCACCCCCTCCACGGCGTACGCTGTGGCGACCGTGGATTCTTCCATGGTCGTTGGTTCTGGTGCGAGCGCGAACCTGTCCACTCACACGCTGTACCGCGGCGATTTCGCTTCGGGCGCGGTGATTCGCAATATTGTGGACCGCGCGAAGAAGGCGGCGATTAAGGAGCAGTTGCAGGCGCTGACTGCCGGCGCTAACGCAGCGGGTGTGGGGATTGGCACCCGCCACCTGCTGGAGGCGGTACGCGCCGAGTTTGAGGATCAGGTGGACTTGCCGCCACTGCCCGATATTGAGGATGCGCTCACCGTTGCCGGTGTGCGTGGCCGCCTGGTGTCGGTGGAGCCGCCGCGCTAAACCGCGCCTCCGGCACCATGAGCCGGGCGGCGCTCAACGTGCTTATCCCGCATCAACCTCAATGACCGCAGGTCCAGAGCCTTTAGATGGTATAGAACTTTTCAGGAGAACCCCATGAACTCCACCCCCAGCTACGGCGTGCACCGCATTATGGGTGCCGAAACCGAGTACGGCGTCATCGCCCCCTCCGCGCCGGGCACCAACCCGACCGTGCTGTCCGCACTGGTGGTCAACACTTACGCTAAGTTGGCGTTCCGCCGCGGCGCCGCTTTCCGTGAGGAGCTGCAGCGCCGCGCCCTGGCGGATGAGCTGACCGCCGAGCAGGCCCGCCAGGCAGAGAACTACTCGACTGCTACCCCCGAGGGTCAGTGGCTGGGTGAGTCGGAGTCGCCGCTGCGTGATGCTTTCGGTCAGGTTCAGGACGCCTCCACCGCCCACTCGAGCCAGATGACGCACACCCGCACCGAGCTGACCAGCGAAGATATCGCCCTGGAGATTATGCGTGAGGCGGGCGTTCAGGCACCGGGTGAGCCCGCCGAGCCGCGTAGCGCCCTGGATGCGCTCGCCGGCGTGCACGGCCGCGGTGGTTTCCCGGAGCGTCTGGACTGGGACCGCGTGACCATGAACGCGATTCTACCCAATGGTGCGCGCCTGTATGTGGATCATGCGCATCCGGAGTATTCCTCGCCGGAGGTTCTAACCCCCGCCGATGCAGTGCTCTATGACGCTGCCGGTGACGCGCTGGCGTATGAGTCGTTGGTGGAGCTGGGTAACCACGCGCAGGATTTGCCGCAGGTGAAGCTGTACAAGAACAACACCGACTCGAAGGGCCAGTCGTACGGCGCCCATGAAAACTACCTGATTAGCCGTGATGTTCCGTTCGAGCAGGTTGCGGATGCGCTCCTGCCGTTCTTTGCGACCCGCGCGATTTTTACGGGTGCGGGCCGTGTGGGTATTGGTACGCACGGTGAGGTTCCGGGTTTTCAGATGAGTTCGCGTGCTGATTTCTTTGAGCGCACGATTGGTCTGGAAACCACGATTCGCCGCCCGATTGTGAATACGCGCGATGAACCGCATGCGGATGAGTCGAAGTACCGCCGCCTGCACGTGATTCCGGCGGACGCAAACATGTCGCACTATTCGAACCTGTTGAAGTTTGGTACGGCGGCGCTGGTGATGAACCTGATTGAGTCGCACGGTGAGCAGACTCCGGTGCTGCCGGGTGTGCGCCTGTCTGATCCGGTGGCGGCGATGCACGCGGTCAGCCACGACCTGTCACTATCGGTTCAGCTGCCGTTGGCGCCGTCTTCGGCGGCCCTGCCAAATCCGGTGTCCACGAGTGGTTCTGCAAGTGCCCTGCAGATTCAGCGCGCCTACTATGAGGCCTCCCGTGCGCACGAGGAATCGAACCCGGCGGGTGTGGATGCTGCGACCGCGCAGATTCTCGATCTGTGGGGCGAAGTGCTGGACGCCCTGGAAACTAACCCGCTCTCGCTGGCGGATCGTCTGGATTGGGTGGCGAAGTATGCGCTGGTGCGCGGTTATGTCGCCCAGGGCGTAGATTATGCGAATCCGAAGTTAAAGGCTTTGGATTTGCAGTACGCTGATATTGACCCGTCAAAGAGTCTGTATCACCGTCTGGTGGCCCGTGGCCGTATACGTACGCTGTTCTCTGCGGAGCAGATCGAGCGTGCGACCACTGAGCCGCCGCGTGAGACGCGGGCGTTTTTGCGTGGTACTTTGATGGCGCGTTGGCCGGAGGAGATTCTGGGTATTAACTGGGATACGGTGTCTTGCCGTGGCAGGTATTCGAAGGATCTTACTCGTTTTACGATGATGGAACCGACCCGGTACGGTGCCGCCGCGGTGGAACCGCTGCTGGATGAGGTAAACCATTCGGATGAGCTGCTGAACCGGCTGCGCTAGTAGCATCCCCTAAACCCACATGAACTCATATTCTTCCCCGGGGCGAATACCCCCATTTGGAAGAGTGAAAACCACATAACCCACAGGTAGGGTGCATGAAGGTTCGGGTACTAAAAAAACCCTTACACCCCGCACCCGACACCACTAAAAACTTATTTGTCCACAACCGAAAACCCCTTGAGGAGAGAACCATGAGCCGCGAACGCATCAGCGCACAGCAGACCGAAACCACCGCAGCCGAGCAGGAGCAGGAACTGACCCTCGCCGCCTCCCACGTTGTCTCTGACGTGAGCGAGGTCGACGACCTGCTCGACGAAATTGACGGCCTGCTCGCTGAGAATGCTGAAGACTTCGTCACCGGCTTCGTCCAGAAGGGTGGCGAGTAACCGGCGCACCTGCACGCCGGGTCAGCATCATGGAACACCGTATTTTCGGCATTGAAAGCGAATTCGGGCTCAGCTACGTCCCGCATGGGCTCGGTCGGCTGAGCATCGAAGAATCCGCCGCTGCCCTTTTCAAGCCCGTCCTGGATCAGTGGCGCTCAACGAACGTTTTCCTACCCAACGGCGGTAGGCTCTACCTTGACGTGGGTTCGCACCCCGAGTACGCCTCCGCCGAATGCGGTAGCATTGACGAGCTACTCGCGCAGGAACGCGCCGGTGAGCTGCTTTTCGCTGATCTGGCGCGTACCGCCCGCAAGCGACTGCTCGCAGGCTCGGAGGGCCGTCCCCTTGACGGTGAACTGTACCTGTTCAAGAACAACGTGGATTCGGCGGGCAACTCCTACGGCAGCCATGAGAACTACCTGATTAGCCGCAAACTGCAGTTCAACGACCTGATTAAGCAGCTCGTGCCCTTCCTGGTGACCCGCCAGATTCTGGTCGGTGCCGGTAAGACCCACCCGAACGGCGGCCCGGTGCCCGGTTCGACCGACCCGGCGTCCAGCACGGGTGTGCCCTCGTACTCGTTCTCGCAGCGTGCCGACCATATTTGGGAGGCGGCATCCACCTCCACCTCGCGCGCTCGCCCGCTCATTAACACGCGCGACGAGCCGCACGCGGACGCTTCGAAGTTCCGCCGCATGCACGTCATTAATGGTGACTCGAACATGGCGGAGCCGACGACCCTGCTGAAGATTGCCAGCACTGACCTGGTGCTGCGCATGCTGGAGGATCGCTTCCCGGTGACGAGCCTGGATATTGTGTCTGTTCCGGCGGCTCTGCGCGCTATCAGCCACGATCTAACTGGCACCGCGACCTTCGAAACCACCGACGGTAAGTACTACACGGCGTTGAGCGTTCAGCGTCACTACTTGGACGCCGCCCGTCAGTATGTGGAACAGTACGGCGTGCACCACCACCATACGGAATACGCCCTGGACCTGTGGCAGCGCACCCTGGATGCTATCGAGTCCGGCGACTACAGCAGCATTGATACTGAGATTGACTGGGCGATTAAGAAGAAGCTTCTGGATGCGTACATTGCCCGTGCCCGCGCGGCCGGTCAGCCTGCCGATTATGCGAGTGCCCGCATCCGTCAGCTGGACTTGGCGTACCACGACATTGACCCGGAGCGTAGTGTCTTCCATGCGCTGGTTCGTCGCGGTGCGGTCAAGCGCATCCTGCCCGAGGGCGTTGCGGAGGCGGCTAAGACTCAGCCGCCGAACACTCGCGCGACCCAGCGTTCGCGTTTCATTAACGCGGCGGTTGCGGCGGGGGAGCAGTTCACCGTGGATTGGGTGCATCTGAAGCTCAACGCCTACCCGCAGCACACGCTGGTGTGTAAGGACCCGTTCGCTACCGGCAGCGAGGAGCTGGAGGAGGTGCTGAGCCTGCTGGCGTCTAAGGAGCGTCAGCATCAGGAGGCGGCATTCCCGCCGCCCTGCTAAACAGCGCCGCTAAAGCCCCGGGCTCGCCACACCACGGCACGGTGTGTTCCCGCCCAAAGTTCCCAGCGCACCCCGCGCCGCGACACAGCCTGAACACAGCTACGTGCCGTAGCATAAAACAGCTAAACCTATACCTGTAAACTGTTCTGTGGCACACGGGCACTCATACGCCCCACTCTCACAGAAAACCCCAGAGGATAACACTATGACCAAACGCTCTAAGCTCACTATTTTCGGTGCCAGCACGGCAGCTCTCGCGCTCGCACTGTCTGCATGTGGTGCACAGTCTAATAATGGCGACCTGTCCAAGGTGCAGTACACCCTGAAGAATGCGACCGCTGAGCCTGAAGCGTCCTTCGCAACTCCCTTCGCCGCTTCTAGCCCCTCCGCGTACGTGATTGAGGAAGGTAACGGCGACTCCATCAACGATGGTGACTACGTGCTTGTTGAGGCTGCCGTATTCAACGGCACCGACGGCAAGCTCAACGGTTCCACTTACTCCAGCGAGCCGATTCTGCTACCGGTTAACGATCAGCTGAAGAAGGCTGCACCGCAGGTGTACGAAACCCTCAAGAAGATTAAGGTTGGCGGTTCCTTCTCGTACACCACCAACGTTCTGCAGCAGCGTAGCACCGCGGGCGTGACCACTACGACCGCTTCGCCCGGTACCGCAACTAACGTTGAGGTGTACACCGTGAAGACAAAGCTGCCCAAGTACGCAACCGGTAAGGCTGTTGAGGCTGACCCGTCGCTGCCGTCCTTCACGCTGGACGAGTCCACCGGCAAGGCTGACGTCAAGCTGCCTGACACCAAGCAGGAATACACTGAGCTCGTCTCGAAGAACCTCATTGAGGGCGAGGGCGCTGAAGTTAAGGAAACCGATACCGTCTACGTGCGCTACATTGGCGTAAAGTACTCTGATGGTAAGGTCTTTGACAGCAACTACGACGCTGCCACCCCGACGGGCATCTCCCTGCAGGGTGTTATCAAGGGCTGGACCCAGGGCCTGAAGGGCAAGAAGGTCGGTTCCCGCGTTGAGCTGATTATCCCGGCGGATCTGGCGTACGGTAACGACGCCGGCGGCTCCAAGCCTTCGGGTACCCTCGTGTTCGTGGTTGATATTCTGGGAGCGGAGGAGAACCCGCAGACCTTGCAGCGTGCTCAGGCAGCTTCTAGCGCGGCTGCTGCGCAGGCGAGCGCCTCGGCAACCGCTTCTGCGACCGCAACCCCGGCAGCTACCGCTTCGGCTACCGCACAGTAGCCCGGTACCCACGTTTTACGTCACATTTTTATACCGCGCTCGCCGCTTATATGGCTTAGGCGGCGGGCGCACCCACTATTTCGATGTATTTCGAACCAATCAAAGGAGACACCCATGTCTTTCGGTCAGCGTAACCTCGACCGCGAAAAGCCTGAAATCGATTTCCCCGAGGGCGACGCGCCCACCGAGCTGGTCATCACCGATCTGATCGAGGGTGCAGGCGCTGAGGTTGTTGCCGGCTCCCGCGTGCTCACCCACTACGTTGGTGTGGCATTCTCCACCGGTGAAGAGTTTGACGCGTCCTGGAACCGCGGCGAGCCGCTGCCGTTCCAGGTGGGCGTTGGCCAGGTTATCCGTGGCTGGGATGAGGGTCTGCTCGGCATGAAGGTCGGCGGCCGTCGTCGCCTGGAGATTCCCGCCGACATGGCGTACGGTGACCGCGGCGCAGGTTCGGTCATTAAACCCGGTGAGTCCCTGATTTTCGTGGTGGACCTGCTGGACGTCCGCTAAGGACTAGCCAGGTTCTCGCATAAGAGACATCTAGCCCGGTGCTTTCTCCCGATTGTGGGAGGGGCACCGGGCTTTTGCCTGCCCGACTTTATGTACCGGGTTTTGTGTACCGTGGTTTTGGGCGTCGGGCTATCAGCGCATCCGCGAGATTTTATACCCGCGTATTTCTCCCTCAGCCACCCCATACGCTACGTAAGTGCTGCGGAACACACAGGTTATGATGGAATCATGTCCACCGCAGCTCAGCTTTACATGACTCTTCACCGCCTCGCCACCGCCGCCGAGACACCCGACACCGCAACCCGAACCCAGGGCATCAGCCGCAACGAGCTACTGACCCTGCTCGGTATTAGCACACGCGCTAACGGCTCCCTCAACGAGGCCCAGGAACGCGCCTTTGAACGAGCCAAGCAGACCCTGCGTGATGCCGGCGCGCACATCACCCACGTGACCACGGATCTGGGGGAGCGCTACCGCCTCGAACCCAGCAACGCCGCAAAGCTGCCCGCCTGGAACCCCACTGCTGAGGAGTTCCGCCTCATCAACACCATCCTGCGAGGCTGGGAAGGCACCGAGCTACAGGATGATGCCTACCGCATCCTGCGTAAGATTGCGCTCACCAGCAAGAACCTCACTGACGAGGCACTCGCCGCAGCGAAGATCCAGGACCCGAAGACCGGCAAGCGTCAGCGCGCGAAGAACCTGCACACCTACCGTGAGCCCCTTCAGCGCATTTACTTTAGCGATAACCCCCACCTAAATGAACTGTTTACCGCCTATGCGGAGCGTAAGACGGTCACGTTCACCTATCAGACGGCTGCCGGTGCAACCCGTATACAGGAGAAGGTCAGTGTTGCCGGTATTGGTTACCGTTACGGCACCTGGTACTTCGTCGGGTACTACACCGAGAGTGCGGAACGTAAGGAGTACACATTCCGTGCTAGCCGTATTCAGAAGCTCACGATGCTCTCGCGTATCGATTCGATCCCCATCAACACGACGTTCAACGCTAAGAACTGGCTAGAAGACATCAGGGGATACGAAGAGTACCTGTCAGTCGTGGAGGTCAGCGCCGATTCCACACTTTCGGAGCCTTTCACCGTGCCCTCGTACGGCACGATTGATAGCGCTGTGGCGGCGACCAGCTACAGTTGCGTTATCGAGCCGCCCGAGGAATCCGAGGCTGCCTCTACCCGCCAGCGTGACAGCTACGCCGCCCAGCAGCAGCTGTTGCGCACCCTCACCGCCCTGCACAGCGGCGCAGTTGAAGACCCCGGCACCTGGACAGATATCAACCAGCGCAACCGTAACAACTCTCTCGACGACCTTGTGGATCTGCTCCTGGGTTTGCACCGTGCCGACCGCTGGGCGAGCGCCCACGATGAGGCGCCCATGCCGTTGAACCAGCTCAACACCCTCTACAGCGTAGACACCGACAAGAACCGTGCCCTCGGCAAAACTATTGCCGAGATTTTCGCGCAGGTAGACGCATCTCCTTTCAATACTGTTCCCTTCGAGTCTGACCCCAAGGACCCGGACGCGCTCAAGCCCACCTACATTAACCTGCTGCCAGATTTTGACGGCGCCACCCCAAACACGCTGCTGAACTACGCGAGCCTTACTGACACTGAGCTCGCCATTCTTGTCTTTACCCTCTCTGCCGCAGATATTCTGCACCCGGCGGATGCCCGTCTGGGCAGTATCCGGGCGGCGCTCGCCGCCGCATACCCGAACGCGCCCGTCTATGCTCAGCACCTGTGCTTCGCCCCGGAGGAGCCTTTGTTGCAGGAGGCGACTGCCGCTCTGAGTAGCGGCAACGCCGTGACCATTGGGTACGGTACCTCTGAGCGTGCCGCGGATCGTCTGGTGGACCCGTATGCGTTGGTGTTGCACCGCGACCACATGTATCTGCATGCGTGGTGCCGTACCGCTGAGGAACGCTACTATACCGCGCGCGGTGAAGAGGTCCCTGAGTATGCACCTGAGGCTTTTGCTAACGCAGCCACCGGTGAGGTTGCAGGCAACGAGGCGGGGGAGAAGCCCCCTACTTTCTGGCGTAACTTCCGCCTCACCCGTATCAACCATATTCACGAGGCGGGTGAGGGTCGTACCCACCCGGTCACCGGTGACACTGTCCCTCATTGGCACGCACAACAGCACAACACTCAGAGCAACCCCTTTGCTGAGTTGCGTATTCACCCGACCGAACATATTCCCAGCGGTGAGCCGCTCGGTACTCTCACCGCAACGTACATGCGCCGAAGCACCCACCACGTGAAGAAGGCTTCACGCACCCAATACGTGCGCATCCACTACTACAACAACGCCCACGGCGCTGGCGATAAGAACATCCTCGACACCGTCATCGCGCACCGAGGTGCCCTCGAACTCATCGGTCCGGCGCACCTGCGCGCGGCGTTGCTTGACCAGTTGCAAACACTTAAGGCGAGCAGCCGCAGCGGTGTGCCCGCAAGTGCGCCCACAGAAAAATAGCACTTCACCCACAAGCAAAAACGTCCCAAAACCCATCTAAGGCGCCAAAACATTAACCTAAAACTTGTATAATGGGCTCATGTCTTGGTGGTTCTGGATTTTGCTATGGGGCGCGCTCATCATCTGCTCGCTCCTCTATTTGGCATGGTTCACCTACAAAGCACTCACTCGCGGTTTCACGCTCCTTGACGAAACCGTAACCTGGGTCGAGTCAATCGAGGGACAATTCGACGCAGCGCAAGCGAACGCAAGCCGAAAACTCCCGCGAGACACCACCCTCGGGGTATTCACGCCCATCACCGAGGCATACAATAACTACGAACAAGGTAAGCAGACACGCAGGTCTGAGCGGATCAAGCGACGGGTCTCCCGACGAGATCGACTCGGCCAACCTCAAAACATCGGAGACCTGCTCTAACCAGAAAGGCACACCATGGGCCAGATTTTCAGCCACCCCGCGACCATCATCGTCGTTATCCTCCTTATCGTCCTGCTCTTCGGCGCACCCAAGCTGCCCGGCATGGCACGCAGCCTCGGCCAGTCCATGCGCATCTTCAAGACCGAAGTTGAGGGCCTGAAGAACGACTCCAAGAAGGACCCCCGCGAGAAGGACGGCGAAGAGGTCGTCACCGCTGAGGTAGTAGACAACGGCAAGACCGAAACTAAGTAACGGTCTCGCCCCCGACGCACCAAACCCGTGCCAGCCCACCGGCCGGCACGGGTTTTGCGGCACCACCCCATAAAACCCCACCAGCCCCCTCAGCCGAATCATACACGGCACCGATACCCAGAGGACACCACGTGGCAACACCCGACCAGGACGTGCGCAACCGCAAACTCAACCCTGAAGCGCGCATGGAACTCAAGGAACACCTACGCGAATTCCGCGACCGCCTCATCAAAGCGGCTATCGCAACCATCATCGCAGCCATCATCGGTACGGTCTTCCTCTACCAGCCTTTCATTGAAATGATCTCTGCGCCCCTGCAACAGATCAATTCAGAAACCGGCCGCAACGCAAACCTGAACTACGGTAGCGTCGCATCTCCTTTCGACCAGCTGCTTAAGGTCGGTATGTACATTGGCCTGGTCATCGCTTCTCCCGTCTGGCTCTACCAGGCACTGCGATTCCTGCTGCCGGCACTGCACACCAAGGAAAAGAAGTACCTCTTCGGCTTCCTCACCGCATCTATTTTCGCGTTTGCCTGCGGTGTCGCCATCTCCTACTTCACCCTCCCCGGCGTAGTCTACGCACTGCTGAAGTTCACCCCCGTCAACGAAAGTAACTACATTGACGCGGGCGTGTACATCTCCTTCATCCTGAAGTTTGTTGTGACGTTCTCCTGCGCCTTCATCATCCCGGTGATTCTGGTTGGCGTTAACATGCTCGGCCTCATCCGAGGCAAGACCATCCTGAAGTCCTGGCGTTGGGTCGTCGTCCTCGTCGCAGTGATTGCAGCGCTGACCGCACCCGGTAGCGACATCATGATGATGTTCGTACTCATGGCGCCGCTGCTGATTTTCTTCTTCGCAGCAATCGGCATCTGCATGATCAACGACAAGCACCGCGACCGCAAGCTTGTCAAGCTGGCTCAGGGTACGGATGAAGCAAGCCTAAACACCGCAACCAGCAGTGAAGACCTAGCTAAGATGGGTTACTTTGAGGAAGAGAAGACTTCCTAACTAAATAGAGTTTGCTTTGAGCAACGTCGCTGCAACGGGCGGGATACAGAGAACCTGTATCCCGCCCCTTTTCGCATGTTCCACAAAACCGCATCCCTCTCGCACGCCACCGATACGCTCGCTGTTCGCCCATACCGGATTAGTACCCGTGCAGGATGCTTTCTGGAGACTCGCGGCAGGCGAACCGTTACACTGGACATACTATGAGCAAGCACCACGCACAGCACACATCCGACGCACACACTTCTAACGCACAGACTCCGGCGCAGCACACCGACTACGCTGCCGCCTACACCGCATCCCGAGAGCGCGCCGCCTACGCAAAGACTGCCCTCGGCGCTTTTGAGGCGTCCCTAGATTTTCCGCTGGATGATTTTCAGCGTCAGGCGTGTGCCGCCGTGGAGGCGGACCGCTCCGTCCTCGTTGCCGCACCCACCGGTGCCGGTAAGACCATTGTGGGTGAATTCGGCATATACCTGGCGCTACGCCGCGGCATGAAAGCGTTCTATACGACCCCCATTAAGGCGCTGAGCAACCAGAAGTACCACGACTTTGTGCGCGCGTACGGTGAAGATTACGTGGGTCTGCTGACCGGCGATACGAGCATCAACACGGAAGCACCCGTGGTCGTGATGACCACCGAGGTCCTGCGCAACATGCTCTACGCCAACTCGACCACACTAACCGGCCTAGGCTACGTGGTGATGGATGAGGTGCACTACCTCGCGGACCGTTTCCGCGGCGCAGTATGGGAAGAGGCAATTATTCACCTTCCCGAGCATGTAAACGTTATCTCTCTATCGGCGACGGTGTCGAACGTTGAGGAGTTCGGCGCGTGGCTGGATACGGTACGCGGCGGCACGGACATTATTGTTTCTGAGCACCGTCCGGTGCCCCTGTGGCAGCACATGATGGTCGGTCACCGTGTGGTGGACCTGTTCGTACCCGAAGACAACTCCGCACAGGGCAAGACCCAGGAGCCGGAGGAGAAGCTCTCCCGCAAGCAGGCGAAGAAGGCACAGAAAGCTAAGCAGCGCGGAACAACCGTAGAGTCGGGCACCAACCCCCTGCTGGCCGGTCTGCGCCTAAACCCGCAGCTGAAAGCGCTACGCCCCGGCTTCCGTTCCGCACCGGGCCGTGGACGTTACGGTGGCAAGCGTGAACGTTTCCGTCACCGTCGTGAGGGCTGGCTGAATGAGACATTCAGCAGCGGCGCAAACCGTCGCGATGGCTTCAATAATAATCATTTCAGTAACGACCGGGACTTTGATGCGCGCGGTGAGCAGAAGCCCCTGCGCCCGCAGCGCATTACCCGCCCCGAGATGGTGCGCGCCCTCGACAAGCAGGGACTGCTACCGGCCATTTGCTTTATCTTCTCCCGTGCCGGTTGCGACGGCGCAGTCAGCCACTGCGTATCCGCCGATATTACACTGACCACCCCTGAACAGCAGCAGACCATCCGCGCCTACATCGCGGAAGCAACATCCCACCTAGACACCCGCGACCTGAACACCCTCGGCTACTACGAGTGGCGTGACGGCCTCATTCGCGGTATCGCCGCACACCACGCCGGCTTACTGCCACTGTTCAAGGAGGTTGTAGAAACCCTCTTCGCACAAGGCCTCATCAAGCTGGTCTTCGCCACCGAAACCCTCGCACTGGGCATCAACATGCCTGCACGCACCGTCATCCTGGAGAAGCTCACCAAATACAACGGCGAATCCCACGTGGACATCACCCCCGGTGAATACACCCAACTAACCGGACGCGCCGGCCGCCGCAGCATCGACATCGAAGGCCACGCGGTTGTCATGTGGCGCCCCGGCATGTCCCCGGAACACGTGGCAACCCTTGCCTCAACACGCACCTACCCGCTGAACTCCTCATTCCGCCCCACCTACAATATGGCGGCAAACCTCATCGCCTCCTACGGCGCCGAACGCACCCGCAAAATCCTGGAATCCTCCTTCGCACAGTTCCAGGCAGACAAATCGGTCGTGGGCGTCGCCTCCCGCGTACGCAAAAACGAAAACGCCCTCGAAGGCTACCGCGAAGCAATGGCATGCCACCTGGGCGACTTCACCGAATACGTCCAGCTCAGCCGCCACATCGCCGAACTGGAAAAGAAGGCATCCAAGAGCAACGAACGCCACGCACGCGCGCAGGCACACCACAGCATCCAGCAGCTATTGCCGGGCGACATCATCTACATTCCACATGGCCGCTCCCGCGGCTACGCAGTCGTCATCACCCGCTCCGATTCGCACGCCGACCCGCGCATCGGCATCGTTACCGAGGACGCGCACCAGCGCACCGCCTCAACTCGCGACTTCGAAGGCGCCATCGAACCGGTCTCACGCATCAAAATCCCCAAGCGCCTGAGCCTCAAAACCGCCAAGGAACGCCGTGATACCGCAAGCCGCATGCGCCAGGCACTCTACGACGGCCGCGCCCCTCGAGCGCTCGCGCAGCAGAACATCCCGACTCGTCAGAACAGCGTTGACGCACAACTGGAGGCTCTGCAGGCTCAGCTGCGTAACCACCCGTGCCACGGCTGCTCCGACCGCGCGAACCACATGCGTTGGGCTGAGCGCTGGCAGAAGCTCAACTCTGAAACGGAAGGGTTGCGCCGTCAGATTGCCCGCCGCACCAACACGATCGCGCAGGTCTTCAACCGCATTGCGCGCCTGCTGGAAAGCTACGGCTACGTCGAGCGCACCGCGGATAACGAATTATCGCTAACTACCGGCGGCCAGGCTCTGCGCCGCATCTACGGCGAGCGCGACCTGCTGACCGCTCTGTGCCTGGACGCGCACTTCCTCGATGGACTGGAACCCGCCGCCATCGCGGCAACCGTTGCCGCACTGACCTACCAGGGTAAGCGCGACGCGGTGGAATACCTGGCTCACTACCCGCACCCGTCCCTGCGCGCACCCATTGCGACGATTACGCAGCGCCTCGCCGACCTGAACGCAGCTGAGGAACAGTTCAAGGTCACCCCGACCCCGACATGCGACTTCGGTCTGGTCGAACCCATGTACGCCTGGGCGAACGGCGCGCACCTCGCAAAGGCAATCGAGGACACCGGCCTTGCCGCCGGCGACTTCGTGCGCTGGGCAAAGCAGGTACTGGACGCACTGGACCAGATCGCGCACATCCGCTCACTGGACCCGGTGATTCGCGCCCGCTGTGAAGAGGCGATTGAGGCGGTCCGCCGCGGTGTGGTCGCCCTGGACGTCTAACCCGCACCTCAGTGCTACACCGTACCCAACCGGTTCGGGCTACCACCCCCGCCACTGTGCATTGTTCTGCATCATCTAAGTTCCCCCTCATCTAAGGACGAACGAACTACCGTAGGTAGCGGGGGTGCTTCTATACTCAAATGAGATGCTCAGCTGAGCTACGCGGGCACAACTGAAGTACCCGCCCTCGTGTGCGCTTTCGGCGCGCCTCAACGGTGAAAGGATTCTAATGTCTACCCGTATTTTTGTAGATGGTAGCGTGTACAGCCCGGTCGACCCGTACGCAACCGCAATGCTAGTCGAAGACGGATTCGTCCGCTGGGTTGGTTCCGATTCAGGCGCACGTTCAATTGCTGACGAGTCAGCTACCATCACCGAACTTGACGGCGCCTTACTAACCCCCGCCTTCGCGCGCGCACTGGCACCGGTCACAGGCAAGGAAGCACCCGAAATCCTCGACTACCTGCAGGCATACCGCGCAGCCGGCTACCACACGCACACCCTACTCGCCGGCATGGAGGACGTCCCCGACCTCGTCTCCGCTCTCAGCTACTACAGCGCCGAACACGGCACACCCGACATCCGCTTCATCCTCAACGCCACCGGCATTGAGACCGACGAACTAATCAGTGCCATCAAGGCACTACGCCCCCTCACCGAAGGCGAACGCGCCGTCAAGGGCCTGCAGCTGGTCGGCATCTTTGTCGCACCCACCGAGGCCCCCGCAGCAGCGCAGGTAGCCGAAGACGCCGCACTCCTGCTCTCTATAGATGCATCCACCGGCTTCACCACCGCAGCCGATGCCGCACTCACCGTACGCAAAAACCACCCCTGGCTGTCCATACGCCTCGACGCAACAATCAGCACCCCGCAAGACCCCGTCACCGACGAATACCTCACCAAACTGGCAGAAGCACGCATCAACCTCGGTCTGAGCGTCTGCGAACCCGAAGAAGATGAAGCAGCCAGCGACACCGTCCAGGCACTCCTCGCACACGCTGGGGGAGAGGCGCGTGAGTCGGTAGCCTCCGTAGCACGCCGCGCAAACGCAGTTGGCACCTCCATTGCGCTCGGCTCTGACACTCAGCTCTACGCACCCGGCACCTGGTCCCTCATCCGCGAACTCGTCAACGACGAACATGGCATCTCCGCCCGCAGCGCTTTCGCCGCCCTCACCCGCGGCGTATACCGCCTCGCACACGAAGAAAACCCCTTCACCGGCCAGCTAACCCCCGACACCCCCGCATACGTAGCACAGTGGCGCGTCGAAGCCCTCATGGTCCAGGCGCCCGACTCCCGCGTAGCATCGTGGAGTACTGACCCTCGCGCTCGCATTCCGCTGCTTCCGGTGCTGGATGAGCATGTGGAACTGCCCGTCCTGGAATCTATTTACACTGAAGGTAAATAATTTTTAGCTTGTCAACACTTTTTAGGCGGTTTAGAGCAGTAGAGGCCCCCAATGGTTCAGTTGCTCAAATGTTTACCCGGTATAATGGATACCTAAACTGCCTGTTTTATATGCACCTGTGAGGGAGTAATATGCGCGTTCTAACTGTCATCCCAACGTATAACGAGAAGGAGAACCTGCCCATCGTGGTAGAGCGTCTTCGCAAGGCAGCACCCGAGGTGGATATTCTCGTGGTGGATGATAACAGCCCCGATGGTACCGGTCAGATTGCTGATGAGCTATCAGCTAAGGATTCCCAGATTCACGTTCTGCACCGCACCGTTAAGGACGGTCTGGGTGGCGCATACCTCGCTGGCTTCGATTGGGGCCTTGAAGCAGGCTACGACGTTCTGATTGAGATGGACGCTGACTGCTCGCACCAGCCTGAGCAGCTTCCTTCTCTGGTTCGTGCTGTGGAGGCAGGCGCTGACCTGGCTATTGGTTCGCGTTACGTTCCCGGCGGCAAGACCAAGAACTGGCCGGCTCACCGCCAGATTCTCTCTCGCGGCGCTAACCTGTACACCCGCCTGATTCTGGGTACCTCCATTAAGGACATCACCGCTGGTTTCCGTGCGTACCGTCGTGAGGCCCTGCAGCGTCTGAACCTTGAGGGTATCGACTCGAAGGGCTACGTATTCCAGGTTGATCTGGCGTGGCGTTCTGAGCAGGCTGGCCTGAACATTGTTGAGGTTCCGATTACTTTTGTTGAGCGTGAGATTGGCGCTTCGAAGATGGACGGCAACATTATCTTTGACTCTATGTCTAAGGTGACTCGCTGGGGCATGGCTAACCGCGTTCAGAAGCTGAAGAAGGCCCTGGGCAAGTAAGCCGGTAGCTTTTTGCGCAGATGCTTCTCGCGCCTAAGCTTTAAACGAAAGATAGAGGCGGATACGTAACGTATCCGCCTCTATCTTTTTACGCTTTGTGTAGCGCTCTTTCCTGGCTCATGTACCCACGGAGTCAGCGCTAAAACGGTAGAAGCCCGCTAAAGTGCGAGTTGCTCTTAGCGGGCTTCTACAGCGTTTCTACAGCATGTCTACGGTGCTTTTAGAGCGCGTAGTGCTTGCGGTAGTATTCCAAGCGGCCTTCCAGAGTCTTTTCCAGCTCTTCGATGCTACGACGTTCCATGAGCATATCCCAGTGGGTACGTGCGGGCTTCCCCTCTTCGGCGTCTGCGGTGGAGTCGCCGTTGACGAGGTAGGCTTCCTTACCGGACTTTGCGGTCCATACCGAGGGGATTTCTGCTTCTGCCGCGAAGGTCACGAAAACGCGGTCACCGTCTGCGGTACGGTATTCGACGCGCTGGCGGGGCGCGGGCTGTACGTTCGATTCGGTTTCCATCGACTGGGAACCCAGGCGCATACCGCGCAGGCTACGATCGCTCATTTTTCCTCCAGTGTCGTCGGGTGCGCTCTTTGGCGCTTTAGGCGTAACGTTGGGCGGGGGAGAGCTATTCCCTCGAACGTTTACAAAACATCTATTATATCGGTAATAGTCTCCACCTGCCCAGCGTGGTGGTGTTTATTCGGCGTGATTTTTGGTAATTCACGCCTTTTTATGCGTTAGATTTCGCGTTTAGCTGTTGATGCCGTAGCTTCCGGATGCCTGCGGTGCGCTCTTGGGTGCCGCCGCTGCAGGCTTCTTCGGTGCGCCTGCCAGGTCGGATGCGGGCAGGGTGCCAAATGCGTTGCCCAGACCGCGCAGTGCATCGCCGAGTTCGGTCGGGATGAACCAGAGCTTGTTGGCGTCACCTTCGGCGAGCTTGGGCAGGGTCTGCAGGTACTGGTAGGTGAGCAACTGCTGGCTGGGGTTGGATTCGTGGATTGCCGCGAAGACCTTCTGCACGGCTTCTGCTTCACCGTTTGCCCGCAGGATTGCGGACTGTGCGTCACCTTCTGCACGAAGGATCTGTGCCTGTTTTTCACCCTCTGCACGCAGGATGGCTGCGCGGGATTCGCCCTCTGCGGTCAGAATGTCGGACTGCTTCTGGCCTTCTGCGGTGAGGATTGCGGCGCGGCGGTCACGCTCTGCACGCATCTGCTTCTCCATGGAGTCCTGAATGGATGCCGGGGGCTGGATTTCCTTGATATCCACGCGGGAGACGCGCAGGCCCCAGCGTCCGGTGGTTGAGTCGAGTACCCCTCGCAGCTCCGCGTTGATCTGGTCGCGGGAGGTGAGGGTCTGCTCCAGGTTCAGGCCACCGACGACATTACGCAGAGTTGCGCTGGTCAGTTCATCCACGGCGCGAATGTAGTTGGTAATTTCGTAGGTCGCCGAGCGGGGGTCGGTGACCTGGAAGTACACGACGGTGTCGATGCCGACCACGAGGTTATCTTCGGTGATCACAGACTGCGAGGGGAAGGAAACGACCTGTTCACGCAGGTCAATCAGGGGCAGCACACGGTCAATCACGGGGATGACGATGTGCAGGCCGGGGTTGAGAACGGCGTGGAACTTACCCAGTCGTTCGACGATGCCGGCTCGTCCCTGCGGGATAACGCGCACGGTCTTTGCGAGCATCGTCAGTACAAAGAGAATGAGTAGGACTGTCAAAATAAGGCTGATAGGCATTGCTTCTCCTTATGGGTGAGTTATATGGTGTGTTTTTGTATCTGAACCTGCTTCTAGAGCCGGTATTCAGATGGGTCTTAAGCGTAGGGGAGAGGCTCTACGATTGCAGTAGCACCCTCGATGGCTCGCACCCTCGCGTGTGATCCTGCAACAAGCGTTCCGGAGGCGGTGCGCGCCGTCCAAGTGTCGCCCGATAGTACCACCAAGCCGGTTTCACTAGTCACGTCTTGAGTGACGCGCACCTCAGAACCAATGAGTGCTTCGGCATTAGTGACAGCTCCGGTGGCTGTTTTATTAAGTTTTTTCAGCAGCGGCGGGCGCAGACCAAGAACCAGAATCAGGCAGGTCACCACGAAAATAACGGTTCGAATCAACATGTTATCCACGAAGGGTGATATTGCTGCAGTGACGCCTGCACTAATTGCCAGCATGAGAAAGAACAGGTCGAGGCTGAGCATTTCTATAACGGCGAAAACGAGTGCGAGTGCGACCCAAAGTGTCCAGGGTGTCCCAAAAAGCCAATCCACGAGTTTTCTCCTTTGATGTACATCAACCGGCGTGGTTGACACTAAATCTGTACACGAGGCAAGAACACCTTCGTGATGCGGGGTATATCCATTATTCCAGGTGGATTGAGTACTGTCGACGGTTCTGGTGACCGGGTAAGGTTAATACATGAACTGTTAAGACTTTATTTAGATACGGGGAATCTTGGGTTCATTCTAGACCTCCCTAAAAAGCCGATAATATACATTATGTAAAGTAAACCTATTTTTCACTACCCCACCGGCTGCCCACGGATGGTTTATACGCTCTAGCTGGCACGGACCAAACCGGGGCTCCTGATAATGCAACTGTTGCGACTGCACTGTTCCATTCGGGATCCGCGCCCCTCGCATCTTTCTCTGCGCTCAGCCCACCTCAACTAGCCGTACGCTCACATGCTCCGAACCTCTGACTCCTCAGTACGTCCCGTTAAACGACAAACACCCGAGACAAGCTCACACCATTCAGTGCGCCCCATCTCGGGTGCCTATCATCAGCTACTAGGCTTCTTTATTCTGCATGCTTGGAGCTGAACTCTACCCAGGCATTGAGCACGCGCTCTGCTGCACCGGATGCAATAGATTCGCGTGCATCAGCCAAAGCCTGCGTGAAGCGGGCCTCAAAGCTTTCGCCGTTGGTCGGGCGGTACGCGACCAGGCCAGCGGCAGCGTTCATCATCACAGCATCGTGAATGGCACGCAGCGGGCTCTTCGGGGCCTCGCCCTCCCCCGCCAAAATTGCACGGAAAACGCCCGCGTTGTACTCGGCGTCGCCGCCACGCAACTGCTCCAGCGGTGCGTTCTGCAGACCATATTCGGTCGGATCAAAACGGTACTCGGTCAGTTCACCGTCTACGGCCTCCCACAGGCAGCTCGTGGTGGCGATGGTCAGCTCATCCAGGCCGTCATCACCACGGAAAATCAGGGCGTGATCTCCGCGCTCCGCGAAGACGTGAGCCATCTTCTCAGCCATGACCGGGTTAGCAACACCGATAGCTGAGGACTTCACGCGAGCCGGGTTCGTCATGGGACCCAGGTAGTTGAAAGCGGTCGGAATGCCCAGCAGGCGGCGAGTCGGGCCCACGTGGCGCATTGCCGGGTGGAAGGTCATCGCAAACAGGAACGTGATGCCGGTCTCGCGAGCGCATTCGGCGACTGCGGGAATGGGCATGTCGAGGCGGATTCCGAGGGCTTCGAGGACGTCTGCGGAGCCGGATTTGGAGGTGGATGCACGGTTGCCGTGCTTGACGACGGTGGCGCCGGTGCCTGCGATGACGAGGGCTGCCATGGTGGAGATGTTGACGGTGTTTTGCTGGTCGCCGCCGGTGCCGACGATGTCTACGGCGTGGGGGTCGATGTCGACGGTTTCGGCTTTGGCAATCATGCCGGCTGCGAGTGCGCCGAGTTCTTCGGGGGTTTCGCCTTTGGAGTGGAGGGCGGTGAGGAAGGATGCGAGGATCGGCTGTTCGGTTTGGCCGGTCATGATTTGGTCCATTGCCCAGGCGACTTCGGTGTCGGTGAGGTTTTGGTGTTTGACGAGCTGGTTGAGGATGTATTTCCAGGTGATTTCGTGCGTAGTCATGTGTTAAGTGTAAAACCCCCGCCGCGTATCTGCATGGTTGGTCGCAGTATGCGAGACGGGGGTTTGTTAGGCGTGTTGCGCTTTAGTGGCGCGGGTGGGTGCCTTCGGTTTAGTGGAAGGAGTCACCGCATGCGCAGGAGCCTGCTGCGTTGGGGTTGTCGATGGAGAAGCCCTGCTTTTCGATGGTGTCTTCGAAGTCGATGGTGGAGCCGTCGAGGTAGGGTGCGCTCATCTTGTCGACGATGACTTCTACACCGTCGAAGTTGCGGACTGCGTCGCCGTCGAGGACGCGCTCGTCGAAGTAGAGCTGGTAGATGAGGCCGGAGCAGCCGCCGGGCTGGACGGCGATGCGCAGGCGCAGGTCAGTGCGGCCTTCCTGTTCGAGCAGGGTGCGGACCTTAGTCTGTGCTACTTCGGTGAGGTTGACGCCGTGGGTCGGCAGTTCGGTGGTGGTTTCACTCATTGGTGTTGTCCTTTTGTTTGGTTGGTTGCCCATGTGCGCCGCGTGTGGGTGCGTGTGGGCGTTTTAGCCTTCACGATACGCGCCCGGGTGTTTGATGTACAACCTAGGGTGTGCATAGTTCGCCGGGGGCGTGAGTGTTGGTGTGGGGGTTTGACATGTAATTCTGCTTCTAGAATACCGAAAAAGTGGGGGTTGGGGTGTGTGACCCTTCTCCCCCACTTTTTGTGGCTGTTTCTCCCCCGCGCTTCCTGAAACTTTCTATCCGAGTGGGTACTGGTTAGCGGGCGCGTTTAGCGGGCGCCGAGTGCGCTGAGCAGTAGCGCCTCCGCGAGGATTGCGTTCTTGAAGTCCGGGATGTAGAGGGACTCGTTGGCGCTGTGTGCGCGGGTGTCGGGGTCTTCTACGCCGGTGACGAGGATTTGTGCCTGCGGGAAGATGTCCTTCAGATCGGAGATGAACGGGATGGAGCCGCCCATGCCGGTCTGTACGGGTTCGATGTCCCATGCGGCGCGCATTGCGTCGAGGGCGGTCTGTGCGCCGTCTGCGTCGACTTCGGTGGCGAAGGGCATGCCGGAGTCAACGGCGGTGTATTTCGCCTGTGCGCCGTGGGGTGCGTGTGCCTTGATGTGTTCGGCGAGTGCGCGGTGTGCGTTTTCGGGGTTGTCACCGGGTGCTAGGCGGGTGCTGATGCGTGCGCGGGATACGACGGCGAGGGTGTTGGAGGAGGTTGCGATGGAGGGGATGTCCATGCCGATGACGGAGATTGCCGGCTGGGTCCACAGTCGGGAGGCAACGCTACCGGTGCCTGCCAGGGGTACGGTGTCAAGGATTCCGGAGTCGTTGCGGAAGTCTGCTTCGGCGTATTCGAGTTCGGGTTCGGGGGCGCGGTGTAGGCCTTCGACGGCTACGGCGCCGGTGGCGTCGTGCAGTGTGGCGATGAGCTGTGCCATGAGGGTGTGGGCGTCGAGCATGGGGCCGCCGAACATGCCGGAGTGGATGGCGTGGCTACCGACGCGTACTTCGATGTCGCCGGATGCGACGCCGCGTAGGCTGGTGGTCAGTGCGGGTACGCCGGCACGCCAGTTGGCGGAGTCTGCAACCACAATGTAGTCGGCGGACAGTTCTTCACGGTAGGTGTTGAGGAAGGAGACGAAGGAGGGCGAGCCTGCCTCTTCTTCACCCTCAATGAAGAGCTTCACGCCGAGCTTGAAGTCTTCGCCGAGAGTTTCGTTGAGGGCTGCGAGCGCGGCGAGGTGCACGAGGATGCCTGCCTTGTCGTCTGCTGCGCCGCGGCCGTAAAGTCGGTCGCCCTTGCGGGTTGCGACGAAGGGGTCGGTGTCCCACAGCTCGAGGTCGCCGGCGGGCTGCACGTCGTGGTGGGCGTAGAGCAGGATGGTCGGGTAGCCTTCTGCGGCGGGGCGGGAGGCGATGACGGCGGGCATGCCCTGCTTTTCGGTGCCGTCTGCGGTGGTGTAGGTGGCGCGTTCGATGCGTACGTTGTCGAAGCCTGCCTTGGTTGCGAGCGCGGCGACTGCTTCGGCGCTGCGGTCTACTTGGGTGAGGTCGTGCGATTCCCAGGCGATGGAGGGAATGGCGACGAGCTCGGTGAGGGTCTGCAGGTTTGCTTCGAAGTTTTTGGTGACGGCGTCGCTCAGGGCGCTGTGGTGGGTGAATTCAGTAGTCATATTTCTACCTTACCCCCACCTTGGCCCTGTCTTGGCCCCAACCGCCGGGTGGTTGGGTTCGTTTCAGTTGCTGGTGTGGGCTTGTGGGGGCGGGTTTGGTGTGTGCCGTTCGGGTATGATGGGAGGGTGTTTGGTCGTAAGAAAGAGAATGCTGAAGCGGAAGCTGTTCAGCCGCAGGTTGTAGAGGAGCCTCAGGCTCCGGTTAATCCGAAGTTCACCCCGAAGAAGGGCCGTCCTACTCCTTCGCGTAAGGAGCAGCAGGCGGCTCGTCGTCAGCCTCTGGTTGTTAATGACCGTAAGGAGGCGAAGGCGCGTGAACGTGAGGCGATGGCGAAGGCTCGTGAGCGTCAGAATGATGCGTTGATGGGTGGCGATCAGCGTTACCTGCCCGCTGTGGACCGTGGTTCGCAGCGCCGTTATATCCGTGATTATGTGGATGCGCGTCGTAACCTTGGCGATTTTATGTTGGCTATTCTGCTGGTTCTGCTTATTGGTGGCTGGATTGCTCAGGGCGTGGCTGGTACGTCTAGCGTTGGTGCAACGATCTATTACGGTTCCGTGTACGCAATGTATGCGCTGATGATTCTGTGGGTTGTTGACTACTTTATTTTGTGGCGTAGCCTGAAGAAGAAGTTGATTGCGAAGTTCGGCGAGGTTCAGCGCGGTTCTGGCATGTATGCGTTTAACCGTGTGATGATGATTCGTCGTATGCGCCGCCCGGTTCCGATGGTGAAGTACGGCGAGTACCCGCACTAAGTCGTTAGTGCCTTATAGGTGCTTGGGGAGAGGTCCTGAAGGTTCAGGCCTCTCCCCTATTTTTGTGTTCTTATTTTATGTTCTTGCGTGAGAAGCCACATGTGTTTCGAGAAGCTACTTCTTTGAAGGTTTCCGTATAGTCTCCAGTTTGAATTGAGTAATTTTCATTCAAGACCCAAGCGCGAATCGTCTTCCAAGCCGAAAATCGACTTATCTCGATATCCCTATTCCGGTGCCTCAGGCTTGGGGTCATTCTGGGCGGTCCCTTCGAATCAGTAGGGCGGTACTCCCCATCCGGTGCCTTTGAGCCGCCCGAGTAGCAGCAGACAGTAGACGGGGTGGCACTCGCCGAAGGCGGCTCAGATGCTGAAGCCGACTCACTAGGCGCGGCGGAGGCGGTGGCTGCCGCCTCATTATTCGCCTTCTGGCCACACACCGCGAGCAAGGCGCCAAGGCCCACGAGTGCGCCGCTACCCAGCAGGCGCGACAATTCAATGCTTTATACGTCAAATAACTATGCGTGCTATCGGCGGAATAGTGGGCATACAAAAGGGGGCACCGCCTCCACCCCAACGGGTAGAGAACGGTGCCCCCTTTTCAGCACGCCGAATCAGCACACGGGGAGCAAAAAGCCCCCTGCCTGTAAACCTTTTAGCGGCGAGCGCGGCGCAGCTTCACCAGGCCACGGTTAATGTGTGCCGCCCAGAGCGGCCCCTCATACAGGAACGCGGTGTAGCCCTGCACCAGGTCAGCGCCAGCGTTCAGGCGCTCCTGCACATCCTCGGCGGTGGTCACGCCACCAACGGAGATGATGGCGAGGTCGTCGCCGATTTCACGCTTGAGCAGGCGCAGCACCTCCAGGGAGCGGGGCTTCAGCGGCGCACCGGAGAGGCCGCCGGCACCGATTTCCTTGACCTTGGTCATGTCGCTGGTCAGGCCCAGGCCGTCGCGGGCGATGGTGGTGTTGGTGGCGATGATGCCGTCCAGCTTCAGTTCCTTCGCAAGGGTTGCCACCTCGATAACGTCCTCATCGACCAGGTCCGGCGCGATCTTCACGGTCAGCGGTACGTGGCGGTTGGGGCATACGCGGTCTGCCTCTTCACGCACGGCGGCAAGCAGCGGGCGCAGCGACTCGATAGCCTGCAGGGTGCGCAGACCCGGAGTGTTCGGGGAGGAGACGTTCACGACCAGGTAGTCTGCCTGCGGTGCCAGGGTGCGGGTAGAAATCAGGTAGTCCTCGATAGCGTTATCGAGCTCGACGACCTTGGTCTTGCCGATGTTCACACCAATGACGGGGCGTACGGCGCCGCGGTATTCGGTTTCGAGGTCTGCGCGGGCGGCGGCTACGCGCGGGCCTGCCGCTGGGGCACCGTCGTTGTTGAATCCCATGCGGTTGATGACCGCCTTATCTTCCACGAGGCGGAAGAGGCGCGGCTGCGGGTTGCCGGGCTGTGCCTGACCGGTGATGGTACCGATCTCGACGTGGCCGAAGCCGATACCAGCCAGCGCGGCAATGCCCTTACCGCCCTTGTCGAAGCCTGCAGCCAGACCGAACGGCGAGGGGAAAGTAATGCCCATGATGGTGGTTGCCAGTTCGGGTGCGGGCTGGAAGTACTTGCGCAGCGCGCGGGTGATGCCGACGTTGCGCAGGGTCTGAACGCCCCAGAAGCCGACGTGGTGTGCCTTCTCGGGGTCCATGCCTTTGAAGAAGATGTTGAAGAAGGTCGGGTAGATGCGCATTTGTTCTCCCTAGTGTTGGAGGGTGTGGGTGGTTTATGGGGCTATGAGCCGGGCGTGCCGGGTCTGTATGCCGGTTTGTATGCCTGGGGGTTACTTGTCGTTGGCGACGGCGTCGACAGCGCCACCGTAGCGGCGGTCGCGGCGCGCGTACTCTTCGACAGCTTCCCAGAGGGTGCGGCGGTCAACGTCGGGCCAGAGCACGTTCATGAAAATCATCTCGGCGTAGGCGCTCTGCCAGAGCAAAAAGTTCGAGATGCGCTGCTCACCGGAGGAACGCAGGAACAGGTCAACGTCGGGCAGGTCAGGCTCGTCCAGGTATTTCTGGATGGTCTTTTCGGTAATATTACCGGGCTTGAGCTTGCCCGCCACTGCGTCCGCCGCGATAGCTGCCGCCGCATCGGCGATTTCTGCGCGGCCGCCGTAGTTCACGCACATGGTGAGGGTGCAGACGGTGTTATCGATGGTTTCACGCTCGCAGTGTTCGAGCTCTTCGATGACGTTCTTCCACAGCTTGGGTCGGCGGCCAGCCCAGCGGATGCGCACACCCCAGGTCTTGAGGGTTGCCAGCTGACGCTGCAGCACCTCGGTGGAGAAACGCATGATGAACGCAACTTCGCTGGGTGAGCGCTTCCAGTTTTCGGTGGAGAACGCGTAGGCGGTCACGTACGGGATACCCATTTCGATAGCGCCCGCAACGACGTCCAGCAGTGCCGCCTCACCGGTGCGGTGGCCCTCGGTGCGAGGTAGGCCGCGTTCGTTCGCCCAGCGTCCGTTACCGTCCATGACAACAGCAACATGCTGCGGAATGAACTTCTTCGGAATCGGCGGCGGGGTTGCCCCGGTGGGGTGTGCCGGCGGGGGTACGGGCTGGGTGCGTGCCATGTGTGCCTTTCTTCCCTGGCGGGTTCTCCCCCGGGGTCGTTTGCCTAGATATGCGCCAGATATAAACCTGGTGTGCTGTTAGCTATTTTACCGTGACACAGCGCGCATGGGCGGGTGCTTCGGGGGTTATTTTGCGTCCTGGTTGACCCATGTTTGACGCACCCATGTGCATCTGCGCTGTGCCGACTGTTCCGGGTGGGTTCTGGCGGGTCTTTGCTATGCCGACCGGTCTTTACTGAGCCAATTTTTACTGCCCCGGTTTTACGGTGCAGGGATCTCCGCTTCGAGGGCGCTCGCCGTTTTGAGGGGGTGTTCAAGCAGGTTCTGGGTGGTTTTCAGGTAGAGTCCCAGAACTTTGGAGGCAACCGGCACGGGTGCGGTGTCAATCGTCGCCCAGGCGCGCGGATCCGCCGATGCGGTGGCGAGCGCATAGCCGAGCTCTTCGGCACGCAGGCCGGTTAGGGGTGTGTCGGTGGCGGGTGCGCATTGGGGGCATAGGACCGTGTGGTGCCCGTAGGTGTGGGCGGTGTGGAAGGCTATGTACCTGCCGCTTCCGCTTGTAGTACCGGGGGTGCTACTGTCTGCTCGGTTATCGCCCGGGTAATCTGCGTTCACGAGCGGGGTGCCGCATCGGGTGCAGTTTTCACCGATGAGCGGCCAGCCGGCGGCGTTCATGCTGCGCGCCAGGTAGCGGGTCAGAATCCTCTGCGGTACATGTTGGCCGTGCGCGAGCGCGGCAAGCGCCCCGTGGGTCAGGGTGTAGATGTCGGCGGTGCTGTCGGTATCTTTGGTGAGTGCTTCCGCCAGTTCGGCGATGGTAGAGGCGCATGTGTACGCATCGTAGTTCGCCATGATCGGTGCGGTGTAGGCGTGCAGGGTTACCGCCTGGGTGATGGTGTGCAGGTTGGTGCGGCCGCGGCTGAAGGACAGGTCGGTGTGCATGAACGGTTCGAGTCGTCCACCGAACTTGGAGGTGGGTTTGCGTACGGCTTTGGCGACGGCGTGGGTGATTCCGCCGTCGCGGGTGAGCATGATGATGATGCGGTCGGTTTCGCCGAGTTTTTGGGTGCGGAGGATGAGGGCGGCGTCGCGCCAGGTGCGGGGTTCGCTCACGGGTTTCTCCGTTCTCGGTGCATGCTCGGTGGGTATTAGGCGGGGGGGGTTTCGGCGGGGGGGGTTTCGGCGGGGGGGGGCTCTCAGTAGGCGCTGCGCGGGTGTTGCGGGTACGGTTCGACCCCTGCCGTATTACCCCGCGTAGGGGGTACCGGTCAGGGGTCGGTCCGTAACGTATGGGCGAGGCGCTATTTAGTCTTCGTACTCGATATCGTCGTCGTCTTCATCTTCTTCGTCATCGAGGATTTCTTCCAGGTCGTCTTCGTCACCGTAGACACTCAAGGGGGTGACCTCGTTGTGAGCTTCGAAGAGGGCATCTTCGTAGGCTTCGAAGGCGTTGGCGATTTCTACGTACGCCTCATCGACGGCGGGGTCGTGTTCGCCGGTTCGGTTTACGACGGCGGTCAGGTGCGCCTCCAGCGCGTCAAGGAGGCGGGTGAGTTCGGTGCGAGGATCAATGCTCATGCCATTATTCTACTACCTACGCGCCTATGGTGTGCGCCGGGCGGTCATACGGCGATTTAAATGCGGAACTATGAACGGTCACGGCAGGTAAATCAGCGGGTAAATTCGGTGCCGTGAAGAGAACACCAAAGCCAGAACGGTAAGCCTAGGTTGGTCAAGCCAAGCAGCACGCGGTACATCAAGCCCCGCATAAAAAACCTTACAGCCACAGCGAACCCGCCGCCCCCAGCTCCCCACTCCTCAAAGGAGCAGGTGTCGGGTGCGGCGGGTTCTTCTGTCGGTTAGCTCAGCTTGACGCTGCGCCTACTGAATGTTTGCTTCTTACGGGTCATGAACCCGAAAGAATGAGAAGCCGGGGTTTTTAGAAGCCAAGATTAGAAACCGAGGGAAGCTGCGGATGCGCGGATTGCCTCAGCGGATGCCTTCAGCTGTGCCAGCTCAGCATCGTTCATGGGGACCTCAAGCACGCGCTGGATGCCCTCACGGTTCACGATGGTGGGCAGGGACAGTGCAACGTCCTTGAAGCCGTACAGCTCGCCAGCAATGGTGGTGGAGACGGGCAGGACTGCGTTCTGGCCGCCGAGGAATGCCTCAGCGATACGTGCACCGGAGATACCGATTGCGTAGTTAGTGGAGCCCTTGCCCTCGATGACCTTGTATGCTGCGCGCATTGCTTCGGTTGCCAGTTCTGCACGAACCTCTTCTGTGAAGACGAGCTTGCCGTCCTGCTCCCACTCGGAGAGAGGAACCATACCGATGTTTGCTGCGGACCAGATGGGGAACTCGGAGTCGCCGTGCTCACCGACCACATTTGCGTGAACGCTCTTGATGGAGACGCCAGCCTTGTTAGCAATCAGCCAACGCAGGCGGGAGGAGTCCAGAACGGTACCGGAGGACAGCACGCGGTTTGCGGGCAGGCCGGTAATCTTCTGGGCAACAATGGTGAGAACGTCACAGGGGTTAGTGACGAGCATGATGATTGCGTTGGGTGCTACGGACAGGATGTTCGGCAGTAGCTTCTCGAGGATTGCGACGTTTGCGCCTGCCAGTTCGAGGCGGGGCTGGCCGGGCTTCTGGCGAGCACCAGCGGTGATGATGACCATGTCGCAGTCGCGCAGCAGTTCGATGTCGTCGCCACCGGTTACGGTTGCTTCGTGTGCGAACATTGCGCCGTGTGCGATGTCTAGTGCTTCAGCGTGTGCGCGCTTGCCGTCGATGTCGTACAGGACGATTTCGTCTGCGGAGCCGCGGACCATAGCTGCGTATGCGGTTGCGCTACCGACGCCGCCTGCACCGATGACGCCGAGCTTGGTGGGGTTGTTGACACCGTTCATTGCTGTATGCCCTCTTTCGTGAGAGTTATCCGTGTGGTGCGAGAGGATTCTCGCGTGGTTTATAGGGAAGCGGGTGTGTGCCTCGGGGTTGAATTTCCTTAGGTGGTCGTTCTTCTCCGGTGGGCTCGCTCCGTTATGTTCTATTATGCCGCAAATTCTGCGTTTTGTGTTGGGTTATTTTGCTTTTTTCGATAGGTGCTGGTGACTTTATGGGCTATGAGGAGTGTTTTTCACTCATAAAACCAAATAATGACGTTCTGACCTTTTGAGAAAGCTCACATGCCGCTAAAGTAGCCCTCTACATCCACGGCACCGCCGGAAGCCTCAAAATCAGCACGAACCACCTGCGCCAACTCGTCGTCAACCAGGAAATCCAAAGCCACAGAAGCCAAACCGAACGCAGCATCCAGGGCAGCATCCACCGCTGCCGGAGTGTCCGCACACTGCGCGAACTCCACCGTATGCATACCGGTACCCTCTGGAGCAATCTGAATCAGCGGGTGAATGCCGGGCACACGCAGGCTCACATTACCAAAATCGGTAGAAGCCGCCAAGGTGTCGCTAACCGTGCCGGGTGGATACGGGTGGCGACCCACCGAACGCTGAGCCGAAACCCAACGCTTCAACAGCGGACGGTTCGTACGCACCGGCATGGTCATCGGTGAAGGATCCCAGGTCACCTCCGCACTCACACCAGCCATGAGCGCCGCACCGCGCAGCACCTCCTCAACCCGTCGCGACAGTGCACGCAGAGTCGGCGCATGCTTAGAACGGATATTAATATGCAGGCTCGCGGTGGCAGGAATCAGGTTCGGCGCGTCCCCACCGTGGTCAATAATCGCGTGGATACGGTCCGAACCGGGAATCTGCTGACGCAACAAACCCAAACCCTGATACGCCAGATTCGCCGCGTCCAGGGCGTTACGACCCATAAACGGGTGCGAGGAAGCGTGCGCGCTTACGCCCGTATAGGTCACGCGACATTCGCGGCGACCCAACCACGCCTGATCGGCCACATCCATAAAGTAGGGGTGCACCATAATCGCGGCATCCACCTGCTCAAACGCGCCGGCGCGCGCCATCAGCTCCTTACCGGCATCAGACTCTTCGGCAGGCGTGCCGTAGTAGAGGACCCTACCGCTGAATGTCTCGGGGCCGGCGGCGAACGCATCCACCAGGGCGAGGAAAGCACCCAGCCCGGATACCGCAATAACGTTGTGACCGCAGCCGTGGCCGATGCCAGGCAGTGCATCATATTCGGAGAGAATCGCAATGGTGCGATGTTTGGTGGGGTCGTAGTCGGCACTGGTGAGTTCCACCTTGAACGCGGTACCCAGGCCGAAGGCAGGGTACTCGATACTGAGGTTCGGGTACGCTTTGCGGACCGCATCAACGAGCGTTCGGGATGCGAAATACTCCTCGTAGGCAGTCTCAGGATGCGCGTGAATCGCCTTGAGAATTGCGGTCAAAGAATCCGCACGAGTGGCTACAGATGCGGCCAGGTCGCGGCGAATATGCGCCAGCCCACTGTCTTCATCAAGACGGTGACCGCGCCCCTTTCCGTGACCCTGGCGCTCGCCGCGGCTACGCTCCTGCTCAGGATGCGCAAGCCCACGCTTGTGGCGGTGCTCAGCGGCACGCTTACACTGCTCAGTTTCAAGGGCAAGGATCTCGGAGTACTCGCTACCGCGCACGCAATCAGCATCGGGCGCATCATAGTGGCGGGTTATTGCGGCAGGTCGGTTCGGTGTCATTCGACCGGAACTGTCAGAAGTGGGCTGGGTGTGGGCGGCGGTGCCCTGTGCGTTCGTGTCAGTCATGCTTCCACGCTACCGTCTGCGCTCGCCGGGCGCTAGATGGTCAGGCGTGATGGAGTCGAAAACATCCAAAAAGAAATATCTGTCACATAAAAGAAAATTTGTATATATCCTATGAATCTTTGATTCATTGGAGTAGCGTTAAACACATGGGAGCGACAATCCAGCCGCACCCATCACCATCCGGCGCTAGCGATGCGAATGCCGGCAGGACAGTTCACAACCGGTCCAGACCATGTCGTTTGGGCCTCTGTCAATACCGTGACAGACCCATGGATGCGAACCGTACCAGCATGCACACACCGCGGTGAGCGCCACAACCACGCTAAGGAGCTCCATCCCATGAAGGCAGCACGCTTCTACGACCGCCACGACATCCGCATTGAAGATATCCCCGCACCCGAAGCCGCTGCGGGCGAGGTTCTGGTTAAGGTCGCCTGGTGCGGCATTTGCGGTACCGACCTGCACGAATACCTGGACGGCCCCATCTTCTGCCCCCAGCACGGTCACCCCCACCCCATTTCTGGCGAGGACTCCCCCGTCACCCTCGGTCACGAATTCTCCGGTGTTGTTGAAGCACTGGGCGAAGGCGTAGACGACCTGCAGGTTGGCGACCACGTTGTTGTCGAGCCCTACATCATTCGCGATGATGTCTACACCGGCCCCGATTCCAAGGACTACCACCTGTCTAAGGACATGAACTTCATCGGCCTGGCAGGTCGCGGTGGTGGTCTGTCCGAGAAGGTTGCCGTCAAGCGTCGCTGGGTTCACAAGATTCCTAATAACATTCCCCTGGACGAGGCTGCACTGATTGAGCCCCTGAGCGTTGGCTACCACGCTGTTGAGCGTGCAGGCGAGTTCGAAGAGGGCGCATTCGCGCTGGTCACCGGTGCTGGCCCCATCGGTCTGCTAACCTCCGCAGTTCTGAAGGCTAAGGGCGCTAAGGTCATCATCTCCGAATTGTCCCCGCTGCGCCGCCAGAAGGCTCTGGACTCCGGTGTTGCTGACTACGCTTTCTCCCCCGCAGAGACCGACGTTCTGGCTGAGATTCACAAGCTGACCGACGGCCGTGGCACTGACATCGCCTTCGAGTGCACCTCCGTTCAGCCCGCACTGGATCTGATTCTGGATGCCCTTAAGCCGACCGGCAAGGTTGTCATCGTCTCCATTTGGGGCAAGCCCGCTTCCCTGGATGTGCAGAAGATTGTGCTCAAGGAAATCGATATCCGCGGCACCATCGCATACGTGAACTCCCACCCGGAAACCATTAAGCTCGTTGAGTCCGGCAAGATTAACCTCAAGCCCTTCATCACCGGCAAGATTGCCGTGGAGGACCTAATTGACAAGGGCTTCGACACCCTGATCCACCACAACGAGACCGCTGTGAAGATTCTGGTCACCACTGACCCGGAGCGTCTGGCTGAGTAATACAGTTTCAGCTGATATAGCTGTTCTTCTAGCTTCCCTAGCGTAGCTAGTGTGGGGTGAGATTCCCTTCAAGGAGCCTCACCCCACTACTTTTTTGCGCGCTGATATATTTTGAGTGCTTCTTTGTGCCAGAAGTTTCTGCGCCTATTTTTGCAGCCCGAAAGTTTTCAGTCTGAAAGGTTTCAGCCGAGGTCTTCCCGAAAGGCGCAGGCCAGCAAACTGCTGGTGAAATTGTCCAAACATACAAAAATCCCCGGTTCCGAAGAACCGGGGATTATCTGTGCGCGAGGGGGGACTTGAACCCCCACCCTCTAATACGAGGACTAGCACCTCAAGCTAGCGCGTCTGCCTATTCCGCCACCCGCGCAGGTGACTTTCGAACGTTTTCCTTTCGGTGCCGCTCGAAGCAACACGTAATACTATACGGGCTTTCTGGATACTCTGCAAATCGAATGAACATGTTCTATATCACATATTCAGGGCTGATTGATTCCCCGCATCCTGGGTGATCTTCTCGCACCGCGAGTAATATGACCGGCACGCCCACTCAACTGCCATATTTGCGGTCATAACGACTAGAATAAAAAGCATGAATAATGAGAACCTCTCCCGCGAAGAAGCCGCAGAACGTTCGGCTCTCATCAGTGTCGACACCTACGACGTGCATGTCGACCTGACTAATGCCAAGGACCCCGAATTCGAGTCCTACCCTACCGTCACCACCGTCCGATTCTCCTGCAACACCCCCGGCGCAGAAACTTTCATCGACTACATCCACCACAGCGTCGACTCCGTTAAGCTCAACGGCACCGAACTACCCCTGGCTGATGTCGTCGACGGCGCACGCATCACCCTGCCCAACCTGCAGGCAGAAAACGTGCTCACCATCCACGGTCGCTCCTACTACTCCCGCTCCGGCGAAGGTATGCACCGCTACTTCGACCCCTCCGACGGTCGCGTCTACCTGTACACCCAGTACGAGCCCTCCGACTGCCGCCGAGTCTTCCCGAACTTCGAGCAGCCCGACCTGAAGGCAGTCTTCAACTTCCGCATCACCGCACCCAAGGACTGGGTCGTCAGCTCCAACGGCGTACTCGAAAGCCAGGTCGTAGACCCCGCCGACGACTCCATCACCAAGCGAGTCTTCTCCCCCACCGCAAAGATCTCCACCTACATCACCGCAATCGTTGCCGGCGAATACTTCACCGCAACCACCACCTACAAGCCCAAGAGCAAAGTCAACAGCGGTGACATCCCCCTGGTCGCATACTGCCGCCAGTCCCTCAAGCCGCACTTCGACTACGACCACATCTTCAAGGTCACCGAAAACGGCCTGGACTTCTTCCAGGACCTCTTCGACTACCCCTACCCGTACCCCAAGTACGAGCAGGCATTCGTACCTGAATACAACATCGGCGCAATGGAGAACCCCGGCCTGGTCACCTTCACCGAAGATTACATCTTCGTCTCCGGCGCAACTGAGGACGACCTCGAAGGCCGAACCAACACCATCTGCCACGAAATGGCACACATGTGGTTCGGCGACCTCGTCACCATGAAGTGGTGGGACGATCTGTGGCTCAAGGAGTCCTTCGCAGACTTCATGGGCACCCTCGGCGCTAAGGAAGCCAACAACTTCAACGACGCATGGGTCACCTTCGCGAACAACCGCAAGGCATGGGCATACATGCAGGACCAGCTGCCCACCACCCACCCCATCGTCGCTGACATCCCCCACCTGGAAGCAGCATCGCAGAACTTCGACGGCATCACCTACGCAAAGGGCGCATCCGTGCTCAAGCAGCTAGTTGCCTACGTCGGCTTCGACACCTTCATCGAAGCAGCACGCGTGTACTTCAAGCGTTTCGAGTGGGGCAACACCTCCCTGAACGACTTCCTGCAGGTACTCAACGAGGTGTCCGGCCGCGACATGCAGGCATGGGCTAACGCATGGCTGCAGACCTCCGGCGTGTCCGCACTGGGTACCAAGCGCGTCTACGGCGAAGACGGTCGGCTCACCGACCTGATCCTCACCCAGGAACTGCCCGCACAGCAGCCCGCAGGTCTGGGCCGCCCCCACGTGGCAAAGCTGGAAACCTTCGCGCTGACCGACGGCAAGCTCACCTCCACCGGCCTACTCTCCCTCGAATACCCGGCAGAGCCCGTCTCCGAGCACCGCGTAGAGCTCACCGAGGAGCAGAAGAAGCTCGTTGGTGAAGCTGACCTGCTCATGCTCAACGCAGAAGACCACACCTACGCCAAGGTCGCCCTGACCGACGAAGACGGCCTGCAGGCAGCTATCGAAGGTGTCTCCACCCTCGAATCCGCACTTTCCCGCGGCCTCATCTGGGGCTCCCTCTGGGAGAACGTGCGCGATGCACGCCTGCCCGTCACCACCTACGTCGACGCAGTCGTACGCAACGTCTCCAAGGAACCGAGCGCATCCCTGCTGGGCACCATGGTCAACAACGCACAGGTCGCTATCGCAACCTTCTCCGCACCCACCGGCCGCGAGCGCCTCTACGACGCTCTCTACGACTCATTCGCAGCAGCACTGGCACAGGCTAAGCCCGGCTCCGACGAGCAGCTGATTCTGCTGCGCGCCCTGATTTCGGTCTCCACCAACGCGACCAAGGGTGAAGAGCTCTGCCGCGATATTGCCCGCGGTGCTTTCGAAGACACCACCGGCGATATTGCTGACGCAACCGGCATTCCTTACGACCAGAACCTGGGTTGGAGTGCACTGGGTGCGCTCGCAAGCCGCGACCTGGTGACCGTTGAGGATCTGGACCGTGCGGCTAAGTACAGCCCCTCCTCGATTTCTTCGAATGGTTACGCGTACGCGATTGCGGCCCTGCCCTCTGCTGAGCGTAAGGCTGCCGCGTACAAGACCATCATGGAAGATGAGTCACTGTCGAACGACGCTCTGGCTTCGACCATTAACGGTTTTGCTCGCGGTCCGGTTGAACTGCGTGAGTCCTACTACGACTCCTACTTTGAGGCTCTGCTGCCCCTTTGGGCGTCCCGTTCAATTGGTATGGCGACCCGCATTGTGCGTGGCCTGTACCCGAAGGCTCCGTACAACACCGGCTCCACCGAGGGTCTGGGTGTTGAGGGTAACCCCTCCGTCGCGCTGGCTCAGCGCTGGTTGGAGGCGAACCCAGAGGCTCCTTCGGCTCTGCGTCGTCTGGTTCTAGAGGCGCAGGATCACGGCCATCGTTCAATTGTGGCCCAGAAGTTCAACGTTTCCCTACAGGACTAAGTTGCATGGTTTGAGTAGCTGAGCGGGGTGCTATGACCGCCCTGTGAGGCTCTCAGGCTAATTGATGTAGACCACCGCTTGGCACTTACCCGGTTGTAAACCGGGTGGTGTTTGGGCGGTGGTCTTTTTCGTGGCTTTCTCAGCCAAAATTTTTGTTTTGGGAGTGTCCACACGGAGGGGTCGCGGCTCTTTAGTGCGTTGACGTGAGCCAGTGTTACCGGGACTGATTCCCCCAAACACCAAACTATATGCACCCGGTGCTAAAAGACAGATAAATGTCACCCGTTTTTGTGAGCTGTCCGCTCTGAAAGCATGAGAGAATAGACTAGGTATCCGCTCGCTTAGATATATCAGAAGGAGTTTTCAGTGGTCGATTACGCACTCGGTGACCGCGGTAGCGTTGACGTCGTCACCGATGATTACTATGAAGCAGAAACCCTCCAAATTTTTGAGGAACTGCACATCGACCGTGAACGGATCTGGTACGGTGAAGCGCGCCTTGTTCCCGAATCGGATAACCCCTACGAGCCCAATAGCATCGCCGTCTACATTGACGAATTCAAGGTAGGCCGTATGAGTGTGGAGGACTCCGCCGCGTACTGGGATTCCATTACCCGCGTGGTCGCCTCTGGCTACGAACCCATCGCGCACCTGCAGCTCTCCGCTGTTGCCGTACGCGCTGAAGGCGGCGGCATGCACGTGAAGAGCACCGGCGTGCTCTCCCTGTCCGCACCCGGCTCTCTCTTCCCCCTCAACGACGCGCCGACCCGCGCAACCCTGCTGCCCCAGGGCCCGTCAATGAAGGTGCTCGATGAGAAGGAGCACTCCGAATACCTGCACAGTATCCTGCCGCCCAGCGGTGAAGGCCGCGTAATCCTGACCCTGGAAGCAAATCAGCTCAAAACCTCCGACGGGCGCTTCGTCGACAGCGTTGAGGTGCGCCACGACCGCAAGCTCGTGGGCCGCCTGAGCACCCAGATGTCCGAGCAGCTGACGCCCGTCATCCGTTACGCATTTGAGAATGACCGCCTTACCAGCGCCTGGGGTACTATTCGCGGTAACACCCTGGAACTATCCCTGACCGTTCAGGCTGCACGCCCCGCCGATATTCCACAGGAGTGGTACGAGACTCTGCCCAATAACGTTCCGGCACTGCTACCCGCTGGTGAAGAGTACGAGGTACCCGCCGCATTCGTGCCCACCGAAGGTGAGCGTCACTACCTGGAATCCTCCGCACAGCAAGCACCGAAGAAGCGTCGTGGTTTCATGAGCTCCCTGACCGGCGGTTCCGCCGCCTCTGAGCCGACCCACTATGAGCCCGCCGCCGAGAAGCCGATAATCGAGTACAGCTTGGAAGAAGAGGAGTACTACGAACCGAACGAGCGTGACCGCCTGCTGAACCTGATCAAGGGTGCAGGCCTCGCCGTTCTGGTCGCCGGCCTGATTTCGATGCTGTGGACCCCGATGCTCGGCATCCTCATCGCTATCATGGGTGGCGCTGTTGCGGCTGTGGCATTCTACTTTGGTCGTCAGCCCTACTACGAAGCCTACGATAACGAAGAGGCTACTGAGCAAGAGGAAAAGCCTGAATCGAAGGCATAAGCTCCTCCCCTCAGAACATACGCACAAAGGGCGGCTACCCACCATTATGGTGAGGTAGCCGCCCTTTCACGTACACAGTTTCTCCAGGAACGGTTAAACACAGCGGGGGTGGAAGCTTATACAAGCTTTCCCGCGCAGGAGTCAAATCTTAATCCTGACCGTAAGTAGCCAAGAACTGATCCATCGTATCATTCCGCAGTGCGCTTGCCAGGTGGGCATTTGCAGCCTGGTTAACCAGAATGATTGACTGACCGTCGTAGGACCAACCCGGGCCTGCGTTCGGCAGGGTGGTCATACGCATCGTAGTGTCACCACTGGTCAGCACCGGAGCCGCAATCTGGGCAATCTGCGCAGCGTTCAGGCCGGAATCCACACGCATATAACCAGAAATAGACTCAACGGAAGACTGGAAAGTGCCCACACTGCTCAGCGCACCCTTAACCTTCATCGTGTTGTATAGGCCGCGCAGGAATGCACGCTGGTTACGGACACGCTGGTAGTCACCGTCAGCGAACTGGTAGCGAGCACGCACGAACGCAAGAGCCGCACCACCATCCATATGCTGCACACCCTGCTTGAAAGACCAGGCATTGATGTCGAAGTCGAACGGTACCTGGACATCCACACCACCGACCGAGTTCACAAGAGCCTTGAAGCCCTCAAACTCAATTTCAGCCACGTGATCAATCTTGATACCAACCAGGCTCTCAACGGTCGCCACCTGCAGAGAAATACCGCCGTAGTTGAGTGCAGCGTTAATCTTCGCCGCACCGTAACCGGGGATGTTCACCCAGGTATCACGCATGATTGAGACCAGGTACACGCCCTTGCCATCAGCCGGAATGTGCATGAGCATGATGCTATCTGCACGGGAGCCGCTCACCTGAGCTGCTTCAGAGCCGGAACGAGTATCACTACCGAGTAGCAGAATATTCTTACCCGGGCCCTTGACAACTCCGTAGTTGTAGCCGTTATCGAGGATGCCGTCGCCGTCCTTATCGTGCTCGCTGGCATTATCTGAGTTGGTATCCCCCGGAGCCTTCAGCTCCGTTACGTTGAGCTTCTTAGCCTCTCCAAGCTGCTCCCTAATTTTTCTGAGGTCTTCGTCCACTTTAGTGATGGAGTCGAACTTCTCGGTCTTGCTATCCCAAGTGTGGCCAGCACGCCAGATAAAGAAACCAATACCGAGGGTAATAACCAGCAGAAGAATCAGCAGGATCAGCAGGGCACGCTTGACCCATTTCTTCCTCTGCGACGGTTCAGAATGCGCGTCGCTCATTAAGTTGTCCTTTGTTTGAGATGGTGATACGCGAGACGCGCAGCGCATCCAGCGAAGTCTCTAGAATACAGAGAGCCGGAGAATACCCGCCGATATGGGGCGGTGCTGGAGGGCACAGAAAATGCACAGCTCGCAAAATACTTACTCATTGTAACGCTGTCAGCTGGTCTACGCACCCGTAAGCGAAAGGTTTTACATTACAACTTTCCTCCCGTTTGGGCGAATATTTTAGATTGCACCGTAAAATGCGCAATGCCCCGCCTCCTTGAAAACCAAGGAGAACGGGGCATTAATCTCGCTAAAAAGCAAAGCTGGGAAAGAAGATTTACTTCTTACCGAAGTTGCCGAAGCGTGCGTTGAAGCGCTCGACGCGACCTGCGGAGTCCATGATGCGCTGTTTACCGGTGTAGAACGGGTGCGACTCGGACGAGATTTCAACCTCGACGATCGGGTACTCGTTGCCGTCTTCCCACTTCTCAGTCTTGTCCGAGGTCATGGTGGAACGGGTCAGGAAGACCTTGCCGGATGCGAGGTCGCGGAACAGAACCAGGTTGTAGTCCGGGTGGATTTCTGCCTTCATTGATATACCTTCTTCTGCTACTGGATTTTGCCAGTAGCCCTTATATAGATGGAGTAGGTTTTTCGATGTGCAGCTATCGAGAAAATCTCAGAGCGCATCACCATTGTGCCCGCGTAGGGCGCGCACAACCCATTAAGGGTACCATCTTCACGGATTAAATCCCAGTACGTTCCCTCACAGGCACCAACCCACACACCGCAAGGGCACCCGAAGAAGGCACTCACGGGGGTTACTAATCAGATCAGAACCCAGGCTATGAACGCGGGCGGGTCTCCCAGAACGCCACGGCGCTCGCCGCCGCAACATTCAAAGAATCCACACCGTGCGACATCGGAATCATCACTGTATCGCCACACGCCGCCAAGGTGCGGAACGACAGACCGTGCCCCTCCGTGCCCAGAATCAGCGCAAGCTTCTCATCCCGGCGAGCAGACAGCTCCTCCAGGGTCAGCGAGTCCTCCTTCAGAGCCAACGCCGCGCTCTTAAAGCCCAGCTCGTGCAAAGTCTGCAAGTTATCAGGCCACGACTCCAAGCGAGCCCACGGCACCTGAAAAACAGTACCCATCGACACGCGAATCGAGCGGCGATACAGCGGATCAGCGCATCGCGGAGTCACTAGCACAGCATCCACGTTCAGCGCGGCAGCCGAACGGAAAATAGCTCCCACATTCGTGTGGTCCACAATGTCTTCCAAAATCGCCACGCGAGAGGCACCTCGCAACAACTGCTCCAGAGGCTGCGGCGCCGGACGAGCCATCGCCGCCAACGCGCCACGATGCAGATGAAAACCGGTCACCTGCTCCAGTTGCTCCTCACTACCCACATACGCGGGAGTGTCAGGATGGGCGCGCAAAACATCCGCCAAATCATCAGCCCACTTCTCACTCATCAGGAAAGAAACAGGCTGATGACCTGCAGCGAGCGCACGACGAATCACCTTCGAAGACTCCGCAATGTAAATACCCCACTGCGGCTCCATGGCGCTACGGAGCTTCACATCAGTCAGCTGCGTGTAGTGGCGTAACGCCTGCTCGGGTGCCTGCGCCAGAGCCGTGACCGATTCGATGGCGTAGACACGCTCGGCACGCTCAGCGATCTGTTCGGCGCTCAGCTGCTTCGGGGCACGGCTCATGCGCGCTTAAACGCGGAGTAACGACCCGCGGAGGTGACGGTCAGAGCCAGGTCCATATCGTAGGTTGCTGCGAGGTTCGCCTCGGTAATGGTGGACAGGATCGGGCCGGCAGCGACCACGCCACCGTCACGGACCAGCAGGGCGTGGGTGAAGCCCGCCGGGATTTCCTCGAGGTGATGGGTGATGAGCACGGTAGCCGGTGCGTAGGGGTCAGCAGCCAGCACGGTCAGACGCTCAACCAGGTCCTCACGACCGGAGATGTCCATGCCGGAACCGGGCTCGTCCAGCAGCAGCATTTCGGGGTCAGTCATGAGGGCGCGGGCAATCAGTGCACGCTTGCGCTCGCCGTCGGAGAGGGAACCGAAGGTGCGGTCAGCGAGGGTATCGACGCCCCACTCAGCCAGCAACTCGGTGGCACGATCGTCGTCCATGACGTCGTATTCTTCCTTCCAACGGCCGGACACAGCGTACGCTGCGGTCACGACAACGTCGGAAACCTTCTCGTTGGCGGGAATCTGGGTAGCTGAAGCACCGGAGGACAGACCAATGCGCGGGCGCAGGTCGAACACGTCAACAGCGCCGAGGGTCTCGTCAAGGATCTCAACCTCGCCGCTGGTCGGGTGCAGGCGGGCTGCCGCAATCGAAAGCAGAGTGGACTTACCGGCGCCGTTGGGGCCCAGAACGACCCAGCGTTCACCTTCGTTCACAGTCCACGAAACGTTGTTAAGGATGGGGCGGCCGCCGCGAATCACGGAGACATTCTGAAGGTTGAGTACGGTGCTCATGGTTCTTCTTCCAGTGAGTTAGATGGATGGGATGCGCCCCCCACCCCGCAACCTATACCGGGTTATCGGAGCGGTTGGTGCATAGTGCGCGGGCACCCCACATTGGGTTCTTCGCGCAAAGTCTTAGGGGCTATAGGTGCCGATGCGTAAGGGGCGGCCGCCTTATCAAATGTACCTTGTCAGAGGGGCGGGCGCATCCGCACCGGCATCTATAGCAGCTAAATTTATTAGTCGATGAAGCCGCGTGCGCCGCCAACCAGCTCAACGTGGCCGGTCTCAACGTCTGCGGTGACCATCTTCGCGATTTCCTGCGCGAACTCGTTGACGGTGTAGAGCTTGCCTGCGGTCTCGCGGCGCTGTTCAATAGCGCCGGGGTGCAGGCGGTTCAGCAGGGTTGCGGTGACGGTGCCTTCAATCATGTCAGCGGACACAACGACCAGGGAGATACCCTTCTCAGAGAGTGCGGGAATCTCGGCGATCAGTGCATCTTCACCGGCACGCTTGGATTCTGCAACGGGCTTGTACTCGTCCATGGTCTCAACTTCGCGGATAAAGTGCGCCTGGTGGCTGGTTACGAACACGATGCGTGCGCCTTCGGGCATCTTCTCTGCAGCCAGGCGTGCCAGGTTCAGCTGTGCGTCACGGTTCAGGCGCATTGCGTAGTCTTCGCCCATACCGGATTCCATACCACCCGACGCGTTGAGGATCAGGTAGTCCAGGGAACCGAAGGTCTCCACGGCAGTGTTAACGAGATTCTGCAGGTCCTCGTTGTTGGTCACGTCAGCTTGCACTGCGATTGCCTTGCCAGCAGCCTCTTCAATAGCCTTGACGACCTTGTTCGCGCGCGGTGCCTTAGAGCGGTAGTTCACCACAATATTCGCGCCCTCAGCGGCGAGAATCTGTGCGGTGTCTGCGCCAACGCCGCGGGAGGAACCGGTAATGATGATGGTCTTGCCGGTCAGCTGTGCCATAGTTTTATGTCCTTAAGTCTAGAAAGGGTGCGCCCACGCCCGGGCGTTTCATGTAGTCCGTACCAGGTGGGGTTAGTGCCCCATGCCCAGGCCGCCATCAACGGGGATGACAGCTCCAGAAATGTAGCTAGCTTCATCGGAGACGAGCCAGCGAATCACGCGAGCGACCTCTTCCGCCTCAGCGAAGCGACCAGCCGGGATGGACGCCAGGTAGTTCTTCTTAGTTTCCTCGGGCAGAACATCAGTCATAGCGGTGTTAATGAAGCCCGGTGCCACCACGTTAGCGGTGATGTTACGGCCGCCCAGCTCACGGGTGATGGAGCGTGCCATACCAACCAGTGCAGCCTTAGATGCGGAATAGTTGACCTGGCCAGGGGAACCGTACAGACCCACCACGGAGGAAACCAGGATGATGCGGCCGCGCTTGAGCTTCAGCATGCCCTTGATGGCGCGCTGAACCACGCGGAAAGAACCGGTGAGGTTGGTGTCGACCACATCGGTAAAGTCGGATTCCTTCATGCGCATCAGCAGCATGTCGCGGGTGATACCTGCGTTGGCAACCAGCACCTCCACGGGGCCGAATTCTGCTTCGATTTCCTTGAATGCTTCGTTAATGCTGTCGGCATCGCGTACATCTGCCTTGACGGCGAAAAATTCTTCGGGGGCTTCACCGCTACGGTAGGTGATGCAGACGTTGTGTCCTGCTGCCTGGAATTCCTTGGCAATTTCGTAGCCGATGCCTCGGTTGCCGCCGGTGACCAGCACGGTCTTGGGAGTGTTCTCGCTCATGAGCTTCCTTGATGAGTCGACCCCTCGCGATCAGAGCCGATGCAGCGGCTCCACGGTTGGGGTGTGGACGGATGGACAGTCGAACCTTATTTTACCGCGTTTTAGCACAAAGGTGCCGCAGGCTACACTCCACTCTTGAACGTTGAACACCCACTCCCCTTCTTTTACATGCCTCATCGGGCGAGTACACTGGCTGAAGCGGAACAGCCCGCACCTCCCTTTCCACTGAATCGCGTGGGCACGGAATACCACCGCATGTTGAAGCGCAAGAGTAAGGATAAGAAAACATGGATCTGCTCGGTTCACTTTCACAGAACGCACAGCCCGAGTACGCCAAGTGCTCTCGCAAGGGCTGCCAGCAGGCGGCAGAATTTCAGCTGCTCTGGAACAACCCGAAGGTGCACACCCCCGAGCGTCGCAAGGTCTGGTTGGCGTGCTCCGAGCATGTGGGCTGGCTGGAGAATTACCTGCGTGAGCGTGAGTTCTGGAAGCAGACTCTTCCGTTTGAAGGGTAGTGTCATCGAAAGGTAGCACTGCTTGAGTAATAACCCTACCTATCGAAAGTAATTTCGATATATGCTATATTTGTTCTAATGAGTTCGGGGGAGCATCCCGGCACCTAGGCAATCACACTCGCTGAGCAATCACACCAAGGAGGCTCCTCCCCATGATGGGCTATTCGCACACTGTCAGTGCCACAGCTGGCTGGCTAGTGCTCGTCGAGACGGGAGTGGTGCAGGTTCCCGATACCCCCACTCTCATTGTGACCACCCTGGCTTGTGCCGGTGCCGGCATGCTGCCGGATATTGACCACCACAACGGCAGTATCGCCAACTCCATTCCGCCCATTTCACGCTGTGTGGCACGCATTGTCGGGGCAGTCAGTGGCGGACACCGCAAGGGAACACACTCTATTTTGGGCCTGGTAGTCTTCTGGGCAATTGCCTATTTCAGCGCCAACCTGAGCTACAACGGAATCCCCTGGGCTTCACTACTTCTTGCTGCATTCTCGGGCGGTCTAGCCTTGCGCGTGCTCGGTGCACCGGGTGGATGGATCGGTGCCGTTGCCCTCGGGTACGCCGCCTATACAACCGATTCGCTGGCACTGCTCCCCTGGGCTATTTCTGTCGGCGCCACCATTCACCTGATGGGCGACCTGCTGACAACCCGCGGCCTACTGCCCCTCTACCCCATCGTTATCAAGCCCCTAGTGGCTTCTCCCCTATGGAAAAAGAGCGGCTACATAGCACTGCCACTCCTGGGTGATGCTGGCAGCGTACGCGAGAAGGCGCTCGTTCTAGCGCTGACCGGGTACGTCGCCTGGTACGCGGCAGCCATGATGGGCTTTACCGAATACCCCCTGCAAATGTTTGGGCTGGGTATTCACGCCGCATAACTAAATTCTCAATGAGGACAGAAAAGCGCCCCGTCACTTCCCTACGGAAGCGGCGGGGCGCTTTTCTAATCCTTATCCCGACCTATCGGGGTGAGAGATTAAGCGTCCTGGATGGGCCAGAAGACGTCAACCTCAACGTTCTCTTCACCGGAGGTGGGGTACTTCTCGAACTCAGTGTTGTGCATTGGCAATTCTCCTTCGTGAGCGGGCGGGAATCTCTTCTCCCCCGCGTTAGCTCACCATCGACAGTGAGCCCTATATGTTCGCATTTGCGTCCTCGCAACCGCGGGAACAGTTACAAGTCTACGCCCCATACATGTTGTGTTTCTACTATTTTTCCCACAATGTATGTAGAGACACATGAAAAATTCAAAAAGCCCACACAGACCCCCTGAAATACCGCCCAGGAGCTTTTCTTTCCCTCAGAATAACCCACAAGGCAACATTATTTCCCGTCAAATAGGCTGCAAGTTTCATATGCCAGAACCCACAAATCACATGCATGGGAACGCAATAACAGCATATACGCTCAGAAAACAATACAAACCCACGGGTCAGGTCATATTTTTCGGCGCTATTCACGAGAAAAATACCGACAATATATCTCCACAACATATTTTCAGAACACAAAAAATACGCCGCGAACGATAAAACAACGCCTAATACACACAAAAAAGGCCCCGGCGCTACACGGCACCGGAGCCTCCCCAGGCTTTTACGCCAGCAAATAGTGCTTTACGCTAGCGAAATCAAATCCTGGTATTCCTTCGACCATAAATCCTCCACCGCATCCGGCAGAAGCAGCACACGCTCAGGATCCAGCGCCTCCACTGCACCCTCATCATGAGAAACCATCACAATGGCGCCCTGGTACGCCTTCAACGCGTTTAGAATCTCCTCACGTGAGGCGGGGTCCAGGTTGTTAGTCGGTTCATCGAGCAGTAGCACGTTCGCACTCGATGCCACCAGGGTCGCCAGGGACAGACGGGTCTTCTCGCCGCCGGAAAGCACACCAGCAGGCTTATCCACGTCATCACCGGAGAACAGGAACGAACCCAGAATCGTACGCACGCGGGTGTCATCCAGATCCGGCGCGGCAGACTTCATGTTCTCAAAGACAGTGCGGTCACCATCAAGAATTTCGTGTTCCTGCGCGAAATAACCCAGCTTCGCGCCGTGACCGTACACAACCTCACCCGTATCTGGCTGGGTTGAGCCAGCCAGCATGCGCAACAGAGTGGTCTTACCGGCACCGTTCAGGCCCAGCACCACCACGCGCGAACCGCGGTCAATCGCCAAATCAACGTCCGTGAAAATCTCCAAAGAGCCGTAGGACTTCGACAGGCCCTGCGCAGAGAGCGGGGTTTTACCACACGGCGCCGGATCCGGGAAGCGAATCGCCGCAACCTTATCGCTCTGACGCTCCTCCTCCAGGCCACGCAGAAGCTTCTCGGCGCGCTTAATCATCTGCTGAGCAGCAACAGCCTTCGTCGCCTTGGCGCGCATCTTATTCGCCTGCTCCATCAGAGCATTCGCCTTCTTCTGTGCATTCGCACGCTCACGCTTGCGGCGGTGCTCATCCTGCTCACGCTGAAGCAAGTAGTTCTTCCAGCCCATGTTGTACTGGTCAATTACGCAGCGGTTCGCGTCCAGATAGAAGACGCGATTGACGACCAGCTCCATCAGGTCAACATCGTGGCTAATAACCAGCAATCCACCAGAGAAGTTCTTCAAGAAGTCACGCAACCACAGAATAGAGTCGGCATCCAGGTGGTTCGTCGGCTCATCCAGCAGCATGGTATCTGCGTTGGAGAAGAGAATACGCGCCAGCTCCACGCGGCGACGCTGACCACCCGACAGTGTAGACAGCGGCTGGGCGAGCACACGCTCCGGCAGGTCCAGGTTGGAGGTGATGACCGCCGCCTCCGACTCCGCCGCATAGCCGCCACCGGCAATGAACTCAGCCTCAAGACGGTCGTAGCGGCGCATACCCTTAGCGCGCAGCGCCGGGTCTTCGCTCGCCATGTCTTCCTGCGCCTGACGCATCTTGCGTGCCACACCGTCCAGGCCACGCGCTGAGAGGATGCGATCACGAGCCAGCTGGCTCATGTCATCCACCTTCGGGTCCTGCGGAAGGTAGCCGATAGTGCCGCTGCGGGTCACCGTACCGTCAGCGGGCAGGGTCAGACCGGCAAGCACCTTAGTCATAGTGGTCTTACCGGCACCGTTACGGCCCACCAAGCCAATCTTGTCGCCCCTATCGATGCGGAAGGTAACCTCTTCCATGAGCAGGCGCGCGCCTGCACGCAATTCGAGGTTCTGTACAGCAATCATGGGTGCCTTTCCGGATGGCGGTCTGGTGTGCGGATTGATAGTGCTCTGTAGGCGGGATTCACCGGGCTAAAAGCGGCGAGCGTGCGGAGCACCTCATCAATTTTAGTGCAGGTGTGCCGAGTGCGCATGTGGGGCACCTTTTGTTTTTGTGGTGTGAGGTGTACTATACATACCGAACACTATTCATAGAGCATTGTTCAAAAACTGGGTTGTAACAAGCAAATCAACCACCGCTACCCTCAACTCTCAACTCTGCAGAAAAATCTGCAGAGCAATATGTACCAAAGGAGTACTACCCCAATGACCGATTCCATACGCGAATCAGCCCAGGCAACCCAGGTACCGCGCAGTAACGTAGCAGCAAAGACCTCTCTCGCCACCGACCTCTCCCTCATCGCAGTATTCGCGGGCTTCATCGCCGCGCTCGCCATCATGCCCGCCGTCAGCTTGGGTGGCGTTGCGGTTCCCTTCACCTTCCAGACCCTCGGCATTTACATCACCGCGCAGGTCCTCGGTGGTAAGCGTGCCACCGCCTCCGTAGCGCTGTACCTGCTGGTTGGTTTTGCTGGCCTGCCCATCTTCGCTAAGGGCGGCGCCGGTTTGGGTTCGCTTGCGTCTCCGAGCGCAGGATACCTACTGGGCTTCCTGCCCTTCGCCGCTATTGCCGGTACCCTCGCCTACCTGTTCACCCGCAACACCCGTTCGGTTGGTGCGACCTTCCTCATGGCTCTGATCGCGAACTTCTGCGGTTTTGTGGTTCTGACCGCCTGCGGTATCGCCGGTATGATGGTGAACGCCCACATGACTTTTGACGCCGCATTCAGCGCGGCAATGGTATTCGTTCCCTGGGATCTGGTGAAGTCCACGATTGCGGTTCTGGTTGGTTTGTCGGTACGCCGCGCCTTCCCGTCCCTGGCTTCTACCCGGCGTTAAAGGCACACAATATGCCGCACGAGAGGATAGCTATGTTTTTTCGCCGCTCCACGCGCCAGCCTGCACCGCAGCAGGTACAGGGCGAGCAGACAGTGAGCACCTCTTCCAGCATGCCCGCCCTTGAGCTTGAATCGGTGAGTGTTTTCACCGAGCTGTCCGAAGGCGGGCATCGCCGTATCCTCAAGGATGTGAGTCTGCGGTTCACGGCGAAGCGTACCGCGGTTCTGGGTCTGAACGGTAGTGGCAAGTCCACCCTACTGGGGCTTTTCAATGGGCTCACCCACCCGGATGAAGGTATTGTGCGCGTGAACAGTGTCGACACCCTGGAGACACCGAGCCGCGGCTCGATGGGTGCTCGCGGTAATTCGCAGGGCGCTTTTGAGGGGGTGGGCATGCTCTTCGCCCAGCCGGAGGCGCAGCTGATTATGCCCACCGTTGTCGAAGATATTGACTTAAGCCTGCGCCGTGCCGCAGCCGTTGAAGGTAGTGCCCTCAGCAGTGAGCAGCGCCGCGAACGGATTCGTGAACTGCTCCGTGAGCGCGGCCTCGAACGTCTGGAGGACCAGAGCGTTTTCACCCTCTCAGGAGGCGAAAAGCAGCTGGTTGCTCTCACCAGTGTGCTGGCGGCACGCCCGCAGATTCTTCTGCTTGACGAGCCGACTACCCTGCTGGATTTGCGCAATCGCGCTCGGCTGCTGAAGCATTTGGAGTCGCTGAATCAGATGCTGGTGCTCAGCACACACGACCTGGATTTGGCGGCGTCCTGCGATGAAGCCGTGATTATTCATGACGGCCGTTTGCTCGCTCAGGGGGATGCGGCGCAGCTGGTGCAACAGTACCGCACCTGGTGTGCCGAGGGGTTCCCCAACGAAGGCGCTACCGAAGATCTGGACTCGGCAGGAGGCGCGCATGGGCGCTAACACGCCGCGCGTGAATCCTCGCCCCGCCTCCCAGGGCTCGGATTTCAACCCCGGTACTATGCTGGTGGGTTTCTACCAGCCGTTGAATACGCCGGTGCATCGGGTGCCGCTGTGGCTCAAGGGCACGCTCTTCTTTGGGTTGTTCCTGCTATTGGCGGTGACCAGCTGGCAGGTGGCGTTGGTGGCGCTGGTGGCGTCCACGCTCTGCGCGTTGTGGGCTGGTGTGCCTGCCTCCCAGCTGTGGCTGGTGGTTCGCATGCTGTCTCTGCTGCTACTGATCATGGTCGCCTATTACGTGTTTACGGGTCAGTACGCCTCCGGCGCGGATGCTATCGCGACCATGCTGACCGCTTTCTACGCTTCCCGTGCCCTGCTGGTGAGCACTCCCCTGCCGGTTCTGATTGACGGTTTTGTGAGGCTCTGTTCACCGCTGCGTTTCGTGGGTCTTTCTCCCGAGCGTCTGGGTCTGCTGATTGCGTTGATGATTCGGTCGATTCCGGCGCTTATGGACCGTTGGGGTGCGTTGCGTAGGGCGGCGGTGGCGCGTAATCTGCCCAAGCGCATGTATTGGCGGCTGCTGATTCCGTGGGTGGTGCAGGCGGTGGATTATGCGACGGCGACCGCGAAGGCGTTGCGAGCGCGGCACGTGGATGAGCTGAAATAGTACAGTGACATAACGCGACAACCTGGGACGAACCCGCGCAGACATCCGAAAAGGGGTGGGGTGAACCGTTTAGTTCACCCCACCCTTTCGCATTTAACTCGGGTTTATTTTCAGATGCTTTTAGGGAGTTTCAACCACCAGGGCTGCGGGGAGTTGCTCCCACCACAGATACCAGTCGTGCTGGCCGTAGAGCGCCTCCACGAGCTTGTCGAAGCCGCGATAGACACGCACCGGCATCGCCGAGGAAACCATCGTGTGCTCGACCGCCAGGATTTCTGCATCGCGGCGGGTGGCGACCGGTACCGGTGTGTAGAACTCTATGAAGTCCGAGGCGATAACAGCCGGGTAGGCGTCATCGCGTTCAAGCCAGTAGAGGGCGATGAGCAGCAACGTTTCGGGGCTGGGGCTGGAGTCCCACCCGCCGAAGGGTAGATAGGCAAACACCCCGGAGGCGTCCCGCAGCGGCAGGTCCATGATGAGCAGTTCCGCGGCGCTGTCAATGTCGGTGGATTTGACCTTCTCATTGATGATGCCGGCGGTCAGTTCGAAAGGATACTCTGCTTTCAGGGGCGTGCTAATATCCTCTTCGTCGAGTTCGCCGTTTTTCATGAGGCGGCAATACGTCTGTCGGTAGGCGTTCTCGTTCAGGCGCCGGAAAGCTTCGTGCGCAGCAACTTCTACACCGAACTGGTCCACGTAATGATGCTGGTCGGTGAGGAGGTCATGTGCGTACCGTTTGATGGTGTCGGCGGTGAGGTCCTGCACGGGGGTTAAGGTACGCAGGGATACGTTATTCTCGATGGTTCCGAGCAGGGTCGGGTCGAGGGCAACCACGATGGGGGTTGTTCCCCGGTTCTTGCCCTCGTGGAGGTGTTCGAGGTATCGCCGGTTAAGTTCGGCTCGTGGGGCGCCGTGGCGGATTCGCTCGTGTGGGTAGGGATACAAGGCGATGAAGCGCTCATAGAGCTCTGCCATGGTTTTCTCCGATGTTTGGTTGCCCCCAGTTTATCGCCTATTTTCGCACAAAAATATGGGTTTTTGGATGTTTCAGCAGGGCGCGGAGGGTACGCGATTTTTTCGTGTGATGAGTGTGTATCGGTGTGTGCTAAACACGCTTAAACTGCCTTTGTGTTGGGCGGTTTGCGCACCTGTTTTCGCCAGAAAAAGTTAGAAATTTTTCGCCACCATATGAGATTTTGGGCGAGTTACACCGGGCGGTGTCAAAGGGTTCGGCGGACACTTTTGTGGAGGTGGCGGGCGCCGCCTGAATGCCTGTTATCAACCGCAGATACACGGCAGAAAGGGCACCAAACCCACAATTTCAGAAGGAAAAACACCCTATTTTCTTCTTCGGCGCGTCATATTTGACGTATTAAGAGCGTCTCGGGCGAGTTCCGCCGCTGCCGCATAGCTGCTGGAGTAAAGTGTTGGTACCAGCTACCACCCGTGCCGCATTGGTACGGAAAACGACGCTGGGACCATCAACTCGCAGGAGTTCAAACCAACGGAGGTTCTCATGTCGAATAACTACTACAAAGAGATGGTTCGCCTGGCAGACAGCATCGCTGATAAGGCGCATGAGGGGCAGACTGACCATAATGGCTGGCCCTATATCTCCCACCCCCGCCGTGTGGCTCTTGGGGCGCGTAAGCTTGTGTGTGAGTTGGCTGCCGCAACTCACCCTGATACCTCTTTGGAGGAGCTGAAGGCTGAAGCGCAGATTGTGGCGCTGCTGCATGACACGGTGGAGGATACCGGCGTTTCTCTCGCTTTCTTGGCGCGTCACTTCTCGACGCGTATTGTGGATGCGATTGATGCCCTGACTCGCCGCCCCGGCGAATCCTACGAGACGTACCTGGGTAGGGTACGTGTGAATGATTTGGCTCGTCTGGTGAAGCTTGCTGATGTTGCGGATAATACTGACCCGCAGCGTATGGCGCTTTTGGATGAGTCGACCCGCGCAAAGCTCACGGATAAGTACAAATACTCCCTGAAACTGCTACAGCTAGACGACTGATATGTAGCAAACCCTATAGAGAAGCCGCCCTGTATGGAATGTGTTCCACACCGGGCGGCTTCTCTGAATCATATGTTGAACTAGCTCAGGTGAGAGACTGCGTAATCAGCTTCTTCCTCAGTGAAACCTTCAAAAGAAGAAGTCAGCTGAGAACGGATTGCCTCAGGAGACATGTTCATCGTCTTCTGGTAGCTCTTTGCTTTTTCCAAAGCATTTGCATTCCAGTCAGCCTTCATATTGTCCACTGCATACTGAGCAGCTTCAGGAGTAAACTGTTCGAATTCGCTGGTGAGCTGGTTGTAGATACCCTGCTTGGACATGTGCATAGTACGTGAGTACGATTCGGCCTTCTTCAATGCCGATTTGTACTCACTCGGTACACTATCGCTCTGCTTTGCATTAGACTCTGCCGCAGAGGAGTCCACGGTAGCAGAATCGCTCGTAGCAGCTGAGTTAGCAGCGGCAGGAGATGAGGGAGCGCTTACCGTGGTGTAGCTCTTAGAGCCGCCGCCCATCATTGAAGCGCAACCACCAAGAAGAAAAATAATGACGAGAGTGATAAACCACCAACGGAGGTAGAAGGGCTTCTTCTTAACGTAGACAGAACCGTCAGCGGCAATAATCTTTTGTGCCATGATTTCCTTTCGGCTTTCTTCAAGCAACCGTTGCATGAAGAAAACCAATATAAAGTGGGTGGATGATTCACAAGGAAATATACTCGACCCCCCCCCATTGTCAAAGTGGCAAAAATTGGCGTTGCTCAGAACAAGCATCCACTGCTCACATATCTGATATCGCATAAAGGTACCCGCCCGGTGCCGAAGGCATATGCCTTCCGCACCGGGCGGGTACCTTATCTGCGAGTCAGGAGCTTAGATGTTGAAGCCCAGCGCGCGCATCATATCGCGGCCGTCCTCAGTAATACGCTCCGGGCCCCACGGCGGCATCCAAACCCAGTTCACACGCCAAGAATCAACCAGGTTATCCAGGTTAGCCTGAACCTGCTCCTCAATAACCTCCTGCAGCGGGCACGCTGCGGTGGTCAGAGTCAGGTCCAGAATGAGGGTTCCATCCTCATCCCAGCGCAGACCGTAGAGCAGACCGAGGTCAACAATATTGACGCCGAGCTCCGGGTCAATGACCTCCTTGAGGGTTTCCTCAATTTCTTCCTGAGGAACACGACCCTGCACAGTCTCAGTCATAGTTCTATCTTTCTGTCAGAATCCGGTAAGGAGAAGAAGCTTACTTCTTACCCACGTAAGCTACGTAGCCCTCTTCTTCCAGGCGGTCAGCCAGCTCGGGGCCGCCCTGGTCAACCATCTTGCCGTCCACGAACACGTGCACGAACTGCGGCTTGATGTAGCGAAGGATGCGGGTGTAGTGGGTAATCAGCATGACGCCCATGTCGTTCTCGTCGTGCGCACGGTTCACGCCCTCAGAAACGATCTTCAGTGCGTCAACGTCCAGACCGGAGTCGGTCTCGTCCAGGATGCCGAACTTGGGCTTGAGCAGCTCCAGCTGAAGGATCTCGTGGCGCTTCTTCTCACCACCGGAGAAGCCCTCGTTCACGTTACGTGCGATGAACGCGGGGTCAATCTCCAGGTTCTTCATGGCTTCCTTAACGTCCTTGGTCCAGGTACGCAGGGAGGGAGCCTTGCCGTCCACAGCGGTCTTAGCGGAACGCAGGAAGTTGGACATGGTCACACCGGGGATCTCAACCGGGTACTGCATAGCCAGGAACAGGCCTGCGCGTGCACGCTCGTCCACGCTCATCTCGGTGATGTCCTCACCGTCGAGCAGGATCTGACCGGAGTCAACCTGGTACTTGGGGTGGCCAGCAATGGTGGAAGCCAGAGTGGACTTACCGGAACCGTTCGGGCCCATGATTGCGTGAATCTCGCCCGAGTTGATGGTCAGGTTAACGCCCTTCAGGATGGGCTTGGTGGTTTCGTCGTCGAGGATAACCGAGACGTGAAGGTCCTTGATTTCAAGAGTAGACATTGATTTCTCCTGGTAAAGCTTAGTTATTGCTGAGGGCGAGCTCTGCCTCAAGGGCCTCGGTGAGCTGCTCTTCAAGTTCGGGAACACGAATCTGCTGAATAATCTCGTTCAGGAAGCCGCGCACGACCAGACGGCGTGCCTCTGCCTCCGGAATACCGCGAGCCTGCAAGTACCACAGGTGCTGCTCATCGAGCTGGCCGGTGGTGGATGCATGGCCGGCGCCCTCAATTAGGCCGGTCTCAATCTCCAGGTTCGGCACGGAATCGGCGCGGGGGCCAACTTCCAGCAGCAGGTTACGGTTCAGCTCGTAGGTGTCGGTGCCTTCTGCATCCTTACCAATCAGAACGTCACCAACCCATACGGAGTGTGCACCCTTGCCCTGCAGCGCGCCCTTGTAGGTCACGCGGGACTTGCAGTTGGGTACGGAGTGGTCCACGAACAGGCGGGACTCAATGTGCTGACCTGCATCTACGAAGTACAGACCATACATTTCAGTCTCAGCACCGGGAGCGGTGAACTTGGTGGAGGGGGTCACGCGCACCAGGTCGCCGCCGAGGGACACCACAACGTGCTTGAAGCGTGCGTTGCGGCCCAGCTTAGCGTAGTGTGCGGAGGCGTGGATTGCGTCGTCAGCCCACTGCTGCACGGAAACAACATTCAGCTCAGCCTCGTCGTTCACCACAAACTCAACATTCTGTGCCAGGACGGTGGAGCCAGTGTGGCGCAGAACCACAACAGCCTTCGAGAAGGGCTTAGCCTCAATCACGATGTGCTGCGCGGCAGGCTCGTTGCCGGTGCCGGTGATGTCGATTTCCACGTGCTCAGCCAGTTCAGTTTCGGCGGGGATGGTCACCACGGTTGCTTCGGTGAAGCTGGACCACGCGTTCGCTGCCACACGGTCCTCAGGGATACCTGCGGAGCCGATGCGTGCATCCTCACGGGAGACGGTCTCAACCTGAACCTGCTCGGGTGCAGTAATCTGCGGTGCCGGTGCGGTGCCGGTCAGCTTCTCCAGGTGCAGGCCACCCAGACGCTTCAGCGGGGTGAAGCGCCAGTCCTCTTCACGACCGGTCAGGGGTGCGAAGTCCTCCACCTTGTAGGAGGTCTTACGCTCTGCACGGGATGCTTCGAGTACCTTCTGGATGTTGTTCGGGTTTGAGCCCTGGTGGTGTTCCTCGGTGGCACGCAGCAGGGTGTCATCGTGGGCGAACTCGGTGGCGAGCTTCTCGCCCTCCTGGTCCATGCCGGGGATGATTGGGGAGTGGTAACCCAGGGTTTCTTCGTTGGTCGGCATTAGCCCACAGATCCTTCCATCTGAAGTTCGATCAGGCGGTTCAGTTCGAGTGCGTACTCCATCGGCAGCTCACGTGCGATGGGCTCAACGAAGCCGCGGACAATCATTGCCATTGCTTCTTCTTCGCTCAGGCCGCGCTGCATCAGGTAGAACAGCTGGTCCTCGGAGACTCGGGAAACGGTCGCCTCGTGACCCATGGTCACATCGTCCTCGCGCACATCCACGTAGGGGTAGGTGTCAGAGCGGGAGATGGTGTCCACCAGCAGTGCGTCACAGACCACGGAAGACTTGGAGTGCTTAGCGCCCTCACGAACCTGAACCAGGCCGCGGTATGCGCTACGGCCGCCGTTACGTGCCACGGACTTGGACACAATGGTCGAGGAGGTATTCGGTGCAATGTGAACCATCTTCGAGCCGGTGTCCTGGTGCTGGCCCTCACCCGCGAATGCGATGGATAGGGTCTCACCCTTAGCGTGCTCGCCGACCATGTAAACAGCCGGGTACTTCTGGGTGACCTTGGAGCCAATGTTGCCGTCCACCCATTCCATGGTGGCGCCCTCGTGCGCAACCGCACGCTTGGTCACCAGGTTGTAGACGTTGTTCGACCAGTTCTGGATGGTGGTGTAGCGAACGCGTGCGTTCTTCTTCAGCACAATCTCAACCACTGCGGAGTGCAGGGAGTCGGACTTGTAAATAGGGGCGGTGCAGCCCTCAATGTAGTGAACATAGGAGCCTTCGTCCGCAATGATCAGGGTGCGTTCGAACTGGCCCATGTTCTCAGTGTTAATGCGGAAGTACGCCTGCAGCGGGATCTCCACGTGAACTCCCGGGGGAACGTACACGAAGGAGCCACCGGACCATACGGCGGTGTTCAGTGCGGAGAACTTGTTGTCGCCAATCGGGATGATGGAGCCGAAGTATTCCTTGAACAGTTCAGGGTATTCGCGCAGACCGGTGTCGGTGTCGACGAAGATCACGCCCTGCTGCTCCAGGTCCTCACGGATCTGGTGGTACACAACCTCAGACTCGTACTGTGCAGCCACACCCGCGACGAGGGAGTTACGCTCCGCCTCGGGAATGCCCAGGCGCTCGTAGGTGGTGCGGATGTCCTCGGGCAGCTCCTCCCAAGAGGTCGCCTGACCCTCGGTCGAGCGCACGAAGTACTTAATGTTGTCGAAGTCGATTTCGGAAAGATCCGCACCCCAGGTGGGCATAGGCTTACGCTCGAAGAACTTCAGCGCCTTCAGACGCATATCCAGCATCCACTGGGGTTCATTCTTCTTTGCAGAGATGTCACGCACGACGTTCTCATCCAGGCCGCGCTTTGCTACCTGGCCTGCTTCGTCGGAGTCTGCCCAACCGTACTCGTAGTTGCCAATGCCCTCGAGTTCGGGGTTCATCTCCAGGATCTCTGAAATGACGGTGTCGTTGGCGTTCTGCCCAACTTTCTCAGTCATTACGGCCTTTCTTCGATGGTTATTACATTTCTCGCCGGCACCTGCCGGTTACAGGTGCGGTAGTTGAGGGGGCTGACGCCGCACTCAACCACAATGCGTGATGCGGTGTGGTTGCGGGTGGGGTTCAGCGTGCGGGTCGCACCCTTGAGGGGTTCATCGGGGTGCGCCGCTGGGTACTGCGTGATCGTTACACGGAAGGTTCCTCTGCGGATTCTTCTGTGTTCTTCTCACTCTCGGCGGTGACGCGGTTCAGGGGCACGTGCGTGGTACACACATGAGCACCCGAAGCCATGGTTGACAGCCTACGGACATCAACGCCGAGCAGGTCAGAAATAATCCCGGTTTCCTGCTCGCAGAACACTTGAAAGTCTCCAGCGAGGTCGCGTACCGGGCAGTGCCCCTGACAGAGCTGAATACTTGCAAGGAAATGCTCGGGAACGGTGCGTCCTGCAGGAGGTGCGGTAACCTGAGCGGTTGCCACAAAGCCGTCCTTGCTCATTGCCTCTGCGAGTGCCTGTGCTCGGGCTGCTACATCGTCACCGGCGGCTTCTACGATGGGGCGGTAGCGGGCTTCCATGTCTGCGGCGCGGGCGGATGCGAAAGCTTCGAGAGCTTCCTGTCCGACCGTGTCGCGGAGCATTTGCAAGGCATTGCGGGCGATGAGGAGGTAATCGTTGCCGAGGCGTTCGTGGCCCTGGGGGGCGATAACGTAGCGGCGGGCGGGTCGTCCAGCTCCGGCGCCGTGCTTTTTGATGGGCGCGACCTCAATCATATTGTTGGATTCGAGGGCATCGAGGTGGCGGCGTACTGCTGCGGGGGTGAGACTGAGGAGCTCACCGAGGGTTGCGGCGGATACGGGGCCGTTGTTGAGGACTTCGCGTAGGACACGGTCCCTGGTGCGTTCTTCTGCCTCGGCTTTGCGTTTGGATGTGCGTGCCGCGGAGGACTTTGTACTGGAAGCACCAGTAGAGCCCGAGGCGGCGGTTCGGGCGCCGTTTCGGGTCTGCGCCTCGTTCATTGAGGCACGCTGAGGGGTCTTATTCACGGAATACACAAATAAAGTATGTCCTAATTAGTTTTTCTTTGGCTAGTTAGGTACCCCTACTTGCTAACTTTTTTACCTTAAGGTGAAGTTTTGAGTCGTACCGAGCGTGCTTTAAACGTGAGTTAGGGCATAAGATGAAGGAACACACACTCTCATTCATCGAAAAAATCGAAAGTGACAGTTTATGGAGACCACCACCGCGGGCCAGCAGGATCACCCGGGGCGTGCATCCGCCGCACCAACAGCACACGCTGAGCACCACACAGAGCCCAGCGCCTCACCCACCGCACGACGACGCACCGTCGCTGAAGAACCGGCGCTGAGCATTAAAGACCTCATCAAAGAGTTCAAACCTTCACGCGCCTTCCGCACCAAATACCCCGAACGGCTCACCGCCAGCGGGCTCTACCGCGCCGTCAACAAGGTCAACCTGCGCGTCTTCCCCGGTGAGGTGGTTGTCCTACTCGGAGCCAACGGTGCCGGTAAAACCACGACTCTCGCTTGCGCGCAGGGTCTACTTAAACCCACCCGCGGTACCGTACGCCTCCTCGGAGAAAACCCACTGCAGGCGGACCCAGAACTGCGCGCTAAGGTCGGCATTATGCTCCAGGACGGCGGCCTGCCCAACGCCATGCACCCCATTCCGTTACTGGAACACATCTCGACCATGTACACCGACCCGTACCCGGTCGAAGAGCTCGCAGAACGCCTTGGTATTGACACATTCAACGGCACCACTATTCGCCGCCTCTCGGGTGGTCAGAAGCAGCGCGTCTCCCTTGCCGCAGCCCTCATCGGCCGCCCGGACGTGCTCTTCCTCGACGAGCCCTCCGCGGGCCTGGATCCGCAATCACGCAACGTCGTCTTCGACATCATTCGTGAACAGCGTGAACTCGGCACCGCCATTGTGCTCACCACGCACCTGATTGACGACGCACAGAAGCTCGCCGACTACGTGTACATCATTGAAAACGGCGCCACGGTTCAGGAGGGTACCGTTTCCGAGCTCATCGCCAGCGACGGCACGAACCGTCTGCAGTACAGTCTGAACGCGCCCACCCTCACCTGTGAGCAGCTACTGCCCGCGCATCTGCGTGCCGGTGTGGAGCTCATCGAGAAGGTGCCCTACACCCTGGCTCGTGACGGCACCCCATCCGTGCCCGGCGAGTATGAGCTGGTCGGTGCGCTACGCCCCGAGCACCTGGCGGCATTCACCGCGGCACTCGCCGAGCACTATCTCATGCCAATTTCTCTCACCATGGAACCGAAGACTCTTGAGGATGTCTTCCTCGACATTTCAGGACGTGATATCCGATGAGCAACACCGCACGCACCGACAACAAACGGACTGCTCAAAACCCGATAGAAGAGAACCGCGCAGAGGGGAATCTAATGGAAGAACACGCCGCGAACCTCCACCCCAAGGTCTCTTCTATTGACGAAGATGAGGAGTACATTCCCCCGCGTGCGAACTACCCGCTCGTGCGCGTGATTGAGCAGGGCCGCTACGAAACCATGGCGATGCTACGCAACGGCGAGCAGCTGATGCTCAACATTATTTTTCCCGTCATGGCGCTCATTGCCCTGCGGTTCACCGGTCTGATTGATGAATACGCGAACTCGGTGGGGGTCTCCCGCATGGATGCGGCGGTCCCCGGCGTTCTGGCGCTCTGCGTGATTTCTACGGCGCTGTCGGGTCAGGGCATTGCTACCGGTTTTGACCGTCGCTACGGCGTGCTGCGGTTCCTGGCGACCACTCCCCTGGGCCGTGACGGCCTGATTATGGGCAAGTGTATTGCGGTGCTGGTGGTCGTGGCGATTCAGTTCACCCTGGTGGCGGCGCTCGGGTACGGTCTTGGGTGGCGCCCAGACGCTATCGCCCTCTCGCGCTCCATCATCACGATGATTATGGGTGCTGGCGCATTTACGGCGCTGGGTCTGCTCATTGCCGGTACGGTGCGTGCGGAGGCGACCCTCGCCATCGTGAATATTGCCTGGGTAATTCTTGCCGGTGCCGGCGGTGTCGTGTTCCCGCTGAACTCCTTCCCTGACTGGTACGCCGGAATTGTGGCCTGGTCACCCTCGGCGGCTCTGGGTGATGCGTTGCGCGGCAACTTCATTCAGCACCAGTGGCTTGCCGACCCTCACTGGGTCATCATCGTGTGGACCGTGGTCATTGGATTTATTGCCTCACGCAAGTTCAAGTGGTCCGACTAGCAGCAGCGTAAATGCAGACAATACAAGAGCAGACAGCGCTTCTTGTCATCACAGGTTAAAAGCAGGTTAAAAAGGTGGGCGCCGGATATGTTCCGATCATATCCGGCGCCCTATACACTGACCTTTCGTCCCTTAGATCGCGTACAATACACACGCTACGGGACGAAATAAAAGCCCTCTTCTCCAGAACCTTTTATCTCACAACCACAGTAAGATAATCGACGGTTTCCACGCGGAAGAGGGGCTTCAATCACCGAGATGTAGACCGACCCAACCACTGTTTCGGTCTACAACTTTGCTACTCAACCTTGACATGAGCTTCACCAATTACACAAAAATGTTACGAAACTGAACAATATTCAGCCACAAGCTCAGAAATGCAGCTCAGATATACACCGCGAACTCCGCACAGACCCCCACAACCTGCACCATAACGGCACATCACCCCCGCTTTACCCTCGCATTACCCCCCCCCCCCGCCATCCCCGTATCATCCTGTGAATGTCTGCATTCACACATCGGATCATCCCGCCTCCTGAACTATCCTGTTAAAACAAAAGGGTCGAAACAAACCTCCCAGCTCACCGCACCTACCGGGGTACCTCCCGGCGCGGGAATAAGCACGCCCGAAGGCACGTTACACCCAACGGACAGCGCGCTAGCACAAGCCTGCTGGCGCATCCACTCACATTGTGAAAGGACACCCACGTGGCAGAGAACTTCCAGTGGACAGAAACCGACCAGCGCGCCGTAGATACCGCACGTATCCTCGCTGCAGACGCCGTAGAAAAGGTCGGATCCGGTCACCCCGGAACCGCAATGAGTCTGGCTCCGGTCGCATACCTACTCTTCCAGAAGATCATGAACCAGGATCCCGCCGACGACCGCTGGGAAGGCCGTGACCGCTTCATCCTCTCCCCCGGCCATACCTCCCTCACCCTGTACACTCAGCTGTTCCTCGGCGGCTACGGCCTGGAAATGAGCGATCTGGAAGCCCTGCGCACCTGGGGTGCTCTCACCCCCGGCCACCCCGAATACAAGCACACCAAGGGTGTAGAAATCACCACCGGCCCGCTCGGCCAGGGCCTGGCATCCGCCGTTGGCTTCGCCTACGCACAGCGCCGTATGCGCGGCATGTTCGACCCCGAAGCAGCACCGGGCACCTCCCCCTTCGATCACCACGTCTACGTCATCGCCTCCGAGGGTGACGTTCAGGAAGGCGTCACCGCCGAGGCGTGCGCGCTCGCAGGTCACCAGGAGCTCGGCAACCTGATTGTCGTCTGGGACCGCAACCACATCTCCATTGAGGAGGACACCGACGTTGCATTCACCGAGGATGTAGCAAAGCGCTACGAGTCCTATGGCTGGGATGTTCAGCGAGTGGACTGGACCCGCACCGGCGACTACGTTGAGGACGTCGCAGAACTGTACGCCGCTATTGAGCGTGCGAAGGCTGTCACCGACAAGCCCTCCTTCATTGAGCTGCGCACCGTCATCGGCTACCCCGCCCCCACTAAGCAGAACACCGGCGCAGTACACGGTTCCAAGCTCGGCGCCGATGAGGTTGCTGCCACTAAGGAACTGCTCGGCTTTGACCCCGCCAAGAGCTTCTTCATTGAGGAGAACGTGCTGGCACACACCCGCCAGCTTGTTGAGCGCGGCGCAGCGGCGCACAAGGCATGGGACGAGAAGTTCGAGGCATGGGCCAAGGCAAACCCTGAACGCTCCGAACTGTACAGGCGCCTCGTTGCAGGCGAACTGCCCGCAGATTACAAGGGTGCTTTCCCCGTGTTCGAGGCTGGCACCTCCGTGGCAACCCGTGCGGCATCCGGCACTGTCATCAACGCTATTGCTGACACCTTCCCCGAACTATGGGGCGGCTCCGCTGACCTCGCTGGCTCAAACCTGACCACTATCAAGGGTGCAGAGTCCTTCAACCCGGCATCGCGCAGCACCGAAGACTGGACCGGCAACCCCTACGGCCGTGTGCTGCACTTCGGTATTCGTGAGCATGCTGCCGCAGCAATCGTTAACGGTATTGTGCTCTCCTCCCCCACCCGCGCATTCTCGGGCACCTTCTTCGTGTTCTCCGACTACCAGCGCCCGGCTGTTCGCCTCTCCGCACTGATGGGCGTTCCCTCAGTGTACGTGTGGACCCACGATTCCATTGGTGTGGGCGAGGACGGCCCCACCCACCAGCCGATCGAGCACCTCTCCGCCCTGCGCGCTATCCCCGGCTTCGACGTGGTTCGCCCCGCGGACGCTAACGAAACCGCCGTCGCATGGCGCACCATCCTGGAGAAGTCCGATCGCCCCGCAGGTATCGTACTCTCCCGCCAGAACCTGCCCGTCTGGGCTCGCGAAGACGTGCATGCAGACGCTGAGGGCGAAAAGTTCGCTTCCGCTGAGGGCACCGCACGCGGCGGCTACATCATGGCTGATACCGAGGGCACCCCGGACGTCATCCTGATCGCTACCGGTTCTGAGGTTGAGCTGGCCATTCAGGCCCGCGCAACTCTCTCAGAGCAGGGCATCGCCGCTCGCGTGGTTTCCATGCCTTCGCGTGAGTGGTTCGCTGAGCAGGACGCAGAATACCGCGAGTCGGTTCTGCCCTCCTCGGTTGCCGCCCGTGTCTCCGTTGAGGCTGGCCTGGCAATGAGCTGGTACGACCTACTCGGCACCGCCGGCCGCGCCGTATCTATAGAGCACTTCGGTGCCTCCGCCGATGCAAAGACCCTGTACCGCGAATTCGGTATCACCTCGGAAGCTGTCGTGGCTGCCGCTAAGGAATCCATCGAGGCAGCAAAATAAAACTTTGTCCACCACATCCGTCTAAGTATGCACCCTCTTAGGGCACATATATGAGGTGGTTGTGGTGAACGACGGGTAGGCTCCGGCTCATATTACTGAGCCGGAGCCTACCCAACCCCGGCAGTTTTTTACCGTTATCCAAATTTTATTTCTGACAAAGAATCGAAGGTTTTCACATGTCTGAGTCCACTCAAAAGCTTTCCGACGCTGGCGTCTCCATCTGGCTTGACGACCTCTCCCGTGAGCGTCTGACCAGCGGCAACCTCGCCGAACTCATCGAGACCCACAATGTCGTCGGTGTGACCACCAACCCCACCATCTTCGCTGGTGCGCTCGCCAAGGGTGCCGCATACGCTGAACAGATGCGTGAACTTGCCGCAGTCGGCGCAAGCGTTGAAGAGGCAGTCTTCGCCGCGACCTGCGACGACGTACGCGCAGCCTGCGACGTATTCGCACCCGTCTATAAGGCATCCAACGGTTTTGACGGCCGCGTCTCCATCGAGGTTGACCCTCGCCTGGCACGCGACGCCGAAGGCACCGTCAAGATGGCACATGAACTCTACGAGCGTGTGGGCCGCGAAAACGTCATGATCAAGATTCCTGCAACCCAGGAAGGCCTGCGTCCCATCGCTGAGACCCTGGCTGCTGGCATCAGCGTGAACGTGACCCTGATTTTCTCCCTGACCCGCTACCGAGAGGTCATCAACGCCTACATGCTCGGCCTGGAGCAGGCGCTGGAAAACGGTAAGGACCTGTCCACCATCCACTCGGTCGCATCCTTCTTTGTCTCCCGCGTAGACACCGAAATTGATGCGCGCCTCGAAGCTGCCGGCGGCGACGCTGCGCAGCTTAAGGGCAAGGCAGGTCTGGCAAATGCACGCCTCGCCTACGAGGTGTTCGAGGAAATGTTCTCCTCCCAGCGTTGGGCACGCCTGCAGGCACACGGCGCGAACGTACAGCGCCCGCTGTGGGCATCCACCGGTGTGAAGGACCCTTCGCTGCCGGACACCCTGTACGTCACTGGCCTGGTCGCACCCAATACCGTGAACACCATGCCCGAGGCAACCCTGAACGCTGTTGCTGACCACGGTGAAATCACCGGCAACACCATCGTGCCGAATTACTCCGAATCCAACAAGGTTCTGGACGCTATTGGTGCCGCAGGTGTCTCCTACACCGAGGTCGTAGAGAAGCTCGAGATTGAGGGCCTGTCCAAGTTCGACGTTTCCTGGGAAGAAGTGCTGCAGACCGTCCGTAAGGCGCTTGAGCAGGCCAAGTAACCATACCCATTAGCTGCTGACATTCAACAGCTGCTCAACTGTAGCGCGCTACCTACCGCTACGGATACGCACCACCTCACGTATATGTTGGTAAGCACCCAACCCACCCGGATTCTTGCAGAGATTCTCACCGGGCTTCACCGCCCGAAGCGTCCCAGAGAATTTAGGCGGGTTAGGTGCTCCTCATATCGTCCCGTCAAAACCGGTACAATACAGGGTACACACCTTCCAGAATGCGGCATCCCCTCCGTGCGAATAAGGTACGAACCGCGCGCCGCACGAACCAACCAAGGCAATCAAAGGAATATATTGTGACTAACGGTCATGAAGCGAACCCCCTCAGGGATACTCGCGACCGCCGCATTACCCGCATTGCGGGGCCGTCCGCGCTCGTTTTCTTTGGCGTAACCGGTGACCTGGCCCGCAAGAAGCTGCTTCCGGCAGTATACGATCTAATGAACCGCGGTTTGCTCCCCCCGAGCTTCGGCCTCGTCGGCTTCGGCCGCCGTCCCTGGAGCGATGACGACTTCCGCGCCTACGTGCGTGAATCTGTTGAGGCAAACGCCCGTACCCCCTTCCGTGAGGATGTGTGGAACCAGTTCCAGCAGGGCATGCGCTTCGTTGAAGGTGCCTTCGACGACGACGCAGCCTATGAACAGCTCAAGAGCACCCTCGCAGAACTCGATGAGCGTGGTGCCCACGGCAACCACGCATTCTACCTGTCGATTCCCCCAAAGGCATTCGAGCAGGTTCTCACCAAGCTCGCTGAACACGACCTCGCATCCGGCGATAACGACACCATCAACCCCGTCGACGGTTGGCGCCGCGTGGTCATCGAAAAGCCCTTCGGTCACAACCTTGAAAGCGCACGCGAACTGAACTCCATCGTGGAGGCAGTCTTCCCGCCCGACGCAGTGTTCCGCATCGACCACTACCTCGGCAAGGAAACCGTGCAGAACATCCTGGCAATGCGTTTCTCCAACCAGATGTTTGAACCGCTCTGGAACTCTAACTACGTTGACCACGTCCAGATCACCATGGCCGAAGACATCGGCATCGGCTCCCGCGCAGGCTACTACGACGGCGTGGGTGCAGCCCGCGACGTCATCCAGAACCATCTGTTGCAGCTGCTCGCCCTCACCGCTATGGAAGAGCCCCTCAGCCTCGATGCCAAGCACCTGCGCGCCGAAAAAGCTAAGGTCCTCGAAGCACTCCGCATTGACGATCTGTCGAACTCCTTCGCGCTCGGCCAGTATGCTGCAGGCTACCAGGGCGGAGAACACGTCAACGGCTTCTTCGACGAAAATGACATCCCTGCAGACTCCCGCACCGAAACTTTTGCGGCGCTGAAGGTCTCCATCGCAAACCGCCGTTGGGAAGGCACCCCCTTCTACCTGCGCGCCGGTAAGCGCCTGGGCCGCCGCGTCACCGAAATCGCGGTGGTCTTCAAGAAGTCCTCCGACCGTCTCTTCGGCGAAAGCGAAAACCTGCAGGCAGGCCAGAACGCCGTCGTTATTCGTGTGCAGCCCGATGAGGGTATGACCATCCGCTTCGCTGCGAAGGTCCCTGGCACCCAGATGGAAATCCGCGACGTCAACATGGACTTCGGCTACGGCCACTCCTTCACCGAAGAGTCCCCCGAAGCCTACGAACGCCTCATCCTGGACGTTCTACTCGGCGAACCACCGCTGTTCCCCCGCCACGAAGAAGTTGAACTCTCCTGGAAGATTCTCGACCCCTTCGAAGAGTATTGGGAAGAAAACCGCATTAAGCCTGAACCCTACGAGTCCGGTTCGTGGGGTCCGCGTTCAGCGCACGAAATGCTCGAACGCGACAACCGCGCTTGGAGGCGCCCGTGATCTCGCACCTGCACAACACCACCGTTTCTGCCATCAACAAGGAACTGAGCCAGTTGCGCGCCAACAACGGTAGCCTCAGCAGCGGACGAGTACTCACCCTCGTTGTCCTCGCGGAAAAGGGCCATTCCCGCGAAGCAATGCGCGCCGCAATTCGTGCCTCCCACGAACACCCGAGCCGCATTATCGTACACATCTCCCACGACCCGCTCGACCCCGACCAGTTGGATGCAGAAATCCACCTTGGCGGCGACACTGGCGCATCCGAGATGATTGTTCTGCGCGGTTGGGGTAGCGCATCCCGCCCGACTGAAGCACTGATTTCCGGTCTGCTACTGCCTGACTCCCCGATTGTGGTCTGGTGGCCGCACTCAGTTCCGGAGAACCCAGCACAGCACTCCATCGGTCGTATCGCTCAGCGTCGTATCACCGACTCTGCGCGCGCTGAGGATCCGAAGGAAGCTCTCAAGCACCTCGCCGAGGTGTACCGCGCCGGGGATACCGACCTGGCGTGGACCCGCCTCACCCTGTGGCGTACCCAGCTGGCTGCGCTCCTGGAGCAGATGCCTTCCTCCCCCGTACACCGCGTGGTTGTGTGGGGTTCGGACAAGTCCCCCTCCGTGGTTCTGCTCGGTACTTGGCTCGGTTGGAAGCTTGAAGCGCCCGTACACCTCGCGACCATCGGTGCGGCAAACCGCGGCCTGTACCGCGTCAGCATTGAGCGTGAAGACGGTTCCGTGACAATGTTCCGCCCCGGTATTTCCGTGGCGACTATTTCCACCCCGTACGCACCCGATCAGCAGATTGCGTTGCCGGTGCGTACCCTCGCCGAGTGCATCTCTGAGGAGCTGCGCCGCCTCGACCCGGACGACACCTACAGTGACGTGCTGAAGCAGGCGCTGCGCACCGTAACCCTCGTGGACGATACCTGCCAGCCTGAAGACATGCTGGATCTCGAAGAATACCCGGAGGTTTTCGATGCCTAAGATTCAGAACATGGGCGCATCCACCCCTACCCTGGTGACGCACCCGACCCGCGAGGCTCTCGCAGCAGACGCGGTGACCCGGATCCTCGACATCATTGAGCACGTGCTCTCTGAGCGCACCATCGCCCACATTTCGCTGACCGGCGGCACGATGGGTATCGCTACCTTGAAGGCGTGGGCTGAGAACGAGCGTGTGAAGAATATCGACTGGTCCCGCGTGCACTTCTGGTTCTCCGATGAGCGTTACGTGCCCGAGCGCAGCCCCGAACGTAATGACGGTCAGGCTATTGAGGTGCTGCTCGCTCCCCTGCTTTCGCACGGCCTGGTCGTAGACAATGTGCACCGCATGGGTCCGTCCGATATTTTCACCGGCCTTGAGGCTGCCGCCGAGCACTACGCCTTTGAGATGCGCGACTACGCCGGTTCCGCACCGGCTATGAGCGTGCAGATGCCTGAGGGCGCAACCGAACTGCCGCTGGCTGGCGGTCACGGTGGCGGTGCAGGTCACGAGCACGGCGGCTCTGGCAGCTGTGGTTGTGGTGGCGGCGGTTGTGGTTCTTCCGCACCCGAGCAGTCCATCGAAGAGACCACCTTGGAAGACTTCGACGCTGCCGCTGAGGCTTCTGAGCCCGCAGGTGGTTGCGGATGCGGCGGCGGAGGCTGCGGTGGTGGCCAGTGGCCCGCACCGGTCTTTGACATCACCCTGCTGGGCATGGGCCCGGATGGTCATATTGCTTCCCTGTTCCCGGGCCGTAAGCAGGTTCTGCTGGGTACCGGTCTGCCGGAGGATCCGGTTGAGGGCGGTAAGGCTGTGACCGTGATGGTTTCTGATTCGCCGAAGCCGCCGGCTGAGCGTGTGTCGGTGACCCTGCCGATTATCAATAATTCGCGTCACGTGTTCTTCCTCATCACCGGTGAGGATAAGCAGGATGCGACCAGCCGCCTTCTGGCTGGCGCGAAGCTGGACGCTGAGGATCTGAACGCGCAGCTGCTGCTGGAAACCCCGGCGGTGGGTGCGCGCGGTAAGAAGCAGACCCTGATTTTTGCGACAGAGGAGTCGTTGGCTCCTGAGAACCGCCCGTAAGGTTCTGGTTCTGAATTAGTTCTGGTTCGGTTCTGAACTGCACCAAACATAGAAAAGTGGGGGCCCCGCGAGTAAACAAAACCGGGGGGCCCGTTTTGCAAAACCCCCCCAAATTTA
>NZ_JAOVAM010000013.1 GCF_029850875.1 Rothia similimucilaginosa | reverse complement strand
TTATCCAAAAACCATACAGTGAACGCAAACAACAAACAACTTCCTGAAAAGTAAGCCTTCAGCCTATTAGTACCAGTCAACTCCACGAGTCTTCAGTCCTCGCTTCCATACCCGGCCTATCAACCTCATCATCTATAAGGAGCCTCACACACCAAAAAGTGCCAGGAAATCTCATCTCGAAACAGGCTTCCCGCTTAGATGCTTTCAGCGGTTATCCCTCCCGAACGTAGCCAATCAGCCATGCACCTGGCGGTACAACTGACATACCAGAGGTTCGTCCGTCCCGGTCCTCTCGTACTAAGGACAGCCTTTCTCAAATTTCCAACGCGCGCAGCGGATAGGGACCGAACTGTCTCACGACGTTCTGAACCCAGCTCGCGTACCGCTTTAATGGGCGAACAGCCCAACCCTTGGGACCGACTCCAGCCCCAGGATGCGACGAGCCGACATCGAGGTGCCAAACCATGCCGTCGATATGGACTCTTGGGCAAGATCAGCCTGTTATCCCCGAGGTACCTTTTATCCGTTGAGCGACGGCCGTTCCACAACGTACCGCCGGATCACTAGTCCCGACTTTCGTCCCTGCTCGACCTGCCAGTCTCACAGTCAAGCTCCCTTGTGCACTTACACTCAACACCTGATTGCCAACCAGGCTGAGGGAACCTTTGGGCGCCTCCGTTACACTTTAGGAGGCAACCGCCCCAGTTAAACTACCCATCAGGCACTGTCCCTGAACCAGATCATGGCCCGAAGTTAGACATCCAGATTGACCAGAGTGGTATTTCAACAACGACTCCACACAAACTAGCGTCCATGCTTCACAGTCTCCCACCTATCCTACACAAGCCAAACCAAACACCAATACCAAACTATAGTAAAGGTCACGGGGTCTTTCCGTCCTGCTGCGCGAAACGAGCATCTTTACTCGTACTGCAATTTCGCCGAGTTCATGGTTGAGACAGTAGGGAAGTCGTTACTCCATTCGTGCAGGTCGGAACTTACCCGACAAGGAATTTCGCTACCTTAGGATGGTTATAGTTACCACCGCCGTTTACTGGGGCTTAAATTCTCAGCTTCGCCACAAAGGCTAACCAATCCTCTTAACCTTCCAGCACCGGGCAGGAGTCAGTCCGTATACATCGTCTTACGACTTCGCACGGACCTGTGTTTTTGATAAACAGTCGCTTCCCCCTGGTCTCTGCGACCCATACACGCTCCGGGCAGCAAGTACCCATCACGCTCAAGGTCCCCCTTCTCCCGAAGTTACGGGGGCATTTTGCCGAGTTCCTTAACCATGATTCTCTCGATCGCCTTAGTATTCTCTACCTGATCACCTGTGTCGGTTTAGGGTACGGGCGGCTAAAACCTCACGCCGATGCTTTTCTCGGCAGCATAGGATCACCAAATCCCCCAAAAACAGGGTCCCATCACGTCTCAGGCACACAGCCGGCGCATTTAACAACCGACAACCCTACACGCTTAGACCACGACAACCATCGCGTGGCTTGGCTACCTTCCTGCGTCACACCTGTTAACACGTTTACCTCCAAAGATCGGGCCCCACAACCCACACAACACACAAACAAAAGCCTGCACATCATGCTTCGCATGGTTAGCATCACAATATCAGTATGGGCGGTTTTTCACCGGTACGGGAATATCAACCCGTTATCCATCGACTACGCCTGTCGGCCTCGCCTTAGGCCCCGACTAACCCAGGGCAGATTAACTTGACCCTGGAACCCTTGATCATCCGGCGGATGAGTTTCTCACTCATCTTTCGCTACTCATGCCTGCATTCTCACTCGCATAGCCTCCACCACTGGTTTACACCGCAGCTTCACCGGCCACACGACGCTCCCCTACCCAACAATCCAAAAAGATCATTGCCACAACTTCGGCGGTGTACTTGAGCCCCGCTACATTATCGGCGCAGAATCACTTGACCAGTGAGCTGTTACGCACTCTTTCAAGGATGGCTGCTTCTAAGCCAACCTCCTGGTTGTCTAAGCAACTCCACATCCTTTCCCACTTAGCACACGCTTAGGGGCCTTAGTTGGTGGTCTGGGCTGTTTCCCTCTCGACAATGAAGCTTATCCCCCACTGTCTCACTGCTACGCTCTCACTTACCGGCATTCGGAGTTTAGCTGACGTCAGTAACCCGTGAAGGCCCATCGGCCATCCAGTAGCTCTACCTCCGGCAAGAAACACGCAACGCTGCACCTAAATGCATTTCGGGGAGAACCAGCTATCACAGAGTTTGATTGGCCTTTCACCCCTATCCACAGCTCATCCCCTCCATTTTCAACTGAAGTGGGTTCGGTCCTCCACGACGTCTTACCGTCGCTTCAACCTGGCCATGGATAGATCACTCCGCTTCGGGTCTAGGTCATGCCACTCAAACGCCCTATTCAGACTCGCTTTCGCTACGGATACCCCACACGGGTTAACCTCGCGACATAACACTAACTCGCAGGCTCATTCTTCAAAAGGCACGCTGTCACCCCAAAAGGCTCCAACGGCTTGTAAGCACACGGTTTCAGGTACTATTTCACTCCCCTCCCGGGGTACTTTTCACCATTCCCTCACGGTACTGATTCACTATCGGTCACTAAGAAGTATTTAGACTTACCAGGTGGTCCTGGCAGATTCACACGAGATTCCACGAGCCCCGTGCTACTCGGGTGGCCACACCACGGACAGAACAATTTCGATTACGGGACTCTCACCCTCTACGGCCGACCATTCCAAGTCGTTCACCTACCATCCTGAACATCATGCCGGCAGCCAGTTAGAACTGCCACTGTGACTCCCACAACCCCCATGATGCAACGCCTAACCGCTATCACACACCACAGGTTTAGTCTCTTCCGCTTTCGCTCGCCACTACTCACAGAATCATTACATTATTTTCTCTTCCTGCGGGTACTGAGATGTTTCACTTCCCCGCGTTCCCCCCAACCAGCCTATACATTCAGCTGGTGGTAACTCACCATGAAGATGAGCCAGGTTTCCCCATTCGGAAATCCTCGGATCACAGCCCAGTTATCGGCTCCCCGAGGCTTATCGCAGATTCACACGTCCTTCATCGGCTCTTAATGCCAAGGCATCCACCGTGTGCCCTTAATAACTTACACACAATCAAGAAAAATAAGAATCTAAAATCAACAATCAAACCAACACAAAAGCATTGATTCAACGCAAATTCCAGAAGATGCTCGCGTCCACTATATAGTTCTCAAACAACAACCCACAACACAACAACAACACAAGAAAACAAATTCTCACATCATCACCATGCCAGGCAAACAAAGGAACAACACACATGTGTTACCCCAAAACCCAACAATGCGCCTCATCCAACCCAAAACCAATATTCCACCCATGAGCAAAACCACCCACCCGACACTCGCGGATAGCATGGCCAACTAAATGTGCTCCTTAGAAAGGAGGTGATCCAGCCGCACCTTCCGGTACGGCTACCTTGTTACGACTTAGTCCCAATCGCCAATCCCACCTTAGACGGCTCCCTCCAAAAAGGTTAGGCCACCGGCTTTGGGTGTTACCAACTTTCGTGACTTGACGGGCGGTGTGTACAAGGCCCGGGAACGTATTCACCGCAGCGTTGCTGATCTGCGATTACTAGCGACTCCGACTTCATGGGGTCGAGTTGCAGACCCCAATCCGAACTGAGACCGGCTTTTAGGGATTAGCTCCACCTCACAGTATCGCAACCCTCTGTACCGGCCATTGTAGCATGCGTGAAGCCCAAGACATAAGGGGCATGATGATTTGACGTCATCCCCACCTTCCTCCGAGTTGACCCCGGCAGTCTCCTATGAGTCCCCACCATAACGTGCTGGCAACATAGAACGAGGGTTGCGCTCGTTGCGGGACTTAACCCAACATCTCACGACACGAGCTGACGACAACCATGCACCACCTGTATACCAGCCCCGAAGGGAAACACCATCTCTGATGCGATCCAGTATATGTCAAGCCTTGGTAAGGTTCTTCGCGTTGCATCGAATTAATCCGCATGCTCCGCCGCTTGTGCGGGCCCCCGTCAATTTCTTTGAGTTTTAGCCTTGCGGCCGTACTCCCCAGGCGGGGCACTTAATGCGTTAGCTACGGCGCGGAAAACGTGGAATGTTCCCCACACCTAGTGCCCAACGTTTACGGCATGGACTACCAGGGTATCTAATCCTGTTCGCTCCCCATGCTTTCGCTTCTCAGCGTCAGTTACAGCCCAGAGACCTGCCTTCGCCATCGGTGTTCCTCCTGATATCTGCGCATTCCACCGCTACACCAGGAATTCCAGTCTCCCCTACTGCACTCTAGTCTGCCCGTACCCACTGCAATACACGGAGTTAAGCTCCGGCCTTTCACAGCAGACGCGACAAACCGCCTACAAGCTCTTTACGCCCAATAATTCCGGACAACGCTCGCGCCCTACGTATTACCGCGGCTGCTGGCACGTAGTTAGCCGGCGCTTTCTCTGCAGGTACCGTCAATCTCTCTTCTTCCCTGCTAACAGAGGTTTACAACCCGAAGGCCGTCATCCCTCACGCGGCGTCGCTGCATCAGGCTTGCGCCCATTGTGCAATATTCCCCACTGCTGCCTCCCGTAGGAGTCTGGGCCGTGTCTCAGTCCCAGTGTGGCCGGTCACCCTCTCAGGCCGGCTACCCGTCGTCGCCTTGGTGAGCCGTTACCTCACCAACAAGCTGATAGGCCGTGAGCCCATCTATAACCACTACATAACGCTTTCCACCAACACCCCATGCGGAGATTGGTCGTATCCGGTATTAGACCCAGTTTCCCAGGCTTATCCCAGAGTTAAAGGTAGGTTACTCACGTATTACTCACCCGTTCGCCACTAATCCACCTAGCAAGCTAGGCTTCATCGTTCGACTTGCATGTGTTAAGCACGCCGCCAGCGTTCGTCCTGAGCCAGAATCAAACTCTCCGTTGAAAAAATAGAAAAGCTTGATAATCTGATCTCAAACAGCGAATCACACACGGGGGTGCGTGACTCAAGCTGACTAAATTTGAAACCATTTGATGATTATCAAATATAAATAAATATTTGGTATTAGTTTCAGTTTCAACCACCATAATGGTGATTTTATTGAACAAAGCACACTATTGAGTTCTCAAGCAACACACCGATTCAACACCTCAACTTACTATTTCAAGCAAGCCTTACCGTTGAACGGTCATTCATGTTATTTCATGATCACCGCGTTCCCGCGGCAACCCAATCAACTATACCAGCGTTTTGTTTGTCATGCAAATCCGTTTTCCGTGATTCACACCACAAAGTTTCTTTCCTAAACTCTTCCACCATCACCAACAAAGCAACCCGGATCTCCTTCAAGCAAGAAACCAAAACACTATACAATTGAAAGCCATTCAAACCGCTTCTGACTAGGAGAAACACCGAAGAAGTTCTTCGTTTTTTCCTCCTCGCCGCGGCGACTCATACAACTATACAGACGCCTAAACACCCATGCAACCTCAAAAAGGGTGAAGTAGACCACAAACA
>NZ_JAOVAM010000012.1 GCF_029850875.1 Rothia similimucilaginosa | reverse complement strand
TAAGAACTATGCCTCTATACCGTAAAATCCTTGGTGTTTCCGCGGCGGCGGCCCTCAACGACCTCCAAGCCCGTTTTCCAAACGACGAACTTATTAACGAGGCCGTACACCTGAACTCGAATACCGAATGACTGGAAACATAATGGTGATTAATCACAAGCGACAGGGCGAAGCACAGAGCGCTCCTAGCCTGCATCTGAGAGACATGCCCATCGAGCACTTGTATGTGCGCTATCAAAGGATAGCGCGGAACCTGCCGAGACGGATTCGCTGGCTTGCTTTGGTATTCGCGCCAACGAGCACGAGTTTCACCGTCTTCACTGCTGGCCTACTGAGTGTTGCAGGGGCTCTGATGATTACGGCAGGTATCGGCCGGGTAACGTCAGGTGAGAGGACCCCAGGCAGTGCTATTTGGTTACTCATCTTCGCTTTCTTGGCTGAAAGCCTAGGGTACTGGGTGAAGGAACGCCAAGAGATTATTCTCACGATCGCGGTTCGACAGCTTACATACCGCCGTTTCCGGGACATCTTTGGTAGGTCATCCCATCCGCCGGAAGCTCACGGGCATGTTCTCACATACCCAGCACAGATCAGCCAGTTTGCCTTCGTTGTTGATTTCGCCGTTTCAACCGTTCAGATTATTGCCTTTCTCGCGGCTTCGCTCGCGCTATATGGTGCAAGCGGCGCAATCGCTGCGTTGCTCATCACTGGATTGGTATTCGTCAGCGTCCGTCTCATCAACTTGGTGGGCCGACTATGGGAACAGTACGTTGCTCTAGAGGGAGAGCGTAGGCAGTGGATCCAGCGTGTAGCAAACGCGATGCCTCGAGGGCGAAGCATCCCCAGCTGGGGTACCGCCCTGGACAAGGTCGCTAGCATCCGAAACACCGAAGAGCATCTTCTGCGCAGACGGGTCCCGTTGCAGATCCTGAATGGATTCCTTGAACGGGGAGCACTAACTGCGGTGCTCGCTGTGGTTGCGGTTCTCGGCGCGTGGCTCTGGCCATCCGCTCATTTCGGTATTGGAATTATTTTGGCAGCCCGCTACCTGTACGCAGCGGTGCAGAACAACATCGTAAACTATCGGGTTATTCGGCTCGCTGTGCCAATGATGCGTGAGCTCGACAAGCTCGAGTCGTCTCCAAATTGCACGGTTAAACAGCAGGACTGGGTGGGGCAGCCTTCAAACTCTAGAGAGGTGCTTGCAGCTACGTCTGAGCGCGCTGAAGCATTGCGCACATCCGTGACCACCCCTGATTCCGCTTTCGTACCACGCAACCCGGAAATGTCCCATTCGGTGTTGTCAGCGTGGCGAGCTTCTGCTTCTCCACATCAGGTATCCCGGTTCACTAGCCTCGCTTTAGATATGGGGCTCACTGAGGATGTGATCGGGCGGTTCTGGCAAGACGCAACAACCTTGTCGTCAGGAGAGAGACACCGTGCTGCTGTCGCTATCGTTTTGGCAGACAAACCGGACTGGCTAATTTTGGACGATACGTTCGCAGCGCTTGATCCTGTAACACGAGAAGTGGTTGCCGAGAGGATCTTAGAGTGCGTGCCAACGTGCACACTTCTGGCAAGCTCGGAGGAGTACGTACCGAGTGCCTTCACCCCCGGCAATGATGCGAGGGTAGACCCTCTTGAGTTGCAGGCTCATAGCCCCGGGGCAGCTAAGGAGGCAGATGCTGGTTCGATGGAGGTGAGCGAGGGACAGGACCTTCCTGACCCTGAGCCGAAGCGTGCCACATTCCGACGATCGGCCCTGTTGTTGTTTGGACCGCATTTGGTGTGGATTACGTGTGGCGCCCTACTCTTGAGCGGATCAGAAGTTGCTTTTGCATTGACGATTGCTCACAGTGATGGGCTGTCTGCTCAGGTTGCTGGAGTGTCAGCTGCTTGCGCACTGGCAGCAATTGTTGGGTCCGTCATGTTCTTTGGCCCGCTCTACTGGGCTCCCATCGCTAGGCTGAGCGATTTGCATGACCGGGTTATACGCAGGCTCGATCGATTCGCTAGTCCTAGAACAAGCGGTGCGGTCATGGGGCGGATGGGTGAAGACTTCTCCGACCTTCAGATGTCGGTGCCTAGCGCCCTGGGTTCGGTATTTATGGTCATTCTACAGACCTCTATGCTCATCGGAGGCGCAGTGGCCGGCGCCCCGCTGTTCATAATCGTTGTGTTGGCGGTAGCACCCCTAGCGATGCTTGCTATGCGTCAGGGTTCAAAATGGATTCTCCCTGCCTCGACGACGGCTGCCAATCGCCGAGGTGACTTCATCGGGGTGGCTGGTGCCCAGGCTGGCTTACACGCTGCGCCCGTCAGTGCAGGGCTGCGTCGGGCTGGAGAAGAAGCCTACGCTCATTCGGAGGCTGCATACGTCAGTAGCTCGATTCAGTTGGCGAACGCCTACGCACTGCGTACGGGACTGATTCAGTTGCTTGTGTTGTCACTGAATGTTTCTGCAGTGGTATTGGCACTGATGGTCGAAGGATCGAACTCAGTGGTTGCTCCCGCGGTCGTAATATATTTTGCAGTAACTCTGTCATCTGGTATCCAATCTACGGTGGAGACGTTGCAAAAGGTTGGTGTAGTCAGCTTGACTGCGGAGCGTGTTCGGATGCTTGAAGAGTACCGGGCCGACCGTTCTTATCCGCCCGTACGGTCTGCTGACCTGGCTCTGCTTGAGAGTGTTCTTAACTCTGGGTGTTCTATGGTTGCCTTGATTGGACCAACTGGCGCGGGGAAGTCCGTCATGCTTGATGCTCTATACCGCCGGTATCCCCAAGGCGAAGTGGTAATCGTACCAGATATCGATCCGTTCGCATCTGAAGCATCGAATTCGAGCGGGCTCATGCTTGCGCGTTCCGTATTACGTGAAGGCGCTACCCGGCTTGTGTTGCTTGATGAGACCTTGAAGAGTCTCACTCCCTCAGAGGAGCGCACTGAGCTCGAATCGATGGCGTGCGCTATCGAGGGCAGTGACAAGCAGGTTGTGATTGTCCTTCACTCGCGCTCTAACCTTGACTGTTTCAAAGAAGTGGTGAATTTAGATGAGTGAGCTGACCCAAGTACTACGTTTTTCTCCAAGAACTATCGAGGACGAAATGCGAATCTATAGGGCCAAACCTATAGCCTGGACCGATTCGTCGGTGGCACTTCTGAACGAGTACGGCGCCACACTGTGCACACCTGACCGCGAGGCGACACCGCTGGACTTACCCGAGGCGGATGAGATTGTATTGAGCCCCGACGGTGTGATGTACGCATGCTGGTTTGAGAACGAAAGCTTTCGGGTCCAGGCGTATCGATTTGAAGCTGAGGCATTCAAGCCTGCGGGGCAACCGTGCGTGGTAAATGTTCACAGCCTACACGGTGAGGACCTTGTAGTTCTCGGTATCCCTGGCGGTGTAGAGCTGTGGCTGGACACGCGGAGCAGTGCCAGAGAATCTGGACGATTTCGAACGGCGGTGCAAGAAGGAACCCAGCGACGGTGGACCCAAGACCCAGGGGTGAACTGCTGTTCAGCTCCGGCACGGTCGCAGGATTCGTGGAGGACCTTGGTGTCCAAGGCACATTCCTGAACGTTGTGGATATGGCGAGTTCGGCAACATGGCGAGTCCGGGCTGCGTTCGCTTTCGCCGCTTTAGGTCGAGTTCTCGCCATCTCCAGTAATGACCCGACAGACGAGGATGGGCTGCATGGTCTGCACGTTTTCGCTAATGGACAGGTAACGTTCCTGGAATCCGACGGGCCTGTAATAGAGGCAGGAGGCGATTCCACCCGCGTTGTGATGTCGGTGTTCACGGGCAGTGACACCCAGTTGCGTGAGATCACTGAAGATGGCGTCGGTGACTTAGTGGTGCACCATGTGGATACCCTCAGTGGATATAAAGCACTGTCTCTTGACGGCAGCCTCTACACCGTACGTGGGTTCACGGATACGCTTACGGTCGCCTCTGTCCCCAGGCGGAATCGAGTGCTGCGAAGTCCTCGTCCAGTTATTACAGGGTTGACCTTCCCTTCACCACATGGGGAATACGTGGTGTCTCGTGCACCGGAACGAGCAACGGGTGCAGTGATCCATTTTCATGGAGGCCCTGAAAGCTACGAGGTGCCGGAGGGTCGCTTCTTCGGACTTCCTCAATGGTGCAACGCGCATGGCCTGGACTGGATTGGTGTGAACTACCAGGGATCACTTATGCCGGACCGTCTATATACGCGTTCGGCTTGGCACAGGTGGAGGTCCGCGATGCAGGAGGATTTCTTGGGGGCTGTCGAACTGACCTCTGGACCTCTTGTGCTAGCAGGCTGGAGCTTCGGGGCGACTTTGGCTCTGACGCTCGGCGCATCCACTGAACGGACAAAAGGCCTATTGTTGGGGGCGCCTACAGGCAACCTAGCAAAGCATGTTGAGCATGCGGTGACTATAGATCCAGGGCATCTCGACTGATTTGCACGACGATTCGATTTGGAAGGCGATGATGCCAAGTTCTTCAGCGGCATGAACGGGTTCAACGCAGACCTGCAGGTGCTGGAGATACACGGCGAGAACGATATTAATTGCCCTGCCTACCTGGCGAACGAAGTAGCAGAGCGCTGGAAGGAACAAGGGAATCCGTGGGAACGGGTGTGGCTTCCGGGACGAGGGCATTATGCTTCAATCCCGGAGGATGTTGAACTCATCTCCGAGTCGGCCCGCAACTTCCTAACTCGCGTACTACTCGAAAAGGCTTAATTCGGGCGTATGCTGTAAAGAAGCAAGGGGTATCGCAGACAGAGACCGCATCAGCTGGATGCCTTGGGCGTTCCTAAGATGGCTATCGCCCGCAAGATGGGCTGTAGCCGTCACACGGTCTATGCGGTATTGGACCGTATCGGCAAATACGCTGAATCGGAGTACATCGATGCAACAGGCTAACCAAAGCGAAGAGGCCCGCCGCTTCTGGGAGAAAGTCGTCAAGGGGGAGACGCCTGGCGCCTGCTGGGTCTGGACGGGCGCGATAAGCTCTGACGGCTCTGTGCGTATTCCTGAGGCTCTGCGCCCCTACATGGGTGGTGCCGAGGTCATCCCGGCAGTAGCTGCTGAATAAGGGAAACCCTGCCCGCTGAGTAATCTCACAACCAGCTGAAAAAACCCGCTCACCGCGTAAACGGTGGGCGGGTTTTCGCGTATCCCGGTAGTCTAAGAACTATGCCTCTATACCGTAAAATCCTTGGTGTTTCCGCGGCGGCGGCCCTGACCGCCTCCGTCACTCGTGCCCGCCGTGAAGCCCGCCGACGCGCTATCGAACTGGGTGCACCCTTCGGCGTTCTGCCGACCCTGCCCACCGGCGAGGGGCAGCGCGTGGGCGTGGTGTACAACCCCAGCAAACCCGGCGCTGCGGCGGCTATCGAGATTCTGGAACGTACCCTCGCGGCGAACGGCCACCCGCAGGCGCTGGTGCGTACCACCCGCGTGGACGAGCCCGGTTCCGAGGCTGCCCGCGAGCTGATCGCTGAGGGTGTTGACCTGCTGGTTGCTGCCGGTGGTGACGGTACGGTGCGCGCTGTGGCGGCGGCGCTGGCGCATCATGAGGGGACCAAGCCGCGTCTGGGTATTCTGCCGATGGGTACCGGTAACCTACTGGCACGTAACCTGTACATTCCGGTCAGTGACGTGGCGGCGTGCGTGAATATTGCGCTCAATGGTGCAGGTCAGGCCGTTGATGCGATTGAGATGACGACGACGAGCACCCCCGGCGAAGAAACCGAACACACGTTCTTTGTGATGAGTGGTGCAGGCTTTGATGCGCTCGTCATGAGCTACACGAACGAGGACATTAAGGCGAAGTTCGGGTGGGTGTCGTACGTGCAGTCCGGCATGAAGCACATGCTAGGCGGGTCGCACCCGGTGCGTGTCAGTGTGGATGGTGCACCGTTCCGTACTCTGCTGATGCGGTCGGTGCTGATCGCGAATTGTGGCCGCCTGCAGGGTGGTATTCGCCTGGCTGATATGACGGATGTGCATGACGGCAACCTTGAGGTGATTGTGGCGTCGCCGCGTGACCTGATGGAGTGGGGCCTGCTGATGGCGAAGGTTACGCGCCGAACGATTTTGGGTTCGCCGCGCATTGAGCTGCCGGTGATTCGCCATATGGTGGGGTCTGAGGTGGTGTTGGAGTTCCCGGATGGTGTGCAGCCCGTTGAGGTGGATGGTGACCCGGCACCGTCAGCGTACCGCATTAGCGCGCGGGTGCTGCCTGCCGCCGTGGAGGTGGCGGTCCACCCCGAGGTGCTATAGCGGGCGTGGTGAAGGTGCAAGGCAAAATCCTATCTAGCGCCCTAGCCATCCATTTGTGACCTGGATAATGAAAAAAATCGCGGATTTTTTCACTATTTCCTGAAAATTAGGGGGATAGTGAAAAAATTAGCGATTTTTTACACTATTTTTCTTGCTATTCCCGTATTCAGGGTGGCAACCTCCGGCACCCGAATACCCTGGAACAGTCATCGTTTCTAGATGCTACGCCCCAACAAAAACCCACGTATCGGTTCGGTGGTGTTGGGGGATGTGGCGTTGGATGCGTCAAGGCCAGCCGCCACTGGCGGCGGGTCACCGTAGACGAGTAATCGTCTACTCATCCCTTTTATATATGTATACGTGTGGGAAACTGAATATTTTTAGGCTTCTGCTAGGCATTGTGCCTTGTGGCTAAGTGTATTCCCGTATGCGCGGGGATGAGCCCTGGCGTGTCCCTAACCATTCATCCTTCGGTAGCTTCTGGCACCCCACCACACCCGCACCTCACTAACCCCACGGCTGCCCCCTAGTAAAAACCCCCGGTAAAAACACTGTCGGGGCCGTCTCGCACGCAGGCTCGAAAAGTGCGAGAATGGAGCGGAAAAGAAAACTACGAAAGAAGATACTTTCATGCTTATTCTCGTTGTGAACGCCGGTTCTTCCTCCCTGAAGTACCAGGTGCGTGACACCTCCCTGCCCGAGTCAGAGCAGATGCTGACCTCCGGCCTCGTCGAAAACATCGGCACCGATGTGCCCAACCACGAGGTCGCATTCGACATCATGTCCGAGAAGCTTGAGCCCGTCCTGCACGGCCGTGAGCTGCAGGCAGTCGGCCACCGCGTGGTGCAGGGTGCAGAGAAGTTCACCCACCCTACCCTGCTGACTGAGGAAGTTGTCCAGCAGATTGACGACCTCTCCCCGCTGGCACCGCTGCACAACCCCGCACACGTTCAGGGCATGCGTGCAGCAATGCATAAGTGGCCCTCCCTGCCGCAGGTCGCTATCTTCGATACCGCGTTCCACTCCACCATGCCCGAAGAAGCATGGCGCTACGCAATCCCCTACGACCTGGCAGATAAGTACAGCATCCGCCGCTACGGCTTCCACGGCACCAGCCACGAGTACGTCTCCCACGTTGCAGCTGACATGCTCGGCGTGGCTCGCGACGAGTTCAACGGTATCGTCGCACACCTCGGTAACGGCGCGTCCGTGACCGCTGTGAAGGGCGGTAAGTCTGTCGACACCTCTATGGGCTACACCCCGCTGGCTGGCCTAATCATGGGTACCCGCTCCGGCGACATTGATCCCTCGGCACTGACCACCATCCTGATCCGTGAGGGTATTGACGGTGCCCGCCTGGATACCATCCTGAACAAGGAGTCCGGCCTGCTCGCACTGGCTGGCTCCAACGATATGCGTAAGGTCTTTGAGTTTGCAGAGTCCGGCGACGAGCGTGCACAGCTCGCACTGAACATGACCGCATACCGCCTGGTGAAGTACATTGGCGGCTACAACCTGGTTGTTGGCGGCGCGCATGCGCTGATCTTCACCGCTGGTATCGGTGAGAACTCCGGTGATTTCCGCAAGCTGGTCCTGGATCGCCTTGGCGCATTGGGTGTCAAGTACAACGAGGAAGAGAACGCTAAGCGTTCCCCCGAGCCGCGCGTGATTTCCACCGAGGATTCCGCTATTAAGGTGCTGGTCATCCCCACCAACGAGGAGAAGGCTATCGCTGAGGCTACCGAGGAACTCGTCAAGAGCCTCTAAGCCCCACGCACCCCGCCGTGTAGGCGGCTCAGCGTAAAGTGATCCGCCGTGGCGCCCATTCCGTATGGATGCTACGGCGGATTTCTTATGCCCGTAAGGCTGTGTGCCCCGGCGCTGTGTATTCCGATGATGTGATGTACCGTAGCGTCGCGAATGGGGATTCTATGAGAAAAAGCGTATTCACATTCACTGGTAAGTACCCAAAAACGATAGAGTGGAATCAGATAACACTCGATACGAAGCAGACGAGACATGACTCAACCCCCTGAAAACCACCAGCAGACTGGCGGGCAGTTTAACGCCCAGCCCGGCCAGCAGGCATTCCACGCTCCCGGTGAGCCCCTCCCGCAGGACCTCTCCGCCGGCTGGCTCCCCGAAGACGAGCGCCAGAAGCCGGTCAGCCCCCTGCCCCAGCCGAAGCTCTTCGCCTACCAGTCGATGCTGCCACCGAAAGTGCTGCACGCGTTGCGTCACCCCTCCGAAATTCCGTGGCTGGTCGCCGCCTACGCGGTCACCGCGGTCGGCTACATTGTGCTGTTCATGGCGCTGGCTGACCTGTTCAGCTCGATGATGCATTACATCTTCAGCTCAACCGGTGAAGGCTCGGTTCGTGTACCTTCTTCCGGTAGCACCACGGCAAGCATGGAAGACCTAATTTTCCAGACGGTTAGCCTGCTCCTCCTGGGCCCGATTGCCATCTTCATCGTTCGTGCAATCTACTACGCGCAGCAGCGTGTGCGGGGTGTGCGCATCACCCCCACCCAGTTCCCTGAGGCGTACCAGATGCTCGCCGAAGCAGCTGAGGCGGCAGGTCTGCGTCGTGTACCGGACGCGTACGTTGTTCTCGGTAACGGCACCATGAACGCTTTTGCGGCAGGTCACGGCTTCCGCCGCTACATTTGCCTGTACTCTGACCTGTTCGAGATTGGCGGTAAGTCCCGTGACCCGCAGGCGCTACGCTTCATTATTGGCCACGAGGTTGGCCACATCGCCGCAGGTCACGTCGGTTATTTCCGTCTGATTTTCACTATGCTGTTCAGCCAGATTCCGGTGCTGTCGAGTGCACTGTCCCGCTCGCAGGAATACACCGCCGACAACTTCGGCTACCGTTTCTGCCCCGAGGGTGCTGAGGGCGCTGTCAAGGTGCTTGCGGCAGGTAAGTACCTGAACAAGCAGGTTAACTTCGATGAGCTTGCCGACCGTGCCGTCACCGACCGCGGCCTTGCCGTCTGGTATGTGAACCTCATAGCAAGCCACCCCATCCTCACCTGGCGTGCGCATGCGCTGCGTGACCGCACCCAGCCCGGCCGCCTGTTCTGGCGCCCGACTGAGAACCCGGTCAAGGACACCGTACCGCGCGTTCCTGTCCTGATCCCGGCGGCGGAGCCGGTGCATATGTGGCCCGATCCGATTCAGTCCACCGAGTTCATGCGTGAACACCAGGACATTTGGGCAGACCACACCCTGGAAACCGTGGATGTGTACTCTAAGCCTGAGAACGCCCCCGAGTTCGATGCGAATGCTACGCTGTTCGCTGGCTGGCTCACTGAGCAGGCTCGTGCCTTCCACGGCCAGCGTTGGGATGCGTACGCTGCCGCCGGTGGCGCTCCGGCACCGGGTGCTCCCGGTGGCCCGCAGGTGCCCGCACCGGGTCAGCCTGCACCCAATCAGCCTGCGTACGGTCAGCAGCCTGGCTTCGGTCAGCCTGCCGCAGGCCAGAATGGTGCAACCCAGAACGGCGCAGGCCAGCCCGCCCCTGAGCAGCCTTCTAATGGCCAGCCTAACGGCCAATCTTCTAATGGTCAGACTGCTCCCGAACAGTACGGTTACGGCCAGTACGGTAGCGGCCCCTCTGAGGGCGGCCCGTACGGTTACGGCTTTGACGGCGATAAGAAGTAGCCAGTAGCCGCCCGGGTGCGCTCTAAGCGCCTGCCTGAGCCGCACAGCTCAATAACCTTCACGAACCCGTCGGGGTGCCTGAGGCGCCCCGACGGGTTCTGCCGTTAACCGCCTCCTCACAGGCTCGTAGCCGGTTGCTACAGCCATTCGGGTTACCTGGCATGAGACGCCCGTAACCTTCAACTACCCCGCCTACAGCTGAGATACACCCGGCACTCCCGAACCTGCACACAGACACAGGTCTAGAATGGTCAGCATGCTTTCATCCCTTCGCTCTATCAAGCTTGACCCGCTACTGACCATGCTCATTAGCGCGGTTATTCTCGCAATTATCGTACCGGCACGCGGCGACTTCGCAGAATGGTTCAGCACCGGAACAAAGTTCGCGGTCGCCCTGCTGTTCTACCTGTATGGCGCTCGCCTCTCCACCACGGAGGCCATTCGCGGCCTAACCCACTGGCGTCTGCACCTGATGATTTTGAGCTGCACGTTCGTGCTGTTCCCCCTGATTGGTTTGGCGCTTTCACCGCTGCGTTTTGTACTTGGTGATGGGCTGTACATGGGCATACTGTTCTTGACCTTTGTGCCCTCGACTGTGCAGGCGTCAATCGCGTTCACTTCGATTGCGGGCGGTAATGTGGCGGCGGCGATTGTGAGCGCCTCGCTCTCCTCGATTGTGGGTGTGGTGGCGACCCCGCTGCTCGCCATGCTGCTGATGAACACGGGCCATATTGAGTTCTCCGGAACGGTCTTCCTGGATATTGCTATTCAGCTATTCTTGCCGTTCGTGCTCGGCCAGCTGACGCGCCGCTGGGTGGGCGAGTTCGCCAAGAAGCCGACCACCAAGTGGCTGGATAAGTTCTCGGTCATGATGATCGTCTATTCGGCGTTCTCCGCTTCGGTGGTGCAGGGTGTGTGGACGCGCGTGGAGTGGTGGCAGATCGCGCTGCTGGTCGTCCTCATGGCGATTATTGTGGTGTTCATGCTGTGGCTGACTGACCAGCTGGCTAAGCGTCTGGGCTTTAACCGTGCCGACCGCATTACAATTCAGTTCTGTGGTTCGAAGAAGTCGCTGGCGGCTGGCCTGCCGATGGCAATCATTATTTTTGGTGCGGGCTCGCTGGGCCTGATGATGCTGCCAATCATGATTTTCCATCAGGTTCAACTGATGATTTGTACCTGGCTTGCAGGCCGCTATGCGCGCCTGGATGTGGTGGGTGCCGCCTCCGCGAAGGAATCTTAGTAGGGGATTGAAGCTAATCTGCTGGGCGTTCGCCGGGTGTCTGTTAGAAGTGGATGCCGGGGGAGTGCTCATTGGGCGTTCTTCTGGTAGGTGCCCGGCGGGTGCTATTCGGGGCCTCTGATCCTGTGAGATAAGCCTTGGATGAGGGGTTTTAATGGAGGTGCTTCGGATAGTATCAACCGGTTTATGAAGTGATATGGCGCGTACCGATAAAAATTCACCAATTAGTGCATTTATGTGCAAAATATGGTATTTGCACTGGTCGGTTGGTTTTCTGTGGATTATTTTCACTCCATTGCATAAAAGTAACCGGGGAGACAATCAACACTATAGGGTGTTGAGTGACACAAGCTCCCTAATTTTTGCCTTAAAACATTTTGTCGAGGGTTATATAGATGTGCATCTTGCTTGCAAGAATTTAGACTCACATGGGAACGGTTGAGATTCACTCCCCGCCCGTTGCGTGCCTAAGTCAAGAAGACTGAACATACCAAGCCCGAAAACCGCTGGGCATCTCGCACGCTCCGTGCCTACCCCGAAATTGACCGTGACGGTGACGGTGTAGCCGACGTGGTGAACCCCCGCCAACCCCTTGTACTTCTCCGATTCCCTGTACATGCTCAATGCGTACGACGATAGGGGCCTGAAGGTTGTGGACACTCCCGTCGTTGACTAGGAGTAATACCGACCAGCTTTTTAGTGCTGACTAGCGCATATATTCACCGCCCGCCGGCGCGACCCAATGGGTTGTGCAGGCGGGCGGGGCGCTGTTCTGGCAGGTTGTGAGTACCCATGCCGCTACACAATCGCCTGCGTACACTGAAAGGCGTCTGCGCTGCACCCGCTAAGCTAGAAGACATGAAGATTGCCACCTGGAACATCAACTCAATCCGCGCCCGCGAAAACCGCGTCGAAGACTGGCTCGACGAACACGATGTTGACGTGCTCGCCCTGCAAGAAACAAAAACCAAGGACGAAACCTTCCCCTTCGACCTCTTCGAATTCATGGGCTACGAGGTCGCGCACTTTGGCCTGAATCAGTGGAATGGCGTGGCAATCGCCTCCCGCGTGGGCCTTGAGGATGTGCAGCGCGGCTTTGACAACCAGCCGCACTTCGGCAAGCCCGGCGAACCCGAAGTGCTCGAGGCGCGCGCAATTGGTGCGACCTGCGGCGGCGTGCGCGTCTGGAGCCTCTACGTGCCTAACGGCCGCGGCCTGACCGACCCGCACATGGACTACAAGCTCCGCTGGATGGAGGCGCTGCGCCAGAACGTGCACAACGAACTTGCCGCTAACCCGCAGTCGCAGCTCGCCCTGGTCGGCGACTGGAATGTCGCCCCCGAAGACACCGACGTGTGGGACATTGACTACTTCCTGCGTAACGAGCTGACCCACGTTTCCGAGCCTGAACGCCGTGCCTTCGCCGCCCTGCTCGATGAGGGCATGGTGGACGTAGTACGCCCGCACACTCCCGGCGAGTACACCTACTGGGACTACCAGGCGGGCCGCTTCGCCAAGGATGAGGGTATGCGCATTGACTTTCAGCTGTTCTCGCCCGCGCTTGCCGCACGCGTGGAATGTGCCTGGATCGATAGGGTGGAACGCGCCGGTGAGGGCGCGAGCGACCACACGCCGGTCGTGGTTGAGATTGCCGACTAAATAACCGTCATATACCTGTTGCAGGGGGGCAAGGAGGCGAGAGTGAGGCTCTCGCCTCCTTACTCTATCTGTAGGTGCTTCTTTCTCTGTGCGCCTGTCTCTGCACGTCGACCCCTGTGTTTCTGCCAATATTTTGGGGTTTTCTGTGTGGCTTAGTTGAAAAGTTCGCCTTGCCGAACTATTGTTAAATTCCGCCCGGGACGATAGGCAAAAGCGCACCATGATGCCTGCGCAGACACAACTGTGTCCCTATCGTCCCGGCGCGACAAATTCCACATATCAGCCACATGCTCAAACGCGTGACTTCCAATGAAGGATGCCTCATGAATGCTCTCACCCCCGCAGGCAGCAATGCACGCCGCCTCGTCCAGGCGCTCTGCGCCGCCCTCGCACTCACCCTGCTACTCGTGCTCACCGGCTGCGGTAACACCGCCAGCACCGCCGAAGGCGCTAAGAGCAGCAACGGCAAGAAGACCGTGCTCACAACCTTCACCGTGCTCGCAGACATTGCCCGCAACGTGGCAGGCGATGACCTGAATGTCGAATCCCTCACCAAGCCCGGTGCTGAAATCCACGAGTACGAGCCCACCCCCTCCGACCTGAAGAAGGCTCACGCCGCTGACCTGGTGCTCGACAACGGCCTGAACCTCGAATCCTGGTTCGCCAAGTTCGTTGAAGAATCTAACGCTAAGCACGTGACCGTCTCCGAGGGAGTCACGCCCATCTCTATTACCGAGGACGCCTACGCAGGCAAGCCCAACCCCCACGCCTGGATGAGCCCCAGCAACGTACAGAAGTACGTGGACGTGATGATTCGTGAATTTAGCGCCCTCGACCCCACCCACGCCGCCGACTACAAGTCCCGCGGCGAAGCCTACAAGAAGCAGCTGCAGGGCGTGCGTGACGAGCTTGTCAAGGAAATCTCCACCCTGCCCGAGAACCAGCGCGCACTCGTCACCTGCGAAGGCGCCTTCTCCTACCTGGCGGCAGACGCGGGCCTGAAGGAAAAGTACATTTGGGCGGTCAACTCCGAACAGCAGGCGACCCCCTCACAGATTTCCTCCGCAATCGATTACGTGCGCCAGAACCAGGTGCCTGCCGTGTTCTGCGAATCCACCGTCTCCGATAACCCGATGCGCCAGGTAGCCGACGCCACCGGTGCGCGATTCGGCGGCGTGCTCTACGTGGACTCGCTCTCCGAGGCGAACGGCCCCGTGCCCACCTACTTGGACATGATCCGCTACGACGCACGCACCATCGTGGCCGGCCTCAAGGGCAACTCTTAAACCCGGTATAAACCAGGGTCAAACCCGGGCCAAACCCCGCATCGAAAACCCCGGGTAAATCCCACACCACCGATAGGGTAGGAGGGGCGGTCGCCTTCTTGGCTCCGATCCTCCCACGTCGTTAACACTCGCTCACACAGCACCCACTCACTACCACATAAGCAAGTACACCCGCCGCACGCATACGGTGACCACCAGAAAGAACACAAGGAATGAGCACTCTTCTCAGCTGCGACAATGTGCACGTGAACTATGGGCCAGTCCGCGCCCTCACCGGCGCATCCTTCACCCTGGACACCGGGGGTATCTGCGGCCTGATCGGTATGAACGGCTCCGGCAAATCCACCCTCTTCAAAGCCATCATGGGGGTCGTGCCCGTGCATGCCGGCAGCATTACTCTCGACGGGCAGTCCGTCGGCGGTAACCGCGGCAAGAACGCGCACCACCACCGTGCCGGACTCGTCAGCTACGTGCCGCAGAGCGAAGAAATCGACTGGGCCTTCCCCATCTCCGTGCGCGAGGTCGTCAGCATGGGGCGCTACCGCAACCTCGGCATCACCCGCCGCCTGCGTGCCGCAGACCGTGCCGCCGTGGATGAGGCGCTTGTCCGCGTGGAACTGACCGACCTTGCCGACCGTCAGATTGGGGCGCTCTCGGGTGGTCAGCGTAAACGCGCCTTCGTGGCACGCGCTATCGCCCAGGGTGCCCAGCTGCTGCTGCTTGATGAGCCCTTCGCCGGTGTGGATAAGCGTAGCGAGGCAATGCTCATTCAGGTTATTGAACAGTTGCGCGACGAGGGTGCGACCGTGCTGGTTTCCACGCACGACTTAGCGACCCTGCGCCAGTTCGCCGACGAGGCGCTGCTGCTGCGCGGTGAGATTTTGATGCACGACACCCCCGAGAAGGTGCTCGCCCCCGAGAACCTGGTGCGTGCCTTCGGCATGGAAGTAGACACCGGCACACCGGTCGCTGCCTCCACAGCTACTACCTCCGGCAATACTACAAACAGCTCTGCGGAAGGGAAGAACTAAATGGACATCCTCAACTTTCTGGTAGAGCCGCTGACCCTGCCCTTCATGCTCCGCGCATTCGTGGTTACCATCATTGCCGCCGCCGTCTGCGCCCTGCTCTCCTGCTGGCTTGTGCTGCTCGGCTGGTCGCTCATGGGCGACGCCATCTCGCATGCGGTGCTGCCCGGCGTGGTGCTCGCCTACATTTTCGGTGCACCCTTCGCGGTGGGTGCGGTCATTGCCGCGCTCGTGGCGGTGGCGCTCATCGGCGGGGTGCGGCGCAGCGGCCGCGTGCGCGAAGACGCCGCAATCGGCATCGTGTTCACGACCCTCTTCGCGTTCGGTCTGGTGTTGATTTCGGTCACGCCGTCGAATACCGACCTGAACCATATTCTCTTCGGTAACGTGCTGGGCGTGTCCTGGTCGGATGTCTGGCAGGTAGCCGTCCTCGCGGTGGTGGTTGCCACCGTGCTGCTGGTCAAGCGCCGCGACTTCGTGCTGTACGCCTTCGACCCGGGCTTCGCGCAGGCGGTTGGGTTGCGTCCGCGTCTGCTCGGTGCGCTGCTGCTGATTATGCTGGCACTGACCTCTGTGGTGGCGCTGCAGATTGTGGGTGTGGTGCTGGTCGTGGCGATGCTCGTCATCCCCGGCTCTACCGCGCGCCTGGTCACTGACCGGTTTGTGCCCATGCTTCTGGTGAGTGTGGGTGTGTCCCTGGTGGGCACGCTGACCGGTCTGTACGTCAGCTACCACGCGGATGTATCCCCCGGCGGTGCCGTGGTTGTTACGCAGGGTATGCTGTTCGCCCTGGCGTATGTGTTTGCCCCGCGCTACGGTCTGCTGGGCAGGATGCGTGCCCGCCGGCTCAACACTGCTGCAACGAAAACTGAGCTGTCAGCTTCCTAAGAAAGCTCACCACATACAGCAATAGGCGGAAAGTCTCACCGTGGGGTTTTCCGCCTATTGCTGTCTTCTGAAGGTTTAGTCGCGCTTCTACCGCACCGTGCGGGACACGAACAGGGAGGCGGTCGCCTCCGCACCCAACGGAATAATCGTGCCGCCGGGCTTTACCACGCCGGCTGCGTCCGTCTCGTGCAGGTTGCCGGAACCGGCACCGACCACGCTCACATTCACCGCCTCAGAGAAGGGCGCACCCTCCTCAATGTGCAGGCGCACGCCGGGCACAAAACCTTGGCCCTGCAGGTAACGCAGCAGGCGTGGGTCGTCATCGTTAATGCGTTCGAGCACGACCGTTTCGCCGGGTTCGCATTGGCTCAGCGGCACGGTCTGCGGAAAACTAATATGCCCTGAAGCGTCCGGGATCGGGTCGCCATGCGGGTCGCGGGTCGGGTGTCCCAGCAGGGTGTCGATGCGGTCCACCATGAAGTCGGATACCGCGTGCTCCAGAACCTCCGCCTCGTCGTGCACACGGTCCCAGGTGTAGCCGAGAGTCTCAACCAGGAATGTCTCAATGAGGCGGTGGCGGCGAATCATCGCCAGCGCGTAGGAGCGGCCGGTTTCAGTGAGCTCAATGGCGCCGTAGGGCTGATGCTCAATCAGATCGGCGGCAGCCAGGCGCTTAAGGCCGTCAGATACCGAAGAAATGCGCAGGCCCATGCGCTCTGCCAGGGCGGATGCGGTGGCAGGGGTTTGGGTCCATTCTTCGAGGCTCCAGATTTCCTTGAGGTAGTTCTGGGTGCTGACGGAAAGTTCTGAGAGAGGCATAAAGATAAGTTTACCTTTTCTCTGGTTTTGCCCGTCGAGTTGCAGGGTATTCAGTGCGGGCTTAAAGAGCATCCCGCCCGGCGGTTCAGCCCTGGCAGGGGGCGACCATCACGGGCGGGATCAGGTGTTCGATTCTGCGCTGACAGGTACGAAAGGCTGGCAGGCGCGAAAAGAATGAGGGATGCGCGGCGGCGTTAGGTGGCGCGGCGGCGCGAACGGTCAATACGGGTCAGTAGTTCGATGAGCGCACCGCGTGCCGCCTGCTCCTCATGCCAGAGGGAGCGGACGAGGGCACGGCTGACCGCCTGGGTAGTGATGCCGAGTGCGGTTGCGGCTGCTTTCTGCTGGCCGCGCACGCCGGGTACGAGCAGGTTTACCACGCGCCATTCGGCTTCGGTGCGGTCGGCGCATACGCGGTAGAGCAGACGTGCGGAGCCTGCGGCAAGGTCGGCAAGGTGGCGGTTATCGGCGCTGATGCTGATGCAGCGTACGGGTGCACCTCCCTGTGCTTCTTCGACGGCGAGGCGTGAGAATTCGAGGGCATCGCCGGTGCAATCGGTGGTGCTGACGGCGCCGAGTGCGCCTGCGAATCGGGGGATGTTGAGCTCGCCGATTCCGATGCCGACCCAGAAGCCGTTATCGCGCGCGGCAATGAGCGCCGCGTGTAGTGCGTCGCTGGCGCGGTCGAAAGCGCCCTGAATTTCGTCAGGGTATGTCTGGGCGAAGGCAACACGCGGGTTGAGCTTTGCGAGTTCGTCCGACAGTGCAGTGAGTGAGTGCTGTGCGGAACGTTGAATGAAGGTTAGAACGAACACCTTCCTATTATGCCGTAAAACCTTCAACAAGCGGCGTAAGGTTCGCCGTAATACCGGCAACATTTAAAACCCCAAAAATGCGCATTGATAAGGGGAATTATTGTAAGCGTGCACTGTGTGCAGAAATCCTCAAAAGGACGTAGAACACCCCCGAAAGGAAAATAATTTTCATGCAAGTGCACGTTGAATTATTCGCTTTCGGGGGTGTTGAGTGGAGTTGATAGACGGGGCTATCGTGGAACTACTGTGCGTTCGTTACCTGCGAGATATGGGGCAGCTGACGTAGCGGCTTCTGGAATACCATCACCACCAGCGACAGGAAAATGAACACCGCGTAGAACAGTGCCGTGTACGTAATGCCCCAATCAACAATGAGGAAGCCTGCCAGCAGAACAGCCAGCGGGGTCAGCGCCATGTTCGGGATGCCCTGCACCGAGTGCACGCGACCGATCATATGCTCCGGGGTGGATGCGTTAATGTACGCAATGATGCTCGAATTGAAGGAGGGAAGCACAATACCCGCCAACACAATCAGCAGGCACACCGCCCACAGCATCGAATGAACCACCGGCAGCAACAGGTAGCAGGCCGACATGATAGCCAGGGAGGTGATACCGAGCGGGCCGAGCGCAAACTTCTCGGTCAGCGGGCCGACCAGGAACGAACCAAGCAACACGCCCACACCGAAGGCGCTCGCAAAGATGCCGATGAAGAGCGGGTGTGCGCCCTCCAGGGTGTAGTAGTAGATGAAGGTGAGCGGAATGCCGACCGTTCCAAAGTTTGCAAGCGTTGAAACGAACGCAATGGACACCAGCACCTTGTTTTTCAGGATGTACTCGAAACCGGCTTTTGAGTCCTGCCAGAAGCTGGTTTTCTCGCTCTCCTCCTCTTCCGCGGGCTGCCGACTAGCGCCGTAGCTCTTGGGTGCGACGATGAACGCCAGCAGGTTGACGACCGCGTGAACTGCGGTCATGAGCACGGTCGAGAAGCCGATAATGATGCCGGCGACCGGGCCGCCCAGCAGGTTGGCGGTGGACTCGCGCGTCTCACCCATACCGGATGCGTACCCTAGGTGTTCCTTGGGGACTACGCGGGTGATGATGGACTGTTCACTCGGGTAGTCGAAGGTGGAAATGATGGCGGCGAGAGAGATCGTAATCACCAAAATGTAAATGTTGGTGACGTTGAAAACGAGGTAGAGAAGAATCGCTATCCAGGACAGCGACTGGCCGATACAGGACAGTGCCAGGCACTTTGAGGGGCCGATTCTATCGACCCACGTTCCAGATACTGCTCCGGCGCAGGTGGCGAGAACACCCGCGACGAAGAGGGTGATACTCGCAGCTTCGGGGGAGCCGGTTAGCGCCAAAATAATGATGGGCGTGGTGATATAGCTCATCGAGTCTGAGAGCTGGTTGGCTCCAATGGCGAAGAGAGTATTTCGAAAATCTCTATTCTTGAGTAGCTCGGTGTTGACACTCATGGGGGACCTCCACTATGTATGAATTACTGTAATCGAACATATTTTGATGTATTGATTTACCTAAACTTTGCGGCTTAAGTTTGGCAAGATAACTAATTCCTTCATATGCGGCAAGTGATCCAGATATAAGGACTATAGGAGATATTGCAGCATTTATCTCTGGAACTTTATCTGTATGAGCTTCCTCGTAACCTAGACGAGGGTCGCTACTTCCTGAAGTGTCAATCCAAGAAAAGAATTCACGACTTCTTGGGCTCATCTTCGGATGAGGTAATCAAATCCTGAATATCGAGTTCCATTGGTGTTTCTTTCGACAGATAGTCATCTATGGCTATCGAATCTTGGTTGAGTGATTCAGCTCAACCCCCAACATCTGTTGGTGTCTTAAATCATAGTGGAGATATGAGTCATATGCATGAACTCATGTTGAAAAACTTTCCTCATTTTGAGTATTGATATTAGGGTTAGATTGACTATAACTTATTCTTGGTGCTTCCACCCAACCGAACCCGATTCCGGGCACGCCAAAGACGCCCGCCACCGGTCAGCCCCGCAACGCAGCGGGCAGGGGCGGGGGAGTGCAGAAGAGCACTACTCCACCAGGCCCGCGAAGCCCGACAGAGCCAGCACCTCCTCAACATCCTGTGGCACCGAACGCGCCACCCACGGCGAATGCACCAACACCGCCTGCCACTGACCGCGCGACACCGCCACATTCAAACGATTCGGCGAGAGCACAAACCCGGCACCGCGCCCAGAATCAACCCGCGACGACGCCAACGACACCAACACCACCGCAGCCTCCTGACCCTGGAACTTATCCACCGTACCCACACGCACGCCAGCACCCGAAGAATCAGCCAAATCAGCCGCAATCAGCGCCTCACGCACACAATCAACCTGTGCGTTATACGCCGCCACCACAATGCAATCCTCCGCCGCCAACGGGCGCGGCGCAGCACCAGCTGCCGGAACCCACTCACGGCCCAACAACTCGCGCACACAATCCACCACCGCCTGCGCCTCCTGCACAGAACGCACCGAACAGCCCGCATGCTCCACCGGATACGACACCACACCCGGCTCAATGCCCTGCAGGGCACGACCAGCCGTCGCCGCAGCGCTCGCCAACGCGCCATCATAGGACAGCCACGAAACCCGCTCGCACAGTGCCGAATCCATGCGCCACGACTCACCCAAGAAATAGCCACAACGAGGATCCAACGCCGCCGCACCATCAGACAACCAACCCAACGCCGAAACATCCACCGGGTACGGATGCACACCTGTCGACACCTGCGGCAACTGCTGCGGATCGCCCAACAGCAGCACCGAACGCGCCGCACGAGCTGCCGCCACCGTATTCGTCAGAGAGAACTGGCCAGCCTCATCAACCACCAGCACATCCAACGACCCGGCAGGCACGCGACGCTCACTCACGTAATCCCACACCGTGCCGCCAAACAGCAGGCCACCCGCACCAGAAATCAGCTCCACCAGCTCAGAATCAGACACCTCAGACCACGGAGCATCCGGGGTTACTGACTTGCCGCGCAGACGCACCGCACGTGAAACATCAAAACCATCACGGGCGTAGCACGCCAACATAAGATTCTCAATCACCGCATGCGACTGAGCCACCACGCCCACCTTCGCGCCCTCCGCCACCAGGCGCGCAATCACATGCGAGGCGAGGAAAGTCTTGCCCGCACCGGGAGGGCCCTGAACCGCCACATAGGAGTGGTCGAGAGCGCGAACCGCCGCGTGCACGGCATCCACCGTGGGCAGGTCAGAGGCGGAAAAATCAACCTCAAGGGGTAGATTTTCTGCATTTTTGGCGTTCGAGGCGCCCTTCTTTAGGCGCGGTGCGCGGCGGAACAGCAAATCCGCGGAGGCGCTCTGTACCCCCGTCAGCGAAGCCGCCGCATCGAGTACGCTCGGCAGGGCGCGGGACGAAGCGGGGGCATCGGAAGGCTCAGAATCTTCACCGGATGTGGGGAGGTCAGATATCAGCGCGCTAGGCATGAGGGCACCGTTGAAAAGCAGTCCGTGCACATCAGACTGCAGAGCCGTCTCAATCGTCGCCGTAGACACCGGATCACCAGGACCAATACCCGAAGGCAGGGCGCCGTGCGGCTCATCCTTCACGCGGATGCGCTCCTGCAGAAGCACCTCCAAGAACTTGCCAGGCGACTCTTCGACAGCCTCTGCGGTAGCCTCTGCGGGGTCCGCAGAACCCTCAGATCCGGCACCAAAACCGCCCTGCGCCACCGCCAGAACACGCATGCCAAAGAAACCCGTCGCCGCCAACTCGGTGGGCATACGCTCACCCGGATTCGACGCACGGAAATAATTCAGCTGCGACTCCATACGGTCCAGCGCAATCTGCGGGCTCAACCCCGCCTCATACGCACAAAAAACCGCACGGTCAGAGGGCGCAATCACCAGGCTCGGGTCAGCCTCAATTCGCGCACGCAGCAGGCGCACCTGTGCCCCGCGCACACGATACCAGCCGGGGGCGTCCTCAACCTCGGTGGACTCCTTCATGGCGGCGGCAAGCGCCTCCAGGTCTGCGGGGGCATTCAGAAGAGCATGCGCATGCTCCGCCGAAAGCACCTGCACCCGATCAAGGTACGCGTAATCGCGGCTCGCCACCCACGCCGTCGGGCCGTCCTCCAGACGGCGAATGTGTTCACGCCAGAACGGGGCGCGCTCACGGCGGTGATAATTCGTCATGGACAGTAGCATCGCCGCCTCAAGTTCACCGGCACCCCAGCCGTGCTCCGCCGCGTGCTCTTCGAGGGAGGCGAGCTGGGCATCTAGTAGGCACTGCAGGCGGTACTGTTCGCTGTCGTTCTCGACTGCGGCGGGCACTCGGTACATGGCCGGATGCTCCTCAGTTTCAGGGTTTTCGGCAGTGTCTTCGGTGACGAGCTCCGGGGTGTCGGTCGCGAGGGCAAGAGGTGCCGCCGCGTTCAGGCAGGCCGGGCATTCGCCGCAGGTCAGTAAATATGGGATGTGCTGGGCAAGTTCCGCCGGTTCTAAACCCTCGTTCAGTGCCTGGGTGAGTAGTAGGAGGCGCTGCTCCTGCAGGCGAATCAGCGGCAGAATACGCGCCGAATCAACCCGGTGAGGTTGACCAGTGGGGGAGGAGTGCGCAGTATGTTCGGTGGGCTCAGCGGGCTCTGATTTGGACTCATTTTCGTGCTCTAGATAGAGATCGAGGCGCACCGCGTTCTTAGCACTCTCGGTAGTGCTCTCGACGGTACCGGCGGTCAGCAGGTGCGCCGCCAGGGCACCGCGCAGTAGCGCACGATGCGCCGCCTCACTCGGGTGCGGGGTGCAGATGATTCGCGCGGCGCTGTCCGCGGTTGGGCATTCCAGGCGGTCAAGCTCCACCGTGTAGGTCAGCCCCTCCTCAGAGGTCGCCACCAGGGACACCGAGCGTGCTGTGCCGCCTGCGTGCTCACTGCCGACTACTCCACTGCTGACCATGCCACCTTCGGTCAGCACTCGTAGACACTCGCGGTACGCTTCGCGGGCACGCTCGGACTTCTCAGGGGGGAGGGCTGACTGCTTCTGCGCGCATTCCCGAAGCTCGGTGTAGAGCCGCAGCTCGCATGCGGAGGTGGCGGTCAGATCAGCGAGGGTGAAGGTAAGGTCCATGGTGACTTTTCTGCTGGAGGAGAGAGAAACAAGGCGAATATAAAACTCCCGTCGCAGGGAGTGGGCGAGAGCACCGGTGGAGGAGTCTATCGGTACCCCGTGCTACCCCCTCGCCCCGAGAGGTTGATTTTTAGGTTTCACGTGAAACAGTACAGAAAATCAACCTTTAAGCAATGATTTAGAGGGCTTTCGGGGCTATCCGGGTGCACATGTTAGGAGGCGGTACCCGCCGTAGCCGCGGTAGAAGCAGCCGGTGCTACCGCAGAGGGATCAGCAGAAGCACTCGGCGAGGTCGAGCGGTTCGCAATCGCTGCCGCCGCGGCGTCCACGCGTTCCTTCGCGGCGGGTAGTGTATCCGAACCGCCCAGACCATTCAGAATAATCGCGAAAATCAGGCGGGTTCCGTCGGGTCGGGTTGCCACACCGCACAACGATGACACTGTGTACAGGGTGCCAGTCTTCGCCCGCACAAAGGTGCGTGCGGGCACGGCGTTCGCCGCACCAAAACGATCGGACAGGGTGCCGCTCACGCCCGCGACCGGGAACGTGCTCATAAGCTGCTCGGCGTGCTCGTCGGCGTTCATGAGTGCCACAACCTGCACGAGGGTTCGGGCGGTCACGCGGTCCGTCAACGACATGCCGCACACGTCCGCCTGCACCAGGTTTTCGATGTTCACGCCGGCATCCACGAGTGCCTGGCGTACGGTCTGCTGTGCCGCTTCGCCGCTGCCTTCCTTACCGGCGGCGATGGCAGCGCAACGGCCGAGCACCTCGGCCAGGGCGTTATCGGATTCGAGCATCATGTGCTGCGCCTGCTCCAGCAGGGTTGCCGATTCGACCGCAGCGATTTCAACCGCCTCTGCGGGGGCGGTACGGCGCTCAGCCAGGGTGAAGCTCAGGCCGGACTCCTTGCCGGCGGTGTTGAGTGCATCCACGAACGCCTGCTGCGCTGCAACTGCCGCATCGTCCGGGCGTACCGGATTGCTTGGGGTCGACTTGCCCGGCACCGTGTGCGATTCGAGCGCAATCGGGTGAATGGGAGTGATCTGGCCGGATGCCAGGTCGGCAGTATCCCAGCCAGGGTTCACGCCGGGGCCGCTAAAGAAGGTGCCGTCAAAGTAGACGGGTAGCGCCGCGGCAGGTTTCTCACCCTGCAGGAGCGCCTTCACAGTCAGCTCAGCGAGGGTGCCCAGGCCTGCGCGTCCCACAATCTGCTTCGGGTTGGAGGCCCCGGCACCGAGCAGGGTGTCGCCACCCGCCATGAGGTACAGTCCGGCGGTGTCGCGGGTGACGCGGGTGCGTAGGCGCGCCTGCAGGTTAGCGTAGTGGCTGAGCGCGAATAGCGTCAGCACCTTAAAAGTGGAGGCGGGCACGCGTGCGGTGTCGGCGTTGGCGGCGTACAGGTCGGCGGGTGCGGTGGCTGCTTTGATGTTGGGCAGGTTGCCGTCCATGTCGGTGACGAGCAGGCTGTAGTGCGGGTAGGTGCCGTCCGCGAAGAGCGCGGTGAGGGCATTGCGTAGCTGCTCCTGCTCCGCCTCGGGCAGTGCGGGGGCGAGAGCCGGGCTCGGAGTGGCGGAAGTGGTTGCATTGGCGGTGCCGGTTGCGCTGTCGGTGGGGCTTGCGGAGCCTTCGGGGCGTTTCTGTTCGGTCGCGGCGGATCCGCAGGCGGTGAGGAGGAGCATGCCGCCGAGGGTGAGTGCGGCGCGGCGGGTGAGGGTGGTGCTCTGGGTGTTGTGCTTGTTGGAAGGCATCTTTTGAGCATAGCGGGCGGATGGGGTGCCTATCGAGTTTACGTGCCGGTGCCGTGATGCTCATGCTGCGCTCTTGCTGACCTTCACGAACCTTATCTGGGGTGCCCGGCACGGTGGCGGGCGTGGGACTAGGTGGAACGTTAACGGTGGTGTGTGCGTGGTAAATTACGCTGGTTTTGGTGCCGAATACGCGGTTTCGGTGTGCGTGAACGGGTTACAATGGGTGAGTTCAACACCTAACTTTCGCACCTTGCGCGCCGAAGTCGCCGCGAAAGTGACTCTAACTCACGAGAAAGAAGGTTCCGATGGAACTCGATGTCACTATTGAAATTCCCCGCGGCTCCCGTGTGAAGTACGAAGTGGACCACGAGACCGGCCGCCTGCGCCTGGACCGCGTGCTGTTCACCTCCATGCAGTACCCCACCGCTTACGGTTACTTCGAGAACACCCTCGGTGAGGACGGCGACCCGCTGGACGCAATGCTGATCCTGGACGTTGATGTTGTTCCCGGCGTGCTGGTTGAGGCTCGCCCGGTTGCTGTGTTCAACATGACCGATGAGGCTGGCGGCGACGCTAAGGTTCTGTGCGTTCCCACCGACAAGCGTTACAACCACATCAAGTCCCTGGCTGATGTTCCCGAACAGCTGAAGGCTGAGATTCAGCACTTCTTCGAGCGTTACAAGGACCTGGAGCCCGGCAAGTGGGTTAAGGGCGAGGGCTGGGAAGACCTGGCCGCTGCTGAGAAGATGGTCCAGGAGGCTATCGACCGTTTCGCAGCTGAGGGTCACTAAGCTGCCGCACCGTTAGGTGCACCCGGTTTTTGTCAGGGGACGTGTTCCCCGTGTCTGGTTCGTGCGAGTTTCGTGCGTGCTGGAGGCGGTGGGCACGCCCCCTTTTTTTGTTGTACTCCTTGATTGTGTTCGGAGGTTCCGGGAAGAGCATTTGCAGCCGAACTATTCTTCGGAATCACAGCCTCAGAGAGATTCTTGGGGTGCTATTATGGGCATATTACGAAGAATAGTTCGTATAAATTGAGGTTCTGTAGCGGTGAGGAGGAAACCCCATGGCATTCGACGCAACGGGGTTCGCGCAGGAATTTGGTGCCCAGGTTCGCGCCGTACGCAAGTACGAAAAAATCACTCAAATGGAGTTGGCGTGGATGGTTGGGATCAGCGATAAAACGATCCGTGATATTGAACGTGGGCTACCCGGCCCATCAATTGGTGCGGTCCTCAAGGTCGCCCAAGAGCTCGGCATCGAGCTGACTATTGCGAACCCCCTCACCTAACCCTCCCGCACGCCTATATAAAGGAACCACCATGCAGAATGGACGCGCAGGACGCCTGCACCCCGCCGTCGGCACTGCCCGCCGCCACCTCGCCGCCGCCCTCGAAAAGCTCCTTGGCGCCGGAAGCATCAAAGCCACCGGACGCTCCCGCACCGCCTCTACCGCGGACGCCGCCGACCTACCCTTGCTCCTGGTCGCCTGCAGCGGCGGCCCCGACTCCCTCGCGCTGGCAGCCATTGCCGCGCACTTTGCCCGCCGCAGCGACGTACGCGTAGGCGCCATCATCGTCGACCACGGCCTACAAGAAGACTCCGCCGCAATCGCCGCGCAGACTGCGCAGACCCTTGCCGACCTGGGGCTTCACCCCGTCATCACCGAAAAAGTGCAGGTTCCCGCCGGTAACATGGGCCCCGAAATGGCGGCACGCACCGCCCGCTACAGTGCCTTCGCGAGAGCCATCGAGGCGACCGGTGCCCGTGCCGTACTGCTTGGCCACACCCTTGACGACCAGGCAGAAACCGTGCTGCTCGGCCTGAGCCGAGGCTCTGGCACACGCTCCCTAGCGGGCATGCCGCCTGTACGCGTCGAAGAGGGTGTCATCTACCTGCGACCCTTCCTTGACCTGCGCCGCACCGACATGCTCGACATCTGCGACGCCGAAACCCTCACGCCCTGGATTGACCCGACCAACACTGACCAATCCCTCATGCGTGCCCGCATCCGCCACAGCGTGCTGCCCTACCTCGAGAAGTACCTCGGGGGGGACGTCGCCCGCTCCCTGGCGCGCACCGCCTCCGTAGCTGGCCCCGATGCCGAATACCTCGACGAACGGGCACAGGCAGCCTACAAGCAGGCAATTCTACCCGCCGGAACCGCTGTGCGCGGCATCGAAGGCGAGGACGCCGTGCTGCTGGACCGTGCGCAGGTGGCGGCGCTGCATCCGGCGCTTCGTTTGCGTGTGCTTGCGACGGCCTGTAAAGCCGCCGGGGGAGAGAACCCGGGCTTCGAGCGACTGCGGGCGCTGGACTTTTTCACCGCCGAATATGCGGTAGCTGGACCCGTTCAGATGCCCGGTCACGTAAGCGCGTACCGTCGCCGCAAAATTGTGCATCCAGCAACTGGTAAATGCCTGGACGTGCTCGTATTAGTGCCAACTCGACCCTAACTAGGTACCCGCGGAGCCTCCTCAGCACACACTGTCTGCTTGGTAAGGTGCGCCGCGGCGCCGTTTTAAGCCATACTTAAGGCGAACATCATCCACATTGTCCGCTGGGGGAAGGTATGAAACCCCGTACCTGGGGCTCCGGCGGAGACGCAGAGCGTCTAAAGATACGAAGGAATACATCGTGCAGGCTATCGACGTGCAGGACGATATTAAGAACGTTCTCTTCAGCAAGGAAGAGGTTAATGCGAAGGTCGCCGAACTGGCGGCGCGCATCGACGAGGACTACGCCGGTAAGGACGTGCTGTTGGTGGGTGTTCTCAAAGGCGCCATCATGATTATGGCTGACCTTTCCCGTGCTCTCAAGGGCCACTACACCATGGACTGGATGGCTGTTTCTTCTTATGGTTCCGGTACCAAGTCCTCAGGTGTTGTGCGTATCCTCAAGGACCTGGATACCGACCTGGTAGGCCGCAACGTCCTGATTGTTGAAGACATCATTGACTCCGGCCTGACCCTGGCATGGCTGCAGCAGAACCTGATTTCTCGCGGCGCAGCTTCCGTTGAGATTTGCACCCTGCTGCGCAAGCCTAAGGTTGTCAAGGCTGACGTTGACGTCAAGTACGTCGGTTGGGACATTGAGCCCGAGTTCGTTGTTGGTTACGGCCTGGACTTCGCTGAGAAGTACCGCAACCTGGACTGTGTCGCAACCCTGCACCCGCACGTTTACTCCTAAGCCTTCACCTCAGCAACCATGCTGTTGGTGGTGACGCCCCGCTTCCTCACGTTTGTGGGGGAGCGGGGCGTTGCTGTACCCGACTGTGGATATATCCGGAGATGGACGCGGGAGACGCAGCCACCCAGACGTACCGTTGCCGCGATACTAGCTACCAAAGATACCAGCCGCCGCGAATACCCGACGAAGAAGATGCACTTTCAGCCCCGCCGAGTGCTACAACCCTTTAGCCCGCAGGTGAAATAGAGAAGCCCGGTACCTAGCCGCTCGCTGAGGTAGGGTACATTTAAGGTTGCATCGTAGGGTGTTCCGGCTAGCAGGCCGCACCCCAACGGGTAACAGCCGCAACGTAAGGACAAAGCATTGGCGCAAAACCCCAATACTCCGCAGAAAGGCTCGGAGGCCTTCCTGAAGAAGCTGATTCATAGTTCCTGGTTCTTTCCGGGTGTAGCTATTGTGGTCATGCTGGGTTTCCTCATGACCTCCTTCTTCACTCAGCCCTCGCGTCAGGTGGACACTAACGTCGGTCTTCAGCTGCTCAACGACCATCAGGTCAAGAGCGCAAAGATTTACGACGGCGACCAGCGCGTCGAGCTGCAGCTTAAGGACGACTACAAGAAGGGCAACGACAACTACGGTAAGTCGGTGCGCTTCTACTATGTGCAGCCCCGCGGCAACGAAGTTGCTAAGGCAATGGAATCCGCTGAGCTGGAAAGCTACACGGACCAGCCGGTTGAGCACAGCTTCCTGGGCTCCCTGGTGTCCCTGCTGTTGCCGATTCTGCTCTTTGGTGTGCTCTTCTGGTTCCTGATGGGACGAATCGGAGGCGGCTCCTCCGTGATGAGTTTCTCCAAGTCCCGCGCGAAGAAGTTTACCAAGGACAAGCCGGAGGTACGTTTTAGCGACGTCGCCGGTGTGGACGAAGCGCTCGCCGAACTGGAAGAAGTCCGCGAGTTCCTGGCTGAACCCGAAAAGTTTACCCGCCTGGGTGCAAAGATCCCCAAGGGCGTTCTGTTGTACGGCCCTCCCGGCACCGGTAAGACCCTGCTCGCCAAGGCTGTGGCGGGCGAGGCTGGCGTGCCGTTCTACTCGATTTCTGGCTCTGACTTCGTTGAAATGTTCGTAGGTGTGGGCGCGTCCCGCGTGCGCGACCTATTCAAGGAAGCGAAGAGCGACCCCGCCGCCATCGTCTTCGTCGACGAGATTGATGCTGTTGGTCGCCGCCGTGGCGTCGGCATGGGTGGCGGTAATGATGAGCGTGAGCAGACCCTGAACCAGATGCTGGTTGAGATGGACGGCTTTGACGGTAACTCGAACGTCATCGTCATTGCGGCAACGAACCGACCTGATGTTCTGGACCCGGCGTTGCTGCGTCCTGGTCGTTTTGACCGCCAGATTGGTGTGGACGCACCCGACATGCAGGGCCGCGAACACATCCTGCGCGTTCACGCGGCAGGCAAGCCGATCGCTAACACTGTTGACCTGGCTCAGGTCGCGAAGCGTACCCCCGGCTTCACCGGCGCTGACCTGGCGAACGTCATGAACGAGGCGGCTCTGCTGACCGCCCGTGATAACGGTAACGTGATTGACGACCGCGCTATCGACGAGGCGATTGACCGCGTCATGGCTGGTCCGCAGCGTTCCTCGCGCATCATGAACGAGCACGAACGTAAGGTCACCGCATACCACGAGGGCGGTCACGCCCTGGTCGCGGCGGCACTGCGTAACTCCGCGCCGGTCACGAAGATTACTATTCTTCCGCGTGGTCGCGCCCTGGGTTACACCATGGTCATGCCGCAGGATGACAAGTACTCCACGACCCGCCACGAACTGCTCGACCAGATGGCGTACGCGATGGGTGGCCGTGCGGCTGAGGAAATTGTCTTCCACGACCCGTCCACCGGTGCTTCTAACGACATTCAGAAGGCGACCGACACCGCCCGCAAGATGGTTACCGACTACGGTATGAGTGCCGTGATTGGTTCCGTGAAGCTCGGCGGCGAAGATACCGAACCGTTCCTCGGCGGCGGCGGCGCTTCGGCACGCAACTACTCTGATGCAACCGCGGCAAAGGTCGACACTGAGATTCGCGCCCTGCTGGAGCAGGCACACGATGAGGCATTCCAGATTCTGTTGGAAAACCGTGATGTTCTAGACCGCCTCGCCTTCGCCCTGCTCGAGAAGGAAACCCTGCTCGAGAACGAGATTGCCGAAATCTTCAAGGATGTTCGCAAGCGCCCCGAGCGTGAGTACTGGTACTCCAAGCTGACCCGCGAGCGCACCGACATCCCGCCGGTGAAGGCACCGAGCGAGCTGGCGAAGGAAGCTGAAAAGGCTGAGGAAGCACCTGTTACTGCACCGGCAGCTCCTGCTACGGCACCTACTGTTCCTGTAGCACCGGCTGCACCTGCACAGCAGGCACCCGTACAGCCGCCGGTCACCAACCCGGATGCCGACCCGACCGTCGCAATGCCCACCCAGCAGTACCCGAACTACCCTGTGCCTCCGGCGCAGCGCCCGGAGAACGGCACCCCGAACCAGAATGGAGAAGAGAATGAGCGAGGCTAAGAACGCCGTCGACCAGCCGCGTATTGAGGCTGCCGTCCGTGAGATTCTGCTCGCGATTGGGGAGGACCCGGACCGTGACGGTCTGCAGCAGACCCCGGCACGTGTTGCGCGCGCCTACGCGGAGTTCTTCTCGGGCTTGCACCAGGACGCTGGCGAGATTCTGGGTACGACCTTCGACATTGCCCACTCTGAGATGGTGTTGGTGAAGGACATTCCGTTCTACTCCACCTGTGAGCACCACCTGGTACCTTTCCACGGTGTGGCGCATGTGGGTTACATTCCCGGTCCGGACGGTAAGGTGACCGGTCTGAGCAAGCTTGCCCGCGTGGTGGATATGTACGCTCGCCGCCCGCAGGTGCAGGAGCGTCTGACCACGCAGGTGGTGGAGGCTCTCGAGGAGCACCTGAACCCGCGCGGCGCGATTGTGGTGATTGAGGCTGAGCACATGTGCATGTCAATGCGCGGTGTGCGTAAGCCGGGCGCGAAGACCGTGACCAGCGCGGTACGCGGTGCGCTGATGAATGGCGCAACCCGTGCGGAGGCGATGAGCCTGATTTTCTCGCAGCGCTAAGCGCACTCTAGACACGTTAAAAGGGGCGGAGGTGAAAACCTCCGCCCCTTTTCGCATCGCCAAAGTGCTCCGAGAGTGTGTTGTGAGCTGTCGCCTCCTGAACGGCGGTGCAGTGAATACTATGCCTCAGAAGCTAGAAGAGCCCGCCACTAACGCTGCAGGCTATCCTTCGCCTCGCTCGGATCATCCCAACCCAGGACAAGCGTTACGATCAAGCCCAGGGCAATGAAACCGCAACTGGTTGCGGTGCCGAAAGCAATCCAACGCACGGCGGGAGCATTTTCAGCGAGCACAATAGTCACCAGCGCGGCAAGAGCCACCAGGGAGAGGATCCAAGCTCCAGTCTTCATATTCACAATGAGTCACTTCCTAGAGTATGTATGTGTGGGGGGCGCGCTGCCGACTAGGAATGTGCCCGGTGCGGTATGCGTGCTCTCCCAGCATACCCTTAAATAGGTATCTGTAATGCAAATATTGCATGTCGTGTCACCAGAATCGCCCCGTCGGTGTCCCGACCCCCGCCCAAATAGCGCTTCCAATCACAGCGGCACACATGGGAGCACCGCAGATTCGGTACGATAAATTTATGACTGAATCCACACACACCACTCGTGTAGCCTCTCTGCCCTGCGATGCGCTCGCTGCTGAACGCACCCTCGTGATGGGCATCCTCAACGTCACCCCCGACTCCTTCAGTGACGGCGGACAGCACTATGCCGCCACCGATGCTATCGCCCACGCCGCCCGCATGATCGCTGAGGGCGCCTCCATTATCGATATTGGCGGCGAGTCCACCCGCCCCGGTGCAATCCGCATCAGTGTGGAGGAGGAGCATCGCCGCATCCTGCCCGTTATTGAGGCAGTCGCGCAGATGGGCACCACCATTAGCGTGGACACCATGAACCCGCAGACCGCCCGCGCCGCCATCGCCGCGGGTGCACACATCATCAACGATGTGTCCGGTCTGAACGTGAGCGATGAAATGATTAAAACCGCCGCCGAACTGCAGGTGCCGTACATCCTCATGCACGCCCGCGGCACCTCCCAGACCATGAACAGCCTGGCGGAGTACCCGCGCGGCGTGGTCACCGAGGTTGTGGAGGAGCTGACCGGCCTGCGTGAGCGTTTCCTTGCCGCCGGTGTGCTGCCGCAGAACCTGATTCTTGACCCGGGTCTGGGCTTCGCTAAGGGTGGCATGCAGGACTGGGAGCTGCTCGCCGCTATTGATGAGCTGCACCACCTGGGCCACCGCTTGCTCATTGCCGGTTCCCGCAAGCGTTTTATTGCGAACGCCCTGACCGCGGCGGATATGGCGCTGGCTGAGCGCCTGAATGCGAGCGGTTTCACCGCAACCGATGCGGGTGAGGCTGAACGTGAACTGTGGCAGTCGCTGTCGGAGCCGCGCCCGTCTCAGCATCGTGCCGCAGCTTCTGCGGCGGTGACCGCCCTGGTGGCGGCGCGCGGGGTGTGGGCGGTGCGCGTGCACGACGTGCCCGCCAGCGTGGATGCGGTGACGGTCGCCTCCGCGCTGCGCTCTGTCAGCTAATACCGTTAGCTGCTCGCCAACCCAACGCCCCAAATACTTTCTAGGAGACCCCAATGACCCAGGCAGATTACGCACGCCACGACCGTATCACTCTTACCGGCATTACCGCCAAGGGCTACCACGGCGTGCTCGACTTTGAGAAGCGCGACGGCCAGCCCTTCGTCGTGGACGCGACCCTGTACAGTAATTTTTCTGCCGCAGCTGCCACCGATGACCTGACGAAGACTACGAACTACGCGCTGGTAGCGGAGCTTATCAACCGCGAGATTACCACCGGCTCGCTGGATTTGATTGAGACCCTTGCCATGAACATTGCCGAGGGTATTTTGGCTGATTTTGAGCGTATTGACGCGGTGGAAATCAAGGTTTCTAAGCCGCAGGCGCCCATTGAGGTGCCATTTGGGTGCGTAGCGGTGAGCGTGTTCCGTGAGCGTGTCGCCGGTGAAGGCGTCCGTTAATGGCGGGCACCCAGAAACTAGGTATACAGAAGCACCGTGCGGTGTTGGCGTTGGGCTCGAACCTGGGCGAAAGCGAAGATACCCTAGAGCGTGCCATCGCCGACCTGGTGGCGAGTGGTGTGCAGCTGGTGCGCGCCTCCGGGCTGTACCGTACCGCCCCGGTGGGTGGTCCAGCGGGTCAGCCGGATTTCGTGAACGCGGTCATTGAGGTGACCACTGACCTGGGGGCCTACGAGCTGCTGAAGCTGTGTAACGCGGTGGAGGCGGCGTATCACCGTGAGCGCCTGGTGCGTTGGGGCCCACGTACCCTCGATATTGACGTGATTGACTATGATGGCATGATCTCTGAGGATCCGGTGCTGACTCTGCCGCATCCGCGGGCGCAGGAGCGTGCTTTTGTGCTGGTACCGTGGGCGCAGATGGACCCGCAGGCACGCTTGACGGTGACGCATCGTGCGAAGCCTTCGGGGGAGCGTGCGGATGAGGTTCCTGCACCGCTGAGCCGCGAGGTCGTGAACGTTGTAGAGCTGTCCCGTACGCCGATTGAGGCGGATGAAGACGCTATTAGCTATATGCGTGAGATGCAGGTACCTGATCAGCCTTAAATATGGCACCCTGGAAGGTAGAGGAACCTACCGAAAGGAAACACCATGAAGCCCCTGAGCTATTGGGCGATTATTGTAGCGGCGGTGTGCGCTGCCGCTGTCGCTCTTATGGTGAATTCCGTGATGATTGGCGCCGGTTTTGGAGAGCTGAATTTTTCGTGGATGCTTGGCGCGGTGTGCCTGCTGGTTGCGGCGGGTGCCGTGTGGCTGGGTGTGCAGGTGGCTCGTTATCGTCGTATTCAGACGCGTGAGAAGGCACCGCATATGGGCCCGATTCTTGCGGCGCGTGCGGTGGCGTATGCGCAGGGGTCCATTATGACCGGTGCCCTGTTGGCGGGCTGGTGTGGCGCGATTCTTGGCTACCATTTGGCGATGGTGTCTACGCGCGGTTTTTCGGTGGTCTTTTGGGAGGTTCTTGTTAATTGTGTGGGCAGTGTTGCCTTGCTGATTGCTGGCCTGTGGGCTCAGCATTGTTGTCGTATTCCGCCGGGTGATGATGAGGATGTGGCCTCCTCGTCCGGTGCCGTAAAGCCGCGAGAGGGAGGAACCTATGTCGGCTCCTAACCAGAATAGTTATTCGCCGAATGGCCAGTACGGGCAGGACGCCCAGCAGGGCCCCTATGGGCAGAACGGGCAGTATCAGCAGCCCTATGGTCAGCATGGTACCCCGTATGGACAGCAAACAGAGTACGGTCAGCAGGTTCCGTCCGCAGCCTCGTACCCGAACGCATCTCAGCCAGTTCCCGCGCAATCCGTACCGGAGCCGCAATGGGTGCCCGCAGCTTCCCGCTACCTGACAGTTCGCTTTGTTCACACCATTTCTGCTTTGGCGTTCCCGATTCTTGCGGGTGTTGCCATGTACTGTGCGGGTGCGTTCTTCGGCGGCCCGGAGGTACTGCGCATTATCGGTCTGGCTGTGATTGGGGTGTTTGGCCTGTGGGGTCTGTGGTGGATCCTGACCACTCCGCGCCGTACTCGCGCGCTCAGCTACGCGCTGGAGTCTAATCACCTGATGGCTCGCCGCGGTATCATGTTCCGTTCGATGAGCTCCATGCCGTACGGTCGCATCCAGTATGTTGATGTGGATTCGGGCCCGCTGGAGCGCATGTGCGGTGTTGCCCGCCTGACGGTGCGCACCGCGGGCACGACCACCGGCACGATGGTGCTGTTTGGTATTCCGCTGAACGTGGCGGAGGAGCTGCGTGCGGATTTAGTGCGCCGCGCCGATGAGCGAATGGCGGCACTCTAATGAGTACCCCGGTTCCGAATAATAACGCTCCGAACTCTCAGGATCAGAAGTGGTGGCGTGCCGATATCCGCACGTTCATTATGAACCTCTGGTTTATTATTCTGCTGGCGTTCGGCTTCTTCCAGAGCATTATCCTGAATATTCTGACCACCCCGCCGAACGAGTGGGGCGCGCGCCTGACGCAGGCATTTGACGAGAACAGCAGCTATTTCAGCACGACGTACTCGCAGCTCATCGGCTTTGCCGTGCTCCTGCTGATTCTGGCTGCTGGCTCGATTGACTGGTGGTTTACTCGCTATAGCCTGGACGATTTGGCGATTCACCGCCGCAGCGGTTTTCTGTTCAAGAAGAACCGCACGATTCGTCTGGAGAGCGTGCAGAGCGTGGACATTTCGCGTCCTCTGGTGACTCGTCTGCTGGGTCTGTCGGAGCTACGTTTTGAGGTGGCTGACGGCTCTTCGGAGGCGCTGCACATCAAGTACGTTTCAGCCCGTAAGGCGGAGGTTCTGCGCCGCACCGCGATGGCGAGTATTAACCTGCTGCGTTCGGAGGCGGCTGGCCGCCCGGTCGACGTGTCGTCCGATAGCATGCAGATTTCAACGGAGCGTATACTGGATGCGGATCAGATGCACCAGCCGTTCGAGGCGTCCTATGGTGCGCCCGTGCAGGACAGCACCCAGCAGGTAGTGTCTCAGCAGGGATTCCAGCAGCCCGCACCCGACCAGTTTGCACCCGAGCAGTCTGTACCTCAGCATCCCTCAGCATCTCGCCGCGGCGCTCGCGGTCGTATGCCAATGCCGGTCGCAGCCGACCTCTCACAGCCGCCGATTTTTCGCATCTCGAATGTGCGTCTGATTGGCTCTATCATACTGGAGCACCTGGTGTGGCTGGTGCCCGCCGTGGCCCTCATGGTTGGCATTGCGGTCTTAGCCGCAATGCTGGAGGGTGAGAGCCCGTTCCTCATTTTCATGGCGATACTGCCCGGTACCTTCGCGCCTATGGTCGGTTACGTGGTTGCCCTATGGACACGTTTTGATGGTGCCGCGAACTTCAAAATCACCCCCAGCGGTCAGGGTGGTGTAACCCTGCGGTACGGTTTCACCGGCACGCACACCCAGAACGTGATGGTTGAGCGTATTCAGGCGCTGGTCGTGGAGCAGCCCATCCTGTGGCGTGCGTTTGGCTGGTACCGCATCAAGATGACCATTGCCGGTATTGGTATTGAGAAGAACGAAAACCAGAAGCTGGTGACCCGCAATATTGCCCTACCGGTTGGCAACAAGCAGGAGACGGTGATGGTGTTGCGTCTGCTGTTGCCCGCCCTAGATGAGGTGCAGGCGCAGGTGCTGCTGGATACCGCCAACAGTTCGCTGAAGAGTCAGAAGCCGCAGGTTCCGGCAATGATTGTGACGCCCTCTTCGGCGCGCTGGATGGATCTGCTCACCTGGAAGCGTAACGGTGTGACCACGGTCGGTTACACCGCCGGTTCGGTGCAGGCGACCACTTGCATTGATTCTGATGCGGCGTGCTCGAGTGTTGGTGAGCATACGCGAGGTGACCTGCTGCTGATTCGTGGTGGCTACTTTATCCGTGCCCTGTCGATTGTTCCGGTCAGCCGTGTGCTGAGCGTAAGCTGGGGTCAGGGCCCGCTGCAGCGTGCCTTCGGATGCGCGAGTGTGCATTTCGGTACGGTGCCCGGCCCGGTGCGTACGCTCATGATGCACTCGCCGCCACGCGTCTGCGAGAACCTGGTGTGGTTGATGACGGTTCGGCTGGAGGGTATTGAGCCCTACTACCGAGTACCGGAACCCGCGCTGGGTTCTGCGCCTGCTGCGAATGTGCCCGGCGCGAATGGGTACGGTGTGCGTTAACCCGCTACTAAAACTGCAAACACACCCTACCGCCGGTCTCCTGTTGTGTACCGGCGGCAGGGGGTGTTGCCAAGGGAGAATATACTTAAAGCCGTGATACAGCATTCAAAACCTGCGCGTTTGGGCATTGGAATTATTTCAGCCGGGAGGGTCGGAGCCGTCCTCGGTGCAGCTTTGCGCGCCTGCGAGCACACTATTGTGGGTGTTCACGCGGTGTCTGAGGCTTCTCAGGAGCGCGCCGCGATGCTGCTTCCCGATGTGCCGTTGCTGCCGGTGGAGCAGATTGCTGAGCGCAGCGAATTGCTGATTCTTGCTGTTCCTGATGACGAGTTGCCGGGCCTTATCACCTACCTGGCGTCCTTGGGAAGTATCACCGCTGGTCAGATTCTGGTGCACACCTCCGGCCGTCACGGCACTGAGCTTCTCGCACCGGCGACCGCGCTGGGCGCTATCGGTTTGGCGATTCACCCCGCCATGACGTTCACCGGCATGTCCGTGGATTTGCAGCGTCTGAACGGCACCTGCTTCGCTGTGACCGGACCCGCGCCGTTCATCCCGATTGCTCAGGCACTCGTGGTGGAAATGGGCGGCGAACCCGTGCACGTTGCCGAGGCTGACCGAGCGCTCTACCATGCAGCCTTAGCGCATGCCGCGAACCACCTCGTGACCATCTTGGGCCAGTCCCAGCAGATGCTTGCCTCTATCGGTATTGAGGACCCGGCACGCTATATGGGGCCGCTCGTTCGAGCCGCCGTGGATAATGCGCTCGCCAGCGGTGAAGGTGCTCTAACCGGGCCCGTGGCACGTGGAGACGCCGGTACCGTGAAGGCTCACCTTCAGGCTCTGAATGAGTATTCAGAGCCTGAAAAAACAGGTGATATTACAGACTCTTATGCCGCTCTGGCACATGCAACTGCAAAAAGGGCGCATAATAGAGGTTTGTTAAACGATGAGCAACTGGGACGAATTAAAAATCTGCTGGGCGATTCTACGGAATGCAACCAGCCCGGCGATATTGATGATTCAACCCCCGAAAACAAGGAGTTCTCGTCATGACTGAGACTTCGAAGCCCCGAGTTGTGACCACCATTGCGGATTTCCGTACGGTAATCACCGAATCCCTTGCCGCAGCGCAGGAGGAACTGGACCGGGTAGCCCGCCAGGAGGCAGAGCAGAATGGCACTGATGTTCAGTACCGTACCGCCACGCTGGGTTATGTGCCCACCATGGGTGCCCTGCACGACGGCCACGCAACCCTGTTGCGTCGTGCTGCTGAACAGAATGATGTAGTGGTCGCCTCCATTTTCGTGAACCCGCTGCAGTTTGGCCCCGGCGAGGATTACGAGGCGTACCCTCGTACTCTCGAAGCGGATGCTGCTCTGGCCGGTGCTGCCGGTGTTGACATTATTTTTGCCCCCGAGGTTGAAGAGATGTACCCCGATGGTGACCCGCTCATCCGCATTTCGAGCGGTGAGCTGGGTACTAAGTTTGAGGGTGCGACCCGTCCCGGTCACTTTGATGGTGTGCTGACTGTGGTCAATAAGTTCTTCAATATTATTCGCCCCGCGGCCGGTAACCACCAGGTGAACGCGTACTTCGGGCAGAAGGACGCTCAGCAGTACATCCTGATTCAGCGTATGGTGCGCGATTTCAACCATGACGTGACCATGCGCCCGGTGGTGATTGTGCGTGATGATAACGGTTTGGCGTTGTCTTCGCGTAACGGCTACCTGTCGGATGAGGAGCGTGAGTCTGCTCTCGTGCTGTCCCGCACCTTGGCGATGCTGCGTGAGAATTCACTGAACCGTGGTTTCCACGAGATTGACTTGGATGGTGCGCGCGAGCGGATTAATTCCACTCCCGGCGTGCGCCTGGATTATTTAGAGTTGGTTGATCCGATGACTTTCGGCGAGCCGACTGAGGAGTCGGAGCGAGTGCTGGCACTGGTTGCTGCGTACGTTGGCCCGACCCGCCTGATTGACAACATGGACCTGCGCTAAGCGTTCGCTCGTTTAGAAGAGTCCCCAACACACTACACAGATAGGTATCACTGTGAGCACTGAGCACACTGCCGCACCGGCGATTGCTGATATGTCCGAGCAGATGCAGATTCGCCTGGAGAAGCGTGCGAAGCTGATCGAATCGGGTCGCGAGGCATACCCGGTGGGTCTGCTGGATTCTGAGGGTAATCGCGTGGAGCCCAACCACATTGAGGATCTGCGCGCCGAGTACGATCCGAAGCTGGCTGCTGAGGAGCTGAAGGCTGGGGAAGAGACTGACCGTGTGGTGCATGTTGGCGGCCGCGTGGTGTTCGTCCGTAACACCGGTAAGCTGTGCTTTGTGACCCTGCAGGGTGGTACCGAAGGCAAGCGCATCCAGGCGATGCTGTCGCTGGCTGAGGTTGGCGAGGAATCCCTGTCTGAGTGGAAGTCCCTGGTTGACCTGGGTGACCACGTGTTCGTGACCGGCCGCGTGATTGTTTCTCGCCGCGGTGAGCTGTCCATTATGGTGACCGACTGGAAGATGGCGTCGAAGGCGCTGCGCCCCATGCCGGTTCTGCACAAGGACCTGAATGAGGAAACCCGCGTTCGCCAGCGTTACCTGGATCTGATGGTTCGCGAGGAGGCTCGCGAGTTGGTGAAGAAGCGCGCCCTGATTACCCGTACCGTCCGCCGCGTGCTGGAAGATCACGGCTACATTGAGGTTGAGACCCCCGTTCTACAGCTGGTGCACGGTGGCGCGACGGCTCGCCCGTTCCGCACTCACCTGAACGCTTTTGACCAGCCGATGACGATGCGTATTGCAACCGAATTGCCGCTTAAGCGTGCAGTGGTTGGTGGTATTGACCGTGTGTACGAGATTGGCCGCGTGTTCCGTAACGAGGGCGTGGACTCGACCCACAGCCCCGAGTTCACCACCCTGGAGTGCTACGAGACGTACGCTGACCAGTTTGTGATGGCTGAGCGGATGAAGGAGATTATCCAGAGCTGCGCGAAGGCTGTCGGCACTGAGCGTATTGAGACCGAGAACGGCACCATTGACCTGTTCGGTGAGTGGAAGTGGGTTGGCGTGTACCCGGGCCTGTCCGAGGCTGTGGGAGTTGAGATTACCCCGGAGACTGACGCATCCGTTTTGCGTGAGATTGCTGAGAAGCATGAGGTGGACATTGACCCGAAGTGGGACGCTGAGAAGCTGGTGACCGAGCTTTTCGGTGAGATTGTTGAGCCGGCCCTGGTGAACCCGACCTTCGTGTACGATTACCCGCCAAGTGCTCAGCCGCTGGCTCGTCCGCACCGTTCCGGTGAGCCTCTGATCGAGGCATGGGACCTGATTATTGGCGGTATGGAGCGCGGTACCGCGTTCTCCGAGCTGATTGACCCGGTCATTCAGCGTGAGCGCCTGACCGCTCAGTCGCTGCTGGCTGCTGCCGGTGATGATGAGGCGATGGAGCTGGATGAGGACTTCCTGCGCGCCCTCGAGCACGGTGCACCCCCGATGGGTGGCCTGGGCTTGGGCATCGACCGTCTGATTATGCTGCTGGCGGGCGACCAGGATCCGGAGCATCCGGGTACTGTGGTGCGTCAGCCCGGTATTCGTGAGACTATTCTCTTCCCCCTGATGAAGCCGGAGGCCTAAGCTTCCCCTTCACCTGTGAGGGTGTCAAAGCGGCGGGTGCCGCGGATACGGTTGTATCTGCGCCACCCGCCGTTTTCTGTGTGTTCTTTTGCGCGGCGTATAGCTTCTGGGGTTGGGTTTGTTGTTTATTTACACAGGTCAGGGGAGTTTTAGGGTGATTTTTTGCTTATTCTGGTGCTGATTTATGCTGTTCCATTCACTCTGGTGGGGTTTTCTGCTTATATACATGAATGTGTTACATAGAAAATAATGAAGGGATGGGAGGCGGCAGAATTTTGCTTTTGAATAGAGTTGAAATGTATGGTGCGAATGATCTAATGTGCAGGCTCGTACGGGCGCTATATTGCACTCAGATTGTCAAAGGATGAGGGGGTGCATTATTAGGTGTCTTTGTCTCTGAGGGCTGTGTCTGCTGTCTGGAAGATTCCAAAGTATTTGCACTCTGAACTTCACTTTAATGTTCTTGTAGTGAGTGCAGATTTAACGGGGGGAAGCAGAAGCGATATATCGCTGCGGGTGATTGGTCCATTGTTTCAATGCTCAGAATATTTTCGGAATCTTTAATATATTTCTGTTACTATATGAAAGAAAATTAGTACATAAATATATCCGGCGCCCTATTTTCTCAATTCCGATAGAGGTTTTTGGGTTTACCCCATAGGATATATGTAACAGATGAGGAGGCGCCTCAATGGCACAGAAGGTTCGCATCATCCTGGAAGACGATCTCGATGGCGGTCCCGCAGACGAAACTATCCGTTTTGGCCTGGACGGCGCTCACTACGAAATTGATCTGTCCTCTGCAAACGCAGCTCGCCTGCGTGACGCTATCCGCCCCTTCGTAGCGAAGTCCCGCCGCGTGCAGGGTGCCGCTACTCAGCGCAGCCGTGCTCCCCGTGGCACCGCTGCTCCGGTTAAGCGCAACCCTGAGACCGCAGCAATCCGCGAGTGGGCTAAGGCTAATGGCCACAAGGTTTCTGACCGTGGCCGCATCCACCAGGATGTTCAGGACGCATACTACGAAGCAATGAAGGCTCAGGGCTAAAGGCTCTCAGTATTCACGCTGTCGGAGGGTTTGGTGCTTTAGGGCTCTAATTCTCCGGACGCTAAAGGCGGCTGGTTTTCTGACCATCCGCCTTTAGTTGTACCCCGGTATTTCTTGATATGTGTTGCATATCTGCGGAGGGTGGGGTGTTTTTATATCACCCACCCTAATTTACTACTTACATGTAAAACATATTGATCCTTTGCCCATGCCCGCTTCTGAATTATCAGGAGGAAGACTAGGGAATCGGATACCCAATCTGGTGTCGAGTTCAGGCTCCCCATTTAGATTTCATGTATCGGCAGGAACACTAAAGGTAATGGTGCATTCACCTCTTCAAAGCGGGGGTATGCTCTGTAGTATTTGTGCTGTCGCTGAGTCGAGTATTCCATTGAAGAGACTGGAATGTACTGACTGAAATTTTCGAATAATTAGGGACCCTGCATCTTCGGTGGTACTTTCGGAAATTACGGATTATTTCTTGGTGTGGTGCCGAAATCATGCGGGAATTGTCTGGGAAATAAGTACCGTGTTGTCCGGCAAGTATTTTTTGCAAATTATTGAAATTTCTCACTTAAGCGTATAAATTTTTAAAAATTTCTGCAATATATTCATGCACCTGCAGGAAACAATCAGTTTGGGGAGTTGGTCTATATGGGTTATTGTGCGTTCACCTCTTCAGTAAACCCTCGTATCGGCACCATGGTCTCTCAGAACCCACCCGTACCACCTGCCCGCAGTACATCCGATGGCAATATGCACACACTCTGCATGCGCACACTCTGCACAGGCAGCCCCGGCAAAAACAGTCAGCACCGACCGGCAGTGCCCATCCACCTGCAGGGTAGGCCCACCTGCGTGAGCTAGCCCCCTCAAAACCACTCCCGTACCCCGCCAGAAGCCCCGAAACCGTGCCTAAAACGCTTCGAACAGCTCATCTGTTCTCTTGATGGCGAACAGACGCCCATCAGCCCGCCCTTTCAGCCGCGCTCAACGTACTCTTGTATCAATAGGAAAATGCAAGGAGTGCGTAAATGTTTGAACGCTTTACCGATCGAGCTCGGCGCGTTGTGGTGCTTGCCCAGGAAGAGGCACGCATGCTCAACCACAACTACATCGGTACCGAACACCTTCTGCTCGGTCTGATTCACGAGGGCGAAGGCATCGGTGCCCGCGCCCTGGAATCATTGGGCGTTACCCTGAACGCAGTACGTGAACAGGTTCAGGACATCGTCGGCCCCGGCCCCCAGGCACCTAACGGCCACATCCCCTTTACCCCTCGCGCGAAGAAGGTTCTCGAACTGTCCATGCGCGAGGCTATTCAGCTGAACCATGGCTACATCGGCACCGAACACATCCTGCTGGGCATGGTTCGTGCCAACGAGGGCGTGGCAAACCAGGTGCTGGTCAAGCTGGGCGCTGAACCCGCAGCCGTGCGCCAGGCTGTGATGGACCTGATTTCCGGCTACCCCGGCAACAACTCCGGTGATAAGGAAACCGCCGGCGTGGGTGCAGGTAACTCTCGCGAAGGCACTCCCGCGGGTTCGACCATCCTGGATCAGTTCGGCCGCAACCTCACCGCGGCAGCACGTGAGGGCGAGCTGGACCCGGTCATCGGCCGCCACAAGGAGATGGAACGTGTCATGCAGGTCCTCTCCCGCCGTACCAAGAACAACCCTGTGTTGATTGGTGAGCCCGGCGTCGGTAAGACCGCCGTCGTGGAGGGCCTGGCACAGGCTATCGTGCACGGTGACGTCCCCGAGACCCTCAAGGACAAGCACCTGTACACCCTGGACCTCGGCTCCCTGGTTGCAGGTTCGCGCTACCGCGGTGACTTCGAAGAGCGCCTGAAGAAGGTCCTGAAGGAAATTCGCTCCCGCGGTGACATCATCCTGTTCATCGATGAGATCCACACCCTCGTCGGTGCAGGTGCCGCAGAGGGCGCGATTGACGCTGCCTCCATCCTCAAGCCCATGCTGGCTCGAGGCGAACTGCAGACCATCGGTGCAACCACCCTGGACGAGTACCGTAAGCACATTGAGAAGGACGCGGCCCTGGAGCGCCGCTTCCAGCCGATTCAGGTTGAGGAGCCCTCTCAGGAGCTCGCCGTGCAGATTCTCAAGGGTGTGCGTGATAAGTACGAGGCACACCACCGCGTCACCATTACCGACGAGGCAATCGAGACTGCCGTGAATCTTGCGGCACGCTACATCTCTGACCGCTTCCTGCCGGATAAGGCTGTCGATCTGATTGACGAGGCGGGCGCACGTCTGCGCATCAAGCGCATGACCGCACCTCCGGAGATCAAGCTGCTCGACGAGAAGGCTGCCAAGTTGCGCCAGCAGAAGGAAGACGCCATCAACTCCCAGGATTACGAGAAGGCTGCAAGCCTGCGTGATCAGGAGCAGAAGGTCCTGGCTGAGAAGGAAGAAGCCGAGAAGGCATGGCACGAAGGTGGCGACGCATTCGGCACCGTGACCCCCGAGGTTATTTCTGAGGTTCTGGCAGCTTCCACCGGTGTTCCCGTCTACAAGATCACCGAGGAAGAGTCCAGCCGCCTGTTGACCATGGAGCAGGAGCTCCACAAGCGCGTCATCGGCCAGGAGCACGCTATCGCGGCGCTGTCCCGCGCTATCCGTCGTACCCGCGCAGGTCTGAAGGACCCGCGCCGCCCTGGTGGTTCGTTCATTTTCGCCGGCCCGACCGGTGTGGGTAAGACCGAGCTTGCTAAGGCACTTGCTGAGTTCCTGTTCGGCGATGAGGATTCGCTCATCACCCTGGATATGTCCGAGTACCAGGAGAAGCACACCGTCTCCCGTCTGTTCGGTGCGCCTCCCGGCTACGTCGGCTACGATGAGGGCGGCCAGCTGACCGAGAAGGTCCGCCGTAAGCCCTTCTCCGTGGTCCTGTTCGACGAAGTGGAGAAGGCTCACGCCGACCTGTTCAACTCGTTGCTGCAGATTCTGGAAGACGGTCGCCTGACCGACTCGCAGGGTCGCGTGGTGGACTTCAAGAACACCGTCATCATCATGACCACCAATCTGGGATCGCGTGACGTGAACCGCCGCATCCCGGTCGGTTTCCAGGCGATGGACGACGCAACCGCCGACTACGAGCGTATGCAGTCGCGTGTGATGGAGAACCTCAAGGAACACTTCCGCCCCGAGTTCCTCAACCGTGTGGACGACATCATTGTCTTCCCGCAGCTCTCCGAGTCTGAGATTCTGCAGATTGTGGACCTGTTCGTGGGTCGCCTGGCTAAGCGTCTGGCGGAGCAGGATATGTCTATTGAGCTGACCAATGCTGCGAAGGTTCTCATGGCCACTAAGGGTTACGATCCGTCCATGGGTGCTCGCCCGTTGCGCCGCGAGATGCAGCGCAACATTGAGGATGCACTCTCCGAGAAGATCCTCTTCGGTGAGATCAAGCCCGGTGAGAAAATCACCGTGGATGCTGAGGGCGAGGGCGACTCCGCGAAGTTCGTTTTCTCTTCTCAGCCGATGAAGGAGCTGGCTCTGGATTCGGTGCAGGAGCTGAACGAAGCGGACGCTCCTGCAGCTGAAGCACCTGCAACTGATATTCAGGACGAGGACTAGGCTCTGTGTAGCTAAGTTCTAGCGTACTAAACGACTGTGGGGCGGTACCGGAATTATCCGGTTACCCGCCCCCCTCCGGTTTTTTTTTATGAAAGGGGA
>NZ_JAOVAM010000011.1 GCF_029850875.1 Rothia similimucilaginosa | reverse complement strand
TTAGGCACCTGGATAGTTTGCACCCGTCATATGCACTGCGTGCCCGCTCCGCTGGTGCTCCGCCCAAAAGCAGGGGCACCAGCATTCACAAGTGTGCTTTCTGTTACTTTTCCTATCCAGGGCTTGCGCGTTTTGCAAAAGCGTAGTAAAGTTTTATTCGTTGCCTACGCAATGCGTAGAAAACATAGCTGGAGGATTCGCCTAGCGGCCTATGGCGCACGCCTGGAACGCGTGTTGGGTTAACAGCCCTCGGGGGTTCAAATCCCCCATCCTCCGCCACCGATCCCCGGTCTTAGATTCTAAGACCGGGGATTTTTTACGCCCCTTGGTACTATTTCTTCAGAACCCCACGGTTGCACGTGCCGCCGAGGCTCCCCATACCTGTAGAAAGCACCACTATGATTTTCAAAAAAGTAGGCGACAGTCGCCCCTACCCCCAGCATGGCATGACCCACGCCGACTGGGGAGGAATCCCGCCGCAGCAGGTGCGCCTCGACACCCTCATCACCACCCAAAAAACCCTCAACCTCGAGACCCTACTTGCCGCAGACTCCACCTTCTACGGCGACCTCTTCCCGCACGTGGTCAAATGGGGCGGCGAACTCTACCTCGAAGACGGCGTGCACCGCGCACTGCGTAACGCCCTGCACCGCCGTGCCGTCATGTACGCGCGCGTACTAGACCTGGACTCCATCTCCCCGGCACTATTGTCCGGCGCATAAAAACCCACCCGAATACAGAAAATGCCGCGGACCGATACAAAGAAGCATTAGGCCCGCGGCATTATATGTAGCTATTCAGCTCGCTAAACCCTTAGGAAGCAACCTTCAGGTTTACCTCCTGCACAGGCGATTGCTCTGGCAGGGACTCCTGAGAATCCAAGCGAACTGGGGCACCTTGAGCATCAAAACGGGCACCCAAACCCATCTGAATAAAACGAATTGTGCTCAGAATCTGGCGTTCACGAGTCTCCTCATCCGGCGCGTCCTCCGCACGGCCCGCACTTGAGGAGAGGGAACCGTGCACGAGCATCGCCAGTTCACGAATATCGTTCTTCGGAATGTAGTTCTCAGCAATGGCGGCAGAAAGAATATGCGCCAACACCATCTGCAGCTCGTGCACGTGCTTGCCGAGCTTCGCATAGGACTCGGGGGAAAGCATGGAACGCATCGCCGGGCCCGGAGGCAGGTGACGGCGCGCCAAATCGTTGATCTGCAGGCGAACGTAGACCGCGAGCTGGTCAATCGGGTTCTCGATACCATCCAGGCCGACGCGCAGCTCGTTGAGGAAGCGTTCAGTCTCGTCCAAGGCGTAGGCGACCAGCAGTTCGCCCATGTCAGCGAAGTAGTTGTAGACCGCGGTGCGACCGATACCGGCGTTCTTGGCGACGTCGGTCATGGTCAGGCCGGGCAGGCCGCGGGTGTAGAGGATCTCGCCGAAGGAGTCGAGAATGGCACGCTTGGTGTTCTCACGCTGGGCGGCGTTGGTTGCTGCAGAAATACGAGGCATAGTGACACTCTACCCCAAACCGTCAGTAAATGACGAATTGATTAAATGTGTCACCAAGAAATTTGCGCGCGCCGCATAGTCAAAAAACGGATGCAGACGCGGAATATGCGCATTCAGCTGCCGCTGGTTACGGTGCCGCCACCTCCGCGCTCGCCGTATAGAGCCCCGAACCAAGCGGCGCACCGAGGCGCGTAAAGTACGCCCAGCCCCCAGTGGGGACGCCACCTGCCCGGTATGGTGAGCACCGGTACCGTGAACTCCGCTGTGACGAAATCTGCGGCTCAGACTCTTCATACCTCCATTGTGTAGGTGTGAGGGTTCCGCCTCCGCTGGGATAAGGCGGTTCCGCAAGCACCCCACACCGGGTAGCCGGGCGCATATAGCGTCCACACTCTTGAACGAAGCCCATAAACCTGCCGCCGGCACGGCATATATGTACTATTAGATAGGCTCGGGTGGCAGACGAGCTGGTGAACCCTGCCCTGCATTGCAGGCTTACCACCACGCGTGAAGGCTCGTACCTTACGTGAAGAAACACATCGCATGAAGAAAGACTTGGGGAAAGTAATGGCTAAACCCGTTAGCGAATCTAAGGCTCAGGCGAGCACCGTTAAGGTGCCCTGGGCTGGTCGCCGCGGCTACTTTGATCTGCTGCTGGGCGCATCCTGTGTCATCCTAATCATCTCGAATATTGGTGCAACCAAGGGTGTGGAGTTCGGTCCGCTACCCTTCGAACTGCCTCTGATTGGTTCGACCATTGTCACCGATGGTGGTTTCTTTCTCTTCCCGCTCGCTTACGTGATTGGCGACCTTCTTTCTGAGGTGTACGGCTTCAAGCGTGCCCGCCGCGCGATTGTGGCGTCCTTCAGCTCGGCTGCTTTTGCTGCCCTATGCTTCTTGCTGATCGTGCACCTGCCCGCTGCGAGCTTCTACACCGGCCAGGAGGCATTCGCGCAGGTTCTTGGCCCGGTCTGGCAGATTTTTGCGGGCTCCCTGCTCGGTTACCTCTTCGGTCAGACCCTGAACGCCTGGGTCATGGTGGCAATGAAGAAGGCATGCAAAGGCCGTTTCCTGTGGCTACGCATGATTGTCTCCACCCTGGTTGGTGAGCTACTCGACACCCTCATCTTCTGCTCCATCGCGGCACCGGTGCTCGGCATCGACACCGCGGAAGCATTCATCAACTACGTACTGATTGGCTATATCTACAAGTGCCTGGTCGAGGTGCTCCTCATGCCGATCAGCTACCCGATTATTGGTTGGTTCAAGCGTCACGAACTCGAGTACGTGGCGTAAGCTAACCTCCTTATAGCTGATGTGCAGAGCCGCCCGGCCTAATGCCTGGGCGGCGTTGCCATTTCAGCTTTATTCAATACACAGCATGTCTAAGAAAGAGATACGTTATGTCTAAACTGCAGGGGAATACCCCCGAGCAGTCGGAGAAGAACGACTCATTGAATCGTTCCCTCTCCCACGGCCAGTTGACCATGATTGCAATGGGCTTGGCGCTGGGTACGGGCCTGTTCCTGGGGTCCTCCTCAGCCATTAAAATTGCGGGCCCCGGTGCAATCGTCTCTTACGCTATTGGTGCGATGATTGCGGCAACCATTGCTGCGTGTGCGGGTGAAATGTCTGTGCGTCACCCCGTCCAGGGCGGTTTCGGCACCATTGCGAGCCGATACCTGAACCCCTTTAGCGGCTATCTGACTCGCTGGGCATATTGGGCATGCACCGTGCCGCTGGCTGGTGCTGAGCTGGTGGCGGTTGGCCACTACATGGCGTACTGGTTCCCGGATGTTCCCCTGGCCGTATTCGTCGTTCTCTTCGGGGCAATTATTCTGGTGCTGAACCTGGTGAGCGTGAAGTCCTTCGGTGCCCTGGAGTTCATGCTCTCTTCGATTAAGGTTTCTGCCGTCATCGTGTTTATGGTGATTGGTGTACTGCTGGTGTTCGTGGGCCTGCCCGGCCACGCCGCGGCGGGTACCGCAAACCTCGTGAATGACGGTGGCTTCCTGCCCAACGGCCCGGCCTCAATCTGGATTTCGATGGCTGTTGTCATGTTCTCCTTCGGTGGTGTGGAAATGATTTCTCTCTCGGCAGCGGAGGCGAAAGACCCAGCACGCTCGGTGGCAACCAGCGTGAAGGCCATGATTTGGCGCCTGTCCACCTTCTACGTGGTGTCTATGGCAATTATTCTGTGCCTGGTGCCCTGGCAGACCGCCGCACAGAACTCGGCGCTGACCGAGTCGCCGTTCGTGCTCGTCTTCTCTGAACTGGGTATCCCCTTCGCGGCGGACATCATGAACTTTGTGGTACTCGTTGCTGCGCTCTCTGGCGCTAACGCCTCCCTGTACGCGGCAACTCGCCTGTTGCACGCCCTGGGCTCTGACCGTATGGCTCCTGCAGTGGCTGCACGCACCTCCTCGCGCGGCGTGCCGGTGGTGGCTCTGCTCATCTCCTTCACCGGTGTTGTCGTAGCGACCGTGATGGCTGTTGCCAAGATTGGCGATATCTTTGCGCTGCTCATGGCGCTGGTGACCCTGTGCATCCTGGTTGTGTGGGTCATGATTCTGCTGACCTACCAGGCGTACAAGAAGGATCAGAAGGACGCTTCCTCCTTCACCGTGCTGGGTGGCCGCGTCACCGCAGGTCTGGCTCTGGCGGGTGTTCTGGCAACCCTGGCGGCAATGTTCATGCTGCCCGGCTCGGGCGTTCAGGAATCCATCATGGTCGGTATCGTCTTCTTTGTGCTGATTTCTATTGGCTACACCATCTCCTCGAAGGTTCAGGGCGGTTATGAGCGCCCCGATCTGGACGCTATGCACGCCGACGAGGACACCAGCGCGGCGCAGCATTAAATTAAATAGCGTGAAAGCCTCGCGAGGCTAAAACATAAAAGACACCGGATGGGGGAGTACCCCCGTTCGGTGCCTTTCGCTTGTGTGCTCTAGACGGTGACGTTCTGAGCGATGGGAGTGTGCCCGTAGAATAGTTAACTATTCGTACCCGTCAACGAGACTAGAAGATGCAGAAGTCGGGTGCGAGCACACATTGCACATCACGCCCCTTAAGGCGTACTGACGGAAGGCACCTTCGTGTCCCACAACGACGATACCCGCAGCCACGCTGCATCGGGGACCGCTGGATCACGCACCCTGAAACGTTCTCTGTCCCACGGACAGATGACCATGATCGTGATGGGTTCTGCGCTCGGTACGGGCCTCTTCTTGGGATCGGGCACCGCCATTGCGATGGCTGGTCCTGCGGTCATTCTCACCTACGCTATTGGTTCTGCGCTTGCTTCGGTGATTGGTGCGGCAACCGGTGAAATGGCGGTTCGCTACCCTGTCCGTGGCGGTTTCGGTACTATTGCTACCCGCTACTTGGGCCCCTTCGCGGGCTTTTTGACTCGCATTGCCTACTGGACGGCGACTGTTCTGATTGCCGGTGTTGAGCTAGTATCGGTGGCTACCTACCTGAATTATTGGTGGCCGCAGTTGCCGCTGTGGGCTGGTATTGCTGTGTTTGGCGTGGCGCTGATTGTGCTGAACCTGACGAGTGTGAAGTCTTTCGGCATGCTGGAGTTTTTCCTCTCGTCCATTAAGGTCATTTCGATTGTTGCCTTCCTGCTGGTGGGCCTGTGCCTGATTTTCTTCGGTCTGCCCGGTCACGCTGCGGTGGGTACCGCGAACCTCTTCAACGACGGCGGTTTTATGCCGAATGGCCCCCAGTCGGTGTGGCTGTCGCTGGCTGTTGTGATGTTCTCCTTCGGTGGTATTGAGATGATCTCGATCTCCGCTGCGGAAGCGAAGGATCCTTCTCGTTCGGTGCGTTCCGCAGCGAAGGCGATGATGATCCGACTGGCAACCTTCTACGTATTGGCAGTTCTGATTGTTGTGGCTGTTATTCCCTGGCGTTCGGCGTCCGGTCTGGGCGATGCGGTGGAAGCTTCCCCGTTTGTTCTGGTCTTTGAGCAGCTGGGTGTGCATGGTGTGGCGCACTTTGTGAACTTTGTGGTGCTGATTGCAGCGCTGTCGAGTGCGAATGCGAACCTGTACGCGGGTGCGCGTCTGATGCACTCGTTGGCGGCTGACGGCATGGCGCCTCGTCAGCTGGCTCAGGTGAACCGTGCTGGCGTTCCGGCTCGTTCGGTATGGCTGTCAACCAGCGGTATGGTGATTGCTATTCTGCTGGCTCTGTACAGCCCAAAGGAAGCGTTCCTCTCCATGATTTTTGTGATTATGGTGTGCGCGCTGACCGTGTGGGTTCTGATTCTTTTCGCTTACATCGTGTACAAGCGTGTTGAGCCAGTAACTGATGGTTTCCGACTGTGGGGTGGCCAGTTCACCGCGGCGCTCGGTGTTCTGCTGCTCTTCGCGGTGTGGATTGCGCTCTTCATGGTGCGTGGTTCCATGGTTCCGGCGATCGTGGGCGTGGGGTATTTTGTGGTGCTGAGCCTGCTGTACTTCGCTCGTATTCGCCACACTCACGTGATTGATGAGCAGACCTTCGTGGAGGCTCAGCAGGCAACTGCCGAGTACGACGCCATGAAGTATGACGCTGATCATGCTCTGGAGACTGCGGCAAAGCTGGGCCGTTAAGGTTCTGTAGCTGCCGGGAAGGCTTGTGTTGGGGACTGCTGAGACTCCAAGAAGGCAATAAACGAAAAATACGGAAAATCTCTGGAATTGCTCGTAATAAAACCGTAAAAATGCCGTTGACCCTCAGAGCGGGTCTATCATAGACAGTGAACCGTATGATCTTGTATGCGTTCAAATGTCTGTGTGTTGGATGAGGCTCGAAAGCATCGTAGCTTTCGAGCCTCATCGCTTTAACCCACCAAATATATTTCTAGTACCCGAATTATCATCAGCTGATTCATTTGCTGTACCTTGCGGATTCGTACGAATACCCCCTTCACGGCGGCGGGGGGGTAGAGTTAAAACCATGCAAAGCCACGAAAAGAAACGCGAAAATACCCCCGAAAAGATTCCCACCTCTGAAGCTGGCACCACCGACGAATTGTTGGTGTACGTACCCGCACGCTGGGGCGATATGGACGCCTACGGGCACGTCAACAACGTTGCCATCCTCTCGGTCATGGAAGAAGCCCGTGTGGCGCTCTTCGGTCCGCCGCCGTCCTCCGGGCAGAAGCCTACCGTGGCACCGCAGCCTCCGATTCCGCTTTTTGACTTGGTTACCGAGGGCGTGCAGGCGCTCATTGCCGAGCACAGCATCCGCTACCTGGCTCAGCTGCCCTATACCGGTGAGCAGGTGCCGGTACGCCTGAGAGTGGAGAAGGTCAGTGCCGCATCTGTGCGTATTGGCTACTCGATTCTCTCCCCGGTGGACGGCGGTGAATGTGTGCGTGCTTTTACCGTGCTGGCATTCTGGGACTCCATTGCGGGGCGACTGACTCGACTGACCCCCGAGCAGCGTGAACTGCTGAGCTCCTACCTGCCGGAGAAGTAGAGGGTGCTCCGCTGTAATAGAATGGTATTGAACGGGGATAAACGTATGTTTTAAAGACCTTCTGCAAAGGAAGCAAAAGGTATTCCCGGGAGAGATAACAATGTCGTTTTACCACGCTCAGTGAGACCCCGCCGGATGAGGTCGCCGCACGATGCGTGCCACCGGATGCGCCGCCGCCCTACCCGCTGTACCCTAGAGGGGTCATCCTGCGGGTTTCTAAGATACCGTATAGCTAGCTCACAGGTAGCGTCTTTAGAATACTGGTTAGGAACCCGAACCGATGACGCAGAAAGGTCACTATGCACCCGGCACAGAATTACGCTACCCAGACTTCTACCCAGGCTCGTTCTACTACGCTCCGCACCTACAGTCCCGTAGCACTCGGTGCCACGCTGCTGCTGACGATGTCGGCATGCTCCGGTGCCGCCACCACCGCCTCCCCGAGCGCCACCGGAATCCCTAGCCCCAGTGCTACGAGCGCGAAGGCGACCCCCAGCCCCACTCGCACCGCAACGGTCACTGAAAGCACTCCGACTGCCGGTACTGTGCACACCCCCACCGCGGCGGCTACCGTGAGCCCCGGAACCATCACTACCGTAAGCCCGGTAACGACTGCTCAGGCGAACGCGGCGGCATCGGCTAAGGCGAATATTTCGGCGAGTGAAGTGGCGAAGGCGTCGAGCACCGCGAGTCTATCCAGCTCGGACGTTCAGTCTGCGGGCGGTAGCTGCGGCAGTATGGACGCTACCGGCTACCTGAAGCATAATGCGACCGTGCAGGTAGCCTCTGGCGCGGTGGATTGCCTGTTTGCGCGTGAGCTGATTCGCCAGTTTGTGGTGCAGAACCCCGCAGAGGTGACCGATAAGGCGAATGGTGAGCGTACCGTTATGTCGGCGCGCTGCTACTGGAAGCCGGGTGACGGCGCGGATCGTGCAACCCCCGAGTGCGTGTCCCTGGATGGTGGCAGCACCGTCATTACTGTAAAGCTGACCAACTAGTTTACGACTCACACCCGGCTAGGCGCACCCCCGGCAAGGCACGGGTATTACACACAAGCGCCGCGTTGACGAATCATTCGTCAACGCGGCGCTTTAGTATTCCCACTTGCAGGCGGGCAGAATTAGAGCTGGTGCGAGTTAGAACTCTCCGCGAGCGCGGGCGGCAAGCACATCATCCAGGCGGGCGAAGGTCGAACGCCAGGTGGTGCGCACCTCCTCGTGGACCGAGGCGGGCATGGGGCCAATCTCAATGACGATGCGGGTACCGGAACCCACGCCGTCGGCGGTAATCACGGTTTCGGGGAAGAAACGGTGACGCTGGTACACCAGCACGCTACCGGGGTTGCCCAGGTGGTCGGGCAGTTGCTCGGCGTATTCGAGCTCCTTGAACGGTTCAATGCTCAAAAAGCGGCTCTGCAGAATGCAGGACACCGAGGGGTCAACCTCGTTGATCATGGACAGACGCTGCAGACCGCCGACGACGGGCTCCACCACAACGTCGGTGGGGCGCACATGCCAGCCGGCAGGGCCGTACCAGCGGACCAACAGTTCGGGATCCAGGTAGGCGCCGAAGATATCCTCGACCGAGGCTGCGATCTCGTGGTCGAAGACGAGAAGCTCCTCATCGGGAACATGAGTGATGCTCATAGGGTTCTCCTTAAACGGGTTGAAGAGCGGGTTTAGGGCTTCTTGCCGGAGTAGTAGTTGCCGAGGAACTCGTCACGGTACTCGAAGTAGGTGCCGTCCTTGATGGCTTTGCGGGCGTCGTCCACCATGCGCACGATGAAGCGCTCATTGTGGATGGAGGCGAGGGTGGCCGCCAGACGCTCGTCCGCCTTGAAAAGGTGACGCAGGTAGGCGCGAGTGTAGTGGGTGCAGGTGTAGCAGTCGCAGCCCTCGTAGATGGGCGAGAAGTCCGCCTTGAAGCGCGCGTTGGTGATGTTGTAGCGGCCGGTGGGGGAGTAGAGGGCGGCGTTGCGTGCCACGCGGGTGGGGGAGACGCAGTCGAAGGTGTCTACACCGTTTTCGATGCCGACGAAGATATCGTCGGGTTCGGAGATGCCGAGCAAGTGGCGGGGCTTGGATTCGGGCAGCTCTTCGGCGCACCAGCGCACGATGGTTCCGAGGTTTTCCTTCTCGAGCGCACCACCGATGCCGAAGCCGTCGAAGGGCATGGAGCCGAGGTCCTGGCATGCCTTGCGGCGCAGGTCCTCGTACTGTGCACCCTGAATGACGCCAAATAGTGCCTGGTAGGGCTTGCCCACGCGCTCTGCGGTCAGACGCTGGTGCTCAGCGATGCAGCGCAGCGCCCACAGACGGGTGCGTTCGAGCGCCTCCTCCTGGTAGCCGCGGGAGTTGTAGAGGGTGGTCAGCTCGTCGAAGGCGAACATGACGTCGGCACCGATCTGGTGCTGAACCTGCATGGACACCTCGGGAGTAAAACGGTGAATTGAGCCGTCAATATGCGACTTGAAGTTCACGCCGTCATCGTCAATGTGAGCAAGGCGTTCCTTGCCCTGTGCCACGTCGTCGTCACCGAGGGGGCGGCCGTCGGCACCCTTAGCGTCCGCGACCGTACCCATGTCGATCACCTTCTTGAAGCCGGAGCCCAGGCTCATAACCTGGAAGCCGCCGGAGTCGGTGAAGGTGGGACCGTCCCAGTTCATGAAGGCCCCCAGGCCGCCTGCCGCGTCGAGGATTTCGGGGCCGGGCTGCAGGTACAGGTGGTAGGCATTGGAGAGCAGAGCCTGAGCGCCGAGCTCCTTCATGGATTCGGGCAGGACCGCCTTGACGGTTGCCTTGGTGCCCACGGGGGTGAAGGCGGGGGTCTCGATCTGTCCGTGCGGGGTGGTGATAACACCGGTGCGTCCGCGGAACTGTCCGCCGTTGGCTTCTACACGTTCAGCGTTGGGGGATGCGGTGTCCGCCAGGCGGCTGGTGATAGCGAAGCCAAAGTCCTCGGTGGGGAAAGAGTTATCTAGAACGCTCATTCTTCTCTCGATTGTTTGCTTTCCGTCTGAATGTCTACACCCTAGCCTACCGGAAAACCCCGCCTCTCTTGCCGGAGGCGGAGTTCACGAGATTTCAGCTCAGGGTAGCTGATCTTAGCCAGCGAAGTCGCCGAGCATATCTACGGTTGGCACGAAGAAGAGGGTGCCAGTCACCGCGGTGCTGAAATCCAGTAGACGGTCGTAGTTGGCGCCATCCACTCCCATGAACATGTTCATGAGCATCTTCTGAACGGTCGAGAAGGTGCTGGCGTAGCAGATGAAGTAGGTACCCAGCTCGTTGTTGCCCACGGTGCCGAAGGGCATGTTATCGCGAATGACCTTGAAGTCGTCACCGATATTGGCAATAGCGGAGTGCGAGTTGGTGGGCTTCTCGTCCTCGCTCATCTCGATGTCGTCGTGCTTGGAGCGGCCAATGACCTTCTCCTGCTCGGAGACGGGCAGGGCATTCCACGCGGTCATGTCATGGATGTACTTCTGAACGAACTGGTAGCTGCCGCCCTTGTACATGGGGTCGTTGTCACCGATGAGGCCGAAGTATTCGCGTGCCGCGGGGGTCTGCGGGTTTTCGGTGCCGTCCACAAAACCGATAATGGAGCGGCCGTCCCAGTAGCGGAAGCCGTGTACCTCATCCACGCTCTCAGCAATATCGCGTAGAGTTGCAGTAATAGCGGAGGCCATATCGTAGGCAACGGACGGATGGGTCGTGCGGATGTGGAAGTGCAAGTCGCCGGGAGTAGACACTGCGGTGTACTTGGGGCCCCGAATCTCCTCGAACTCCACGAGTTCCTGCGGCAGCGGCTTGGGCAGGTCCAGGGCCAGCCACGCGCTGTGGCTGATACCCAGCACAATGCTGGCATTCTCGGGCGAGTAGCGGTTCGCGGCGGTGTGGTTAAGGTTAATGACGAGCCCGCAGAGGTTCTGGAACCCCTCAATGAGCGCGTCCTGAGAGATACCTTCCTTGAACTTCCAGACCATGAAAATGGTGTTAGTGTTCGGGCTGGCAGTGACCTGTTGTGATTCTGAAGCAAGCATAAAATTCACCGTACGCCCGTGTGTACGCCCCTGCAATGAATCCACCCCTAACCTTCTGCGCTGAACGGAGAAGATGAGGGGTGGGGCAAAGAATCGTAGGTTTTTAGAGGCCGTGGGAGGCGAGGTGACGCGCATGTGCCAGGCGTGCCGCCGTCTCGAAAATAGTCCACGCCTGCACCTGAGTGGACAGCTCCACCGGCGCACCGGGCTTCACAACCTTGCTCATCGGCTCGGTGAACCGCGGGGAGAACTGCACGAGCGCCTTACCGCGAATCTCATTCGGGTCAATGCCGTACTCGTTCATCGGCAGGTTGGGGTCGAACTCGCGGCGGCCCTCCCACAGGGCGCGTGCGGTTGAGTACACCAGGGTCGAGGCGAGTATTTGAGCCTCGTCACTGAGCAGTGGTGAAGAAGCTGCCACGCCTAGGTAACGCACAAGAATGCCGGTGAATAGGCCGCCGTCACCGTCACCGTGCGAGATGAGGATGCGGCCGCGCACACCGGAGAGGAATTCTACCTCTTCGGTCATGTGCTTGACGATGCCGACGATGAGACGCTCGGCGCGTTCTGCAGGGTCCACCTCGCAGGGTACATCGGATGCGGCGAGGCCCAGTAGGGCGCCCAGGGCGGTTCCCTGGTTGTAGGTGAATTCGCTGTGCTCGTATTCGTACTTGTCGCCGCGCACGTTTACACCGTCAATATAGAGCGAATGCTCTGCATCCCAGAGGGTTTCGTTCATCCAGTCCATGAGTGCGGCGGCAGTCTTCGGGTCGCCTGCACGCGCATACGCCAGAGCGGTTGGCGCGGTCGCTGCAGCATTTACAAAATCACGCTTGGACTTGCGCCAACTCATGCCGCCCACCGAGGAGAAGCCCTTTGCTAGCTGCTCAAAAAGAGCTGCGCCAGCGTCCTGGGCGGCAACGTCAGTAGCGCCGGTCAGGTCAATGCAGAAGGAGTTCATGCGGTCCACCGCGAGGGTCAGCCACGCCATATCGTCAAAATAATCGTTGGCGAAGCGGCCGTAGTTACGCATGTTAATGCCGCGCAATAGTGCGCGGGCGCGGTGCAACTGTTCCTGGGCGGCAGTCATATCGCCCTCACGCAGGTGACGCTGACCGGCATCAATCATGCAGTCCAGCAGGTGCGCCTGCCACCAGTAGTGCCAAGTGCTCAGACGCTGGCTCAGCGGGCGCGGGTCGGGAACCTGCACCGAACCGATGAGGGCGCCGGGAACACCGAGGATGCGGTGCACGAAGGTGTCGGTGACGCTGTCGGCTGCGGTAGCAGCCTGCGAGGAGGTGCGCTGGGCGTACTCGCTAATCGACTCCAGAGACTGCTCGTTGTGGGAAGGCGGCTGGAATTTCATGGACCCTCTGTAGTTGTGGTGAAGTATTACGTCTGAAATTATCCCACTTTTTGCCCTCTGAGCGCCTGAACACTGTGGGGTGGGCTCTCGGGTGTGATCCCTTTTCGAGAGCCTGCCGAGAAGACACAATGCGGGGAACGGGGTGAACGCCACTCAAAAACGAGTTAGGCGGCGGCCAGTGAACGCCCACTGTGTAGGTCAACCCGCTCGCCGGTGATGGGGTGTTCAAAGTGCAGGCTGTACGCCAGCAGCTGCAACGGGTACTCGGGACGGTCTGGGGTGTCGGGCAGCACCTGCGGGTAGAGCACATCGCCCAGAATGGGGGAACCCAAAAGGTTCAGGTGCGCCCGTAACTGGTGGGTCTTACCGGTGTGAGGCTCGAAATCATAGAGCGCCCATTCTTGTTTTTTGTTCAGTGCAGGTTCGGCACGCCACCCCTCAACAGCCTGCGCGCTCGGGGTGAAAGTCCGCAGAATCTTTACGGTCGTTAGCGTATTCGGCTCCACGCCCTGTGCCGCACACTCTTGCTCGGACAGCTGCTGAACCTGCAGCTGATCACGAATCTTCTGAATCTGCGAACGCACCTGCAGTCCCTCCGTACTCAACGCCTGCTCGGCGGCGGTAACATCGGAGGGAACCGGCGCCACAGCGCGGTAGGTCTTCGACGCCTGACGATGCTGAAACATCATCTGGAAAGGGCGGCGCGCCTGAACCGTCTTAGCAAAAAGCAGTACGCCGGCGGTTGGGCGGTCCAGACGGTGAATTGGAATCAGCAACGGGTTCTGCTCACGCACCCGCAGCTTGGTTAGCGCGGTCTGCGCAATATAGGAGCCGCGCGGGGTGGTCGGCAGAAAATGCGGCTTATCAATCGCCAGCACGTGCTCATCCTCGTAGAGCACCGGCATATCGGAGGGTAGCTGCGGCTCATCGGCAAGCTCACGGAAGTACCAGATGCGCTCGCCCGGCATGTACGGGCTATCGCTGCTCAGAATCGTGCCGCCATCCAGACGCACCTCACCGGTATTGAAACGGGCGTGAATAATCTGCGGGTCGTTTGGGTAGAAGCGCGCAACCAGATAATCCGCAATGGTTACCGGAGCTGCATTGTTCGGGGTGAGCTCGGCGGGGAGCTCCTCCAAGAGTGGCAGGGTTAACTGAATCGGGTCGATACCATTCTTCTGAGTCAGAGGAGGGGTCAGTAGGCGGCGATGCGTGCGGCGTGCCGGTTTTGCCTGATAGGTGGCATCGGGCTGTATTCTCTGCTGTGTATCGGGGCGTGCGTTAGGCTGTGTACGTGCGGTGTTCTGTGTGGGCATGGCTCTACTCTACCGCCTGAACCTTATCACCTGAGCGGGGCTGGGGTCGAGGTAAGCTGAACCGGATTGCCTGCTGATGAGGCAGACAGAAATATTGTCGTGGGTTTGATGTGCGGTTGGGGAATACAGTTTTGTCTGACACTCATGAATGTTTGTGCGAATATGTGGAACAAAAAACGAAAACTTCACAAATTCTTGAAATTATCGGACATTTAATTTAAAAAACTGCATTATTTTTGCAAAAAACAGCGTTTAAGTGCGGTATTTTCGAAAATACTGTCAAATCAGAAACTAATAAGCCTCAATTTAGCCCCTGTGGTTTTTCTAAGTATAAAAGATGTAAAGCAATTAAAGACCTGCTAAGCTAGGCAACCTACGTCATAAAAGCCTTAATAAAGACTGAAATTACCCTTAAAGCGGTACGATTAAGAAACAGAAGTTCGATATTTCGAACGAAGGGGTCGAAATGGGACAGAAACAGCGCAAGGGCGCACAGATTAAAGGAAAACCCCAAATTACAGCGGTGCAATCGGACAATTCCAAAGCACCGGAAAATGCGATAGGAGAGGGTATGGAACATTCACAAAAGAATGCGGAGCCTCGCACCGGTGCCCTGCGTATGGACCCGCACGAACGCGAAGAGCAAATTCTAAAAATTGCTGCAGAACATTTCGCTCGACGTGGCGTGCTCGGTGCCTCCATGAGCGCTATCGCCCGCGATGCAGGCATTACCCGCGCTCTGCTCTACCACTACTTCCCCGGCAAGGACTCCCTGGCGGCAGCCGTCACCCGACGCGAAGCCAACTCAGTCCTTGAGGCTCTTGGTGAGCATCACGAAAACCCCGAGGAAGCACTCCGCAGGGCGTTGCGCACCTACTTCCTCGTTGTAGCCGGTGTCCCCACCCCCGGTGGGGAGGACTTCCCGAACAACCCCACCGACTACCTCGAATGGATGCTTCAACGTACTGGTATGCCGATTAATGACCGCACCCGCGTCATTCTCGGAGGCTGGTTGCAACTTGTCGACTACTTCGCCCTGCACGTTGTGCAACTCAACCCCCGCGATCAGCGTACCGTTCGCTCCCGCGGGCTCGGGCTCGAAGAAGCCATCGACCTGTGCCTGGGTGCCGTTGACACCCTCACCGGTGGCTACTAGCCGACAATTCTGAAGCTATTAGGGGAGCGCCCTAGACTTCCCGCTCCGATGTTTGGTTATGTGCTCCAGGGTGAAGATGCCGTGGGCATCCGGGTAGTTACTCCTCCGCCGCGCCGCTTGCGACGTGGTGGATTCCGGAAACACCACCCGGTTCGTGAGTAGGGAAACATAATGCCCCGTACCCCCTCCGTGAGGGTGCGGGGTATTATGATGCTCAGGTTGAGGGTGAGAGAAATAATTCAATCTGATGCTAAGCTTGAGGTTCTGCTCAGCCTAAATGGAACGGTGTAGCGACAGGCCACGAACCGTTGCGTAGAAACCCTGCGCCTGCAGTGCTGCACGCAGTGCCTCCACCGGATGCTCCATAACCTCGCCGCCAGAGATGCCCAGTGTAGATGCGCCCGGTGTGGATGTATCCAGTGTGTGGGTGTTCAAAAGCTCCACATCGTTGACCTTCTCCACCGAAATCTTCTCCGCACCAACGGCAGACACCAGGCGCGCCAGGGCGGGGGCTGCCGCCTCCAGAAGTATCGGGTCGGTGGTAAAAGCCAGCAGGGTCTTCGCGCCACGCTCCACATACAGCACCGGTGCGCCGTCCACCAGTACTACGCAGGCGCCCGCCTTGCGTGCCGGGCGGTGCTTGACGACTCCCGCCCCCTCATGCGCGAAGGAGGGAATCGTGGGCCAGCTCAGCGCCGCACCGTACGGGTTCGCCGGGTCGGTTGCTGCCAACAGGGTCACCGTGAACGTGCCGTACACCTGTTCCGTATCTGTACGCTGCGGGGTGTAGGCGCTCGCACCAAAACTCTGTGGACCTGTGGGAACGCTGAGATTATCGGCGGTAGAACGCAGCAGGTCCACGGTTGCGGGGGCGGCGAACTGCGCCGCACCCAAACCCTCAATAAAGTAGCCGCGACGTACCAGCGCACGATCCTCAGCCGCCGAATAAATCCGGTACAGTTGCGAGAATCCGCCGGTAGAATCCTCCACCTGCAAGCATCCGCGAGTCAGCACACCGTAGCGGTCCAGTAACAGGTCGGCGCGTGCGAGTGCCGCAACCGTTGCCTCTACAGGCTCCTGTAGCAGCGTGTCCACGCGTGAGAAGCGACCGCTATCCTGCGGGGCAACAGTGGGAGTGATGGTATGGAGCCCGCCGCGGAGGGAATTGTTGCGCAGGGAATGCAGACCGCGCCCGGTGGCAGGCGCAGAGTAGCCGCCGGAACCATAATTGCCAGCATTGAAACCGCCCGCCATGCCGTTACCCATGGAGGCGCGTGCCGCCGCAATACGACCCGCACCGCGGCGACCTACCCGCGACAGACGCGCGGCAGCCGCCGGAGTCGGATGCGCACTGCGGACACCGGCAAGCATCGCCCGAACCGGTGCGAAACTATCGTTCGTCACCGCACCAGCCCACACCAAGCGCCACAATGCCGCCGAAACCTCCGCAGCATCCGGGAAAGTCACTACCTGACCAGCAGGTGCCGCCGCCCTCATCAGCTGCACCACCCGCTCACGCAGTGCCGACACGAACAGGCCGCCGTGAGCCAGCGCCTCATAGATGGCGTGCTCGAGCGTGCCCGGAGCCTGCAGCGCCTCCCAGAGCTCCGGGTTCTCCGTGCGCAATAGCTGCTCCGGGTAGTCCTCACCCAGAGTCAGCGAAGAACTCTCGCTCAAATGCAGGCGAATCCAGCCGTCAGACTTCTGCGTGCTACCCCCGCCGAGCTGACCGGCACCGGTGAAGAACACCCTGCCGCTGGCCATGACCTCGTCCAGCATGTGCGGCTGGTAACCGGGCACGCGTGCTGGAAGAATCAGCGTCTCCAGTGCAGAAGCCGGTACGCGCACACCCGCGAGCTGGTCGATGGCGGTGAGCAGATCCTCCGTGGTGGAGGCGGAATCCTGGCCCGCATGAGCGATGCCGTTTTCTGCACCGTTCTGTGCTATCGGGGTGAGTGCCGCCGAGTTGAGTGCCATCGGGTTGGGCGCTGCCGAGCCGAGGGGTGCCACCCTCTCGCCCACCACAGCGGCGGCGCGGCGGGAGGGTATGAACGCACCATAGGCGCTTGCCTCCGGTAGGGTCTGCGCAACCCGCACAGATAAAGAACGAACGTTCTGCCACGAAGGTAGGAAAATGCCATAGACCTGCGCCGATACCGGCTCAATCTCCTCACGTAACGCTGCCAGAGAACGGGCGCGAATCGTGCGCAAAACCTGCGCATCCACCCACTCAACACCAGCCGTCCCGGAGGCACGCAACACCTCGGGCAGGAACTCACCAGAGCTCAGACGGCGCTGCTGCTGAAGACGCTGCAACACCGGAGCCAGCACACCCACACCCACCGGGGTCAGACGCGAAAAATGCTCCGCCGCCTGCTGCGCCGTAAAGGGAATATGGGTGCGCGCATAGCGAGAAACCAGATCCTCTAAAGGCTCGGCGACCGGCTCCAACAGGGCAGTAGGAATCGCCGCGGCGGGCATAATACCCAGCCCATCGCGTAGGCGCGCGGCATCCTCAACCACCGCATAGTACAGCTGCGGCTCGGCGGAACTACCGGCAGCTCCCATGAACGAGAACGCGCGACGTGAGCGCACCAGCTCCTCCGCTAGGGCATGCGCCTCAGTCGTGCTGGCGCGCGCGCCGTACTCCTCGCCGTAGTGTTCAGAGTCCTCGGACTCGCCGAAATCTTGCGAACCGTGCGCCGCAGCCTGCAGGCTGTCAGTCCGCATACGCAGACTCAACTCCTGCGCGCTCAACGGACCCAGCTGACGTAAAAGATCCGCCACGCCCTCCACACCGTAGGCACGATAACGCTCACCTGTGCGCTGCAGACGCTGCTGAGTCTGCACCAGCACCGCCGGATCCAGCAGGTCACGCAGACCGCTCGACCCCAGCAATTCAGCCAGTAGCGCGGGGTCCAGCGACAGCGCGGCGGCGCGGCGTTCGGCGGCGGGCGCATCCCCGTCGTAGAGGTGCTCGGCAACGTACTCAAAGAGTAGAGTTCTTGCAAAAGGCGAAGGGTCGTTTGTCTCAACCTCCAGCATGGACACCGCCCGAGACTGCAACGAACGGTGTACCTGAACTAGCGCCGGAACATCGTAGACATCCTGCAGACACTCGCGTGCCGTCTCCAAAAGCACCGGAAAGTCAGGGTACTTACGCGCCACATCCAGCAGTTGCGCAGCGCGCTGACGCTGCTGCCACAGCGGGGTGCGTTTACCCGGATCACGGCGTGGCAACAGCAGGGCACGCGCCGCATTCTCACGGAACCGAGACGCAAAAAGCGCTGAATCGCCCACGCTTTCAGTGACGATTGCCTCCAGCTCATCCGGGTCGAAAAGGAACAGGTCAGCGCTGGGTGGCACATCCTCCATGGCGGGCAGGCGCAGAATCAAGCCGTCATCGCTCGCCATGACGGAGGCATCCACCCCGTACCGCTCCTCAATGCGGGCGCGTACCGCTAGAGCCCAGGGCGCGTGCACCCCGTAGCCGAGCGGTGAGTGTAGGATCACGCGCCAATCGCCCAGTTCGTCGCGGTGCCGTTCCACGATCATGCGGGTGTCGGAAGGGACCGCCCCGGTGGATTCGCGTTGCTCACGCAGGTAGGTGAGCAGGTTATCAACCGCCCAGGTGTCCAGTCCGAGCTGTTCGAGCTGCTGGCGGGCGGCGGCGCTATCGATGGCGTCCAGGCTGGAGAGCGCGCGCGTGAATGCACCCGTCTGCACGCCCAGGGCGTAGGGACGGCCCATGCGGTCGCCGTGCCAGAAGGGTAGGCGCGCGGGCTGACCGGGCGCGGGGGAGACCCGCACCGCATCGTGCGTAATTTCTTCAATACGCCAACTGCTCGCGCCGAGAGTAATAACCTCGCCGGCGCGGGATTCGTACACCATTTCCTCGTCGAGCTCACCCACACGCTTCGGGCCGCGCTCTTCATCGCCGCTGACCAGGTAGACGGGGAAGAGCCCGCGGTCGGGAATTGTGCCGCCGCTGGTGACTGCGAGGCGCTGTGCGCCCGGGCGGCCCTCAATACTGCCGGAGGGCGCCTCCTCGGTGGGGGTGCGGTCCCAGATGATGCGTGGGCGCAGTTCGGCGAACTCGTCGGAGGGGTAGCGTCCGGCGAGCATTTCGAGCACGGAGTCGAAGAGGGCGCGCGGCAGTTCGGCGTAGGGTGCGCTGCGGCGTAGCGCCTCGTACCAGGAGTCCACGCTAATGGGTCCCAACGCGCAGGCGGCGACGGTCTGCTGTGCGAGTACGTCCAGGGGGTTGGTGGGGATGGTGAGCGGTTCGAGGGTTCCGCTACGCATTCCGGTGAGTGTGACGGTTGCACCGAGCAGGTCGCCGCGGTGCTTGGGGTAGAAGAATCCGCGCGAAATTTCCCCCACGCGGTGTCCGGCGCGGCCCACGCGCTGCAGTGCGGAGGCGACTGAGGGAGGTGCGGCCACCTGGATTACGAGGTCCACGTGGCCCATGTCGATACCCAGCTCCAGGGAGCTGGTAGCGACGACGCAGCGCAGGGTTCCGCCCTTGAGTGCCTCCTCGATGAGGGTGCGTTGTTCCTTGGATACGGAGCCGTGGTGTGCGCGGGCGAGCGGTGGTACCTCGGTGATGTCGCAGATGCCTGCCGTGTAGTCTTCGGGGTCGATTCCCTGCTTTGCGAGGACGCGGCGCAGGTGAATATCGTTGAGTGCCGCGGTGAGCTTTTCCGCTAGTCCGCGCGAGTTAACGAAAACAATCGTAGAACGGTTGTTCTCAATATGGTTGACGATGCGCTCCTGCACACGCGGCCAGATGGAGGTCTCGGGGCGCTCGCTATTGGCTGTGTCTCGCAACGCCTTTTCGTGCAGCGCCCCTTCTCGCAATACCTCTTCCGAAACGGTGAGCGTATTTTTGGGCGCGGCGTTATCGCCCTTTCTCGCCGGGTTTGCCTGTCCGGTTTCTTGACCGGTTTCCTGTCCGGGGAATACGCCAATGGCATCTTCCAGGGTGTAGGGCACGTTCACCGGGGTATTTGCTGCGCTAGAGGTAGGGTGTGCTGTGCCCCGCGGTGAGCCGGTAGATTCTGAGCCCCCGCCGCCCGTTACCTCCGAGGATGCGTAGAGCCCTTGCCCGTAGTCGTTGGCGCCTCCGAGCGCCGCCATATTGGGTACGGGCACGCTCAGGCGCAGATCCCATTCTTTGGTGCCCGGGTGGCTCATGATGGTCACCGGCTGAATGCCGCCGAGGAACCGGGCGACTGTCTCCGGGTTTTCGATGGTTGCGGAGAGTCCAATGCGCTGTGCGGGCTTTTCGAGGAGCGCGTCGAGGCGTTCGAGGGAGACCGCCAGGTGTGCGCCGCGTTTGGTGGCGGCGAGGTTGTGAATCTCATCCACGATCACGGTGGTCACGCCCGCGAGGGTGTTGCGGGCGGCGCTGGTGAGCATGAGGTAGAGGGATTCGGGGGTGGTGATGAGAATATCGGGCGGGTTGCTGATGAGCTGGCGGCGTTCGCGTGCGGGGGTGTCGCCGCTGCGCACGCCCACGCTGATGTTCGGTTCGTCTGTGTTGTTTCCGCTCAGGCGTGTGATTCCGGTCAGCGGTGCGCGCAGATTGCGTTCAACATCGGCGCCGAGTGCCTTGAGGGGCGAGATGTAGAGGATGCGCGTGCCGCCTGTGGTTCCGGCTTCGTGTTCGCGGTGCAGGGCGTCGAGTGCCCAGAGGAAGGCAGCGAGGGTTTTGCCGGAGCCGGTGGGGGCAATAATGAGGGTGTTGTTGCCGTTGCGGATGCTCTCCCAGGCGCATTCTTGGGCAGCGGTGGGTGCGCTGAAGGTGGCGCGGAACCAGTCGCGTACGGGGGCGGAGAAATGGGAGAGTGCGTCGGTCATGTATCTATTATGGCGGGGTTTATGGTGTGCACCTCTTGAATTGTTGGGGGCTGGGGGGAGGAAGATGTGCTTGACAGGGTTTCTACAGAGCATGTAATGTTTTACCCGTAAAGTAATCGACCGAGGGAACAACCAAAAGGAGCCTCACCATGACCCGCCTGAACGAAGAACAGCTCATCAACCTCTTCCACGAGCCGCGCACCGCCTCCTCCTTCACCGAGGAGCCCGTCACCGACGAGCAGCTGCGCCGCATCCAGGAACTGACCTTCTACGGCCCCACCGCCTTCAACAACCAGCCCCTGCGCATCACCTGGGTCAAGAGCTCCGAGGCACGCGAGCGCCTCGTCGCACACCTGGCAGACGGCAATAAGGCAAAGACTCAGGCGGCACCGGTGACTGCGATTCTCTCCGCAGACGCAAACTGGGTAGAGCACGCTGACACCTTCAACCCCAATGCTGCCGGCTTCATCAAGAGCTACTACACCACTGAGGAGCTTGCCACCCCCGCCGCTGAGCTGAGCGCTCACCTGCAGGCAGGCTACTTCATCACCGCAATCCGTGCCCTCGGTCTGGATGCTGGCCCCATGACCGGCGCAGACTTCGTCGGCATCAGGAAAGAATTCTTCGCGGACAATGCCGAGATCCCGTTCCTGATCGTCAACCTCGGTCACGGTGAGGGTCCCGCATACCCGCGCGGTGCACGCTTCAGCTACGATGAGGTTACTCGCTCTCTCTAAGCGAGCGCCTACGGTATAGCTAAAGCTAAACCCTAGATTTAGACTTATAGATAGTTCAAGGGCGGTTCTCCCATCATGGGGAACCGCCCTTGAACTATAGGTCCACAAGAGGTGCCAGAGTATTCACACCTGCAACGGGCGCGTTAGCGGGCACCAAACTGACCCACCGACAGCTGCGGAACAGATGAGGAACAAGCGGTAGTATCCAGCGGAACAATCACGCCGCCGGAACCCGAGGGAAGACCCACCAGAAAACCCTGAACCGGGCGGCTACCGCAATCATCACCGAAGCGTGCCGGGTACACCGAACGCAGTACCGCGGTGGTGCTATCGCCGGGGTTGAGGGTTACGCCTGCAGGGTTCATATACTCGTCGGAGGTGGATGCCTCACGACCAATCCAGGTGCCTGAAGGACCCGCATGTACCACACGCGGGTAGCCGCGCAGGGTGCAGGAAGAATCCGAAGAGTTCTGGAAGTACAGGGTATAGTTTCGGGCGCCGGGAGAGCCATTTCCAATGAATACTGAAATGTTCAAATCATCCAGATCGCACTGGGTCGGGCCCTCAGCAACAGTATTGCTGGAGGAGCTAGAGGATTTCTTCGACGAGCTCGAAGAACCCGAGGAGTTCGAGGAACTACCTGAAGAGTTGGAACCCGACTGTGAAGACGAGTTTGAGCTCTTCTGAGAATCTGCAGAGTTGTCTGACTTATTCTGATCGGAACCCTCGCGGGAGGACTCAGAAGAATGAGAGTCAGAGTTCTGCTCAGACTTGTGAGTCTCGGTGTGGGAAGAAGACTCGGAGTGTTCAGAGGAAGATTCGTGGTTCTCCGCCTCGGGGGAATTCACCACGGTAATGGAGCCCGGTGTCACCGAAGCGGTAGCCCCGTCAGAGGCTACTCGAATCGTGCCGGGCTTGACCGAAGCTGATGCGCTCGGATTTGCTGAGGTGCCTTCAGCTTCCTGACCGGCCTGGGACGCGCCGCATCCACTGAGCGCGAGCGCGCAGCAGAGGAAGGTGGTTGATGCGAGCACCTGAGCCGATTTGAACATAGTTACATCGCCGCCTGCATTTGGATTTCTGCTCCGTCCATACCGGGGGCATACTCGACCTGGCAGCACAGGCGAGAGTACTCGTTTGCAACATCATCGACCATGTCGAGCAGATCCTGCTCAGCTTCGGTGCGTTCACCGGAAGCTTCGAAGTGCTCGGGGTCGATGAAGCCGTGGCAGGTAGCGCAGGATGCGTTACCACCGCAGGTTGCGAGGACCGGTACGCCGTTAGCCTGGAGGGCTTCCAGGAGGGTGTGGTGGTCTTCCCACTGAATATCGTAGTTTACGCCTGCTTCGTCAGTGACCTTAATCGTTACGCCCATGCGTTCTCCTTCTTCTGTAGTGATGCGTTTCTATTGTAGAGGTAGGGACTGTTATTCACCGTACTTTGTGGTGTATCCCCAACCCTACCGTCACGCATATCACGGGAACGCAGAATAATTTTTATGCTGAATAGCATGTCTGTATTGTTCCCAGTCTACCGCTTAAAGCCCTGACAGCGCAGGATATAGGCATATATGAATACTGCCCCCAGATGGAAAGACATGCTGGGGGCAGTATAGAGAACCGGCACGTAGGCTCGCTTTAATGGTGACGAAGACCTACTCGGATTCCTTCTCCGAGGTCTTCTCGGTGTCCTGCGTGTCTGCGCTGTGGTGATCGGCGTTCTGGACGCTTCCTCCGGGGCCGCGCACAATACCGCATACACTATCGCGCGGATCAGCGTAGCGCAGGTCGATACCGAAGGTATTGCGGATCTGGCGAGCCGAGTTCAGGTGCCAGCGCTGCGAATCCGAGGGGGTTACGGAGGTGACCGCCTTCTGACCCGGAGCCAGCTTCTCGTGGCGAATATCGTAGTGCTTACCGCCCATAGTGATGGTGAAGCCGTGCTCCTGCAGCAAGTGCACGAATGCATCCACATCGTGCGGGATCTTACGGCCGCGCTGCCTCTTGGTACCGCTCATCCTCGGCTGCGACTCGAAGGGGTTACGGTTGGGTGCGGTGCCGCGACTAATACGAACTACCTGCTGGTCGGAGTGCGAGAACTCTATCTGGTAGCCGTTGAGCGAGTACACGGTGCGGCTACTACCGGGAATCGGGCGGCGGTCCTCGGCCTCATCCAGGATGCGGGCAATGTACTCGCCGGTCAGTCCGAGCGACTTGAGCTGAGCCTGAGCCTCGGGGGAGAGCTGATAGCCTCCAGCGAGAGCCTGCAGCGGTCGTAGCGCGAGCACTTCGGCGGTCAGGGGGTTGAGCACCACCTGGTAGCCTTCCTCTTCATGCGTGTAGAGGGTAACTTCGCGGCCGTAGCGGTTCTCTTGTGCGCTTTCTTGAACCACCGTGCTTGCGGGGGATTCGATGATATCCAGAAGCAGCTCGTAGGTGAGCCCGTGGCGCATCATGTAATCCATTACACCGGGGAGCACACCGTAGATGCGGCGGTGCGGCGGCACGTCACCGTAGAATTCCTTCTCAATGCGCGCGGCAATACGCTGGTTCTCCAGCGGTACCTCGGTTAGCGGAATGAGGCGTTGGTTGGAGGGGCGAATCTTGGCGCGTGCGGCGGCGGGTTTGGGTGCCTGACGGTACGCGTCCACCAGTGCCTGCTGCTGCTCCATGAATTCCTGGGCAATGAGCGGTAGGAGGGTGAAGTAGAGCTCTGCTGCTTCGGGCTTGAGCGCGCCGTTCTCATCGAGCAGGGATGCGCCGTCCTTGGAGAGCAAATCCCACGGCTTATTGTTTGCAGTGCTATCTTCGGAACCCTGCTCATCGCGGTAGCTATAGGCGGCGAGGGAGGCAAGTTCCTGCAGACGAACGTACACCTCAAGAGGAACGGTGATCTGCTTAACGGACATTATTTTCCTCCTCGGTGGTGTTTTCTGCCTGAGTTACGCCATCTTCTGCCTGGTCAGTGGCATTTTCTGAGTCTTCCGCCTGCTGAGCCAGCGCATTACTGAGCTCTTCGAGCTGCGCCTTGCGCAGGGTTTCGGCGTGCAGGTGATGGAAGTCCGGGCTCTTCGCAAGAGCCATAACGGTCCGCTCATCGGGCGAAATTGCAATTTCCAGACCCTGTGCCGCGTAGATGCGGGTCCAGCCTTCAGCCATACGCACGCTCTCAGGGTTGCTCAGGGCATGAAGCATCAGGTCGAAGACGAAAGGCGGGTTCTTCTTCAAGAAGGTACGGGCGCGCTCGCTGAATTCGAGTTCCAGGGCGTTGAGCGAGTTGTATTTGCCGTGCGTCAGGGATACTTGTGCCGCTTCGTTGTATTCGGCGTCGTATTCGTCAATGACGGTAATGATTTCTGCGGAGGCGGTGTTAACGTCCACCCGGTAATCATCGTGAGTGAAGCGAATCGTCCAGTCGTTGAGTTGTTCTACCGCGCCTTTACGCAGGATGGTGCGCACGATCTCTTCGCTGATGTTTTCGCGTTCGAGGCGGGCACGCAGGCTCGGGCGCAGGCGGTAGCTGCGTTCGCGGTCCTCTTCGCTGATGCCGCGAGGCGCGGTCGGTTCAGTGGTTACCGGCTGAGTGGCGGGCGCGCTGATGGCTGCCGTAGCCGTGGGGATCGGGGCTGCGGGCTTCGGCTTGCTCGGCTTCGGGACACTCATCTCCGGGGCGGCGGGCGCACTCGGTAGGGGCTGGCTGAGTACGGGCAACTCTTCAACAGGTGCCTGCTCGCTAGATGCTTCCGTATGAGTAGCTTCTGCAGCTTCGGCAGTCTGTTGACGGGCACGCAGACCCTCCAGGTACTCTTCGATGCGCGGCGGACGGTAGGTTAGCGTGGACTTGCGGAACATGCCGGGGGAGGGAGCACCGGGAGTAGGCACTGCAGGCTTGGGGGCTGCGGGCTTCGGCGCTGCAGGCTTCGGCGCTGCAGGCTTGGGAGTGGCGGCTGCGCTTACCACGGCATCCTCACTGACTGCACCCTCGTTGGCCTCTGCAACGGGAGCCTCAGCAGTGGAGTCTGCGGTAGTTTCGGTTGCCTGCAGGTCGTTCTGTTCTTCTTTAAGAGGCTTGCTGTCGCTGGTTTTCTCATCGCCGCGTCGGAGGGCGGCAATGAGTTCCTGACGGGAAGTATAAGGAATGATTTCCTCAGGTGAGTCGATATATCGGGGGAAATTCTCGTAGAGAATCTTCGCCGCGGCCTCAAAGAGCTTTTCTGCGGTGGTGTTGGCGGCGGGTGCGCAAGGGCAGAGGAGTTCTTGGCGATGCGCGTCATAGAGGGACCAGTGGGCGCATCGTTCGGTGGGTGGGAAGTAATCGAGGGTGCCCAAGTCAGCAATATCAATGAGCGTACCTATCAGGGACTGCGGAATGGATAGCTGTGCCATAGTACTCCTTTGCGTTGTCTACTCTCCAACCTATGCGTGGAGGGTCCTCTTTCCATCCTAGGCGTTTTTTGGCGGGTGTGCCCCGGAGCACGTCATCTGGGCGCGTAAATCTGTGAATTCACAGGTTGGGGTACTTTTAGGTGCGGCTTTTGGCACGGATGGGGCAGCGTCAGCTGGTGAAGCATCCTTGCTACGCCTAGCTAGACCCTGCAACGTGTCGTACTGCAACATGTTGTACTATGCGGTGGCTTGAGCTCTGCCCGGGGCTTGTGTCAGAGCGTTTTCTGTGTGCTTGTTTCCCAAAGACATCTTCCCGGGTGTGTCTTCCGGGGTATATCTTCTGGGTATATAAAAAATCCCCGGTTCCGAAGAACCGGGGATCGGTGGTGCGCCCGAAGGGATTCGAACCCCCAACCTTCTGATCCGTAGTCAGATGCTCTATCCGTTGAGCTACAGGCGCATGTTCCTCGTTTCGGATTTGTTCAACCCGTCGCGGCAACAGGTACTACTATACGGATGTCCCCAAGGGTATGCAAGCCGAAAAGCTCGAAATTGACCCAAAATTCTCTCCGAAAAATTTGATAACAACCTGTTTTGCCGCATGATTCCAGGGTTTTTGGTGGCGTAAAATTTTTTCAAAATATTTTCTCAGCGCCCTAAAATCGATGCTGTGGGCCCCTGAAATCCCCGAAGGGTCCCACCATACGACCTAAAAATTCTTTACAGAAATCTCCCGTACTCTAAGAATGTGATGCGCAGAACTTAAGAAATGGCGTCATAGAAAGCTCTGCAGGCCATTAATGCGTTATTCTGTAAGCATCACGAGGAAGTGGAGACTGTCCAAGCGTGCATATTCACCTTTGTTTGCACGCTTGTAGTGTTTAACTGCTTCTTTGTTACCGCAGACCTAACCGGATCAATGTAGTATCCGGGCCACCGATTGAAGGGGAAAACGTCAATGGCTGACACCTCAACTCGTACTCTCTCTGCTGAACTCGAAAAGGAGCTGCAGAGCGCACCCACCACCCACCAGGGCCTCCTGGATTGGGTTCGCGAGGTTGCGGCACTGACCCAGCCCGCACACATCTACTGGGTGGATGGCACTCAGGAAGAATATGACCGCCTGGCACAGGAACTGGTTGACGCCGGTACCTTCGTTCGCCTCAGTGATCACGAATTCCCGAACTCTTATGCAGCTTTCTCCGATCCTGACGACGTTGCACGTGTCGAGGAGCGCACCTTCATCTGCTCCGAGACTGAAGAAGGCGCAGGCCCGACCAATAACTGGCGCGACCCCGTCGAAATGAAGCAGACCCTGACCGGTCTGTTCGAGGGCTCCATGCGCGGTCGTACCCTGTACGTCATTCCCTTCGTCATGGGCTCCCTGAAGGCTAAGAACCCCAAGATTGCTGTTGAGCTCAGCGACTCCGCGTACGTTGTCTGCTCCATGCGCATCATGGCAACCATCGGTAAGGACGTTCTTGCCAAGCTGAACGAGACCAACGGTTTCTTCGTCAAGGCTCTGCATTCTGTTGGTGCACCCCTGAAGCCCGGTCAGGAAGATGTCCCCTGGCCTTGCAACCCCGAGAAGTACATTGTCCAGTTCCCCGAGACCCGCGAAATATGGTCCTTCGGCTCCGGCTACGGCGGTAACGCACTACTCGGTAAGAAGTGCTACGCACTGCGTATCGCATCCGTTATCGGTCGCGATGAGGGCTGGATGGCAGAGCACATGCTCATCCTGAAGGTCACCAACCCCGAGGGTAAGGTTCGCTACATCTCCGCAGCGTTCCCCTCCGCATGTGGCAAGACCAACTTCGCAATGATGGAACCCACCATTGACGGCTGGAAGGCTGAGATGGTCGGCGACGACATCGCATGGATCGAGTTCGACGAGAACCACCAGGCGCGCGTGGTCAACCCCGAGGCTGGCCTGTTCGGCGTGGCACCGGGCACCGGTTACTCCACCAACCCGAACGCTATGAAGGCTATCGCCAAGGGCAACACCATCTTCACCAACGTTGCACTGACCGACGACGGCTCCGTCTGGTGGGAGGGCAAGACCGACGAGACTCCCGAGCACCTAATTGACTGGACCGGTCAGGACTGGACCCCCGAGTCTGGCCGCCCGGCAGCTCACCCGAACTCTCGCTTCTGCACCCCCGCATCCCAGGTCGACATGCTCGCTCCCGAGTACTACGACCCCGAGGGCGTGCCGCTGAGCGCTATTGTTCTGGGTGGTCGCCGTAAGACCACCATCCCGCTGGTGTCCGAGTCTGAGAGCTGGGAGCAGGGCGTCTTCCGCGCTATTACTCTCTCCTCCGAGACCACCGCGGCTGCTAAGGGTGCTGTCGGTGTGATTCGCCGCGACCCGATGGCTATGCTGCCCTTCATCGGTTACAACGCTGGTGACTACTTCAAGCACTGGATTGACTTGGGTAAGAAGCACGGCGCTGAGAATATGCCGAAGGTTTACTACGTCAACTGGTTCCGCCGTACCCCCGATGGCGGCTTCGCATGGCCGGGCTTCGGTGAGAACTCTCGCGTTGTGAAGTGGATTTGCGACCGCCTGGACGGTAAGGCTGGCGGCCAGGAGACCTTCCTGGGCACCGTTCCCACCAAGGAAGACCTTGACCTGACTGGTCTGGAAATCTCCGAGGATGAGCTGAAGGCTGCTCTGGCTGTCTCGAAGGAAGAGTGGACTGCTGAGCTGCCTGGCATCGACGAGTGGCTGGCTAAGTTCGGTGACAAGTTGCCTGCTGAGGTTCGTGAGCAGCGCGATGCTTTGGCTAAGGCCCTGGAAGACTAAAGTTCTCTGCTGAACCGCATGGTTAGGCGTTTGGAAGGGGCGGAATCTCGCTGTGAGGTTTCGCTCCTTCCTAGTATTTAGGGGAAATTTTTGAATCCCTATCAGATGTGAAATGATAAGTTTTCTCTCAACAGTGTGAGTGCAAGGCTATGCAGTCCACTTGCTCTTGAGAAATACTCAAAAAATTTTTGGGGAGCACTGAAGGTTTTGGTAGTTGCTCACCTTAATTTCTTGCACTCTCACTGCACGGAATACAATTCCAATGTAAGATTTTGAGCGCTCTGAGCCTGTGACGGTTCGGAGCACCCGTTATTGCCTCTGTTAAGATGGTGCTAACACGAGAGGATAGAAGGAGTATCCATGCGTTTGACAGCATTTTCGGATGTCTCGCTCCGTGTTCTGATGCTCCTGTCTGCCCTGGAGCCCGGCCAGAAGCTCTCTACTCAGAAGATTGCTGAGGGAGTGGACACCCCCTATAACCATGTGGCGAAGGCTGTGGCTTTCCTTGTGAACATGGGTTACCTGGATTCGACTCGTGGTCGTTCTGGTGGTGTCATGCTTTCGGATGCGGGTCGTTCTGTGACCGTCGGCATGGTTCTTCGGGCTACTGAGGGAGATATCCCCATGATTGAGTGCGAGGATGAGAACGGCCACTGCCCCCTCGATAAGTTCTGCCGACTGCGCAATGTGCTGGCGAAGGCGCGTGAGGCGTTCTACGCTTCGGTGGATTCGATTGTGATTAGCGAGTTGCCTGCCGGTGCGCGCCCCGCGGGTCCGGTGTTTGTGGAGCTGGGCTTTGCACCTCCGGAGGAAGCGCTGTCTGTGTGGTAAGTCTGCATGCTAAAAGGGATACGTGATACCTGTGGAGCTTCCCGGCGGGAGGCTCCACAGGGTTTTAAAGGGGAATTCTGTGACCACTACCGGGGTTGCTGGAGATTTTCTGTGATGACTTTCTATAGAGTTTTCGAAGGAAATCGGGGGTATACTGCCTCTATTTGAGGGGGCTGTTGGAGTCTGCATGAATCCTAAATTTGTGCAGGAAATACAAAATATTGCAAATCTACTTTTCAGATGCGGAAAATGTGACCATGTTCATTTTTGCACTGCATTGCATACTTTCCGCAGTAAATATATTTTGATGCCAGAATTTTTATGCACACTCCGGGGCTAGTCACGCGGCGAACTCAAAGGTAGCACTGAAAATATATAGTGTGATGCAGGGCTCTCTCTTTGAGTCAGGCTGAACCATAAGCCTCACCTAAACCCATCAACACCCCTTAGAGAGTGACCTGCACTCAGCGCAAACACCCTGCAAAATGCTACGGTAAGGGTGCTTTATAAACACTCCGTCACCAACTGAGCTGTCCGAGTGAACGCCCCCGCATCACATATATCAAGGGTGTCACCACAACGACCGCGGTGACCGTACAGGAAGAAGGCAAGACATGCTCTCCGAGAAGTCCCGCCCCATTATTGAGGCAACGCTACCCATCATTGCTGAGCGCATCAACGACATCACCCCCGACTTCTACCGTCGAATGTTCGCCGCTCGCCCCGACCTGATGGACGGCATGTTCTCCCGCTCCTCTCAGCTCGAAGGAACCCAACCCAAGGCACTGGCTGGCTCCATCGCTGTGTTCGCTTCCTATATCGTCCAGAACCCGGACTCCTACCCCGACGAGGTCCTCTCCCGCGTAGCACACAAGCACGCATCCCTGGGCCTGAAGGAAGAAGAATACCCCACCGTCTACAAGTATCTCTTCGAGGCAATCGCCGCTAACCTGGGCGACCTGGCTACCCCCGAAATTGTTGAGGCATGGACCGAGGTCTACTGGCTCATGGGCAACGCCCTTATCAAGCTGGAGAAGGGCCTGTATGCTTCTCAGGCAAACGATGTGATGTTCGCACCCTTCAAGCTCGTTGACCGCAAGGAGACTGGGGAGAACGTTGTCGTGCTGACCTTCGAACCTGCCGACAAGACCCCCATGACCGAGTCCAAGGGCGGGCAGTACATCTCCATCATCGTTCCCGCACGCGATGGCCTGCGCCAGGCACGCCAGTACACCCTGCTGCCCAGCGAAAAGAACCAGCGCCGCATTGGTGTGAAGCTCGACCCCAACGGTGAGATGACCTCTGTCCTGCACGAACTCGAAGTTGGCGCTGTTGTCGAGATTTCCAACCCTTACGGTGACCTGACCCTAGAAGGCTTTGGCGACCCCCAGGCACCCCTGTACCTCTTCTCCGCAGGCATTGGCACCACCCCCATGCTCAGCTTCCTCTCCGAGCTGGCTGAGAAGGGCTCTGAGCGTCCCGTGACCGTAGTGCACGCAGACCGCCGCCTGGATACCTGGCCCCTGCGTGAAGAGCTTACCGAGCTCGTCGGTAAGCTGCCCAATGCACACCTCGTATCCTTTATTGAGGGTGAAGGCGGCGACTTCACCGGCCGTGTTGACGTCTCCAAGCTAGATGTTCCCGCCAACGCTAACGTTTACCTCTGTGGCCCGCTGCCCTTCATGCAGGGCGTACGCTCCGCACTGGTAGAGGCAGGTGTCCCCGGCAAGAACATCAACTACGAAATCTTCGGCCCCGACCAGTGGATGCTCCACGATCAGGCACGCGAGGATTAAAAACTGCGCACACCGGATTACCGGTTAGCTTTCTTATGCCCGACTAGGTTCTTTCTCTGAGACAGAAGAACATGGCCGGATTGAGAATTCAAAACAAAAATCCCGCCCCGCAGAAATAATCTGCGGGGCGGGATTTTTTAGTAGCTAGCTAGTGCTTAGCCCTGGCGAACCAAAGCCAGAACCTCGTCGCGGACGCGCTCCATGGTCGCAGCATCCGGTGCCTCAAGGTTCAGGCGCAGGAAAGGCTCAGTGTTTGAAGGACGCAGGTTGACCCACCAGCCTTCTTCAGTGTTAGTGAAGGTGGTGCCGTCGGAGTCCTCAATAACCACAGGAGCGTTAGCGTAGTGTGCACGCACGCGGTCCACAGCGGCAGCCTTGTCTTCCAGCTCGGAGTTAATCTCACCAGAGGCAACGTACGGGGAGTACTTCGCGCTAATCTCAGAGAGGGGCATGTCATTGCCACCCAGAGCAGCCAGCACGTGCATTGCAGCGAGCATGCCGGTGTCTGCGTTGAAGAAGTCCTTGAAGTAGTAATGAGCGGAGTGCTCGCCACCGAAAACGCCGTTCTCCTTGGCCATAACAGCCTTGATGAAGGAGTGTCCCACGCGGGTCTTCACGGAGCGGCCGCCCAGCTTCTCAACCAGCTCAGGAACAGCCTTCGAGGTAATCAGGTTGTAGATGATGACGGGCTCTTCGTTGCCCTCTGCCTTCGCACGAGCAATCTCGCGCTCAGCAACCAGAGCAGTCACAGCCGAAGGAGTGACGGGCTCACCCTTCTCATCGATAACGAAGCAACGGTCAGCGTCACCGTCAAATGCCAGACCAATGTCAGCACCGTGCTCAACAACAGCCTTCTGCAGGTCAACCAGGTTAGCCGGCTCCAGCGGGTTAGCCGGATGGTTCGGGAAGGTGCCGTCCAGCTCGAAGTACAGCGGAACGATTTCCAGAGGCAGGCCCGGCAGGATGGTGTTACCCAGAACAGCGGGAGTGGTCATACCACCCATGCCGTTACCGGCGTCAACAACAACCTTCAAGGGGCGGATGGAGGACAGGTCCACCAGTTTGCGCAGGTAATCTGCGTAAGGCTTGAGAACATCCTTCTCAGAAACGGTGCCGACCTTCTCCGCCGGAGGAATCTCGCCCGAATCCAGGTACTTCTGAGCCAGGTCACGAATGTCGAACAGGCCGGACTCGGAAGACAGCGGAACAGCGCCAGCCTTAGCCATCTTCATGCCGTTGTACTCTGCGGGGTTGTGGCTAGCAGTGAAGGTAACACCGGCAGCGTTCTCAACGCCACATGCGAAGTACAGAACGTCAGTGGAGATCAGACCAATCTTCTCAACATTTGCACCGCGAGCGGTTGCACCCTGGGCGAATGCATCCATGAATTCAGGGGAGGAGGGGCGCATGTCGCCGCCGACCAGGATAGTCTGGCCCTCCAGGCCCAGAACGTCTACGAAAGCCGCGCCAGTAGCGCGAACAGTCTCTGCGGTAATGGTTTCACCGACAATGCCACGCACGTCGTACGCTTTGAATGAGTCATGTAGATTAATAGTAGTCACGCCTTTTATTCTAGCGGTAAAGAAATACAACTAGCCTCTATAATGGGCTGGTAAAACCTTATAAATTCCGCTGAATGTATGGGTTTTTTATCACGTCGTTTGCTTCAAACAACTCACGTCGAGAGGTATTTTCCCCCATGGGTGAGATTTTTTCCCTAAAAAACCAGATTCAGAATTATGCGTGGGGTTCCCGCGAAATTCTCGGACGCATGCGCGGGGTACCCGTGCCCACCGAGCAGCCCGAGGCTGAGGTGTGGGTTGGTGCGCATCCGGCTGCTCCCTCCCGCGCAACCGTTGACGGCACTGAGTCCCCGCTCAACGAGCTGATTCAGGCTGAGCCCTCTCGATTCCTGCGCCCGGATCGTACCTCCGACTGGTTCCCTTTCCTCTTTAAGATCCTTGCGATTGATGCACCCCTGTCGATTCAGGTGCACCCCACCCCTGAGCAGGCTATTGCCGGCTTCGAGGATGAGCAGGCACGTGGTATCGCCATTGACGCTCCGCACCGTAACTACAAGGATCGCTACTCCAAGCCTGAAACCGTCATCGCGCTGACACCGATGCGTGTGCTCACCGGCGTGCGTACCTCAGCGCAGGTGGCAGAGCTTGCCGAGGCGTTCAAGGCTGGCTGGCTGGCAGAGCGCGTGGAGCTTACCCCCAAGCAACTGCTAACCGAGATTATTCGCATGCCCGAAGAGACCGCCACCGCGGCTGTTGAGCAGCTTGTCGAGGCGGCAGCACAGCTGGCCGACTCCGAAAACGTTGCTATTGCTGACGCCGCTGAGCTCGTGCAGATCGTTGCCGGCAAGTACCCCGGCGACCGCGGTCTGCTCGTAGCATTCGTCATGAACCTGGTTCGCCTGGCACCGGGTGAATCCGCTTTTACCCCCGATGGTCAGGTGCACGCTTATGTTTCCGGTACCGCTATTGAGCTGATGAACCCCTCCGATAACGTGATGCGTGCGGGTCTGACCGCAAAGCACATCGATACTGAGGAGCTCATTAAGGTTCTCGGCGAGAGCCAGGATGCCCCCGTCATCCAGAGCCCCACCCCCGAGAATGCACCCGTTGGCACCTACGCCATGTGGGATGAGCGCATGAGCGTGACCCGCATCCGCGTTGAAGAGGGCAAATGGCAGGAATACACCTTCGAGGGCATTAGCGCCGCACTGAGCGTATCTGGCGAAATCACCATTCACGCAGCAGACGGCAACGGCACTGAGGAATTCGTACTGGGTGCTACCGAGTCGGTGCTGCACGTGGGTGAGCCCTCGGTGGCAACCCTGAGCGGTAGTGGTGAGCTGTACATCGCTTCTTACGTCTAGGTCTTACCTCTAGACGTTATGTCTGGGAGATGTCTCTAGACACTCAAGTCCAGACAGATAAATGGAGCATTCAAAAGAGATCGCTCCGCTAATAATGCTCATAAAGAATCCACGTTCTTTCGTACCTTTGAATAAGGTGAGGGTACGTGGATTTTTTATTCCCCCGATGCTCGGGGGGGGGAGGGCTTTTTGTGTTGACCCTACAGAATGTGTTCTAAGTAACCTATAATTGGTCTTATAAATATGCGTTTACCTGTGCTTTTATGCACCTCTTCCTCAGGTACGCAGCCCCAAACCGCTAGGAGAACACCGTGAAGATCATCCTCACCGTCACAGGTATCGACCACGAAGGCATTATTGCCGCCGTGACCGCAACCCTCGCCGAGCGTAAGGTCAACGTCCTCGACGTCTCCCAGACCATCATGGGCGAATACTTCACTATGATTATGCACTGCTCCTTCGACGAAGCGCAGCAGAACCTCATTGACTTGCAGGAAGCCATGATTGGTGTCGAGCACGAACAGAAGGTGCAGATTCGCATCCAGGCAGAATCCATCTTCAAGGCAATGCACACCATCTAGGGCTCCACTTATGCGCAACACCAACATTTTAGAAACCCTCCGAATGATCGAGGAGCAGAAGCTCGACATTCGCACCGTCACTATGGGTATCTCCCTGCTCGACTGCGCCGACTCTGACGGTGAGGTAGCCCGCCGCAAAATCTACGACAAAATCACCAGCTGCGCTGCAAACCTCGTCAGCGTCTGCGAAGGTATCGAAACTGAGCTCGGCATCCCGATTGTCAACAAGCGTATCGCCGTCACCCCCATCGCACTGGTGGCAGGCGCCTCCAGTGACGAGGACTACGTAGAATTCGCCCGCACCCTTGACGCAGCAGCCAAAGCAGTCGGAGTGAACTTCGTCGGTGGCTTCAGTGCCCTCGTCGACAAAGGCATGACCCTCGCTGACGAGAAGCTGATTCGCTCCATCCCGCGAGCGCTCGCAGAAACCGACGTGGTCTGCTCCTCCGTAGACATCGGATCCTCCCGCGCTGGCATTAACATGAGCGCAGTCAAGCTCATGGGCGAAACCATCCGAGCCACCGCAGACCTGACCGAGGATGCACACGGCTTCGGCTGCGCCAAGCTCGTCGTCTTCGCGAATGCCGTCAGCGACAACCCCTTCATGGCGGGTGCATTCCACGGTGTGCAGGAGGCAGACACCACCATCTCCGTGGGTGTCTCCGGTCCCGGCGTGGTACACCGCGCCCTGCAGAGGGTCCGGGGCGAATCCTTCGACACCTGCGCCGAAGAAATCAAGAAGGCAGCTTTCAAGATTACCCGCGTCGGTCAGCTGGTTGGTACCCTCGCTTCCGAGCGTCTGGGCGTACCCTTCAACATTATTGACCTCTCCCTGGCACCCACCGCAGAGATTGGCGACTCGGTCGCGCACATCCTCGAAGAGATGGGTCTGGAAACCGTCGGTACCCACGGCACTGTTGCGGCACTTGCGCTGCTCAACGACGCGGTGAAGAAGGGCGGCCTCATGGCGTGCTCAAATGTTGGTGGTCTCTCCGGCTCCTTCATCCCGATTTCTGAGGATATCGGCATGATTGAATCCGCAGCCACTGGATATATCACTCTGGACAAGCTTGAAGCAATGACTGCCATATGCTCCGTCGGTCTGGACATGGTCGCGGTCCCCGGAGATACTCCCGCTGCTACCCTCGCCGCAATGATTGCCGACGAGGCAGCAATCGGCGTGATGAACCACAAGACCACCGCGGTCCGCGTCATCCCGGCGGTCGGCCTGGGCGTAGGCGACATGATTGAATTCGGTGGCCTGTTCGGTCGCGCGCCCGTCATGCCCACCCACACCCCCAGCGCGGAGGCGTTCATCGCCCGCTGCGGTCGTATTCCGTCGCTGGTTCACGGTTTCCGCAACTAAGCTCGGTTCCGTAACGAAGCTCTAGGGGCGCTGAGAACCAATAGAAAAGGGGAGACACCGAAGATCATCTCTTCGGTACCTCCCCTGTGTGCTGTATAAGCTACCAAGAAGCTACTAATACACGAAACGGCTCATCAACGCCTCAAGCGCCAGACGCGCATTCGCGTTCGTCCGCAGGCGACGCAGAGTCAGCTCGACCGCCTGCACATCCTCCAGCAGCTGCTGGGCGGAACGGCGGGTGCAGAACGCCTCCAGAGGTTCACGCAAATGCTCATTGACCAGCGGAGCCTGAGCCGACAGAGCCACCGTCAATGCATCACGCAGAACCGTCTGAACCTGCGCCACGGAACGCAACAGCGTATCAGATGAAACACGCTTAGCGCGGCGCTTCTGCTCCTCCTCCAGACGGCGAACCTGCGCTCGCAAAGACGGAGAAACACGCTCACCCTCGCGAATACCCAGCAGCGCCAGAAGCTCCTGGCGTTCCTTCTCATCCTTGAGAGCGGAGACAGCCTGTGCGTCCTGGTCAGCAAGGTCGGTGAGCTTCTCTGCTGCGTTGAAAGCTGAAGAAATAGAACGAACATTCAGAATCAGGGAGGTAATCAACTCCCGATGAGCCATAGCCTGCTCATCGGTCGCCAAACGGTACCCCTCCTGCGCATCGCCCAGAGCCAGACGCGCCGCACGCTGCGCCAAAGGATCAGCTACACCGTGTGTAAGCAGATACTCGTGCACCTGTGCATCGGTAGGAACCGGCAACTGCACTGGGCGGCAACGCGAACGAATCGTTACCAGCACATCGGTGGGGGAGGGTGCCGTCAACAACCAAATCGTATGCGGTGGTGGCTCCTCAATCGCCTTCAACAATACATTGGAGGTACGCTCCGGCATGCGCTCGGTGTCTTCGACCAGAATCACGCGCCAGCGACCCACGGCCGGGCGGTCCTGAGCCTTCATGACCAGCTCGCGTGCCTCATCAATGCTGATGTGCGTCGCCTCGGTACTAAAGTGCGTAAAAGCTGTGTGCGAACCGTTCATGACTGTTACGCAGCCCTTGCACTGACCGCATCCGCGGTTCTGGGGGTCGGGCTGTTCACACAGCAGTGCGGCAGCGAAAATTTTTGCTGCCTCACGGTGGGGCGCACCGGTTGCACCTGTGAAAAGCCAAGAGTGCGTGGGGCGGTCGGCAGCGGCATCCGTGCGTAGCTGCTGGAGCTTATCGGCAGGAATCAGCAGGGTATCCCAGAGACTCATGAGTCCTCCTGACCGGTGCGGACCAGTTCGCGGGTGGCAAGCAGAGGCTCAATCACCTTAAGCACGCGCGCGTGTACTTGCTCAATCGTGCCCACACCATCAATGATGCGGTGCGAACCGTTAGTGTCCTCGCGTGCGATCTGCTCGAATGCACCGTGAATGCGTGCCTTGAACGCCGCGCCTTCAGCCTCAATACGGTCGACGGTGCCGCGCTGGTCCATGCGCTCCTGCTCGGCGCTCAGCGGCACACTCAGCAATAGGGTCGCGTCGGGAACCAAGTCGGCGGTGGCCCAGCGGCTCAAATCGACGATGGTTTCAATACCCAAATCACGGCCGACCCCCTGGTACGCAGCGGAGGAATCAATATAACGGTCGCTGAGCACGATGGCGCCCTCAGCGAGTGCGGGGCGAATCAGCTGGGAGGCGTGATCCGCGCGGGACGCTGCAAAAATCAGCGCCTCGGCGCGGTCGTCAATGGTGCCCTGACCTGCTTCCAGGACGAGGGTGCGAAGCTTCTCGCCAATCTCGGTGCCACCGGGTTCGCGGGTGGTGATGACACGGTATCCGCGGGCACTGAGCGCTTCATTCAGCAGGGTGAGTTGGGTGGTTTTGCCGGCGCCGTCGCCTCCTTCGACCACGATAAAAAGCCCGCGGCGACCGGTCGGGTCAGCGGGAAGATTCTGTGCATCGGGGGTGTAGCTGAGAGTATCCATCACCCTTAAGGGTACCGGGTCTCTTAGCGGCACCGGTGCGGTTTTGGTGATACATCCGCGTGGGATTGAGCGCGCATAAAGGTAAAAAACATGTAAATCCTGTGTGCCGTCACCTGTGCAGGTGTGCGTTCTGGGCGCGGGTGTGCCAGGCTTAAGGACATGAGTGCAGATAACCACAACATGAATTACTCCGCAGAGACCTTTGTCGTCTCTGGCGGCCGCCCGGCACACGAACATGATGCGCCGGTGAACCCTCCGATCGTTCTTTCTTCCACCTACCGCGGTGTGGATGCTGTCAATATTGAGCAGGACCGCGTGTACGCCCGCTTCTCGAACCCCACCTGGGAGGGTATGGAAGAGGTTGTGGCGAAGCTGGAGAACGCTATCCAGCCTGGTCTGCTGTTCCCCTCTGGTATGGCTGCTGTCGCTGCTGTCATCGACCTGGTGCCGGTTGGTTCCATTGTGCTGATTCCGAAGCACGCATACATGGCGTCTGTAACCATATGTAAGGATTTGGAACGCCGCGGCATCATTGAGCTCGTTCGCGTGGACATTGAAGACACCGAGAGCGTTATCGCTACGATGGAGGATGCCGCATCCCGCACCGGTGTGACCCCGGAGAACGTGAACTACTCGGAGCCGAAGGTCCTGGCGTGGCTGGAGAGCCCCACGAACCCGATGCTTGAGGTTGCTGATCTGCCTGCCCTACTTTCTGCCGCTCGCCGCTTGGGCATTGTGACCGCGGTGGATAACACCTTCGCAACCCCGATTCTGCAACGTCCCCTGGATTTTGGTGCAGACGTAGTGGTTCACTCCGCGACGAAGTTTCTTGCGGGACACTCCGATGTTCTGCTGGGTATGGCTCTGACCTCGAATAAGGAGCTGTATAAGGCGATGCGTCACCACCGTATCACCAATGGCGCAATCCCCGGTCCGGTGGAGGCGTGGCTTGGCCTGCGCGGTCTGCGCACCTTGGCACTGCGCGTGGAACGTGCTGTAGAGAACGCGCAGGTTCTTGCAGAGCGTCTGAGCCAGCACCCCTTCGTGGCTGAGGTGCGTTACCCGGGTCTGGAGAGCGACCGAGGTCATGAGATTGCGAAGAAGCAGATGGACGGTTTCGGCGCGATTCTGTGCGTTACTCTTGATACGGACGCTGCTGGTGCCCGTAACGTTGTGGAGGCGCTGAAGCTGTGGACTCCGGCAACTTCCCTGGGCGGTGTGGAGTCTCTGGTAGAGCGTCGTCGTCGCCACGGTAACGAGCCGGATTCGATTCCGGAGTCTCTGCTGCGCCTGTCGGTGGGTATTGAGAACGTGGATGACCTTTACAATGACTTGGTTGAGGCCTTTAAGGTCGTCCGCTAAGCGCTTTGCTAGGGTTGTCTAGAGAAGCTGCTGATTCTAAGGAATACTATGTCTCCTATTCTGCTGGTCTGGTATGTGACCACTTTTGTTGATACGCTGCTGGCTATCGCTGGTGCTGCGGTTGGTCTGCTGGCTTTTATGCGTGCGTGGGCGTCTCCGGCAAACGCGTACGATTTTGCCGGTAAGCGCCCGAAGAACACGTGGTTGGCTTTGACCGGTGGTTCTGCTGCGGTTTCGCTGTTTAGCGTTTTTGCTGCGGTGACTGGCGGCGGTAATACTGTGCTGATTCTTCAGTTGGTTGCGGCTGTGATTAGCTGCGTGTTTCTTGCTGGTGTGTGGCCTTCGGTTGGTCGCCGCCGTTTCTAGCATTAGCTTGTGCGCTCGCTTTGAGCGATAGACGGTGAAGCCTCGTGCGCTGTCTGACGGGTTTGGCCTGATCGGGTGGTGTGCGGGGCTTTGTCCTTTTCTAGTGGGGTTCTTGAGTCTTCTGTTCTGGTAAGGAAGACCCTTATAAATTTTTGGGAGAATGCATACTTTCTAAGCCTTGAGGCATGACAAACCAGCGGGTAAATGAAAAAATAGAGGTATGACTTACAAACTAGTACTCCTGCGCCACGGCCAGTCCGAGTGGAACGAGAAGAACCTGTTCACCGGCTGGGTGGACGTTAACCTGACCGATAAGGGCCGTGCTGAGGCTAAGCGCGGCGGCGAGTTGCTGGCAGAGCGCAACATCCTCCCCGATGTTGTTCACACCTCCCTGCAGCGTCGTGCAATCAACACCGCAAACCTTGCCCTGGATGCGGCAGACCGTCTGTGGATTCCCGTCAAGCGCTCCTGGCGCCTGAACGAGCGTCACTACGGTGCTCTGCAGGGTAAGAACAAGTCCGAGATTCGCGAGGAATACGGCGACGAGAAGTTCATGACCTGGCGTCGTTCCTACGACGTTCCGCCGCCCCCGCTGGATGATAACGACCCCTACTCGCAGGCGCACGACCCCCGCTACGCGGATGTTGAGAACGCTCCCCGCACCGAGTGCCTGAAGGACGTTCTGGGCCGTATGCTTCCCTACTGGGAGTCGGACATCAAGCCCGACCTCGCAGCAGGTAAGACCGTTCTGGTTGCTGCACACGGTAACTCTCTGCGTTCGCTGGTCAAGCACCTAGAGAGTATTTCCGATGAGGACATCGCGGGCCTGAACATCCCCACCGGTATTCCGCTGTACTACGAGCTGGATGAGAACTTCAAGCCCGTCAAGGCTGGCGAGTACCTGGACCCGGAGGCTGCTAAGGACGCTATTGCTGCCGTAGCAAACCAGGGTAAGTAATATCTCCGGCAGGATTGCACCCCTGTCATTGTGATGAGCCGTCCACCGTTGAGGTGGGCGGCTCATTGCGCTCTCTGTAAGGTTTCTGCACGGGTAGCCCGCCTGAGAAGGGGGGCGTCCGCTCAAGTGCTGGGTATCGGCCACATTTATACTTATGGGGTACCCGAATGGAAGGGAAGTACATGGATGCCGGTCTGATCGCCTTTATTTCGGGCATGATAGGTCTGCTGGTGGGCGTCCTGAGCATGAATGCGGTGGCGCGTAGCGAGCGGGAGCAGGAGCGTAGCTTGGTGTCGGTACCGGCGCTGCGTGATGGTGCCGCTCAGGTGCTTGCTGTGATTGGTCGTGCTTACCTGGTGATTGATGAGGTGGGCGGCGTGGTCCAGGCTTCTCCGGGTGCGTATGCGATGGGTCTGGTGCGTGGTCATACGGTAGCCTCTGATGAGCTGGCGGAGATGATTCGCACGGTGCGTCATCGCGGTATTTTTGTTGAGCGTACTTTTGAGATTGACCGCGGTGAGGGTGAGGCGCTGGTCTTGGACGTGCGTGTTGCTTCGCTGGGGGACGAGTACATTCTGGTGCTCGCAGATGACCGCACTGAAATTTCTCGTGTTCAGCGTATGCGTAATGATTTTGTGGCGAATGTTTCGCATGAGTTGAAGACTCCGGTGGGCGCGGTGAGTCTGTTGGCTGAGGCTATTGAGCAAGCGAGCGATGACCCGGAGGCGATTGAGTATTTTGTGGGTCGTTTGCATAAGGAGACTCTTCGCCTGTCTGCGCTGGTGCGTGACATTATTGAGCTTTCGCGTCTGCAGTCGACTGATGTGATTGCGCGTGGTGGTCCGGTGTCGGTGCTTTCTTTGGTGGCTGATGCGGTGGATCGTTCGAATATTGTGGCGGAGGAGAAGGATATTCAGATTTCTACCCGCATCGAGGAGCTCCCCGAGGTGTATGGTGACGCCGAGCTACTGGGTATTGCTGTGCAGAACGTGGTGGAGAATGCGGTGCGTTATTCCCCGGAGCATACGAAGGTTGATATTTGGGTCCACCGTGTAGCTGATCAGCTACTGGTTGAGGTTACTGATCAGGGTGTGGGTATTCCGGAGGATGAGCAGAAACGTATTTTTGAGCGTTTTTATCGGGTTGATCCGGCTCGTTCGCGTCAGACGGGCGGTACTGGTTTGGGCTTGAGCATTGTGAAGCATGTGATGACTCAGCACGGTGGTAGCGTGACGGTTCGGTCGATGCCGCAGGAGGGCTCGACGTTTACGTTGGCGTTGCCGCTGAATGAGCCTCCGGTCGAAGTGTAGTGTTAGCGCTATAGGTTTTATGGAATCGAAGGAAGTTATTGATGTCTAAAATTCTGATTGTTGAGGACGAAGAGGCCCTCTCGGATCCCCTTGCGTTTTTACTGGGTCGTGAGGGTTTCCAGACGATTGTTGTTGACAGCGGTCTGGACGCTCTGCCGGTGTTTGACCGCGAGGGTGCAGATTTGGTGCTGCTGGATGTGATGCTCCCGGGCATGTCCGGTATGGAGGTGTGCCGCAAGCTACGTGAGGTGTCTTCGGTCCCGATTATTATGCTGACCGCTAAGGATTCTGAGCTAGATAAGGTTCTGGGTTTGGAACTGGGCGCTGATGATTATGTGACCAAGCCGTATTCTGCGCGTGAGTTAATTGCTCGTATCCGCGCGGTGTTGCGTCGTCGTTCGGCGGAGACTGATTCTACTACTGAGCCGGTGTTGCAGGGCGGCCCGGTGCGTATGGACATTGATCGCCATGTGGTGACGGTTAATGGTGAAGAGATTTCTATGCCGCTGAAGGAGTTTGAGCTCCTGGAGATTCTGCTGCGCAATGTGGGTCGTGTGATGACTCGTGGCCAGCTGATTGAGCGCGTGTGGGGGGCTGACTATGTGGGTGATACGAAGACTCTGGATGTGCATATTAAACGTCTGCGTTCGAAGATTGAGCCGGATTCTTCCGCCCCGCAGTATGTGGTGACGGTTCGCGGATTGGGCTATAAGTTCGAGGTGTAGGCGGGCTTGAGAATGATGACTTCTGCTTCTGCGGCGAATACTGCTGTGATTGTTTTGGCGGCTGGTTCGGGTACTCGCCTGGGTGAGCCGATTCCGAAGGCCGCTGTGCGTGTGCATGGTCGTACTTTGCTGGATTATGCGTTGGAGGGTGCGCTCGCTTCGGGTGTTGCTGAGCATGTGGTGGTGACTGTTCCTGCTGATTGTTCGGTGAGTTGCCCGGAGCTTTTGGAGGATGCCCGCCGTGCCGGTGCGTTGATTACTGCCGGTGGTGATACACGTACTGCTTCGGTGGTTGCGGCGTTGGATGCTTTGAAGGATGCGCAGGTTCCAGTGGATTATGTGCTGATTCATGATTGCGCTCGTGCTTTTACTCCGCCGCAGGTGTATCACCGCGTGTTTGAGGGTTTAGGTTCTGAGAGCCCGCAGGGTGTTGTGCGTGCGGTGATTCCTGTGTTGCCGGTGGTGGATACGGTGAAGACTGTGGATTCTGCTGGTTTGGTGACGGGTACTCCTTCGCGTGCGCAGATGCGTGCGGTGCAGACTCCTCAGGGTTTTGAGGTGGCTGCCCTGTTGGCGGTGCATGAGCGTAGCCGTTCCCTGCCTGCTGAGGAGGCTGAGCTGCTCACTGATGATGCAATGGCGATGGAAGCGGCGGGCGAGCCGGTGTTGACGGTTGCCGGTGATGCGGATGCGTTTAAGGTGACGACTCCGATGGATTTGCGGATTGCTCGCGCGCTGTTTGGTGATTCTACTGCCTAAGCCTGCCTCCTAACGTCTCTTGTGCTGAGGCGCTGCTACTGAGAAGATTTTTGATCGATTGAAGGGTCCTATGATGACTGTTATTCCTCGTGTTGGTACCGGTGTTGATGTCCACGCTTTTGGTGAGGAGGGCACTCCTCTGTACATTGCTGGTCTGCATTGGCCCGGTGAGCGTGGTTTGAGCGGCCATTCTGATGGTGATGTGGTGGCCCATGCTGCCGCGGATGCTCTTTTTGCCGCCTCCGGCACAGGGGATTTGGGCTCTAATTTCGGTGTGGACCGCCCGGATATGAAGGGTGCTTCGGGTGTTCGTATTCTTTCTGAGGCTGCGGCGATTGTGCGTGCTGCTGGTTTTGAGATTGGTAATGTGAGCGTTCAGCTGGTGGGTAACCGCCCGAAGTTCTCTCTGCGCCGTGATGAGGCGAACCGCGTGCTGAGCGAGGCGGTGGGTGCTTCGGTGACGGTGATTGCAACGACTACTGACGGTTTGGGTTTGACTGGCCGCGGCGAGGGTGTGGCTGCTATTGCGACGGCGCTGGTGTTCGAGCGTCCTTAGGTGTCTGGTCGGCTTGACCTATTCCGTAACTTACCGTCCCGGTGTCTGAACCGACCCCGTAGAATGAAAGTGTGACTATGCGTTTTTATGATTCAGCTTCCGCGACTATTCGCGAGTTTGAGCCCGTCGTGCCCGGTGAGGCGCGTATCTATTATTGTGGTGCTACGGTACAGGGTGAACCACATCTGGGCCATATCCGTTCGGCGTTGGTTTTTGACCAGTTGAGCCGTTGGATGTGTTACCGCGGTCTGAAGGTGACGACGGTCCGCAATGTCACTGATATTGATGACAAGATCTTGGCGAAGTCTGCTGATTCTATGGAGCCCGGTTTTGAGGGTGAGTTCCCGAATGAGCAGTGGTGGGCGCTCGCGTATCGTTTTGAGAAGGTTTTTGCTCAGGCGTATGCGGCGCTGGGTATTGATCCGCCGACTTATGAGCCGCGTGCGACCGGTCATATTCCGGAGATGTTTTCTCTGATTCAGCGTCTGATTGATCGTGGCCACGCGTATCCTGCGCTGGATGATTCTGGTGATGTGTATTTTGATGTGCGTTCCTGGGATAAGTATGGTGCGCTGACTAATCAGAGCATTGATGATATGCAGGATTCGGTAGATGCTGATCCGCGCGGTAAGCGTGACCCCCGCGATTTTGCCCTGTGGAAGGGTTATAAAGAGGGCGAGCCTCTGACTGCTTCGTGGGAGTCTCCGTGGGGTCGCGGCCGTCCGGGCTGGCACCTGGAGTGCTCGGCTATGTCTGGTAAGTATTTGGGTTCGCGTTTCGATATTCACGGCGGCGGTTTGGATTTGCGTTTCCCGCACCATGAGAATGAGCTGGCGCAGTCGACCGCTGCCGGTGATGATTTCGCGAACTTCTGGATGCATAACGGCATGGTCACCTATGAGGGTGAGAAGATGTCGAAGTCGATTGGTAATACGATTTCGCCGGCGCAGATGCTGCAGATGGCTCGTCCGCTGGTGGTTCGTTACTATCTCGGTAGTGCGCATTATCGTTCGATTCTTGACTACCGTCCATCGTCTCTGCAGGAGGCGGCAACTGCTATTGAGCGTGTTGAGGCGTTCCTTGCTGCAACTCAGGATGTGCTGAAGCCGGGCCGTGAGGTTCCGGAGGCTTTTGCTGAGGCTATGGATGATGACGTGAACATTCCGCGTGCCTTGGCGGTTCTGCATGAGCAGACTCGTGCGGGTAATGCTGCGCTTGCTGCTGGTGAGGATGCTTCGGAGGCAGCTAACGCTGTGATGGCTATGGCGGAGGTGCTGGGTTTGGCTCAGCTGATGAGTTTTAACGCTGAGGGCACTTCGGGTGCTGAGCATGAGGCGCTGGATGCACTGATTCAGGCGGTGTTGGCGGAGCGTGCTGATGCTCGTGCTCAGAAGGATTGGGCGAAGGCTGATGCGATGCGTGATCTGTTGGCGTCTGCTGGTGTGCAGGTGAAGGATGGCGCGAATGGTTCGAGCTGGAGCGTTGGCTAGAGGGTGATGTGCCACGCGTTTGTGCGTAAGGCTTAGGTCCCGCGGGTTTCTCTCGCGTAGACTCGTATTCATTACTTTGACAAAGGAAGAGAAGAATGGCTAAGGCAGGTTCGCGCCCGGGCGCTACCAGCAAGAAGAAGGGTGCTACTAAGGGCACTGGCGGTCACGGTCGTAAGGCGCTTGAGGGTAAGGGGCCTACTCCGAAGGCTGAGGACCGCGTTTATCACAAGGCGTATAAGATGAAGCGTGCTGCTGAGCGTCGCGCTGCTACTGGTACGAACCGTAAGTTCCAGACTCGTCTGGGTGGTAAGCGTGCTAGCGATGAGCTGGTGACTGGTCGTAATGCGGTGCTTGAGGCTCTGCGTACTGAGATTCCCTCAAAGCACTTGTACATCATGAGCCGTGTTGAGGTTGATGACCGCGTTCGTGAGATCATGACTATTGCGAATAAGCGCAATATTCCGATGCTGGAGATTCCGCGTAGCGAGCTGGATCGTTTGACTGATGGTTCTGTGCATCAGGGTGTTGCGATGCAGATTCCGCCGTATAAGTACCCGGATGCGACTGACCTGGTGCTGGATACTATGGAGCGTTGGCACTCGGGTAAGCTGTCGACTCCGCCGCTGTTTGTTGCTTTGGACGGTATTACTGATCCGCGTAACCTGGGCGCGATTATTCGTAGCGTGTCCGCTTTTAGCGGTGATGGCGTGATTATTCCTGAGCGTCGTTCGGCTGCTGTGACTGCTGGTGCGTGGAAGACTAGTGCTGGTGCAGCTGCTCGTGTTCCTGTTGCGATGGCGACTAATCTGACTCGCGTGATTCAGCAGGCTAAGGAGCAGGGTATTTTCGTGATTGGTCTGGATGGCGGTGGTGATATTGAGTTGCCGGCTCTGGAGCTTGCGAATGAGCCGCTGTGCGTGGTGGTTGGTTCTGAGGGTAAGGGCCTGTCCCGCCTGGTGACTGAGAACTGCGATCAGATTGTGTCGATTCCGATTGATTCTGCGATGGAGTCTTTGAACGCGGCGATGGCTGTGGGCATTACTCTGTACGACGTCTCTCGTCGTCGCGCTACCGTGAACTAGAGTTTTGAAGCTAGCGAGCTGCAGGCTTGTAGCTTGAGTGAGGAGGGCGTCCCCGTGAGGGGGTGCCCTCCTTTTCTGTCTTTTCTGCGCTCTCCCCATATATATGGGTTCATATATTCATATATAGGGAGGCTGCAGAACGGGGAAACGGGGAATCGTAGCGGTAGAGAAATATAGGTAATCCAGAGATTCCAGAGATGGGGGGGGCTCCTCTTCTTGAGGCTGAGGGGCTCTGTCGCCCTTCTATATGGGCTCTTTAGGGAGCTTCTGCAGGTTTTTTGGGTTCTTTTGAAGGTTTTTAAACTTTTTTCGAAGAACTT
>NZ_JAOVAM010000010.1 GCF_029850875.1 Rothia similimucilaginosa | reverse complement strand
TACAGACGCCTAAACACCCATGCAACCTCAAAAAGGGTGAAGTAGACCACAAACACGGGGGTTTAGGTCCATCCTGACCCAAACATGACACTAGAACCCCTAGTCAGGAAAGGATAAGCTCCTCAAAAGTTCTTCGAAAAAAGTTTAAAAACCTTCAAAAGAACCCAAAAAACCTGCAGAATGCCCTCTCGGAGCATCCAAACAGAACAGACAGCGCCCATTAAACAACCAGGCAGCGCCGACCAACTCGAGAAGCGTACAACGGAGGAACACTTGGACAGCAAAGATACAGAACGACATATATGTAGAGCCTCTCCTGACGAAGGGGCTCTACATATATAGGGGACAGAAAAGGAGGAGCACTCCCCCACCGAACTGTCAGTACCAAACACTCAGTACTAAACACTCAGCAGAGAAGACTCCTCCCCTTCTATATATCGAGAAGACTAAATCAACTCTGTATTAGATAAGCTCTACAGCCCCCTGGTTCTTCTTGCCACGGCGAACCATCGCAAAACGACCGTGCAGCAGATCATCCTTAGAAATAGCTGCGTCCTCGCCCTGAACCTTCACACCGTTCACCGAAGCACCGCCTTCCTTCAGAATGCGACGAGCCTCAGAGTTAGACTTCGCAAAGCCCAGCTCAGTCAGAACAGAAATCATGTCCAGACGATCCTCGGACAGCTTAGCTGAAGGAAGCTCAGCAACCACAGACTCCAAGGTAGCCTCATCCAGAGCAGCGAAATCGCCCTTACCGAACAAAGCCTCCGAAGCAGCCACAGCCTGATCAGTAGCCTCAGTACCGTGAACCAGTGAAGTCACCAGGTATGCCAGAGTCTTCTGCGCCTCGCGCTTAAACGGCTCCTTCTCAACCTTCTCCGCAAACTCAGCAATCTCAGCACGAGTCAAGAAAGTAAAGACCTTCAAACGATCCACTACATCTGCATCCGCAGTGTTCAGCCAGAACTGATAGAAAGCGTACGGCGAGCACATCTGCGGGTTCAGCCAAATAGCGTTACCCTCGCTCTTACCAAACTTAGTGCCATCAGAGTTAGTAATCAGCGGAGTACCAATAGCGTGAACGCTCTTACCCTCCACCTTACGAATCAGCTCAGTACCGCTCGTCAGGTTACCCCACTGATCAGAACCACCGGTCTGCAGAGTACAACCGAAACGACGGTTCAGCTCCAAGAAGTCCAAGCCCTGCAGAATCTGGTACGAGAACTCGGTGTACGAAATGCCCTCATCAGAGTTCAGACGCTTCGCAACAATCTCCTTCTTCACCATGGTGCCCACGCGGAAATGCTTACCAACATCGCGCAGCAGCTGCAGAGCAGACATCTGACCGCTCCAATCCAGGTTATTCACCATACGAGCAGCGTTCTCACCCTCGAAAGATAGGAAACGCTCAATCTGAGCGCGCAGAGACTTAACCCACTCAGCAACAACCTCAGGAGAGTTCAGCACACGCTCAGAAGTCTGACGCGGATCACCAATCAAACCGGTGAAACCACCTACCAGACCCAGCGGCTTGTGACCAGCAAGCTGCAGACGACGCATCACCAGCAGCTGCACCAGGTGGCCCAGATGCAAAGAAGCCGCAGTCGGATCATAACCCGTATAGAAAGTCAGGCTCTCCTCGCTCAGCGCCTTCTCCAGAGCAGCCTCATCAGTGCTCACGTGCACCAGGCCGCGCCACTTCAGCTCCTGCCAAATATTCTCGAAGGTATCGTCATTATGCTGCGCGTTGAGGATCTCGGCAGACATGCTTCTCCCATTCACAAGGTAACAACGCCCGAAGGCGCTCGAACAAAATATGTAACAAGCCTAGCACCGCACCAGCCCAATCGCTCAGAAAAAACCAAGCGAGCGCCCAAACCGGTGCGGAACCGGCTCAAAGAAATAGAAATAACCGATAGAGGCTACACGAGCCACAAAGCTACAGACCCGCAGGCATCCGCGAACCCACCATGTGCAGGCGCTGAGTCGGACGAGTCATCGACACATACAAATCACCCACAGCACCATCAGCATCATCAATCAGCTGCTGCGGCTCAACAATCACCACAACATCAAACTCCAGCCCCTTCGCCTCCCACGGAGTCAAAACCAGCACCTGACTCTTCAGCGCTGTCTGCGCAGTACCCGTACGATCAGAATGAGCACGAGCCACAGCCTGAACCGTCTGAACATACAGGCTCGGCGGGCACACCACACCAATCAGAGCACCACCCGAATGAGCGACCTCCTCACTGACCACAGACACGGTCTGCTCCACAACAGACTCGGAAGCAACCTCATGAACCAGCGGAGCCCAACGGCCCTCACGCACCGCACGAGGCGCAGACACCTCATAGCCAGCCGCCTGAGCAACCGACACCGCCGCCTCAGCAATCTGAGCCGGAGTACGGTAATTAATCGTCAGCTCCTCCAGAGTGAAACGCTCACCCACAAACGGCTCCAACGCCTGCGACCACGACGAAGCAGCCGCAGCAGAAGAAGCCTGAGCAATATCGCCCACAATCGTGAACGACTTCATCGGACAACGACGCATCAACAGACGCCACTGCATAGGTGAGAGCTCCTGAGCCTCATCCACCACAATATGGCCATACGCCCACGTACGATCAGCCGACGCCGCAGTCGCAGCAGTCATACGCTCGCCACGAACCTCATTCATCATCGCAATCTGCTCTGGAGTAATTACGCCATCGGCGCCAATATCCTCCAGCGACTGGTGAACATTCTCCAGAGCCTTCGCCGCATTCTCAAGGTTCGCACGATGCTCCGCCGCAGCACGAGCCGCAGCAGCCGCACCGGTCACCTTCGAAAAATCACCCAAAAGTTCAGCAGCCTCATCCAACAGAGGAACATCAGCCTCCGTGAAAGGGGCATCCGCCGGGCGAACCAGCAGCTCACGCTCAGGCTTCGACAACTCACGAGTCGCAGACTCCAGATAGTGCGGCTTCGAGAACAGCGAACGCAACAGAGTCTCCGGCGACAGCGGCATCCACGCCAAGTTCAAGGCACGGCGCACATCCATCGAGGCACGCACATCATCCTGCAGATACGGACGCTCCACCACACGACCCGCCGCACGGTTCAGCTGATCATCCAGCTTCGCGGTCAGTTCCTTCAACAGAATCTTCACGAACGTCTCACGAGCCTCATTATGCGGCTTGCCAGTCGAACGAGCGCGAGAACGAGCCGAACGAACCATCTCCGGAGTCAGCTCAACATCAGTACCCTCAACATTCAGACGCTGAACCTGAGCCGGCACCTTCTGACGATCCGCCACCGCACGCTTAATAACCTTCACCATGCGCAAATCGCCCTTCAACGCAGCAACCGCGCGATCCTTCTCAGGCACAGCACGCAAACCCGGGTACAGGGTCGCCAACGAAGACATCACCACGCCGGTCTCACCCAGCGAAGGAAGCACACGTTCGATATACCACATGAACGAATTCGACGGACCAACCACCAGCACGCCAGCCTTCGACAGGCGCTCACGGTTCGTGTACAGCAGGTACGCCGCACGATGTAGCGCCACAGCAGTCTTACCGGTACCCGGACCGCCCTGCACAACACGCACACCCGGTAGCTCCGAGCGGATAATAGCATCCTGCTCAGCCTGAATCGTCGCCACAATATCGCCCATGCGGCCCGTACGCTTCTTATTCAACGCCGCCAACAGAGCACCCTCACCGTGGAGAGTGTCCTCATCCTGCAGCATCTCCGAATCGAAGACCTCATCCTCAATATTTACGACAGTGCGGCCCTCAAGCATCAGGTGACGGCGGCGGCGCACGCCCATCGGCTGAAAGGCAGTCGCCTGATAGAACGTACCCGCCTCCGGGGCACGCCAGTCCATCAGCAGACGCTGCTGATTGCTATCCGTAATACCAATACGACCGATATATCGCACCGCATCAGCGCCCTCACGGTCCATATCCAAACGACCAAACGTCAGACGAGAATCCACAGCATTCAGCTGCGCCAAACGATCCTCATAGTGAGTAGCAAAAGAGTCACGCTCCGAACGGTTCTGATGACCGCCCACCGCCTGATTCTTACGAACAGCAGCCAGCATCTCAGCCGTCTCCTCACGGAGCTTATCCAGACGAGCATACACGCGAGCAACATACTCACGCTCCGCAGCCATCTGCTCGGCAAACAGCTTCTCAGCCGCCGAAGAATCAGCAGACTTCTGGGGTAGAGATTCAGATGACACGTAAGCTCCTTAAACCTATAGTGTCTCAAAGACAGGGTGCGACAGACACCCAAAAATACGGGTCACTATTTTACAGGACAGGCTCCGAAGGGCAGAAATATTGCCCCCATAGAAAAGTACCCCACCGGTTCAACCGGCGGGGCACCCCTCATCAATATCAGCTACACACACCCAAACGGCGGTAGCCTCAAACTCTATAAAACTACTTCGACGGCAGCGGGTACTCAGACACCAAGCTCAGCGTCTCAAGACGGTAACCGTCCAACGCCTCACGACCGCCCAGGCCCTCCAGCTCCAGAAGAGCGCCAACGCCGGCAACCTTCAGGTTCGCGCGCTCCACCAGCTTCGCGGCAGCCACCAGGGTACCGCCAGTCGCCAGCAGATCATCCAGCAAAAGAACACGGGTGCCCGGCGCGAAATCATTACAGTGAATCTCAATCGCAGCGCTACCGTACTCCAGTGCATACTCCTCACGGTACGTCTCACGCGGAAGCTTACCCGCCTTACGAACCGTCATAATGCCAGTGCCCGTAGCGTATGCGAGCGCAGAAGCCAGCAAGAAACCGCGAGCCTCAACACCAGCCGCCACATCAAACTGACCCTCAAAACGAGCAGCCAGCTCATCAATGCACGCCTTGAACACCTCAGCATTAGCGAAGAGAGTGGTCACATCGTAAAAGAGGATACCCTCGTGCGGGTAATTCGGAATTGTAGCGCAAGCAGCCGGAATCAACTGCTCAATAGGGGTTCGCGAAGCCTCAGAAGCGGGAACGCTCATGCTCTCTCTTTCGTGAAGGGGATAGCCCCGGAAAAACCGTCCGGGAACAATAGCGCGGTAGAAGCCGCCTACAAGATTCTACCCTCTTCATCTACAGTTGTCCTCAGATGAGCACCAAGAACTCCCTATCGGAATTAGCCCCGCTGAATCAAAACCCGCAAGTCACGCTTAAGAATCTTACCGGTCGGGCCCAAAGGCATGCTCTCCACCATCACGTAGCGGCGAGGGTACTTATACGCCGCCAAACGAGTACGAGCCAACGCATTCAACTCCGCCTGCAGCACACCCTCATCAGCACCCGGACGCGGCATCACCACGGCGACAACCTCCTCGCCCACTCGCTCATCCGGCACGCCCAACACCGCTGCAGACTGCACCTGCTCATGGGTATAGAGAACATCCTCAATCTCACGCGGATACACCGAATAGCCGTTACGCAGAACCATGTCTTTAATACGATCCACAATAAAAATATTGCCCTGCTCATCGACACGAGCAACATCGCCGGTCGCAAACCACTCGCCGTCAAAAACCTCAGCAGTAGCCGCCGGGTTATTCCAGTAGCCAGCCATCACGTTCTCACCGCGCACCCACAGCTGACCGCTCACACCCGGAGCGCACTCGGAGCCTTGCGGGCAACGGACCTGCACCTGCACACCCGGCAGCACACGACCCACCGAACCGAGCACCATGCCAAACTCCGCCTGATTAAACGAAACCACCGGCGACGTCTCACTCAAACCGTAGCCCTCATATACCGGGCACTCAATCAGCATTTTCAACGCAGAATGCACCGGCGCAGGCAACGGCGAACCGCCCGAAATACCGAAACGGATGCAACCACGCAGCGAGCGTGCACGCTCAGGCTCAGCCTCCAGCGCCGCCGCTAACGACACATACATGCTTGGGACCGCAGCCAACACCGACACCCCTGCACCCTCAATCAGATTCAGCGCACCATCAGGGGTAAAACGTGGCAGCAAAGCCACAGTAGCCGACGCCGCAAACGCCGCGTTCATCGACACCGTCTGCCCAAACGCGTGGAATAGCGGAAGTCCACCAAAAATGACATCCTCAGCGGTAAAACCAAAAACGCTGACACAGCTACGAGCATTCGAGAGGATATTCGCGTGGGTCAGCGTCGCACCCTTCGGTTTGCCCGTCGTACCCGAAGTGTACAGAATAATCGCCGGCTCGCTCACCGCCACCGGGACAGGCTCCAGAACAGTAGCCAACAGCGCACTATCGGCAGGCGTATCAAAAGGAGCCACCGGCGAGCCCTCTCCCCCGGTGAAAATCTCGCAATGAACCGAACCGTTCTTCACCGGAACCGTCGAGGATGCCACCGACGCCAGACGAGTACCCGCAAAAGCAAAAAGTGCCTTCGCCCCGCTATCGCGCAGATGATACTCCAACTCAGCACCCGACAACAGCGGATTCAACGGAACACAAATCGCACCCGCAGCCACAATGCCGTAATACAGCGCCGGCATCAACGCCACATTCGGCATAGACAACGCCACGCGGTCACCACGCCCAACACCGAGCGCCGCCAAATGACGCTGAACCTGCGCGGCCGCAGACGCCAACTGCGCGTAGCTCACTACCCGCACATCAGCAGAGTCAGAAGCCGGAATCGCCAAAGCTGTCTTAGCTCCCGAACCAGAAGCAGCCTCTGCCAAAAGGTAGGCAATATTGTTCGCTGAATCGTGCATTTCAGACATAATAGAAAACTCTCACCACAGAAAAATCGGTATATCTAGAAAAGAAGTCGAGCTAGAAGCCCGGCAAAAAGCCCGAAGACAGCAGAAGGGCGTACCTTAAACCGCTCTCCCGAAACATCAGAAGAACAGGCAAGATACGCCCCAGCTACTACTGAGCAGCAGACCAATCCAAGAAGCTCTCGGCAAGCGCAGCCCCACCATTGGGGTCACGAGTAACCACTATTACCGTATCGTCACCGGCAATAGTACCCATAATCGCTTCGAGACCGCCCTGATCAATAGACGACGCCAAGAACTGCGCAGCACCCGGAGGAGTACGCAGAACCGTAATATTTGCCGAACCCTCAGCGGTAATCAGCAGTTCCTTAAACAGGGAAATCATACGGGCGTCAGGTGCAGTACCGCTGCCACGACGAGCAGGGTAATTCGGCACAGCATAAATCAGGCCAGCGCCTTCATCACGGATGCGCTCAGCGCCAATTTCAACAAGATCACGGGAAAGGGTGGCCTGAGTAACCTTCATACCATCATCGGTCAGGTACTGCGCCAGTTCAGCCTGGGAGCGGACACGTCGGGTCTGCAGCAATTCAACGATGCGTGCCTGACGCGCGATCTTGGTCGAGGGGAAAGGCATAATATCTCTTCTTCCTACGGTGCCAATCACGAATTCAGAACGGAGCTGCCCAACGGTGGCGCAGCGCAACATTCTTTACTACCCAAGATAATACATATGCACATAAATATGCGCACCAAATATGGATTATTCCAAGATATGGGGGAAATTTCAGGGTTTATCTCACCAACTGTCACGCAAAACGCCGTGAATGTAGCGTGTATCTACACATTCAGGCGCATAACCTCGCAATGAATGCATAGCATGCAAGAACATTGTGGACTGGTCCGCTGCGCCCATCAAGAGGCCTCCGGCAGGTGAGCACAAAAAAGGAGCCCGCCTCCAGCACACCACGTGCACCAGAAACAGGCTCCCTCAACAAAACATCAACCGGTCAATCCTCAAGATTCAGAACGCCTAGCGCTCATCCTCCACCAGACCATCCAGGTCCTCATACTCGACATCGCGCGAACGGCGGTTCAGCCACACAGCAAAACCCATACCCAGCAGAAGCACCAGCACCGAACCAACAATACTTGCGATACCGGCAAAGCGCTCAGCATTCACGCTGTCCTCAGTCACAGGCTTCAACGTGCCCTTCTCAGCGGTATACACAACTTCAAGGCTACCGTTCTTCTCCACCAGCAGGCCGTCCACCTCACGCGGGAACTCGGAGGGAACATCTCCAGTCTGCGAACCTCGGAACTCAATCGGAGCCCCCGAAGTCACCTGATACTTATCCTTCAGGTTCGACACATACGTCTTACCATTCAGCGCATCATCAGCCGGCAGGTTGCCCTTATAGCGAGCCACATTACCCTTCGTAATCAGGTCAGGAGTCAAATCCTGATAAGTGCCCTGAATAACCCAGCTCTTGCCAGCATACTCGGCGTTATTATTCACCGACGCAAAAGCACGAACACCCACAACAGCCAAAACAATGGAAAGAATAACTGCAACAACAGCAGAAAGAACCGACAGCCAATTCACGCCCGGACGGTGATCCAGCTCTTCCTCACTCATCGCGAAAAGAGAGGAGTTCTCTTCCTCATCGTCGTCGTAATCCTCGGGCTCGTCGTACTCCTCATACTCAGAATCTTCAAAGTAGGTTTCTTCGACCTCAGGCTGCGACAGCTCATCCTGTTCGCGCGAGTTCTCTAGATTAGCCATTACTCTCTCCCTCACTTCATCTATCCTCTAGGGTACCCATAACCACATGAGTTCACCCATGAAAGCGCTTATCAACGCTTCATAAACCAACCCAACAGATAAACCCACCACGCAACGCCAAAAGCTACGGGGCGGGAGCCAACAACTCCCACCCCGTCAGCACTAAGCGTTACGTCATAGGGTCAGCCCCGGTTAGACACGCGGTTCCGCACCCAGCTGCTCAACAGTCGCAGCCACAGCAGCCTCACGAGCAGCCGACGCCTCATCAGCAGTTAGCGTACGATCCGGCGCACGGAAACGCAGAGCAAACGCCAAAGACTTCTTTGACTCATCAATACCGACACCTCGGTAATCATCAAAGACGCGGATATCCTCCAGCAGCTCACCAGCGCCCTCACGCAGAACACGCTCCACTTCAGAAGCAGGCAGATCGCGGCCCACCAGAAGCGCCACATCCTGAGTAGCAGCCGGGAACGTCAGCACCGGAGTAGCCTGACGCGCCTCAACACGATCAGCAAACAGCGCCGAGAAATCCAGCTCAAACGCGCAGGTACGCTCCGGCAGGTTCAGCTCCTGCAGTAGCTTCGGATGCAGCTCACCAGCGAAACCAACACGCTCACCAGCAGCACTCAGAACCTCAGCCACACGGCCCGGGTGGAACGCGGTATGCACACCGTTACGCACCTGAATCTCAGCCGAAACAGCGGCAGCAACCAGACGCACAGCGTCCAGAGCGTCACGCCAATCGTAAGCGCGCGGAGCAATGCCGGGCATTACCTCATGTTCAGTACCAGCAAACAGGCCACCAATGAACGTGGGCTGCTGCGGAATACCGGCATTCAAATCAACCAGAACCTCATCCGAAGGACGAGCACCCAGCGGCGGAATAGACTCCGAACCCAGCTGCTCACCCGGAATGAACACGTGACCCGTCTCAAAAATAGCCAGGTTCTTGAAACCGCGAGACAGGTTACGCTTCAAAACCTCAACCAGGCCAGGCAGCAGCGAGCGGCGCATCCAGCCCTCAGCCGAAGAAATCGGGTTCTCCAGGCGAACCGAAGGAACCTCAGTTACCGGATTCTCAGGGGTGCTAACCCACGGAGCCGACCATAGGTTATTCGCATCAGCCGACACGAAGGGGTACGCGAAAACCTCAGTCAGGCCCGAAGCTGCCAGCGCATTCAGCGCACGACGCTTACCCGCCTGCTCCGGAGTGTAACCGCGACCCGCAGGAGCCACCGGCAGAGTCGAGGGGATGTTCTCGTAACCGTCAATACGTGCGATTTCCTCAGTCAGGTCCTCCTTCGCACGCAGGTCAGTACGCCATGACGGGACAGTCACCGCGTAACCAGACTCGGTACGCTCCACCGAGCAACCAATCTCACGTAGGCAAGACTCAATCTGCTCCGGCGAGTAATCCACGCCAATACGACCGGCGGTGTAATCAGCAGGCAGGTCAATCACGACCGGCTCATAGCCAAGTGACACATCAGTAACGCCCGGCTCAGCCTGGGCGTCAGCCAGCTTAACCAGCAGCTCAACCGCACGCTGAGCAGCCGCAGTCTGAATCTGCGGATCCACGCCACGCTCAAAACGCTTCGAGGACTCAGAAATCAGCTTGTGACGGCGAGCAGTACGAGCAACCGACACCTCATCAAAACGAGCAGACTCCACCAGAATGCGGGCGGTCGAATCGGTCACCTCAGTCGAGGCGCCACCCATCACACCGGCAAGACCAATCACCCCGGAACCATCAGCAATGACAATATCCTCGGGATGCAGAATACGCTCGACACCGTCCAGGGTCACCAGCTTCTCACCAGCAGCGGCGCGGCGCACCACAATCTCACCCTGGACCTTGTCAGCATCGTAGAAGTGCAGAGGCTGACCGGTCTCCAGCATCACGTAGTTCGAAATATCTACCGGCAGCGACAGTGAACGCACACCCGCCAGACGCAGACGCGAAGACATCCAAGTCGGAACTGGCGCATCCGCCTTCACGCCCGACACCTCACGCATCACAAAACGAGTGCATGCGGGGTTACCGTGAATCGGGGCCTCATCACGCAGAGAAACCGCGTGACCGGTCTTGTTCGCCTCCGGGGCACGCTCGCCGTACGCCAGCACAAAATCCTCAAAAGAAGAACCGGTAGCGTGGCACCACTCGCGAGCGATACCGCGCAGAGAGAACGCGTAACCGCGGTCCGGAGTCACGTTCACCTCAGCAGCCTGATCGTACAAGCCCAGCAGCTCCATCGCATCGGTGCCGACCTCCGGGTCCATGCCCAGGGTCGAAAGCACCAGAATGCCACCGTGATCATCGCCAATACCCAGCTCACGGGTAGAGGCAATCATGCCAGCCGACTTATGACCATAGGTCTTACGGGCGGTAATCGCGAAACCGCCGGGCAGAACAGCACCGGGCAGGGTCACAACAACCTTGTCACCGGGCTTGAAATTGTGGGCACCACAAATAATGCCCTGCACTCCGGAAGGCTCAATGCCCTTACCGGTCAGAGTCTGCTCCTGGCCCTCCGGAACCACACGCACCTGGCACCAATTCACGGTCTTGCCATTAGAGTGGGTCTCCGGCTCCATAGAGAGCACCTGACCAACCACAATCGGGCCGGACAGCTCATCAGAGGGGCGGTGAACGTCTTCTTCTTCCAGGCCAACCTTCACCAGGGTTGCCATCAAATCTTCAGCGGAAGCATCCTCAGCTACAGGCACGAACTCGCGCAGCCATGACAGGGGTACACGCATAATTTAGATCTCCATCCCGAACTGTTCAGAGAAACGGATGTCGCCTTCAACCATGTCATGCATGTCAGCGACGTTGTTACGGAACATGAGGGTACGTTCAATACCCATACCGAAAGCGAAGCCCGAGTACTCCTCAGGATCAATACCCGCAGCACGCAGAACATTCGGGTTCACCATGCCGCAGCCACCCCACTCAATCCACTGCGGGCCGCCCTTAGCGTTCGGGTGCCACAAATCCAGCTCCGCGGAAGGCTCAGTGAACGGGAAGAAGTTCGGGCGCAGGCGAATCTTAGCGTCCTCACCGAACATGGCGCGTGCCATATACTCCAGGGTGCCCTTCAGATCAGCCATGGTCAGGCCCTTATCCACGGCAAGACCCTCAATCTGGTGAAAGACCGGGGTGTGGGTCGCGTCCAGCTCATCGGTGCGGTACACCTGACCCGGGCACACAATGTACAGCGGCAGATCACGCGAAAGCAGCGAGCGCATCTGCACCGGCGAAGTGTGAGTGCGCAACAGCAGGTGAGCGGTCTTCGGCTCAACGTAGAAAGTGTCCTGCATTTCGCGTGCCGGGTGGTCCGGCTTAATGTTCAAAGCGTCAAAGTTGTACCACTCAGACTCAAGCTCCGGGCCGTCAGCAACTTCCCAGCCCATACCGACGAAAATGTCGGTCAGGCGCTCCTGCATCAGAGCAATCGGGTGGCGACCGCCCAGGGAACGGCGAGCCGAAGCAGCAGAAACGTCCACAGCTTCCTCAGCCAGGATGCGAGCCTCACGCTCAGCCTCCAGCTCAGCGGTGCGAGCCTCAATAGCCTCAGTCAGGGCGGCACGAGCCTGACCCATCAGCTTACCCACCGGGCCCTTGTGCTGGTTCTGAAGATCACGCATCTGACGGTTAGCGATGCTCATGATGCCCTTCTCACCGAAGAAGCTCAGGCGCACCTCCTTGAGGCTGTCAAAGTCCTTAGCCTTCTCGCGAATCTCCTGCTTGGCACGCTCACGCTCAGCCTCAAAGGCCTCACGGATAGCGTCCAAACCGTTCTCGGGGTTCTCCTCCAGAACCTGCGCAATGCGGGCGAGAACCTGAGCCGGGCCGTTAAGACCCTCGTGTTCCTGCACGGAATCGGTCATTGTCACTCTTCTCTGCATACCACCGGCCGAATGCCGGCTGGCTCGTTATACAACTTAGGCAGCACCGTCTGCTCTCTCCCGACTGCCCGCACAGGGTGCGGAACAAAGGTAGGCGACGGGCGCATATCCTATCCATTTTAGACCAGAGAAGGAAGCGCAAACAGCAGAACGCCCGGATAATCCATCCGGGCGTTCTAGAGTATATCTTTTCAACAATAGGGTTGAAGGGGTGCTTCTACTTCAGAGCCTGCTTTACAGCCGGGTCGAAAGAAGCACGAATCCACAGCACGTTCGCAATGAACCATGCCGCGTACAGGGGCACAAAGCCGTAGCGCTGAGCGTCAATAACATTACCAATCAGAGACATAATCGCCACGAACGCACCCAGAATTGCAAAAACCAGACCGACGGTTAGGCCCTGACGCTTGCCCTTCTGAATCGTGAAGTACACCCAGATGTACACAACCGCAGAGACGACCAGCAGAGCGATACCGCCGACAATACCAAACTGCGGCAGCCCATGTAGCGGGGACAAGTTACCCGGCGCCAACGAGGAAATAACACCGTGGATAAAGCAGAGCAGTGCGGAGATAATCATAATCTCCTGCAGACGCAGAATCTTCGGGTGCTTGGTCGGCGAGTGGAACAGAATTCCGCGCGGCTCAGCGCCGCCTTCCTGAATATAAATAGCTTGAGTGTCCGAGGGAACCGCGTCGGAGCGGTAGGCACCCGGATCAAACGGGGGTTGAGCAGTCATCATTGTCTCCCAATACGTATGTGATTTCTCCCTCAATACTACCCGCCTACCGGTTGGTTTCCAAAGTATGCCCCCGTGTTGAAACCATATATGACAAAATCCCCTCCCTCACAAAAACCCACAAAGAGTCAATCCAGGCACCCCCAACACCCGCAAAATAGTGGCTGTGCACGCATTAACAAGAGAAAGCAGGAAGTGACAGCACCTCCTGCTTTCAACAGCATAAACACGCCGCTTAGCAAGCCTAAGCAGGCGCTAGTCCCACACATCCACTAGCTGAAAAGACCCGAACAGATGTAGTCGTTCTCATCCTTCACACCCGGAGGCACCGCAAACAGCCCACTACCGGTATGACGCAGATACTCACTCAACGCATCCGAAGAAGTCATCGTGCTCAGCATCGGAATAAAATGCGTGCGCGGATCGCACACGTACGCAATGAAGAACAAACCAGCATCCAGGCGGCCCAATTCATCAGTACCATCCGTGTAGTTGAATCCGCGGCGCAACATCTGCACACCCTGATTCTGGTCAGGATGCATCAGACGCATATGCGAATCTGCTGGAATCAGAGGACCCGAGCGGCCCTTCTCCGAAAAGTTAGGAGCCGTGAACTCGTCACCACCAGACAGCGGCGCGCCACTGACCTTAGTGCGGCCCACAATCTCCTCCTGCTCACGCAGACGAGTGCGGTCCCACGTCTCAATATTCATACGGATACGACGAGCAGCCAGATAGCTACCACCCTCCATCCATGCCGGGCTATTCGCCGAATTCTCAGAAGAAGTCCACACATGCTTCTTCAGCAGATTCGGGCTCTCCACCTTCAGGTTATTTGTACCGTCCTTGAAACCGAACAGGTTACGAGCCGTCACCTGGCTCGTCGAGGTCGAAGAAGTACGACCAAAGCCCTGCTGATTCCATGCCACCACAGCGCGACCGCCAGCAATGCGAATCAGATTACGAATCGCATGGAACGCCACCTGCGGGTCATCCGCACAAGCCTGAATGCAAATATCACCGTTGCTACGCTTATCTTCCAGCGCATCACCGGTCATATGAGGGATGCGGACCAGCGCCTCCGGGAGCTTGCTCGCAAAGCCAAAGCGATCCTTACCCTCATCATCAACGAAGAAGCTACGACCCAGCCCAAAGGTGAGGGTCAGGTTCGCGGCAGACAGGTCCATCGCCTCGCCGGTATCCTTAGGAGGCGCCTCATAGGAGCGGTCCTCCCCCACCAGCTCACCCACCTGCAGCTTCGCAGCAGCGGCACTCCATTCCTTGAACAGGGACTGGATTTCATCACGGTCGGTAGTCTTCAGGTTCAGCGCCGCAAAGTACATGCGGTCCTGAACCTCAGTAGAGATGCCGCTCTGATGCTCCCCGTAAAACGAGTGGGAATCTTTCACAGCGGTCGAGGAAGCACTCGCAGAAGTCTGCGCGCTGGAATTGGAGGAGCAGCCGGCGAGCGCGCCAAGGGCACCCAAGGCACCGGCACCAGCCAGTGCGGCACCGAGAGCACCGCGGCGGGAGGTGCCCGCAGGCTTAGCTTCGGGGGCTATTTCCGGGGTGTGGTGGTTAGATTCGGTAGGCATGGGAAGGCCTTTCGTATGATGTGTGAATAATGAATAATGCGCCCGTGCCGGGCAGAGACACGAATCAACCGTAGTCCCCACCCGGCATCACCCGCATTCAAGCGCAGTGAGGTATCAACCCGCAGGGTACTACTTAGTACCCGCGCCGGTCACAACCTCAGTCATCTTCGAAACCGGCTCGGAGAGCGCCTCGACAGCATCGGACAGCTCACGCACCTGTTCCTTGGTCAGCTCATCGTAGGAAGCGAAACCGTTGCCCTTCTTGTGGTGGTTCAGCAGCTTCTGCACGGCGTCGAATTTCTTCTCGATGTCCTCCGCCAGCTTCGGGTCCTTCTGCTTCAGAATCGGCAGAACATCCTCGTAGGCCACGCGGGCACCATCAATATTGCCCTGGAAGTCGGAGAGGTCGGTGTGCGACCAGGTTTCTTCCTCACCGCTAATCTTGGTGTTTACCACTTCGTCCAGCAGTTCCTTGGCACCGTTAGAAATCTGGAAAGCCTCAAGCTTGAACTCGGAGGAGTGAACCTCGTCGTAGAGCTTTTGAGTGTCAGCAACAAGCTTCTTCGCCAGCTCAGCGCGCTCCTGCTCAGTCAGCGGAGTGTATTCCTTACCACCATTCTTCTCAGCGGTGGGCTGCCACAGGTCCTTCTCAATCTTGTGCCAGCCGGTCCACTCCTTGCCCTCCTCCACGTCTGTTTCACGTGCATCCAGGGCGGGGTCCAGGTCACCGAAGGACTCAGCCACCGGCTCAATGCGTTCGTAGTGCAGGCGTGCGGAAGAGTACAGAGCCTTCGCTTCTTCCGCCTTACCGGCGGTGTACAGCTCAGCGAACTGCTCAGTCTTAGTCTTCAACGACTCCACCTGGTCCTTGACATAGGCGGTGTACTGGGCAACCGCGGTATCGCGCAGGGCCTGCTCATCAGCGGAGATTGGGATTGCGTTCTCGTTCTTGGTCACGGTGAAATTACCCTGGATACCGTCACCCACCATGCCGGGCTTGCACGCAGTCTTGTAGCTGCCCTCACTCAGTTCCACGGTCAGGTCGCGGCTGAGGTTCGGACCGATATTCTCCACCTCGGAGATAATGCGCAGACCGTCAGAGCCAAGCACATAGAACTCGTTGACCTTAGTGCCCTCATTTTTGACTTTAAAAGTCACCTTGCCAGCCTTCGCAGTGGTCACCGAGAGCTTGCATGCAGTGTCGCTAGCGCTGACGTTAATGACACCATCGGACGCCGCAGATCCCGAAGCGGAGGATGCCACGTTCTGATTGTTCGGGGTGCAACCGGTCAGGGCGAGGGCACCAACCGACAGCAGTGCGCCAGCGGAGGCGAGAGTCTTACGCATTGATTCTCCTTATGTATGGTCCCGTGAAGGGTAAATATATGAATGAATAGTGAGGGTTCGCGGCCAGTCATTGCCGCAAAAATCTAAGGGTGCTTCCCTGACAATGTGGAGGCTAGTTTCGGTTGAGGACGCCGTCTATTAGGCTGCAGCCTTTTCGTCTTCCGGCTTCTTAGCCGATGCCTTCAGCCCCGGACGCTGCGCACGGATAAACAACGGCATCACAATGCCCACGTACAGGATCCAGGCGCCCGCCTCAAGCCAGGTGGTGGTCGAAGACAGGTTGAATACAGCCTTCAGCAGTGTGCCAACAAAACTGCTCGGGTCGATATAACGGTAGGACTCAAACGCGATGTTGTTCAGACCCGGCAGGATAGCCGCCTCCTGCAGGTCGTGAATACCGTACGAGAGTACGCCCGCCGCCACAATGACCAGGAACGCGCCGGTAATCGTGAAGAATCGGGAGAGGTTAATACGCATCATGCCGCGCATCATGCCCCACGCCATGACAACAGCGATTGCGATACCGACCAGCGCACCGAGCATGGGGATTGCGTTAGCCTCCTGACCGGAGGTGCGGGTAGCCGACCAGATAAAGAGAGTGGTCTCCAAGCTTTCACGGCCCACGGAGAGCGCTGCCAGCAGAACCACAGCCCAGACGCTGGTCTGCACAGCGTCCAGTTTGCCCTTGAGCTCGGCGGAGAGCATGCGGGCGTTTTCAGCCATCCAGAAAATCATCCAGGTGACGAAGCCAACCGAAATGATGGACAGGGAACCACCGATGGCTTCCTGCGCTTCGAAGGTGAGGGTTTGGGGGCCGAAGGTCAGCAGGGCGCCGAAGCTGAGGGACAGCAGCACCGCCACACTGACGCCAGCCCACATCGTGGCCAGCAGGTGGGTGCGCTGCGTTTTGCGGATGTAGGCGAGCAGGATACCTACGACCAGAGCCGCTTCGAGGCCCTCACGTAGGCCAATCAAAAAGTTTCCGAGGAAGGCCCCCAAAAGTTCATCTCAGTATCACCAATTAGTTAGTTTTCTCTTACCTAATAAACATACGGTGATTGGTGCTAGATTGCATCCCGGCTGATGGGGCTACACATGCCTAAAATCGCCTATATCTTTACGGTGCCGGTTCTTAGACACGACCTGTCGCCATAACTTTACGCACTTTGAATAAACACCCTAATAAACACGCAAGTCAGGATCACATGGCGCATAAATCACCCTTAAAACATGAATAAAGGCGGGACTCCCCACAGGGAATCCCACCTTCAAACAGTGTCAAAAAAGATAGAGAAAATTTATCCTGTTACCGCCGCGAACTTGTTACACAACGGGAATTAGCCTTACACCAAACTAACACAGAGTCTTAGCACTACGGCATTAGGATTATGCCTCGCCAACACCTGCATCCTGTAATTGCTGAAGAAGAGCCACAACAATCGGCAAATCCGCCGGAATCCACGGCAAACCCAGCAAATCATCATACGCCTGCGCGTTATCCCTAGAGTTCGGTAGCGGCATCCACCGCAGAGCACTGTGATCTTCCAAAGTATCCGGAGTACCAGAAAAAATCTCAGCAAAGAACACACGCATCGCCAGGCGCTCGTTTAGTGGCCAACCTTGAACGTGCGGTCCGGGCACCTCAGCACCCACAAGAATCCGTACGCCCAGTTCCTCACTCAGCTCACGCGCCAGAGCCTGCTCGCAGCTCTCTGCCGCCTCGACCTTCCCACCGGGAAATTCCCAGAGGCCCGCCAGGATGGGTGGCGCCGAGCGTTGGGCAATCAGCAGGCGGGTGGGATTCTTGAAAGAATCCAAAACTGCTGCACCTACCACCTGCACTTCAAAGTGTTCGGGCACCTGGTTAGAGGTAGACACTACTGCTCCTTCTTCTCCTTAGGGGCCACCTGAGCGTCAGTAGCCTTATCCATGTCCTCAGAATTGCCGTCCTGCTGTTTATCAGTTTTCTCGATGCCTGCCTTCCACTCTTCTTCCTCGTCATTCATATTCGAGGTTTCTACCACCTCACGGCGAATATTAGTGCCGTCGTTCAGCAGAATCAGCAAGCGGTTGCCGTTCTTAAACTCCATAAGGAAGATATCCTCAAGCTCAACCTTAGCTGCACGTAGCTGCAAACGCACCCAATCCTCAGTCTTGTGAGCATCCGCAATATCGCGAGTCACCAGGGTTCCCTTCACCACCAGGGTAAAGTTTGGAACACCGTCACCCTTACGAATCACGCTCAGCGCGCCATTCAGCTCAATCTGAGCGAACTCAATTTCTTCCAGGTCGTAAATACCTTGCGCACGCAGATCTGCTACCAGACGCATCGGGTCAAGTACCACGTCGGACTGTTGGAAGCTCTTAATATCGATATCGCCATCAGTAATGACCGGCACGCGCTGCTCACGCACCGCCATATGCAAAAAATGAATCTTCGAAGTCGCCACATTCAGCAGCTGAATCATACACAACGTAAAGACCAGGTAAACGATGAAGTAGAACAGACTAATCTGCTCGCTATACAGTACACCACCAATCAGACCACCAATCACAAAGTTACCGATGGTATCAATCGGGGTCTGGTGCCCCGCCTGAGAACGGTGGGTCAGGCGTAGATACACCAGGATGATGACCAGACCGAAGAAAATCTTCAGCAAGCCGTCAGTCACCATTTCGACAGTCATGAATCGTCTCTCCTATACGTTTGTGTGTTTAAGTGGATATGCCTCACCTGCTGTGTCTGCGCGGTATGATACGCCCACAAGAGGCGCCAGCACAGGTGCCGCCCCAAGGAACCAGTATCTAGGCGTCGGCCCGCAAAATATCCGGCTCCAGGTAGATTATGCGGGCAGCAGGGACAGCCTCGCGAATACGAACCTCAGCCGCATCAATCTCATCAGCCACAGCGCGGCCAGTATCAGCATCATGAATACGGATCTTAGCCGCCACCAGAATCTCCTCAGGACCCAGGTGCACGGTCTTAATATGGATAATGCGCTCGCTATCGCCATCCTCAATCGCTGCACGGATCTTCGCCAAATCCTCAGCAGAAGCAGCCTCACCCAAAATCAGCGACTTCATCTCCACGGCAAGGAACACAGCGATAAAGACTAGCAGCACACCGATAGCCAGCGTACCGAACGCATCCCACAGACCGTTACCGGTCAGCAAGGTCATACCCACACCGAAGAGCGCAAACATCAGACCCAGCAACGCACCCGCATCCTCCAGCAGAAGAACCGGAAGCTCCGGGTTCTTCGAAGTACGCAAGAAACGCATCCAGCTCTGCTTGCCCTTCAGCTCACGCGACTCCTTCACCGCCACGCGGAACGAATTACCCTCCAGCAGAATCGAACCCACCAGAACAGCCACCGGAACCCACTGCCACTCAGTAATACCGTGCGGGTCATGTAGCTTCTCATACCCCTCATACAGAGCAAATAAGCCACCCAGGGCAAAGATAATAATCGACACAATAAACGCGTAAATATAGCGATTACGGCCATAACCAAACGGGTGCTCCTCATCAGCTTGCTTCTGCGAAGCACGACCGCCCACCAGAAGCAACACCTGATTACCGGAATCAGCCACCGAATGGATACCCTCCGCCAGCATCGACGAGGAACGAGTCAGCGCAAAAGCCAAAAACTTCAGCACCGCAATACCCAGGTTCGCACCCAACGCAGCAACAATCGCGCCCGAACCCGAATGACCAGAAGGAGCAGACATAATTTCCCTTTCTACAGCCCTAATCCTGCATTCTCAAACCTATACGGTCGAGGCGGCCCGCCACTGTTTCACAACTACGAACCGCCCCGAAACCTCGTAAAAATATAGCGAGATAAACCCTAGCGAGAAACACCACGCTGAGCCATCGCCGAAGCATACAGACACACAGCAGCAGCCGTACCCACATTCAAAGACTCAGCCGAACCATAGACAGGCACCGCCACGCGCATCGTGGCGGCAGCCTTCTCCTCAGCATTCAGGCCCTGAGCCTCATTACCGAAAAGCCACATGGTCGGCTTAGAAAGATCAAAATTGCCCTTCACACCGGACGGGGCACTCACCTCCACACCGGCACGACGAGCCGCCGTGTACTCACTCAGCTCCTGCAGATTCACAGCACCATAGCCGTCAGCAGCCAGCACAGCAGTACCCTGAGACTTCACATCCTCCGCGAAATCCTCCAGCTGCACGCCCTGAATAATCGGCACATGGAACAGCGAACCCGCGGTAGAACGCACCGTCTTCGGGTTATACAAATCCACCGAACCCTTAGTCGTAATCACCAGGTCAGCACCGGCCGCATCAGCCACGCGAAGAATAGTGCCCGCATTACCCGGATCCTGCACACGAGACAGCACAGCAATCAGCTTCGGGTTCAACGCGCCCTCACCCCACAGCAGCGAGAACGACGCATCCACCATAAAAGAAACCGCAATAATACCCTGCGGGCTCACCGAATCAGCCATCGCCTCCAGCACCTCGTCGGTCACCACACGCATAAAGACGCGGCGACCCTCCTCCGGGGTGGGGGTGCCGTACACCTGCTCCAGCAGCTCAGCAATATCCTCATGACGGTCAAAAGCCGCCTCCGTAACATAGACAGCATCCAGAATCGGCTTCTTCAGATGCGCCTTCAGCGCCTCACGTACAGCCTGCGGGCCTTCCACCAGGAACTGGCCCTTCTTCGTGCGGGCAGCGCGGGTACGCAGCTTGGCAATATCACGCACACGATCTGCCTGCGGATTGGACATCACAACGGGGGTACTAATACGTTCAAAAAAGTTCACTCTTAAAGGGTACACAGCCAAAGGCACACCCAAAAAACGCAGAACAGTCACTCAAGCAACCCCCAGATACGCAGAAAGCGGCCGCCCACACTCAAAAGTGCAGACGGCCGCTCACGACGCTTACGCATCTTACCCCGAACCTAGATCTTCGAGGTAAGAACACAACCTAGGCTCATTAAGCCTTGGGAGCCGAGGTGTCCTCGGGCAGGTTGTTCTTAGCAATCTCAACCAGTGCGTTGAAGGCAGCGGGCTCGTTAACAGCCAGCTCAGCCAGCATACGGCGGTCAACCTCAACACCAGCAGCCTTCAGGCCCTGGATGAAGCGGTTGTAGGTCAGGCCCTGTGCGCGGGAAGCAGCGTTGATACGCTGAATCCACAGGCGACGGAAGTCACCCTTCTTCTTACGACGGTGGTCGTAGCTGTAAACCAGCGAGTGAGTGACCTGCTCCTTAGCCTTACGGTACAGGCGAGAACGCTGACCGCGGTAGCCGGATGCACGATCGAGAATAGTACGGCGCTTCTTGTGCGCGTTAACCGCGCGCTTCACACGTGCCACGTGTGTCTCCTTCGTCTTATGTCCTGAACAGCTCACATATCACGCTGAACAGGAGCGAGTCTTTAATCAGTGCGCACCGCTATCGGTACGCCAGGTGCAGAGAGTAAGCGGTGCTTACTTACCCAGCATCTTCTTGACAACCTTTGCCTGGCCGCCGGTAACGATCTGGTCAGAAGCCAGACGACGGGTCAGACGAGAGGACTTGTGCTCCAGGTAGTGGCGACGGTTCGCCTGCTGGCGCTTAACCTTGCCGCTACCGGTGAGCTTGAAGCGCTTCTTAGCACCAGAGTGGGTCTTCTGCTTCGGCATAGCTGCCGTTCTCCTTACATTCATCCCCCACCACAATGGCGGGGTAGCTTAGTGGGGTTGAGCGATAGACGCATCAGCCCCAAGGACCAAAGATGAGGCACCCCTGAGGAGGCGCCTCGGAACCGGCACCGGGTGAACCCGCAACACCCACCCAACGGTGGAGGCGCGTGCCCATCCTAAAGTGACGACCCGGTTCCCTACTCGGCGGAAGCCTGTGCCTTCAACTCGGCAGGCATAGCGTCTGCCAGAGAATTAGTTACGGGCTTCGCCTTGGTCGTGTCAATACGCTCGCGACCCTTGCGACCGCCGGCGCCCTGCTCACGGCGAGCCTCTGCCTTACCGCGAAGCGGAGCCAGAACCATCACCATGTTACGGCCATCCTGACGGGGGCGAGACTCAACAGTACTCACCTCAGCCAGCTCAGCCGCCAGACGCTCCAGCAGACGCACACCCATCTCGGGGCGCTGCTGCTCACGACCACGGAACTGAATCATTGCCTTGACCTTGTCACCACCGGAAAGGAAACGACGAGCGTGTCCAACCTTGGTTTCGTAGTCGTGGGTATCAATCTTCAGGCGGAAACGGATCTCCTTCAGAACGGCATTAACCTGCTTCTTGCGGGATTCACGAGCCTTGATTGCGGCTTCGTACTTGTACTTACCGTAATCCATGAGCTTGCACACGGGCGGCTTCGCGTTCGGGGCAACCTCGACCAGGTCGAGTTCAGCGTCCTCAGCCAGACGCAGAGCGTCCTTCAGAGGGACAACGCCTACCTGCTCGCCACCGGGACCGACAAGACGGACCTCGGGAACGCGGATACGATCGTTAATGCGTGGTTCGCTAATGACTAGCTCCTGTGCTCTGTGGGTTTCCCCGTGAATACTATCCGTTGCGGGCACTAAAAAAGCCCCCGCAGTTACACAAGCGGAGGCACAAACCAGCGTACGCCGAAAGCGGCGGACAAACCCGTTCACCTCAAAACTCGCAAGCTAACGCCTGCAGCGGTCAACCGGGTGGGAGGCATGCTCCACTTGCAAACTGCCTACAACCATACCGTAGAATCCCCGACAGACGCAAGGAATTAGACGTAAAACACCATAAAAATTGCGGGAAATCGCGCAGGTGGCTCGCCCGACGGTCACGCTTAAGGACGCATTTACCGAAACAAACGAAATATGAGATTCTAGGACTATGAGCACTGAAAACACGAGTTTCCGCTTCACAGCGGAAGAAGAAACCCCCGTACACGGACACACCGAACTCACCGAAGAGCAGGTCGAAGCCGTCAACGAACAGCTTCGCGACATTGCAGACGTACCCGCCATCGAAGTCATCAGCTCCGCAGCCATCCACATGATGAGCGCCGCAGCCGTCAAGTGCGGCCTGGCAGCCGAGGAAAACGCTGACGACCTCAAGGACCTCGACGAAGCACGCAAGCTTATCACCGCACTGGCAGGCCTCGTCACCGCCGCCGCACCCGAAATCGGCTCCCAGCACGCAGCACCCTTGCGCGACGGCCTGCGCACCCTACAGCTCGCCTTCCGCGAAGCGTCCCCCTTCCCGGACGAGCCCGGCAAGGGCCCCGGCGAAAAGCTCACCGGCCCGGTGTACTAAACCAAACTGGTGCACTAAGCCAGGACGTGCGCTAAACCAGTTGGTCTACTAAGCCGTATCTGGTGTATGTCATCACGAAGCCCTGCCTCCCTTGTGCTGAGGAAGGTGGGGCTTCGTCATACATAAAACCTATGCGGATAAGAAATCTACTCGGATTTGAGCGGAGCGGTAACTTTAGCGGGAGCCAGCGGCCTCAAGAGCCTGCTCAAAACTAAAGTTACCCACATACAGCGCCTTACCAAGCACCACGCCCTCCAAACCAGAAGGCACAACAGAACGCAGCTTCACAAGATCAGCCAGCGACGCCACACCACCAGACGCCACCACCCGACAGGCAGTCTGAGCCAGTACCTCATCCAGCAGCTCCGCACCGGGGCCCGCCAGAGAACCGTCCTTACTGACATCCGTGACGATATAGCGGCGCACGCCCACGCTCTCCAGCCACGCCAGCGCCTCCGCCAAATCAGGACCCGACCAGTCGGTACCGCGAGCCACCGTCACCCAGCCCCGCTCGGGGTTGTAACGGGCATCGAGGCCAAGAGCCAGAAGATCAGAATTGGCATAACGAGCCAGAACACCTTCAAGCCAGGAAGAATCCGCCAGAGCCGCACTAGTCACGTTTACACGGTCCGGGCTCAAGCTCAGGGCGCGCTCCAGACTCTCAGCATTACGCACACCGCCGCTGACCTGAACACGAACCGGAGCGGAGCCGGTCATCCGGGCATTCTCAGCGCGGACAGCGGCAACCACCTCAGCCAGAACCTCAGTATTCGTGCCACGACCAAACGCTAAATCAAGATCAACCAGGTGAATCCAGCGAGCACCAGCCTTCACCCAGGTCAGAGCCGCCTCAACAGGGTCAAGGCGCTGCTCACCACCGGAGAGGGTGCCGCCCACCGGGCGCACCGCGTAGCCTTCAGAAATATCAACAGCGGGCAGAAGTTCAAGAATGGGTGCAGACATTAGTTACCTCCCGCAGCAGTAGCGGAGCCCTCAGAAGACAGGCGACCAGTCACCGCCAGGGATGCAACCCAGCGGCGCATAAACTCCGCACCCAGCTCGCCAGATTCCACCGGGCAGAATTGCACCGCCGTCAGCGGACCGTTCTCAACTGCCGCGATATAGGCAGGTTCGGTGACAGTCCAAGTCACCGCGGGAGGGGCAATATATTCAATGCTCTGATCAAAAGCCCACTCAAAAACGGCGTGCTCAGATTTGAAGTGAGCCTCACCCTCAAGGTCCTTGAGCAGCGCGCTATCCGAGGCAGAACGCAGGGCAGACACACCGGGCACCAGGTCGCGGGTAGAAAGCTCCACACTCTCACCGGGCCATTCCCCCATGCACTGCACCTGAATCTGCCCCGTCTGCGGATGCTTCACCGTAACGGAGTCGAAGAGGCAAGTCAACGCTGCACCGGCAACCAACACCGGACGACCGCCAGCCACACGGCGACCAATCACGCGCTCAGCATCCTTAGCTTTCAGATCTTCGTACGCCTCGAGAGAGCTCGCACCGCCGGTAACCACCATTCCGTCAGCCTCACGCAACTGATTGGGCACAGCGGTCACGATAACCTGAGCCCCCGCATTCTGAAGAAGCTTCACCAGGGCGCCACGAGTTCCGGGTTCCCCCAAAACAGCAACCACAGGACGAGTGGTCTGAGCACTCTGTACAGATTCAGTTTCGACGGGTGTGGGTTCAACGGGAACAGGCATCGGTGCGCTCCTATTTCATAGGCTCAAGAATTTGGCTCAAGCGCTCTAGCTTGAGAGATGAAGAGTTCGGAGTCAAGACACCAACCTCATGCAGAAGCCAACCACACACGGGTCCATGCTTAGCGCTGAGTCTGAGGAATTTCCAGATGCTGACCGGTATCAACAGAGGTGCTAGTCAACGAGTTCAACTCCATAATACGAACCACAGTATCACGGGTGTCACCTTGCGGATCCACTGCCTGAGCAATATCCCACAGGGTCTCGCCGTGCTTGACCACAACGATGGTTCGAGTCGCCGAAGCGTTCTCCACGGAAGCAGAAGCCGCCGGGCCAAAGAAGCTAATAGCACCGAGCACAATCAGCACCGCCAAAGTCAGCAGAGGCAGCCCTTTCAGGAAACCGTGCACAGTACCAAGACGACGGATAGAAGAGGGAATCGCGCGCAGAAGCTCGCCGCCCTTAGCCTGAAGAACGCTCTTCAGTCGAGGCGCCTGTGGATCAGAGACAGCCTGCACACCAGAAGCTACAGAGCGAACCGGCGCCTGAGTGGAAGCAACGGTGGCAGAAACGGCAGGAGCATGGGTAGGCAGAGCCACCGGCACAGGGCGGGGTGCATGAACCGCACGAGAAGAGCGAACAGACTGCGAAGATGCAGGCACACGAGAACGCCCCTGCACGGTGCGGGCGGACACAGTGCGGGCGGGGTGAAGTACCACCAAACCTGCCGGAAGGTGTGCAGAAGTGCCACGAGAAGCAATAGGTGCTGCAAGAGTCATTGTGGTTCCTTTCTCTCAGCTCGCCCCGGGGTTACCCCGCGGGTCTAGCAATGCCGAGCGATACCCGCTCGGAGGTCCTAGTTGAGTGATAACTATGGAGTGGTGATTGTTAAGCAATAACTATTGGATAGCTATTCTCTAGTTAGGTCAGAGCACCGGATACACCGGGTTGCGTTGGGTCGCCCCAGCACCCCCATCCCCCTGCGCTCTCTCTTCGCCAGATGACCCCTAGAGCATCCGGGGTAGATAGTGCGAAGAGAGACAGAGGATTCGAATACATTCGAACACTCATTCACTCGCCCCTCCTGGAAGACTCCGGACCGAATCTTCGAATATTTTTCGAACATTCACCCGCAAATCCTGAGTTTCAGGAGAGATTCAAGAGTATATACGAAATTTTATTCTAAAGTATAGCAGATATGTACTAAAAATTTCTTCGAGCTTCGAAGAAAAAATCTAGAATATTTGTTTGAGTTTTTCGGTGTAGTGTTCTACACTGGTGTCAAGAGACGTTCCACACGCTCCTGATGAGTCCTACTCACAGCAGGTTTCTGTACCCGTTACAGCTTGGTTCTGTATCAAAATGCAGGTGCTACTGAGTGAGTTTTATAGGGCGGAGGCGCATACTCGTTGCCCGCGTATCACTCCGGCACGGATAGAATTCCTCCACCCCCTGACGAGATAAGACCCATTTCGGCAGAACCAAAAAATCTTTAGGACACCATCGGAAAACGTGTGAAGCACCCATCCGTGCCCCGACCGGACTGTGTCTCAAACAGACTACAGAGACCGGAATACAGAATTCGGGGCACAGACCGAAGGAAAAGAAATGGCAACAGCACCCCGTCCGGCGCTGACCGCGCGCCAGCAGAAGATTCTTGACGCGATCCGCACCGAGATTGAACAAAAGGGTTACCCGCCGTCCATGCGCCAGATTGGTGACATGGTGGGTCTTGCATCCCTATCCTCGGTCACTCACCAGCTCGGTCGTCTCGAGACCATGGGCTACATTCGCCGCGACCCGAAGCTCCCCCGCGCCATTGAGGTGCTGGATGAGAACGGCGTCGGCATCCACGGTAGTTCCTCCTCGTCCCTGCCCGAGCTGCCGAATTTCGAAGTCGGCGATGAAGACCTCGTACCCGTTCCCCTGGTTGGACGAATTGCAGCGGGCGGTCCCATCACCGCCGAGCAGTCCGTGGAGGATGTGCTTGCCCTGCCCCGCCAGCTGGTAGGTAACGGCAAGCTCTTCATGCTCAAGGTCAAGGGCGATTCCATGATTGACGCCGCAATCTGCGACGGCGACTGGGTGGTTGTCCGCGAGCAGCACACCGCAGACAACGGCGATATCGTTGCCGCTCTGCTCGACGATGAAGCAACCGTGAAGGTGTTCCGTCAGGTTGACGGCCATACCTGGCTCATGCCGCGCAACTCTAACTACGAGCCGATTATGGGTGACCGCGCAACCGTCATGGGTAAGGTCGTCTCCGTGCTGCGCAGTCTCTAGAAGACGCGGGCTCTCACCAGCGCAGCCTCTAAAAGCAGCTGGGTCTAAATAGCACGACTTCTAACAGACATAACCGTTAGGCCTTTTAGCTCTCTATAGAAATCATCCCGGTGATACGTGAACGTTCACGTATCACCGGGATGATTCCTATATGTCCAAATTTATAGCCCAAAGCGGAGCGGCGGTGCGGCATGGAATGATCTCGCCCGAGCTAACGCTCAATACTTGCTGAAAGACGAGCCAGCGCACCCATCACGGCTGCCTTATTCTGCGTCGACCACATCGGCGGCATCGCCTTCATCAAGAAACCGCCGTAACGTTTAGTCGCAACACGAGAATCCAGCACAGCCACCACGCCGCGGTCAGACACCGAACGAATCAGGCGGCCCGCCCCCTGCGCCATACGAATCGCCGCATGGTGAGCAGAAACCGCCATAAAGCCGTTACCGCGGTGACGGTTCACCGCCTGCGTACGCGCCTGCGCAATCGGGTCATCCGGGCGCGGGAACGGAATGCGGTCCATCACCACCAGGCGGCAAGAGTCACCCGGAACATCCACGCCCTGCCATAGGCTCATCGTGCCGAATAGGCACGAGTCAACGTCCTCGCTGAACTCCTCCACCAGAGCCTTGAGCGAAGACTCACCCTGCAGAAGAACGTTCAGGTCGCTATGCTCACGCATGTACTCGGCGGCACGCTCGGCGGCACGCTTCGAGGAGAACAGGCCCAGGGCACCGCCCTCCGACGCCTCGCACAGCTCACGCAGACGCTCCAGCTGACCCTCATGCACACCAAATCCCGGAGGTTTCAAATCCCCGGCAACATACATAATGCCCTGCTTGCGGTAGTCGAAAGGCGAACCCACGTCGATGCTCGTCCAGCGCGGCGCGCCCTCGCCCTGCAGTCCCAGGGCGGCGGCTGCAACATCAAAAGAGTCACCCACCGTTAGGGTCGCACTCGTCAAAATCACGGTGCGGTCAGCGAACAGTCCGTCACGCAACTGCAGACCGACGCTCAACGGGGCGATGTTCAGGGTCGCCGGGTCGGTATCGGAAGCAGCAACGTAGCGGCCGTTCTCCCAGCCACCCTGACGAGAAATCCACAGCACGTCCTGCTCAGCAGATGCCTCCAGAATGCGGCTACTCATATCGTGCACCTCAGAGACACGCGAGCGCGCCATCTGCAGGCCAGCGTCAACGTCCTGACCGTCCGGTTTGGTATCGGACAGGGCGGTGCGGGCGGCATCATTTACCGCAGAAATAGCGGTCAAAAGGCGACCGTCCAGGCCCTTCAACAGGCCCTCAGCAAGACCCTCGAAAGCAGTCTCCAGGGTGCCGGCAGCCATTTCCAGTGCGCCGGAATCAGCCTTCGAATGCTTCTTCACGCTACGTGCCGCACGGCGAACCATCGCAACCGTCAAAGAACCAGACACGGCACCGGTCACACGGTCCACCAGCTCATGAGCCTCATCAATAATGACCGTCTCATGTTCGGGTAGAACCTTCATGCCTTCAAAAGCGTTAATCGCCAGCAGGGCATGGTTCGTAATGACAATGTCAGCCTCAGCGGCGCGGCCACGCGCCATCTCGCTAAAGCACTCTTCCACCAGCGGACAGCGGCGACCCAAACACTCGGCGGCGCTGACCGATACCTGAGCCCAGGCGCGGTCAGAGACGCCGGGCTTCAGCTCGTCACGGTCGCCGGTCTCCGTGCGGTCAGCCCACTCGCGCAGGCGCACCACTTCCTCACCCACGCGGGAAGTTGAAGAAGGCATGTCAAAGAGAGCATCCGGCTCGTCTTCCGGGTAGCCGCCCTCCAGCTTGTGCAGGCAGAGGTAGTTATTGCGGCCTTTGAGCAGAGCAACCTGCGCCTGCGACTCCGGGCGCGGCTCCAGCGCTTGTAGAAGACGCGGAATATCGCGGTTCACGATCTGCGCCTGCAGGGCAAGGGTCGCCGTCGCAACCACAATCGGCTGGTCTGACTCCTCCACCCGCGCCAGGGCAGGCACCAGGTAGCCCAGGGATTTACCGGTGCCGGTACCCGCCTGGACCAGCAGGTGACGCTGCAGTTCAAGAGCCTGCGCCACATGCGCCACCATGGTGCGCTGACCGGCACGATTCTGACCGCCAGTGGCGGCAACCGCCTCGTCCAGCAGGGTCAGGGCATCCTTCGCACCGGGCAGGGTCTCAAGCTCCTGCCCGGTGAATCGGGTGCCGTCGGTCGCCGATCCGGGCACGGTTCCCGGGGCGTTTTTGGGCGCGTTGATGCTCTCGGTCACGCTCATCCGCCCTTAGATAGCCTCGGAGGTAGAAGACTGCTCGGAAACAGAAGCGGTCGCTTCAGCCAGGGCGTGCGCCTCCTCAAGTTCCTCTTCCAGAACCTCCAGCAGGTCGCCTTCCAGCACATACTCGGACAGTTCGGAGGCGACATCCTCACGGACCAGAGCAACCACGAAGGTACCGTCCGATACGAAATCGGTGCTCTTAATTTCGGCGTCCCACTCGTGCAGGCGCGAAATAATCTCACCGTGCGAGTACGGAATCAGCAGCTTCACCTCAATGGAGGGGCGCGGAATGGTGTCCGCAATCTTCTGCTTCAGCTCCTCAATACCCTCACCGGTACGCGCCGAAACAATCACGTGCTCCGGCTCGCGCTGACGCATACGCTCCAGCACGAACGGGTCGGCGGCATCCGCTTTATTCAGCACAATGATCTCGGGGATATGGCGGGCGTCAACCTCCGCGATGACCTCGCGGACAGCACGAATCTGCCCCTCCGGGTCCGGGTGCGAAGCATCCACCACGTGTAGGATAACGTCAGCGTCAGCGACCTCTTCCAGGGTGGAGCGGAACGCCTCCACCAGCTGGGTCGGCAGCGAACGCACGAAACCCACCGTGTCAGAGAGGGTGTAGCCGATACCGTCCGGGGTCTGAGCCTTACGGACGGTCGGGTCCAGAGTCGCAAACAGGGCGTTCTCCACGAGCACGCCGGCATCGGTCAGACGGTTTAGCAGGGAGGACTTACCCGCATTCGTGTACCCGGCAATAGCAACCGAAGGCACACGGTTACGGCGACGGTTCAGACGCTTCGTTTCACGCGCCGGCGCCATCGCAGCAATCTCACGCTTAAGCTTCGCCATGCGAGCGCGCAGGCGGCGGCGGTCCATCTCGATCTTGGTTTCACCGGGACCACGCGAACCGATACCCTCACCGGCTGCGGCACGGCCACCCGCCTGACGGGACAGGGAGGCACCCCAACCACGCAGACGCGGCAACATGTACTCCAGCTGTGCCAGCTCAACCTGCGCCTTACCCTCTCGGGACTTGGCGTGCTGAGCGAAAATATCGAGAATCAGGGCGGTACGGTCAATGACCTTGACCTTCACAATGTCTTCGAGGGCACGACGCTGCGAGGGAGCCAGTTCGGAGTCGACAATGACGGTGTCGGCGCCGGTCGCCTCGACAATGTCCTTGAGTTCCAGCGCCTTACCGGAGCCGAGGAAGGTGCCGGGGTCCGGCTTGAGGCGGCGCTGAACCAGGCCGTCCAGAACCTCAGAACCTGCGGTTTCAGCCAGTGCCGCGAGCTCACGCAGGGAGTTCTCTGCGTCCTCTACGGTGCCTTCAGTCCACAGGCCAGCCAGCACCACGCGCTCCAGGCGCAGCTGGCGGTACTCGACCTCGGTGACGTCTTCAAGTTCGGTGGAGAGGTTCGCGATACGGCGCAGTGCGCGGCGCTCAGCGAGATCTTCCTGGTCACCGTCATATTCGGAGTGTTCGCGCTGAACGTCAGAAATTTCGCGCGCGCGAGTATCCAGCACACGGCGGCTATTGTTGCCGTGAGTGATGGAAGAGTTATCGCTGTGATGCGCGGTACCGGCGGCGTCATACGTCGTGACGGAGGCGGCGGCCTGGGAGCGGCCCAGAACGCGGTCTACGGTGCGGCGCAACTGCTCATCGCTGGGCAGCTTTTCGGTATCAGATACGGGGGTGTTCTTAGAATTCATACGACTATAATTCTACCGCCGTTGCCCGCATCAGGTAGGGGGTTTGGTCGCCTGTGCGCTCAGGGCGTGCAAGCTGCTGACCTGCCCCGTGCATTCTCTGCCCATGTGCGGCGGGTTCTTGCCCTACCGGTACACTGGATAGCATGAGCGAGCAGCATTATTTCTCTGAAACCCCCGAGACCGAATTCAAGCCCCGCCCCGTGCAGGTGGAGCTTGCCGGCCGCAAGGTCACCGTCACCACAGCTAACGGCATTTTCAGCCCCTCCGGCATTGATAAGGGCACCGCTATTTTGCTGCAGGAAGCACCCGACCCGCAGGGCGAACGCATGCTCGACATCGGCTGCGGTTGGGGCCCCATTACCCTGACCCTGGCGATGCTCGCACCGCAGGCGCAGGTGCACGCGGTGGATGTGAACTCCCGCTCCATTAGCCTGACCGAACGCAACGCCGCCGCTCTCGGCCTGTCCAACGTCACCGTCGGAACCCCCGAGTCGGTTGACCCCGAACTGCGTTTTGACACCATCTGGTCAAACCCGCCAATTCGCGTGGGCAAGGAGGTTCTGCACGAGATCCTGCTGACCTGGCTGCCTCGCCTAGCATCCGGTGGTGACGCCTACCTGGTGGTTCAGAAGAACCTGGGCTCCGATTCTTTGCAGAAGTGGATGGACGCGCAGCTTGAGGAGCTGCGCCCCGGCGAGTTTGAGGTGTCGCGCTATGCGACCTCGAAGGGCTTCCGTATTCTGCAGGTGCACCGCTACGAGGACTAAAACCTCTGGCGTTCATGGCTTAAAAATATAAAAGCGGCGGGTGTTTTCTGACGATAAATTCAGAAAACACCCGCCGTTTTTCTCTATAAAATCTCTGGTCTAGGACTGTTCGCTATTGGAACCGACTATCGCAGCACGACGGTCGAAACCATCTGCGCCGGACCAGCCAGAACAACATGCTCCAGGTCGTCCGGGCCCAGCACGAAAGTCACCGCGAGGGTACCGCCGGGCACATGCACCAGCCACTCATCCGGTGCTTCCTCGCCGCCCCAGAAACGGGTCGCAGCAGCAGCCGCACACGCGCCGGTACCGCAGGACAGAGTCTCGCCCACGCCGCGTTCGTGCACACGCATACGGATAGCACCCACATGCGCGCCGCTCTCAACATCCAGGTCGACCGGCACCACAAACTCAACGTTCGTGCCATTGACCGGGGCGGGGCTCACCTGAGGCAGGCTATGAAGGTCCAGGCCGTCCAGCTTACCGTCGGAGCCGAGCATCACCACGGTGTGCGGGTTACCCATCGAAATGGACAGACCAGCACGCGGAGTCTTCAGGCCACGAGCAGACACCAGGCAGTCCTCGCCACCCTCGCGGGCAGCCTCACCGTGGATGAAGCTCCACGGACCCATATCAATCGCGTAACCCTCTTCGGTGCGCGCCACAGTCTTCACGCCGGCACGGGTACCGATCTTGACGGTCTCGCCCACCTCAAGCTCAATCAGGCCCTCAGTGCGCAGGTACTCCACGAACGCGCGCACACCGTTGCCGCACATTTCAGCGATAGAGCCGTCACCGTTGCGATAGTCCATAAACCAGACAGCGTCCGGGTGCTCCTCGAGCAGCTTCTGACCCGCTCGGGAGGCGGTGCTGCGGGCAGCACGAATGAAGCCGTCCGCGCCAATGCCGAAGTGTCGGTCGCAGGCGCGGGCTACCAGCTCGGGGGTGAGGGCAATTTCTGCGTTCTCGTCCGTCAGAAAGATGAAGTCGTTACCGGTGCCGTGACCCTTAGTGAGGGTCAGGCCTGCCAGCTCGCCCCAGATGGAAGGGTTCTCGCTCATATGCTGTCCTTAAGGTTGGTGACCTATCCGTTTATGATTTTACCGCGCCAGATGGTGAACCAGGCATTCTTCCTCGGAAATACTTCTGCGGCTCCCGGTTCACTTGATGAGTTCGTCAAGATTACCGAAAGCCGCAGAAATAGGCGGGATACTTTACCGGTTTATGAAGATGCCGCTACGGTGTCTGTGGGACGATCGCGACGAATGCGCAGAAGCTTGCGATCCTTCAAAGCCAACGCAGGTTTCTCAACATACAGCCAAGACAGCCACGCCAGACCAACGGTGATAGCAAAAGTGATGATGGCGTTCAGAACCCAGCCCAGCGATGCACTACCGAAAATTGTCAACAGAATCTGCACCGGGAACGCGTAGATGTACACGCCATACGAAATATCGTTATGTCGGCACAGGTCGGTCTTAATCGCAGCGCTGAGAGCCAGGATTCCGTAAGCCACGGGCAGGTGCATGTACTGGGCAATACCAGGTGCAAACCATTGCAGAGCAAATCCTAGAATCGTGACCACAATAGCCACAGTAGCGTTATAGCGAATACGCTTACCCCACATGTAGAGAATGACACCTGCGAAAAAGTAAGGATGCAGGCGAAGAATATGCTCTACAAAACGATTAGGTTCACGCCCCATCAGTTCAAAAATCTGGTGCCCGAAAAATAGCCCAGCATAGATAACAGGAACCAGCCATTTTGCATTCTTACGAATAAACCCAATGTAGAAAATCGGGATAAGCGCTAGATAAGCAAGGAATTCAAAACCCAGGGTCCAGGCTGACCCATTCCATGCGTGGGTGAAAGGGATGCCAATGGGACCACCAAAAAGGGGGTATTGCAGATTGAAAAGGTCAAAATTGCGCGCTATGTATCCGCCTGCGCCCTTCAGTGAATAGGGCTCTGCCGTGTGTCCGGTGGCTACAGCAATCGGTGCACACAGGAAGACAACAAACAGGATAGATACCCAGTAGCCGGGGAAAATTCTTAGGGCACGACGCTTAACATAGCCGGAAATAGTACCCCGTTGCGCGCTATGAGCAATCAGGAATCCTGAGATGCAAAAGAACATGTTCACAGCCCATTCACCCAAAGTGCCGATATGTTCGGGAACAGGAATTCCGAGAATTCCAGCGTTAAAACCGACAAGAGGGGCAGCATGGGCCACGATAACTAACGAGGCCAATGATAGGCGAAGAAAGTTCAGTGAATTCGTTCCGCCCAGAATGGCATCGTAGAGGGAACGCGGAGTGGATTCTGCCGCGGACAGAGTGGCAGAATTTTTCGCATGTGATGTGAGTTACATATTTCCTCTATAGTTGAGTTCAATATGTCCCTAGAGTAACCTCAATTTCCCAGCTTTAGTACGTCCATTTGCTTATTTTTGCAAAATTGTAGCCAACGCCTCATCTGCAAGGGTGGGTGAGAGCGCATCCAGCCAGTGCACGCGCGGGTCCGCACGGAACCAGGTCAGCTGGCGGCGCGCAAACTGGCGAGTCGCAATGGTCGTATCTTCAATCGCCTGCTCCACGCTGTAGTCCGCATCCTCAAGGGCGCGAGCGAACTGCGCGTAACCAATCGCGCGGGAGGCAGTCTTACCCTCCTGCAGTCCCTGCTCGTTCAGGGTACGAATCTCATCGAGCAGACCCTGCTCGTGCATCAGCTCCACACGGCGGTGCAGACGCTCGTGCAGCAGGGCACGATCCATATCCAGACCAATCTGAATACTCTCCGTCACGTACTCGCGCACCGGCATGAACGCCGAGAACGGGCGACCCGTCACCTCGAACACCTCCAGGGCACGAATAATGCGGCGCTCATCCTTCACGCGCGCAGCCGACTCCGGATCAACCTCCGCCAGGCGGGCGTGCAGAACACCAATACCCTCGGTACGCGCCTGCTCCTCCAGACGCTCACGCACCCGCGCATCCGTGCCGGGGAACTCCAACCTATCCAGGGCTGCACGCACATACAGACCGGAACCACCCACCAGAATCGGGTAGCGGCCACGGCCGCGGATCTGCTCAATCAGCTCACGGCTACGCTCCTGAAACTCCGCCACGGATGCCTCATCCCGCACATCCATAATGTCCAGCAGGTGGTGCGGAACGCCGCGCATCTCCTCCGCGGTAACCTTCGCGGTACCAATATCCATGCCCCGATAGAACTGCATAGAATCAGCGTTAATGCACTCACCATTCAGGCGCAGAGCCAGCTCAATGGCGAGCGCGCTCTTACCGGTGCCGGTCGGGCCCACAATAGCGATAACGGGCAGAGTTTCGGAGATAGTCATGCGCCCCATTCTACCGGTTCCCTCACCCCCACTTGCGGTGGTGGCAAGAGCCCGAAGAACAGGGCCCATGATTCGTTATAGGTTTTAGGGGCGCAGACCGATGGTCGGCATGCCCAGACCCACCGGCGCACCGGGCACCTGGGTGGTGCCGGTACCGCAAGAGTCAGCCTGGGAGCGGTCCCACGCGTCACCGGCGCGGGTGCGGCGCAGCTGGTACTGCTCGGCGGTCGGGTCAGAAATCAGGTGGAAGGAACCAGCCTCGGTAATCGGTACGGTGACCATGTCACCGGGGCGTGGAGTCTCGCAACCCTCGGGCACCGAAAAGTGCACGAGGCGCTGGTCCGGGCCACGACCGGAGAGACGGTGAGTCTGGTCAGCCTTACGACCAGCCTCCGCAACGACCATCAGCTCAACGGTCTTACCGAGCTGCTTGCGGTTCTCTTCACCGGCGATACGGTCCTGCAGGGCAATCAGACGCTCGTAGCGTTCCTGCACGACCTCCTTCGGAATCTGGTTCTCCATGGTCGCCGCCGGGGTGCCGGGGCGGATCGAGTACTGGAAGGTGAATGCGGAGGAGAAACGAGCCTGCTCCACAACCTTCAAAGTGTCCTGGAAGTCCTCTTCCGTCTCGCCGGGGAAGCCCACAATGATATCGGTGGTAATCACGGCGTTCGGGATGCGCTCACGCACCTTGTCCAGAATATTCAGGAACTTCTTGGAACGGTAGGAGCGGCGCATATCCTTGAGCACCTTGTCGGAGCCGGACTGCAGCGGCATGTGCAGCACGGGCATGACGTTTGGGGTCTCCGCCATCGCGTCAATCACGTCGTCGGTGAACATTGCCGGGTGGGGGGAGGTGAAGCGTACACGCTCCAGGCCCTCAATCTCACCGCAGGCACGCAGCAGCTTGGAGAATGCCTGGCGGTCGCCGAACTCCACGCCGTAGGAGTTTACATTCTGGCCGAGCAGGGTCACCTCAATAGCGCCGTCATCGACCAACGCCTGAACTTCTGCGAGAATGTCGCCGGGGCGGCGGTCCTTTTCCTTACCGCGCAGGGACGGCACGATACAGAAGGTGCAGGTGTTATTACAGCCAACGGAGATGGACACCCAGCCGGAGTACACGTGATCGCGCTTAGTGGGCAGGGTGGAGGGGAAAACTTCGAGGGATTCGAGCAGTTCTGCCTGCGCCTCGTGGTTGTGGCGGGCGCGCTCCAGCAACGCCGGCAGGGAGCCAATGTTGTGAGTACCGAACACGACGTCAACCCAGGGTGCCTTCTCAATGATGGCGTCCTGGTCCTTCTGCGCCAGACAGCCGCCCACAGCAATCTGCATGCCCTGGTGACTACGCTTGACCGGTGCGAGCTGGCCAAGATGACCGTACAGGCGGTTGGAAGCATTTTCGCGGACCGCGCAGGTGTTGAAAACAACCAGGTCGGGCTGGGTGCCTTCCTCCGCGCGAACGTAGCCGTTAGCCTCCAGCAGGCCGGACATTCGTTCGGAGTCGTGCACGTTCATCTGGCAGCCGAAAGTGCGCACTTCGTAGGTGCGGGGGCTGGTTTCGGGGATCTGGGCGGAATCGCTGAGGGTCGAAGTCATGCCCTATAGGGTATCCGATGGGGGATAATGGCTCTATGCAGGTTTCCCTTAGTAGTAACTTTCCGGCTCTGTCACCGAACGATTCTTCCGCTCCCGCCCCTGACGGGGAGCTCCTGAGCGCCCTCATTGAGGAGGCGATTGCCGCCTACTCCCCGGTGCCGCCTCAGGCGAGCGCTGATTCTGTCTCGATGCGTCAGAACCTGATGCAGCTGCTCAGCTGGGCGCATTCTTTGGAGCAGGTGGCTGCCCGCACGGTTGAGCGTGTGCAGATTCTAGGCACCGGCATGCGTTCCGTTGTGGTGTGTGTGGCGTATAAGCCTGCAGCCGAGTCTGCGGAGTCTTTGCCGACCTCGATTATTGTGAAGCGTTACCGCCGTAAGGATTCGACGGTGAACGCGGGCGGTTTCGGGTACCTGCGTGAGCGTTACGGTTTGGAGGCACTGAACCTGCAGGTTCCGGGCCTGTTCCCGCAGCTCTACGGCGCGGATCCTGAGCTGCGTGTGCTGGCTCTGGAGGATGTGAGCGCCGGAACCGTTGAGGGCGAGCAGTATTCGGTCGCCCACGCCCTGCTGGAGGGCACCGAACAGCAGGCACTGGATGCACTGAACTACTACATTGAGGCGTACCGTGCCCTTGCCGCCAGCGGCATTATGGGTGAGGCGGTGGAGGAATATCGCCTGAACCTAGCACGTGCCGATCGCAAGGCACACTTCCCGGGAGCTATTGCCTCACCGGGTTTAGCTGAGCGCGGGTTGAAGAAGCTGTACGGTGTGGCTGATGAGGCACGCTCCCCCGAGCCCGATGCTGACAGCACGGATTCCAGCTCTGCCGAGCATGAGGACGCACCCGTTCTTCCCGCCGCTGTTGAGGAGCTGTCCTTCCGTTTCCGCCGCGTTCTGCAGCCCTTCTTTACCAAGCGTCCGCCGGTACCCGAGCAGTTCAAGCTCAACCGCGGCAAGGTCTATATGCTCTCTTCGGGCGATTTTTCGCCGCAGAACGTGCTGATTGGCTCGGCGGACGGGACGCAGGTGCGCATGGTCGATGCGGAGGGCACCTGCCTGCACCACCGCGGCTTCCCCTTCGTTGAGGCGATGCTGGGCTTCCCATCCTCACCGGAGTACCCGCGCTACCGGGTGGATCGTAAGAAGGCGCTGCCGGCGCTGTACTCTGCGCTGTTCGAGGACGCCCCACTGGATGAGCACCTGGCGGAGGATTTGGCGGTGTGCACGGCGGTAACCGTGTGCGCTCTACTGGAACTGTACTCTTCTTCGGCACGCTCCGGCTTGTTACCTCGTATTCGCCGTGAGGGTGCGCAACTGATGCGCCTGCTGCTGGAAATCGCTGGTTCTCAGGAGGCAACCCTCGCCGAGTTCGCGGACCATCTGGGAGCGCTCAAGTAAACAGCGAATATAGCCTTCGACAAGGTATTTTATAAAGCTCAAAAACATAAGGGTGAGCCCGCTACAGAGTATGTCTGTAGCGGACTCACCCTTTTAACTCATTGATGGAAGCCTTAGACGGAGCGACCTACTCATCCTAGACCAGATCCGCCAACTACCAGAGCTCGTCATCCGCACCGTAGTCGGCAAGTTCCTCACGAATCACCGACATCGACACCGAGGAGGAGTACCCGCGGCGAGCCAGCATCCCCAGTAGTCGGCGGGTCACCTTATCCTTTTCGGCACGGTCGCTCAGGTCCATACCGGGGCGCAGCTTCTTACGCACCAGCTCGGCGGCGTCCTCACGTTCCTGCTCGTCGGTGCGCTGAGCCAGTGCGTTCTCTGCCTCTTCACCGCGCACCCCGCGTTCAGCGAGCTCACGACGCAGCGCGGCGCGGGAGAGCTTCTTGGTGCGGCTCTTCTGTGCCACAAACATTTGGGCGTATTCGGCGTCGTCAATGAGTTGTGCCGCCTCAAACTTATCGAGCAGCGGCTCAATGAGCTCCGCCTCGAAGCCTTCTGCCTGCAACTTCTTACGCAGCTGACCTCGGGTTTTTGCCGAGTACGCCAGCTGGTTGTACACGATGGTTTTAGCGCGCGTGTAGGGGTCTGTTTCTTCCGCGGCGCGGGCGGCACGCACCTTCTGCTTCCAGGAAGGCACATTGCTTTCCGACGGTGAGGAAGCATGTCCTACCTGAGAGCCGCCCGGTTGGAAGCCCCGAACTCGAGAACCGCTCTTTGGGGAACCCGCCGAAGCGGCACGGCTCTTTCCGGTACCAACGCCCTGCGCCTCTTCCTCAGCAATGCCGCGAATGAGTGCTTCTTCAGCCGGGGTGAGTTCTTCGTTCAAGCTGCTTCCCTCCCTGAATAGGTTGCTCCCCGAGCTGCGGCCCGTTGGACTCTTGCGGGTTTCCTCATCGTCACTGCGAGCTCCGAAGGCGGGCGCGTAGGGCGAACGGCTCCGCATTTTCTCTTCCTGCGCCGCGCTCATACGACGGAACCCACGCTTGTAGTCTGTGTTCTTGGAGGCACGCGAAGACTTGCGTTTCTTCTGCTTATCCCGCTGAGCTGCTTGCCGCTCAATCTCTTCCTTTTCTTCGGCGGTGAGCCCCGACCCGATGGAGGCGGCACCGGCTCGACTCATACGGCCAGCCGCCATGGGGCGCGGCTCGGCACCGCCGGGGGTGAAGGCACGAACGGGCGCTTCGTCAATGGAGACGGCGGGCAGGTTCGGGTCAACGAGCAGGCTACGACGCGGGGGCTCGCTACTTTCTTCGGAACTGCCATCTTTAAAGTTGGCGGGCGCAGCTTTCAGGAGCAGCTCGGGTACGCGGAACTCCCCCGCGTAGTCGCCGCCGTTATCGCGGGCGATGCTTTCTTCAACAAAGCCGTGCGCGGCGGGGTGCCAGTCCGGGAACTCCTCAGCGGCTACCGAATCCGCGACCCTGTTCCGCGCCCACTTTTTGGATGCGTTTTCTGTGGCCGCTGGTTTCTTCTTAGCCGCTAACTTCTTCTTGGGCGCGGGCTTTTCAGCCTGCCGCGCTTTCGGCTTGGTTTTTTGGGGTGAAGGTTCTTGACCCTCAAGCTTCTCCGCTATCGCTTCTGCGGGTGCTGCTTCGTCCGAGGATACCCAGTATTCCCCTACATACTTAGGCTCTGCCGGATACTGAGGTTCAACCTCATAAGGAGGCTCGTCAGGGTACGGGGGTTCATCCTGATACGGGAGCTCTCCGACAGCAGGAAGCGTAACAGCAGGAGGCGCCTCCCAGCTGAGGGTGGGCTCCGCCAGGGCGGTAGGCGCCTCAAAATTGAGCGCTTCGAAGCCGCCTACCTCAACAGGCGGGGCTGCCGGTTCAAAGGAAATAGCGGTCTCAAAGGAAACAGACGCAGAGAATGCAGAGTCTTGGAAGGCTGAACCTTCCAGAGCCGAGGAACCGAAGTGCGGTTCGGTCCCATCCAGCGCCGCAAAACCGGCATCGTCGTCACGCGCGCTGTTTTGCTCGTGCTCTTCATGACCGTGCTGTTCCGTCATGCTCAGTTCCTCCTCTCCCCTGTATTGGATCGTTTATTGACGGGTCACTGTTGACCCGTGCACCAGACTATACGGCGCTCCCCCATTGTAACGAGGCGCTGTCTCGGCACCCCCGATACTCTCTTTAAAGCACTCTCCGTTAACGACAGATTGCCGTGCACCGTGCGGAATGCACAGCACACGGCAATCAGTCGTGGCGTTAGCAAGAAGCTACGCGGGCCGGTTTAGAAGTCCTCAGCCAGCTCGTCCAGCGGGTCGTTACCCTCGGATTCAGAAGCAACTGCCTGCTCTTCAGCTTCTTCCTCAATGATGCCCAGCTTCACCAGAACCTTGTACTGCAGTTCCTCGGTGAGCTCGGGGTTGTCCTTGAGCAGCTTACGAACGTTCTCACGGCCCTGACCCAGCTGCTCACCATCGTAGGTGAACCATGCGCCGGACTTCTTGACGATGTCGTTCTCCACCGCCAGGTCCAGGATGCCGCCCTCAACGGAGATGCCCTCACCGTAGAGGATGTCGAACTCAGCCTGCTTGAAGGGCGGAGCCATCTTATTCTTCACAATCTTGGCGCGGGTGCGGTTACCGATCGGGTTAGCGCCGTCCTTGAGGGTCTCAATGCGGCGGATGTCGATACGGACCGAAGCGTAGAACTTCAGTGCCTTACCACCGGTGGTGGTTTCGGGAGAGCCGAAGAAGACACCAATCTTCTCACGCAGCTGGTTGATGAAGATTGCGGTGGTGCCGGTTGCGGAGAGGCGGCCGGTAATCTTACGCAGAGCCTGGCTCATGAGGCGAGCCTGCAGGCCCACGTGGGAGTCACCCATGTCACCTTCAATTTCGGCGCGGGGTACCAGTGCTGCAACGGAGTCGACGACCACGATATCAACGGCGCCGGAACCAACCAGCATGTCCATGATCTCCAGTGCCTGCTCGCCGGTGTCGGGCTGAGAGACCAGCAGCTGGTCGATGTCCACACCCAGCTTAGCCGCGTAGATCGGATCCAGTGCGTGCTCGGCGTCGATGAACGCCGCCACGCCGCCTGCCTTCTGAACGTTCGCTACAGCGTGCAGTGCAACGGTGGTCTTACCAGAGGACTCGGGACCGTAAATCTCGATGACGCGGCCACGGGGCAGGCCGCCAATACCCAGAGCTGCATCCAGAGCGATAGCGCCGGTGGAGATCACCTCAGTCTTGGTGATTTCCTTATCACCCAAGCGCATGACCGCGCCCTTGCCGTAATTCTTATCGATCTGTGCCATCACGGCTTCAAGTGCCTTGGCGCGACCCTCTTCGGGAACGCGAGCTACGCTCTGAGACTTGGTGTTCTTAGCCACGGTAGTACCTCGTTCTTTGTGTTGTCAGTGGTTGACGGGAGTAATGTTTCTTCGGAATCGGTGGGACTCGTAATCGAGACCTTGAAGGTTTTGGCCTACCGGTTCCTTCTGAGACTACTCTAGGGTCACAGCCTGACAGGATAAGGCCATTTTTTAAAATCTGTGGAAAACTTTGAAGACTTTTCCAAAAAATTCCTGATGTGGAAAAGTCTACCATGAGTCGAACAAAATTACGACCCGGTTTCGAATAAATCGGATAGGGTTTCGGCATATATTTTCGAAAAACCCGGATTCTCGGCTAATTATTCGAAAATACTTCCCGCACAGGCGCCAGCACTCGAACAATTGCCAGGGAACAGCTGGTAGGCACCGCACAGGCGCTAGAACACGCCAGGCTCACTACCTAGCGCAACGGCTCCTTATCGGGACCCAGGCGGCGTTCCTGCGGAATCTCCTGCTCCTCACAAATCGCAAGCCACACATCCTTCGGGTTAACGCCCTGATCCAGCGCCTCCGCAGCGGTCACATGACCCAACGACCCCAGCACCAAGTCACGCGCCAGCACCGGAGCATACCCGGCACCGAACTCATACTCCATGCACACCCAAAATTCGCTCAGCTTCACAAGCGCTCCTTCCTCTTCACCGCTAGTTTGCTTCATAATTCGTCACATCGCCCGAGAATAAACTGAGAATAAGCGATGCCGCACACCACCTTACGGGGATGCACGGCATCGCTTCACATTTAGCGCGGCATGTGCCGCCTTGCGTTACTTCGAGAGAATGTAGTAATCGCTCTTGTACTGCTCAGACATCTCAGCCGGAACAGTATCCGGAATCTGAACACCCTCGAGAACTGCCATACGGTCGGCAACCTCACGCAACATCTGGGACATCGGAATGTCCAGAGCCTGGCAAATCCATGCCAGCAGTTCGGAGGAAGCTTCCTTCTGACCGCGCTCAACTTCGCTCAGGTAACCGAGGGAAACACGGGCACGCTGGGAAACCTCGCGCAGGGTGCGACCCTGACGCTGGCGAACATCGCGAAGAACCTCACCGATTGCCTGTCGCAGGGGAACAACCTTAGCTTCCTCAACGACCGGGGCGACCTGTCGGGGGGTCTCCTCGATTTCCTTCCACTTAGTAATGCCATTAATCGATACACGCTGCTTAGCCATGAGCTTCTATATCACTTTCCTGAGTAGGTATTCCCGACGCGCGGGACTGTACAGAATAAGCCTAACTGATTTTTGGAGCGTGAGCTAGGTGCCCCGCCACTTTCGTCTTCTTCTTACGGCTTGTATCTATTCAAACAGACGAACCTATGCCTTTATTCCTGCAGAGCTGAAAGAACCCTGTGAATATATTTGAACCGTAAAATTTTTTCTCAGGTAGGCGCTGCACAGATGATTACACAGCCATTCCAGGCGCCACACAGCACAGCACAGCACAGTCTAGCCGAGTCGCTACGCCAGCTCATTCTCCAGAACCCCCACCAGCACCACCGCGCACCGCACGCGCCAGCAGAGCAATCGCATCCGCGCTCGCCGCCTCACGAATCTGCGCCCGATCCCCCGAATAGTGCCGCTCAAACACCTCAGAACCACCCGGGGAACGCACCCCAATATAGACCGTACCCACCGGCTGACCATCCGCAGGATCAGGACCGGCAACACCCGTGGTCGACACCGCATAATCAGCACCGCACACACGCGCCGTACCGACCGCCATCTGCACCGCCACCGCAGGATGCACCGCCCCCTCACGCGCCAGCAGCTGAGCATCCACACCCAACACCTGAGCCTTCACCTCGTAGGCATAGGAAATCACTCCGCCACGGTAATACGCGGATGCGCCCGGCACTGTACAAATCGCGCCGCCCACATCCCCGCCGGTCAGCGACTCAGCCGTTGCCACCAGCACCGGCCCCTCCTGGGAGGCACGCAACCGCACCGCATCACGGAGCAGCAGAGCCGCCGCCTCCGGGGTACCGGAGAAAACCTCAGCAGGATCAAGGGACGGAGCATCTTCAAGTATGAGGGGAACCATTATTCTCTCCTTTCAGCGGCGAACCGCCGACCAAAACCTCACGCGGCACACAACGCACCGCAGGTACAACGAAGGGGAGCAGCACACGCCACTCCCCCCTCGCCTCTAATGACCGCCGCCCTGGGAGGCCTGAGCCTGCAACCAGTTACGACGCAAAATATACGCATCACGCACATACACCAGGCCGGTCCACACGGTAATCGCAGTGACCGCGCCCATCAGAACCCAACCAGGAATCAGCCACCCAAGACCCAGCTGACCCAGCGGCAGAAGCATCAGCACCAGCGCCACCGTCTGTAGCACGGTCTTAATCTTGCCGCCCTTGCTAGCGGCCATCACACCGTACTTAATGATGAACAGACGCATGATTGTAATGCCCCACTCGCGCAGCAGAATCACAATCGTGACCCACCACCACAGCTCACCCAGCGTCGACAGCACAATAAACGCCGCGCCGGTGAGGAACTTATCGGCAATCGGGTCAGCAATCTTGCCGAAGCTCGTAATCAGATTACGCGAGCGCGCCAGATAGCCGTCCGCCCAGTCCGTGAGCATGGCAAGAATGAAAATAATCCACGCCAACCAGCGGTGCATCGAATCTGCGGCACCAAAAGTACCACCCGTAACCAGGGCAACAATGAAGAAAGGAACCGCAATAATACGCAGAACCGTCAACACATTCGGCACATTCCAGTTCGAAGGCTTCGCTGCGCTGACCGCACCTGCGGGTGCGGAATTGCGAGCTTCACTCATAACGGCTCCTTACGGGTAGATCGCTTTCGACGGTGAGAGACCGCGTACGCGCCGACACCTAAACGTATCGGGGATACGCAAACACCCCGTACCATCCATTATAAGTGTGCCGTAGCAGACATCACGGGGACAATGCGGGGTGCATGTCGCGGGTTCACTCAGCTGAGTGGGCAGGGCGCTGGAGGACTAGCGGCCAGTCAGCTGCCAGGCGTCCTCTGAACCCTCATCATCGGGCTCATCGAAATAGTCGGTGACCGCTTCACCCGGGTCCACCGCATTCGCGTACGGGTCGGCAGCCGGAGGCTCCTCACCGCGAATACGTGCCAGGGTCACCTGCAGGTCATCCGGGCGGATCAGCACCTCACGTGCCTTCGAGCCCTCCGAGGGGCCCACCACGCCCTGCGATTCCAGCAGGTCCATGATACGGCCAGCCTTCGCGAAGCCCATGCGCAGCTTACGCTGCAGCATCGAAGTCGAACCGAATTGGGTCGTAATCACAATCTCCGCCGCCTGTAACAGATCGTCGAGGTCATCGCCAATTTCCTCATCAATCTGCTTCTTCGCGGCAGAGACCATCACGTCCTCACGGTAGATGGTCGGCGCCTGCTTCTTCACGTGCTCAACCACTGCGTGAATCTCAGACTCAGACACCCACGCACCCTGAACACGCATCGGCTTCGAGGCACCCATCGGCAGGAAGAGTGCGTCACCCTGACCGATCAGTTTCTCGGCGCCGGGCTGATCCAGCACCACGCGGGAGTCCGTCACCGAGGAGGTCGCAAACGCCATACGAGACGGAACGTTCGCCTTAATCAGACCGGTCACCACATCCACCGACGGACGCTGGGTTGCCAGCACCAGGTGAATACCCGCCGCACGCGCCAGCTGCGTAATACGAACAATCGCTTCTTCCACGTCACGCGGAGCGACCATCATCAGGTCGGCGAGCTCGTCAACAATCACCAGCAGGTACGGGTACTCGTGCACCGTGCGCTTACTACCGGGATCGGGCTGAACCTTACCCTCACGCACCGCCTTATTGAAGTCGTCCACGTGCTTATAGCCGTAATGGGCGAGGTCATCGTAGCGGGCGTCCATCTCACGAACCACCCACTGAAGAGCCTCAGCTGCCTTCTTCGGGTTCGTAATGATGGGCGTAATCAGATGCGGAATGCCCTCGTAGGCGGTGAGCTCCACACGCTTCGGGTCGACCATCACCAGGCGCACCTGGTCCGGGGTTGAACGCATCAGAATCGAGGTAATCATCGAGTTCACAAACGAAGACTTACCGGCACCGGTCGCACCAGCGACCAGCATATGCGGCATCTTTGCGAGGTTGGCCAGCACGAAGCCGCCCTCAACGTCCTTACCCACACCCATGACCATCGGGTGGTGGTTCGCATGAGCCTGTGAGGAACGCAGCACGTCACCCAGCGCAACGGTCTCACGGTCCGTATTCGGAATCTCAATACCAATAGCAGACTTACCCGGAATCGGGGACAGAATACGAACATCCGGGCTCGCCACAGCGTACGCAATATTCTTGCTCAGCGCGGTCACACGCTCCACCTTCGTGGCGGGACCCAGTTCAATCTCATAGCGGGTCACGGTCGGGCCGCGCGAGAAGCCGGTGACCTGCGCATCCACCTTGAACTGCTCCAGCACATTCGTCAGAGCCTCAACCACATGCTCGTTGACCTCGGAAGATTCCTTGGCGGGAGGACCAGCAACCAGTAACTCCTCCGAGGGCAGCACATAGGTGCCGCGGGAGGACTGCACAACCTGCTCGCCGCGCGCCTGCTCGGTGGTTGCCACCTGAGTATTGTTCTGCAGCGGGCGGGATGCGCCAGCCTCAGGCGCTCGCGAAGCCGCGGGAGCCATGTTCTTCGGATGCGCACCCGGCGAGTGCATGCGGGTCGGAATCGGAGGCTGAGCCGCGGGGGCAACAGGAGCCTGGGGTGCAGAAACCGGGGCCGCCGACCGTGCTGCAGGCTGTGCAGAGTTAACTACCTGGTGGTGCTTCGTCTGCGGTGCAGCTTCCTCAGAAGCGCCGAAGCCATCGTATGCTTCAACGTCAAAGAGGGGCTCCTCGCCAGGAATACGGTTCACGCGGCCATTCGCCACGGCGGCACGCTGCACCTGGTCCAGGCGGGCTGCGGGTGCATCCGATGCCTCAACATCGAAGAGGTCCGGGCTGCTCGAATACGCACTGTTCTGCGCAGAAGTACCCTGCGCAGCCGGTGCCTGGTTGAGGCGGCCCGGCAGACGGGACAGGCGGTTCGGCTTAGCCGCCGGGCGCGCCTGCTGAGCGGATCCCTGTGCAGAGTCCACGGGCTGTACCGGCATCTGCGTGGTCTCCGGGTGAGTCTCATCCACCACGGCGCTCACGAATGCTTCATCACCGGCGTACTCGTCCAGGGAAGAATCCGTCGACGCAGCGGGAGCAATGCCCAACCAACCGCGCAGACGAGCGAACAGGCCGCCAGACTTCGGAGCCGTACGTGCCGGCTTCTCATCCTCGTACAGGTAGCTACGGTCGTGCTCCTCAGCGTTCAGATTCACGGTCTGAGTTGCATCCGAAGGGCTGTCCTTCGCGGAGGTTCGAGTCGTGCCGTTGGGCTTCTCACCCAGAGCCAGACCGACCATGTGCAGGGTACGCGGCACCACCTGACGAATCGGAGTATTCGTCAGAACCATCAGACCGGCAATACCCAGCAGCAGATGAATCAGAATCTCAACGAACGCAATACCGCCGCTCACACGCACAATGGGGGTGCCCAGCAGAACGCCAGCCACGCCTCCACCAGCCCAGACGGCGTCAAAACCATCCGCGAAGGTCGGGTGACCCGCATGGCGGGCAAAGAACAGGGAGGTCGCCACCAGTATGATGAAGGAGCCCACCGCCACGCGGTTATTACGTTTAATGAGGTCAGGTCCACGGAAAATGCACCACGCCATGATAAGGCAGAACACCGGAATCAGCAGGGCACCCTGACCGAAAATACCGCCCAGCATGGTGTGCCAGGCATCCAGCGGCGCTCGCAACAAACCGAGGGAGGTATGGGAACGCCAGTTGTACCACTCCACCCCTGCGCTAATCATGCCAAACAGCAGGATGGTGAGCGCGCCACCGTCACGGCGGTCTTCGGGCGCAAGGTCGGTGCGCACCACACCAATGGAGCGGAAGAGCCCACCGATAGCGTGAGCTATACTCAGCCAGACGGAGGAGATAGCGCCCGCTACAGGGTTCGCTGTGTTGGCCCCGCGCTGGGCGCCGCCTCGGGAGGTGGTGCGCTTGCGGGTGGTCTTTTTAGTGTTTGCTTTAGTAGAGGTCGTGTTACGACCCTTCGTGGTCCGTGGAGCCATACCTTTTAGGGTATCAACCTTCCCGTTAATGTACCGATTCTTTCGTTATCAGTGAGCTAAAAAGTGCACCTCGCCCGGCGCCTATGTGGGCATTGATAGGGCGCTGATAAGGGGCTTGGGGGGGGGCGCGGCC